>CAWJLQ010000009.1:0-231629 GCA_963843705.1 uncultured Actinomycetes bacterium
GCGAGCCGAACCCCGTCCCAGTGGCGGGTTTCGGCGTTCTCCCGCCGGGTCGACGACAGGCCGGCGGCCTTCAGCACGTTCGCGCGTGCGGCGTCCGCGGTCGAGGCCCGCCCGAGCCGGGAACGCGATAAGGTCGGTGACGCGTGCGGGCCGGCAACGCGCCCGTCCGCAAGCTGGAGTGCACGGCGAGGATCACGAGCCTGCCCATGACCATGTCCGGTGACGACGGCGATTCGGTCTCCGAGACCGCTCCTCGTGACCCTGAGGAACTCGAGGCGCGCGCCACTGCGCCGGCGACGGTGATCTCACCGGGAATGACGCTGGGCGCCGTGCATTTGACGGTGTTGGACCTCGATCGTTCGGTGGGGTACTACGAGACGGCGGTCGGGCTCGAGACGCTCGAACGACGGAACGGGGGCGCGACGCTCGGTGTGGCAGCTGCACCGCTGCTGGAGCTCGTCGAGGTGCCGGGTGCGCCCCCGGCGACCGGCTACACGGGCCTCTACCACTTCGCGTTGCTGGTTCCGGAACGGGTCGATCTTGCCCGCTGGCTCGCGCACGCCGCTCGCGACCGGGTGTCGCTGACCGGCCTCTCCGACCATTTCGTCAGCGAGGCGATCTACCTCACCGACCTCGACGGGCACGGGATCGAGATCTACCAGGACCGCCCGCGCGAGACGTGGGAGGGGCGTGTCGCCGCCCGGATGACGACCCTACCGCTCGACGTCGACAGCCTCTTCGCGGAGCTCGCCGACCCGGCGTCGGAGCCGTTCGACGGCCTCCCGGCGGGGACGCTGATGGGGCACGTGCATCTCCGGGTTGCGGAGCTCGCAGGCATCATCGGCTTCTATCGCGATGCCCTCGGCCTCGGCCTGATGGCCCAGCTCGGCCGCCAGGCGGCCTTCCTCAGCGCCGGCGGCTACCACCATCACATCGGCGCCAACACCTGGGAGAGCCGGGGCGCCCCGGCCCCGCCGGAAGGGTCTGCAGCCCTGCGTCACGCGACCCTCGTCCTCCCAAGCGCCGATGAGCGACGGGGCGTGCTCGAACGCGCGGCGGCCGCAGGCGCCGCCCCGGAGCAGACCGCGGCAGGGCCCATGCTGACCGACCCCTCCGGCAACAGGCTGGTGCTCACGGTGGACTCGGGCCCGCTCATACGAAAGGGGAGCCATGAGCCGTAAAGGCGCGTCGATCTTCGCAGGCGTCGGAGCGATGCTCGACGACCTCGAGGCCCTCTACAAGGATGTTCATCGCCACCCCGAGCTGTCGATGCAAGAAGAGCACACCGCGGCGCTCGCGGCCGACCGGCTCGAGGCGGCCGGGTTCGATGTGACGACCGGCGTGGGGACGACGGGAGTCGTCGGTTTGCTGGAAAACGGCGTTGGCCCGACGGTCATGCTTCGCGCCGACATGGACGCGCTGCCCGTGCAAGAGCAGACGGGACTCGACTACGCGAGCACGGCGGACGGCGTCATGCACGCGTGCGGCCACGACATGCACGTGGCCTGGCTGGCGGGCGCGGCAGCCCGGCTGGCGGCGGGGCGGCAGCACTGGCAGGGGACGCTGATGGCGGTCTTTCAGCCGGCGGAGGAGACCGCCCAGGGGGCCCAGGCCATGATCGACGACGGCCTCTTCGACCGGTTCCCGAAGCCCGACGTGGTGCTCGGCCAGCACGTGATGCCGGCCCCGGCCGGCAGCATCGGGACCCGCTCGGGGGTGATCACCTCGGCGGCGGACAGCTTCGAGATCCGCATGTTCGGCCGCGGCGCGCACGGCTCGATGCCGGAGGCGAGCGTCGACCCTGTCGTCATGGCGGCGGCGACCGTTCTTCGGCTGCAGACGATCGTCTCCCGCGAGGTGGCACCCGCGCAGTCCGCGGTCGTCACCATCGGGGCTCTGCAGGCTGGCACCAAGGAGAACGTGATCCCCGACGAGGCGGTCATCAAGCTGAACGTGCGCACGTTCGACGAGGGCGTGCGCACGCGTGTGCTCGACGCGATCACGCGGATCGTCGAGGCCGAGTCACAGGCGTCCGGCGCGCCCAAGCCGCCGGAGATCACCACGCTCGACCGCTATCAACTCGTTCGCAACGATCCCGACGCCGCGACTCGGATCCGGACCGCGTTTCGGACGCACTTTGGCGATGACCGCGTCGTAGATATTCCGCCGATCTCGGCCAGCGAGGACTTTGGATCGTTCGGCAGCGAGTGGCATGCGCCGTCGGTGTTCTGGACGGTCGGCGGCACCGACCCCGGCACGTACCGCCGCGCCAAGGAGGCGGGGCGCCTCTCGGAGCTGCCCACCAACCACAACCCGCGTTTCGCGCCCGTGATCCATCCGACCCTCGAGACGGGGGTGGAGACGCTGCTCGCCGGCGCGTGTGCGTGGCTGGCCGCGCCCTGACCCAGCCCAACGGGCGGCGGGATCCGCGACGATAGCGACGTGCTCGTCCTCACCGCGATCCTCCACGGGTTCGACCCGACGCTCCTTCTCGTCCTCAACCTGGCGGGGACGTTCGTGTTCGGCCTCAGCGGGGGACTTGCGGGCGTCCAGGCTCGGCTGGACGCGTTCGGGATCGTCGTGCTGGCGGTCGTGGTCGGGCTCGCCGGCGGCATCACGCGCGACCTGCTGATCGGCATCCCGCCACAAACGTTCCGCGACTGGCGCTACCTCGCAGTCGCGGCCGGCGCGGGACTCGTCACGTTCCTCGCCCACCGGGCGCTCGAGCGGCTCGAGCGCCCCATCCTCATTCTCGACGCCGGAGGGCTCGCCCTCTTCTGCGTCACGGGCGCGAGCACCGCGCTCGACCATCGCGTCCCGGCGATTGACGCCATCATCCTGGGTGCGATCACCGGTGTTGGCGGAGGGATGCTGCGTGACATCCTCGTGCGCGAGATCCCGGCCGTCCTGCGCACCGGGCTCTATGCCATCCCCGCCCTGATCGGCGCCGCGATCGTCGTGATCGCCGGCAGGAGCGGCACGCACAATCTCGTCTTCCCGATCCTCGGCGCCGCCGTGTGCTTCCTGATCCGTCTCGCCGGGATCTACCTCGATCTCAACGTGCCCGGCCCTGCCGGCTCGGGGGAACGCGACCTCCGCTGACGGACGCTTGTCGGCATCGCCTCGGCCACCGGCCGGTGGATCATTCTCTAGTGTTTCCTGGAGATGTCGTTCACCGTCCGCGAGCTGGTCTCCGCGCCCCACCTGCGCCTGGACGTCCTCGTCGAGGGCGACCTGGATCGCCCGATCCGCTGGGTGCACTCCAGCGACATGCCCGACCCGGCGCCGTATCTTCGCGGCGGCGAGGTGGTCCTGACGGCCGGGATCTGGTTCTGGCACGGCACGTCACCGGGTGACTTCACGGGCGGGCTGGGGCGCGCGGGCGCGGCGGCGCTCGGGTTCGGCACGAACCCGCTGGTCCGCGCGGTTCCGGCGGAGCTGGTCGACGCCTGCCGGGCCTGGGGGCTGACGCTCTTCCATGTGCCCGACGATGTGTCGTTCATCGAGATCGCCGAGGAGTTCGTGGAGGTGCAGCAACGACTGCGGGAAGGGCCGTTGATCGAGTCGCTCGACCGCAGCAGCCGATTCGTCCGGGCGCTGCAGGCGGGGCGTGGGGTCGATGGGATCGTCCGCCTGCTCAGCCGCCTGATCGGCCGGCGTGCCGCGATGGTGCGCCGCAGCGGCGAGGTGGTCGCCTCCAGCCGCGCCCTGAGCCTCCCCGACGGGCTGGCGGAGTCCTTGACCATGGGCGAGGGTGGCGCACCGGTGGAGCATGGGGCGTTCACGGTCTTCCCGATCCCCACCGCAGCGCACGACTCGGTGCTCGCGGTCGAGCGGCGCGACGCCGACCGGACGGTGGCGGAGCGCGCCGCGATCGACCAGGCCGTCGCCTTCCTTGCGATCGAGCTGCAGCGGGAGCGGGCGGTTGCGGAAGCCGAGCGGCGATTCGCCGGCGAGCTCTTCGATCTCGTCGCGGCCGGTGAGCCCCAGCACGCCGCCGTCGTCGCGCGGCTGAGCGCGTACGGGATCGACCGTACGCGACCACTGGTCGCCGTCTGCTGCTTCTCGCCCGCCGGCGAGGCGCCGGTGGAGTCCGCGCAGGGCCACCTCGATGCCGAGAACCGTCGCGGCGTCTTCGCCTTGAAGGGAGCGGAGCTGCTCGGGATCCTGGAGGTCCCGGCCGGGGACGACGCCGCGTCGGTGGGCGCGGCCATCCATGCCGCGCTCGGGGGCGCCGCTCACGTCGGCGTCGGCGGCGTCACCCCCGATGCCCACGGGCTGGCCGTGAGCCTGACGGAGGCGCGGCACGCATGCCGATTTGCCGGCCGGCGTCGCACCGGCGGCTACGCCACGCACGATGCGCTGGCGTCCCACGAGCTGTTGCTCGCGCTGCAGGAGGAGCACGTGCTGCGGGTGTTCCAGGACACGCTGATCCGCCCGCTCGCGCAGCACGACGCACGCCGGCACACCGATCTGGTGGAGACGCTCGACTCGTTTCTCGGCTCGGGTGGCCGCTATCAGGCGACCGCCGACCGGCTGCACCTGCATGTGAACACGCTCCGGCTGCGCCTGGCCCGCATCGAGGAGCTCACGGGGCGCGACCTCGGTTCGATGGACGACCGGGTCGACTTTTGGATCGCCCTGCGCACCCGCCACCCTGGATGATCCACCAGGGTCAGCTGTCGGACTCTGTGTGAACCCACGCTTCCGTACGCCGCTCCCGCGGACGTATCGTCGGCACCGTTCAACGACCTCGGAGGCGACATGGCAGTCAGCCAGCTCGATCGACCGCAGGTGCTCGAGCTCCCGAACGGCGAGCGGGTCACGCCGATGTTCTCGGCGGCGGAGATGGAGCGGCGCCTGTCGAAGCTGCGCACGCTCATGGGCGAGCTCGGCCTCGACGCGACGCTGTTCACGAGCTACCACAACGTCAACTACTACGCCGATTTCCTGTACTGCTCGTTCGGACGGCCGTACGGGCTGGCGGTGACCGGCGACCGGCAGACGTCGATCTCGGCGAACATCGACTACGGCCAGCCGCACCGGCGCACCTACGGCGACAACCTCGTGTACACGGACTGGCAGCGCGACAACTACTTCCGCGCGGTCGTGAAGGCGCTGCCGGCCGGAGTCCGGCGGCTCGGGGTCGAGTTCGACCACCTGACGGTTCAGACCCGCGACAAGCTCGAACGTGCCCTTCCGGGCGTCGAGCTCGTCGACGTCGCCGCGGGCTGCATGCGGCAGCGGATGGTCAAGTCGGCGGAGGAGATCGCGGTGATCCGCGACGGCGCGGCAACCGCCGACATCGGCGGCGCCGCAGTCGTCGAGGCGATCGGCGAGGGGGTACCCGAGCACGAAGTGGCGCTCGCCGGGACACAGGCGATGGTGCGCGAGATCGCCAAGCGCTACCCCCACTCAGAGCTCATGGACACCTGGGTCTGGTTCCAGTCGGGGATCAACACCGACGGTGCCCACAACCCGGTCACCAGCCGCCGCCTGGAGAAGGGCGACATCCTCAGCCTGAACTGCTTCCCGATGATCCAGGGCTACTACACGGCCCTCGAGCGGACGCTGTTCCTCGACCACTGCGACGACGCGTCCCTGCGCTACTGGAGGATCAACGTCGAGGTGCACGAACGCGGGCTGGAGCTGATCAAGCCGGGCGCGCGCTGCTGCGACATCGCGGCGGAGCTGAACGAGATCTACCGCGCCCACGGTGTGCTCGAGCACCGGACGTTCGGGTACGGGCACAGCTTCGGCGTCCTCTGTCACTACTACGGCCGCGAGGCGGGGCTCGAGCTGCGCGAGGACATCGACACGGTGCTCGAGCCCGACATGGTCGTCTCGATGGAGCCGATGATCACAATCCCGGATGGCCAGCCCGGCGCCGGCGGCTACCGCGAGCACGACATCCTCGTACTCACCGGAGACGGCGCCGAGAACATCACGCGGTTCCCGTACGGCCCCGAGCACAACATCGTCCCGAGTTAGGAGGAGAGCCGATGTCCGAGATGCTCCGAAGCGTGGTGCAGGAGACGCCGGGAGGCGCCGCCGAGCTCGAGGAGGAGATCAAGCACGACTATTCCTCCAGCCACGATGGGATCGTCCCGCTCGACGTACGCCGCGGGACGTGGACGCACCACGTCCCGCTCTGGGTGACGCTCTATGCGGGGTTCTCCTACATGTCGCTTGGCTCGGAGCTCTACTCGTTCGGGTTCACGATGCACCGGCTGCTGCTGATCGTCGCCGTCAGCGCCTGCTGCTATCTGGCGTACGCGGTGCCGGCCGCCTACCTCGGCGCGTGGCGCGGGCAGACGCACGCACTCATGAGCCGTTCGGTCTTCGGCATCGTCGGCTCCTGGCTCGTCTCCGCGCTCGTCCTCGTCACACCGCTCGGATGGGTCGGCTACCAGGCCAACACACTCGCGTCGATCTGGGACGGCCTGTACGGCTGGGGCTCCGTCACCACCATCGGGATCGTGATCGCGGTCGTCGGCATCACCAACAACGTCTTCGGGTTCACGGGCATCACCGCGTTCGCACGCTACGTCGCCGCCCCGGTGACGGTGCTGTGGGTCGTATGGATGGTCGTGAAGGCGCTCACGGTGACGCACGGCAGCGTCCTCAACTCGCACGCGCAGGTGGCGGCCTCGACGCCGCTCGTCGTCGGCATCATCGTCGCGATCGGCTTTGCCACCTACGGGAACGAACCCGACCTCTTCCGGTACGCGCATCCGCGCTGGCGGGCGGTCGTGCCGCCGCTTGCGATCGGACTCTTGGTCGGACAGATCCTGTTCCCGCTGGCCGGCTGGATCCTCGCGGCCCGCATCCACAGCGCCGACTTCGGCCAGGGGGTGTCCGAGGCCGTCTCGTTCTCGCTCTTCGGCGTCACCATCCTCGCCTTCCTACTTGCCTCGGCGACCCAGGTGGCCGTCAACGACGCGAACTACTACGAGTCGCTCAACGCCGGGCAGAATCTGTTCGGCGGCTGGCACCGCTGGCGGCGCGTCTACACGTGCCTGATCATCGCAGTCGGCGGCGGCTTCATGGCGTGGTGGGTGCCGCAGAGCCTGACGAACTTCTTCCGCGCCGTCACCTTCCTGGCCGTCGCCGTGCCGTCGGCGACCGTGATCATGTACACCGACCAGCTCGTGCTTCCGCGCCTGCTCGGGATCGTCCGCCGCCTCGACCGCGTGCCCTCGTGGAACCAGGCCGCGGTCGCCAACTGGCCGGGGATCGCCGCGCTCGTCGCCGCGATCCTGTTTGGCTCGTATGGCAGCGGCATCATGCCCGGACAGGACGGATCGCCGAAGAGCGGCTGGGGCATCGTGCCGCTCGAGGCCTGGGCCCTGGGAGGCGTGCTCTACGTCGTCCTCGCCTTTCTGGTGGCGCGTAGCGAGGCGCGGGAGCGCATCCTCGGCTTCCCCGACACCGACGAGCCGGCCCGGGCGGCGGATCCCGCATCGGCCGATGTCGTCGCATGAGCGGATCGAGGCATCTTGCCGATCTGACCTGGCCCGAGGTGCGCGACCGCGCCGCCGCCGGGACGGCCGTCGTCGTCCCCGTCGGCTCGACCGAGCAGCACGGCTACCACCTGCCGCTCTGCACCGATGTGGTACTGCCAGAGCAGCTCGCAGTCGCCCTGGCGCAGTCGCTCGACCTGCTCGTGGCTCCGCCGATCGCCTACGGGTACCGCTCGCGGCCGCTTTCCGGCGGCGGGGAGGGGTTTCCCGGCACGATCAGCGTCAGCGGGCGGACGCTCATGTCCGTGCTCGAGGACGTGCTCGCAGGCCTCGTGCGCAGCGGCTTCTCGCGCCTCGTCGTCCTCAACTGGCACTACGAGAACTCGAACTTCGTCTACGAGGCGGCCTGGCTCGCCCACGAGCGCGTCCGACACGATGCGCTTCGGATCATGGTCGTCGAGGCCGCCTTCTCCGAGCTCTCCGAGCAGGTGATGGAGATTCTCTTCGCGGGCGAGTTCCCCGGCTGGGACGTCGAGCACGCAGCCGTGCTCGAGACATCCCTCATGCTCCATCTGCGCCCCGACCTCGTTCGCTTCGATCGCGCGGTCGACGACGCGGCCGCACGACACCCCTCCTACGACGTCGTGCCACCACCCCGCGACTTCATCCCAGAGAGCGGCGCGCTCTGGAACGCGACCCGCGCCAGCCCGGAGAAGGGGGCGGCGGCCTGGCCCGAGATCGTGTCGCGTGTGCGCGATGCCGTCGCGGGCGAGCTCGGCCTGGGGTCAGGCGCCGATGTCCTCGTGCCATAGCGCGGGGTGCTCGCGGATGAATTCGCCGAGCGTCCAGATGCACTCGCCCGAGGCGAGGTCGACGACCTCGACGCCGTTCTCCGCGAGCCATGCCCCGCCACCCTGGAAGTTGACCGACTCGCCGATCACGACCTTCGGGATCCCGAACTGGCGCACGAGCCCGCTGCAAAACCAGCACGGCGCCAGCGTCGTCACCATGACCGTGTCGCGATAGCTGCGCCGGCGGCCCGCGTTGCGGAAGGCATCCGTCTCCCCGTGCACCGACGGGTCGTCCTGCTGCACGCGGCGGTTGCGTCCGCGGCCGAGCAGCTCGCCTTCAAGCGTGAAGAGGGCAGCCCCGATCGGGATGCCGCCCTCCGCCAACCCCGTGCGAGCCTCGGCGATCGCCGCATCGAGCATCTCGCGATCCGTCACGCGCCTGTCCTGTTCCTTTCCTGGTGTCGTCCGCTCGGCAGGGATTCACCGTAGTACACCCGGTGGCAAATGGAGCAGAGGTTCGCGTCTCGGGCGGAAGCGGTGCGTGAGCTCCAGCAACGGGGCCGATCCCCTGCCCGCTGGAGGACCGTCCCCACGCTGACCGTTGTGAAGGACTCCCCAGCGGCAGTGATCGAGTGGCTGCGAGGCCCCGAGGCGTTCTGCGCTACGGTGGTCGCGACGTGGACGACGGTTCAGGCTATGCGTCGGACGCTCAGCGCGAGGCGGCGGTGGCCCAACTGCGCGAAGACCTCGTCGCTGGACGGGTGACACTCGAAGAGTTCGCAGCCCGTGTGGAACGCGCCTACACCGCACGCACGCACGCGCAGTTGCAGGCCGTGCACGCGATCGGCTGCCCGAGCCGCTGTCGACCGACCGGAAACCGCGACGGGTCAGCGGCGCCTTCTTCGGCCGCGCGATCCGCCGCGGCCGGCTGCACATCGGCGGTCGCACCAAGGTCGTGAGTGTCGTCGCCGACGTCGACCTTGACCTGCGGCGTGCGCAAATCGACTCCGACCATGTCACCATCACCGTGTTTGTGCTGCTCGGAAACGCGGATGTCTACATCCCTGAGGGAATCGGCGTAACGGTGGGCGGCTCCCTGGTTGCCGGGCGCTACCGAGACTGGGGAGCCGACCGGGTGCGGCCCGACGCACCCGCGGTCCACGTTCGGATCGTCGGTGCGGTCGGGACAGTTGACGTGTGGCGCGTGCCCGCGGACGTCGCCGGGGACTACGGTGCGGTCCAGAGGGAGCTGCAGCGCAGACAAGAGCGCCTGCCGTGATATCGACCGCGTCGGCCGGCCGCGCGAACTCTGGTCGCGCCTGACGATTGCCCGCGGGTTCGGTGACCGGAGCATTGCGGGCGCTCAGCGCAACGCGGCGGTCGGTTGCTCCCAGGAGTGGGTTTCGGCCGGGGTGAGCCTGTGCCGGCGCCGCGGCCGAGCGCTGGCGCCATTCACGGCGTCCCGCCGCGATCGCGGCGACGGTCGAGGGGGATCGCGGGGAGCGGTGTGCGGATCCGGACCTAAGTCAGACCTCAGCGCGACGGTCGTAGGTGTAGACCCGCCTCGGTTCAACCTCGATGAAGACAACCGACTCTTCCTCGGTCGAAGGCGTGCCTCCGTAGATCGCCAGAAATTCTCGGTCGAGTTGCTCGAACTCTCGATCGCCCCACTCATGGAGCGTGGCCCGTCCGTGCACCGTGATGCCCACCACGTCAGAGTCGACATAGGCGAGGCTGATAGCTGGGTGCTTGCGCAGGTGACCGACCTTCGCGGCGCGGGCACTCGTGCAGAAGTAGAACCTCCCGTGCATCACGAGCACGTCCAGGGGGGACACCCTCGGCTCACCACGAGGTGTGACAGTGGCAACCGCCATCTGTGCCGGGCCGTGCAGCACCTCGAGCACCTGCTCTGACGAGAGTCGTCGACCCTCGTGAGCGATCGAGCGTAGCTGTTCACTCGCCCCCGCCATGCTCTCGTCGATGAGCGCCTGTAGCGCGCCTATCTCGGTGGTCGTCTCATACATCGCCGTCAGCTCGGTTCGCGCACGAACACTGGCGGGGGCTTCCCGCGGGAGTCAAATGCTACTAAGTCCTTACTACTCGGAGACTCCTCCTTCGCCGATTTCGACCGTGCGCGCCCAGGCTGGGGGCCGCCACTCCGGCCGAGCACTACTACGACCACGCCGGTGCCGGCACCAGGCTGTGGGACTGCGGCTCGGGAACCGACGGCCAACCCAGGCCCGGCGAAGGCCAGCCTCGACCCGGCGATGGCGGGACGGGCCTTGACGCCGTGCAGATCGAGCTCCTGCGCATCGGTGTCGCAGCCGACATCCAACGCCACCAAGCGAACGAGCCGGGCAGCGTCCCCGCGGGGTGGGTTCGCTGGGCCGAGACCGTGCTGCCGTCACGCATCGACTGGCGCCGCGTCCTCGCCGCAGAGGTCCGACGCGCCGTCGCCGCCATCGCCGGGAACGTCGACTACACCTACCAGCGCCCGTCGCGACGAGCCCACCTCCAACCCGACGTCGTCAAGGGTAGCGTGGTCGTTACCCTCGCCATCTTCTTCGTCCTGAGCTTCTGCGCCCGCGGGCTTGAAATGAGGATCCCATCATGATGTAATGACAACCGCACAGGATGATGGGAATGATCTCCGACCTCACCACGCGCCACCCGCGGATTCATCAGGCCGCCAGCGACTGGTTTCGGGTGCGGGAGGTCGAGCGGGGAGTCTGGTTGCTGGCCGAGCCGCCGCACGTCAACACCTGGCTGGTGGTGGGCTCGGAGCGGGCAGCGCTGATCGACACCGGGCTCGGCGTTACCCCCATCCGTCCGCTGGCCGAGGCGATCTCGCCGGTCCCGGTGACGGTGGTGAACACGCACGCGCACTTCGACCACGTGGGCGGAAACCACGAGTTCGACGACATCCTGATCCATCCGGCCGGCGCGCCGCTGCTCGAGCGATCGGTGGACGAGCGGCTGCTCGCCGGGTACCGGTCGTATGCGGCCGAGCTGGCCCGTGTCCTGCCGGCGTACCTCGAGGCCGACCGCCGCTTCCTCTTCGGCATGGCCCCGGCGGACGAGCCGCGAGCGTTCCCGTCCGGCGAATGGACGATCCCGGCGAGTAGGGCCAGCGGCACGCTGGCGGACGGCGCCGCCGTCGATCTCGGCGATCGTCGGCTGCGAGTCGTGGCGACGCCGGGGCACTCGCCGGATCATGTCTCGCTCGTGCTCGAGCCGGACGGGGCTCTGTTTGCCGGCGATGCCGTGAGCACCGGCGCCATCTACGCCCAGTGGCCGGAGTCCGACGTCGTCGCGTTCGCGGTCTCGGCGCGCCGTCTCGCCGAGCTGGCCGGCGACCTGCGAGTTGTGTACGTGCACCACTTCCTGCGCGCCGCCGCGCCGCCCGCCTTCTTGGCCGAGGTCGCCGAGGGTTTCGAGGTGCTCGCCGCCGGCGGCGCCACGTTGCGGGCCAACCGCGACTGCGCCGGACAGGCCGTGCGGGAGGCCGTGTTCGACGAGTTCACCATCTTCGTTCCCACCGAGGAGGCGCTACATGGCCGCGAATGACGGTATGCCCCTGTCCGACCTGCACGGACAGACGGTCGACGAGTTCGGAAAGATCGAGGTGTACGGGATCGACATCATCCCCGAGCACCATCGCCACGGGCACCCGCGGGAGCTGTTCTGGCCCTGGTTCGCCGCCAACTCGACCTTCATCAACATGATCGCGGGCGGCGTACTGATCCTGTTCGGGCTGAACCTGTGGCAGGCGCTCAGCATCGTGCTCGTCGGCAACCTGGTGTTCGCGTTGGTTGGGGTGTGCAGCCTGCCCGGGCCGCGCGCCGGGTCGGCCACGCTGGCGATCAGCCGCGCCGCCTTCGGCCTGCGCGGCAACGTGATCCCGACCATCTTCAGCTGGTTCGCCACCCTCGGGTGGGAGACGATCAACATCATCCTGGGCACGCTTGCCCTACGCACGCTGCTCGACCAGTTGGGCGTGTCCACGCCGCACTGGATGCTCGCGCCGTTCCTGGTCGTGATGGCCGTTATCACCTTCGCCATCCCGGTGCTCGGACACGCGACCCTCGTGATCGCCCAGAAGTGGCTCGCCTACGTGCTCACGATCCTGACGGTGGTGATGGCCATCATCCTGCTGCCGAAGGTCCACTGGGGTTACGCGGGCGCGCAGCTCGCCGCCTCGAACTCGCTCGCCACCTGGTTCCTGGGGCTGACGGCGGTGCTCGGCGCCGGTGCCATCAGCTGGGTGAACTTCGCCTCGGACTACTCGCGCTACCTGCCGCGCGATGCCAGCCCGCGGGCGATCGTCGGCTGGGTGACCCTGGCCACCGTCATCCCCGGTTGGCTCTACGGCGGCCTGGGCGTGGTCGTCGGCACGCTGGTGGACACCTCCGACCCGATCGGGAACCTGCCGAGGGTGCTCCCAAACTGGTTCCTGTTCCCGTTTCTGATCGTCGTCATCGGCGGCGTCGTCGCCAACAACGTCATGAACAGCTACTCGAGCGGCCTCAACCTGCTCGCGCTAGGCGTCCGGGTCGAGCGCTACAAGAGCGTCTTCGTCGACGCGGTGATCACCGTCACCGCCGCCTGCATCGCCCTCTTCGTCTATGACTTCTCCACCGTCTTCACGGAGTTTCTGTCGCTGCTCGTGATCCTGCTCGCGCCGTGGTCGGGCGTGTACGTGGTCGACTACCTCAAGCGCCGTGGGAACTACGACTCGCACGATCTGCTCCTGCCACGTGGCGGTCGCTACTGGTACCGCGACGGCGTCAACTGGTCGGCGATGGCGGCGCTTCTGATCGGCGTCGTCGTCGGAGCCCTCGTTGCCAACACGACCAAGTTCCAGGGGTTCATCGCCATGGACTATCTGGGCGGCGCCGACCTCTCGCCGATCGTCGGCTTCGTGCTCGGCGCCGGCCTGTACTCGCTGTTCACCCGAGCCGGCCACGTGACGGAGTCCCCCGCCACGGTGGTCAGCTCAAAGGAGGCGTGATGTCAGACAAGCCATTGCATCCCGCGCTGGCGCGAACAGGCGCCGGCGTGTGCGCCGCGGGAACGTTCGAGATGCCCACCCGGGCCGAGTTCGGCCGTGGCGTGGCGGCGACCGCCGGCCGTGAGGGCCGCGACCTCGGCGCGTCCCGGGCGATGATCGTGACCGACCCGGGCGTCGCGGCCGCCGGCCTTGCCGGCCCGATCGCAAAGAGCCTGGAGGCCGCCGGGATCGCGGTCGACCTGTTCGACAGCGTCCAGCCCAACCCGCGCGATGTGCACTGCATCGAGGGGGCCGAGCGCGGTCGCGAGCGGTCGGTTGACCTGCTGGTGGGCGTCGGCGGCGGCTCCGCCATCGACACGGCCAAATGCATCGCGGTTCTGCTCACAAACGGTGGCCACCCGCGTGACTGGGAGGACTTCGGCGCCTTGCGCGAGACGCCGGTACCCGTGATCGCGGTGCCTACGACGGCCGGTACGGGCAGCGAGGTGTCCCCGTCGGCCATCATCACCGACACCGTCCGGCGCAAGAAGATGAATCTCTTCGACCCCCGGATCTGCCCCCGAGTCGCGCTCGTCGACCCAGATCTCACCTTCTCGGCGCCGCCCGCCCTGACCGCCGCTACCGGCATGGACGCGCTCAGCCACGCGGTCGACTCTTTGCACTGCCGCCTGGACACGCCCGCCTCTGACGCCATGGCGCTCGAGGGCGCGCGACTGGTCGCCCGGTACCTGGAGCGGGCCGTCTCTGACGGCTCCGACGTCGAGGCCCGGTGCGGCATGGCACAGGCCAGCCTCGTCGCCGGGTTGGCGGTCGGGATCACCGACGTGTCCGGCTGCCACTGCTTGGCCGAGTCGATCGGCGCCGTCTACGACCACCCCCACGGCGTCTGCTGCGCGGTCACCATGCCCATGATCATGGAGTACAACCTGTCGGCGTCCGCCGACAAGTACGTTCGCCTCGCGCACGCGTTCGGCGTCGCCGGCAATGCGGCGAACGACGACGAGGCCGCTGCCGCAGCGATTCAATTTGTGCGCGATCTGAACCGCAAGCTCGGTATCCCGCCGCTGGACCAATTGATCGCCGAGCGCGAGCTTGACCTGCTGGCCGAAAAGGCGGCGGCGAACACGTCGGCGCCCTCCAACCCGCGGCCGGCGGGCGTCGCGGAGTTTCGCGAGATGTACGTCGCCGAGCTCGCCCGCCAGGCGGCCGCGGCATGAGCATCGTCGTCGGCTACGACGGCTCCGAGCACGCCCGCCGGGCGCTCGAGCGCGCCGCGGAGGTCGCCAACGGTCGCACGGTCATCGTCGTCAGTGTCGTCCCGATGGCCGCTCCGTCCGGGCGGGCGCCGGCCGCGCTCGATCCGGACGAGGTGACGCGCCACCGCGAACAGCTGGACGAGGCAGTTCGCCTGCTCGCCGCCCGCGGCGTGCCGGCGGAGGCATACGAGCCGCTCGGAAACCCGATCGGCGACCCCGCCGACGCGCTGATCCACGTCGCCCGCGACCGGGACGCAAGCCTGCTCGCGGTCGGCACTCGCGGCCTCGGCGCCACCAAGCGGCTGCTGCTCGGGTCGGTGAGCGAGAAGCTCGTGCGCGAGGCACCCTGCGACGTGCTCGTCGTGCGCTGAGCGGGAGCCTCGCCGGCTGGCATACTTGTCGCCGTGAACGGCCCGGACGATCAGCTCAGCCGCGCGAGCGTCGTTCCCCTGTACTTCCAGCTGCAGGAGCTGCTCAAGGAGAAGATCGAGGCGGGAGCATGGTCGCCCGACGAGCTGATTCCCTCCGAACCCGAGCTGTGCGCCACCTACGAGGTGAGCCGTACCGTCGTTCGCCAGGCGCTTGCCATCCTCGAACAGGATGGCCAGATTCGCCGCGTACGGGGCCGCGGCACGTTCGTCGCGGCACCAAAGATCGAACAACGCGTTGGCGGGATCTGCCGGCTGCTCCTGACAGAGTCGCCGGCTCGCGAACTCGTCGTCCTCGACGCGCGCGAAGAACCCCCCTCTCGACGCGTCGCGGACCAACTCGAGCTGGGGCGCGACACCCGAATCTTGCGCGTGATGACGCTACTTCGTATCGCCGGCGCGCCGGTGGCGCTCTTCGACAGCTTCTTCCCAACCGCCGAGGTAGGCACGCTGCGCCGATACCTCGACCACCCAGGCCCGATCGCGCGGCCGGCCGCTGCCGACCTGCGCGGGATCGACCTCACCCGCAGCACGGTCGCCATCGAGACCAGCTTCTGCAGCAAGTGGGAGGCCGAGCAACTCGACATCCCCTTCCACGGCGCCGTATTCGTCACACTCTGCACCGAGCACCGGCGACGCGGCCAAACGGAGACGCCGTACGAACTCGTCCGGGCTGTCTACCGCGTCGACCGGGTGCAGTTTCAGTTCGACGTGTCCTCCAACGGTGAAATCCCTCAGGCCACCTGGCAGCTCGCCCAAACGACTGATCGGTAACGTGCGAGTGTCTGCTCCCGCGATCGGTCGTCTGACCGAGCAACTTCCACGACGCTTCCATGTCGTCGATCCAGCCATAGGGCAGGCCGTGGTGCAGAGATCGCGCATCCGGTGACCGCCTTCCTGTCCCGACGCCGACCCCAACCGCTGATCGCATGATTGCATACTGTTACACCACAGACTTATGCGTCCAATTCGCCCGCGAGACGCGGAGCCTTTCCAGGCGCGGCCGCTGCGGAACCTGCGGATCAACGCCGCTGGCACTGGCCGTGTCATGGCCGAGTTCGTGCTACTCAAGGCGGGTCTCGGGGATGACTCCTCATTCGTCGGGGCCCGACAGGAAGCCGCGGATGATGTGGGCATAGACTCGGGTGTAGGACTCGAGCTCAGCGACCGAAACGCGTTCGTTCGTCGTGTGGCAGTCCTCGATCCTGCCGGGTCCGAGCGCCATCACCGTCGGGATTCCACGTCGGTTCCGAAACCACCAGCCGTCTGTCGTTGCCGACATTCCGCGGACCTCCGGCACTCGGCCGAACTCATCTTCGTATGCAGCTGCCGAGACGGTGACGATCGGATCGGCAACGTCCGTCACCGACGGCTCGACGGATGCCGTGATCTCGAACGTCACGTCGTCGGAGACGTGCGCGGCCGCCAGGCGGGCTTGCAGATCCGTGAGTACCGAGTCATCGGTCATGCCCGGGACCTTCCTGATGTCGAGCGTGGCTTTGCACAGGTCGGGGATCACATTCGCATTGCTGCCACCCGAGATCATTGTTCCAATCGCGATCGCGGGGCCCCCCAGGAGCGGATGCGGGGTGTGTGTCAGCTCGATTCCTTCGAGCGCGCTCAGCACCCGCACCATCGCGGCCACCGCGTTTACGCCTCCACCGGTGCTCGCGTGCGTCGCCTTTCCACGAACGGTGGCCTCGACGAAACACATTCCGCGATGGCCGATGCAGACCGCTCCATTACTCGGCTCACCGATGATCGCGCCGTCGGCGTCGGTTATCAGGTCCTCGACGACCGCACCAGCACCGCGGCGACCGCCGCGCTCCTCGTCGGCGACCGCAGCCACGATGATCCGGCCTGCGAGATGCCTGCGATCCATGGCCGCTCGGCGCGCGGCAACGATCATCCCGGCGAGCGCGCCCTTCATGTCGAGACTCCCGCGCCCGTAGAGCCAGCCGTCCTCGATCTCCGCCGCCCACGGGTCGCGCGTCCAGCCGTAGGCGGATTCGTCGACCGGCACGACATCGAGGTGTCCACAGAGGATGAGCGTCCTCCCCGGGTGCGGGAACGAGTGGGATGCCACGACGTTCACGAATCCCGGCGCCGGTTCGAGGCGGGTTATGTCGAAGCGCTCTCCCAGCGCTGCCTCGACGGCGTCGGCGGCATCGCGCGTGTCGCCCGGTGGGTTCGCCGACCGCGCCCTGACGAGGCGTTGAGCGAGGAGCGCGACCTCTGAGGTAGGAGCGACGTCAAGACTCATCCCGCCGCGCCTCCAGTTGGGATCATGCCCTGCCCGGGGCCGCGCGGGATGATCGGCCAAACGTCCACGACGGTGTCGCCGGAAACAACATGGTACGCGTCGTAGAGGTTGACCGTTGTCGGAGCGTATCCGGGGATGAGTTCGACGCGATCGCCGCGATCCAAGGGCGGTTTGTCGGGGAAGTCGAACGATCCATGCTCCTCCGCGAAGAACCTTGCATCCATGTCGATGCCGGCGATGCGTGGCGAGGCGTAGTCGATGCCAACGCTCTTTCGGCCCGCGTCGAGGATGACGGTGTTTCCGTGGCGGGCAAGGACAGTCGAGGCCACGAACAGTGCGAACTCGAATTCGTCGACGAGAGCTGCATGGAAGCGGTCCATGAACACGAAGGATCCGGCCTGCAGCTCGGTGACGACCGGATTGCGCGCCGTGATGTCGTATGTGCCCGTCCCGCCGCCGGACACGTCCTTCACGGCGTAGCCGGCGTCTTGGAGCGCCGTCACGTGCGCGGCGGCGACGTCCATGGCCGCGCGCGCCATGGACGTCCGGGCGGCGGCGTCCGTTTCGGACATGCAGTGCCCCTCATACGCCTGGATCCCTCGAAGCCGTATCCTCGAGTGCTCCGAGAGTGCCTTTGCCACGGCCAGTGTCTCCTCGACCGTCCTCGTGCCCGCGCGCCGCATGCCGACATCGACCTCGATCAGCACATCGACCTCGACTCCGGTGTCGCGGATGGCGGCGGCCAGCTCGGCCACTCCGCGGGGATCGTCGGCCGCGATCGTCAGCCGCGCGAGCCTGCCTGCGGCGACGATTGCTTCCAGCTTCCCCGCGCCGACGACCTCGTTTGCAATCAAGATGTCGGGAATGCCGGCCTGGGCCATCGCAAGTGCTTCCCAGGCGGTCGCCGTTGCCACGCCGATCGCGCCGTGGCCGAGATGCAGGCGGGCGAGTTCCGCGCTCTTCTGCGCCTTTATGTGGGGGCGCAGACGCGCCGGCTGACCCCGCAACGCGCGTTCCATCGTCTGCAGATTGCGAGTAGCGGCATCGATGTCGAGGATCAGAGCGGGGGTCGGCACGTCATGTCGGCGACCACCAACGGTGGCGCGGTAGGCGTCGTACAGCCGGCTGGGATCAGGCGTCGGTGTTGCCAAGGGTCAGTGTGACGGCCAGGTCATCCGGTGGCCGCCGAAGTTCAGGTAGTGCACCTTGAGGCGGGTGAACGTGTTCAGGCTCTCACGCCCGAGATCCTCACCGAGCCCGCTCAGCTTGAAACCCTCATAGGGCACGTTCCAGGTCAGGTGGTGTGGGCAGTTCGTCCAGATGATTCCGGCCTGGATCCGCTCCGAAAAGCGCATCGCCCGGGCGGCATCCCGCGTCCAGACGGTCGCGGCCAGGCCGTAGGGGACGTCGTTTGCAAGCGCAACGGCCTTGTCGTCGTCGTCGAACTCCATCACCGCCAGCACCGGCCCGAAGATCTCCTCCCGGGCGATGGTCATGTCGCTTTGCACCCCGGTGAAGATCGTCGGCGTCACGAAGAAGCCGTCTCCGTTCCAGCGTGCGTTGGGCTCGCCGCCGACCGCCACGGTCGCACCGGCGTGAATGCCCTGCCTGACATACGAGACCACCCGGTCGCGTTGTTCGGCAGAGATGAGCGGGCCGAGGTCGGTCGACGCATCTTCGGGATCTCCCGTTCGAAGCCTGGACGCGCGGCGCGTGAGTTCTTCGACGAAATCGCCGGCGATCTCGGCGGCCACGAGCAGCCGCGATCCCGACGTGCAGATCTGTCCGGCGTTGAAGAAGCTCGTGAAGAGTGTTCCGGCCAGCGCCTGGTCGATGTCGGCGTCGGCACAGACGATGTTGGCCGTTTTGCCGCCGAGTTCGAGGTGCACGCTCTTGATGTGCTGAGCGCCCGCATGGAGGATCGCGCGGCCGGTGGCCGTCGACCCGGTAAACGTGATCTTGGGAACCAGTGGATGGGCTGCCAGTGCGGCTCCCGCCGTCGGCCCGTCGCCGTGGACGATGTTGAGCACGCCGTCCGGGAGCCCGGCGTCCTTCGCGAGCGCGCCCAGCAAGGCGGTCGTGAGCGGCGCCTGCTCGGCCATCTTGAGCACGACGGAGTTGCCTGCCGCAAGTGCCGGCGCCGTCTTCCAGCACGCCAGCACGAGCGGGAAGTTCCACGGAGCAATCGCCCCGACAACGCCGTACGGCTCCCGGCGGGAATAGGCGAAGTAGCCAGGACGCTGTGGGTACACGGCTCCGATCGCGTCCTCGGTCAGGCCCGAGAAATACTCGAGCAGGGAGGCGGCGTCTTCGACCTCGGCTCGGGTTTGCGAGATCGGCTTCCCTGTGTCGGCAGTCTCGAGGGACGCGAACTCCTCACGTCTGCCCCGCAAGGCGTCGGCCATCCGGCGCAGCACCCGCCCTCGCTCCGCGCCTGGAAGACGTGCCCAGCGCCCGTCGTCGTAGGCCGAGGCGGCGGCGGTCGCGGCGCGGTCGATCTCGCGCGTTCCTCCGAATGCGACGCGTGCGATCGCCCGACCCGTGGCCGGATTGAGTGAGTCGAACGTTTGGCCGTCCTCGGACGCCGCCGGTCTGCCGTCGATCCAATGGCATACCTCATCCATCTCGAACACCTCGCTCGTTGAGCCAATCTCTCGTCGCGGCACTCTCTGAAAGCGCGTCGAGCTCGTCGCATCGCCACTTGGCCATCGGGCGATACTCGACGCAGTAGGCACCCGCGTAGCCACATGCCGCCAGGGCGTCGAGCACCCGCGGGAAGTCGATCTCGTTGTCATGCCAGGGGATCTGGATCGCACCCGGCTTGGCGGCTCGAACGTGCATGTGTGACGTGTATCGAACAAGTGGGAGGACGCGGTCGAGCGTCACCGACTGCAACTCGAAGTGCGAGACGTCGAGAGTCAATCGGAGTCCGTGCACCTCCGCGAGCAGGCGGCCGGCCTGCTCGGGGAGCGCGACGATGGATCCCGCGTGGGCCTCGATGCGCAGCTCGAGGCCAAGCGCGCGCGCCTGCTCCACACGCCAGCCGAGCTCGTCGACGCAGCACTGCCATGCTCCTCGCGGGTCGTCCGGCCATGAGATTCCCGGCAGGATGGTCATTCCCGGGATGCCGAGCAGCGCGGCGACCTCGGCTGCGGCGGCGAAGCCGGATCTTCGCTGCGTCCGAATCCCCGCATCCTGCGGGTTGGGCGCGATCTCCTCGAAGGTCTCCCCGGTCGCGAAGAAGAGGTCGGGCGAGGTCAGCCGCTGCGCGTGGAGCGCCGATCGGAGAGGGGCCGCCGTCCCGGGCGGGTCGGCGATGAGATGTCCGTCGTTGGCGGCGAACAGCGCGACATCGACGTGTTTGAAGCCGAGCGCACGCACAACGGCGATGCGGTCGGCCTGGTCGGGAATCGCGGGAAACGAGAACTCGCTGCACGAAATGCCTCCGGGCATCAGGCCTCGGGTTCCACCGGGCGGCCCAATCGCGCCGAGCGCGCCGCTGCCTCGATCAGGGCGACGGTGCGAACGCCGGTTTCGACCGGTGCACGGTCGATCGCTTCCACGCCGTTGCAGAGATCGATCAGGAAGGCAGCCGGGCCCGCGCATGAGTAGATGCCGTCGCCTGGAGATGTGGCGAGCGACAGATCGCGGTCGACGCTGTCGAAGGCGCTGCCTCCGCCCGCCGCGCCCACGTTGGCTCCCCCGACCAGGTTCGCATCGGCCCGGTCGCGCTCGCAGTCAATCGTGAGCACGCCGCTTTCGCCCGCGATCCGGAGCTCGAACGGATAGCGCGTTCCCCATGGCAAGCGACCGTGTCCGGTGAAGCTGCCGACGATCCCGTCTGCGAATCGGACGGTGAGCGCGACATCGATGTCGACGTCGTTCGAAAGACGGTTGACCTGTGCGTAGACCAGTTCGGGTCGGGCCGGGATCAGGTTCAGAGCCAGGCCGATCTGGTGAGTCATCTGGCCGTGGAGGTATCCGCCGCCGGCCTCGGGCCGCGCCCATGTGCTGGGCGCGGCCTCGAAGGAGAAACCCTCCAGCGTCACGACGCCGTAGCCACCGGCCCCCGAGAACATCTGCACCAGCGCCGAGGCCATGTGGCCGCTGATCGATCGCACGGGGCCGAGCGCCCCGGAGGTGAGCACCCGCGATGCCCAGATGGCCAATGGCGAGTAGTTCCATCCGTACGCGAGCGAGACAACCCGGCTCTCCCTGCGTGCGGTGTCGGCCACCGCGCGAGCATCGCTTGTGGCGATGGTCATCGGCTTCTCGATCAGGACGTTCGCGCCGGCGCGCAGCGCCGCCTCGGCATGCTCTCGGTGGGCGTCGTGTGAGGAGGCGACGATCACGCCGTCGCAGCCGCGCGCGAGCAGCTCGTCGACCGCCGTGGTGGCGATCTCCATCGGGAACGCCCGCTCCAGTGCGCGCAGCGCATCGGCATTTCGGCGCACCACTCCGACGATCTCCGCGTCCGGATGGTCACGGAGAAACGGGAGGTAGAACGACGTTGCCCAGAATCCCGCCCCGATGATGCCGATGCGAGCCGTGCCAGGTCTCCTTGATCGAACTTGCGCCGGCGTGACGCTCCGGCGGGCGGGCACATTAGCACCTCGCGGAGACGCTTGACGCCCCGCGGTATAATTGCTACCATCGCCTTCCGGCGGCCCCAGGGATCGCCATCTTCGCGTAGTTCTAACCCCCGCAGGAGGGACGATGACGGGCTGGACAATCCCGCGACGTGGTCAAATTGTTGGTTGCCTTGTTGCGATCGTCCTGGTGGTGCTCGCGGCAGCATGCGGATCGTCGTCGTCCTCTTCAAACGGTTCGGCAGGGTCGGGCGGCTCGCCTGTCCATGGCGGTACGCTGCGAATCGCGCAGGTGCGTGACCCGGAGTCAATGGATCCGACCGCGACGTACGCCAACGAGTCGATCCTTGTACTCAAGAACCTGTACCAGATGTTGTACGACAGCACCCCTAACGGCCAGGGGTTCGTGCCTGCGCTGGCGACCGGGTACTCGGTGTCGTCCGACAAGCTGTCCTGGACGTTCCACCTCCGTCCGGGTGTCAAATTCTCCAATGGGAAGCCGATGACGTCGGCCGATGTCAAGTTCTCGTTTGAGCGGGCGATGGGGAAGAAGTCGGTGTGGTCGTTCATCGACGATGCGATCAGCAACATCACGACGCCGGATCCGGAGACGGTTGTCATCCACACGAAGCAGCCGACCGCCGACATGCTTGCGATCGTGTCGCTCTACGGCAACTCGGTCATCCCCAACAATTTCGGCGGGCAGACGGAGAAGCAGTTCTTCGCGCACCCGATCGGAACCGGCCCCTTCGTTTTCAAGTCGTGGTCACGCGGCCAGTCGCTGACGGCGGTCCGCAATCGGCACTACTGGGAGAAGGGCAAGCCCTACCTGGACTCGGTTGTCTGGAGCGTGGTGCCGGACAACAACACCCGGTTTCTCCAGCTCCAGGGCGGGCAGATCGACGTCGACGAGTTCCCGGCGTTCTCGCAGCTCGGTCAGATCAGCAGTTCACCGGGTATCAAGCTCGTGTCTGTCCCGTCGACCCGCGTCGACATCATTCTCTTCAACCAGAAGGTCAAGCCCTTCCAGGACATCCACGTCCGCAAGGCGATCAACCTCGCGATCGACCGAAACGCGCTGGTCAAGGCGGCGCTCTTCGGCCATGGGTCGCCGGCCGGCAGCTTCCTGGCGCCCAACATCCCGCTGGCATCGCCGGTCGCACCGCCTCCCTTCGACCTTGCCCAGGCCAAGGCCGAGATGGCCAAGTCGACGGTCCCGGGTGGTTTCTCGACAACGCTCAACATCGCTTCCGGATCGGCGACCGACGACGCCATCGGCCAGATCGTGCAGCAGGAGCTCGCTCCGCTTCACATCAAAGTGGCGATTCAGAAGCTCGATCCAAGCGCCTGGTTCGGCGACATCGTCGCCTACAAGTACGACATGTCCACGGTCTACTTCAATACGGACATCGCCGACAGCAGTGAGCTCGTCCAGCAGACCGCCGGCACCGATGGAATCTGGACCGGCTGGAACGACCCGAGCCTCGTGAAGCTCGCCAACGCCGGCGGCCGGCCGTTCGACCCCGCGACCCGCACGGCGATGTACAAGAAATTCGTCGACGGTTTTGCGGCAAGCTACGCAACCGCTCCGCTCTTCCAGTCGCCGTGGGTGTACGCGATCGGCGACAAGGTGCACAACTTCAACGTTCTGCTCACCGGCAACTATCATCTGAGCGATATCTGGCTCTCGAAGTGATACACGCGGGCAGGAGAAAGACGCCTGAAGGCCGCTGATGTGGCGGTATGTGGGGCGAAGGGTTCTCTCCGGGGCCGTCGCACTCTTCGGCCTCACGCTCGTGGTGTTCTTTGTCGTGCACCTCGTACCGGGGGATCCTGCGGTCACGCTGCTCGGTCCCCGGGCGACCCCAGGCGCGATTGCAACCCTCCACCGCGAGTGGGGGCTGAACAGGCCGATCTATGTGCAGTACGAGAAGTTCATGTCGCATCTCCTTCAAGGCGACATGGGTGCTTCGCTCTTCTTCCACGCGCCGGTGACGTCGCTCATTCTCGGCCGATTGCCGGCGACCCTGCTTCTGCTCTCGTACTCCACCGTGCTGGCCGTGCTGCTGGCCGTGCCGCTGGCGACGATCGCGGCGCTTCGTCAAGGCGGCGCGATCGATCAGATCATCCGGGTCGCGTCGCTGGCCGGACTGGGTGCGCCCGCCGTCTGGATGGGGCTCGTGCTGATCCTGTTTCTCGCCGTCCGCCTGGGTGCGTTCCCGGTGGGTGGGTACGCCGACGCCACCGGCGTACATGTGCAGGCGATGTTCCTGCCCAGCCTGACCGTGGCCCTCGGGATGTTCCCGACGCTCACGCGCAGCCTCCGCGCCAGCCTGATCGGCGTCCTGGCCGCCGACTACATCACGAGCGTCCGGGCCCGCGGGTTGTCGGGATACTCGCTGGTGATTCGCCATGGCGTCCGCAATGCGATCGCACCCACCGTCACCGTGCTCGGCTTGAACGTCGGCTATCTCGTGGGCAGCACAGTCGCCGTCGAGGTGATCTTCGCCATTCCCGGCATCGGCAACCTCATGGTGCAAGCGGTGCTCAGCCGTGACTTCCCAATCGTTCAGGGAGTGACCATCGTGTACGGGATCCTGGTTCTCAGCATCAACCTGATCGCCGACCTGTCACACGCGGCACTGGATCCCCGAGTGGTGCTCGAATGAGCGCGACGGTCGAGGCGCTTGCGGCGCCTTCTGATGCGACGGCGAAGCGTCTGGTCACCCGGTCACGAACGCTCACCGCGGGCGTCGTCGTGGTCGGACTCGTCGGGCTCGTCGCAGTCTTCGCCCCCGTGCTCGCCCCGCACGATGCGATTCGCCAGAACCTCACCGACCTCCTCCAGAATCCGGGAGGCGCGCACCCGCTCGGCACGGACCAGTACGGCCGTGACGTCCTCAGCAGGATCATCGTCGGCGCCAGAACGGATCTCGAGATCGCGGTCGGTGCGACCCTGCTGGCGGTGCTGATCGGAGGGTCGCTCGGCCTCGCCGCCGGCTACATCGGCGGGCTCCTCGACACGGTCGTCATGCGTCTCGTCGACGTCGTCATGGCCTTCCCCTTCTACGTCCTCATCATCACGCTGGTGTTCGTGCTGGGGTCGGGAATCGCGAGCATCTACGGGGCGCTGGTGGGTGTGGGATGGGTCTCGTACGCACGGATCGTCCGCGGTGAGACACTTGTCGCCCGGAGCCAGGACTACGTGGTGGCGGCACAGCAGACCGGCCTCTCCGGCCGGCGCGTCCTCTTCGGCCACATCCTGCCCAACGTCGTCATCCAGCCGCTCGTGTACGCAATGTCGGATGTCGTGAACGTCGTGCTCGCGATCGTGACCCTCGGCTTCCTCGGGTTGGGGGTGCAGCCCCCCACCCCGGAGTGGGGGTCGATGATCGCCGATGGGAGCACCTTCCTGACCTCGCACTGGACGCTGGCGACCTTTCCGGCCATCGCCGTCATGATCACCGGGTTTGGGTTCTCGCTGCTCGGAGACGGCATCGCCGAGGTCATCGAAGGAGACTGATGGCAAGCGAAGGCGTGCCCCTGCATCCCGTGGAACAGGCCATACTCGAGGTCGATGAGCTCACGATCGAAGTGCGGAATCGGCACACGCGCTCATCGGTCGTGCGGAATGTGTCGCTGTCGGTTGACGTCGGTGAGTCCCTGGGGATCGTCGGTGAGTCAGGGAGCGGGAAGAGCCTCACCCTTCGCGCGATCCTTGGGGTGCTTCCAAGGGGCACGGCGGTCGCCGCGGGGTCCGTGAGCTATCGCGGCGCGCCGGTCGTTGACAGTGGGCGGGTCACCAGCGCAATCAGGTCGCTTCGCGGCTCGGAGATCGGCATGGTGTTTCAGGATGCGACCAGCGCCCTCGACCCGGTGATGCGGGTCGGTGACCAGATCTCCGAAACGGTGCGTCGCCACTCCGGTATGAGCCGTAAGGTGGCGGAGTCGCACGCGATCGAGCTCATGGAGCGCATGGGCATCCCCGATGCGCGACGCCGCGCCCGGCAGTATCCGCACGAGTTCTCGGGTGGAATGCGCCAGCGTGTCATGATCGCCATGGCGATCGCCTGCGGCCCATCGCTGCTGCTCTGCGATGAGCCGACCACTGCACTCGACGTCACCACCCAGACAGAGATCCTCGAGCTGTTCCGGGAGCTTCGACGTGAACAGGGGCTCTCGATGATCTTTGTGTCGCACGATCTCGGCGTCATTGCGGAAGTGTGTGACCGAGTGTGCGTGATGTACTGCGGCGAGGTGATCGAGACCGGAACGCGGGCGGAGGTATTCGACGTCCCGCGGCACCCGTACACGGTCGGCCTGCTCGAGTCCGTCCCCGACATCGAGGCGCCTTCGCCGGAGCTCCTTGCGATCCCCGGCGACGCTCCCGACCCAACCCACCCGCCAATCGGCTGCCGCTTTCGGCCGCGCTGCCGAATGCCCATCGACGACTGCCGAACCGGGGCGTTCCCGCTGATACCGCTCGCGGGCGGCCGGGCGACCGCGTGCATTCGGCATGAGGCCTGCAACCTCCTCGACCACCGCAACACGCCGGGGGCGAGCCGTGTCTGAGCCGATCCTGGAGGCGCGGGCGGTCACGGTCGACTTCCGTCACCGAGGGCGTAAAGCCGGGAGCCACCGCGCCGTCGACCACGTGAGCTTCGACGTCACGCCCGGTGAGCGCCTCGGAATCGTGGGCGAGTCAGGGTCCGGGAAGTCGACCCTGTGCAAGGGCCTGGCCGGCGTTTACCCCCTCTCGTCCGGGGAGGTCCGGTTCCGGGGTGATGCTCTGCCGCCCAGGCGTCCGCCGCAGCTACGCCGGGCGATCCAGATCGTGTTTCAGGATCCGTACACGTCCCTCAATCCGCGGCTCCGGATCGGGACGGTGCTCGACGAGGCGGTCAGGGCGGGCGGTCAGGGGGGCGGCGACTCGGCCGCCAAAGTCCACGAACTTCTGGCGACCGTCGGTCTGCCGAAGGCCGCGGCAGGCCTACGGCCCTCGAAGCTCTCCGGCGGCCAGCGGCAGCGAGTCGCCATCGCCAGAGCCCTGGCCGTCGAGCCGTCGGTAATCCTGGCCGACGAGGTGACCTCGGCGCTGGACGTCTCGGTGCAGGCCGTGATCGTCAACCTGCTTGCCCGACTATCCGCGGAGCGCGACCTGACACTGCTCTTCGTCACGCACAACCTGCAGGTCGTCCGCGCGCTCTGCAACCGCATCTGCGTCATGCACAACGGTCGCATCGTCGAGACGGCGCCGACCGGCGTCATGTTCGCGGCGCCCAAGCATCCCTACACGCTGGCGCTTCTGGCCGCCGCGCCGCGATTGCATGCACGGGAGCCATCGGAGCGCAGCCGCACCTCGATCGCGCCTCAGGTTGCGGCGGATGGCTGCGCATACCGCCTGCGCTGCCCGCTTGCACGCGAGAAGTGTGCGAAGGAGGTGCCGGCACTCGGTCGCGCGGAAGCGGAGGGTAGGCTCGCACATGCGGTCGCGTGCCATGCGGTCGCGGACGGCTGGACGGACGAGCGGGCGGCGTCGGCGAACACCCGGAAGGGGGAGCTTTGAACATCGATGACTTCCGTTCGGCGTTTCCAATAACGCGCGAACGCGCCTATCTGTTCTCGGGAGCCATGACACCGGCGAGTGACCGCACCGAACGCGCACTCCAGGACTGGGTCACGTTGTGGCGGTCCCGGCCGCTCGTCAGCTACGACGCGGCATTTCAGCAGATCGAGAAGCTGCGTGCCGCGATTGCGGGACTGTTCGGGATCGACGCGACGCGCGTCTCGATCACCGACAATACGTCCCGAGCGTCGAACACCGCCGTTCGGCTGCTTGAGTGCTCGCCCGGCGCGAACGTGGTGTTTGACGAGACCACCTATCCGTCCAGCCGGTATCCGTGGCTTCGGCTGACCGGCGCCGCCCCACGAGTCGCCGTTCGCAAGGACGGCGAGCGTCACAGTGAGGCCGTGGTTCGGTGCATCGACGATCACACCGTCGCGGTGTCCGTATCGCACGTGGCGCCGCTCACCGGCGTGAAGCACGACCTGCGGGCTATTGCGGACGCGGCGCACCGGCACGGGGCCACGCTGATCGTGGACGTCGCTCAAACCGCCGGAGTCGTACCCATCAGCCTCGACGAGGAGGGAGTCGACATGGCGGTCGGGACGACGATGAAGTGGCTACTGGGCCCCCCGGGCGTGGGCTTCCTCTGTGTCCGCGACGAGTATCTCGACAACTCGAGTGCCGTTGACCTGGGGTACATGGCACTCGATGTGGCGGGTGAGGAGTGGCCGCAGGACGCGCTGCCGCCCCTGTGGCCCGACAGCCGCCGACTCGAACTGGGAATGCCGAGCCTGCCCGTGCTGAACCCGGCAGTCGCCGGGATCGAGCTGTTGCTGGAGGTGGGGTTGGATGCCGTCCAGCAACAGGTCGAGATGCTGGTTGGCCGGTGCATCGACGGCCTCGCGGAGGTTGGCATCGCGGTGCGCACGCCCGCGGATCCTGCCGATCGAGCCGGCGTCGTGGCATTCGATCACCCTCGGGCGCGGGAGCTCGCTCTCCGACTGGCCACCGCGGGCGTTGACATCGGGGGCTACGACTTCGGTCTCGGCCGCGTCGACCCGCACGCCTTCAACACGGTCGAGGACGTCGATCGCTTCCTGGACGGAGTGCGCACCTTCGCCGGGCGAGCCTGAACCTGTCTCCTACCAGGTGGCGGCTGCGTCGATGGGCCAGATGTCGACCAAGACGTCGCCGCGCACGCAGTGATAGTGGGAATACATGATGACCGTCTGATAGCAGTGGGGCGGCAGGAGCTCGACGGCCGATCCAGGCGACGGAGAGGGGGCCTGAGGCGAGAGCTCGATGCGCCCCATGTCATCTCCGACGATCACGTACCTGGAGTCAGAAGGCGCCCCGCTCAGCACCATGGGCGGCGCCGAACTCATGAAGATGCCGTCGATCTCCTTCGCGCCCGCGTCGGTGATCACGAACCCCGGCTGCGCGTTGGAGATGATCGTACCTCGCACGGTCAGCGCAGGCATGAAAGGGTGAGGTTCGCCTCGGCGTAGCTCGACACCGAAGTAGTTGACGTCGAGAACGACGTACGACCCCGCCTGCACTTCCGTCAGGAGCCCTCGCTCGTGATCGATGTCGTGCGTTCCCGTGCCTCCGCCGCTCACGACCCTGGGTGGGAGTCCGGCGTGGTCAAGCGCCTCGATGGCCTCTGACAGCCGGTCGAGGACGACCATGCCGAGCCGATGTCGCTCCGCATAGCTCGGAGTGACCTGGTGGGTGCCGCAGTATCCCTGGACTCCGGCGTACTCCAGACCGTCGCTTTCGGTGATCGCCTGTGCCAGGGCCACCGCATCGGCGGGCGCGGGGACGCCGGTCCGCCGATCGCCGACCTCCACGTCGACGAGTACCTCGATCGGCTTGCCCGACCGGCGCGCCGCCTCGTTCAGCTGACCGACGTTCTGCGCATCGTCGGTGGCGACGATAAGCCGCTCGGCTGCACTGTTGAGCGCCGCCAGCCGGTCGAGCTTCGGCTCCGTCACCACCGTCGTGAAGAGGAACAGATCGGTGACCCCACCGGCGACCATCGCCTCGGCTTCCGCGATCGTGGAGCACCCCACGCCGATCGCGCCGGCAGCAATCTGCATCTGGGCAATGCGGGCGGACTTGTGAATCTTCACCACCGGTCGCAGCGCGTAGCCGTTGGCCGCGGCGTGAGCGGCGAGCGAGGCGATGTTCGCCTCCAGCCGATCGAGGTCGAGCACGAGCGCGGGAGTGGAGAGCGCGTGGCGAGAGCCCGGTTCGCCGATCAGCCTCGCGTTCGGTCCTCGCGCGTCACCGTTGACCATCCGTCGACCCTTCGTCCGGCAAGTAGCTGAGCCTGAGGCGCCTCCGAGAGCTCCCCAGATGAGTCTCGATCGACAGGCGCAGGTCCTCCGCGTCGCCGGCCGCGAACTTCGCAGCCAGTTTGCGGTGCTCCCTCTCCCGCGCCTTGGCGTGCCGCTCGGCGGGGAACTGGGGGTCGGTGGCCACCGCCACGGCCAGGTGGCGGTCAGTCGTCCGCCAGAGTCGATCGAGCACGCGTCGGATGACGTAGTCGGCGGCCGGCGAAAGCAATGCCCAGTGGAAGTCGCGGTGAACGGAGTAGAACTCCCTGCAGTAGGGATCGAGCCGCTCGAGTTCGGCAAGGATTCGTTGCACCTCGTGGACGTCGTCCTCGCTGCGCACCTTGGCCGACCTCAATGCGAACTCGCCCTCCACCACGGCCCTGAGGTCGTAGATGCCGTCGATGTCCTCCTGCCTGACGTCGGTGGCGTACGTCGCACCGTGAGAGGTTGCCGAGACGAGATCTTCCGACTCCAGCCGTCGAAGGGCCTCACGAATCGGGATGTGGCTGACGGAGAACCTCTTGGCGAGCTCCTTCGGGCGGATGCGGTCGCCCGGGCGTATCGAGCCGTGAACCAGTTCCTCGCGCAGCTGGTGGGTGACGGCATCGACTGTATTGACGCGAAGGTTGATGGGGGGTAACGAGTCCGTGGTGCTGCGCTCCAAGATCGAGATCCCAGGGTCCGACGCGGGTCGGTATATTTTCTATCCTAGCCGACTTCGGTGCTCTGGGATCAAGATCGCGGTGGGGTCAGTTATCCCCGGAGAGGGTCGACTCGGCCGAGACGAAACCCGGCGTAGGAGCGCACCCGAATCTCATGGATCGTATCCGGGGGCTGCGGAGATCGCGAATGCGTAGCTATACCCATCAGTCGCGAAGAGAGTCTCCTATCGAGGGTCGAACCTCCCGCGGCCGATACCCGTTGCGATACGTCTGTCGCTCCGCCGAGCGCTCATACCGCTCCGCGACCCGACCCCCTCCCGTAGCACGTCGGCGTGCTCCGACGCCAAGATCTTGCCCAACGCGTCACGTAGCTCGACCATGCCCTCGTCGGCCATCGTGGCGCTCCTCGTCGCCCAACACCCCAACAATCGCACGTCTCACCAATCTTGACGCGGGACAGCTCCGTGGGGCGGCCTGCCCGAGGTCTGCAGGGATGCCTGCGGTCGACGGCGCGGGTCGTGCATTTTGGCCGAGGCGATGATGTGGCAGGCGGCGCCGTAGCCGCCGGCCGCCCGCGTCAGCCTGGAGCGCGCACGTGCCCCGTTGAGGTCTGCTCGTCCCAGGAGACGATGTAGGCGATGTGCCAGCGCTTCTCGCAGGAGAGGCAGGCGCGTTCGGCGGTGGCGTCGATCCGGATCGGCGTGGTGGTCTCGGTGAGGGTGACCCGTTCGAGGGGGAGGTTGCAGCGAAGGCAGGTCATCGTGAAGTGAGCCGGGGTCGCGTGGTGCCAGAACGTGGCCCGGGAAGGGAGGTCGTCTTCGGGGTCGCTGGGCGGGGCCGCGTCTCGCCAGGCGGCGCTGACCGAGATAAGCCATCGTCTGCCGCACCCGGAGCAGGTGTGCCCGCCCTGCATGGAGACCTGGAGTGCGGCCTGTTGCTCGGTGACGGTGACCCCCTCGATCGGTGTGGCGCAGTCGGGGCAGGCGATGATGAGTCGGGAGGGGCTCTCGAGTTCCTGACGGCCGCTTGCCGAGCCGGGTGCGTCGGCGATGTGGAAGCCTCCCCGGCCGCGCGGCGCAGAACGGCGGCTGGGGCCTGAGAGCATGCGGATGATCTCGGTTCGGAGCGTTTCCGCGTCGGCGTCGAAGTCCTGCAGGATACGCGCTGCGATTCCCTCGTTTTCGCGCACGAGGCCGAGCAGGATGTGCTCGGTGCCGATGGAGTCGTGGCCGAGGGAGAGCGCCTCCCGCCATGCCAACTCGAGCACCTTCTTCGTGCGCGGCGTGAACGGGATCTGGCCGGTGGCGGTCTCGTCGCCCTGACCGACGATGCGCGCGACCTGGAGGCGTACCTCCTCGACCCTGATGTCGAGCGTGTCGAGAACGTGGGCGGCAATGCCGTCCTCCCCGCGCAGCAGCCCCAGCAGGAGGTGCTCCGTGCCGAGGTAGTTGTGGCGCAGGGCACGGGCCTCCTCTTCGGCGAACACGACCGCCTTGCGAGCGGGCTCAGTGAACCGATCGATCGCCATCGCGGAGGCGCGTGAGTCCGCTGGCGGATCGTCCTCCGGCGGTGGTCGTCTCGGGGGCCGCCGAGGAGGCGGGACGAGGCGCAGCACGGCTTCGCGGACGGCGTCGGCATCGGTACCCAGGCCGCGAAGGATCTGGTCGGCGTCGTCGTCACGCAGCCAGCCGAGCAGGACGTGCTCGGTGCCGATGTAGTCGTGCCCGAGTTCGAGCGCCTCCTCGAGAGCGTGGTTCAACGCCTCCTTGGCCTGCAGCGTGAACGGCACCATGCCCGATTGCATCCCCGGCCGTCGACCGGCGGGCTCGCCGACGTGCCTGCGCGCCGACTCCAGCGTCACCCCGAGCGACGAGAGCGCCATCGCCGCCAGGCCCTCCCGCTCCCGCAGAAGCCCGAGCAGGAGGTGGTCGATGCCGATGTGCTGGCGGCCAATTCCACGCGCTTCCTCCTGCGCGTGGACGACGACCTGGCGAGCCCGTTCGGTGAACCGCTCGAACATGCTTGGAGTCTCGCAGACCCCCGCACCGGGCTCAGAGCCGCGTGCGGCGATCGGGGCTCACGGGCACGTCGTCCGGACGGGCTGAGACAGGGGAACCGGGTCGGTCTGCGTGCGCCCGTAGGCGTGCACACGCAGCGGGAGGGTGGCGAGCGTGAATGTCCGGCCGCTCATCGCTGGGCGGCAGGCCGTGAACCGGACGAGCACGAACAGTTCTCGGGACTGCCGGGGCGTGAGCCTGACCGGCGTGATCGGGCGAAATCCCGCGCCGACCGCCCGCACCACGGTCACCCGCCAGGGCGCGCTCGAAAGCTGGGTCGCGTCGACGCCGAGCACGGTCGCGTCGGCAAACCACGCGCGATCCTGGGTCATCGCGCAGGCGGTGAACGTCCCTCCGGGCCGGAAGCGGTAGGGGATCGCCGCCTGGTCTGCGCCGAACGTCGTCCGTGCCGGCGGCTGTACCGACCCGCCGCTGATCGAGCAGGACGAGCCGGCCTGCGCTCCCACCGGGACGACGTTGACCACAAGCAGGCTGCCCACGAGCGCCACCGCCCAGGCCGCCAGCATCCAGCGGTCCCAGCGACGGCCCGCCCCCGACGCCGCCGCCGGCGCGTCTGCACGGCGGAGCAGGCCGGCGATCACGAACACCGCCACGACACCCGCCCAGTGCGACATCGCCGTGATCACCATGAGGCCGCCCACGGACAGCAGCGCATCGGCGAGGCGCAGCCGCAGATCGAGCACGAGGAACCGATCCCGCAGGCGACGGCCCAACCAGAGGACGACCGTGACGAGCGCGAACACATCGACGATCCGAAACCACAGCAGACTGGGGTCGAACGGCCAGCCCACCAGGTCCGACAGGCTGGCAAGCGGAGTGTCTGAGCCGCCCGGCACCCCGAGCGGAAGGCCTGCGGCGAAGCCGACGAACATCAACAGCAGACCGAAGAGGGTGAGGATGATCACGCCCACCAGGAGCGACTGCACCACCGCCCACCACGCGTTCAGATACGACACCGGCGGCGGTTCCCCCCGACGGGGGGCGGCGATCGTGCTCACACGATCAACCATACCCGGACACCACGGCACCTCCAAGAGGAGTCGACGCCTGCGGAGGAGTAGGTTGGCGTCGCGCCGGATCGCGCGGACTGGATCGCGTTCGTGTCCGAGGAGCTGGGCGAGGATGAGGCCGGGCCGATCGCGACCGCCCGGTTCAGCGTGATGCTGGAGCGCCGGTCCGGTGAGCGCGCGTCGTTCGAGGTCACCGAGGAGGCGATGCCGCTGGACGACGCGTTGATATGGGCGCGTGGGCGGGCGAGCCGGGTGCTCGTCCGACGCGGCGGCTTCGGGGATCACCCGTACACGGCCGCCGATGTGCCGGACGAGGACGAGCGGCCGCTTGCCGAGGCGCTGCCGGTCGAGCCGCGCCGCCTTCCCGGGTGGGAGTTCGTGGATCGCACGCCTTCGCACCCGCCGATCTCGTGGGACGTGGTCGTCGAGGCGTACTGCGCGGATCCGACGAGCGGGAAGTGGGCGCCCTTCGACGGCGCGGCCGGTGAGCGGTGGGCCGCCTCGCTCGCCGCTGCGCCGATCGAGGTGGTGCAGGCCCGCTCCGACTGGGCGCTGGGGCGAAGGAGCGGACGCACGTGGTTGCACCCGGCGGAGTTCGCGGTCGCGGTACTGCGCGTACAGGCCCGGACCGTCGAAGAAGCACGATCCGTCACGGCGGCGGCCGTGAGCGCGTCGATCGGGACGGTCACCACCTCCACGGCGTGGGGCCTTCGCGCTGCGGCCGCGTACCCCACCGGCTCGGGTCCGGCTCGCCACAACGCGCGACTGGGTGCCACGTAGTCCCGCGCGCCGGCGACGTGGCCGTCAAGCTCCCGGGGGAAGCGGCCGGGTTGAACGCCAGGCGCGCGAATCACTGCAGCGATCCGGCCGATGGCTGGACACCGACGGCTACGCCATCCTCAACGACGAATGGTCGCCGGTCTGAGAACTCACGTCCCTTGTGTCGCCACGCTCGGTGGGTGTGTGATTGGGCTGACCGAGTAGGCCTAACCCCTCTCGCGAACATTCGAGCAGCAGTCGAGCGGTGCGACGCCCAACGCACCGCTACTGTCACCCCGCATGACCGATCTCCCCGAGCACGTGGCGCGCAATCGCAGTGCGTGGGACGCCTTCGCGCCGAGCTATGTCGAGCGAGGCCGCGAGCAGTGGGAGCGAAACGAGCCCGTCTGGGGCATCTACGGCGTCCCCGAGGCCGAGGTCGGCATGCTTCCCGCGCGGCTCGAGGGCCTCGACACCGTCGAGCTCGGCTGCGGTACGGGCTACATCTCCTCCTGGCTCGCCCGCCGCGGCGCGCGGCCGGTCGGCGTCGACAACTCGCCGGCGCAGCTCGAGACGGCGCGGCGCTTCCAGCGGGAGTTCGGCGTCGACTTCCCGCTGCACCTCGGCAATGCCGAACGCACGCCCTTCGCCGACGCGAGCTTCGACTTCGCCGTCTCCGAGTACGGCGCGAGCATCTGGTGCGACCCGTATGCCTGGATCCCTGAGGCCGCGCGCATCCTGCGGCCCGGCGGCCTGCTCACGTTCCTCGTCAACTCGACGATCCTGATGCTCTGCGCCCCCGACGAGGTCGACGCGCCGGCACAGGACCGGCTGCTTCGCGACTACTTCGGCATGCACCGGTTCGAGTGGCCCGACGACGAGTCGGTCGAGTTCCACCTCGGCTACGGCGACATGATCCGCCTGCTGCGCGGCTCCGGGTTCGAGGTCGAGGACATGGTCGAGGTGCGGCCGCCGCCCGACGCGACCACGACCCACCCGTACGCGCCCGTCGCGTGGGCCCGCCGCTGGCCGGCGGAAGAGGTGTGGAAGGCGCGCAAGCGGGCGTAACCGTCCGCGCGGAACGGTCGGTCCGTCCATGTCCGCCGCGTCCCTGCGCGGCCTATCACCCTGGGGACGGGAACCCCCGACCCCCACACGAGTATTCGCAGGCACGGACAGTTGACGTCGCCTCCCAGTCGCAGTAGGCGTTACGCCGGCCGGGTGTGGCATCTGCTTGGTGGCGGCCCGGGCACCCCTGTGGGCTCACCGACTCAAGTGAGTCCGAAGTCACGCTTTGCCTCCTCTTCCATCCGCTCGAGTCGGGTGTAGTAGTCGGGGAACTCGTTCAGGTGGGCCAACGCGATCTTGCCCGTCGTTATGGGGTCGTCGTGGGTCACGTTCGTGGAGGGATCGTGGAGGCCATGCTCCAGTTCGACCTCGATCCCTCGCCGAAACTGTTCGGCATCGAACGGTGCCGAGGCCCAGTCGACGCCGATCTGCTCGCCGATCCTGCGGGCCTCGTCGAGCGTGAAGCTCTTGCGGGTTGACATTGGCGCCTCCTTGGCGGGTGGTCAGGGCTATCTTCGTGTCTGGTGCACCGGATTGCGAGAAACGCTGCCCGCCGGCCGCCCGAATGTCGATCCGCTGCCACTGCTGTTGTTTGGAAGCGACAGCGATCGCGGCGGCGCTTTGGGTCTGGCTCGGACCTCAACTGGGCGCGGGCTGCGGCGTTTCAGGGAGCAGCCTCCGAATCGCGCGGTGACTCCCCGTGTGTGACCGGGTCCGTCTGCTCCGAGGAGGCTCGGAGTGTCCTCCGGGATCGACCTTCAGCGCGCCTCGGCCCGGCCCCTGCGCCGTCACCCGTCGACGACGAGGCCCTGGAGCGGTCCCAGCAGGCGCGCCGAACGCCGCGAGACATGGTCGAGCCGCATGAGCCGGTGCGTCAGCGGGAGGCCGCGCCGGCGCCGGTCGAGCTGATCCTCGGCGATCGGGCGCCACAGCTGATCGACGACCGTCGCCGGGTCGCCGTCGATCTCGGACGGTGTCGACTCCAGGTGCTCGGCCCAGAGCCGGAGCCGCGTCTCGCGCGCCAGCGCGGGTTCGTGGGTGACGACGTTCAGCTCGGTGTCGTTCAGGAGCGAGTGGTCGTTCAGGTTCGCGGAGCCGACGGTGAGCCAGCGGTCGTCCACGATCCCCACCTTGGCATGGACGTAGATCGGATCGCTCGCCGATCCGGCGCGTGCGTAGAGGCAGCACGCGAGCACCCGCTGCGCGCCGCCGTCCGCCTCGACCAGGTCTGCGAGCATGCCGCGGGTGTCGTCGGCGCCGCCCTTCGGCCGCGCCGGGAGCAGCACGACAATCCGAAAGCGGTCGTTCGGGGGCCGGCGCAGCTTGTCCGCGAGCACCGCCACGATCTCGGGCGACCACAGGTACTGCGTTTCCAGGTAGATGTAGTGCTCTGCCGAGCGCAGCGCGCGCACGTACGACTCGAGGATCCCGAAGCTCGCCGATCGGACACGGGGATAGATCCGCTCCGGCAGCGTGCGCACGAGTTGAACGGTCACGTCCCCGGCGGGTGGCGCCGGCGGCGGGTCCGGGAGCCGTTCCCCGGTCACGGCGTGCCAACGCAGGTTGAAGTGGCCGGCGACGTCGGCGACGAGTGGCCCGCGGGTGCGGGTCGCGACGTCGTGCCATCCGAGCGCCGCCCGCGCCGGATGGCGCTGGGAGTCGCGCCGGTCGCCGCCGAGCGACGTCAGATCGATCCCTCCGACGAATGCGACCTCCCCGTCGATCACGATCGACTTCTCGTGGTGGCAGTGGAGCGGCCGCTCGTGGGCGTCGAGGACGCAGTTGACCGGGCCGGATCGCTGAAGCTCGTCGCGGACGGCGCGCACCCGTCGCCGCGCGGGCGTGAACACCGGGATGGGCGCACCGGCCCAGAGCAGCACCCGGACATCGACGCGGCTGGCGGCCGCCGCCAGCAGGTCGCGGACGACCACCGGCGCCTCCCCGTCCTCCAGGACGAAGCCCGGCGACATGAACCACCCGGTCACATGCACATAGGAGCGTGCCGCGCGAACGTCCTCGACGATCCGCCGCAGCGCGGCCTCGCCGTCGACGAGCACCTCGAACTGGTTTCCCGCACGCGCGGGCGGCGCGTCCTCGGCCCAGCCCCCGGGTGGGCTCTGCAGGCACCTCGAGCCGATCCTCGCGAGCCGCCTGACGTGGTGGCGGCGCACGGCGCCCGCCACCGCCGCACCGACGGAGCCGTCGAGCCGGGAGACCAGGTGGTCAATCGTCCCCATAACCCACCCCGATTCCACCCGGCGTGGATTGCGAAACCCGGCGCTCGGCGCCAGCGTGCCGCTCCGCCCCCGCATGTACCGATGATCACGGAAACGGCCCGGCGGGAATATGGTTCGTCGGTGGCCGGGAACCCGGACAGGATCCGCGTGAGCGCGCGCAGGAACCGACCGAGGCCGTTGCGAACTCGACGGCGACGCATGCGCGGCTACATCGTCGGGAATCTGATCAGCTACGCGGTGTGGGGGACATACCTCGGTCTGGGGCTGGCGATTGCCCGCTCCGACGGGTACCTCGACGTCGACCACGGGTCCGCCGTGACGCCGCTCATCTCCGCCACGGTTGCGGTGATGTTGTGGCCGCTCGTCTTCCTCGGGGTGAACGTCAGGTTCTGACGTTCGAGCATGATCGGGAGAGAAGTGTCCCGATGCGCATGAGGGGCCGGCGGGCGTGACGACGGTTGTCTAGACGGCGGACCGCTGCAGAATCGGTTTGGAGACGACCCAGTACCGGTCGGTCTCGTCGATCAGGCGTTCAACCTCGGGTACGACGTGGCCGGGCTTGACGACGAAGCGGTCGGGCGCGTCGTGCGCCGAGTCGAACTCGGCGATCGTCAGCATAATCGCGGCAACGCAGTCGAGGTCCGCACATTCGCATACGAACGGGACAAGATCATCCCCCGGCTCGCCGATCGCTCGCAACTCGAACCGCTCGCGGCGGCGGTTGTAACGGCGAGCGGCGCTCTCGTTCCTCGCGACGCGCTCTGCGCGGTGTCGCCTCGCGGCCTCCAACCCCTGGTCGTCATCCATGGCGCGCCCTCCTCGTCGCCATCACGGACCGGCTCCCGCTGCTGGAAGACTCGCACCCGATCCTACACCCCCGCACAGCACGTCGGCGTCGCCGCGACCTGGAGCCGGCGGCTGGTCGAGCGCCCTCCGGGCTGCGCCAGATGTCCGGAGTGACCTCGACGTTTGCACCGCCCGTGAGCGGGGAACAGGGAGCGCGATGCGGTCGCTGACCCTCGGTGCGGTTCGCCGGGGCTGGCTGTCACTGGAGGATCGCCCGCTCGTGTTCGTCGTCGGCGCGGCCGTGGTAACAGTGGGAGCCGCCTTCGTGCTCGGGTTCCAGGCCGGGCCGGTCCAGGTCCTGCGGGTGGTCTCCGCGCCGCACTCGTGGATATGGCTGGCCGTCTGTCTGCTCGGCGAGCTGGCGGCGTACGGCGCATACGTGCTGACCGTCCGCGATATGGCCCGCGTGGACGATGGTCCACAGCTCGACCTCGAGACGTCGGCGAAGGCCGTGGTGGCGGGATTCGGCGTGTTCGCAGCGACGCGGTCGTCGGGAGGCTTCGCGGTCGATTACTGGGCCTTCCGCGATGCGGGAGCTGGGAAACGCGACGCTGTGCGCCGCGTGATCGCGCTCGGATTCCTCGAGTACGTGGTGCTCTCCCTGAGCGCGCTCGGCGCCTCGGCGCTGCTCTTCTTTCACCTCGACGGGTACGAGCGGCCCGGCATCACCCTGCCCGCCCTGCTCGTGGTCCCGGTACTCGTCGTCGCGTGGTGGCTCACGTCCCCGACGCGTGCGCGGCGTCTGTCCCAGCGGCGTCACGGCCGTCTCCGCAGGATGTTCGCGGATTCGGTCGCCGGCGCCGCGACCGTGCGAGAGCTGGTGCGGCGGCCCGACAAGCACCTGTCTGGAGTCCTCGGCACCGGGCTCTACTACGGCGGGGACATGGCGTGTCTGTGGGCTGCGCTGCGACTCGTCGGGACCCACATTCCGATTGCTGCGCTCGTCCTCGCGTACACCGCCGGGTACCTTCTCACCCGGCGGGCGCTGCCGGCAGGAGGGGCCGGGTTCGTCGAGATCGCGCTCACCATCGCCCTTGTCGGAATGGGCATTGGCTTCGCCCGCGCGCTGCTCGGCGTCGTGGTCTACCGCGTGTTCAACTTCTGGCTGCCGATCATCCCGGCCCTCGCTCTCATGCCAGCGGTGCGCGACCTCCGCCGCCGCTTCCAGCGGGCCGAACAGGCGGCGTGAGCCGGGGGACGGGGTGCTAGACGGCGAGAAGGCGCTCGAAGAACGAGCGGTAGCGCTGGAGCGCGACGCGGAGGTCTTCGGTGCTGACGTCCGCGCCCTGCCCCCACTGGGCCTCGAGAACTTGGCGTTCCTGGGCGAACGTCCTGGCGATCCCGGTCATGGCTTCGGCGACGAGCGCGTCCGCCTGCTCGACCGAGTTGCGCGGCTGGTCGACGAAGCCCGTCTGGATCGCGTCCCAGCGGTCTTGAAAGCCCTCGCGATCCGCCTGGTCGAACAGTGGTGCGGAGCTGTTTTCCGCACGACCAGGCTCGGTTCCCGAGGCTCGGGGCGCCGGTACGTCGACGTTCGTGGCGCCGGCGAGAGGCGGCGCATCCGATTGGCCGCCCGCCTGTCGAGGCTGCGACTCGTTCGCCTCCGAGGAACGGCCGCGGGTTCCGGCGAGATCGCTCGTCGTCAGGTGCTCGTGCTCATTCATGTGCGTCCTCCGCCGACTCGTTGGTCTCGGCGGTCACCAGGGTCTCGAACAGTGCGCGGTAGTGCACCATGGCTTGGCGGAGATCCTCCGTGCTCGCCCGTTGCCGGTCGTTCGCCTCGGCGATTGCGTGTCCCGCCCGGTACTCCGACACCACGTGGGGATGGTCGACCGAGACGTCTGCCGCCCGCTGCTCAAACGTCTCCACCGGGTACCCGCGGACGCGCATGACGTCGGCGATGAGCCTGTCCGCATCCGCGACGGCGGTGGCGGGCTCGTCGACGAAGCGAGCCTGGGTGGCGTCCCATCGGGACGAAAACACCTGCTGTTCCCGCGGGCCGAGAGGCGAGATGGTGAGCTTCTCGCGCCGCTTCGCCCGCTGCCGCAACTCCTCCTCGGCAGCGGTGTGATCTCCGAGCTGCTCGACCGTGCGCCCGTACTCAGGCCCGAACCGGCTCTGGAGTTGCCGCGTTCGTCGGGCACGAAACGAGAGCGCTCCCGCGACGACCACGACGACGATGACCACTGCGACGATCGCCCACACCATGCCGACACCTCGCTCCTGAAGGGCAGAATGCTACGCCAGTCATTCCCACTGCCCGCCAACGGGCAAACTGCGGCCGCCGGCGCGAACGCCGGCCCGGCGGATCGCCATCGGAGGGGTCCAGCCACTGATGGCGATCCGCCTGGCGCCGGTAGCGGGCGCGTCCGCTCCGATCCATACGCACCCGTCAGGAAAGCGGTAATTCCCGTCATGTGAGGTCTGCAAACCGGGCGGGCTCAAGAACTCCGGGCCACGGTCGATTTCTGGCCGTACATGGCGGCTGAGCTTTCGCAGGATCGGAACGACCCCATGCCGGCGGCGCTGCGCGGCCTCTTCGGCCTGCTCGCGATGCTCGCGGGCGTCTATGTCGTGTCGCTCTTCCTGCGTGGCAACGGTGTCACCTGGACATGGCTCGACGGCTGGGGGGTGGCGTCCTTCGAGCTGCTCGCGAGCGTCCTCGTCCTCGCGCTGGCGACCCGGCCGCGCTGGCGTGGCTTCGCCCTCGCCCTGGGTGGCGGCATGTGCCTGTGGTCGGTGGGCGACTTCGCGATGACGTACGAGACGCTCGGCGGGGCGACTCCCGCGGCGATCTCGACGGCGAACATCCTGTGGGCCGGCTTCTACCCCTTCGCCTATGTCGGCGTCATGATGCTGATCCGGCAGGAGGCGCGCAAGCTGCGCCTGGCGAACTACCTGGACGGCGTCATGGCCGCCCTCGCCGCGACGGCCCTCTTCACCGCCTTCCTCCTCGATGCGACCGTGCACGCCTCAGGCGCAGGCCTGGCTGGGACGGCGATCAACCTGGTCTACCCGGCCGGCGACCTCTTCCTCTTCGTGCTCGTGCTGGTCGGGATCGTGCTGCTGCCCGTCGACCGCCGGCTGCGCTGGTACCTGATGGCCGCCGCGTGCCTCGTGAACACGAGCGGCGACGTCGCTGCGCTCTTCCCCGGCCTCGTCGCGGCTCGGCTCGGCTTCGTTGCCAACGCCGCCGCGTGGCCGGTCTCCCTGCTCATGCTGTCGGTGGCCGCGTGGATGCGCGCCCATCCGGCGGAGGACGCGGCGGAGGTGGCGCCCAGCTTCGTCCTGCCCGCCCTCGCCGCCGGCTCGGCGCTGCTCGTCGTGCTCGTCGCCTCGGTGCACTCCGTGAACCGGGCGGGTCTGCTCTTCGCGGGGGCTGCGCTCCTGACCGCCGGCATCCGTTTCGGGATCACCCTGCGGGAGCTGGGCGCGCTGACCGAGGAGCGCCACCGCCAGCTGGCCGAATCGGCCCGGGTGGAGCAGGAGTCGCGCGAGCACCTCCAGTCCGCGCTCGCCGAGCTCGAGGAGGCGGCCGCTGCCGAGCAGCGCTCCCGCGAAGCGCTCCAGTCCGCGATGCAGGGCTACGCCGAGTTCTCGGCCAGGGCTGCCGAAGGCGCCGGCGAACAGTCGGCCGCGCTCGCGGACACGTCACAGACGGTGGACGAGGTCAGGGTGGCGGCCGCGACGACCGCCCGGCGGGCCGCCGAGGTGGCCGAGCGGGCGCGCGCGTCGACGCAGGTGAGCGACGAGGGCGTCCAGGCGGTCGAGACGATCGGCGCCGCGATGGAGGACATCCGCGCCCGGGTCGAGGAGGTCGCAAACGACATCCTCGCGCTCTCGGAGCGCACGCAGCGCATCGGCCACATCACAGGGACGGTGAAGGAGCTCGCCGACCGCTCCAACCTGCTCGCGCTGAACGCCAGCATCGAGGCCGCCCGGGCCGGTGAGCACGGCCGCGGGTTCGCGGTCGTCGCCGACCAGGTGCGAAACCTGGCCGAGCAGTCGAAGCAGGCCACGCTCCAGGTCGAGAAGGCGCTCGCCGAGATCCAGCAGGCGACGGCCGCGGCGGTGCGGGCCAGCGGGGAGGGCACGAAGGTCGTCGAGACCGGCCTCGAGCTCACCGGTCGCGCGGGCGAGGTCATCCGCAGCCTCACGGACACGATCCACGAGGCGTCCGAGTCGGTGTCGGAGATCGCCGCTTCGGCGGAGCAGGAGCGGGCCGGGATCGATCAGATCGCCGGCTCGGTGCAGAAGGTGAACGACGCCGCCGAGCGGCTGAACGAGCTCTACCGCGGCCTGCAGGACACGGACGCGGCCGGCGCGGCCGCGTAGCCGTCCCCCGTTCGGCGGCCACGAATCAGTCGGCTGCGCGGGGTGCGACGCAGTTCCTGCCCGCGCGGAGTCAGCTCGACGACCGCGTCGGCGGCCTGGGAAGCATCGCGGCGGCTCCGGGTGGTGGGCGCGACGGCTCAGCAGGCCTCGGCGGGGCGCTGCAGCTCCCTGCCGATGGTGAAGGTCGCCGTTGCGAGGACGACGAGCGGCCCGAACCACCACGCCGCGAAGCCAACGGACGTCAGGCCCCACGCGCCGAGGAGCATCACGCCGACGCCGGCAGCCGCCGTCCAGTCGTCGCCGATGATGAAGTCGTACCAGAACCGACCGAACGAGACGATCAGCTTCCCCGCGCGTCGCACGGGCCGTACCGGCTGCCGTCCTTCCCATTCGCGGTCGGCGGCGCCGTTGCGTTCGGCGCGGACCGCGCGCATCGCGGCCTGGGTGTGCGGGCCGATCGCGCCGTCGCCGGCGAGCCCGTGCCCACGCTGGAAGCGGCGGACGGCGTCCTCGTCGGCGGGATCGACGACCCTTCCGTCGTTGGGGTGCCCGGCCGTGCCGTAGCGCTGCTCGCGCTGTCCCTCGTCCGATGATGGTTCCCGCTCGCGGCGTGCCGCCTGCAGCGCGGCGCGCGTGCGCTCCCCGAGGACGCCGTCGGGGGTGAGGCCGTGGGTGCGCTGGAAGGCTCGGATCGAGCCGGCATCGGCGGCGTCGACCGACAGATGGTGCTCGCGCTCCCAGCGGATGGCCGCCCGTGTCCGGGGGCCGATCACGCCGTCGTCGACCAGGCCGCGCCGGCGCTGGAAGCTCGCCACGGCATCGGCGTCGGCCGGGTCGGGCTCGCTCGTCGGCGGAGAGATGCGGGCGCCGGAGGCGCGGTCGCGCTCCCGCTCGATCGCGGCGCGGGTCCGCGCGCCGACGATCCCGTCCTCGACCAGGCCGTGCCGCCGTTGCACGCTGCGCACGACGTCTGCGTCCGTCGGATCGACCGCCAGCCAGGCGCGCAACGCGCGCATCGCCCCGCGCGTCTCGTCGTCGACGTCGCCGCTCTCGGCGATGCCGACGCTCTGCTGAAAGCGGCAGACGCTGCGCTTGTCCGCCGGATCCAGGGCGCGATACGCCGCGACCGGATCCGGCCCGTCGCCTCGCTGGACGCCGCGGCGCTGCGGGCCGTCGCCGTCGGCGAGCACCGCAGCCAGCGACACACGAGTCGCGTCGTCCAGCGCGCCTGTGGCCTCCAGACCGTGATCGCGCTGGAACCGGCGCACCGCCGCTTCGTCGACCACGTCGACGAAGCCCGGATGCTGCAGCAGCCGCACGGCGCCGCGGGTCACCGCGTCGATCTCGCCCGACACCGGCAGGTCCAGCCGGCGCTGCAGCGCCGCGATCGCATCCGCGTCGGCCGCGTCGACTCCGACCCGCAGGACGTCGAGGGTTGCACTCCGTTCTGCCCGGACGGCGCGGACCGCCGCCTGGGTGCGCGCGCCGACCACGCCGTCGGCCGCCAACCCGTGCTCCTCCTGAAACGCGCGGACGGAGTCCTCGCTCGCAGGCGCGAGCCCGCTCGGGCCGGCCGGTCCGGGATCGTGCAGCGCGCTTGGCGGCGCCGGGCCGAGCAGCCCCCTGCGGACGGCGATCATCAGCAGGATCGTCGAGCCGAGATACAGGGCGTAGAGCCAGAGCAAACTCAGATCGCCGCCGGGCCAGTGGACGCCGAGGCCCTCAAGCGCCCAGAACGTGCCGAAGGTCGACAGCAGCCCCCCGACGCCGAACTTCAACGTCCGGCCCGGCACCCGTTCGAGCCGCTGCTTGGCGATGAGGCCCACCGCGCCGATCACGACGAAGGCCGCCGCGGCGCCGAGATACGCGGCGTTCGACCCGCTCGACCCGGTGCCGCTCCCGTACCCGAACGCCACCACGATGAACGCGACCTCGAGGCCCTCGAGCAGGACGCCCTTGAACGCCAGCACGAACGCCGTCCAGTCGAACGCGCCGCCCGTCCGGCCGCCGCCGCCGGCGTCCTCCTCCTCGGCGCCGCCCGTGAACCCGCTGGCGGCGGTCTGAATGACCCCCTGACGAAACCACTGCAACCCGAACGTGAGCAGCAACGCTCCGATCACGATGCGCACCGTGTCGATCGGAATCAGCTGCAGCGCCCGTCCGAGCGCCGCGATGATCCCCACCAGCACAACCAGCCCCGACCCGGCTCCGATCCACGTCGACCGCCACCCCCGCGTCGCGCCCACGCCGACGACGATGATCACCATCTCGGTCACCTCGACCGAGCTGGCGACGAAGGCCCCTACGAGGACAGCGATCTCGCCGGAGCCGATCATACGACTCGATCCCTGTGCAGCAACGACCGATCAAACCCGGAAGGGCGAAACGTCTCCATACCTCTGGCGCTTACCCGAGCCGGTGGCCGCCAAACACGTCTGGCCCGGCGTCCAACGTTGCGCCAATCCGCCTACAGCTGGTCGCGGAAGAGCATGGTGCTCTTCTGCGTGAGTCGGGCGAGCGGGTGGGCGGTGCGGATGTCATCGCTCGTGACGTGTCGTGATGCCTTGACATCGGCGGTGAATGCGTCCTCGAGCAGGGCGGCGACCTTCGCACTCTGCACGCAGAGGGTGGCCTCGTCGTTGAGTGCGAAGGACCGGTTGTCGAAGTTGGCCGATCCGACCGAGCACCAGCAGCCGTCGACGATCAGGGTCTTCGCGTGCAGCATGGTGGGTTGGTACTCGTGGATACCGACGCCGGCGTCGAGCAGCGGCCCGTACACGTCGCGTCCGGCTTCGCGTACGACCGGCTTGTCGATATGCGGTCCGGGCACGAGGACCTGCACGTCGACGCCCCGGCGGGCGGCGTTGACCAGGGCCTGCACGAACGCGGCGCGGGGAGCGAAGTATGCGGTGGTGAGCCTGACGGACGTGCGGGACGAGGCGATGGCCAGGTAGTACATGGCCTCGGTGGCGGTGTGTCCGACGCCGGCGCTGGAGACGATCATCTGCATCGGGGCGCCGCCGTCCACCGGCTCGAGCTGGGGGAGGTACCCCGCCCCGCATAGGAGCTCGCCCGTCGCTTCGAGCCAGTTCTCCAGGAATGCGCCCTGCAGTCCACGCACGACGGGGCCGCGAACGAGCACGTGCGTGTCGCGCCAGTGGCTGGGATCCTGCGCGTCGCCGGTCCACTCGGCGGCGATGCCGACGCCGCCCGTCATGCCCACCACGCCGTCGGCAACCAGGATCTTGCGATGGGTGCGGTGGTTCGCGTGGCCGAGGCGAAACGGGCGGATCGGCCGGAAGCGCTCGATGTGCACCCCGGCGGCCTGCATCCCGTCCACGAGTCGGTCGTCCATACGCGCGGCGCCGAAGGCATCCAGCAGCACGTTGCAGCGCACACCCGCTCGTGCGCGTTCGCTCACCGCCTCGGCGACCTGAACGGCGATGTCGCCCTGCCAGTACACGAAGGTGAGCAGGTTGAGGGTGTGCGTGGCCCCGGCGATGGTCTCCAGCATGGTCGGGAAGATCCGGTCGCCGTTGATCAGCACTTCGAGATCGTTGCCGAGGCTGACCGGGGCGCCGGTCAACGCCTCCATCGCCCGCAGGAAGTCCGGTGAGGCGACATCGAGTCCCTCGTCCAGCAGGTACTCCGCTCCGCCCGCTCCGTCTCGGCGCAGCATCATCGCGCCGGAGGTCGCGGCCAAGCCGGCGCCCAGCCCGATCGCGATGCGGGATCGCCGTCGCACGCGGCGATCGTACCGCGGCACGCTCGGAGAGCGCAGGCTGCGGACGTTTCGCCAACCACACGTGCGGGTACCAGCAGCGGCGGATTTCGTCCGACAGGACCACCGATTGGAGCCGCCATGGGACTCGGGACATCGATTCTTCTGATCGCCGTAGGCGCGGTCATCCGCTTCGCCCTGACGATCACGTGGCGCGCGGGAACGGTCAACTGGAATCTCGCGGGCGACATCCTGATCGCCGTCGGGGCCATCGCGCTGGTCCTGTCGGTGTACTGGATGACGACAGCGTCGCGAAGGAGCACCACCGTCGTCGAGCGGCCTCCCGCTTGATCCGACCGGACGCTGGGGTGCGGTCGATCGGCGTTCGATGAGCCTCATTCGCGAGGAGCTCGGCCGCCTCACGACGATCGGCGAGCACCATCGCCGACTCGCCGGCCGCGTGCTGCTGACGGTGGTCTCGACGCTGGTGGTCGCCGCGACGGGAACCGTCTCGATCTATCTGGCGGAGCGGCACGCCCAAGGGTCGCAGATCCACACGCTGGGTCAGGCGGCCTTCTTCACCGCAACACAGCTCCTGACGGTGTCGTCGTCGATGAAGAATCCACTCACTCCAACGGGACGCTTCGTCGATGTGATCCTGGAAGCGTGGGCGTTGCTCGTCGTTGCCGGCTCAGCCGGTGCGGTCGCATCGTTTTACCAATCGATCGATCGCTCATAGGGCAACAACCGAGGAGCCGGAGGCGGCGGACTACGTGTCTTCGCGCGCCGCGTAGTCGACTCGCCGGAACGGCCAGTCGCGCTCGAGCCATTCGCTGACCACGCGGTGGAGCGGCACGTCCAGCTCGGCGCGGTCGGCCCGCACCCACGAATCGACGTGGGCGGCGCCCGGGTCGGGGTCGGACTTGAGCGGGTAGATGTAGACGCAGCCGATGACGTCGTCCTCTCCGGCGAGCACGGTGTACGTGAACCCGGCGCGCGACCGGAAGTCGCGCTGGTGGCGGAGCAGGTCGTCGCGGTTCTCGTCGATCGTCATCTCGCGCGGCCAGTTGCCCGTGGTGAAGCCGGGCGTGCCACGGATGTGCTGCATGGACGACGTCCAGGCCGCGTAGTCGGCCTCGTTGTGCTGAGGGCCGAGCGGCTCCAGCCGTAACAGCGGTGTGCGCAGGCCGAGCGGCGGGTCGAAGTCGTCGGGCACGAAGCCGGGCATGGCCGGCAGCGTACCGGCCGATGACGGCCGGCGTGATCCGGCCAGCCAGGAACTTCAGGCGCCGCCCGGTCGTCCTATCGGCATGCGCCGATACGCGGGGATCGTGGGGGTGGTCGTGCTGCTCGCCGCGTCCGGGTGTCTGGGTTCCGGACGGACGGGCCGGCCGGCTCCCACCGCCCCGGCGAAGACGGCTGCCGCGCCGACGGGGCGGATGGCGGTCGTCGTCCGGCTCGGCCTGCGCACCACGCGCATGCCGGCGACCCGCCGCTACGTGCTGACGTGCGGCCCGGCGGGTGGGACGATGCCGCACGCGGCGGCCGCGTGCTCGGCGATCGGCGACTACCTCGGGCGGGGCCGCCCGGGCGCCGCCTGCTTCGGGCCCGAAAGGCCGCCGACCGCCGCGGCGACCCTCGTCGGGACCTTCCGCCACCACCGGCTCCGCCTCGCGATCAACCCCGGCCTGTGGTGCGGCCAGGCCCGGCCGGTCATGCGCGACCTGTGGACGCTCTCGACGTTCCCGTGCTCGACGATCGTGATGCACACCCAGAACATCCGGCCGTACGCCCGCTTCGCCAGGGTCACCGGGTGTTCGCGGGGCGCCGCGTAGGCGATGATACGCGGGTGGCCGCTCACGCCCGTGGTCGGATCGGTTGGCCGCGCGCCCGCGGTGCGCTGCTGACATCGCTGCGGGGATATCGCAGGGCGTGGTTTGCGGCCGACGCCCTGGCGGCGACGACGCTGCTTGCGATCGCCGTGCCGGAGCAGCTGGCGACGTCGCGGCTCGCCGGGATGCCGCCGCTGACGGGCTATTACGCGTTCATCGCCGGAGCGGTGGCCTTCGCGCTGCTGGGCTCGAGCACGCAGCTGTCCGTCGGGGCGGATTCGACGATCGCGCCGCTGTTCGCGGCCGGAGTCGGCGGGCTCGCGGCCGTCGGCTCGTCCCGGTACATCGACCTCGTCGGCATCCTGTCGGTCGAGGTGGGAGTGCTGATCGCCCTGGTCTGGCTGCTGCGCCTCGACTGGATCACCGAGTTCCTGTCGGCGCCGATCGTCACCGGGTTCCTGGTGGGCGTGGCGGTGATCATCGTCATCCATCAGCTGCCCGACCTGCTCGGCATCCCCGCGAGCAGCGGCAGCAACCTGCACCGGGTGATCGACATCGGCCGCCGGCTGGGCGAAACCGACGGCTCGACCCTGGCGGTCGGCCTCGGAGTGCTCGCCCTCGTCGCCGCCGCCGAGCGCATCGACCGCCGGCTGCCGGGGGCGCTCGTCGCCCTCGCCATCGCGACGGCGGCCATGGCACTGCTCGGTCCCGGTCATCACGGTGTGGCGGTGCTCGGACCCGTCGCCCACTCCACGCCCCGGCTCGGGCTGGGGGGCGTGTCGCTGACGGCGGTGCGACAGGTGGCGCCGCTGGCCGGCGTGGTCGCGCTCGTCGTGCTCAGCCAGTCGGCGGCGACGACGCGCGCCTTCGCCGACCGCGGCGGCTACGACATCGATGTGGGCCGCGACCTGCTCGGCATCGGGGCCGGAAGCGTCGCGGCCGGCCTGATCGGCGCGTTCCCGGTCAACGCCAGCCCGCCCCGGACGGCCGCCGTTGCCGAGGCGGGAGGCCGCACCCAGGTCGCCGGGCTGGGCGCCGCGTTCGTGCTCATACTGCTCGTCCCCGCCGCGGATCTGCTGCGCGACGTGCCGCTGGCGGCGCTCGCGGGCGTCCTCGTCTACGTCGCCGCCCGGATCGTCCGCGTGCGCGACCTCTCCTCGATCGCGCGGTTCGATACGCTCGAGCTCGGGCTGGCCGTCGTCACGCTGCTCGCCGTTGTCCTGATCGGAGTGGAGCAGGGCATCGCGGTCGCCGTCGGGCTGGCGATCCTCGACCGGACGCGGCTCAGCGCCCGCCCGAAGCTGCACGTGCTCGGCATGATCCCGGGCACGACGAGCTGGGTGCCGCTGAGCAGCGACGCGAAGGCCGTCCAGGTGCCGGGCGTGCTCGTCGTCCTGTTCGCCACGCCGCTCTGGTACGCCAACGCGGTGCACTTCAGGTCACAGCTGGCAGCGGCGCTGGAGCGGGCGACGACGCCGGTCAGCCTCGTCGTCCTCGACGCCATCGGCATGACCGATCTCGACTACACGGGCGCCCGTGCGCTCGCCGAGGGGCTCGACGTGCTGCAGCGGCGCGGCATCGCGCTCGCCGTCGCCCGGGCCGGGAGCCACGTCCGCGAAAGCCTCGCCCGCAGCGGTCTGCTCGCACGGATCGGCGAGGACCACCTCTACCCGTCGGTCGGCGAGGCGGTCGCCGGCCTGCGCACGTCCTGACCGGTTGCGGCTACGCCGCCCTGGGCGGCCGGTGCAGCCGCCTGCCCGCCGGAGTTCCCGCGCGCCGGCCCGGGAGTTTGCAAGCCGGCCGGAGCCCATACCGCGACTATCGGCGTTCTCCCCTCGAACCATGATGCGGGAACTCGCGGCGCCGCCGCGGTGGAGGAACCCCGCCGCCTGGGTAGTAGACGACGGTATGCCCTCGGCCCCGCCGTTCACACGCGAGAGCAACCTGCGCCGGTTGCTGGAGGAGATGCGGTTCCCAGGCGGGATCGCCGCCAGCGGCCCCACGTCGGCCTTCGGCGGCCTGCTGTTCACGCGGGACAGCTGCCGGATGCTGCTCGACACGCTGCACCTGTACCCGGCGATGGCGCGGGAGGTGCTCGGCCTCCTGCCGCAGACGCAGGGCGTGCGCGTCGACCCGGCCACCGAGGAACAGCCCGACCGGATGGCCCACGTGACCTTCCGTGAGGTCGTCGCCGGTCGCACGATGGCCGCCGGGCGGATCGCCGAGGCGCGCCGCTGGGCACGGCGCTGGGGCGTGCCCTACCGGCGCGGCTACACGGTCTACAACTCGACCGACGGCGCGCCGCTCTACCTGATCACACTGGCCGCCTACTGCGACCGGTGGGGGGCGGACATCCTCGGCGACCGGTTCCGGCACCGCCCGACCGGGGGCTGGCGGACGATCGCCGACGCCGGGGCGCGCTGCGCCGCCTGGATCACGCGCCGCATCGGGGCCTCCGAGCGGGCGGGCGTGGGGCTGCTGGAGGCGGCCAACACCAACCCCCGCCAGACGAGCTGGTCGGCGGTGATGCGGGACGGCTACCACGCCTACTTCCACCCCGTCGGCGGCGGCCTGCCGGTCGCCCGCTCGCGGCCGATCGCCTACCTCGAGGCCCAGGCGCTGGCCTACGACGCGCTGCGAGCGGCGGCGCGCCTGCTCCCCGGCCATCCCGACCGCGGCCTGTGGGACGACGTCGCCGGCCGGCTGCCGGGCCGCACCGTCGAGCACCTGTGGCTCGCCGAGGACCGATTCTTCGCCGCAGCCCTCGACCGGGACGACGCCGGCCGTCCCCGGCCGGTGCGGCTGCGCAGCAGCGCCGCCTTCGAGGTGCTCGACAGCGGCCTCCTGGATCCGCTTGCGCAGCGGCGTGCGATCGTCGAGGCGCTGGTGGAGAAGCTCTACTCACCCGCGTTCATGACCGCGGTCGGGCCGCGGATGCGCTCGCTCCGGCAGGCCCGCTACGAGGGCGACTTCTACGCCTATCAGGGCTCAGGCACCGTCTGGGGCGTCACCAACGGCATCGTCTGCCGCGGCCTGGAGCGGGCCGGTCTGCACCCGCTGGCGGACGACCTCGGCCGGCGCCGGTTCCTGGCCGGGCTCGACGCGACCGGCGCCGCGGTCGAGATGTGGTTCGTCGAGCGCGACACCGGTGCCGTGGTGTGGGACCCGCGTCTGCCCGCGCCCGCGCGGCGCATCGCCGCCAGCTCGCTGCCGCAGCCCGATCAGGGCTGGACGGCGAGCGCCGCGCTGCGCCTCGTCACCGCCTCCGAGCCCGGCAGAGGGCCGAGCGACGCGTGGGCGGCGGGCGTGTGCCGGCGCGCGCTCGGAGCCCGCCTCGACCTGTCCGCGACCGACGACCCGGCCCGCGAGCCGCTCGCCGTCGACCGCGAACGCGGCCGCGAGCTCGCCAGCCGCATACGCGGGCTCGTTGCCGCCTGAGGGCCCGGACGCGCCCGGCGCTCACGTCGGACCGCGCCCTTCCGGATCGGCGAGCCCAGCGAGCCCGGCACGCAGGTGCAGGCGGGCGCGGCTGATGCGCGACCGCACGGTGCCGACCGGGATGTCGAGCGCCGCGGCCACCTCGTGGTAGCTCAGGTCGTTCCAGGCCATCAGCAGCAGCGCGTCGCGGTCGCCGGCGCGCAGGCCGTCGAGGGCGGCGGTGAGCGCGGGGCCGAGCAGGGCCGCCTCGGCGCGGTCGATGGCCGCGTCCGCGTGATCGGCGGCGGGCACCGAGTCCAGCCGCCCCATCGCCCGCTCGCCGCGAGCGCGGCCGCGCAGGTGGTTGCGGATCAGGTTGGTCGCCAGGCCGAGCAGCCAGGGCCGCGCGTCCGTGTGCGCCAGGTCGTAGGTCGCGCGCCGGTCGAACGCGAGCCGGAACGTCTCGGCCGCCAGGCTCTCGCCGTCGCTCCCGGCACGCGACCGGCAGTAGCGGTGGACGGCGCCCCAGTGGCGGTCGAACACCTCACCGAAGGCATCCGGGCGGCCGAGCGACCGTTCGATGATCGCGGCGTCGGATTCGATCGTGACGTGCCGGGCGTCGACGGTCATCGGGCGTGGTAGTCGGCTGCGGTCACGCGCGAGATGCGGTAGGTCTCGACGAGCCCGATGTCCGTGTAGCGCAGAAGCGCGCCGGTGCCCGCGTTCACGGTCGCCCGCATGACGTGCGCCGGGATCGTCTCCGGGGTGGACGGCTGCGCGGCGAGCTTCTCACGGACGGCCCGCCGTTCGACCCTGGTCATCGACGCGAGCCGTGCCTTCAGCGCGCGCTCGACCCTGGCGCGGTCGACGGTCTCTGCGGGCACCTGCATCGCGATCTCGAGCGTCGGCACGCCATGGTCGGTGGCGTTCGTCACGGTCACCGCGTGCACCGTGGAGAGCGCGCGGAGCGTGCCCGCCAGCACCGCCGGGCGGCCGTAGGCGGCGCCGAGGACGTCGATGCTGGAGACCCAGATGACGTTGTCCTGCCTGGCGGCGGACTCGTGCTGGACATCGTCGCCGTAGAGCGGATCGGCCGCCTTCAGGAACGCCGCCCGGGCGGCCTGCGGATCCGCGTTTGCCGCCGATGCCATCGCGTCGACGATCGGCTTCAGCGAGAAGTCCTGCGGCCCCGCCTGGATCGCGGCCGGAAGGCCTGCGGGGGTCGTCGCGTAGTAGTAGCGGCCGTTGTCGAGGTAGAGGTCGGCGCCGGTGAACGTCCCCTCGCCGGACAGGGCGTTGCGGTGGAACACGAGCGTGGCGTCGCCGCGCCTGGGTGCCGCCGCGACGTGGTCGGCGAGCAGCACGAGCGACCGGCCGCCGGCCACGGCCGGGGCGATGTGCGCAGCGGTGCCGCCGTGCCCGGCCCGCGGCGCCACGGCCACGATTGCGGCGGCCGCGGCCGCCGCGACGGTCACGGCCGCGAAGGCCGTCCAGCGGCGGCGCCGGCGCGCGGCGGCCGTCCTGCGGGCAGCGGGCCCTCTCCCGACGGAGGGGGTCGCCACGACCGGAGCGAGCCGCGCCGAGCGCTGCGCGTGGGCGACCAGCGCAGCGCGGGCCGCGTGGGTGGCCTCCGGATCGGGCGCGTCCACCTGCGGTCGCTGCGCCGTGACCCAGCGGATGTCGTCGTCGGTGCGGTTCATCGTTCGCCTCCAGTTTCGCCGAGTTGCGAACGTTCTTGTCCGCACCGCCCGATCCGGTTCACGCGGTGGTGGCCACGCACCTCACGTCCGTCAGCCGAGCCGCGGGCGATCGTGCCAGCGCCCGTCGAGCGGGCCGCCGGCGAAGCGCAGCCGGGCCGGCGTCCCGACGGTCACCCGGCCGACCGGTCCTGACCACGCGGGGGCGCTGCCACGGTACGATCGGCGCATGGCGACGGATCTCGGCTCGCGGCTCGACCGGGGGATCACGCTCCCGTTCGACTGGTTCTGCGATCCCCGCGTCTTCCGGCTGGAGCAGCGGCGCGTGTTCGCGGACAGCTGGGTGTACGCCGGGGTGGCCGACTGGGTGGCCGAGCCCGGCCAGTTCTTCACGGCCCGCGCCGGGCTGGTGCCGATCGTGGTCGTGCGCGACGAGGACGGCGGCCTGAACGGGTTCGTCAACATCTGCCGTCACCGGGCGACGGAGGTGGCCGAGGGGCGCGGCCGGAGGATGTCGCTGCAGTGCCCCTACCACGCCTGGACGTACGGGCTCGACGGCTGCCTGCGCTCGGCGCCGCGGAGCGAGCTCGAGCCGGGGTTCGACCGGGCCGACTTCGGCCTGGTGCCGGTCGCCGTCGGCACGTGGGGGCCGTTCGTGTTCGTCAACCGCAACCTGGACGCGCCCGCACTGGAGCGCTACCTCGGCCGGCTGCCGCAGATCGTCGCCGACGCCGGCCTCGACCTCGGCGCGCTGCGGTTCCACGGACGCGAGGAGAGCGAGATCGCGGCGAACTGGAAGGCGGTGGTCGAGAACTACCTCGAGTGCTACCACTGCCCGACGGCGCACCCAGGCTTCTCCCGGGTGATCGACGTCAGTCCCGAGACCTACGCGCTGACGGCCGAGGAGTGGTTCTCGAGCCAGGTCTCACGCACCCGGCCCGGCGCCGAGGCGGAGAACGGCGGCCTGCCCTACGACCCGGTCGGCCCGATGTCCGAGGCGCACTTCCACTGGCTGTGGCCGACCTTCACGATCAATGTGCTCCCGGGGGCGCCCAACCTGACAGCCTTCTACTTCGTCCCGCTCGCCCCCGACCGCACGCTCGCCGTCTCGGACACCTTCTACGGCCCGGACGTCCCGGACGAGCAGATCGCCTCGATGCAGGAGTTCGGAAACCAGGTGTTCCTCGAGGATCAGGGGCTGGTCGAGTCGATCCAGCGCGCCGCGGCATCCGGCGGGCTCGCCGACGGGCGGCTCATGCTCGCGAGCGAGCACCTGATCCAGCACTTCCAGCGGCTCGTGGAACGCGCGCTGGCGTAGGCCCGGCTCACGCGCCGTCACAGGTTGAACGGCAGGCGTATCCCGCGAACGTCGCAGGCGTTGCCCACACACGGCAGGCCGAGCATCCCCTCCCATCCGCGCAGCGCGGCGTAGTGGTTGAGCGCCCGCCGGGCGAGCGTGTGCGGCGTCGAGGGCGAGACGACGATGAAGGGGATGGGCGTGCTGACGCCGCCCGCGCCGCCCGAGCTGTCGAACCAGATGAAGATCGCCGTGTGGCCGCGTGTGTACGGGCGCCGGTGCAGCACGCCGCCGGGTCCGCCCAGGAATGCCTGCAGCCAGCGGCTCGCCTGCGCCGGGGTGCCGTCGTGCATGTCGTGCTGCAGGTTCGGCGCGATCCAGGTGAAGGTGCGCTTGAACTGCATCGGACGTGTGGGCATCGGGAGCATGTCGCTCCGGCAGACGGCGCGCGGAACGCGCGTGTAGTAGATCGCCGGTGCGTGCCGGGGGACGTAGAGCGACGTGTTGCTGGGGTCGCACGGGGTCGGCATCGACTCCGCGAACGTGCGCCAGTGCGCACCGCCGACCTGGCTGAAGATGTTCGCGGCGCCGCTCGAGCACTCCGGGCCGGGCGTGCAGTCGGCGGGCGTGACGACGCGCCCGCCCGTCGCGGCGAGGTAGTTCCCCAGGCTGTGCGGAAAGTGCGCGGCGGTGAAGTCCGCCGCCGATCCGCACTCGCCCGCCAGGGTCTTGAAGTAGCTCTTCGGCGCGCTCGGGCCGAGGATGTCGCGGTAGGAGTGGTTCTCGAACGCGATCACGATGATGTGATTCCATGCCGGAGCCCGCCGGACATGGCCGCACGGCGACGCCGTCGCAGCCGCGGTGCCTCCCGGCCCGCCCGCGGCGAGCACCGCGGCACCCGCCAGCGCGATCCCGATCGCCCGCGCGAACAGCATCCACCGATGCATGTCGGCCCCCTCTGCTCGACCCCTGCCCGCGGGTCACGATAGCCCGTCCGCGACCCGCCCGAGCGCCGGCGTCAATACTCCGCCAACGCTGCGCCAATTGTCGTGGCCAGGTCAGCCCCGCTCGCCCCCGGTATCGTCCGGCCACGACGCCGCCTGCCACCCACTCCGAGCGGTCGACCTACTTCCGGCCGCGGGAGCTGCCGGGGGTCGAGGCGCTGCACGCGACGTTCGTCCGGCACGCCTACCGGCCGCACTCGCATCCGACCTGGACGATCGCCGTGGTCGAGGCCGGGGCGGCCCGGTTCAGCGTGGAGGCGGCGCGGGAGCGGGCCGGCGCCGGCGAGCTGTTCGCGCTCGAACCCGGCGCCGTGCACACCGGGATGGCCGCCGTCCCGGAGGGCTGGACCTACAAGGTGCTCTATCTCGATCCGGGCCTGCTGGGCGAGCTCACCGACGGCGATCGCCGCGTCCCCTGCGCCTCGCGCTGGGTCGTCTTCCGGGACGGCGCGCTGCGCGGCCGCCTGCTCGCCGCCCTCGCCGAGGGCGCGGCGGGCATCGCGCTCGAGATCCCGGTGGTCGAGGCCGTCGCCGGACTGCGGCCCCACCTGCGCCCGTTCCCCGAGGGGGCCGGCGCCATCGTGGCGAGCATGCGGCGGTCCGCCGCGCCGCCGCGCTGCTGCGGGAGCGCTGGAACGAGACGGTCGGCCTGGCGGAGCTGAGCGCGGTCGCGGGGCTGAGCTGGCGCGGCGCTTCCGCGAGCAGGTCGGGCTGCCGCCGCACGCCTTCCAGCTCGACGTGCGGATCGCCGAGGCGCGGCTCCTGCTCGCGCGGGGCGTGCCGCCGGCCGAGGCGGCGCTCGCGTGCGGGTTCGCCGACCAGGCGCACCTCACGAGGACGTTCAAGCGCGCGGTCGGCGTCACGCCGGCGCGCTACGCCCTGGCCGTGTGAGCGCAAGATCCTTCAAGACGCCCGCGCCGGGCTCGGGCAGGCTGCCCGCGTGGCGATCGCCGACTTCCCCACCAAGGCCGCCGTCGTCGTGCGGGACGACCTGGCCGCCTGGCAGCGCCTGAACGTCACCGGATTCCTCGTCAGCGGCATCGTCGGCGGCGCCGGCGAGCGCGTCGTCGGCGAGGCCTACGCCGATGCCGACGGCCGCCGCTACCTGCCGATGCTGGTCCAGCCCCTGCTCGTGCTCGAGGCCAGCGCCGCCGGGCTCCAGACCGTCCGCCGCCGCGCCGCCGACCGCGGCGTCCCGGTCGCCATCTCCACGGCCGAGCTGTTCGCGACCGGCGACGACGCCGCCAACCGGGCGGCGGTCGCAGCCGTCGCGACCGAGGCGCTCGACCTGGTCGGCATCGGCCTGCGCGCCCCCCACCGTGACGCGGACGCGATCCTGCGCGGGCTCCGCCGCCACGCCTGAGACCCGCCGCCCCGACCGTCCCGCACCGCGTGCCGCGATGGTGCACGATTCCCCCGTGCTGGTGTCGGAACTCGTGGACGCCGAGGGCATCTACGCCGCCGTGCTCTGACATGATCCCGGCATCGGCGAGCTGCTCCTGATCAGGCACGGCGAGACCGAGTGGAGCCGGTCCGGCCGGCACACGGGCCGCACGGACATCCCGCTGACCGACGCGGGCGTGGCCGCCGGTGAGGCGCTCGCACCGGCGCTCGCCCGTCGCGACCTGGCGGCCGCGTTCACCAGTCCGCTCGTCCGTGCGAGCCGGACGGCCGAGCTGGCCGGGCTGACCGGCGCGACGACGGATCCCGACCTGGTCGAGTGGGACTACGGCGGCTACGAGGGGATGACGACGGCCCAGATCCGGGAGACGAGACCCGGCTGGTATCTGTGGCGCGACGGCGTCGTCCCCGGCGACGCCGCCCATCCCGGCGAACGGCTGGATCAGGTGGGTGCGCGCACGGACGCGGTGCTCGGCCGGGTGCGGCCGCTGCTCGACGGCGGCGACGTCGCCCTCGTCGCCCACGGCCATCTGCTGCGCGTGCTCACCGCGCGCTGGCTCGGCCTCGAACCCGCCGCCGGCCGCCTGTTTCGCCTCGACACGGCCACGCTCAGCGCCCTCGGGACGGAGCACGGCCAGCCGATCATCTCCGCCTGGAACGTCCCCTGAACCTACGTTCGGGCGTATCCGCGCGCGCGGCGAACCGGCTCGGCGAGGTCGGGGGAGAGGGACGCCACGAGCCGGTCGGAGATCGGCTCCCAGCGCACGTCGAGCGTCTCCGCCTCCTGACGGCGGAGGGCTGCGCCGGCGTCGGCGAGCAGCAGGTAGCGGATGTCGAGGTGGCGGTGCGCGGGCATGTCCGGCCGGGCCGGGATGGCGTGCGCGTCGACGTCGAACGGCGCCGGCGCGTCCGGGTGCGGCTCGGCGTCGACGCCGGTCTCCTCCCGCACCTCCCGCACCGCGGCGCGCAGCGGGTCGCCCGCGTCCGCCGGGTCGAGGTGGCCGCCCGGCGGGAGCCACAGCCCGAGCTTGCGGTGCAGAACGAGCAGCAGGCGCGGAGGGCCCGCCACGGAGATCACGAAGCCGGCCGCCGTGAAGTGCGCGGGCAGCGTGGCCGGGCTGGTCGGATCGGCGGGCGCTTCGAGCGCCCTGCGCATCTCGGCGAGCGCGCCGAGCTGGCGTTCCTCGAGCGGCGCGAACCGGTCGAGGGCGGCGGCGATGATGGGGCGGCGGTCGGTGGTCGTCATCAGTAGTCGGGGAAGTCGCGTGCGGTGACGAAGGTGTAGCGCGCGACGACGCGGCCGGCCGCGTCCAGCCCAACGAGCCGAGCGGGGAGGTTGCCGGCGGCGAAGAGCGCGTCCGGAAGCACGGCGAGGTACGCGCGGCCGCGTACGTGCACGGACAGGCTCGACCCGTCCTGCAGCGCGATCCGCGCCCGGTGGACGCGGGCCGGCGCGTACCCGTAGACGACGTGCAGGCCGATGTTCGTGTCGAAAGCGGGCGCGAAGCCGCGGGCGTGCTTCGCGCACGCCTGCATCCCGGACGGCGAGGCCTGCGCCAGGGTGTCGGCGATCAGGCACAGCGCCCGCCGGCGGGCAGGGTTGACCTGCACTGACAGCCGCACCTCGGCGGGGCGGCCGTCGGTGAGGTTGCCGCCGGGTGTGTGCACGGCGCCAAACCCGATGGTCGTGCTCGCGCCGCGGGGTGGCGCCGGGGCGGCGGGTGCGGGCAGCAGACGGGGTGCGAGCATGTCGCCGCGCAGCGCCAGCCGGGCGACGACGTTGCCGGCGGCGTCGCGCGCGACGAGCGCGGTCGGAGCGTTCGCCGGCCCGGCGTCGGCGCCCTTCAGCGGGAGGGCGAAGTAGCGCACGGCCGCCGGTCGGGCGCCGGACAGCGGCACCCGGGTGTTGCCTTGGCGGCGCACCAGCGTGAGCGACGCGGTCGCCGCCGGGACGGTGCCGTCGAGCTGCTGCGGCGGGAAGTGCAGGCGCCCGCCGGCGTCGCGCCACGCCCACAGCGAGTCGTCGCCGAGCCGGATCCGGGGCGCGAGCGGCCCGTGGACGCACGCGTAGGTGTAGCCGGTTGCGCCGCCGCTCTCGCGCAGCAGGTCGCCGGTGCAGTAGCCGCCGTCGGCGGTCGGCGCGACGTAGCGCCGGGCGAGCGTCCAGCGGGTGACGCCGCGCGCGTTCGCCGCGTCGGCGATGCGCAGGCGGGCGACCAGGCGCGCCTTGCCGGCCAGCACGTGCGTCCCGTGCGGCCAGTGGAACACGCCGCGGAGGTCGCGCCGGATCGTGACCGGTGCGGGCTGGTCGGAGTGGATGAGGCCGAGCACGAAGCGGCCCGGGACGACGTGGGCGAGCGCCGACCCGCCCAGAACGGCCACGAGCGCGGCGGCGATCAGGCCCGACCGCACCGCGAGCGTGGACGGGCGCCGGAGCAGGCGCGCCGGCCGGCGGCTGCGGAAGACGACGTCGTCCCAGTCGGCGGAGTCGTCGGCAGGCAGCGGCGTGTGCAGCTCGAGCAGGTTGGCGACGAAGGGATCGCGGTCGGTCATCGGCTCTCCTCGGCCATCGCACGCAGCGCGGCGTGCGCGGCGTTCAGGGTCGCGCCGACGGTGCCCGGCTGGATGTCCAGCGCCGCGGCGATGGCGGCGTAGTCAAGGTCGGCGTAGTAGCGCAGGAAGAGCACCGTGCGCTGGCGCTCCGGCAGGCGCATGACCATGGCCCGCACGCCGCCATGGTCGTCGTTCTCTGCGGCCGCCGCGCGCTCGGGAAGCGCCTCGGCCGGGACGAGCGTGCGTGCCCGGCGGCGGTCGCGGGCTGCGTTCACGACCGCCCGCCACAGCCAGCCCTCCAGCGACCCGTGGCCGCGGAACGACGATCGCGCCCGCAGGGCGCGGGCGAAGCCATCCTGGACGGCGTCGTGGGCGCCCTCGCGGTCGCCGGTGATCGCCCACGCCACGCGCACGAGCTGCGCGTGCCGGCTGCGGTAGACCGCCTCGATCTCTTCCGGGTCGGCCCCGCCGGAGCGTGCGGCGCCGGACGGCAGCGTGGAGGTGCGCGTCATGCAGGTACGACGGCGGCCAAGGCGAAAACGTTTACCCGGCCCGCGCGCCCGGCCCGCGCACGAACCGCCCGGCCAGCGCGCCGGTGTGCTCGCCGCCGCGGACGGTGGCGACGCCGTTCACCCACACGTCGCGCACGCCCTCGGCCAGCCGGTGCGGATCGGCGAACGTGGCCGTGTCGCGCACGCGCGCCGGGTCGAGCACGACCAGGTCGGCGTGCATGCCGGCGGCCAGCCGCCCCCGGTCGCGGACGCCGAGGCGCGCCGCCACGGCGCCGCTCATCTTGCGGACGGCGTCCTCGAGCCCGAGCACGCCCTCGTCGCGGGAGTAATGGCCGAGCACGCGGGCGAACGTCCCGTAGTCGCGCGGGTGCACCGGCCCGTCGGCGGCCGCCCAGGCGGGGTCGATCCCGCAGCCGTCGGAGCACACCGCCACCCAGTCGAGCCGCAGCTGGTCGCGCACGTTTCGCTCCGACATCTCGTGGTAGATCGTGAACACCTCGCGCCCCTCCGCCAGCAGCAGGTCGAACACGGCGTCGATCCAGTCGCCGCCGCGCGCCGCCGCGATCTCGGCCAGGTTGCGGCCGACGTACGCACGGTGCTCGGGCAGCCGCAGCCCGACCGGCACCGTCGTCTCGGGCGGGCCGGGGTCGTCCACCTCCGGCGTGCCCGCCGCCAGCTGCGCCCGCACCCAGTCGCGCACGCCCGGCTCGGCGAGGCGCTCGAAGAGACGCCCGTCGGCGGCCAGGCTGACGGGCAGCCGCGCCGAGAGCCCCGTCCCCGAGGCGGCGTAGGGGTACATGTCGGCGGCGATCCGGGCGCCGCCGGCGCGAGCGGCCTCGATGCGCTCGATCGCCGGCGCCATCAGGTGCCAGTTGCGCTGCCCTCCCGACGCCTTCAGGTGGTAGATCTCGGTCGTCGCGCCGGAGCGGCGGCCGATCGCGATCGCCTCGTCGAGTCCCTCCAGCAGGCGGTCGCTCTCCGACCGGATGTGCGTCGCGTACATGCCGCCGGCGGCGGCGACGACGCGGGCCACCTCGACGATCTCTTCGGTCGAGGCGTAGGCGTCCGGCGGGTAGATGAGCGCGTAGGCGACCCCCATCGCCCCGTCGCGCATCGCCTCGGTGGCGACGCCGCGCATGACGTCGAGCTCGGCAGCGGACGCCGCCCCGGTGCGCATGCCGCAGGCGTACTCGCGCACGGTGCCGCCGCCGATGAAGGACGCGACGTTCGGCGAGACGCCGGCCTGCTCGAGCGCCTCCAGCCAGTCGCCGAAGCGGCGCCAGCCCCGGATCCGCTCCAGCCACTCGGAGGGGACGCCCTCGATCCACGGGTCGGGCGCGCCCACCAGGCCGCCGTGCGGCGCCGGCGAGTACGCCTCACCCATCACCTCCGTGGTCACGCCCTGGACGACCTTGGAGAGCGAGCGCCCGTCGACGAACAGCGGCCACAGGGAGTGGCTCATGATGTCGATGAATCCGGGGCAGACCACCAGGCCGCGCGCGTCGACGACCTCCGCCGCGGCGCCGAGCTCCCCCGGCGCGGCCACGGCCGCGATCCGGTCGCCGGCGACGCCGACGTCGGCCGGCCGGCCGGGGGCGCCGGTGCCGTCGATCAGCGTCGCGCCGGTGACGGCCAGGTCGAGCCGGCCGCTCACGACGCTCCCGGACGCCCGAGCGCCAGCCGGCGCTGCGGCCGCCACCCCGGGGCGGGCACGCTCGCGCGCAGCAGCCGGGTGTACTCCTCCCGGGGGTGGTCGAGCACCTGCGCCGTCGAGCCGCGCTCGACGACGGCGCCGCGGCGCATGACGATCGTCTCGTCGGTGAGCTGGCGCACGACCGCCAGGTCGTGGCTGATCAGGACGAACGAGATGCTGGTCGCGTCGCGGATGTCGGCGAGCAGGTTGAGCACCTGCGCCTGGATCGACACGTCGAGCGCCGACACCGACTCGTCGAGGATGACGACGCGCGGCTCGGCCGCGAGCGCGCGGGCGATCGCGACCCGCTGGCGCTGGCCGCCCGAGAGCGCACGCGGGAGGGCGCGCACCTGGCGCTCGTCGAGCCCGACCAGCCCGGCCAGCTCGTCCACGCGGGCGCGGCGCGCGCCGGCGCCGCCGCCCCGGTGCAGCCGCACGACCTCGTCCAGCGACGCCGCCACCGTCTGGCGGGGATCGAGGCTCGAGTACGGGTCCTGGAAGACGATCTGCACCTCGCCGCCGCGGCGGCGGCGCTCCGACGCCGACCGGGCGGGCTGGGAGCGGTCGCGCCCGCACGCGCGGATCGTCCCCGCCGTCGGCCGCTCGAGCCCGACGATCATCCGGGCGACGGTCGTCTTGCCCGAGCCGGACTCGCCGACGATCGCGAGCGAGCCGCCCTCGGGCAGCGCGAACTCGACGTCGTCCACGGCGACCAGGGGGCCGAACTCCTTGCGCAGTCCGGCGACGGTGAGGATCGGCTCAGGCATGGCCCGCCGTGGCCAGCTCGCCGCGCAGCTCCTCGGCCCGCACGCAGCGCACGAGCCCGCCGCCCAGGTGCCGCAGCGGCGGCCGCGTCTGCGCGCAGCGCTCCTGCGCGTGCGCGCACCGCGACGCGAACGCGCATCCCGGCGGCGCCTCGAACGCCGACAGCGGCCGGCCGGGGATCGCCCGCAGCCGCGCCGCCGTCTCCGCCACGCTCGGCCGGGCGGCGATCAGGCCGGACGTGTACGGGTGCAGCGGATCGCCGTGCAGGAGCTGCGAGGGCTGCATCTCGACGATCTGGCCCGCGTACATGACGGTCGTGCGGTCGCAGACGGCCGCCGCCAGGTCGAGGTCGTGGGTGATGAAGAGCAGCGCCAGGCCGAGGTCGCGGCGGAGCGCGTCGAGGATCGCCATCACCTCCGCCTGGATGGTCACGTCGAGGGCGGTGGTCGGCTCGTCGGCGAGGATCAGGCGCGGCTCGGTGAGCAGCGCGGCCGCGATCATGACCCGCTGCAGCATCCCGCCGGAGAGCTCGTGCGGGTACTGCCCCAGCCGCCGCTCGCCGTCCTCGATGCCGACCTCCTCGAGCAGGTGGACGGCGCGCCGGCGGGCCTGCGCGGCCGGGACGCCGCCGTTCGTGCGCAGCGCCTCGGTCATGAAGTCGCCGATGCGGCGCACCGGGTTCACGTGCGCCCGCGGATCCTGGAAGATCGTCGCCACCTCGCCGCGGAACTCGCGCAGCGCCGCCCCGCGCAGCGACAGGACGTCGCGGCCGTCGAACCGGATCGATCCGTCGACCGCCGCGCGGGCCGGCAGCAGGCGTGCGATCGCGCGGGCGGTCATCGACTTGCCCGACCCCGACTCGCCGACCAGGCCGACCGCCTCCCCCTCGGCGATCTCGAGGCCGACCTCCTGCAGCACGGTGCGCGGCTCGCCCTCGACCACCAGGCGCACCGTCAGCCGCTCGACCTCGAGCAGGGCGGTCACGTCGCGGGCGCCTCCTGCGCGATCGCAGGCCGGCGCTCGGCGGCGTCCAGCCACGGCCGCACCTGCTCGAGGGCTGCGCCGAGGCGGAAGGGGACGACGTCGTCGTACGTCCGGCCGACGATCTGGACGCCGACGGGCAGCCCGTTGTCGGCGAAGCCGCCGGGCACGACCAGCACCGGGCAGCGGCTGAGAATGTTGAACGTGGGCGTGAGCATCGAGACGAAATAGTGCTCCAGGTGGCGGCCGCCGACGTCGAGGCCGTGGCCGACGTAGTCGTCGCCCGCGACCAGGCCGCGCGCGCCGCAGGTCGGGCACAGCAGCGCGTCGTAGTCCTCGAGCAGCTCCCCGAGGGGCGGGTAGAGCGCCGCCTCGATCTCGATCTTCTCGAGCTGGGCGCCGGGGTGGGCGTACTCGCCCGTCCAGCGGGCGAAGTCGAGCGCGTAGGCGGTCATCAGGTCGCCGTGCTTCGTGGCCATCTCGTTGATCCAGGCGGCGAACCCGAGCGCGAAGTGCAGCTCGGCGGCGCGGTGCACCTGCTCGCTCGGCAGGTGCAGGTCGACCTCGTCCACCTGCACGCCCGCCTCCCGCAGCGCCGCTGCGGCGGCGAGCGTGGCGGCGGCGACGTCCGGGTCGACCGGGTGGTCGCCGAGGTCGACCGAGACGGCGACGCGCAGGCCGGCCGCCGGCTCGAGCTGCGCGGGGATCTCGAGCTTGGGCCGCAACGAGACGTGATCGTGCGGGTGCGGGCCGGCGAGGACGTTCTCGAAGAGCGCGCAATCCGCCACGGTGCGCGCCAGCGGGCCGCAGTGGCAGTAGACGTCGAGGTTGAACGGCGCCACCTGCGGTACGCGGCCGTACGGCGGCTTGAACCCGACGACGCCGTTGTAGGCGGCCGGGATCCGGATCGAGCCGCCGATGTCCGAGCCGCTTGCCAGGGTGGCCGTGCCCGAGGCGAGGGCGGCGCCCGAGCCGCCCGACGAGCCGCCCACGCCGAAGCCGGGGTTCCAGGGGTTGCGGGTCACCCCCCACAGGCGCGAGTGGGTGAACCCGGCGCACGAGAACTCGGGCGCGGTCGTCCGCGCGTGCACGATCGCGCCGGAGTCGAGGATGCGCTCGGCGAACGGCGAGGAGTGCTCGGCGACGGTGTCCTTGTAGATCAGCGAGCCCTGCGTCCAGGGCTGCCCCGCCACCTCCTCCTCTTCCTTGACCGCGGTCGGGATCCCCTCCAGCGGCCGCGGCGCCGGCCCGCGGCCCATGTAGCGGGCCTCGGCCTCCCGCGCCTGCGACCGCGCGTCGTCGAAGAAGCGGTGGCAGAGCGCGTTCACCGTCGGCTCGACCTGCTCGGAGCGGGCGATGACGGCCTCGAGCAGCTCGACCGGCGAGAGCTCGTGCGAGCGGAACATCCGCAGCGCGTCGGTTGCGGAGAGATAGTGGAGATCGGTCATGCGGCGCTCCTTTGCGCGTCGTCGGTCAGTCGCTCGCCGAGCAGATTCACCGCCACGACCACGATCATGATCGCGACGCCCGCCGCCAGCGACTCGGCGGGATAGCCCTGCAGCACGCCCGTCTCGCCCTCGGCGACCATCACACCCCAGTCGGCCTGCGGCGGCTGCACGCCGAGGCCGATGAACGAGATCGCCGCCAGGTCGACCATGGCGTACCCGAACAGCACCGTGCCCTGCGCGACGATCAGGCGCAGGATGTTGGGGACGAGATGCCGGGCGCAGATGGCGACGCCCGAGAACCCCTGCACCTCGAGCGCCTCGACGTAGGCCTGGCCGCGCTCGCGCAGGGCCGCGCCGCGCAGCACGCGGGCGACGTAGGGCATGTAGGCGACCGCGAGGGCCGTCGCCGCGGCCACCAGGCTGGGCCCGAACACGGCTGCGGCCAGCACGGCGAGCAGGATGCCCGGGAAGGCGAAGAGGACGTCGAGCACGGCCGAGACGGCGGTATCGAACCAGCCGCCGATCCAGGCCGTGGCGACCGCGGTCGCCGTCCCGATCGCGACCGCGGCGGCGGCGACGGCGAGCGGGCCGAGCACCGACGTGCGCGCACCCGCGAGCACGCGCGCGAGCAGGTCGCGGCCGTTGCCGTCGAAGCCGAGCAGGTGGCCGCCGGCCGGCCCCAGGTAGGCCTTGGTCAGGTCGGCCGCGTTGGGGTCGTAGGGTGCGAGCGCCCGCCCGAACACGGCGAGCACCAGGGCGGCGACGATCACCGCCGCGCAGGTGTAGCCCAGGACGCCGGCGTGGGTGCGGCGGCGGACGCCCGACCGGCGCAGGCGCTGCGTGAGCGTGGACGCAACCGTCACTGGGCGCGGCTCCCGAGCGTCACCCGCGGGTCGAGCAGCGCGTAGGCGAGGTCGACGAGGGTGTTCACCACGACGAACGTGGCCACCAGCACGAGCGAGATGCCCTGCACGACGGCGAAGTCCTTCGACTGCGCCGAGGTGACCAGGTAGGCGCCGAGGCCGTTCAGGCTGAAGGCGGTCTCGACCACGGCGTCGATCGCGATCAGCGAGGCGATCGTCAGCCCGGCGATCGTCGTGATCGGGATCGCGGCGTTCCGCAGCACGTGCCGGCGCACGACCGTGGCGTAGGGGATGCCGCGCGAGATCGCCGTCTGCACGTGCTCCTTGCCCGCCTCCTCACGGACGGCCGCACGGGTCACGCGCGCCACCAGGGCGAGCGAGCCGACCGCGAGGCTGATCGCGGGCAGCGTCAGGTGCTGCAGCTGGCCGATCGGGCCGGAGCCGTTGCCGAGCGCCGGGAACCAGCCCAGGTCGACCGCGAACACGGTGATCAGGACGACCGCGGCGACGAACGACGGCAGTGCGGCCGAGAGCGTGGTGACGACGACGACGCCGGTGTCGACGACCCCGGGGCGCAGCGCGCCGAGCACGCCCAGCGCGACGCCGGCCACCACGATCAGCACCGACGCATAGGCCACCAGCTCGAGCGTCGTGCCCATCCGGGACGCGATCAGGGTCGACACGTTCTCGCGCAGGATGATCGAGATGCCGAGGTCGCCGTGCAGCGCGCCCGTGAGCCAGTCCCAGTAGCGGACGAGGAAGGGGTCGTCCAGGTGGTAGCGGTGCTTGAGGATGGCCACGCTCGACGCCGGCAGCGACCGGCCGCCCGAGAGCGTCGCGATCGGATCGCCGGGGGCGATGTCGAGCGCGCTGAAGATCACGAAGCTCGACACGAGCAGCGTGGCCGCCAGCATCAGGGCGCGCCGTGCCAGGAACGCCGCCACGGGCTACCCGGCGGCGCCGAGGCCGGCGATCCAGGGCGCGAACATGTACGAGAACGACGACGCCGGCCCGGTGAGCTTGCGGTTCAGGATCAGGATGCTGTCGGGGTCGGCCACCGGGATCCACGGCAGCTGCTGGACGATGATCTTCTGCGCCTGCGCGACCAGCGTGGCCCGCTGGTTGGCGTCGGCCGTGCCGCGGGCCTGGTTCATCAGGCGCGTGACCGTGGCGTTCGAGAAGCCGTCGTAGTTCTGCGAGCCGTCGGGCATCACCAGTGTCGAATAGAGGCCGGCCGGGTCGGCGTAGTCCGGGTAGTTGACGGTGAAGAACCCGTCGATGCCGGCGCGGGCCTTGGGGTCGACGAAGAAGTTGATGTAGTTCGCCGCCGAGACGGACTTCAGGTTCACGTGCAGGCCGATCTGGCGGCCGGCGCTCTGGAACATCACCGCCTCGGTGTTGATGTTGTTCAGCTGGCTGGACATGCCGAGCGTGATCGTCTTGCCGGTCGCGCCCGCCTGCTGCACGAGCCGCTTGGCCTCGGCGAGGTTCTGCTTCGGCTCGGGCAGGGCGTTCCACGCCGACTGGAAGACGGAGCGGCCGTAGCCCCAGGTGCCCGGGTTGGCGAGCGTCCGCGGCAGCTGGGCGGCGCCCTTGTACACGCTCTGGATGAAGCTCTCGCGGTTGATCGCGAGCGACAGGGCGCGGCGCACGAGCACGTTGCCGAGCGGCCCCTTCGCGTTCGAGACGATGAACGCGTCGGACGAGTAGGACGGGCCGAGGTAGACCTTCAGGTTCGAGGCCGACTTCAGCTGGTCGAGGGTCGAGATGTTCAGCGGGTAGTCGCCCATGATCTCGCCGGTGAGGAGGCCGGCGGTGGCGGCCGAGTCGGTGGGGACGCCCTTGAAGTCGATCTCGGACACCTTGGGCCGCAGCGCCGCGTCCCAGTAGTTCGGGTTCGCGGTCACGGAGAGGACGTCGCCCGGGTGCCACGACTTCAGCTTGAACGGGCCGCTGCACATGATGCCGCCGGTCGGCGTGCCGAAGGCCTTGCCGGCCTTCTCGGTGAAGCGCTTCTCGACGATGAAGCCGGGCGTCGAGGCGAGCTCGCCCGCCAGCCAGTAGTCGGGCTGGGTGAGGGTGATGACCACCGTGTGCGGCCCCTGCGCGGCGATCGAGCGCACGCGGCTGAAGACGGCGCCGTAGAACCCGCCCAGCTTGGGGTCGCGCTGGCGGTCGAGGCTGTAGACGACGTCGGCCGAGGTGACCGGGGTGCCGTCCCAGAAGTGCGCGTCGGTGCGCAGCTGGAAGACCAGCGTGGTCGGGTTGCGGTAGGTGAGCGTCGAGAGGCCCGGCCCGACGACGCCCTCGGGCGACTGGCGGATCAGGGTGTCGCACATCGACGCGATCACCGTGTTCTCCGGGTAGTCGAAGGCGAAGATCGGGTCGAGTGAGTTCGTCTCCCGGTAGAGCGCCCAGGTGACGGCGCCCGAGTACGTGCCCTGCGCCGCCGGCGTCGTCGCGTGCAGTGACGAGCTGGCGGGGGGCGGGGTGGACGTGCCGCCTCCGGCCGACCGGCCGCAGCCGGCCGCGAGGACGAGGACGAGGAGCGCAGCGGCGGATCGGCGCCAGACGGTGTTCATGGTGTCCCTCCCGGACGTTCGGGCGCGGATCCTCGCAGGTGACCACGCCGATGTCAAGTAGAATGACAACGCTGTGGACAACACGGCCCGCCCGGGATAGGATGCGCGGCCATGGCAACCGCCTCGCGCCGGCGCCTCGACCGCAGCCTGATCGTCACGGCCGCGCTGCGTGTGATCGACCGGGACGGTCTCGAGGGCCTCACGCTGCGCCGCCTGGGCGCCGAGCTCGGGGCCGATCCGACCGCGGTCTACCGCCACTTCCGCGACAAGGACGAGATCCTCCTGGCGGTCGCGGACAGCCTCCTGACCGCGATCGCCGATACCTTCACCGTCACGGGTGACTGGCGCGACACGCTGCGCCGGCTGTCGATGCAGGCGTGGGAGATGTACCACGCGCACCCGCACTTCGCCGCCCGGCTGGCTCGTGCACCGGAGGTGCTGGAGGGGCAGGAACGGCTGGCCGAGATCGCGCTTGCGGCGCTGCGCAGCGCCGGCCTCGAGGACGCCGACGCCGCGATGTGCGACCACATCCTGGTGAACTACACCGCGGGCGTCGCGAGCATCGAGGCCGAGCTGCGCGCCGCCAGCCCCGCCGCGGACGTCTGGCGGCGGAGCTACGCGATGCTGCCCGCCGACGCCTTCCCCAACTGCGTCGCGCTCGCATCGCACATGTTCGGCGACCCCCGCCGGCACTTCGAGCTCGGGCTCGACCTGCTCCTCGACGGCATCGCCCGGATGGCGGACGGCGGCGGCGGGTAGGCGAGGCCCCCCGGCTGCCGATCTAGCCAAGCCGGCGCCGGATGGCGTGCGCGGCCGCCGTGCCGGTCGTGACCGCGGTGTCGACGTAGGTCGTGCCCAGGTAGTCGCCGGCCAGGAAGACGTTGCCGAGCGAGCGCTCGAGCGCCGGCTGGAGCAGGTGGCGGCCGGGCCGCGGATGCGGCAGGCCGTGCGGCCACCGCCTCACCTGCACCTCCTCGACGTGTCCGGCCAGGGCGGGGAAGAGCTCCTCGACGTCGCGGGTGTACGTACGCGCCACCTCGTCGTCGTCGCAGCCGGCGAGGGCGCCGGCCAGGCCCGCCGCCGAGTAGACCATGAGCGTCCCGCCCGGCGCACGCGCCCCGCCGGTACGGGTGACGTTCGCCGTGTTGAAGAGCATGTTGAAGGAGCGCTTCGGCGTCGCCAGCGCGTAGATGTGGTCGTAGGGCATGGGCCCCGGCTCGCGGGTCAGGAACGCGCCCACGACGTACGGCCCGTAGGCGATCCCGGCCAGGGCGGCGGCGGTGTCGTCCGGGAGCCCGGCGATCACCCGTCCGGCGGCGAACGCCGGCACCGCCACGACGGCGAAGCGCGCGGCGATCGACCGTGAGCGCCCGTCGGCCGTGTAGCGCACCGTGACCCCCGCGTCGTCCTGCGCGACCTGCTCGACCGGGCAGGCGGTGCGCACCCGCGGCCCGAGCGCGCCCGCGATCGCCTCCGGCAGCCGCGCCGATCCGCCGAGCACGTTTCGGGTCAGCCCGCCCTCGCGGTCCCAGACGAGCTGAAAGTAGCCGATGCCGTAGCCGGCCGACACCTGCTCCGGCTCGCCCGAGGAGCGCTGGATGGTGGGCCGGAAGATCGCGTCGACCTCGGCGGGCACGTCGCCGAGGAAGTCGGCGAAGGTGCGGTCGTCGCGGTAGGCGAGGATGCGGGCGCGCCTGGCCGCCTCGGTCTCGCCGGGCCGGCGCCGCGCCATCCGGCCGTACTCGAGCACCGCCAGGCGCACGCGCGCACCCGCCCGCACGAGCGCGACCCGCTCGGTCCGGGTCAGGGGCAGCCGGAAGGGGTAGGTCTCGACGCGCCCGCCCGAGAGCACCCGCCCGTTCATCGCCAGCGCCGTCAGCACACCCGGTACGGGCGCCGCCTCGACGCCCGTTGCACTCAGCAGCCGGCCGGTCGCCGACTCGGGCCCGGCCAGCACGTGGCCGCCGAAGTTCAGCCAGTACGGGTCGCGCGGCAGCGACAGCAGCCGGCCGCCGGCGCGGCCATCCGCCTCCAGCACGACGACGTCGCGGTCGCGCAGCTCCCACGCGGCCGCGAGGCCGGCCATGCCACCGCCCACGACGACGATCTCGGCGTGCTCGGCGTCGGCGCTCGCGGGCATCGGCCAACCGTAGCGCCGGCGTCAGTCCAGTGCCGGGAGCCGGTCGAGGAACGCCCCGATGCCCTCGATCACGTGCTCGAACCGGAGCGAGTGGAAGATGTCGAAGCCGTGCTCGGCCCCGGGCAGCTCGGCGTAGACGATCGGGTTGCGGGCACGGGCGCGCAGCTCGCGAGCGAAGTGCCGGGCGGACGCCGCCGGGACGAGGCTGTCGCCGTCACCGTGGATGATGAAGAAGGGCGGCGCCTGTGCGTGGGCGTGCGCCCCAGGTGACGATGCCACCGGGCCGTCCGACTCGCGGGGGCCGAAGTAGCCGTACAGGCAGACGGCCGCGCTGACCGACGTGTCGGCGGACTCGAACCCGGGCTGGAGCCTTGCGTCCTGCGGCGTCAGCGCCGCCATCGCTGCGAGGTGCGCCCCGGCCGAGCTCCCCGCCACGACGATCACTCCCGGGTCGCCGCCGTACTCGGCGGCGTGCGCCCGCAGCCAGACGATCGCACGCTTGGCGTCGACGAGCGAGTTCGGGAACCGGCCCGGCCGCCGCACCCGGTATCCGGCGCTCGCGCACAGCCATCCCCGGTCGGCGAGCGTATGCAGGAGCGGGCGGGCCTCGCGGCTCTTCCCGCCCATCCGGAAGTGCCCGCCGTGGAGGTGGAGCAGGATGGGGGCGCCGCGCGGATGCGAGCGGCTCCGGTAGAGGTCGAGCCGCGTGCGGCGGCCGACGGCCGCGTAGGCGACATTGCGGATGCGCTCGACGCCTCGAGGCCGCACCGGCAGCGGGGCGACCACGACCCGCGCCCGCCGCCGCCAGGGAAGACCCTGGACGGGCGCGTCAGCGCCGATGCCCTCGCGTAGCGCGGTCGCGACGGCGGGACCGGTCGCGATCCCGCGCCGGATCACGAGGCCAAGCCCTGCCGAGATCACTCCCGCGAGCACGAGCACGCCGGCTGCGCCGGGTGCGTGGAGGTCGCCGTTCACCCACGCGAGCAGCGTGACCGCGAGCACCCAGGCGAACGCCACGAAGGGCAGCTCGTTCAGGGCCGCCGTGATGACGAGGAGCGCCGGCACGCGCGCGCGCAGCCGCGCAGGCGCAAGCACGAGCGCCGTCTCGATCCCGACGGTCAGGTACGCGGACCAGAGGTAACCGGGAGCGTTCATGCCGGAGGTCGTGTCTACCCGCACGCCGCGGCTGCGAAACCGGCCTCAGGGGGGACTCCCGGTGCGGGCGACCAGCGTGAGGGGGCTGTCGTTGGCGGCCACCCGCACCAGGGCTCTGGGCTCGTCGCGGCGATGAGCTCGACCTGGAAGGGATCGGCGAGCCGGCCGCCGGCGGCACGGACACGGCAAGACACAAACCCATCGCATCACGATAGTATCTCCGGCTCCGGCCGTTAGGGCCGCATCCGTTCGTGGTATGGAATGGAAGGGATGCGCCGCACCGCCAGCGACCCGCGCGACCCCGAGCTGCGGCGCCGTGGGCGGCAGCTCGTCCAACTCGCCCGTCAGGCGACGTCCGACTTCCTCTCGGACGGCTGCATGGACTACGCAGCCTCGATCAGCTTCCACGTCCTCCTGTCCATCTTCCCGCTGGCGATCCTGGTCACATCGGTGAGCGGCGCGTTCGTGCTCGGAGGCCCGTCCGACCAGCAGAAGGTGGTCGACCAGATCGTCCAGCTCGTCCCGCTGTCGGCCTCCGGCCAGCGGGAGGTGCACCACCTGATCGTGAGCGCGACGTCGACGTCGGGGGCGTTCAACGCCGTCAGCGCGGTCGGCCTCGTCTGGGCGGCGAGCGGGATGATGGCCGCGCTGCGTTCCGCCCTGAACCGTGCGTGGGGCGTCGACGACCGGCGTCCGTTCCTGCGCGGAAAGTTCTGGGACGTCCTGCTGGTGGCGGGAGCGGGGGTGGCCTTCACCGCCGCCACGACGCTCGTCATCCTCTCGCACGTCTCCATCGCCGGCGTCGGGCTCGGCGGCGTCGTGACCGAGACGGTGGGGCCGTTCGTGGCCGTCTTCATCGGCTTCGGATTCCTCTTCCGCTTCGTGCCCGCCTTCCGTCCGCGGCTGCGCAGCGTCGCCATCGGTGCCGCGGCCGGTGCGGTCGGGTTCACGGCACTCGAGCACGGCTTCGCGCTCTACGTCGCGCACCTGGCCAGCTACAACCGCGTGTACGGCACGCTGGCGACGCCGGTGGCCCTGCTCTTCTTCGTGTACCTGACGGCGATCACGATGCTCTGGTGCGCAGAGCTCGCGGCGATCCTGGACGGATCGCACAGCCGCCGCGACTGACCGCCCGTGCGGTCACGCCGCCGCCGCGAGCGTCGACATGCCGAACGCGCGGGCGCCCCTGCCCCGAGCCGGCGTCCGGGTGGTCGTACTCGCGGAGGACTCGAGATCGCTGTAGAGCGCCAGCCATCCGTCGGCCCGGCGTCAGCGGCCGGCTTCGCGCCGGGCGGGCTCCCGCCACTCCGGCCGCCGGCTTCCGGGCGCCCACCCCGCCTTCGGCCTCCTCGACGGCCAGACCGATCTCGACGTTCCTGCCCGCTGCGTGTGCCGCCCACCGGTCGCGGCTTCCGCGTTGGTCTGCCCGTTCACGGCCGGATGAAACATTGGTGCGGCATGCGGAGCATCGGGAGATGATTGAGCCGGGATGCGCCGTGGTACGGACGATCTGTGTCCACGGCCTCCCGTCGAGGCGCAGGCGTGCCGCTCGAGCGGACGGGCGACGCGCGGCTCGCGGCGCTCGCGCGCAGCGGCGACGCCGCCGCCCGCGAGATGCTGATCCGACGTCACGGGCGCCTCGTCCGCCGGCTGGCGCGCGGATTCGGATCCTCCGGCTTCTCGCAGGACGACCTCATGCAGACCGGATATGTCGCCCTCATCCTGGCGGTCGAGCGGTTCGACCCCGGCCGGGGCGTCCAGTTCGGCACCTACGCCGCCGCGCTCATCCGGGGAGAGCTGCAGCACATGCTCCGCGACCAGGGCTGGAGCATCCGCGTGCCGCGCTCGCTGCAGGAGATCGGCAGCGCCGCGGTCCGCCAGCGGGAGCTGCTTGCCCAGTCAGAGGGCCGTCAGCCGTCGGTTGCCGACATCGCCTCGTCCCTCGGCCTGGCGCCCGGCTCGGTGCGCGACGGGCTGGCCGCCCGGGGCGCCTATCGCGCCGACGCGTTGGGCGCGGACGAGGATGAGCGGGTCGGCGCGGGCGACGCCGGCTACGAGCGCGTCGAGCGCTCGCTCGACCTGGCCGCCGCCCTGCCGAGGCTGCCCGTGCGTCAGCGCGAGATCGTGCTGCTCCGGTTCGAGCACGACATGACCCAGCGCGCGATCGCGGAGCGGCTGGGGCTGAGCCAGGTGCACGTGTCCCGGCTGCTGCGCGCCGCCCTGGCGACGCTGCGAGGGCTGCTGGAGGACGCGCCGGCGCCGCCACCGCGTGCCGCGGCCCCGCCGGTCTCGGCATTGGAGTAGGCTGATGCCATGGCGAGAAAGGACGCGGCGTCGCTTTCGGATGTTCAACGGGTCGCGGAATTTCGGGTGGCGCTGCGCCGCTTCGAGGCCCGCAGCGATCTGGCCGCCCGGGCGGCCAGCCTCACCCCGCAGCGGTACCTGCTGCTCGTGGCCATCAAGGGCGCCCCCGACGGCCGCGAGCAGGCCTCGGTCAGCGAGCTCGCTGACCGGCTCGAGATGCCGCAGACCACCGTGAGCGATCTCGTGACGCGCGCCGAGGACGTGGGACTTGTGGTGCGCGAGCCCTCGGCGCTCGACGGCCGGGTGGTGCACGTCCGCCTGACCGCTGAGGGCGACCGCCGGCTGGCCGACTGCCTCGACTCGCTCGACGAGGACCGGGCGGAGCTCGAGCGCGCCCTGGCCGCAGCCACCCGGCGCATCCGCTCGATCCGGCGCGCCTGACGCTCACGCGGCGTCGGACGGCCGCGCGGCGGCCGGCGAGCGGCCCGTCGTAATCCGTCGGGTCAATTCCTCGACTTCCATCGGTATACGAGATATACTCGCGCGGTGGAGGGGGACTCCCGGCCGTTCGGAGCCGGACGAATTCCCAAGGAGTGTCAGGATGAAGAGGCAGGTGTGGGTGGTGGCGGCCGTGGCCGCCGTGGCGCTGCTTGGCGGCAGCGCGAGCAACGCGCAGGCGACCGACGGCAGCGGCAATCCCGTCGTCGCGGCGGTCGGCGACATGGCGTGCGCGCCGGCCGATTCGCACTTCAACGGCGGCGCGGGTGAGTCGTCCAACTGCGGCGAGGTGCGCACGTCGCAGCAGATGGAGACCGACTCGAGCATCGACTACCTGCTCGGCCTGGGCGATTACCAGTACGGCTGCGGGACGCCGGCGGAGTTCGCGCAGAGCTACGGCCCGTCGTGGGGGTTCTTCAACAACATCATCGATCCGTCGGCGGGGAACCACGAATACTCGACGGTGACCAACTCGGCGACGGGCACCGCGTGCCCGGACTCCAACAACGCGGGGCAGGACTACTTCGCCTACTTCGGCGCACGTGCCCACCCGGCGACGGCCGGTGAGTACTCGTTCGACCTCGGCAAGTGGCATCTGATCTCGCTGAACGCCAACTGCTCGAAGACGAACGTGGGCGGGTGCGGGAAGACGAGCCCGCAGACGCAATGGCTCTCCGCCGACCTGGCCGCGAACGACCAGCCGTGCGTGCTGGCCTACTGGCACCAGCCGCGGTGGACGGCGACGGCGAAGAACAACTCCACCTACAACACCTGGTGGAACCTGCTCTACGCCGCCCACGTGGACGTGGTGCTGAACGGTCACATCCACACCTATGCGCGCTTCGCGCCCCTCAACCCGAGCGGCGCCGTGGACAACGCCAACGGCATCGAGGAGGTGATCGTCGGCACCGGCGGCGAGTCGCTCCAGGCGGCGGCCAAGACGGCGAACCCCTACCCGCTGGCCAACCAGCGTGCCTTCGGCTACCTGCGGATGGTGCTCCAGCCGACCGGCTACAGCGCCACGTTCGTGAACTACAAGGGCGCCGTCAAGGACTCGTTCTCGGGGACGTGCCACGGGCAGGCCGCGCCGCCGAAGCAGCTGACGGTCAGCCAGTCCGCGTCCTCGGGCGTCCAGGCCGACTCGCCGGCGAGCTACGCGGTCACCGTGTCGAACCCGGGCAGCTCGGCGCAGACGAACGTGACGCTCACCGACACCGCGCCCGCGAACGCGCAGTCCGTCTCGGCCTCGGCGTCGCAGGGATCCTGCTCGGGTGCGGCCACGATCACGTGCAACCTGGGCACGCTCGCCGCCGGCGGCTCCGCGACGGTGACGGTGAACGCGACTCCCATCCTGCCGCCGACCGCCACGAACGCCGCCTCGGCGAGATCCGACCAGACGACGACCGCCGTCAACTCCACGAAGGTCGTGAGCGTCAGCCCGGCGCCGGGCACGAGCTACGTCGGTGTGACGAACACCGGCTTCGCGTCGCCGTCGCCGGCACTGGCGATGGGCGACACGCTGCAGTGGAGCTTCGTGGGTCCGGGCTCGCACAGCGCCACCGACAAGACGACCGGCCTGGGCCTGTGGCCCGACACGGGCCTGGTGGCGCCGGTCGCGTTCCGTACCGCGGCCTTCGCGTCGGCCGGTGACTTCACGTTCACCGACACGGCGACGGGGAACACGATCAAGCTGAACGTGCCGATGACGGCCACGCCGTCGACCGGGTCCGCGAGCACGTCGTTCACGTTGACGTGGGCGGCGAGCGCGCCGTCGTCGGGCTACTCCGAGGACGTCCAGGTCACCTACCCGGGCACGTCCAAGTGGGTGACGTTCATCAAGTCGAGCACGGCGACGTCGGCGACGTTCGTCCCCAACCACGGCACGGGAACGTACAAGTTCCGGGCCCGGTTCAAGAAGACGAGCGGCGGCGGCGCGTCGAAGTACACGACCAACGCGTCGATCAAGGTGAGCTGACCGACAGGGGTGCCTGGCCCGGTGAATAACCGGTGCCAGGCACCCCTACGCACGGCGGTGCATACCGGTGCCTGGCACCATCATTCATGCTGGAGCCGGGCGGCGGCGACGGCCGCCTGCCCGAACGAGATGCCGCCGTCGTTCGGCGGCAGCCGCTCCGGGGAGAGCACGCGCAGGCCGTCCCGCTCGAGCAGCGCCGACGTCGACTCGAGCAGCAGCCGGTTCTGGAACACGCCGCCGGAGAGCACCGCGACGTCGATGCCCCGCCCGGCGGCGACGGCCGTGCACGCGGCCGCGGTCGCGCGGGCGACCGCCGCGTGGAACCCGGCGGCGACGTCCGGGACGGCGACGCCCGCGGCCAGGTCGGCGGCGATCGCGCGCACGGCGGGCCGCGGGTCGAGGTCCGGGCCGAGCTCGTACGCGCGCGCGGTCCCGCACGACGCGGCCGCCTCCAGCTCGACCGCCGCCTCGCCCTCGTAGGTCACCTCCAGGCACAGGCCGCACAGCGCCCCGACGGCGTCGAAGAGCCGGCCCATGCTGCTCGTCACGGGCGAGGTCTCGGCGCTCGCGCCGATCCGGGCCACGACGCTCCAGCGGTCGGCGTCGATGCCGTCGCCGAGCCACGCCGGAGGTGGCTGCGGCGCACCGAAGGCCTCGGCCAGCCACGCCGCCGCCATCCGCCACGGCTGCCGGATCGCGGCCGCACCGCCCGGCATCCGCACCGGGCGCAGCCACCCCGCCCGCTCGAACCCGCGCAGGTCGCCGGCGAGCAGCTCGCCGCCCCAGACCGTCCCATCGGCGCCGTAGCCGGTGCCGTCGTAGATCGCTCCCACCGCGGCGCCCTCGAGCCCGTGCTCGGCCAGGCAGGCGGCCAGATGGGCGTGGTGGTGCTGGACGGCGAGCGGCTCCGCGTCGTCGCGCTCGAGGGCGTAGGCGGTCGAGAGGTAGCCGGGGTGCAGGTCGTGCACGACCACCTGCGGCCGCACCGCGAACAGCCGCTCGAAGTGGCGCACGCCCTCGCGGTAGGCCTCCAGCGCCGCCGCGTGCTCGAGGTCGCCGATGTGGTGCCCCACCCACGCGCGCGCGCCGCGGGCGAGACAGAACGTGCTCTTCTGCTCGGCGCCGCACGCGAGCAGCGGCCGCGCCGCCGGGACGGGCAGCGCGAGGTGCGCGGGCACGAACCCGCGCGAGCGCCGCAGGACGCCGTCGCGGCCGCGGGCGCGGCGCACGATCGAGTCGTCGGTGCGCGACTGGATCGGGCGGTCGTGGACGAGGAAGCACCCGGCGATCCCGGCCAGCCGCTCCAGGGCGTCCTCGTCGAGGTAGGCGATCGGCTCGTCCGAGACGTTGCCGCTCGTGAGCACGATCGCGCCGGGGCCGCCCGCCGCCGCCAGGTCGTCGAGGAGCAGGTGGTGCAGCGGCGAGTAGGGGAGCATCACGCCGAGATCGGGCGCGCGCGGCGCCACGGCCGCCGCGACGGCGGCCCCGGGCAGGCGCCGGGCGAGCACGATCGGCCGCGCGGGCGACTCGAGCAGGCCCTGCTCGCCCGGATCGAGCCTGACCAGGCGCCGGGCCGCATCGACTCCCGCCACCATGACGGCGAACGGCCTTCGCTCCCGGTGCTTGCGCGCCCGCAGCGCCCGCACGGCATCCTCGTCGGCGGCGGCGCAGGCCAGGTGATAGCCGCCGATCCCCTTCACCGCCACGATCCCGCCGCCGGCGATCGCGGCGGCGGCCGCCGCGACGGCGTCGGGGGCTCCCGCGAGCCGCACGTCGACCCCGTCGGCGTCCACCAGTCGCGCGCGCGGGCCGCACGCGGGGCAGGCGTTCGGCTGCGCGTGGAAGCGGCGGTCGCCCGGATCGTCGTACTCGCGCCGGCAGGCCGGGCACATCGTGAACCCGGCCATCGTCGTCAGGGCGCGGTCGTAGGGGACGCCGCGCACGATCGTGAAGCGCGGGCCGCAGTTGGTGCAGTTCGTGAACGGGTAGCGGTGGCGGCGGTCGCCCGGATCGCGGACCTCGGCCAGGCACTCCGCGCACGTCGCGCTGTCGGCCGTCACGAGCGCGGCCGGCGCCCCCGCCCGCGCGCTCTCGAGGATGCGGAACCCGCGTCCACCCTCGACGGCGACATGCTCGCGCACGACCCGCTCGATCGCGGCGAGCGGCGGTGCGTCCGCAGCCAGCCGGGCGGCGAACCGTTCGAGCGCGCCGGCCGTGCCCTCGGCCTCGATCAGGACGCCGCGCTCGTCGTTTCGGACGTGGCCGCTCAGGCCCTCCTCGTGGGCGATGCGGTAGACGAACGGGCGGAACCCGACTCCCTGCACGGTGCCCTCGACGCGCAGCCGCTCCCTGACAGCGGTCGTCTGCGGGGCCGGCTTCACGTCTCGACCAGCTCGCGCAGGAGGTGGTACGCGCTGGCCTGGGCCTCCTGGATGCGGGGGATGTGCTGCGAGGGCGTCACGACGATGTGGTCGGCCAGCCCCTCGGCGGCGACGCGGCCGCCGTCGTAGCCGACCAGCGCGATCGTGACGAGGCCGCGGCGGCGGGCCTCGGCGAGCGCCTCGAGCACCGAGCGCGAGTTGCCGCTGGTCGAGATCGCGAGCAGCACGTCGCCCTCCCGGCCGTGGGCGATCACCTGGCGCGAGAACACCGCGTCGGCGCCGATGTCGTTCGCGAGCGCGGTGATGATGGCGGTGTCTGCGGTCAGGTCGAGGGCCGGCCGTGGCGGCCAGCCGCATTCGCGCGGCGGCGAGACCAGGTCGGCGACGACATCCATCGCGTCGGTGGCGGACCCGCCGTTCCCGAGCGCCAGCAGGCGCCCACCGGCCGCGAACGCCGCGGCGGCGGCATCCGCGGCGGCGGCCAGCGCCGTGCCGCTTCCGGCGAGCGTCTGCTCGCGCAGGCGGCCGACCTCGTCGGACTTCATCCGCACCGACGCGGCCACGTCGGCGAGCACGGCGCCGAGGTCGTCCTCGCGCTCGGCCAGGAACGGGTACAGGAAGCCGGCCGCGCCGGCGTCGTGGCTGCGCCGCTCGGTCCTCCCCTCGAGCAGGCCGCGATGCTCGAAGAAGACGTGCACCAGCTCCCACACGACGTGGTAGAGCGTCTCGGCCAGCTCCTGGCGCACGAACGGGTCGGCGCTCACGGGCACGTACTCCTCATCCGCGCCGAGCGGTGCGAACGCGATCGTGAGGCAGCCGCGGCGGCGGGCGAGGTCGACGCCGCGGGCGAGCTCGACGCCGTCGTCCGGGTCGCCGAACGCGATCACGATGTCGTCCGGCTCGGCCGCGAGGTCGAGCTCGGCGCAGACGCCGGCGGCGGCGCCGACGATGCCGAGCGCGGGCAGCGCCCGCTTGCCCACGATCACCGGGTGCACGAACTCGACGGTCACGTGGCGGACGTCCGAACGCGCCTGCGGCGTCAGCCCGAACGCGATCAGGCGGCCGCCGCGCGCGAACCGCTCGGCCGCGCGATGGCACAGCGCCGCGATCCGGTCGGACTCGGCCGTGAAGAAGCGCGCGCCGGCATCGAGCCGCTCGGCCAGCCCGGCGTCGAGCCGCCCGCGTGCGTCCGCGGCCGGACGCACCGGCGTCACGCCGGTGTCCGCACCCGCCGCCCGGCGAGCGCGCGCAGCCACCCGCGCAGCTCCTCGACGCCCTCGCCCGTGCGCGCGCTCGCGAGGATGCGCTCCGCCCCGGGGTTGACCGCGTCGATGTGGTGGAGGAGCGTGTCGAGATCGAGCTCGATGTGGGGCAGGAGGTCGAGCTTGTTCACGACGATCAGCTCGCAGCTTCGGAACATCAGCGGGTACTTGAGCGGCTTGTCCTCGCCCTCCGTCACCGAGCACACCATCGCCCGCGCGTCCTCGCCGACCCGGAACTCCGCCGGGCAGACGAGGTTGCCGACGTTCTCGATCACGAGCAGGTCGATCTCCGCGAGCGGCAGCTCGGCGAGCGCCGAGCGGACCATGTTCGCGTCCAGGTGGCACTCGCCGCCGAAGCCCGCGCCGGTGTTCAGCTGGGTCACGGGCACGTGCAGGCTGGCCAGCCGGTCGGCGTCGAGCGAGCCCTGCACGTCGCCCTCGAGCACGCCGACCCGGACGCCCTCGATCGGCTCGGCCAGCGCGCGCTCGAGGAGCGACGTCTTGCCCGCCCCCGGCGCGCTCATCAGGTTGAGGACGGTGACGTCGTGGCGGTCGAAGTCGGCCCGGTTGGCTGCGGCGATCGTGTTGTTGGCGTCGAGGGCGTCCTCGACGATCCTCACCCTGGTGCGATGCATGCCGCCTCCTCCACGTCGATCTCGTCCACGACCAGCTCCTCGCCGGCCTCGATGGTAACGTCCGCCGCTCCGCACCGTGGGCAGCGGAAGGCGGGGATGTCCGGCTCCCATCCGCACGCGCAGGCGCCGCAGCGCAGGCGCACGTCGATCTCGGCGAGCTCGAGCCGGGCGCCCTCGCAGACCGTGTCGCGGGCGCAGATGTCGAACGAGAACCGCAGCGAGTCGGGCACGACCTGGCGCATCCGCCCGACCCGCACCCGCACCGCGGTCACGCGGCGGCCGTCGGCATGACGCTCCGCCGTCGCGACGACGGCGCTCGCGATCGAGAGCTCATGCATGCTGCAGCTCGGCCACCGTCTCGAGCACGACGTCGGCCGCACGGGCGATGGACGCCTGCACCGCGTCCGAGAGCCCGAAGCCGACGTCCTCGACGACCTCCGGCTCGCAGGCGACGACGAACACGCGGCCCGGCCAGCCGCCGACGTGCTTCACGAAGCGCAGCACCGTCTGCGGATCCATGCCGTGGGGGTCGAGCACCTGGCCGTCCTCGATCTGGCCGTCGACGTCGTCCGCCTCGGCCTCCATGACATAGAGCGTTCCCGCCTCGCCCCCCTGCCGGCTCACGTCGACGAGGATCAGCGCGTCGTAGCCGCGCATCACCTCGTACGCCAGGTCGAGCCCGCCGGTGCCGAAGTCCATCACGTGCACTCCGGGGGGAAGCGTACGGCCGGCGAGCGCCTTCGCCACCTCGCCGCCGAAGCCGTCGTCGCGCATCCATGCGTTGCCGATGCCGGCGACGAGGATCTGGGTGGTCCGCTGGGCGGTCTCGGTCATGGCAGCTGCACCTCGTGTGCGAAGAAGAAGAGATAGCGGCCGGTCTCGCGCATGAGCTCCTGGCCGGGATCGTCGTCCACGGTGACGGCCAGGTGGACACGGTCGTCGTAGTCGACGTAGATGCGCTCGAGCGTGGCCCGGCGGCCGTCGAGCATGCGGTCGAAGGGGTCGCGCTCGGTGCCGGGCCGCAGGACGAGGGTGGCGCCGCGCTCGAACGTGACGCCGCCGACCGTGGCCCGCTCCTCGCCGGGAACGTCGTTCGCGCCCGGGAGGGCGCCGGGGCGGGGGCCGCTAGCCATCGCCCGCCTCCCGCAGGCCGGAGTGCAGCCGCACGATCTCCTCGGGCGTCGTCCGGAGCGCGCGCTCGAGCATCTCGCGCACCGCGCCGTCCTGGGCCGCCGCCTGCTCGCGCTCGGCGTCGGTCAGCGCGTGCACGTGCAGGACGAGCGCCTCCTCGATCTCGGTGTTGTCGAAGAGGTCGCCGCCGCTGCGCGGAGAGATCCGGGGATGGTCGGGCAGGACGATCGCGGCCCCGAGCACGACGTCGTCCTCGGGCGTCGCCAGCACGGGCCAGATGTTGACGCTCTCGCACCCGGCCTCGAGCGGCGAGACGAACCGGCCGGCCGAGATCCGCACGAGCACGTGGGTGGAGACCAGCGAGCGTTCCAGCGCCGCCGCGCGGTCGAGTCCCGGCGTGGCGGAGGCGGTGTTGTGCACGCACGCCCGCACGCGGACGCGGCCGCCGTCGGCGGCGTCGCTTCGCAGCGTGAAGCGCCCGCCGGGGAACTCCGCCGTCGCCCGCCCGCCGACCGCCGCCGGGCCGAGCTCGACGCGGCGCTCGCGGGCCTCGTGCCGCGCACCCGTAGGGGCGAGGTAGCGCAGCGTGGCCGAGAGCGTCGCGCCGGGCCCAGGCTCGGCCAGGCATTCGACCCGCGCATGGTCGAAGGCGCCGGCGCACTCGGCGGCGTAGGCGGGCGGGTACACGATCCCGAACGGCGTCGGGGTCGCGTTCTTGGCGGCCCCCGGGGTGTACGGGTACAGGGCGTAGCCCTCGTAGAGCAGCGTATGCACGAGCTCATCCAGCATCCGGATCCTCCAGCAGCTCGGAGACGGCGGCGTCGAAGCTGTGCAGCCCGCGGCCCGAGCGGCGCGCGTTCAGCGCCGCCAGCGTCTCGGGCTGCAGCCGCACCCACCCGCCGCCGGGGTAGTGCTCGTCCATCATCGCCCGCCACACCGAGAGCCGCATGCGGAAGCGGGCGGTGGCGCTCCACGGCACCGGCACGACCTGGAGCCGGCCCTCGCCGTCGCGGTAGAGGATCGTGCCGTTGAAGTGGAAGCTCATCGGCACGGCGCCGTCGGCGAGCGCGTAGAAGTACTTCGCCGCCGCCACCTCGAGGTCGTAGGTGCAGGGGACGTCCAGCGAGAAGTCGCCGGCGCCCGTGAACCCGGGCACGAGCGCGACCAGCCGGGCCAGGTGCAGGCCGTGATCGGGCGGCGCCCACGACTCGGCCGGCCCGAAGAGCTCGGCCAGGCGGGCGCGCGTCTCCGGGTCGTAGCTGCGCCGGGCGGGGTCGATCATCACCTGGACGACGAGCGCCATCGACTGGATCTCGTAGCCGCTCGCGTCGGCGACCGTGCCGGCGAAGACGAGCGTGGGCGCAGCGGCGTGGGGCAGATGCGTCGCCGTCGAGACGGCGAACTCGGGGTCGGGCACCGTGGCGGGGCGCTGCTCCGACGTGGAGGGCGCGCTCACGCCGGCGACCCCGCCGCCCGGCGCAGGCCGGCGAAGAATTCGGGCACGGCCGTCTCGATGGCGGCGCCGCCCGAGATGCCCTCCCAGCGCGCCTTGATCATCCCCACCAGCCGGTAGCAGTCGTCCACGGGGGCGACGACGTACTCGTGGGGCGTGGCCAGGCGGTGTGCGATCAGGGCCTCGGCATCGGTCTCGAGATCGTCGAGGACCGGGTTTCGCTCGACCAGCGCCGCCCATGCGTCCAGCGCCAGCTCGGACTCGGTCGCTCCCGCCGGGCTGGGGTAGAAGGCGACCATCCCGCCGGTCACGCTGCTGCGCAGGAAGAACGCGAGTCCGATCGGGATCTGGAACCCGGCCCAGAGCTCGTCCGGGCAGTCGAAGTCGGTCAGCCAGACCGTGCGGGTGCCGGCGGGCCGGTACTCCGGATCGCCGGAGTGCAGCCCCCAGCACGCCTCGCAGGAGCACACGATGCGGCGCTCCTCCAGGTGCAGCAGGTGGCGGTGGTCGTCGGGGATGCGGGCGTTGCAGATCTCGCAGCGCTCGTCCGGCCGCCGGCTGGGGTCGGGCGCCGCCGCCGGGCTCGGCCGGGCCAGCGCGCGCATCGACGCGACCAGGTCGGAGCGGCTCACACCGCCACCCGCACCCCGCCGGCCTCGAGCAGCGGCACGGGGCGCAGCTGGAGCGGCTCGCCTCCCGCCGCCCGGCCCGCGCGGGGGAGGTCGAACTCCACCCCGCACGACGGGCAGCGCAGCATCCCGTCGGCCAGCGTGCCCGCGCACAGCGGCTCGCCGCAGGCGGCGCACCCGTCCACGTAGGCGAGCAGCGAGCCGGCGACGTTCGCGACCAGCAGGGAGACGCCGTCGGCCTCGAGCGCGCGCACGCCGCCCGGCTCGAGCTCCTCCGCCGCGGTGAGGGGCACCCACCGCGGCGGAGGTTCGGCCGCCGCGACCGGTTCGAGCGCCCCGCCGGCATGGAGGACGGGGAGCTCCAGCGAGAAGCGGGTGCGGCGGCCGCTCGGGGGGGTCTCTGCGACGCCCTGGACGTCGAGGCCCGCCAGGTCGGGCGCATGCTCGTCCAGCGCCTGCTTGATGGCCAGCTCGAGCGTCGCCCGCGACGCGGCGCAGCCGTTGCAGCTGCCCGTCAGCGCGAGCCTGGCCACGCCGTCCTCGAGCCCGAGCAGCTCGACGTCGCCGCCGTGCGAGGCCATGTACGGCCGCACCGTGGCGAGCGCCTCGGCCACCCGCTGCTCGAGCGCGACCGGGTAGAGGTCGTGGATCAGGAGCAGGCTCGACACGGTGCCGTCCTGCACGAGCGCATCGCGCACGATGGCGCCGGGCCCACCGGATTCGTCGAGCGCGGCCATGATCCGGGCCAGCCCCTCGCCGTACATGGCGATCACCGCGCCCACCAGCTCCGCGGCCACGTCGCGGGCATGCGGATCGGCCAGGCCGTCGAGCTCCGCCTGGAGCTCGGAGACCCGGGCGACGAGGTCGTCGGGGACGCCGTCGCCGGTCATGTCACGCGAGCCCGGTCGGGGTGTGGACCACCTTTCGCACCTTTCCGGCGCCGGTGTACATGTGCACGCCGCAGGGCAGGCACGGGTCGAAGCTGCGCACGGCGCGCATGATGTCCACGCCCTTGAAGTTCTCCGGGCCGTTCTCCTCGAAGATGGGCGTGTTCTGGACGGCGTCCTCGTACGGGCCGGGGGTGCCGTAGGTGTCGCGCGGGCTGGCGTTCCACGGCGTCGGCGGGTACGGCTGGTAGTTCGCGATCTTGCCGTCGCGGATCACCATGTGGTGCGAGAGCACGCCGCGGGCCGCCTCGTGGAAGCCGCAGCTGACGGCCTGGTCGGGCACCTTGAACTCGCGCCACGACTTCGTCCGCCCGGCCCGCACCTCCTTGAGCGCCCGCTCGAGGCAGTGCAGCCCGACGAGCGCGGCGTAGGCCTGGTGGTACGACCGCGCCCGGTCGCGCTCGACGGCGTTGGACTTCTCCGGCACCTTCCACTCGAGCTCCATCTCCGGCAGCGCGGCCGACTTCGGGAGCACCATCTGGATGGAGTCGCCCGTGGCCTTGAGGTAGCCGAAGTCGACGATGCCGGCCTTGGCGGTGCACCACTGGCGGGCGAACGGGCCGCCGCCGGTGTCGCAGCAGACGTGCTCGCCGGTGCGCTTGTCGAAGATGCGCGGCGACACCACCCAGCTGTACTTGTCGGCGAAGTCGCGCTTCTGCGGCTTGGGCAGCGTCTGCTTGTTCCACGGGTGGTTCTTGTCGACCGGGTTCCCCAGCGGGTCGTGGGTGACGAAGGTGGGCTCGTTCTCCCAGCCGTCGAAGTACGAGCTCCCGAGCAGGATGCGGATCATCAGGTTGATCTCGACCAGGTCGGTGGTGACCAGCTCGCCGTTGATCGCGATCCCCGGCGTGATGTAGCGGTGGCGGCCCCACTCGGTCATCGTCTTGTAGTCGTAGTCGACGTAGTCGGGGTCGTCGAAGCAGCCCCAGTTGACGAGGTTCGTCTCGCGGTAGCCGACCATGTCGTACCCCGGCAGCTCCTGCAGGAAGAAGTCGTACAGGTCGTCGTGCATGGGCACGGTGCGCTTGACGTAGTCCATGTAGCGCATCAGGCGCACGTAGTAGTCGGTCAGCGTCTGATGGGTGATGTCCGCGCTGCAGCCGCCCGGCATGATCGTCGAGGGATGCGTGTGCCGACCGCCGAAGAGGCAGTACATCTCACGCGTGTAGCGCGCCACCTGGAGCGTCTCCAGATAGAAGCTGCCGGTGAACGGGTTGAGCGCCCGCATGATGTCGGCGATCGTCGCGTAACCGTGGATGTCCTTGTGCGGCGCCGACGTGTTCTCGGCCTTGGCGAGCAGGGTCGGGTTCGTGTCCTTCACCATCTGCTCGCAGAAGTCCACGTTCGCCATGCAGTCGTTGAAGATCGCGTGGTCGAACATGTAGTCGGCCGACTCGGCCAGGTTGAACGCGAGATCGCCGAGCGGCGGCGGCTTCACCGAGTAGGCCATGTTCTGGTTCAGGCACGAGCACGTGCAGTGGTTGTCGCCGCAGATCCCGCAGATGCGGCTGGTGATGAAGTGCGCGTCGCGTGGGTCGATGCCCTTCATGAAGATGTCGAACCCGCGGAACACCATCGAGGTCGAGTAGCACTTCAGCACCTGGCGGTTCGTGAAGTCGATCTCCGTGTGGATCCCGAGGCTGCCGACGATGCGCGTGATCGGATCCCACGACATCTCCTTGACGACGACCTTGCGCTCGCCGGACGTCTCAACTGTTGCCATCTCTCCTCCTACCAGCGCTTGGCGTAGCCGGTTGAGAGGCGCGCGCCGCGGCGGCGCCACTCCGGCTCGACGTCGTAGTTGTTCTTCATGTGCCGCATGCGGAAGTAGTGGATCATGGGGCCGTAGCTGAACCGCTCGAAGTTCGCGGCCGCCTTGCCCCACTTGTCGGGCTCCATGAACGGCATGTACTTGTCGGGGAAGCCCGGCATCGTGCAGGCCATGCAGATGCCGCCGACGTTCGGGCAGCCGCCGATGCCGTTGACCCATCCCCGGACGGGGACGTTGCACTTCGTGACCGGCCCCTTGCATCCGAGCTTCACGAGGCAGCGGTGGTCGGAGCCGTACTCCTCCGCGAACCGGCCCTGCTCGACGAAGCCGGCGCGATTGCAGCCCTCGCGGGTCGTGCGCCCGAAGAGCCACTTCGGCCGCAGCTGGTCGTCCAGCTCCGGCGCCGGCGCCATCCCGGCCAGGTGGAACACGAGATACATCAGCGTCTCGGTCATGTTGTCGGGCTGGGCGGGGCAGCCCGGGATGCAGACGACGGGCAGGCCGGCCGTCGACTTCCACTTCCAGCCCAGGTAGTCGGGCAGGCCCATGGCGCCCGTGGGGTTGTTCTTCATCGCCGGGATGCCGCCGTAGGTGGCGCACGTGCCGACGGCGACCACCGCCGCGGCCTTCGGCGCCAGCCGGTCGACCCACTCGTTGGTCGTGATCGGCTGGCCGGTGTCGGGGTTCACGCCGAACCCGGACCAGTGGCCGTCGCCGTTGATCTCCTCGTTGCCGATCGACCCCTCGACGACGAGCACGAACGGGTCGAGCTTGCCCTCCTCGGCGTCGTACCAGGCCTGGATGTACTCGTCGCCGACCTCGAACGCGATCACCTGGTTGTGGATCACGACCTTGGGCATGCCGGGGATGACGCCCTGGATGATGTCCTCGAGGCTGGGGCTGGTCGCCGACGTCATGGCGACCGAGTCGCCCTCGCAGGAGAGCCCCGTCGTCATCCAGAGGACGTGCGCGGTCACCTGCTCGGTCGCCGTCTGGTTGGGTGCGTATTCGATTCCGCTCGCCATCGCCTTCCTCTCCTCGGAGTCCGCCCGTCCGTCGCCTCAACAGATCCGCGGCAGCGGATCGCCCACCAGCTGGTCCATCACCCTCCGGCCGCCGAAGGCCGTCTCCACGAGCACCATCCCCGGCGGCTCGCTGCGCACCTCGCCGATCGCCGCCGCCCCCTCGCTGCCCGCGGCCGAGCGCAGGGCGGCCAGGGCGGCGTCCGCGCCGTCGGGCGCGACGAACGCCACCAGCCTGCCCTCGTTGGCGACGTACATCGGGTCGATCCCGAGCAGCTCGGCCGCGGCCTTGACGACCGGCGCCACCGGGACGTCCGCCTCGCGCACCACCACCGCCACGCCGGAGGCGCGGGCGAGCTCGTTCAGCACCGAGGCGACCCCGCCGCGGGTGGCGTCGCGCATGCAGTGCAGGCGGTCGCCGGCGGCATCGAGCAGCGCGTCCACCGCGGGCCAGAGCGAGCGGGTGTCCGACTCGATCTCGGCGTCGAGGTCGAACTGGTTCCGCGCCAGCATGATGGCCGTGCCGTGCTCGCCGATCGGCCCCGAGACGAGCACGTGGTCGCCGGGGCGGATGGCGTCCGGCGCCACCCGGGCGCGCGGATCGATCACGCCGATGCCGGTGGTGCAGACGTACATGCCGTCGGCGGCGCCGCGCTCGACGACCTTCGTGTCGCCGCCGACGACCTCGATGCCGGCGGCCGTCGCCGCGGCCGCGATCGCCTCGATCTCGGCCCGGAGCACGTCGGCGTCCAGGCCCTCCTCGAGGATCAGCGAGACCGTCATCGCCACCGGCCGTGCACCCGAGACGGCCAGGTCGTTGACCGTGCCGTTCACGGCCAGCTCGCCGATCGACCCGCCCGGGAAGCGCAGCGGCCGCACGACGAAGCTGTCGGTGGTCATCGCCAGCCGGGCTCCGCCGATCTCGACCGCGCCCGCGTCGGCGAGCGCCGCGAGCGCCCCCGACTCCTCGGGAGCGAACGCCGGGACGAGCAGGGCGTCGATCAGCGTCTGGGTGGCCTTCCCGCCCGCGCCGTGTGCGAGCGTCACCTGCTTGTCGCGGAACCGCGGGCGGCGCGAGCGGACGTGCTCGATCCGGTCGAGCACCTGCTGCTCGCGGTCGCTCGGGGCCTCACCGGCGGTCTTCACACGACCTCCCGCTCGCGCGCCAGGCGGCCGTAGTTGTAGTAGGCCGCGCACGCCCCCTCGGGCGACACCATGCACGTCCCGATCGCGTGCTCGGGCGTGCACGCCGTGCCGAACACCTTGCACTCCCACGGCTTGATGACGCCTTTCAGCACCTCGCCGCACTGGCACGCCTTCGGGTCGGCGACGCGCACGCCGGGCACCTCGAAGCGGGCCTCGGCGTCGAAGTCGCGGTAGGCGTCGGAGAGGCGCAGCGCGCTCTGCGAGATGAAGCCGAGGCCGCGCCACTCGAAGTGCGGCCGCAGCTCGAACACCTCGGCCATCACCTCGAGCGCGCGCAGGTTGCCCTCGCGCGGCACGACCCGCGTGTACTGGTTCTCGACCTGGCACCGCCCGGCGCGCAGCTGCCGCAGGATCATCAGGATCGACTGCAGGATGTCGAGCGGCTCGAAGCCCGAGATCACGACCGGGCGGCCGTAGTCGGCGGGGATGAAGTCGAACGGCCGGGCGCCGACGACGGTGCACACGTGGCCGGGGCCGATGAACCCGTCCAGCCGCAGGTCGGGGGACTCGAGCAGCGCCCGCAGCGGCGGCACGATCGTGACGTGGTTGCAGATGCACGAGAAGTTGCGCAGCCCCTCGGCCTTGGCCCGCTTCAGCGTCAGCGCGGTGGAGGGGGCGGTGGTCTCGAAGCCGATGGCGAAGAACACCACCTCGCGGTCGGGATGCTCGCGCGCGATCCGCAGGGCGTCGAGCGGGGAGTAGACCATGCGCACGTCGGCGCCCTTCGCCTTCGCGTCGAGCAGCGTCTCCTCGGAGCCCGGGACGCGCAGCATGTCGCCGAAGCAGGTGAAGATGACGCCGTCGCGGCGGGCGACGGCGATGCCGTCGTCGACGCGGCCCATCGGGATCACGCAGACCGGGCAGCCGGGGCCGTGCACCAGCTCGACGTTCGCCGGCAGCAGGTCGTCGATGCCGTACTTGTAGATCGAGTGGGTGTGGCCGCCGCAGACCTCCATCACCTTGTAGTGGCGCCCCGGCTCGAGCTCGGACAGGATCTCCCCGGCGAGCGCGCGGCCGAGCTCGGCGTCGCGGAACTCGTCGACGAACTTCATGCGCGGTCCTCCTCGAGGCGGCCGATGGCGACGCCGGCGTGGACGAGCACCCGGTCACCCGGCTCGACCGGCCAGACGAGGTCGCAGGCCACGTCCTCGGTGGCGTCGGCGTCGTCTGCGCACAGCGCGAACGCGTCGGCGTCGACGCGCAGGACGCGCATCGGCACGCCCGTGTCGCCGCAGGTGATGCAGCCCGGCGTTGCGTCGCAGGCAGGGGCGGGATCGGCGCTCATTCGATCACGCTCGCCCGCAGCTCCTCCAGCTCCTGCTCGTACTCGGCCCCCATCTGCTCGAGCAGGCGCAGCGTCGCGTGCGCCTCCTCCTCGTCCACCTTGGACAGGGCGAAGCCGACGTGGATCAGCACCCAGTCGCCGGGGCGGGCGCCTCCGCCCTGGTCGTCCTGGAGCAGGCTGACGTTGATGTTGCGGCGGACGCCGACGACGTCGACGCGCGCGATCTGGTGCTCGGGATCGACCAGTTCCACGATCTGCCCGGGTATGGCCAAGCACATGGAGCACTCCCCTTCCTGGTCGGCCGGGCGACGCGCCGAGTGCCCGGCAGGAGTCGTATATCACCCTCTGGAAACGGGTTCTCGTCCGTGGTAATCCGGGTGACGGTAATCACGATTACCATACTTCCCGCCCTCGGGAGGCGACCGCATCCGGACGGCGGAAGCGGCGTACACTGTGACCTTCAGCAGGCGTGGACGGGAGGTTCGAACTGGGACCCGACGCCAGCGACGGCGTCCACCCGCGATGGACCGGCCGGCGGGCGGCGCCCGAGCGCCCGAGCTCGTACCGCTACCTGCTCGACCTCGACCTCGACCTGGCCGACGCATTCGACGTCCGCATGCGCCTCGTCGCCCGGCCGGCCGTGACGGCGGTGACGTGCGAGGTGGCCGCCGGCGAGCTCGACCTGGCCGGGCCGCAGACCCAGCCGGCGCAGCTGGGCGTGCTCGTGCTGGCCGGCGTCGTCGTCGTGAGCGTGCGCGTCTGCGACCGCGTGGCCGCGGAGCTGGTCGGCGCCGGCGACCTGCTCCAGCTCTGCGGCGGCGGGGACGACGACCTGGTCGAGTGCGACGTCGGCTGGCGGGCGCTCGTGCCCAGCCGGTTCGCCCTGCTCGACGAGGCGTTCGCGGAGCGCACCCGGCCGTGGCCGCAGGTCACCCAGGCGCTGCTGCAGCGGACCGCCCGCCGGATGCGCAACCTGCAGATGCAGCGCGCGATCGCCTCGCAGCCGCGGCTCGAGGTACGGCTCGCGCTTCTGCTCTGGCACCTGGCCGCCCGCTGGGGCCGGGTCGAGCCCGGCGGGATCCGGCTGCCCCTGCCGCTCACGCATCAGCTGCTGGGGAAGCTGGTCGGCGCGGAACGGCCGTCGGTGTCGAACGCGCTCGGCCGGCTCGCCCACGCCGGGCTCGTCACCGGGCGCAGCGACGCGTGGCTCCTGCACGGGTCGATCGAGCGCCAGCTCGCCGCGCTCGGCGAGCCCAGCGAGGGCCGCGCCCACCGCCTCGCGGCCACGATCGGGTCGGGGCGGGGAGGGTGACGCTGGAGCGGGTCGAGTTCACGTCCGAGCAGCGCGTCACCGAGCGCCGCATCGTCCACGTGGTGTGGCTGACGAGCGGTCTCGGCTGCGACGGCGACTCGGTGGCGATGACCGCCGCCACGAGCCCCAGTCTGGAGGACCTCCTGCACGGGACGCTCCCCGGCATGCCCCGGATCGTGATCTACAACCCGGTGCTGGCCTTCGAGACCGGTGAGGAGTTCATGCGCGCCTTCCGTGCCGCCGCGGACGGGGAGCTCGACCCCTTCGTGCTGGTGCTCGAGGGCTCCGTGCCGAACGAGGACATCAACGGCGACGGCCACTGGGCCGGCTTCGGCGTCGACCCGGAGACCGGCCAGCCGATCCTGACCACCGCGTGGATCGACCGCCTGGCGCCGCGGGCGGCCGCCGTGCTCGCGATGGGCACGTGCGCCGCCTACGGCGGCATCCCCGCGATGCGCGGCAACCCCACGGGCGCGATGGGGCTGCGCGACCACCTCGGCCACGGCTGGCGGTCACGGCTCGGCATTCCGATCGTGAACCTGCCCGGCTGCCCCGTGCAGCCGGACACCATCACCGAGACGCTGCTGCACCTGGCACAGCACGTCGCCGGCGTCGAGGCGATGTTCGATCTGGACGACCAGGGCCGGCCCGAGTGGCTCTTCCCGCGCACGGTCCAGGAGGGCTGCGGCCGCGCCGGCTATGCGGTGGACGGCGTCTTCGCCGAGGATCCGTCCGACACCCGCGGCTGCCTGGTGAAGCTCGGCTGCATGGGCCCGGTGGCGAGGTGCAACGTGCCGATCAGGGGGTGGATCAACGGCGTCGGTGGGTGCCCGAACGTGGGCGGCATCTGCATCGCCTGCACGATGCCGGGGTTCCCCGACCGGTTCATGCCGTTCGTGCAGCCGAGCCCGCTGGGCGAGCTGGCGGCGGCCGGACGCCGGTTCACCTACGGCCCGATCCTGCGGCGGCTGCGGCGCAGCGCGATGCGGGAGCACTTCGACCGCGAGCCCGAGTGGCGCCGGGCGGGCGACACGCTCGCGAGCGGCTACGAGCCGCGCTGGTAGGCCGGTGCCGACCCGGCTCGTCTTCCGGTGCGAGTTCTGCGAGGCCGTCCCCGACGCCGAGACGCAGCTCACGCTCGAGTTCCAGCTGCGCGAGCTGGAGTTCGGCGCCTACGTGGACGCTCCGCCGGGCGGATGGCTGACCTGGTACGGCAGCGGCCCGCTGGGGCCGCGCCGCTATGCCTGCGACCGCCACCGCGGTGAGCTGATCGCCTACATCCGTACGCACTACGGCGCGATCGCGCCGAACCCGTGGCGGCGCCCGCCCTTCCCGATGACGACGCGGACGGCCGACACGGAGCGCGCCATCCGCCACGGCGGCCTGTCCGGGATGCCGAAGTGGGGCCGCTGGTGAGCGCGGCCGGCGCGTTCGGGCGGCCCGTCGCGGCGGGCGGCGCCGAGAAGCCGTTCGGCGAGCTCACACTCGCGGATGTTCGTGCCCGCGCCTCCGAGCTGCGGGACGCGGCCGGCTGGGGGCCGACCGCGCGGGTGGCTCCGGTCGCGCGCGCCTGGGCCGACCTCGCCCGCGCGATGGAAGCCGCGGGCGCGGGCCGCGTGGCCGACCTCGGCGCCGAGGCCGAGGCGATGGCCGGCCGGTTGTGGGTCGTCCCGCCAGGCGGCAGCCTGCTCTAGCGACACCGGGGCCAGGCCCCGCAACGTCGGCCGTTGCACTTCCGTGACGCTTCCGTGCCGGCGCCCGGCCCGTCGCCCCCGGCGGGTGCTAGCCCGAGACGGGCTCATCGATGAGCTCGCGCATCGTCGCCAGTGCGGCCGCCAGCAGCCGTGAGACCTGCATCTGGCTCACGCCGAGCTCCTCGGCGATCGCGCTCTGCGTCAGTCCGCGGCCGAACCGCAGAAGGATCAGCCGGCGCCGGAACGGGGGTAGCCGGGCGAGCACGGCCGCGATCGCCGCCCGGTGCTCGGCGCGGGTCAGGTCGGGATCCTCCGCCGCGAGCCGTTGCGGGCGGGCGGCGACGTCCGAATCGTCGAGTGCGGGCAGCGCCCAGTACGCGTCCCGCGCCGCCAGCGCCTCGGCGACCGCCGACGTCCCGGTGCCGAGCGACTCGGCGACCTCCGCGTGCGTGGGCAGCCGGCCGAGCCGGTGGCTGAGCCGATCGCGCTCGCGCGCGGCGTTCCGGCTCGCATCCTGGAGGTCGCGCGGCATCCGCACCGCCCAGCCGTGGTCGCGCAGGACGTGGCGCAGCTCGCCGTGGATGCGTGCGCCGGCATAGGTCGTGAACCGGACGCCGCGATCGGTGCGGAAGCGGTCGATCGCGACGATCAGCGCGACGACCCCCGCCTGGGCGAGGTCGTCGTCGGGGATGCCGGCGCCTCGATAGCGGCGGGCCGCGCGGCGCGCGAGCCGCTGGTGGCGGAGGACGAGCTCCTCGCGTGCGCCCGTATCGCCCGACTGGCTCCACGTCGCCAGCAGCTCGTCGCTCGCGTGGGCGAGGCGCGCGGAGCGGGGCCGGGGGCGCAGACTGGGCGACGACAACGGATGTACTCCGTACCACGATAGAAGTTCGCCCAAACCTCGGCCTGTCCGGCTCGCCTCCGGACGGGGCTCCGCGACGCGCACAGCCGCCGCCGAATACGATCACCCCGGTGCCCGATCGTCCGCTTCCCACCGGCCAGGCCGCGCTCGACCTCGAGCTCGCCCATCTGTTCGTTTCGATGCCGATGCGCCTCGACCGGCCGCGCAGCACCGAGTACGGCATGCCGCCGCTGCACGGCGTCTTCGGCGGCGTCTCCGCCGACGAGCACGGGTGGCTGTTCGTCTGGGTGGCGTATCTCCCGTCGGCGGGCTCGGCACCGCACATCTCGGTGTGGCCGGCGGCGCAGGTCGGCGCGTCGTTCGACCTCGTCCTGCCGGCGACCGCCGAGCTCGAGGTGATCGCGCGCGTCGACACGGCCGAGCGCGCGGCCGCCCGGCTGAAGCACCACCTGGCCGGGATCGCGCAGAGGCGGATCGACCCTGACGTCGAGTATCTGCACCGCGCGGTGGCGGCCTACCGGCAGGACCTGCGCAGGCGCCGCGACGGCGCCTGAGCCGGGACGGCCGTGCCCGACCCGGTCCCGGCAGCCCCAGCCGACCGCCGCAGGTGGATCCTGATCGCGACGATCGTCGGGTCGTCGATGACGTTCGTCGACGGCACGGTCGTGAACATCGCCCTGCCGACGATCGGCCGCGATCTGGGGGCCGGCCTTGGCGCGCAGCAGTGGGTGATGCTGTCGTACTCGCTCGCCGTCGCCTCGCTCTACATCGTCTCGGGCGCGCTCGGCGACCGGTACGGCCGCTGGACGCTGTTCGTCGCCGGGATCGCCGGGTTCGCCGTCGCGTCGGCGCTGGCCGGGCTCGCTCCGGACACGAGGCTGCTCGTCGCCGCCCGCGTCCTGCAGGGCGTGGCCGGCGCGCTCCTCACGACCAACAGCCTCGCGCTCCTGCGGGCGACGTACGGCGAGGACAGCGGCCGGGCGGTCGGCACGTGGACGGCGTGGAGCGGCATCGGCACGATGATCGGGCCGCCGCTGGGCGGGCTGATCGTCGAGTACGCGTCATGGCGCCTGATCTTCTTCCTGAACCTGCCCGCGGCGGTCGCGGCGCTCGCGCTCGCGTTCGCGGGCCGCAGCCGCGAGCGGCCGCCCGAGGAGGTGCGCCCGCTGCAGTGGTCCGCGGCCGCGGCGATCGCCCTCACGTTCGGGTCGCTCACCTTCGCGTTGATCGAGGGCGCGCAGGCCGGCTTCCGCACGGTGTGGTGGGCGTTCCTGGTGTCGGTCGCCGGGCTCGTGCTGCTGGTGGCGCTCGAGCGCCGGTCGGCCATGCCGCTGCTCCCGACCGAGCTCCTGCGCGAGCGGCTGTTCGTCGTCGCGAACGCCTACACGCTGCTGGTCTACGCCGCGCTGGGCGGCACCACGTTCTACCTCGCCCTCTACCTGCAGTCCGCCGCCGTGGGGTACACGCCCGCGCGGGCGTCGCTCGTGTTCCTGCCGATCAGCATCGTCATGTTCGTCCTCGCGGCGCGGTTCGGCCGCCTGGCCGACCGCGACGGGCCCCGCCGCTACCTCACGGCCGCCCCGCTCGTGATGGCGGCCGGGTTCGGGCTGCTCACGCTCGTCACCTCCACGAGCGCGCTCGTCCCGTTGCCGGGGGTGCTGGTGATGGCGCTCGGGCTGGCGATGCTCGTCGCGCCGATCACGGCGACGGCGCTGCGGGCCGCACCCGATCACTTCTCGGGCGTCGCGGCCGGCGTGAACACGACGGTGTCGCGGCTGGGCGGGTTGATCGCCACGCCGCTCGTGGGGGTCGTCATCACCCTGGTGTTCGCCGCGTCGGCGCCGCACCCCGACGCCGACCCGTTCGCGATCCACGCGCGGGCGGCGGCGCAGCGCGACGCCACCGTCCGTGCGTTCCGGGCCGGCATCGGCCTCTCGGCCGTCCTGTGCGTCGCGGGGGCGATCCTGGCCGCTCGGGGGCTGCGGTCAGAAGAGCGTCCCGGCTCGCTCCGGGAGTGAACGCGCGTCGGCGATGTCGGCGGCGTCGCGCCCGATGCCGCGCAGCGCTCCGGTGATCGGGTTGCGGAAGCCGGCGAAGTGCAGCCCCGGAACGCCACGGTGGACGTCGGCGCCGTGATGCAGCGGCAGGCCGTCGCCGCCGAGCACGCCCAGGTGGCCGACGATGCCCTCGAGCGCCGGGCGGTAGCCGGTCGCCGCGATCACCGCGTCCACCGGCAGGAAGTCGCCGCCCTCGAGCTGCGCGCCGCCGGGTGCGAGCGCGAGGACGGCGGGGACGATCGGGATCCGGCCCGCCTTGACGGCCGCCACGAAGCCGTGGTCGAGGATCGGCAGCGCGCCACGGCGGCGGTGGCGGCGAAAGACGCCGTCGCGCGGGCGCGGCAGACCCACCTCGTCCAGGTCGCCGAGGAAGCGTCGCCGCTCGATCCCGGCGACGGCGTCGGCCAGCCGCGCCGGCAGATGGGCGAGCGGGACGGCGGCGACCTGGGCGGGCAGCCCCAGCGCCTGGCGGGGCACGATCCCCGGCGCCGTGCGCACCGCCAGGGCGACGCCGTACGCGCCGCCGCCCGCGAGGTCGAGGGCGATGTCGGAGCCGGAGTTGCCCGCGCCGACCACGAGCACGTGCGCACCCGCGAACCGCTCGGCGTCGCGGTAGTCGTGCGAGTGGAGCAGCGCGCCGGCGAAGGTCTCCATCCCCGGCCACGGCGGGATGAACGGAACGCCGTTGTACCCGGTGGCGATCACGACCGCCGCGGCCGGGAGCACGCCGGCCGTCGTGTCCAGCTCGAACCCTCGGGGCGCGCGGTCGACGCGCAGGACGTCGATGCCGGTCTGGATCTCGACCCGGCGCTCGGCCGCGTACCGCTCGAGGTACTCGACGAAGGCGTCACGCGCCACCCAGCGGCCGGCTGTGCGGGGGATGCGCATCCCCGGCAGGCCCGAGAGCGACCGCACCGTGTGCAGCCGCAGGCTGGAGTAGTGCGCGCGCCAGGCCGCGCCGGGCGCCGGCGCGCGCTCCAGCACGACCGCCTCGACGCCGCGGGCGCGGAGCAGCGCCGCCGTCGCCAGACCGGCCGGGCCCGCTCCCACGATGACAGTCGGCGCCGCCATGCGGCGGTATCCTCGCATCGCCGGTCCGCGGGTCGAGAGAGAAGGGGCTTGGCCCGCTTCCGGGCGGATCACCGCACCGGCGAGCGGTGCCCGATCCGGCGCGAGATCTCCTCTGCCGTCGCCCGCAGCACCGCCCCGAGGCGGGCGATCAGATCGTCCATCGACACCATCGACCGGTGGACGGCGAGGTTCACGGCGGCCACGGGCTCGCCCCCGTTGGTGCGCACGGCGACGGCGATCGAGCGCAGCCCGTAGGCCAGCTCCTCGTTGTTCACGGCCAGGCCGGTCGCGCGGATCCGGCCCAGCTCGTCCAGCAGGCACTCGCGGCGGGTGAGCGTGTTCGGGCCGCGCTGGACGAGCTCGGTCGCGTCGAGGACGGCGTCGAGCGCCCGCTCGGGCAGGTACGCCAGGATCACCTTGCCCATCGACGTGCAGTACGCCGGCAGGCGCGCGCCGACGTGCAGGTTGAGGTCGATCTGGCTCTGGCCCGGGCGGGGGCTGCGTACGCGGTCGATGTAGACGATGTCGGCCCGGTCGAGGATGGCCATGTTCACCGTGTGGCCCGTCTTGTCGGACAGCGCCTGCAGGTGCGGCGCGGCGATCTCGCGCAGCTCCATCGAGTTGATGGCCGAGAAGCCCAGGTCGAGCACCCGCATCCCGAGCCGGTACTTGCGCGTCGCGACGTCCTGCTGCAGGTAGCCCAGCCGGTGCAGGGTCGACACGTACCGGTGCACCGTGCTGCGGTTCAGGCCGAGCAGCCGGGCGAGGTCGCTGATGCCGAGCAGCGGCTCCTCCGGCCGGAACGCCTGGAGGATGCCGAGCCCGCGCTCGAGCGATTGCGTCTGTGCCCGGCGCTCGGCGCTCATGCGGCCATTCAATCACGGCCGGCCTCGTTCCGCATAATGAAACGCTGTCTTGACATGAGAAAAGGCCACTGCCATCATCGGCCGCCAGACCACCCGTCGGGAAGGGGAAGGACATGTCGCAAGGAGAAGTGACCGACTCGAGCCGTCGGCTCAGCCGACGGCAGCTCGTCCTGCGGGGAGGCGCCGGCGCCGGCGGCCTCCTGATCGCCGGCACGGCGGCGGCGTGCGGCGGCTCCGGGTCGAGCGGGAGCGGCGGCTCGGGCGGGACCGCCGGCACCTTGAAGATCGGCTTCACGAGTCCGCTGACGGGCCCCGCCGCCGGCTTCGGCGAGCCCGACCCCTACGTCGTCGGCCTGGCCAAGAAGGCCTTCGCGAAGGGCATCACCGTCGCCGGCAAGACCTGGGACGTGCAGATCATCGAAAAGGACAACCAGGCCACCCCGTCGGTCAGCGCGCAGGTCGCGAACGACCTGATCCACTCCGAGGGCGTCGACCTCCTGCTGGCGACGTCGACCCCCGAGTCCGTCAACCCCGCATCCGATGCCGCCGAGGCCGCGGGCGTCCCCTGCATCTCGACCATCGTCCCGTGGGAGGCGTGGTACTTCGGCCGCGGCGCGAAGCCGGGTCAGCCGTCCCCGTTCCGGTTCACCTACCACTTCTGCTTCGGCACCCAGCAGTTCGCGGACACCTACACCCACCTGTGGCCGCAGGTGCCGACGAACAAGGTGGTCGGCGTGATGTGGCCGAACGACGCGGACGGCAACGCGATCCGCGAGAACCTCGGCCCGCTGCTGAAGAAGGCCGGGTACACGATCGTCGACCCGGGCGGCTATCAGGACGGCACCAACGACTACTCGTCGCAGATCGCGCTCTTCAAGTCGAAGAACTGCCAGATCTTCAACACGTTCCCGATCCCGCCCGACTTCGCCACGTTCTGGCGGCAGGCGGCGCAGCAGGGCTACACCCAGATGGTGAAGATCGCCCAGATCGCGAAGACGGGGCTCTTCGAGTCGCAGGTGGACGCGCTCGGCAGCCTCGGCACGAACCTCGCCACCGGCTTCTACTGGGGCTCCACCTGGCCGTACTCGTCGTCGCTGACCGGCATCTCGAGCGCCGACCTCGCCTCCGGCTACGAGGCCCAGGCGAACAAGCAGTGGAACCAGCAGATCGGCCCCAGCATGGCCCTGTTCGACGTCGCCAACGCCGTCTTCAAGGCCAGCGGCGACCCGAAGAACAAGGTCAAGGTCGCAAACGCCATGAAGAACCTCTCGGTCGACACGCCGCTGGGGACGCTCAAGTGGGGCTCGGGGCCGGTGCCGAACGTCGTCGTCACCCCGATCCCCGGCGGCCAGTGGGTCAAGGGGACGAAGTACCCGCACGAGTTCCGCTTCTGCGAGAATTCGGACGACCCCAACATCCCGGTGGCTGCCAAGCTGGTTCCGTACACCTCATAGTGCCCGAGACGACCGCGCATGCGCTCGTCGAGGCGGTGGGAGTACGCAAGCGCTTCGGGGCGCTGACGGTGATCGACGGCGTCGACTTCTCGGTGGCCGAGGGTGACGCCGTCGGCATCGTCGGTCCCAACGGCGCGGGCAAGACGACCCTGCTCAACATCATCTCCGGGGCGCTGCGCCCGGACGGCGGGACCGTGCGCCTGGCCGGGGCGGACGTGACCCGCGCGAGCGCCGACCGCCGCTGCCGGCTCGGTATCGGCCGCGCCCACCAGATCCCACGCCCATTCACGGGCATGACGGTGTTCGAGAACGTCTTCGTCGGCGCCAGCGCCGGCGCCCGCCGCGGCGGACAGGCAGCGTGCGACGTCTGCACCGAGGCGCTGCACGCATGCGGCCTGCTGCCGCTCGCCAACCGCCGGGCGGAGAGCCTCGGCCTGCTCGACCGCAAGCGGCTCGAGACCGCCAGGGCGCTCGCCACCCGGCCGCGGCTGCTCCTGCTGGACGAGATCGGGGCCGGACTCACCGACGCCGAGGCGGCGGTGCTGCTCGAGATGATCGCGGGCGTGCGCGCGCAGGGGATCGCGATCGTGTGGATCGAGCACGTCGTCCACATGCTCGTCCAGGCGATCGACCGGCTCGTGTGCATGGACGCCGGCCGGGTGCTGGCCGAGGGCGATCCGGCGACGGTGATGAGCGACGCCCGCGTGATCGACGCCTACCTGGGGACGCGGGTCGCATGAGCCTGCTCGAGGTCGACGGCGTCGACGCGGGCTACGGCCTGCTCCAGGCTGTGCGCGGCGTCTCGCTCACGCTGGAGAAGGGCGAGACGCTCGCGCTCGTGGGAGCGAACGGCGCCGGCAAGACCACCCTCCTGCGCACGATCGCCGGCGCGCATCCGGCCGCGGCCGGCCGGGTGTCGCTGGACGGGCGTGACGTCACCCGCACCCCCGCCTACCGGCGTGTGGCCATGGGGATCGCGCTCGTGCCGGAGGGGCGCAGGCTCTTCCCGGCCATGACCGTCGAGGAGAACCTGCGCATGGGCGGCGCCACCCGCCGGCCCGGGCGGTGGAACGTCGAGTCGGTGCTCGAGGCGTTCCCGCTGCTCGCGCCCCTGCGGAGGCGGCGCGCGGCGAACCTGTCCGGCGGCGAGCAGCAGGCGGCCGCCATCGGCCGGGCGCTCATGAGCAACCCGACCGTGCTCCTGCTCGACGAGGTCTCGCTCGGCCTGGCGCCGGTCGCCGTCGAGGCGGTCTACGCGTCGCTGCGGACGGTCGTCGGAGAGGGGACGACGGCCGTCGTCGTCGAGCAGGATCTCGAACGGGCGCTCGGCTTCGCCGAACGGGTCGTGTGCATGCTCGAGGGCCGCGTCGTGCTCGAGGGCGCGGCCGAGGCGGCCGCGCGCGACACGATCACGGCGGCCTACTTCGGCCTCGCGGCCGCGGGCGGAGGCGGCGCATGACCTGGGTCAACGTGGTGGTGCAGGGCATCCTGCTCGGAGGCGTCTACGCGCTGCTGGCCTGCGGGCTCGCGCTGATGTACGGCGTGATGCGGATCATCAACCTCGCCCACGGCGACCTCGCCGTGGTCGGCGCGTACCTGGTGACGGTCGTCCTCGACCACGCCGGCGTGTCGGCCTTCGTCGCCTTCCTGGCCGTGCTGCCCGTGATGCTCGCGCTCGGCTACCTGCTGCAGCGGACGGTGCTCGAGCGCAGCCTGCGAGCCGGGATCCTGACGCCGATCCTGGCGACGTTCGGGCTCTCCGTGGCGATCCAGAACATCCTCCTGCGCGAGTTCTCCCCAGACGTGCGGTCGCTGGGCGGGAACGCCGGGTCGCTGACGACGGCCAGCTGGCGGATCACGGACCAGCTCTCGATCTCCGCCATCGGGGCGCTGACGCTGGCGATGGCCGTGGCCGTGGTCGCCGGCCTCCACCTCTTTCTGCACCGCACGCGGTTCGGCTCGATGATGCGCGCCTGCGCCCAGGACGTCGCCTCGGCGGAGCTGGTGGGCATCGACTCACGCCGCGTGTACGCCTGGGCGACGGCGCTCGCCGTCGGCATCGCGGCGCTCGGCGGGCTCTTCCTCGGCATCCGTTCGACGTTCGACCCGACCGCGGGCCCGACGCAGCTGATCTTCGCCTTCGAAGCCGTCGTCATCGGCGGGCTCGGGTCGCTGTGGGGAACGCTGGCGGGCGGGATCGTGCTCGGGGTGTCCCAGACGATCGGCGCGAAGATCGACCCGCAGTACGCGATCCTGTCCGGCAACCTCGTCTTCCTGGCCGTGATCGCGACCCGCCGCGGCGGCCTGCTGGGCGAACGGGGAGGGGCGGAGTGACCGGCGCGGCCATGGCCACGGCCCCGCGGGGGCGTGTCCGGCGCTGGTCGCGGCTCTCGGCCGGGTCGACCGCCGTGGCCGGCGGCATCGCGCTCGTGCTCGCGCTCGCGCCGGAGTTCTCCGGGGCGAACACGATCCTCGACCTGACCAACCTGATGATCCTCGTCGTGATGGCGGTGATGTGGAACGCGCTCGCCGGCTTCGGAGGCCTGGTCTCGATCGGTCAGCAGGCCTTCATCGGCCTGGGCGCGTACGCCACCGTCTACCTGGTCCATCACGGCCAGCACCCGTATGTCGCGATGCTCGAGGCGACGCTCTTCTGCGGGCTGCTCGCACTGCCGCTCTCGGTCTTCATGCTGCGTCTGCGCGCGGCCCAGTTCGCGATCGCGATGTGGGTCGTCGCCGAGGTGCTCGCGATCCTGGTCACGCTCGACTCGAGCCTCGGCGCCGGCACCGGCACCTCGCTGATCGAGTTCAACTACTACGACCCGACGCAGCGGGTGCACTTCACGTACTGGTGGGCGCTGGGGGCGGCGGTGGCCTCGCTCGTCGTCGTCTTCGTGCTGCTGCGAAGCCCGTTCGGCGCCTCGTTGCAGGCGATCCGCGACGACGAGGTGGCGGCGCGGTCGCTGGGCGTCCGCGTGACCGAGGTGAAGACGGTGCTGTTCGTGCTCGCGGCGCTCGGCTGCGGCGCGGCCGGCGCGGCCACGCTGGCCAACATCCTCTTCATCGAGCCGACCGCGATCTTCTCGATCCAGTACACGGCCTACATGATCTTCATGGTGCTCGTCGGCGGGCTCGGCAGCTTCGAGGGGCCGATCCTGGGCGCGATCGCGCTCTGGATCATCCAGACGGAGTTCATCTCGAACGGCACCGTGTACCTGGCCGGGATCGGCGCGACCGCGATCCTGTTCGCCATCTTCCTGCCGCGCGGCGTGTGGGGCACCGTCACCGACCGCTTCGGCGTCGTGCTCCTGCCGGTCGGCCGCGAGCTCGTCGTCGAGGAGCCGCAGGAGGAGGACACCGGATGAGGGTCACGGCGGCGGTGACCGAGGCCAAGGGCGCACCGTTCACGCTCGAGCAGCTCGAGCTGGGCGACCCGCGCCCGGACGAGGTGCTGGTGCGGATCGCTGCGGCGGGGATCTGCCACACCGACCTGATCGTGCGCGACCAGTGGTATCCGGTGCCGCTCCCGGCCGTGCTCGGCCACGAGGGCGCGGGCGTGGTCGAGCGGGTCGGCTCGGCGGTGACGGCGGTGGCGCCCGGCGACCGGGTCGCGCTCAGCTACGGGTCGTGCGGCCGCTGCCCGTGTTGCGTCACCGGGCGCCCGTTCTACTGCCACGACTTCTTCGCGCGCAACTTCGGGGCGGCCCGCCAGGACGGCACGAGCGCACTCTCCCGCAACGGCGTCCTGGTCCACGCGCACTTCTTCGCCCAGTCGAGCTTCGCCACCCACTCGGTCGCGACCGAGCGCAACCTCGTCCGCCTCGACGGCGACGTGCCGCTCGAGATCGTCGCCCCGTTCGGTTGCGGCATCCAGACCGGGGCCGGGGCCGTCCTGAACGTGCTCGACCCTCCCGCCGGGAGCGCGATCGCGGTATTCGGAACCGGCAGCGTCGGCCTGGCGGCGATCCTCGCCGCCCGCGTCGCGGGTTGCACCACGATCGTGGGCATCGACCGCAACGAGCGCCGCCTGGACATGGCGCGCGAGCTCGGCGCGACCCACACGGTCGCCGCCGAGCGCGCCGACGCCGTCGCCGAGGTGATGCGGATCACCGGATACGGATCCGACTTCAGCCTCGAGACGACGGGCTCCCCGCTGGTCTTCCGGCAGGCGGTGGAGTGCACCGCCCCCACCGGCGTGTGCGGCCTGATCGGCGCGCCCGCGTTCGGCACCGAGGTCGCGTTCGACATGAACAGCATCCTCGTCTCGGGGCGTACGATCCGGGGCATCGTCGAGGGCGATAGCGTGCCCTCGGTCTTCCTGCCCCGGCTCATCGAGCTGTGGCGCCAGGGCCGCTTCCCCGTGGAGCGGTTCATGACCTTCTACGACTTCGACCAGATCGATCGGGCCGCCCGGGACGCCGAGGCCGGCGAGGTGATCAAGCCGGTGCTTCGCACCGGCAGCAGCTGAGGAGGAACGCATGAGCGCGACGGACACGCGAGCGAAGGACTGCCGCCACCTGATCGGCGGGCAGTGGGTCGACGCCGCCGACGGCGGCCGCTTCGACGATCTCGACCCGTACACGGGGGGCATCGTCGCCTCGGTCGCCTCGGGCGGGCGTGAGGACGCCCGCCGCGCGATTGAGGCCGCCCACGAGGCGTTCGCGGCCTGGTCGCAGGCCGGCCCCGGCCAGCGCCAGGCCGTGTTCCTGAAGGCCGCGGACGTGCTCGAGTCGCGCCGCGACGAGGTCGTCGAGTGGCTGGCCAAGGAGACCGGCTGCAGCTTCGGCTTCGGCATGTTCCAGATGGGCTTCGTGCCCGGGCTCTTCCGCCAGGCGGCCGGAGCGGCGTACGCGCCGCTCGGCCAGGTGCTGCCCTCCGACCTGCCGGGGGCGTTCGCCATGGGCGTGCGCCGGCCGGTCGGCGTCGTCGGTGCGATCTCGCCGTGGAACGCGGCGCTGATCCTGTCGGCGCGCGCGATCGCGGCGCCGATCGTGTTCGGCAACACGGTGGTGCTCTCGCCGTCCGAGGAGTCGCCCTACGTCGGCGGCCTGCTCTGGGGCGAGATCTTCGCCGAGGCCGGGCTGCCCGACGGCGTCCTGAACATCGTCGCCCACGACCGCGGCGGGGCCGCCGCGATCGGCGACGAGATGGTCGAGAACCCGCGCGTGCGCCGGATCAACTTCACCGGCTCGACGGCGACCGGCCGCAAGCTGGCGGAAGCCGCCGGGCGGCATCTGAAGCGGGTCGTGCTCGAGCTGGGCGGCCAGAATCCCCTGATCGTCCTCGCCGACGCCGACCTCGAGTACGCGGTCAACGCGACGGCGTTCGGCGCCTACCTGCACCAGGGTCAGATCTGCATGTCGGCGCGGCGGATCATCGTCGAACGGCCGATCGCCGAGCGGTTCACGGCCGCGCTGGCCGAGAAGGTCGCGGGCCTCGGCGTCGGCGACCCGCGCGAGCACACGACCATCATCGGTCCGCTCATCAACGCGGCGGCGCTCGAGACCGTCAGCCGCCGCGTGGACGACGTCGTCAAGGCGGGCGCCAGGCTCCTCGCCGGGGGCGGGGCCGACGGCGCCTGCTACCGGGCGACCCTCCTCACCGACGTGCCCCGCGACAGCGAGTTCGCCCAGGTCGAGACGTTCGGCCCGGTGGCGTCGATCGAGGTGGTCGAGAGCGCCGACGAGGCCGTCGCGGCGGCCAACGCCACCAGCTACGGGCTCGCCTCCGGGATCATCACCACCGATCCCGACAAGGGGCTCGCGCTCGCCGGGCGGCTCCAGACCGGGATCGTGCACGTGAACGACCAGCCTGTCCACGACGAGCCGCAGATGCCCTTCGGCGGCGTCAAGGACAGTGGCTGGGGCCGCTTCGGCGGCACGTTCGCGATGGACGAGTTCACGGAGATGCAGTGGGTGACCGTGCAGTCCGGGACCCGGCCCTTCCCGTTCTAGGCCGGGGGACGAGCGTGGCGGAGATCATGAGCCTCGAGGAGGCGGTTGCCGAGCTCGTCTCGGACGGCGACGCCGTGGCCCTGGAGGGGTTCACCCACCTGATCCCGCACGCCGCCGGCCACGAGCTGATCCGCCAACGCCGCACGGGGCTCACCCTGATCCGGCTGACGCCCGACGTGGTCTACGACCAGATGATCGGCATGGGCTGCGCGGCCCGGCTCGTCTTCTCGTGGGGCGGGAACCCGGGTGTCGGGTCGCTGCACCGGCTGCGCGAGGCGGTCGAGCACGGCTGGCCGGTCCCGCTCGAGATCGAGGAGCACTCCCACGCCGGCATGGCCGCCGCCTACGCCGCCGGCGCGGCCAACCTGCCCTTCGCCGTGCTGCGCGGCTACGCCGGCACCGACCTCGTCGAGCACACGCGCGCCGCCTGGGTCACCTGCCCGTTCACGGGCGAGCGGCTGGCGGCGGTGCGCGCGCTGCGGCCCGACGTCGGCATCGTCCACGCCCAGCGCGCCGACCGCAGCGGCAACGTGCAGCTGTGGGGGATCAGCGGCGTGCAGAAGGAGGTCGTGCTCGCCTCGGCGCGCTCGCTGGTGACGGTCGAGGAGATCGTGGACGAGCTCGACCCGGTGCCCGGGGCGGTCTTCCTGCCCGCGTGGACCGTGACTGCGGTCGCCGTCGCCCCGGGCGGCGCGCATCCGTCGTACGTGCACGGCTACTACGACCGCGACAACGCGTTCTACAGGAGCTGGGACACGATCAGCCGCGACCGCGGGGTGTTCGCCGAGTGGATGCGCGAGCACGTGCTGGAGGTCGCCGCATGACCAACACTCGCCTGCGGCTCGCGTTCGTGGGGGAAACCATGCTTCCCCCACGAGCCCCCGTCTTCTGGAAGCGCGGGGAACCTTCCGGTTCCCCACACCCCTCCCCCGCGCACCCGTCGACCAAGGTCGCCGCGTGAGCGAGTGGACGGCCGAGGAGATGATGGCGGTCGCCGCCGCCCGCAGGCTGCACGACGGCACGGTGTGCTTCGTCGGCATCGGCCTGCCCAGCCGGGCTGCGAACCTGGCGCGGGCCACCCACGCCCCCGGCTGCGTGCTGATCTACGAGAGCGGCACGATCGGCGCGAAGCCGGTGAACCTGCCGCTCTCGATCGGCGACGGGGAGCTGGCGGAGACGGCCGACACCGTCGTCTCCGTGCCCGAGATCTTCAGCTACTGGCTGCAGGGCGGGCGGATCGACGTCGGCTTCCTCGGCGCCGCCCAGATCGACCGCTTCGCCAACCTGAACAGCACGGTGATCGGCGACTACGACCACCCGAAGGTGCGCCTGCCCGGCGCCGGCGGTGCGCCCGAGATCGCCGCCTCGTGCAAGGAGACGCTCGTGATCATCACCCAGTCGCCGCGCACGTTCGTTGAGCGGCTCGACTTCCGCACGTCGGTCGGCTTCGGCGACGGCCCGGGGTCGCGGGAGGCGCTCGGCTTCACCGGCCGCGGCGTGTCCGCCGTGATCACCGACTTGGGCGAGCTCGAGCCCGACCCGGACACGTGCGAGCTCACGCTCACGCGCATCCATCCGGGCGTGGACGTGGACGGCGTCGTGGCGGCGACCGGGTGGGAGCTCGCGGTCTCGCCCGCGCTGGCGGCGAGCGCTCCTCCCACGCCGGCCGAGCTCGAGTCGCTGCGCTCGCTGCGCACCGCCGAGGAGCGGGAGCCGGCCGGATGAGCGCGCCCCGGATCCGGCGGATCGCCGACGGCGAGGAGGGGACGGTGCATCCGCCGTACGCCCACGACGACTACCGCTCCACCCGCCTGCGCGCGCCGCGGAGGCCGCTGATCCTGCTCCCCGAGGACATGCACGACCCCTCCGGGCCCGTGTACGGCGACGGGCCGATCGCCGAGACGGACGCCGACCTCACCCGGCAGCACGACGGCGAGCCGCTGGGCGAGCGCATCATCGTGACGGGGCGCGTGCTCGGGGGCGACGGCCGCCCGGTGCCGAACGCCCTCATCGAGATCTGGCAGGCGAACGCAGCCGGCCGCTACATCCACCAGCGCGACCAGCACCCGGCTCCGCTCGACCCGAACTTCACCGGGGCGGGGCGCGTGCTGACGGATGCCGACGGCGCCTACCGGTTCACGACCGTGAAGCCGGGCGCGTACCCGTGGCGCAACCACCCGAACGCCTGGCGGCCGGCCCACATCCATCTATCGGTGCTCGGGCGCGCCTTCACCGACCGGCTGGTGACGCAGATGTACTTCCCCGGCGATCCGCTCTTCGACGCCGACCCGATCCTCCAGTCGATCCGCGATCCGCGCCTGCGCGAGCGGCTGATCTCGCAGTTCGACTGGGAGACGACGACGCCCGAATGGGCGCTCGGGTTCCGCTTCGACATCGTCCTCGGCGGCCGCGACGGCACGCCCTTGGAGGGGTGAGCGCGATGGCCCGGGCGACGCCGTCGCAGACCGTGGGGCCGTTCTTCGCGTTCGGCCTGTGCGTGCGCGACCAGCACCACCTGGTGGCGGACGGCCACCCGGGCAGCGTGACGATCGCGGGCTGCGTGCTGGACGGCGCTGGCGACCCGGTGATCGACGCGATGGTGGAGGTGTGGCAGCTCGACGAGCGCGGCGAGCGTCGTGACGGCTTCGGCTTCGGCCGCTGCGGCACCGACGCCGAGGGCCGGTACGCCTTCGTCACGGTGAAGCCGGGCGGTGAGGGCGCTCCCCACCTCGCGATACTCGTCTTCGCGCGCGGTCTGCTGAAGCCGGTGCGCACCCGCATGTACTTCCCGGGCGAGCCTGCGAACGCCGACGATCCGCTCATCGCGGCGCTCGAGCCGGCGGAGCGCGAGGCGCTGACCGGGATCGCCGAGGACGGCGGGATCCGGTTCGACATCCACCTCCAGGGCGAGCGCCAGACGCCGTTCTTCGCGCTGTGACGACCTTCGCCGCCCTGTTCATCCCGCCCGAGCTGGAGCGCGCGGTGTCCGACCGGGCGTGGCTCGAGGCGATGCTCGAGGCCGAGCGGGCGCTGGTCAATGCAGGCGCGATCGCGGGGGTCGTGCCGGCGCATCTGGCCGGGCCGATCGCCACCTGCTGCCGCCCCGACCTGTACGACATCGAGGCGCTCTGCCGCGACGGGCGCACGGCGGGCAACCCGGTCGAGCCGCTGGTGCGCGAGCTGCGCGCGCAGGTCGGCGGCGAGGCGGCCGGGTTCGTCCACTGGGGAGCGACGAGCCAGGACATCCTCGACTCGGCGGCGATGCTGGTGGCCGCCCGCGGCCTCGACCTGATCGCCGGCTGGCTTGCGGCCGCCGCCGAGCGGTGCGCGGTCCTGGCCGCGGAGCACCGGTCGACCGCGATCGCGGGCCGCACGCTCCTGCAGCAGGCGGTGCCGACGACGTTCGGGCTGACCGCCGCCGGCTGGCTGCTCGGGCTGCGCGACGCCCGCGAGCTCGTCGCCGGTGTGCGGGCGGGGCGGCTGTGGGCGCAGCTGGGCGGTGCGGTCGGATCGTTCGAGGTGCTGGGGGAGCGGGCGCCGGACGTGCTGCGCCTGTACGCCCACGAGCTGGGGCTGTCCGAGCCGCCCGCGCCGTGGCACGCCCGGCGCACGCCCCTGATCCACCTGGGCGCTGCGCTGGCGGCGGCAACCGCCGCCGCGGCGAAGATCGCGCAGGACGTCGTCCTGCTCTCGCAGACCGAGGTGGCCGAGGTGCGTGAGGGCACCGGCGGCGGCTCGTCGACGATGCCCCACAAGCGCAACCCGGCCGGTTCGGTGCGGGCGCGGGCGTGCGCCGTGCACGCGCGCCGGCACGCGGCGGCGCTGGTCGCGGAGGGGCCGCACGAGCTCGAGCGCGCGGCCGGGGAGTGGCACGCCGAGTGGGACACGCTGGCGAACGCACTTCGCTTCACCGGCGCCGCCGTGGCCTCGGCGGCCGAGGTGCTGGCGGGGCTCGAGGTGGATGCCGCCCGCATGCGCCGCAACCTCGACCTGACGGGCGGACTCGTGATGGCGGAGCGGATCACCCACCTCGCCGCCGGCCGCATCGGCCTGCCGGCCGCCCGTCGGCTCGTCGAAGCCGCCGCCGCGCAGGCGCGCACCGAGGGCATCGCGTTCCGCAAGGCGCTGGGCGACACGCAGGGCCTGCCCCTGCGGGTCGAGGAGATCGACGCCGCGCTCGACCCGGTGTCGGGCCTGGGGCCGGCCGTCGCGCTGGTCGACCGCATACTGGACGGAGGGGTGGGAACATGACCGACGACCGCTACGTGCGGGGCATGCGCGTCCGGCGCGAGGTGCTGGGCGACGACCACGTGGACGCGGCCACCGCCGCCGCGACCGATCTCACCGCCGACTTCCAGGAGCTGATCACCCGGTACGCCTGGGGCGAGATCTGGTCGCGGCCGGGCCTCGACCGCCGCACCCGCAGCTGCATCACGATCACGGCCCTGGTCGCCGGCGGGCACCATCGCGAGCTCGCCATGCATCTGCGCGCGGCCCGCGGCAACGGGCTCTCCTGGGAGGAGATCCGCGAGGTGCTCATGCAGACCGCCGTCTACTGCGGCGTCCCGGCGGCGAACACGGCGTTCGCCGTCGCCCAGGGCGTGCGCGACGAGGAGGCGGGAGCGTGACCCGGGCGGTGCTCTTGGCCGCGGTGCGCACCCCGGTGGGGCGCTACGGCGGCGCGCTCGGCGGCGTGCGTGCGGACGACCTGGCGGCCGTCGCGGTCGGGGCGGCCGTCGAGCGGGCCGGGGTCGACCCGGCCGCGATCGACGACGTCTACCTGGGCTGCGCCAACCAGGCCGGTGAGGACAACCGCGACGTCGCCCGGATGGCCGTGCTCCTGGCCGGCCTGCCGCAATCGGTGCCCGGCGTGACGCTCAACCGGCTGTGCGCGTCGGGTCTCTCGGCGGTGGTCTCGGCCTGTCACGCGATCGTCGCCGGCGACGCCGACCTGGTGGTGGCGGGCGGCGTCGAGTCGATGACGCGGGCGCCGCTCTCGATGCCCAAGCCGGCGCGCGCCTTCGAGCGCGGCCACCGCACGGTCTACGACACCACCCTGGGTTGGCGCTACCCGAACCCGCGGCTCGAGGCGATGTTCCCGCTCGAGAGCATGGGCGAGACGGGCGAGAACGTGGCCGAGCGCTACGGCGTCTCCCGGGACGACCAGGACGCCTTCGCCCTGCGCTCGCAGGAGCGGTGGGCGGCCGCCGACGCGGCCGGACGGTTCGCCGACGAGCTGGTGCCGGTCGCCGACCTCGAGCGCGACGAGCACCCGCGCCCGGAGTCGACGGCTGCGGGGCTGGCGGCCCTCAAGCCCGCGTTCCGCAGGGAGGGAAGCGTCACGGCCGGCAACTCGAGCGGGATGAACGACGGCGCCGCGGCGCTCGTGATCGCGAGCGAGGAGCGGGCGGCCGCGCTCGGGGCGCCGCCGCTGGCGGTGTTCCGCGGCAGCGCGGCGGTGGGCGTCGACCCGCGGGTGATGGGCATCGGGCCGATCCCCGCGGTGCGCAAGCTGCTCGAGCGCACCGGCGTGGCGGTCGCGGACATCGACCTGGTCGAGCTGAACGAGGCGTTCGCCTCGCAGAGCGTCGAGGTGGTGCGCGAGCTGGGTCTCGACCCCGATCGCGTGAACGTGAACGGCGGCGCGATCGCGATCGGGCATCCGCTGGGCATGAGCGGCGCCCGGCTGGTCGTCTCGCTCGTGCACGAGCTGCGCCGCCGTGGGGGCGGCCTCGGGCTGGCGACGCTCTGCGTCGGCGTCGGCCAGGGCCAGGCAGCGCTCTTCGAGGTGCCTGGGGAGTGACGCCGGCGCGCACCCAGGTGGGGATCGTCGGCGCCGGGCCGGCGGGGCTCGTGCTCGCCCAGCTCCTGCGCACGCGCGGGATCGAGTCGGTCGTGCTCGAGGCCCGCAGCCGCGACCACTGCGAGCACCGCATCCGCGCGGGGGTGCTCGAACAGGGCTCCGTCGACCTGCTGCGTGCGATCGGCGCCGGCGACCGGCTCGGCCGCGAGGGCATCGTCCACCACGGCGTGAACATCCAGTTCGACGGCGAACGCCACCGCATCCCGCTGTCCGACCTGACCGGCGGTGCCGTGATCGTGATCTACGGGCAGACCGAGGTCGTGAAGGACCTGATCGCGCTGCGGCTGGGGCAGGGCGACCCGCTCCACTTCGAGGTCGAGGACGTCGCCCTGCACGACCTGGACACCGAGGCGCCTCGGATCACCTACCGGCACGACGGCGCCGGGCACGAGCTGCGCTGCGACATCGTCGCCGGCTGCGACGGGTTCCACGGCGTCTCCCGGCCCTCGATCCCGCCTGACCTGCTGCGCTTCACCGAGCGCGAGTACCCGTTCGGCTGGCTCGGCATCCTCGCCGACGTCGCGCCGTCCAGCGAGGAGCTCGTCTACGCCACCCACGAGCGCGGGTTCGCGCTGCTCAGCCTGCGCTCGCCGACGCTCAGCCGGCTCTACGTCCAGGTCGACCACGACGAGGACGTCGGGGAGTGGCCGGACGAGCGCATCTGGGCCGAGCTGCAGGCGCGCCTGGGCACGCCCGGGTGGGCGCTGGCCGAGGGGCCCGTCCTGGAGAAGGGCGTGACGGGCATGCGCAGCGTGGTCGTCTCGCCGATGCAGCACGGCCGCCTCTTCCTGGCCGGCGACGCCGCCCATATCGTCCCGCCGACGGGCGCGAAGGGCCTGAACCTGGCCATCGCCGACGTCGAGCTCCTGGGCGAGGCGATCGCGGCCTGGTACGCGGGCGATCGCGGTCGGCTCGACGGCTACTCGGCCGCCTGCCTGCCGCGGGTGTGGCGGGCGGAGCACTTCTCCTGGTGGATGACCTCGATGCTGCACCTGCTGCCCGGCGGCGACCCGTTCGACCGCGAGCTGCAGCTCGCCCAGCTGCGCTACCTGGTGGCGTCGCCGGCGGCGGCGACCACGCTGGCCGAGAACTACGTGGGCCTGGCCGGGCGCATGATGCGCTGATGCCGCGCCGCAACCGGGTCACGCCGCTCGGCGAGCTGGTCGCGGCGCCCGCCCGCGGCCTCGTCTACGGGAACCGCGGCTGCCTGCACGACGCGGAGGGTCGCATCCGCCGCCGCTACGCCGTGCGGCGCTGGATCGCCTGCCGGCTCGAGTTCAAGGGCTGGCAGCGCGGCCCGATGATGCAGCCCGGCAAGTTCACCGAGCTCTTCTTCCTCGACGAGGCCACCGCCCTGGCCGCCGGCCACCGGCCGTGCGCGCTCTGCCGCCGGCAGGACTACGACCGCTTCGGGGCGATCTGGGCGGGGCTGCACGCGGGCGAGGCGGGGGCGGACGCGATCGACGCCCGCCTGCACGCCGAGCGCGTGGCCGCGGGCGGCGGGCACCGCACCCACGCCGCCGCGTTCGCCGACCTCCCCGACGGCGCCTTCGTGCTCGTCGACGGCGATCCGTACCTCGTGCGCGGCGACCGGCTGCTGCTGTGGTCGCCGTCCGGGTACGCCGGCCGCCGGCCGCGCCCCGCCGGCGCCGCGACGGTGATCACCCCGCCCTCGCTCGTCTCGGTGCTGCGCGCGCGCTGGTCGGGCGCCGTCCCCTTCCTCCACCCGTCGGCTGAATAACCGGTGCCAGGCACCTTTCTGCACCCGCGCTAGCCGCCGCTCGTCAGGCCGATCACCCGCCCCTCCGGGTCGCTGAAGAGGCCGATGACGAGGTCCGGCATCACCTGCTCGGGGCCCATCATGCGCGTGCCGCCGAGCCGCTCGGCGTGGTCGAGGGCGGCGCCGACGTCGGGGACGGCGACGTAGAACGTGACGTGGCCGGCGTAGCCCTCCGGCGCCTGGCCGATGCCGCCGCCGATGCCGACACCGTCGGCGGTCAGGTTCGCCTCGCGGTCGACGACGCCGTAGCCCATCGGGTTGGACGTGTCGATCTCCCACCCGAACAGGTCGGAGTAGAAGCCGCTGAGCTTTGCGAGGTCCTTGCCCATCACCTCGAAGTGGACGACCGGCTGTCCCATCCATCACTCCTTTCGCGGGACCCGAAAGGCTAGATGATTGAATCAATCATCTAGGCTCGGCGCATGCGCGCCGCCAACCTCGCCCTCCGGTTCCTGCTCGAGCTGGTCGCCCTGGCCGGGCTGGCGGAGGGCGGCGACGCGGTCGCGGGCTGGCCGGCGGCGGTGGCCGCGGTGGTCGCGGGAGCGGCCGTCTGGGGCCTGTGGTGCGCGCCGCGGGCGCGGCGGCGGCTCGCGCGGGCGCCGCGGACTGCGGTCGAGGCGGCCGTGTTCGGCCTCGGCGCCGCCGGGTTCGCGGCCGCCGGACGCGCACCGCTCGCGGTCGGCTTCGCCGTCGTCGCGGCCGCGAACTGGGTGCTGCTGCTCGCCCAGGGCGAGGATCCCTAGTCGAGCCGGGCGAGGAACGCGCGCAGCTCGCCCGCCGACCCCGGAGAGATCGCCGGCAGGTCGTGGATGCCGTAGGCGGCCAGCGCTTCCTGCAAGCCGCGCCGGCGGCCGACGATCGCGAGCGTGTAGCCGTGGCGCGCGAACTCCTCGGCCTGCTCGGCCGCCTGCTCCAGCATGGGGCCGGCGACGGCGTCGGGATACGCCTGCCCGGGCAGCTGCACGGCGCCCCATCCGGCCCGGGCCAGCTCGGCGAGGCCGTCGATCCCGCCGGCGGAGGGGTTCACGAGCTCGTCGGCGATCAGCGCGACGCGGTAGCCGCGGGCGTCGCCCGCGTCCGTGCGCTCAGCCACGGCGCGCGTCCGCGAGGGCGGCGACGGCGGCCCGCTCGGCGGCCTCGTCGTGGCCCGGCAGCTGGTGCGTGACGCCGGTCGCCCGCGGCAGCGGCACGCCGCGGGCCGCCAGCTCGGCCTCGAGCTCCTCGAGGAAGATGCCGCTTCCCGGCGAGAGCTCCTCGGTGCCGTCGGGCCACTCGGGCCGCCCGTGCCGGGCGGGGTCGGAGCTCGTCACGTGCACGCCCATCGACGGGCTGCCCTCGAGCCCGACAAGGATGACGTCGTCGCCCCGGCGCACGTGCAGCTCGATCGCTCCGGCGACCGACGCGGCCAGCCGCCGGCAGTGGCGCCGGTAGGCGGTCGTGTCCAGCTGCTCCTTGACCGCCCAGAACCGGTGCAGGCCGGTGAACGCGAGCTCGGGGCAGGGCATCTGGACGAGCCGCCAGCCGCGCTCGCGCAGCACCTCGACGAGCGGCGAGTAGACGCCGGGGCAGCGCGCCCCGCCCGACACCTTGGAGTTCTGGTTCAGCAGGCAGTGGGCGACGAACGCGACGCCGGGCACCGAGCCAGTGTACCGGCGGCCCAGCTAGGGCCGGAAGCGGGGCGGCGGCGGCCGGCACTGGCGCAGCGCCTGCGAGCGCATCCGGGCGACGACGGCGGCGTCGGCCGGGTCCGTGGCCACGTTTCGGAGCTCGAACGGGTCGGTGCGCAGGTTGTAGAGCTCCTGGAAGCCGCCGGTGTAGAGCGTGTACATGTAGCCGGTGGCGCGGATGCCGCAGAAGGACGGGGCCAGTGACGGCGGGTTCGCGGCCATGTGCTCGGTCAGGAAGCTGGTCGGCCAGGCCGGCGACGGCGTCCGGTGCGCGAGCAGTGGCAGGAAGCTGCGCCCCTCGGTGGCGGGGTGCGGCGCGCCGGCGATGTCCGCGAGCGTCGGCGCCCAGTCGACGTTCACGATCGAGTGGCTGTCCGTGGAGGGGGTGGTCGTGTCGGGCTCGTAGCGGACGACGAGGGGCACGCGCAGCGACTCGTCGTAGGGCACCTGCTTGCTCCCGATCGAGAGTCGGTGCTCGCCCCATTCGACGCCGTTGTCCGAGGCGAACATGATCACGCTGTGGGCCAGGCGGTGCGTGGCCCGCAGCGTCGCGACGATGCGGCCGACCTGCCGGTCGATCGTCTGCAGCGTCTGGTACTCCGCCTCCCGCTCGGCGTGGATCTGGGCGCCCTGGACGGTGTCGAACCGCGGCAGGGAGCGGATCCACGGCGGCTTGTCCGAGACGTCCGCCTCGTTGTAGCTCGGCGGGCGGTACTGGGGCAGGTGCGTGAACGAGTTGACGTAGCGGCGCTGCGGGATCGACGGCCGGTGCGGCGCGAAGGGCGCGTAGTAGACGAAGACGGGCTTCGACGCCGGCGCGGAGGCGATGAACCGGGTCGCCGCGTCGCCGAAGTAGCTGGTCGAGTAGGCCGAGACCGGCTTCGGCAGCCGGCAGCCGCGGGCGCCCGCCGGGCATGCGCCGGGCGCGTTCGTGAACACCAGGTACGGCTGGTAGGCGGGCTCGTAGTCGAACGCCACCCACCGGTCCCAGCCGGGCGGGACGCCGCCGCCGTAGGCGTTCAGGTACTTGCCGAAGAGCCCGGTGTCGTAGCCGTCGGCGTGCAGCCAGGTCGCGATCGTCGAGCGTTCGTCGCCGGCGGCGCGAAACGCCGGCGCGCCGCCGTTCGGCCGGTGGTTGTCCCAGACATGGGTCGTGTGCGCGTAGTTGCCGGTGAGGACGCTCGCGCGGCTCGGGCAGCACAGCGAGTCCGAGACGAAGGAGTTCGTGAAGGTGACCCCGTGGCGGACGAGCAGCCTGCGCACGTTCGGCATCGACCACAGCGTGTCCCAGCGCTGGTCGTCGGTGAGGATGAGGACGATGTTCGGCCGCTTCGTGCGGGCGACCACGACGTGGCGGCGCGTGGCCGTGGAGCCGCCGCGGTGCGCCGCCCAGGCGATCACGGCTGCCGCGGCGGCGACCAGGATCAGGACGGCCGCTCCGGCAGCCGCTCCCCTGCCCCGCAGCCTTCGCATCATGTCGCCGAAGAGCGTACTTCGGGCGGTCGGCCCGGGCAGCAGTCGCGCCCGGTCAGACCGGATCGGACGAGGCCGCCGCGCCCGCGGAGTCCGACAGCACCCGCCCGTCACGGAGCCGCACCGTCCGCGGCGCCGTCTCGGCCACGGCGGTCTCGTGCGTCACGATCACCACCGTCTGGCCCTGCTCGGACGCCAGCCCGCGCAGGAGCGCCAGGATCTCCTCGCCGGTGGCCGAGTCGAGGTTCCCGGTCGGCTCGTCCGCCAGCAGGGCGTCGGGGTCGTTGGCCAGCGCCCGGGCGATCGCGACGCGCTGCTGCTCGCCGCCGGACATGCGCGACGGGAGGTGGTCGGCCCGGTGGCCGAGCCCGACCGCGTCGAGCAGCGTCCGTGCGCGCGCGTGCCGCTCGGTCCCGCCCCGGGCCGCGATCGCGGCTTCGACGTTGTGGTGGGCGGTGAGCGTCGGGATGAGGTTGAACTGCTGGAAGACGAACCCGATCGTGTCCCGGCGCAGGCGGGACAGCTCGCCACCGCTCATGCGCGCGACGTCCCGCCCCAGGCAGTGGATCGTCCCCGACGTGGGCCGGTCGAGCGCGCCGAGGATCTGCAGCAGCGTCGTCTTGCCCGACCCGCTCGCACCGACGACGGCCACGAGCTCGCCGGGCTGGATGACCAGGTCGACGTCGGCCAGCGCGGTCACACCGCCCGGGTACGTCCGGCCGACGCCGGCGAGCTCGTACACCGGGGTCGCGGCCGGCATGCGGGCGGCGTCCATCGCTACTCCACCGTCCGCAGGGCTGCCGCCGGGCTGAGCCGGGCGGCCCGCGAGCCGCCCACGGCGCCGGCCACGAGCCCGCCGAGCACCGCCAGGCAGATCGCGGCGACGATCAGCTGCGCGTCCGCCGACGTGGTGATCTTGACGAGCTCGGAGCCGGACGTGACCTGTGGGCTGCCGAGGCCGAACGGGCCGCCGCCGCCGAACGGGCCGCCCCCTCCGAGCGAGCTGCGAGCGCCCGTCGACGCGCCGGGGACGGTGGCCTTGAGCGTCCAGCCGGCAGCGTTCACCGCGGCGGCCGCGGCGATCCCGATCGCCGCGCCGACGACGCCTCCGATCAGCCCCTGCAGCAGCGACTCGCCGCTGATCTGGCGCACCACCTGCCACTGCGACCAGCCGACCGCCTTGAGCGTGCCGATCTCGCGCACGCGCTTGGCGACCGAGGCGAGGGTGAGCAGGCAGGCGATCAGCACGGCCGCCCCGAGGCCGGCGATCTCGAGCGCGGTGCCGAGCTTCGACGAGAGGCTGCGCGCGTCCGACAGCGAGCCGCCGATGCGGTCGGCCAGGTCCTGGGCGGTCGTGACCTGCGCGCCCGAGAGGCCGGTCTTGATCTCGTGGGCGACCCGCGCCACGTCACCGGTCGACGCCGCGCGCACCTGGACGCTGTTCACCTGGCCCGCGTACTTCGCGAGCTTCTGCAGGGTGGCCAGCTCGACGTAGGCGTCCGAGGCCGTGCCGCCGAGCGGCGAGGACGCGATCCCGACGACGTGGAACGTGTGGCCGCCGAGCGTCACCGACGATCCGACCGTCAGCTTGTTCGTGTTGGCGTAGGCGTTCGAGAGGATCGCCTGGTGGGCGCCGCCGGACGAGGTGAAGTACGTCCCCTTCGTGATCTGGCTAGGGGTGAGGGCGGCCAGGTCGGGCTGCGTCTGGTCGACGCCGGTCACGGTGCGCGTGTCCGTATGGATCTTGTTGCCGCCGAACCCCCGGAATACGGGGCCGCCGTTCTGGCCGCTGCCGCCGCTCTGGTTCGTTGCCGGCGGCGCGCCCTGGCTGCGCTTGAACTTCACCTTGGGAGCCGTCCCGTAGATGTGCGCGTCGGTGAGGGTGAGCGACCCCGCGGCCCCGGCGACGCCCTGGTAGCCGGCGATCGTCTTCACCCGCGACTGCGAGAACGAGAGCTGGCTCGTGGCGGTGAAGGTGTCGGTGTCGAACTTCTGGCCGGGCTTCAGCTTGCGGAAGTCGAACCCCGCGCCGCCCCGGGCCTGGGCGCGCAGCCGGTTGCGCTCCGACTGCGACAGGCTGCCGAACGGGCCGCCGCCGTTGTTCGTGAACCCGATCGGCCGGCTGACCGACATGTCCGTGCCGACGCCGGTGAGCGGTGCGAGCACCGTGCGCTGGGCGTTGTCCAGGCCGGTCGAGAGCGCATTCACCGTGACGACGAGGCCGACGCCGACCGCCAGCCCCAGCGCGGTCAGGATGGTGCGCCCGCGGCGGCGGCGAAGCTCGGCCAGGGCGTAGCTCAGGAAGAACATGTGACCCAGCCTACGGTGCCGCCTCTAAGAGCCCGTTGAACCGAACCTAAGAAGTGGCTGAGGTCCTGCGGTCGCCGTGAGGCTCAGGTCTCGCTCGACCGCGCCCAGAGGTTGATGTCGCTCTCCGTGGCGTAGCGGTCGATCTCGGCCAGCTCGTCTGGGGTGAAGCCGAGCCGCTCGATGGCGGCCACGTTCGCCTCGAGCTGGGGGACGCTGCTCGCCCCCACGAGCGTCGAGGTCACACGCTCGTCCCGCAGCGTCCAGGCGAGCGCCATCTGCGCCAGGCTCTGGCCGCGGCCGCGGGCGATCTCGTTCAGCGACCGCACCTTGGCCATCGTCTGCTCGGTGAGCTGGTCCGGCGAGAGCGAGTCGTCGCGGCTGGCGCGTGACCCCTCCGGGATTCCGTCCAGGTAGCGGTCGGTGAGCATGCCCTGGGCGAGCGGCGAGAATGTGATGCAGCCGATCCCGGCCTCGCCGATCGCGTCCAGCAGGTCGTCCTCGATCCAGCGGTTGAGCATCGAGTAGGACGGCTGGTGGATGAGGAGGTCGACGCCCATCTGCCGGAGGATGGTCGCCGCCTGCCGGGTGTGCTCGGCGGAGTAGGAGGAGATGCCGGCGTAGAGCGCCTTGCCGGAGCGCACGGCGTGCGCGAGCGCGCCCATCGTCTCCTCGAGCGGCGTGTCGGGGTCGAAGCGGTGCGAGTAGAAGATGTCCACGTACTCGAGACCCATCCGGCGCAGGCTCTGGTCGAGGCTCGCGAGCAGGTACTTGCGCGAGCCGTGATCGCCGTAGGGGCCGGGCCACATGTCGTAGCCGGCCTTCGTCGAGATGAGGAGCTCGTCCCGGAACGGCGCCAGGTCGCGCGCGAACAGCCGGCCGAAGTTCTCCTCAGCCGACCCGTACGGCGGGCCGTAGTTGTTGGCCAGGTCGAAGTGGGTGACGCCGAGGTCGAACGCGCGGCGCAGGATCGCGGCGCTCGTGTCGAGCGGCCGGTCGTGGCCGAAGTTGTGCCACAGCCCGAGCGACACGGCCGGCACCTCGAGGCCGCTGCGCCCGCAGCGGCGGTAGGCCATGTGCTCGTAGCGGTCGGGCGCGGGCTCGTAACGTGTGAGCATGGCGGCAACATACCCACCGGCGCTGGTTGCACCGTCCACACTCAACGCCACCCCGAAGAAGGGGGGCGGCGTTGAGTGTGGACGACGGTGGGCTCAGGAGGTTGGTCAGGAGCCCCGCTTGTGCCATGCTCCGCGGGTGATCGGTATGGCGCGTCGCGCATCCGAGTGGCTCAAACGACGCGGGTCGGTCGCCGACGGCCCTGGCGGCATATCCGCGCCGTCTGGGGCCGACGCACTTGCGAAAGGCGAGGACGGCCTTCGCCGGATGATCTCAGACGCGCGCGGCACGCCTTACGAAGCGTTCCGGACGCTCGAAGAAGCCAGGAACGCGAGAGACATCGCCCTCGTCATGCAGGGCGACGACGGCGGCTCGATCTATCTCACGTGTCCGGTCAGCCTCGTGCACTGCAACGAGGCAACGCTGAACCTCCTGTTGCTCGAGCTCGACCAGCGAGTGTGGAAAGACCCCGACTCGGCGGCGCTGTTCTACGAGCGGGCGCCTGTCGGAAGCGCCATCGCCGGCGGCACCGGAGGCGGCTCCGTGATCAACGGCGTATGGCTGCACCCAGAGCTCGAGGAGAACAACTTGCGCCGCGCAGTCGAGGCCGTCCTCGCCGATCGGCGCGAGCGCATCACCTAGCGCCACACACCGGCGCACCAAGGCGCGGGTCAGCTAAGACCGGTGCCATCCGCGGCCGTCCACACTCAACGCCGCCCACCCCTAAAAAGTGCCTAAGAATGCGGCGCTTGCCGCCTTCGGGCGTTGCGCCCGGCCGAGGACGTGTCCCATCATGGAATGACCAACCCGGGATGGGATGCCGGGACTGAAGCCTGCGGAGGAGGATGTCGTCATGAGCGCACGCCTGAAGCGCCGGATTGTGATCGCAGCGGTCGTGCTCGGCGTGGTCGGGCTGGGCGGCACGGCGCTGGCGGCGTCCTCCTCCAGCGGGAACACGTTCCTCGGCGACGTCGCCAAGCGGCTCGGGATCTCGCAGACGAAGCTCCAGACCGCGATCAACGGAGCGGTCAAGGACCAGCTCAACCAGCTCGTCAAGGACGGCAAGCTGACGCAGGCCCAGGCCAACGCCATCGAGAAGCGGATGCAGCAGAAGGGCGGCGCCGGGCTGCCCGGCCCGTTCGGCTTCGGCCGCCACGACCACTTCGACGGCCCGCGGCCGGGGTTCGGCTTCCGGTTCGGCGGCCCGGCGATGGGCTCGTTCGACACCGCCGCGAAGTACCTCGGCGTGTCGGAGTCGGCGCTCATGAGCGACCTGCGCTCCGGCAAGACGCTCGCGGCGATCGCCAAGGCGAAGGGCAAGTCGGTCAGCGGCCTCGAGGCGGCGATGGTCGCACCGGCGAAGTCGAAGCTCGACGCGGCGGTCAAGGACGGCCACATGACCAAGGCCCAGGAGAGCAACTTCCTGAAGATGCTGTCCGACGGCATCGACCGCCTCGTGACGAAGGGCTTCCCGAAGTTCGACGGCGGCTGGCACCACGGCTCCGACGGCGGCCCGTGGGGTACGCCCAAGGGCGGCGGCTCGAACGGGAACGGCGGCTCGACCGCGGCGTTCAAGCTCTAGCGAGGCAGGAGCACCTGCGCCTCGCCGTCGGCGACCTGGGTGTCGCCGACGTAGGCGCGGGTCGCGAGCGTCGCCCGCCCCTTGGCGGTGTCGACGGCGGTGACGACGACCTCGCAGCGCACGTCGTCGCCGGGCCGCACCGGCGCCGTGAACCGCAGCGTCTGGCCGAGGTAGATCGTGCCGGGACCGGGGAGCTCGTTCGCGAGCAGGCCGGAGAAGAACGCCGCCGTGAGCATGCCGTGGGCCACCCGGCCGCCGAAGCGCGTGCCCGCCGCGTAGGCGTCGTCCAGGTGCACGGGGTTCCGGTCGCCGGAGACGTCGGCGAACGCCCGGATGCGGTCGTCGTCGACGTGGAACGTGCGCTCCGCGCGGCTGCCGGCCTCGATGCCGCTCACATGTACAGCCCGCCGTTGATGTCCAGGCACGTCCCGGTCATGTAGTCGCCCTCGGCGACCACGAAGACCGCCGCCCGGGCGATCTCCTGCGGCGAGGCGAAGCGGCCGAGCGGCACGCGGGCGAGCAGCTTCGCGCGGATCTGCTCGGGCACGCTCGCCAGCATGTCCGTCTCGGTGAACCCCGGGCAGATGCAGTTCGCGGTGATGCCGTGGCGGGCCAGCTCGAGCGCGAGCGTCTTCGTCCACGCGATCAGCCCGCCCTTGGCCGCGGCGTAGTTGGCCTGGCCGAAGTTCCCCAGCTCGCCGACGAAGCTCGAGACGGTCACGATCCGCCCGAACCCGGCGGTCATCATCGGCTCGATCGCGGCGCGTGTCACCCGGTGCGTCCCGGTCAGGTTCGTGTCGACGACCGCCGTCCAGTCCTCGTCGCTCATCTTGCGTACGGTCGCGTCGCGCGTGATCCCGGCGTTGTTCACCAGGATGTCCAGGCGGCCGAACCGCTCCAGGGCCGTCGCGGCGAGCGTCTCGCCGGTCGCCGCGTCGACGATCGATCCCGGCACCGCGACGGCCCGGCCGCCGGCGGCGTTCACCTCGGCGACCAGCGCCTCGGCCGCGGCCTGCGACGAGTTGTGGTTCACGACGAGCGCGCAGCCCCGCTGGGCGAGCAGCTCGCACACCGCCCGGCCGATGCCGCGGGCCCCGCCCGTCACGATCGCGGAGCGTCCCTCGAGATCCGCCATGCCGCACTGTACCCGGGAACATCCGGCCGGGCCCTACCCGAGGTGCTCGACGAGGAAGCCGAGCACGCGCGCCCAGGCGTCACGGGCGGCGCGGACGCGGTAGCGCGGCCGGCTGTCGTTGAAGAAGCCGTGCGGCGCGCCGGCGTAGACCTTCTGGTCGAAGCGCTTGCCCGCCCGCTCCATCGCCGCGGCGAACTCGGGCACGTCCGGCGTGACCCGCGCGTCCTTGCCGGCGTAGATGCCGAGCATCGGGCAGGCGATCCCGGCGACGCGGTCGGCGGGGGGAGGGGCGCCGTAGAAGACGACGCCGGCTCCGAGGTCACGCTCCTCGCACGCCAGCAGGCCGGTCAGGCGAGCGCCCATCGAGAAGCCGAGCGCGCCGATCTGGCCGTTGCAGTCGGGATGATCGCGCAGGTAGGCGACCGCGCCCCGGAGCCGGGCGACGAAGGGTGCGGGCGGCTCCATCGTCGAGCGCACCGCGGCGAACGACTCCTCGACGCGGCCGCGCTCCGTGTCGGGCAGGGTGGCCAGGGCGTGCGCGCGCACCTCGGGATCGGCGAGCCCGCCGGGCGGCAGCGTGTCGGCGAACCGGCGCAGCGCCGCCACGCGGTCGGCGGCGAGCTCGAGCGGCCGGCCGAACCCGTTCGCGTAGAGGTCGGGCACGAAGGCGAGGTAGCCGGCGGCGGCGATGCGGTCGGCGATGTCGTGGATGTGGGCGTCCGGCCCCCAGGCGCCGTGGACGACGATCACCGCCGGGAGGGCGCCCCGGGCGGCGCTCGGCCGGTACATGGACGCGGGAGTGGGCGTGCCGTTGCCGGCATAGGTCGTCTGCACGATCGAGTGTCTCACGCCGGCCCCCCTTCCGTCTCCGCGGACTGGACGGCAGCATAGCATATGGTTGCATGTGACAAGCAACTGAGCTATCGTGGGGTGCATGAGCATCGACAGCGCAGACCGCCAGGCGGTGCGCCGGATCGGCGAGGCGCTCTCCGGCGTCTTCCGGGCGGGACACGCCTCCCGCTTCCACGAGCGCGTCGCCGAGGAGGCGGGCGTGGCGGTCGACCGCACCGGCTTCGTGCTGCTCGTGAAGGTGATGGCGGAGCCGGGCCGCATCTCGCAGCTGGCCGAGCGCATCGACCTCGACGTGTCGACGACCAGCCGCAAGGTGGCGGAGCTCGAGGCGGCCGGCCTCGTCGAGCGCACCGACGACCCCTCCGACCGGCGGGCGGCGGTGATCTCGCCGACGCCGCGTGCCGGGGAGCTCGTGCAGCGCCTGCGCGACGCGCGCGACCGCGCCTTCGGGGCGATGCTCGCCGGCTGGGATCCGGCCGATCGCGACCGCCTCGCCGACCTGCTCGAGCGGCTCGTGGGCGAGATGCACCGCGTGGGGGGCCACGGTGGCAGCTGAGCCGGCGCCCGCCCTGCGGGTCTACAGCCACCGCCAGATCATGGTGATCCTGGGCGCCCTGATGTCGGGCATGCTGCTGGCGGCCCTCGACCAGACCATCGTGGCCACGGCGCTGCCGACCATCGTGGGCGACCTGGGCGGCCTGAACCACCTCTCGTGGGTGGTGACCGCCTACCTGCTCGCGTCGACGGTGACCACGCCCCTCTACGGCAAGGTCAGCGACCTCTACGGCCGCAAGCGGGTGTTCCAGTTCGCGATCGTCGTCTTCCTGGCCGGCTCCGCGCTGGCGGGCCTCTCCCAGAACATGACGGAGCTGATCGCCTTCCGCGGCCTCCAGGGCATCGGCGCGGGTGGGCTGATCACGCTCGCGATGACGATCATCGGCGATGTCGTCCCGCCCCGCGAGCGCGGCCGCTACCAGGGCTACATGGGCGCGGTCTTCGCGCTCGCGAGCGTGATCGGCCCGCTGCTCGGCGGGTTCTTCGTCGACCAGCTCTCGTGGCGGTGGGTGTTCTACGTGAACCTGCCCGTCGGCGCCGTCGCGCTGGTCGTGACGAGCATCGTCCTCGACCTGCCCACCCGCCGGATCTCGCACCGGATCGACTACCTGGGGACGGCGCTGCTCGTCGCCGGGGTGAGCTCGGTCCTGCTCGCCGTCACCTGGGGCGGCACCCAGTACGCCTGGGCGTCGGTGACCATCGTCGGGCTCGCCGCCGCCGGCGCCCTTCTCCTGGCCGCGTTCATCGCCGTCGAGCGGCGCGTGCAGGAGCCCGTGCTGCCGCTGTACCTCTTCCGCAACCGGGTGTTCGCCGTCTCCACGGCCACGATGTTCATCGTCGGCCTGGCGATGTTCGGCGGCATCATCTACCTCCCGCTGTTCCTGCAGGTGGTCGGCGGCCGCAGCGCGACGAACGCCGGCCTGCTGCTGCTGCCGCTGATCCTCGGGCTGATGTTCACCTCGATCGCGTCGGGGCGGATCATCAGCCGCACCGGCCGCTACAAGGCGTTCCCGGTGTCCGGCATGCTGGTGATGGCCGCCGGCATGTACCTGCTCTCGACCATGGGGCCGAGCACGACCCAGGTGCAGGCGTCGGCGTACATGGTCGTGCTCGGACTCGGCCTCGGCATGGTGATGCAGGTGCTCGTGCTGGCCGTCCAGAACGCCGTCGACCAGAAGGACCTCGGCGTGGCGACGGGGGCGGCGACCTTCCTGCGCTCGATGGGCGGCGCGTTCGGCGTCGCCCTGCTCGGCGCGGTGCTGTCCAACCGGCTGGCGTCGAACCTGGCCGAGCTGCTGCCGGGCGGGCGGCTTCCGGCGGGCGTCTCGCCCGCCACGCTCAAGGGCAGCCCGGCCGCCATCCTGAGCCTGCCTGCGGCGGTGCGCGCGCCGGTGATCGAGGCGTTCGCGCGCTCGATCGACACCGTGTTCCTGGTCGGCGTGCCGATCGCGATCGTCGGCTTCGCGATCACCCTGCTCCTGCGCGAGGTGCCGCTGCGGTCGGGCCGCCAGGCGCCCGTCGACGCGGCCGCGGAGGCGCCGGTCAGCAGCCCGAGCTGACCCGGCGGACGGGCGGCCCGACCGGGATCCGGTAGCGGCGCAGGAGCGCGCGCAGCCGGTGCCGGTAGACGTCCATCGCCGCGGTCGGGAAGTCGGAGTGCGTCTGGCAGCGCCACGCCGCGTAGAGCTCGTGGTGGTACGGGGACGTGAGGCTCTCGGCGTGCCCGATCACGTCGCCGAGCGGGATCCGGTAGCGCTGCATCAGCCACGCCGTCAGGTGCAGGGAGGCCCGCATCTGGGCCGGGTCGCCGAGAACGCCGGCGTCGGAGGTGCCGACGTTCTCGACCCCGAACGCGGTGTAGTTCAGTCCGACGGTGTGCCGGCAGATGACGTCGAGCGGAACGAGCTGATAGATGGCGCCGTTGCGGTCGACGATGAAGTGGGCGCACGTCCCGGGCAGCTCGTGCAGCTCGGAGTCGGGCACGTCCTGGGCGAAGAGCGACCAGGCCGACTGCATGGTGGTCGATGCGGTGTAGTGCTCGACGATCACGTGCGGGTGGCGCAGGCGCCACGTGTCCAGGCCGTAGTGACGCTTGGCGTAGGCGGCCGTCTCCGCCAGCCGGTGGGCGGGGAAGGGGATGGGCTTCCAGATGATGTGCGGTCGGGCGAGGCGCGGCGGGGGCGGAGTCGTCGTCGCCGGCGTGCTGCCCTGGGTCTGGGCGGTCGTCGCAGGCGCGGTCGTGGCCGGGGCCGGCGTGGTCGGGGTGGGCGGGCCGGTGGCACTCGCCACGGTGCCGGCCAGGAGGAACGCCGCGCCGGCCATGCCCGTCAGCCCCACGGTGATGATCGAGATCAGCGGCCAGCGCCGGCGCAGCAGGGACACGGGTGCAGCTTACGGCATGACGAATCGGCGCGTTGCGGGGAATTTACGTCGGTCTTAGGATGCCGTCAGATACTGTGGTTGTGGAGGTTCTCATCGTCGACGACGAGCCCGCCGTGGTGGACGCGCTCGATCGCGCCCTCGTCCAGGAGGGGTATGCGGTCGCGTCCGCACGCGACGGCCGCAGCGCCCTCGACCACGTCGCGAAGGAGCATCCCGACGCCGTCATCCTCGACGTGAGCATGCCCCAGATGAGCGGCCTCGAGGTGTGCCGGAGGCTGCGGGCCGGCGGCGACCGCACGCCCGTCCTGATGTTGACGGCGCGCGACCAGGTGACCGACCGCGTCGCCGGCCTCGACGCCGGCGCCGACGACTACCTGGCCAAGCCGTTCGCGCTCGAGGAGCTGCTGGCGCGGCTGCGCGCCCTGCTGCGGCGCACGATCACGGACGAGGGCCAGGACGTGCTGCGCTTCGCCGACCTGACCCTCGACCGCAGCACCTATGAGGCCCGCCGCGGCGACCGGGTGATGGAGACGACCCGCACCGAGTACCTCCTGCTCGAGCTGCTCATGCAGCATCCGCGCCAGGTGCTGACGCGCGCGACGATCTTCGAGCGCGTCTGGGGGTACGACTTCGGCTATGCGTCGAACTCGCTCGACGTGTACATCGGGTACCTGCGCCGCAAGACCGAGGCGGGCGGGGAGCCCAGGCTGATCCACACGAAGCGCGGGATCGGCTACGTGCTCCGGGAGCCGTGAGCTTCCGGCTGCGACTCACGCTGTCGGTGGCCGCCGCGGTGGCGCTCGCCGTCGCGGTGGCGTGCGCGATCGCCTACGTCGTGGTCGGACAGCAGCTCTACGGGCAGATCGACTCCGGGCTGCGCGACGAGGCCGCGGTCGCGGTCGATCGCATGAACCCGCCCGGATTCCGGGTCCCGTCGGGGAAGCTCTTCTCGAGCTCCGACAACGACTACATGCAGGTCGTCTCCGCGGCGGGCACGATCTTCGGGCACTCCCCGTACATCCGCGGCTCGCTCCCGATCACGCAGGCCGCCCTCGACGCCGCCAACTCGCGGCATCCCCTCATCCTGAGCACGATGACCGTCCAGGGCGTCCATCTGCGCGTGGCGACGGTCACGGTCGCGCCCGGGTTCTCGCTCCAGATCGCCCATCGCCTGACCGACGCCGACGTCGTGCTCTCGCAGCTGCGGATCTGGTTTCTGCTCGTCGCCGTCGGCGGGGTCGCCCTCGCCGCCCTGCTCGGCGCGCTCGTCGCCCGCGAGGCGCTGCGGCCGGTGCGCAAGCTGACCGAGACCGCCGAGCACGTGGCCGAGACCTACGACCTCACCCGCCGCATCGAGGTGTCGGGGACCGACGAGCTGAACCGGCTCGCGGCCAGCTTCAACACGATGCTGGCCGCGCTCGAGCAGTCGGTCGCCGCGCAGCGGCAGCTGGTGGCGGACGCGTCCCACGAGCTGCGCACGCCGCTCACCAGCCTGCGCACCAACTTCGAGGTGCTCTTGCGCCCGGGGGGCCTGCCCGACGAGAGCCGCGCCCGCCTCGTGCGCGACGTGCACCGCCAGTTCGACGAGATGGCGGCGCTGGTCGGCGACATCGTCGAGCTGGCCCGCGACGGCGAGGCGGCCGCCGAGCCCGACGACGTGCGCCTGGACGTGCTCGTCGCCGACGCGGTCGAGCGAGCCGAGCGCAACGTCCACGACGTGCGCTTCCACCTCACGGCGGAGCCGACGCTCGTCCGCGGCGTCCCCGCGCGGCTCGACCGCGCCGTGACGAACCTGCTCGACAACGCGGCCAAGTGGAGCCCGCCGGACGGGGTGGTCGAGGTCGAGGTGGCCGGCGGCGCCGTCGGCGTTCGCGATCACGGACCCGGCGTCGCCGACGAGGATCTCCCGTTCGTGTTCGACCGCTTCTACCGCTCGGCCGAGGCGCGCAGCATGCCGGGCTCGGGCCTCGGGCTCGCCATCGTGCGCCAGGTGGCCGAGACCCACGGCGGCCACGTCTCGGCCGGCCGCGCGGACGGCGGCGGCGCGCGCTTCGTGCTCTCGGTGCCGGCGCTGCCCGTGCCGACCGAGGACCTCGTCGACGCCTGAGGCGCGGCACCCGGGGCCAGGCCCCGGACCGGGGCCAGGCCCCGGATGCGGCTACCCTGTGGGCATGGCGATGACGCGCATGACGCTGTTTCCCCGGCCCCGGCCGTCCCAGGCTGGGGTGCGCGCGCCCGCATCGCCGCTCCTCCCGGTCTGACGCGACGGCCGGGGCGCCTCCGCCCTGCCGTTCACGCGTCCCGAGAGGAGCACTCATGCACGCCACGATCACCTCCGCCGAGCTCGCCCGCGCCCGCGCGCTGCGCGACCTGTCCGACCCCGCCGCCGGGCCGCACGCGATGCAGGACGTCCTCGCGGCGATCACGTCCGCGCTGGCAGCGGCGTGGGGTTGCCCGGTGCGGATCCACCGCGCCGATCCTGTCGTCACCATCGCCGAGAACTACACCTTGCTCGGCTATCCGGACGATGCGCCCGCCCGCGAGTCCCGCTACACCCGCTACGTCGACGATCGGCGGCTGCTGCGCTCGCACGCGAGCGCGATGGTGCCGGCGGCGCTGCGCGCACACGCCGGCGAGGCCGGCGACGTCGTGGTCGCATGCGCCGGCCTCGCCTACCGGCGCGACGTCGTCGACCGGCTGCACGTGGGCGAGCCGCACCAGCTCGACCTCTGGCGCGTGCGCCGCGGCGGGCGCCTCGGCGAGCGCGACCTCGAGGAGATGATCGCGCTCGTGGTCGGCGCCGTGCTCCCCGGCGCCCGCCACCGCGTGCTGCCCGCGGCGCATCCGTACACGACGTGCGGCCGCGAGGTCGAGGTCGAGGCGGGCGGCCGCTGGGTCGAGCTGCTCGAGTGCGGCCTGGCCGGCGACCACGTGCTCGCCGCCGGGGGGCTCGATCCGGCGAGCTGGTCGGGCCTCGCCCTCGGCCTGGGCCTCGACCGCGCGCTCATGCTGCGAAAGGGGATCGAGGACATCCGCCTGCTCCGCTCGGCAGACCCGCGGGTCGCGGGGCAGATGCTCGACCTGGCTCCATACCGGCCGGTGAGCGCGATGCCCCCGCTCGTCCGCGACCTCTCCGTCGCGGTATCCGCCGGCGTCACGGCCGAGGAGCTCGGCGACCGCGTGCGCCGCAGCCTCGCGGGAGCGCCGCTGGAGTCGGTCGAGGAGGTGGCGGTCATCGCCGAGACGCCGGCGGGTGCGCTGCCGCCGCAGGCGGTCGCCCGCCTCGGGATGCGCCCGGGACAGAAGAACGTGCTCGTGCGCGTCGTCCTGCGCCACCCGACGCGCACGCTGCTGGCCGGCGAGGGGAACCGGATCCGCGACGACGTCTACGCCGCCGTGCACGAGGGCGATGCCCATGAATGGGCCGTCCCGGAACGATCTGGACAAACCCTTATACGGCGCTCAGACTGTTCTTAGGTGGGCGGTGTTCACTACATGACACAGCCCGCGTTGACCTCCTCGGAGATGCCCGGGGGAGCCCGCGAGCCGGCTACCGGGAGATATGCCGGCCGCTGGGCCCCCGGTGCTCGAACGGTCGCGTGGTTGGCGGTCCCCCCGCCCGGACCACGGGATACCCCTCCCCGTGGCCGGGCGGGAGATCGCCGTGCCGGCGGGCGTCCTCGGGTCAGGCCACGACGGCGTGCCCGGGCGCTTCGGCCTCCACCTCGGCGGCCGGCAGCCGGAACTCGACCTCTGTGCCGTCGCCGGGCGCCGAGCTGATCTCGATCGTGCCGCCGGCGAGCCGGACGCGCTCGATGGTCGCGTCGAGGCCCAGATGCATCGGGGCCCGGCGGCGGTCGAGCGCGTGGTGGACGTCGAAGCCGCGGCCGTCGTCGGCGATCCGTCCGCGCAGCTCGCCGTCCGCGTGCACGAGGGCGACCTCGAGCCGGCGGGCGCGGGCGTGGCGGCGCACGTTGGCCACCGCCTCGCGGACGATCCGGTAGACGAGCGTCTCGAACGCCTCCGGGTAGCGCGGCACGTCGACCTGCGCCTCGACCTCGAGGCCGAGCTCGGCGTTCGCATGCGCGACGAGGTCGCGCACCGCGGGACCCAGCCCGTGCGCCTCGAGCAGCGGCGGCCGCAGCTCGAACATGAGCCTGCGGGTGCGTTCGAGCGCGAGCGCGAGCGTGTCGCGCGCCTTCCCCGCGGCGTCGGCGGCGGCGTCGGCGTCGCCCCGTTCACCGGCGCGGCGCTCGCGATCGAGCGAGACGAGCGTCGCGGTCAGCACCTGCACGGTGTCGTCGTGCAGCTCCTCGGCGATCCGCGCCCGCTCGTCCGCCTCGGCGCGCAGCATCTGGTTCAGCACCGTCCGCCGCTGCTCCTCGGCCTCGATCAGCGCGGCGCGCAGCTGCTCGCTCTCGCGCAGCCGGCGGACGCTCAGCGTCACGCGCACCGCGACGGCGAGCAGCACCGCCAGCGAGAGCACCATCGCCACGGGGTTCGCCTCGTTGATGAGGTCGAGCGCCTGTACGGTCACGGCGATGAGGGCGAAGATGGCCGTCATCCCCACGACCGGCCGGGCGGGTGTCTGCCGGGGCGCGCCGGACGGCACGATGGCGGCGGTGGCCATCAGCACCGCGGCGATCGGCACGAGCGTCTGCCGCCAGCCGCCGGGCAGGCCGCCCATGAAGGCGGTGGCGTGGTAGAGCGAGAGCGCGTCGGCCAGCGCGAGGACGGCGCCGCCGGCGAACAGCAGCCACCGTTCCCGGTGCCCGCGCGAGGCCGCCATCGCGGCGCACCCCGCCATGATCCCGAGCAGCGCGAGGTCCGAGGTGACCCAGATGCCGTCGACGGCGACGCCGGACAGGCGCAGATGGTTGTGGGCAAGCAGCGGCCGCAGGCCGATCTCGGCGCCGGCGGCGGCGAGCGCGACCCCGCCGATCAGGCCGTCCACGACCAGGCCGGGGTCGAAGCGGTCGGCGCGGTTGCGGGCCAGGAGGATGACGCTGGCGACCGCGAACGGATAGAACGAGAGCCACATGATCGCCGCCGACGGCGTGAGCGACTCCAGCCCGTGATGGAGCCGGGGGGCGGCCGCGATCGCCACGGCGCCGTAGCCCACGAGGCCGAACCCGAGCAGCGCCCACGCGGCCCGATCCTCGCGGTCGGCGGCGGCGCGGCCGATCGTGGCCAGGCCGCACAGCACGACGGCGACGGCGTAGAGCCGTGCGTCGAGCCCGGATCCGTGCCAGGAGCCGGCCGGCCCGAGCGCCACGCGGGCGATGTGCAGCGCGGCCAGCGCCACCGCCCCGGCCGGCAGTGCGGCCAGGAGCAGATGTCGACGCCGCCGTGCCAGCGGTCGTGTCGAGACGAGTTGCACCCCACGGCTATCCTCGCTGGCCAGGGGCCGCATCCGTCTCCCCGCATCGAGTGAACGTCTGTCACCCCTCGGGGTGACCCCCGAAATCCTTACAATTGCAGGCAGTTTCTGGGTTTCGACCAGGTTCTGTAAACACGGTCATGGGCACGCGGCCGCGACCGCCGTAGAATCCAGGTATGCCCGCCTTCCGGATCCAGCGCACGGCCGAGGGACGCTGGCGCATCGGCGCGGCCGGCTGCTGCGCCGACGGCGACGCGGTGCGTCGCCGGTACGAGCAGGCGTTTCTCGAGCAGGAGCTCGCCGAGGGTGGCCGGGTTGTCTCCGCGGGGCCCGACGGCGTCGAGCTCGTCGACCACCGCGGCCGCGTGCACCGGCTTGGCTCCGGCGTGTGCGTGCCGGGCGCTACGCGCTCGGCGGCGTCTCCTCGGTGAGCGACGGGGGCGCGGGCGGCGGCGCCTGCTGGGGAGGGTGGGCGTAGGGCGAGAGCCCGGCCCACGCCATGACGCGGATGCCGGCGACGGTCGCGACCACCATGATCACCGCGTCCAGCAGATCGGGCGCCGCCAGTGCAAAGAAGTCGCGGGCGGGCTCGGCGCTCAGCGTGCCCAGATAGCCCGCCGCGAGCGCGCCGACCAGGGACAGGATGCCGACCGCATAGGCGCGGCTGTTCGACATGCGCTCGGCGTCGAGCACGAGCAGCAGGTAGAGGCCGAGCGCGACGAACACCGTCACCGCCGCGGTGCGTGCGTCGGTGATCGACCGCACGCGCACGGCTCGCTCGAGCAGGTAGGCCGCGAGCACCGCCGCCGCCATCACGCCGCCGGCGGGGAGGGAGAAGCGGGCCACCCGGCGCAGGAACGACGACCGGTCGGGACGCTCCGACGAGGGGATGAGGGCAATCACGAAGCCGGGGATGCCGACGGTCACCGTGGCCGCCAGCGTCAGGTGCCGGGGTAGCAGCGGGAAGCCCGCGGTGGTGAGGCCGAAGGTGAGGATCACGCACGCCGCGAACACGCTCTTCGTGACGAACAGGCGCGCGACGCGCTGGACGTTCAGGATGATCTGCCTGCCCTCGCCGATCGCCGCGGGGACGGCGGCAAAGCTGTCGGTCACGAGCACGCTGTCGGCGACGCTCTTCGCCATCTGGGCGCCGCTGCCGAGGGCGATCGCCAGCCGTGAGCCCTTCATCGCCGGAACGTCGTTCACGCCGTCGCCGATCATGGCCACGTAGCGCCCGGAGCTGGCGAGGCTCTCGACCAGCGCCCGCTTCTGCTGGGGCGAGAGCCGCGCGAAGATCGTCGACGTGGTCGCCGCCCGCTCGAGCTCCGGCCCCGGCTCGGGCAGGTCGGCGCCGTCGACCGGATCGCCCTGGACGTCGATTCCCACCCGGGCGGCCACGGCCGCGACCGTCGTCGGCGAGTCGCCGGACATGACCTTGACCGCCACCCCCTGTTCGCGCAGGAAGCTGATCGTCGCCGGCGCCTCCGCCCGCAGGTGCTCCTCGAGCGCGATCACGGCGAGCGGCTCGATCTGCGGCGCGGGCGCCGGGCCGTCGTCCGGCGGCGGCGTCAGCTCGGCGGGCGTCTGGCCGAGGACGAGCGTCCGCCGGCCCGCCCGCTCGTGGCCGGAGACGAGCGCGGGCGCGGCCGGGCCGAGCAGCACGTCGGGCGCGCCCAGGACGAGCGTGCGGTCGTCGCCGTCGAGGCGGCAGGCGCTCCACTTCCACCGTGACGAGAACGGCACCTCGGACGCCACCGGCCGGGCCGTACCCGGCAGCGCGGCCGCGATCGCGTCGACCGTGTCGTTGCGGGACGTCGTGCTGGCCGCGTAGTCGCGCAGAGCCTGCTCGGCCGCGGCGGCATCGGCCGCGCCCACCGGAGTGACGCCGTGCAGCCCGAGCGTGCCGTCGGTGAGCGTGCCGGTCTTGTCCAGGCAGACCGTGTCGACGTTCGCGAGCGACTCGACGGCATTGAACGCCTGCACGAGCATGCCCCGCCCGGAGAGCCGCACCGCGGCAACCGCGAAGGTGAGGCTGGTGAGCAGCACGAGCCCCTCCGGCACCAGCGTGACGATTCCGGCCGTGGCCGTGGCCGCGGCCGACCGGAAGGGCGCGTGGTGCCGAATCAGCACCCAGACGAAGGCCGCTCCGAGCGGCAGCATGACGGCCACCGTGATGAACAGGAGGCGGTTGATCTGGTTCTCGAGCGGCGAGCGCCGGAACCGGAACTCGCGCGCCTCGCCGACGACCTGCGCGGCATAGCTCGCCTCGCCCGTGCGGTTGACGACGTAGCGCCCCGCACCCTCGACGCAGAACGACCCGGACAGGATCTCGTCCCCGGCGGCCTTGGTCACGGCGCGCGACTCGCCCGTGAGCTGCGACTCGTCCAGGCGCAGGGAGGAGCTCTCGGCGACCGCGCCGTCGGCCACGACCTGATCGCCCGGGCGCAGCGCAACGAGGTCGCCGTCGACGACCTCGCCGGCCGGGATGACCAGCTCCTGGCCGTCGCGGACGGCGCGTGCGTGCGGGGCGACGAGCAGCGCGAGACGGTCGAGTGCGCGCTTGGCGCGGACGTCCTGGAGGATGCCGATCGCGGCGTTCGCGACGATCACGCCGCCGAACAGGCCGTCCGCGGGCCGCCCCGCGGCCAGGATGACGACGAAGAACCCGCCCAGGATCAGGTTGAAGAGCGTGAGCGTGTTCGAGCGGACGATGCTCGCGTACGACCGGCTGGTCGCGGTCGCCTCGCGCGGCGGCGCCGCCTCCAGGCGACGGCGCGCCTCGACCTGCGTGAGGCCCGTGAGCCTGGCGTGAGACACCTGCACGAGTCTAGAGGCTCACGCCCTGCACCCGGTCTCCGTAGTTGCGCGTGCAATACTTGACCCCGCACGTTTCTCTTGCTATATTGCTTGCGTAGTCAAGTTTTCGACACGGAAGGACGAACGAAGAACATGAGCACTCTCGAATCGACGTCGGCGGGCACGATCCCCGCGGGCAACTGGCAGCTGGATGCGGTGCACTCGCAGGTCGGCTTCGCCGTCAAGTACATGGTCGGCACCTTCCGCGGCAGCTTCTCGCCGGTCGAGGCGACGCTGTCCGTCGCCGAGGACGGGGGCGTCGAGCTGCACGGCTCCGCCCGCGCGGAGAGCGTCAAGGTGCAGGAGCCCAACCTGGTCGCCCATCTGCTCTCACCCGACTTCTTCGACGCCGAGCGCGCACCCGAGCTGCGCTTCCGCTCCACGGGCGTGCACGTCGCCGGCGAGGACGTCACGGTCGACGGGGAGCTGGAGATCAAGGGCATCGCCCGTCCCATCACGCTCACGGGCACCGTCACGGCGCCGATCACCGATCCCTACGGGCGCGAGCGCATCGGCCTCACGCTGGGCGGCGCTGTCGACCGCACCGAGTTCGGCATCACCTGGAACAACCCGCTCCCGAACGGAACGTCGGCCCTCGCCAACGAGGTCGCCCTGTCCGCCGAGCTCTACCTGGTGAAGGAGTAACCGCGATGAAGGTGCTCGGCGTCTCCGGCAGCCTGCGCTCGGACTCCCACAACACCTGCCTGCTGCGGGCCGCTGCGGAGCTCGCGCCCGACGGGGTGGAGCTCGAGATCTGGGACGGGCTGCGGGACATCCCTCCGTACGACGAGGACGGAGACGTCGAGCCGGCCCCTCCGGCGGTCGCCGCGCTGCGCGCGGCGCTCGCCGGGGCCGATGCCGTCCTGTTCGCGACGCCGGAGTACAACTCCTCGATCCCGGGCCAGCTCAAGAACGCGCTCGACTGGGCGTCGCGGCCGCTGGCCACGAACGTCCTTCGCAACCTGCCGGTCGCCGTCGTCGGCGCCAGCACCGGCATGTTCGGAGCGGTGTGGGCGCAGGCCGAGCTGCGCAAGGTGCTCGGGTCGATCGGCGCCCGCGTCGTCGACGGCGAGGTGGCCGTCGGCCACGCCCCCACCCGGCTCGACGCCGAACAGGGGCTCACGGACGCTGAGCTGCGGGAGCGGCTCGCGGACGTGATCGCCGATCTGTGCGCGGCGGTGCGGGCGCGCACCGAGGCGGTCGCGGCCTAGATGGTTGATTCCGAATTCACGTGATGTTCTGGGCGGTTGCGAACCGAGCAGCGCAAGGACGCAGGGAGCGTCCATACCGGTGCTGTATGGATGCGACCGAGGACGCCGCGATGCGACGGTTCGCAGCCGCAGCCCCACCGGCAGCACGCCCTGCGGCGAACCGTTCGTGCGTCCAGGCGCGCGTCGAATTCGGAATCAACCATCTAGCGTCGTCCGTTCCGGGGAGTGGCGATCACCGTCCGCGGGATGTGCGTCCGCGGCCGCGTGCCGATCTTCCGGACGGTGCCGGTCCCACGTCATCCCCGCGACTTCGAATTCTCTTCCGGCGCGCTCTCGGAGCGGATCGTGCGCGCGGCACTGGAGCACGACGCGGTGCGCCTGGAGCGTGCGATCGCGGCCGCGCTCGAGATCCACGGGGACGCCGGCCGGGCCGAGCGGCGGGTGTTCGCCCAGGCACGGCTGGCGGCGGCGCGGGTCGGGCCCGGTATGCGCCGCCGCCGTCGCCGAGGCGATCGACGCCCACGTGTACATGCGCCGGGCCGCGTAGCCGCTAGGCGGACAGGTGGCCACGGCCGTTGCCGGCCATGCGCGCGTAGACGGCCACGAGCACGATGGCGACGATGACCGCCGTCACGAAGCCGCCGCCGAACCCGATCAGCGGACGCACCACCAGGCCGGCGATCAGCATCGAGGCGATCCCGATCAGGAGCGTCGCGCCGAGGCTCATGTCGTCACGGCCGGGATGCAGGAGCCGCCCCAGCGCTCCGACCGCGAGGCCCGCGACGAGCAGGAAGATGATGAAGAGGAGCATCGCCCGTGAATGCTACAGGCGCGGTCGGTGCCGGTGGCCGGGGCGCCGCCGGCGGGGAAGGTCGATGCGGCGGCGGTCGTCCGCACTGCGCACCGGCACCTGCTTGCCGCAGCGCTCGCAGCGGCGGTACCAGATCCGGCCTTCGTTGTAGAGCGACTCGACCGACCACCGGTGGCGGCAGGCGCGCTCACGCGCCATCCGGTCCTCGCGCCTGATCCCGCACCAGAGCACGAGCAGGGCCAGACACAGTGCGATTCCGACCGCGTTCGAGAGCACGTGCCGGTGCTACCCGGGCGGGGTGCGGCCCAAACCCGCTCCTCGGGGCTACGGGAGCAGGTGGACCGTGCGGCTGATCATGGTCATGTCGAGGATCCGCCGGATCGAGGGCGATCCGCACACGAGCTCGAACCGGCCGCCGCGCTCGGCCATGCGCTGGGCGGAGGCCAGGATGACGCCGAGGGCGGTCGAGTCGAGGAAGGTCACGGACGCCGCGTCCACCCGCAGCACCGAGCAGCCCTCGGCCTCAGCGGCGTCGAGCGCATCACGCAGCGCGTCAGCCGAGTTGATGTCGAGCTCCCCGTCGACGCTGACCACGGTGGCCGTCTCCTCGACGGTGTCCCGCGTGAATCGCGCCGTCGTCACCCGCGGCGCCCCGGTACTCCCGGCGTCTTCCATCGCCAACACCTTACCCTGCGGGCGCCCGTCCCCACCATCGAGGCGCCACAGCCGTACTTGACTTGTGGCATGACGGTACCACAGCGTTCGCCGGATGTTTGGCCGCGGATGCGGACCGCACACATCCCCTGCAGACCATGAACCCGTCCAAGGAGTCCTGCTTTCAGATGCAATCCCACGCACATCGCACCGACGTCGAGCTGGTCGCCGCGCACCGCCGCGGCGATGACCCGGAGTCGCGTGAGCAGCTGATCATGCGCCACTCCGGCCTGGTGCGGTCGATCGCTCGCCGCTACCACGGCCGCGGCCTCGCGCACGAAGACCTCGAGCAGACCGGGTATCTCGGCCTGATCCAGGCCGTCGACCGCTACGACCCGGCACGTGGCGTGCCGCTCAGGGCGTATGCGGCGCGGACGATCGAGGGCGAGATCATGCATCTCTTCCGTGACCGCGGCTGGGCGGTGCGCGTGCCCCGCTCGCTCCAGGAGATGAGCCGGCGCGTCAGCGCCGTGCGCGAGCGGCTCGGGCACCGGCTGGGGCGGACGCCGACGCTCGCCGAGCTGGCCGAGGCTCTCGGCGAGCCCGAGGAGCGGGTGACCGAGGCGATCGCCGCCGGCCGTGCGTACACGGCCGAGCCGCTGGCCGACACCGAGACGGCGTCGGACAGCGCCGACGGCGGCGGCTCGCCCGCACGCCTCCTGGCGTCCGACGAGCCCGGATTCACGGCGGTCGAGGACCGCGACCTGCTCGAGCGGGCCATGCGCGCGCTGCCCGCGCGGGAGCGCAGGATCGTCGGCTGGCGCATCTACCATGATCTCACCCAGGCGGAGATCGCCGCCCGCACCGGCATCAGCCAGATGCACGTGTCCCGCCTGCTGCGATCCTCGCTCGAGGCGATCGAGGCGAAGATCGGCGCGAGCGAGCTCGACGTCGCCTAGCCCGGGCCGGGGAGCCGGCTACGACGGCGCGGCGCCGGCGGCCGCCCCGGCGATCGCCGCGGCCCGCGTCGGCGCCGTCGCCAGCCGGCGCTCCAGCCCGGTCAGCTCGAGGAGGCGGCGCACGCTGTGGCCGGTCGCCTCTCCGATCGCGATCCGGAAGCCGACCCCGCGCTCGCCCGCCTCCTCCCGCGCGCGGATCAGGATGCGCAGGACGGTCGAGTCGATGAAGGTGGTGCCGAGCAGGTCGACGGCGACCGCGCCACCCGCGTCGAACGCCGCACCCAGCGCTCGCTCGAGCTCCGGTGCGGACGAGAGATCGTGCTCGCCGACGACCGTGACGACCTCGACGCCCGGCGCCACCTGCTCCATCAGGATGCCGTTCCCGGCCGACAGCGTCATGCCCGGGCGGCGCCGAGCTCGAAGGTCATCCGCACGAGCGTGCCCGCCCCCGGAGGAGCGTCGATCTCGAGCGAGTCGGCGATCGCAGCCATCACCGGCAGGCCGACACCGAGCCCGGCGCCGTCGACGCGCGGCGCCATGCCGGATCCGTGGTCGCGGACGAGGACGGACAGCTCGCTGCTGCCCGCCGAGAGCCGCGCCGAGACCTCGAACGACCCGCCGGCCTGTCGGGCGTAGGCGTGCAGCACCGCATTGGCGCAGGCCTCGGTGACCGCCAGCGTGATGTCGGAAACGCGGTCGGCACCGACGCCGGCCGCCTCCAGCAGACCGCGCAACGCATGTCGTACCAGCGGGACGTTGTCAGCCATGGCGGCCAGCTCCAACTCGAAACCGGACGAGTTGGTCGCCATCGTGGTGGACGATACCCCTCGCATCACGACTCTATTCATTACCCGCAAGACGCAGGACGATAACCGCGATGTCGTCGGCGGGCGGCCCGGGAGTGAACTCGAGCACGGCGCGCTCGATCCGGTCGGCGATCCCCGCGGCGCTCATTCCCACCGACGATCGCAGGAGCTCCATCAGCCGGTGCTCGCCGAACATGTGCCCGGCGAGTCGCTCCTCCGTCACGCCGTCGGTGTGGAACACGACCGCGTCCCCCGGCCGCAGGTCGACCATCAGGTCGGACAGCTGCACCCGCTCGTAGATGCCGAGCAGCGTGCCCGGCGTCCCCGCCTCCTCGACCGTCCCGTCGCTCCGCACGAGCAGCGGCGGGGGATGGCCGCCGCACGACACGGTGAGCCGGCCCCCTTCGGCGCCGAGCTCCAGCCGGCCGACGGCGACGGTGCAGAACCGGCGCTCTCCGGCCTGGCGCAGGAGCGACTGGTTCAGCGTCCGCAGGATGATTCGGGGCGAGCGCTCGCGCACGGCGACGGCGCGCACCGTGTGACGCGCGATGCCGGTGAGCGCCGCCGCCTGCGGGCCCTTGCCGCAGACGTCGCCGATGGCGAGGAAGAGATCGCCCTCGCCCGTCTCGAACGCGTCGTAGAAGTCGCCTCCGACGTCGCCCCCGCCGCCGGCCGGGTGGTAGACCGCCGCCAGCTCGACTCCGGGGACATCCGGCAGGTCGGGCGGAAGCAGCGTCCGCTGGAGCGTCCGCGCGACCTGGTCGCGATCCTGGTAGAGCCGGGCGGTGTCGATGGCGGTCGCCGCCCGCCGGGCGAGCTCGGTGGCGAACGCGATGTCGTCGTTGCCGTACTCGCGTCCCGACTCGGCGGTGGCGAGCGTGAGCGTCCCGTGCGTGCGCCCGCGGGCCGTCAGCGGCGCCACGATCGCCGCGTGCGTCTGCAGCCCGCGCAGGATGGCGCGGTGGGCCTCGTCCTCGGCGAAGGCCTCGGCGAACGCACCCGCGCCGTGGCCGCCGGCAGTGGGTGGATAGCGGCGCACCAGGTCGCGGACGAGCTCGATCTTGGCCGGGTCGGCGTGCGCCGCCGAGACGGAGCGGCCGCCGCCGACCTCGGTCAGGTCGACCGCGCACCAGTCGGCGACCTGGGGGACGATCAGCTCGACGAGGTCGTGCAGCGCGGCGCGAAAGTCGAGCGACTCCCCGAGCACGTCGGACGAGCGGGCCAGGATCTCGAGCCGCAGACGGGCGGTCTGCTCGGCCTCGTAGGCCTGGGCACGGTCGACCGCCAGCGCGATCCGGCCGGCGGCGAGCCCGATCAGGTCGATCTCGTCCTGGCCCAGCGCGCGCGGGGCCAGCCAGTCGGTCATGAGGACGCCGACCGTTCGCGGCCCGACCCGGAGCGGGGCCGCCATCAGGGTCTGGACGCCCCGGTTGCGCATGAGCGGTCCGGCCTCGTCGTCGCTCGGGTCGTGCTCCACGACGGGCGCCCCGGCGGCGAGGGGCGCGGCCACGGACGGGTCGTCCGCAGGGATGGAGAGGCCGCGGATCTGGGTCAGCCCGGCGCCGTCCGCCGCCCGCAGCGTGAGCGTCGCGTCGCCCGCGTCCATCAGGAACACGGCCGCTGCGTCGGATTCGAGCTCGCGGCGCAGGAGCGCCAGGATGTCGTCCAGCAGGTCGTCGACGTCGACGTGGCGGAGGGCGGCGTCGGACAGCCGCTGCAACCGCTGCGCCGCATCGGCCCGCTCCTGCGCCTGACGCAGGAGCACGGCGTTGTCGACGGCCACGGCCGTGCGGCGGGCGAGCTCCTCGGCGACGGCGATGTCCTCGGGGCCGAACACCGGGCGGTCGCCGCAGGCGATGAGCAGCATCGACCCCAGGGTGCGGCCGCGGGCCGCGAGCGGCAGGATCAGCGCCGAGCGGGCGTCGATCTCGCGCACCGCCTCGACGTGCAGCGGCCCTCGCAGCCGGGACGCCAGCACCTCGTCGGTCAGGTCCGGGATCAGCTCGGTGCGGCCCTCACGCAGGGCGACCGTCATGTGCGTACCCCCCGGGTCGGGCGGGAACGCGCGCAGCCGCTCCGTCAGCGGTGCCCGCAGCCGGTCGGCGTCGGCGATCGCGACCCGGCGCATGCCGGTGTCCTCGTCGAGCAGATCGATCGCACACACGTCCGCCAGCCACGCCGCCGCCAGCCGGGCGACGCCCATCAGCCCGGCCTCGGCGTCAAGCGACCGGGCCAGCAGCTCGCTCGCCTGGAGGAGCAGCTCGAGCCGCACCTGGGCCGGGGGGACGTGGGCGTCCGCGGGCGGCTCGACTGCCACGGTGATCGCCCCGTGCCGGCCCTCGGCATCGGTGATCGGGGCGGCGAGCAGGCGGACGACGATGCGCGCGCCGTCCTTGCGCACGACCGGGATCTCGCCGTCCCAGAGCACGCCGGCCCGCACGCGCCCGCGGACCTCACCGAGGATCGCCGGCTCGGCGAGGCCGCCCGTCAGCTCGTCGCCGGCGCGCCCGATCGCCTCGGCGGCCTCGTAGCCGAACAGCCGCTCCGCCTGGCGGTTCCAGCGCACGATCGTGCCTGCGACCGTGATGACGACGGCCACCGGCGCCGCGTCGATCGCATCGGCGTCCGCGATGCCTGCGAGCTCGGCTCCGGTCGGCGATCCCATGTGCAGGCGTAGTTTCGCATCTCGCGCGGCGGCGATCGGCGGCTGCGCATCAACGCCCCCGGCGCTAACCTCCGCCGGAGTGCAGGACGGGACGGTCACCCTGCGGGTGCTCGGCGCCGCTCCGGCCACCGCGGTGGCCGAGCCACTGCTGCTCGCCCTGGGTGCCCGCGCGGGGCTCGACGTCGGCCGCCTCGACGAGCTGACGATGGCGTTCGGACTGGCAGCCAGGCGTGCCGGGCGTCCGCTCTCGGTCGACCTCACACCCGGCGACGGGACGCTGACCGTCCTCATGCGCCCGGTGGGGGCGGCGGGCCTCGCCGACTGCCGGCAGGTGCTCGACCGCCTCGTCGGCGCCGTGGAGGTGCAGGGTGACGGCGAGGGGCTCCTGCTGCGTGCCGGCTGACGAGGCCGGGCGGCTGGCAGCGCTTGCCGCCGAGGGGTCGGGCGAGGCGAAGGAGGAGCTGGTGCAGCGCATGCGCCCCTCGATCGTACGGATGGCCGCACGCATCGCCGGCAGCCGCGTCCCCCGTCAGGATCTCGAGCAGGCCGGCCTGGTGGGGGTGCTCGCCGCCGTCGACGGCTTCGATCCGGATCGCGGCACGGCGTTCGAGGGGTACGCGACCCGGTTTGCGCTGGGCGAGATGCTCGCACTGGCCCGGCAGGCCGGCGCGGCGGTGCACGTCTCGCGCACCGGGCGTGACCTGGCGGCGGCCGTCGAGGCCGCGGCCGACGAGCTGACCGCCGAGTCCGGCGCGGCGCCCACCCTCGACGCCATCGCCGGGCGGACCGGGCTCGACGTCGAGCAGGTGGTCACCGGCCTGCGCGCACGCCGCGCGCTCGCCCCGCCGGCGAGGGGGGAGCGGGAGCTGGAAGCCCATGGCGGATCGGTGGACCACGTCGAGGCGGTGGAGGCGCGGCTCGACGTCGGCCGCCGGCTGGAGGCGCTCGACGAGCGCTCGCAGCGGATCGTGGCCATGCGGGTCGGGCTCGAGCTTTCCCAGGCAGAGATCGCGGACCGTCTCGGCATCTCCCAGATGCACGTCTCGCGGCTGCTGCGGGCGGCGCTCGAACAGGCCTGGAGCGAGGATGCGGACGACGGGTAGGTAATATCGGAGATTTGCGTTATCTCCGATATTTGGGTAATATCAGACATATGACCACTGACGAGGAACTCGCGTTCGCCGACAGCTTCGGCCGGCACATGGCCAGCCAGTACGGCCTGCCGCCGATGACCGGACGGGTGTGCGGGTGGCTCCTGATCTGCGACCCGCCCGAGCCGTCGATCGCGGAGATGACCGAGGCCCTGCATGCCAGCCGCACGGCCGTCGGCGACGCCCTCAGCCAGCTCGAGCGGTTCGGCTACATCCGCCGTACGCGGCGGGCCGGCGAGCGCGCCGACCGCGTCTCCGTGCACCCCGACGTGTGGACGCGGAGCATGGTGGACACGACGGAGTACTCCGCCCACGCCGCCCTCGCCCGGCGCGGGCTCGAGATCCTGCGCGATGCCCCGCCGGAGCGCCGCACGCGCCTGGCGGAGTACGCGGCCTTCTCCGAGTTCCTCGTCGAGCGGCTGCCCGCGCTCGGGGCCGAATGGGCCGAGCACCGCGAGCGGCTGCGTGGGTCGGGCGATCTGCCCGGCGGCCCCTGACACCGAGAAGAACCGAGGTACCGACATGCACTCTCCAACCCCCCGGGGCGGCGCCGCCGTGCCCGCCACCATCGCGCCGGCGATCACGGTCGAGAAGCTTCAGAAGTCCTACAAGAACGTGGATGTCCTGAAGGGCGTGACCTTCGCGGTCGAAGCGGGGTCGGTGTTCGCGCTCCTCGGCAGCAACGGCGCGGGGAAGACGACGACGATCAACATCCTCACCACGCTCATCAGGTCCGACGGCGGCACGGCCTCGGTGGCCGGTTTCGATGTCGATGCGCGCCCAGCCAAGGTGCGCGAGCACATCAGCCTGACCGGCCAGTTCGCGGCTGTGGATAACCGCCTGACCGCGCGCGAGAATCTCGTGCTCATCGGAGATCTGCGCCATGTCGACGACCCCAGCCAGACGGCGGCCGGCCTGCTCGTGAAGTTCGGACTCGTCGACGCGGCCGATCGTCGCGTCACGACCTTCTCCGGCGGGATGCGGCGGCGTCTGGACATCGCGATGAGCCTGATCGGCAGGCCGGACGTGATCTTCTTGGACGAGCCGACCACCGGCTTCGACCCCGAGGCCAGGAACGAGATGTGGCAGACGATCCGGCGGCTCGCCGACGATGGCACAACCGTCTTTCTGACCACGCAGCATCTTGAAGAGGCCGATCAGCTGGCCGACAGAATCGCCGTCCTGCACGGGGGTGAGATCGTGGCCAACGGCTCAGCCGCCGAGCTGAAGAAGCTCGTACCCGGCGGGATGGTCGAGCTGGGCTTCCGTGACGCGCGCTCCCTGGCCGCGGCGGCTCGTGTGCTTGGAGCGCACTACGAAACCACCACAGACGAGGGGCTGAAGCTCACGGTTGCGACCGACGGCACCGTGTCTGCCGTGGCCAGCGTCTTCACCCTCCTGCGCGATACCCGTATCGAACCTCTCGAGTTCACGCAAAAGCTCGTGACGCTCGAGGATGTCTTTCTCAAGATCATCGCCGAGGAGGAAACATGATCAACGCGGCCAGAGACACCTGGACAATGGCAAGACGCAGCCTGCGCCACATCACCCGGAGCATGGACACCATCATCACGGTCGTGCTGATGCCCATTGCTCTCATGTTGCTCTTCGTGTACGTCTTCGGCGGAGCGATCGGACGGCAGACCGGCTCGGTGAAATACATCGACTTCATCGTGCCGGGCATCGTTGTGATGACGGTTGTCAGCGGCATCGCCTACGCGGCGGTGCGGTTGAGCCTGGATATGCAAAGCGGGATGGTGAATCGGTTTCGGACGATGCCGGTCGCTCCATCGTCGATCCTGGGCGGTCAGGCACTCTCGTCGACCCTGTCCAACCTGCTCTCGTCCCTACTCGTGCTGGTCGTGGCGTTCGCCGCCGGCTTCCGGTCGAATGCCGGGCCTGCCGAGTGGGTCATCTTCGCGGGACTGCTGCTCCTGTTCACGCTGGCGACCACCTGGATGGCGATGTTCTTCGGACTGCTGGCGAAGACCATGGAGGGGGCGGGGGCGTTCAGCTACATCCTCCTGCTGCTCGTCTTTGTCAGTCCGGCATTCGTCCCTTCGTCGTCCATCAAGCCGTTTCTGCGCGGTTTTGCGGAGGACCAGCCGATGACATCGATCGTCGAGTCGATGCGGTCGCTCCTCGTCAGCGGGACTGCGGGACCGCGGATCTGGACCGCGGTCGCCTGGTCTGTGGGCATTCTCGTCGCGACATACGTCCTGTCGATCGCGGTGTACCGGCGCAAGACGATCGTCGTCACCGCGTAGGCGCAGCGCTACACGACGTCGAGCCAGCCGGTGCGGTCGGGCGGCCCCGGTGCGATCCGCACGCGGGCCGTCCGGCCGAGCTCGGCCCAGATCGACCCGAACGTCAGCCACGGCCGCCCCGGCCCGGCGATCACGCAGAGCGGCGTCTCGCGGTCGGCGAGGACGCGCTCGGCCTCCGCGCCGTGCGTGACGCGCGCCGCCGCCGCCGTGGCCGCGGCCAGGCGGGCGTGCGAGTCGGGGGCGCCGTCCGGATCGCGGTCGGGGTCGAGGTCGCCGCTTCGCAGCGGATGGTTCGTGTGGCAGAACCGGCCGGTGCCGTCGTCCGACCGCACCGCCCCCGCGGCGGAGCACTCGTAGCCGGCGACGCCGGAGCGGTCGGCGAGCGCATAGTGCTGGCCGGAGGCATGCGGCACCGCCCCCAGGAACGCGGCGGCGTCGGCGACGGAGCGGCGCTCGAGCAGGCCCCGCATCACGAAGGCGACCGGCAGCCCGTCACGCGAGTGGCGGAGCATCGCGAGCGTGTTCACGCACACCCCGAGGCCGGCGGCGTTCACGCCGGTCAGGCCGACCATCCCCGCGGCGGTCAGGACCGCGCCCGTCCCGTCCGCGTCCACGATCCGCAGCACGGCCTGGGCGCCGTCCATCACCTCGGGCAGGTCCATGTTCTGCGCGAGCAGGGCCGGGCCGCCGTCCACGCCCGCCGCGGCAAGCAGCGTGCAGGCGCTGCGCGGCAGCACCGGCGCGGTGAACCACCACTCCTCGTCCATCAGGTTCAGGGCCAGGATCCGCTCGAAGCCGACCCCGGCCGCCTCGGCGATGCCACGCACCTCCTCGAGCAGGTCGGGGGTGTGCCGCTCGATCGCGGCGAGGAAGCCGGTCGTGCCGACCAGGTCGTGCACGAGCGCGTCCGCGGGCCGGCCGAGCCGGGCGGCGGCGTCGGCGTCCCAGCGCTCGAGCAGCGCCGCGATCCGCCCCCGCAGCGCCTCGCCGTGCGCGCGTCCGCGCTCGCGTCCGCTTCCGCGGCACTCGACGATCGCATCGGGCGTGACGGCCATCGCCGCGATCGTAGCGGGCGCTGTCCGTGCAGATCTGGAAATGGTCATGCTTCTGCGCTATCACGGGAGTGTGAGGTCGTCCGGTCTGCTCGCAGCCGTCGTGCTCGTCGCCACCGCGTGCGGGCAGGCAAGCCACGCAACGACGCCGCCGACGGCGGGTTCGACCAGCCCCGCGCCGGCGGTCGCGCTGGCCGACTACGCCAGTCGCACCACCCGTGCCGGCAGCGCGCGGATCGTGCTCGAGATGACCATGACGAGCCCCGTGGCGCAGGTCGCCGTCCACGCCGACGGCGTGGTCGCGTTCCGCACGCGCGCGGCCGACATCGCGATGCGGATGACCGCCCAGAACGGGCTCGCGCTGCGGATGCGCGAGATCGTGCGCTGGCCCGACGTCTACCTGCGCTCGCCGGCGCTCGCAGAGCTCTCGAAGGCCCACCGCCCGTGGGCCAAGCTCGACATGAGCGGCCTCGGCCGGTCAGACGGCATGAACATCGACGCCCTGGCCGGCAGCGGCGGCGACGACCCGGCCCAGATGCTGACGACGCTCGAGGGCGAGTCCGACTCCGTCGCCCGGGTCGGGACGGGATCGGTCCGCGGCGTCCCGACGACGCGCTATCACGCGCTCGTCGATCTCGCCAAGGTCGCCCGCACGGCGCCGCCGGCCGTGCGCGCGGCGGTGCGCCGCGCGGAGCGGCGGCTGATGGGCGTCACCGGCGTCCGCCAGTTCCCGATGGACGTGTGGATCGACGCGCGCGGACTCGTGCGCCGGGTCGCCTACCACATCTCGCTGACCATCCCCGGGAGCGGCCAGATGATGACGACGACGGTGCGGATGGACATGTTCGACTTCGGAACGCCCGTCCACGTGCACGCTCCGCCGCGGTCACAGACGAGCGACCTCACCGCGATCCTGGCCGCGCAGACGCAGAGCGCCACCGGATAGTCTCACCCGCGTGAGCGGGATCGCGCACTGGGACGACGTCGCGGGCCGCCGGCACGCGGTCGGCCACCTCGACGCCGAGTGGCTCGACCTCGGCAGCGCCGCCGGATCCGACCTCGTCGGCCTGCAGCTGATCCGGATCGCGTCCGGCGCGTGGTCGACGCCGGCGCACATCGAGCACGCCGAGGAGGAGATCTTCTGGGTACTGCGGGGCTCCGGCACGTCCTGGCAGGACGCCGGCGACGGCCCCCGCACCCATGCGGTCGGTCCCGGCGACTGCCTGGTGCATCTCGCCCGCGGCGAGGCCCACACGCTGCACGCGGGGCCGGACGGCCTCGACGTGCTCGCCTTCGGCGAGCGCGTGCTGGGCGGCGGTGCACACCTGCCCCGCGCCGGCGTCTCGTGGCACGGGCCGAGCTGGGTGCGCTCGGGCGGCGAGCCGGCGCCGTACGCGGCGGAGGCGGCCGCCGGCCCTCCCGAGCTCGTGCCGGAGTCGCCGCGGCCGGCGTCGATCGTGCGCGTGAACGACGTGAAGGGGGTGCGCCGGACGGGCGCCACGGTCGCACGGGAGCGGCGGGATCTCGGCCGGGCGGCGGGCTCGCTCGCGACGACCCTCGTCCACGTCAGCGTCGATCCCGGCAAGCTCTCGAGCCCGCCGCACTGCCACTCGGCGGAGGAGGAGCTCTTCGTCGTGCTCGCCGGCGACGGCGCGCTCGTGCTCGGCGCCGAGGAGCACGCCGTCCGCGCCGGGTCGGTCGTGGCGCGCGTCGCCGGCAGCGGCGTGGCGCACGCGTTCCGCGCGGGGCCGGACGGCCTTGCCCTGCTCGCCTACGGGCGGCCGCTCCCGGACGACATCATCTTCTACCCGCGCTCCGGCAAGCTGTTCCTGCGCGGCCTCGGCGTGGTCGGCCGGATCGAGCCGGCCGACTTCTGGGAGGGCGAGGGCTGAGCCCCGAGCTCACGATCGGCTCGATCGCGCGCCCCGCGGCGGGCGAGCCCGCCGGCCTGCTCGTGCTGACGCACGGCCGCGGCGCCGACGAGCACGACCTCCACCCGCTCGCCGACGCGCTCGACCCCGACCGGCGGCTGGTGGCGATGCTCCCGCGCGGGCCGCTGCGCCTGCCGCCGGGCGGCGCGCACTGGTACGTCGTCCGCGAGGTCGGCCGGCCCGACCCGGCCACGTTCCTGCCCACCCTCGCCGCGCTGGGCGCGTGGGTCGACGCGGCCGCCGCGGAGGCGGGAGTCAGCGCCGACCGGGTGGTGCTGGCGGGGTTCTCGCAGGGCGCCGTCATGTCCTACGCGACCGGCCTCGGCGCGGGCAGGCCGCGACCGGCCGGCATCGTTGCGCTGTCGGGCTTCGTGCCGGAGGTCGAGGGCTGGGCGCTCGACCTCGAGGGGCGGGCGGGGCTGCCCGTGGCGATCGGCCACGGCACGCTCGACCCGGTGATCGGCATCGAGTTCGGCCGGCGGTCGCGAGCGCTGCTCGAGGGCGCCGGGCTCGACGTGCGCTACCGGGAGTCGCCCATGGCGCACAGCATCGACCCGGGCTTCCTGGACGAGCTGCGGGGGTGGCTCCGGGACGTCGTTCCCGACCGCTGATAGCCTTGTCACCGCAACTACCACCGCGGGGGGTGGCGCACATGCCGGAGCGCACGGCCACGGGCACGATGCTCTTGTCGAAGCGGGAGCTGGCCGCCTGGCGTGGCCTGCTGCGGGTGCACGCGGCGCTCGCGCGCGAGCTCGACGCCGAGCTCGTCGCCGCCCACGGCCTGCCGCTCTCCTCCTACGAGGTGCTGCTGACCGTGGCCGACGCGCCCGGGGAGCGGATGCGGATGTCCGAGATCGCCGACTCGGTGCTGCTCTCGCGCAGCGGCGTCACCCGCCTGGTCGACCGGCTGGAGCGCGACGGGCTGGTCGAGCGGATCCCGTGCGAGGACGATGCCCGCGGCCAGTACGCCGTCCTCACGCCGCGCGGCCGCGAGGCGTTCGACGCGGCCCGCAGGACCCACCTCACCGGCGTCCGGCGGCGGTTCATCGAGCGGTTCGAGCCGGCGGAGCTCCAGGGCCTCGCGGGCTACTGGGAGCGGCTCGTCCCGGGCGTGACCCGCTAGATGGTTGATTCCGAATTCACCGCGCGCCTGGACGCACGAACGGTTCGCCGCAGGGCGTGCTGCCGGTGGGGCTGCGGCTGCGAACCGTCGCATCGCCGCGTCCTCGGTCGCATCCATACAGCACCGGTATGGATGCTCCCTGCGTCCTTGCGCTGCTCGGTTCGCACCCGCCCAGAACATCACGTGAATCCGGAATCAACCATCTAGGGCGGTGGCGCGGGAGCTCGACACCTACCGGCGCAAGCGCGACCCCGCGCGCACCCCGGAGCCGTTCGCCGGCACCCCCGCCGGCGGTGCGCCGATCTTCGTCGTCCAGCGGCACGACGCCCGCCGCCTGCACTTCGACTTCCGCATCGAGCGCGGGGGCGCGCTGGAGAGCTGGGCGGTGCCGAAGGGGATCCCGCTGCGCCGTGGGCAGCGCCACCTGGCGGTGCATGTCGAGGATCACCCGCTCGACTACGCCACCTTCGAGGGCGAGATCCCGGCCGGGGAGTACGGCGCCGGGACGGTGGAGATCTGGGATCACGGCCGCTACGAGCTCGTCGAGGAGAAGCGCGACGGCGGCCTGACGGTGCGGCTGCAGGGCGAGCGGCTGAACGGCGTCTGGACGCTCATCCCCGCGCGGATGGACGGCGACGAGCGCAACTGGCTCATGGTGCGCAAGGACGAGGCCGCCGGCGCCGATCCCGCCGGGCTGCGGCCGATGCTCGCCGTGGCGGCGCAGACGCTGCCGGCGGGCGCCGGGTGGGTGTACGAGGTGAAGTGGGACGGCTACCGCGTCATCGCCGCGGTCGAGGGCGGCGAGGTGACGCTTCGCAGCCGCAACGGCAACGACCTCACCGGCCGGTTTGGGGCGGTCGCGCGGGCGCTCCCGGCGGCACTGCGCAGCGCCGACTGCGTGCTCGACGGCGAGGTGTGCGCCCTCGACGAGGAGGGCCGTCCGCGCTTCTCGCTTCTCCAGCACGGCGGCGGGGCGCCGGCGATGTACGCGTTCGACCTGCTCGAGCTCGACGGGCGCGACGTCACCGGGCTGCCCCTGCACGAGCGCCGCGACCTGCTCGAGCAGACGCTGATCCCCGGCGAGACGATCCGGCTGTCGGTCGCCTTCCAGGACGGGCCGGGCCTGCTCGAGCGCTCGCGCGAGCTGGGGCTCGAGGGCGTCGTCGCCAAGCGCGGCTCGAGCCGCTACCTGCCGGGGAAGCGCACGGACTCGTGGGTGAAGGTGAAGTCGGTGCAGCGCCAGGAGATGATCATCGCGGGCTACACCCGAGGCCGCGGGCGCCGCGACGGCGTGCTGGGCTCGCTCGTCCTCGCCGTCGACCGCGGCGGCGAGCTCGTGTGGGCCGGCAACTGCGGCACCGGCTTCGACGACGCCGAGCTCGACTTCCTGATGGCGAAGCTGCGGCCGCTCGAGCGGACGACCTCGCCGCTCGCGGTCACCCCGAGGATGCCGAAGGTGCGCGCGGCCGACGTCGCCTGGGTCGAGCCGGAGCTGGTGTGCGAGGTCGAGTTCCTCGAGTGGACGCGCGAGGGCAGGCTGCGGGCGCCCTCGTACAAGGGCCTGCGCGACGACAAGGAGGCGAGCGACGTGCACCGCGAGCACCCCCGGACGGAGGCGGCCGCCACACCGGGCCGCGACCTGAAGCTCGGCAACCTGGACAAGGTGTTCTGGCCGGACGAGGGCATCACCAAGGGCGACCTGATCGACTACTACCGGGCGGTGGCCGACGTCGTCGTGCCGCTGCTGCGCGATCGCCCGTTCACGATGAAGCGCTATCCGGACGGGATCGCCGCCAAGCCGTTCTTCCAGAAGAACGCGCCGTCGCACATGCCCGACTGGATCCCGACGGCCGAGTTCCCGGCGACGTCGCGGGAGGACCGGTCGAAGCGGTTGATCAACTACCCGCTCGTGAACGAGGAGGCGGCGCTCCTGTGGATGGCCAACATGGGCTGCATCGATCTGAACGCCTGGCTGTCGCGGGCCGACCGGGCCGACCGGCCGGACGTCGCCCTCTTCGACCTCGACCCGACGCCGGACGTGGGCTTCGCTGCGTCGGCCGAGGTCGCGCTGCTCGTGCGCGACGCGCTCGCCGCGGTCGGCCTGCGCGGGTACCCGAAGACGAGTGGCGCCGACGGCGTGCACGTGCTCGTCCCGCTCGCGCGCCGCTACGGCTACGACCAGACGCGCGGCGTCGTGCTCGCGATCGCGCGGGCACTGCACTCGATGCGCCCCGACCTGGTCACGACGGAGTGGTCGAAGGCCAAGCGCCGTGGCGTCCTGATCGACGCGAACCAGAACGGGCCGGGGCGCACGATCGCCTTTGCCTATTCGGTGCGGCCGATGCCCGGCGCGCCCGTGTCGGCGCCGGTCACCTGGGACGAGCTCGCGGCCGGGGTGCAGCCGGGCGACTTCACGATGGCCGTGGTGCTCGACCGCCTGTCGCGGCTGGGCGACCTGCACGCGCCCGTGCTCGAGGACCACCAGGCGCTCGGCCCGGCGCTGCGCTCGCTGTAACCGGGGCCAGGCCCTGTAACCGGGGCCAGGCCCCGAGTAGCCGGGGCCTGGCCCCGAGGAACCGGGGCCAGGCCCCGCTCCGGAAGCGTCACGACTCTGCAACTCCGCGCGTTCGGGGTCTGAACCCGGTTTTCCCGCAACGTGCGAACATGTGTTCGGCCGGAGGCCGAATCGGCGGAGGGGCGGATGCGTTCGTGTGCCAGACTGCAGGCATGGTCGTGACGGAGGGAGAGCGCCGCGTCGTGGCGGTGCTGATGGCGGATGTCGCGGGGTCGACGGCGATCGGGGAGAAGCTCGGACCGGAGCGCTCGAAGTTCCTGTTCGACGAGGTCGTCGGGCTGATGGCGGAGCAGGTCGAGCGCTACGAGGGCACGGTGGCGCAGCTGCTCGGCGACGGCCTGCTGGCGGTGTTCGGCGCCCCGGTCGCGCACGAGGACGACAGCGAGCGGGCCGTGCGGGCGGCGCTGGCCATCCAGCGGGCGCTCGCCTCCTACAGCCGCGACGTGGCCGAGGCCTACGACATCGACCTGCGCGCGCGTGTGGCGGTGAACACCGGCCCGGTGCTGCTCACGCCGGACGCGGGCGGCGCGGAGCGGTGGAACGCGCTCGGCGACACCGTGAACGTCACGGCCCGCCTGCAGGCGCTCGCGTCCGAGGCGGAGGTCACGCTCGGGCCCGACACGGCCGTGCAGGTGCGCGACTGCTTCGAGCTCGAGGATCTGGGGCCGACGGAGCTGCGCGGCCGCAGCGGCCCCGTCGACCGCTTCCGCGTGGTCAGCGAGCGCGACCGCCACTCCCGCCCGGCCGACGGGCCGCTCGTCGGCCGCGACTCCGAGCTGGCGACGGTCACCGCCGCGCTCGAGCGGCTGGCCGACGGCATCGGCGTGATCGTCTCGATCACCGGTGAGCCGGGCATCGGCAAGTCCCGCCTCGCCTCCGAGGCGGCGACGCCGCTGCGGGGCCGCCTGCGGCTGCTGGTCGGCCGCAGCCTCTCCTACACCCAGGGCTTCTCGTACTGGCCGATCCGCGACCTCCTGCGCGACTGGCTGGGCGTGTCCGCGACGACCGGCGACGCGCGCATCCGGTTCGACCTGAAGGCGGCCCTGCACGAGCTGTACGGCGCGGGCGGCGACGAGCGCTATCCGTTCCTCGCCAACCTGCTCGGCCTCTCCGAGGGTGACCGGCTGGCCGCGGCCGAGCTGCGCGAGCTGTCCCGCGAGGTGCTGCACCGGCGCAGCCTCGAAGTCGTGGCCGAGCTCCTGCGCAGCCTGGCCGCCGAGCGGCCGCTGCTCGTCGTGTTCGAGGATCTGCACTGGGCCGACGAGCCGACGCTGCAGGTGGTGGAGAGCCTGCTCGCGCTGACCGAGACCGAGGCGCTCGGCGTGATGATGCTCTACCGCAGCGAGCGCGAGCTGGGCTCGTGGAGCGTCGGCGAGCGCGCGCGACAGCACTACCCTCACCGTTATGTGGAGGTCGAGCTTCGTGCGCTTCCGGGCGAGGCGACGCTCGCGCTCGCCCAGGCGCTCGCCGACGCCCCGCTGCCCGAGGCCGTGGCCGAGCTCATCGCCGGCCGCGCGGGCGGCAACCCGCTGTTCGTGAGCGAGGCGCTGCGCGACCTCGTCGAGCGCGGGTCGCTGCGGCGCTCGAACGGCGGCTGGGAGCTGGCCGTCGACCCGGGCAGCCTGGAGGTGCCCGCGCTCGTGCAGGGGATCCTGCAGGCGCGTCTCGACCGGCTCGACCCGGCCGCCCGCGAGACGGTGGCCGTCGCCGCGGTGATCGGCCGCCGCTTCGGCATGCCGCTGCTCGAGCGCGTGCTGGCCGGCGAGACGCTGCCGGCGGCCCTGACCGAGCTGCAGCGGCTCGAGCTGATCGTCGAGGAGCGCAGGCGCCCCTTCCCGGAGTACCGTTTCCGCCACGGCCTGGTGCAGGAGGCGGCCTACGCCAGCCTCACCGACGCCGACCGCAGGGCGCTGCACGCGCGTGTCGGCGCCGCGCTCGAAGAGTTGGCCGGCGACGAGCAGAGCCCGGGCGCGCTCGCCCTGCTCGCCCGCCACTTCACCGCCGCCGACGACCCCGCCAGGGCATCGGAGTACCTGATCCGCGCGGGCGACGCCGCCCGGGCGATCTACGCCGACCGCGAGGCGATCCGCCACTACCGCGCCGCGCGCGACTTCCTGGCGCGGATGGGCGACGATCGCCGCTCCCGAGAGACGCTCTTCAAGATCGCGCTCGTGCACCATCTCGCGTTCGACTTCGCCGAGGCGGAGCGGGCCTACGACGAGGCGTTCGCCTGCAAGGTGGAGGCGGTCGCGCAGCCGGAGCCGACGGAGCGGCTGGTGACGGCGCTGCTGCGGCCCAGCGCGCTCGCGCCGGGGCTCGAGTACATCTCGGAGACGAGCGCGCTCGCGGCGCACCTCTTCCGCGGCCTGCTCGTGATCGACCGCGACCTGAACGTGATGCCCTCGCTGGCCGAGAACTTCCGCGTCTCCGGCGACGGGCGCACGTACCTGTTCCAGCTCCGCGAGGGGGCGTGCTGGAGCGACGGCGAGCCGCTGACCGCCCACGACTTCGTCTACACCTGGGAGCGGGCGCGGCGGCGCTCGACCGTGACCGCATTCCTGCTCGAGGACGTCGAGCGGGCGACCGCGCTCGACGACCACACGCTCGAGGTCGTCCTGCGGGAGCCGCGCAACTACTTCCCCTACATCCTGGCGTCCACCTACGCGTACCCGTGGCCGCGGCACCTGTGCGAGGCGCTCGGCGACGAGTGGCATCGCAGGCAGCCGCTCGTCTCCAGCGGGCCGTTCCTGATGGAGCGGATGGACGACGACAGCCTGACGATGGTCGCCAACCCGCGCTGGACCGGCCGGCGTGGGAACCTGCGCGAGATCGAGGTCAGCTTCCGCACGCACGGCAAGGGGGTGCCCGACCTGTGGCGCACGGGCGGCCTGGACGTGCTGGCGAGCCCGTTCGTGCCCGACGACGGTGACGACGGCTGCACCGAGTTCGCCCCGTCGCTCGGCACGACGATGATCGGCTTTCGCACCGACCGGCCGCCGTTCGACGACCTTCGCATGCGCCGGGCCGTGGCCGCAGCGCTCCGGCCCGTGGCGGGATCGCTGCGCTCGCTGGGCCTGGTCAGCCGGCCGGCTGCGGCGGGCGGGCTGCTGCCGCCGGCGATGCCCGGGCACGACCACGAGGTGAGCCCGCCGCTCGAGGCCGGCGATATGCGGGGCCTGCTGGCCGAGGCCGGGCACGAGGACGGATCGGGCGTGCCGCCGCTCCTGATGGTGATCTCGAGCGGGTTCGAGCTCCTGCGCGAGCCGATCGCGGCGGCCCTGGGCGGCATCGGCATCGGCGTCGAGTTCGCCGTCCACCCCCGGGCTGCGCGCGTGGCCGACGCGCCGTCGAACCTGTGGCTGAGCACGTGGCTGGCCGACTACCCCGATCCCGACGGGTTCTTCCGCGGGCTCCTGACCGACCCGTCGGATCCGATCGCCGGCGCCGACGAGACGCGGCGGCTGGTCGAGCTCTTGAACCGGGCGCGCGCGTCCCGCGACCAGGGCGAGCGGCTGCGCATCTACGGCGAGGTCGACCGCCTGCTGGTGTCCGAGTGGGTCACCGTCATCCCGGTGGCCTATGCGCGCACGGCGCTCCTGCACCGTCCGTGGGTGCACGGGCTGTGGGCGAACGCGCTCACGCCGTTCCGGCTCGACGGCGTGAGGATCGATCGCAGCGACGCGGACGCGGCCGGGTGACGGCACAGGCCGAGCCGGCCCCGCGGCCGGCGGATGCCGCGGCGCCTCCGCCCGCGGTCGAGCTGCTGGCGGCGTTCGCGTCGATCTACCTTGTGTGGGGCTCGACCTTCCTCGCCATCCGCTACGCGGTCGAGACGATCCCGCCGTTTGCGATGATGGCGGCCCGGTGCCTGCTCGGCGGCGGCATCCTGCTCGTGCTGGGCCTCGTTCGCGAGCGGGCGCTGGTGCGGCCGACGCGGCGGGAGTGGGGTGGGGCGGTCGTGCTCGGCTTCCTGTTCTTCGTCGCCTGCCACGGCGTGCTCGCCTTCGCCGAGGAGCGCGTGCCGTCGGGTGTGGCCGCGCTCTGTCTGGCCACGATCCCGCTCTTCGTCCCGCTGCTCGTGTGGGTGCTCCCCGGCGGCGCCGCTCCGTCCCGGCGGCGCGCGATCGCCCTGGTCGCCGGCTTCGCCGGGGTCGCGCTGCTCGTCGCCTCCCAGGGCTCCGGCGGCGGCCTGCGGCCGGTGTACGCGGCGCTCCTGCTGATGACGGCGCTCTCGTGGGCGGCCGGCACGGTGGCCACCAGGGTCGTCGCCGTGCCCGCCTCGCCGACCCTCGGCGCGGCGCTGCCGCTGCTCTGCGGCGGGGTGATCCTGACGGTGATCGCACTCGCCTCGGGCGAGCTCGCCCCGCGCCGGCTCGACCACATCACCGGCCGCTCCGCCGGCGGCCTGGCGTACCTGATCGTGCTGGGCACCGTCGTCACGTTCTCGGCGTACGTCTGGCTCCTGCGCCACGTCGCACCGGCCCGGGTGGCGACCTACGCGTTCGTGAACCCCGCGGTCGCGGTGGCGCTCGGATGGGCCGTCGGCGACGAATCGCTCTCGGCGGGCGCGGTGCTGGCGACGCTCGTGATCATCGTCGCCGTGGCGGTCGCCGTGTCCGACCGCGAGCGGCCGGCCGCCGCGGCCTGACCGCCGGGTGTGTGTCGGAGAATTTTGACGGGGCGACTATCGCGATATATCATGATGTGACGCGATAGTCTAACGATATGCGAAGGAGCATCCACATGACATACGCAGAACCGATCCCGATGGGTGGATCCGGCCGCCGCGGCCGTCGCGGCCACCGCGACCTCCTGATGTTCGCCGGCAAGGGCCGGCGCGGCCGCGAGCACTTCGGTCGCGGCGGCCCGTTCTTCGGCGGCCGGGGCGACCCGTTCTTCGGCGGCGGCCGCCGGGCCGGGCGGGGCGACATCCGCGCCGCCATCCTCGCACTGCTCTCCGAGGAGAGCATGCACGGCTACCAGATCATCCGCGAGCTCTCCGACCGCACCGGCGGCGCCTGGACGCCGAGCCCCGGCTCGGTCTACCCGACGCTCCAGCAGCTGGAGGACGAGGAGCTCGTGCAGGAGCAGAAGTCCGACAGCGGCCGGCGCGTCTACGCGCTGACCGAGGCGGGCCGGGGCCAGGCCGAGGCGCTGCCGAAGCCGGCGCCCTGGGAGGCGGTGGCCGCCGAGGGTGACGAGAACGACCTCCGCAGCCTGGTCTTCCAGGTGCTGGGGGCCGTCCGCAACGTCGCCGCCTCCGGCACGCCGTCCCAGATCGAGGCCGCGCAGGAGGTGCTGCGCTCAACCCGCCGCAGCCTCTATCGCATCCTGGCCGAGGACGCCGCCGAGCAGACGGACGGCCCGAAGGAGCGTTAGAACCCGATCGGGTTCGACCAGGCCGTCCCGCCGCCGCCGTCCGCGAGCTGGATGCGGCCGGCGGCGGCGCCGGGCGGCGGCGAGAGCTCGACCGCGGTGATCAGCCCGGCCGAGTCGCGCTCGACGATCCGGGCGCGGTGGCGGAACGCGAGCCGGCCGACGTTCGCCCGGGCGCCGTCCTCGGGCCCGGTGAGGAGCGTCACCGACCGGCACGGGCTCGAGCGCACGAGCACGCCGGCGGGCGTGCGCTCGACGGCGTCGAGCCGGGGGCCCGTCGACGCGTAGCAGGCGCCGGTGCGCAGCGCGTCCAGGACGCCCGCCGCGCTCGGCTCAGCTGCGCGCGCCATCGTCCAGGCGTAGCCGTTGTCGAAGCCCGGATAGTGGGTGTCGTCGCAGGCGACCGCGAAGCACGAGCGGCCGGCGTCGAGCAGCATGTCCCAGTGCACCGTGGAGAGCCCGCGGCCGTTCTCGATCTCGCAGCCGGCGTTGAACACCTCGATCCCGACGATGGTGTCGAGCGCGGCGATCTCGTCCATCGGCGCGCCCGTCCAGTAGGGGTGGGCGGCGTAGGCGACGCCGCCGTGGTCGGCCACGAAGGCCATCGCCTCGTCGAGGTCGGGAAAGGTGTCCTCGTCGTCGGGGTCGACCTCGGGCTCGCGGTCGAGGCCGTAGACGAGCACGTCCACCCAGATGCCCGCCCGCGTGCGGCAGGTGAGCTCGATCGCGGGTACGAGCACCATGCCCTCGAGCGGCGGCGGCTCCGTGATGGTGAAGTGGTCGGTGACGGCCAGCACGTTCCACTCCGCCCGCTCGTAGTGCTCGACGAGCGCCTGCGGGGAGAGCTCGCCGTCGGAGCGGGTCGTGTGCGCGTGCAGCGCGCAGCGAAGCCACGTGCCGTCGATCTCGAACGGGTTCGTCATCGGAGGCGCGAATCTAGCAGTCGCGACCGGGGTCAGGTCTGGGTATCCGACCCGCTCACGCCCCAGGTGTCCGCCAGGACATACCCCTCGGGGAACGGGTCGGTGGGGTCGACGAGCAGCTGCGTGACCCCGGTGATCCAGGCGCTGCCGCGGATGGCGGGCACGATCGCCGGCCGTCCGCCGACGGTCGTCTCGGACACGATCCGGCCCTCGAACGTCGACCCGATCGCCGACGCGTGCGTCATCCCGTCTCCGGCGGCCATCAGCCCGCGCGCGTGAAGGACGGCCATCCGCGCCGACAGCCCCGTGCCCGTGGCCGAGCGGTCGAGCCTTCCGGGCGCCACCACGACGGCGTTTCGGCTGGTCCGCCCGACGCCCTGCCACGGCCCGGCGATCTGGACGATGCTGACGCCGGCGATCGCGGGGTTGTCCGGGTGCACCGGCCGCAGCTGCGCGCGCGCCGCGGCCCGGATGCGCTCTCCGGCCGTCGCCAGGTCACGGGCCTCGGCCGGCTCGATCGCGAACCCGAGCGCAGCCGCGTCGGCGATCGCGTACCACATGCCGCCGTAGCTCACGTCGACGGCGACGGTGCCCAGGCCCTCGACCTCGATCGGCGCGTCCAGACGGTCGGCGAACGCGGGCACGTTCGTCACCTCGACGCTCTCGCACCGCCCGCCGGCGCAGCGCGCCCGCACCTCGACCACGCCCCCGGGGGCCTCCAGCCGCAGCGTCGTCTCCGGCTCGCGCATCGGCACCATGCCGGTCTCGAGCAGCACGGTGGCGGTGCAGATCGTGTTCGAGCCCGACATGGGCGGATACTCGGTCGGCTCCATGATGATGAAGCCGGCGTCGCAGTCCGGCCGGGTGGCGGGCACGACGAGGTTGGCGTGGCAGGCGACGCTCCCGCGCGGCTCGCGCAGGAGCAGCCGGCGCAGACCGTCGTCGCGGGCGAGCGCCTGCATCTGCTCGAAGACCGATGCACCCTGCGGAGGCAGCACGCCGCCGGTGACGACGTTCCCGATCTCGCCGCCGGCGTGGCAGCCGACGACCGTGATCACTCGTCCGGCCCGCATGCGCCGCGAGTGTAGCCGTCAGCTCGCCATCGGCAGGCTGCGGGCGCGCACCCGGTGCGACGACGGACACCACTCCGCCCGGCAGAGCTCGAGCATCACGTGAAGATGATCTGCCCGCCGGCGGCCAGCTCGTAGAACTCGCCGACCGTGAGCACGCCCGCGACCTGGGGCACGAACGCCCCCTGGTCGAGGCCGAACATGTCGACGCTGGCCTTGCACGCGTAGAGCTCCGCGCCGGAGTCGGCGACCATCTCGATGAACTCCCGCACGGGCGGGATGTCGAGCTTCTCCATCTGTCGCGCCATCATCCGGGTGGCAAGCGCGGACATCCCCGGCAGGGCGCCGAGCAGCGTCGGCATGTGCATGCCCGGGTTCCCGACCGTGGCCACCTTGACGTGGTCGATGCGGTCCTTCCGGATGGCGTCGAGGCCGAAGAACGTGAAGAAGACGTTGGCCTCGATGCCCTCCATGCGGGCGCCGTTGGCGAGGATCAGGGCGGGGTAGATGCCTTCGAGGGAGCCCTTGGACACGATGATCGCGACCTTCTCGATCGTCGCGGGCGCCGCCTCGTCGGCCGTCGCCGGTGCGACTTCGGTTGCCATCGTGATCACGTCCTTTCTCGATGGTTGATTCAGATGCATCCGCGAGGCTTGGGGATGCCGGCGATCTTCGCGGCGAGCTTCGCCGGGCCCTTGGGGAAGAGCTGGTAGAGCTCCTTGATCGGCACGCCGGAGGCCTTCCCGAGCGTGCGGATCGACGGCGCCGATCCGGCGCCGAGGTAGGTCGTGCGCATGAAGTCGACCACCGCCCAGTGGCGGTCGGTCAGCTGGGGGATGCCGTTCTGCGCGGCGATCTCGGCGGCCATCTCCCGGTTCCAGTCGGCGGGGTCGGCGAGGAAGCCCTCGGCGTCGACCGCGACCGTCGCGCCGGCAAGCGTCATCGTGGTCATGCTGGTGCTCCTGTGTGGTTCGGGTTCTCCGCGCCGGTGGGGCGCGGGCGCATCTGCGCCTGGATGCCGGGCAGGGCGCGGCCGGGCAAGAGCATGTGCCAGTAGATCCACTGGAACATGAGCTTGCCGAGGTGGTTTCGGCGTGACTCGGCGAGCAGCGGCAGGGGGCCGATGCGGGGGATCGGGAACCGGCCCGGGAGCGGCTCGTGGTCGTAGTTGAAGTCGATCAGGAGGGCCTTGCCGAAGCCCGTCTCGACGAAGCAGTTGGAGTGGCCGTCGAAGCTGGACTCGAGCGGACGGCCGGCCAGCGTCCGGCGCACGTTCTCGACCACGGTCTCGCCCTCGAAGTGGGCGACCGACCCGGCCTTCGAGGTGGGGACGTCGGTCGCGTCGCCGATGGCGAACACGTTCGCGGCCGCGCGGGCCTGGAGCGTGGCGGGGTCGGTGCGGACGAAGCCGAGATCGTCCCCGAGGCCGGGTGAGCGCCCCACGAACTCGGCGCCGCCGTGCAGCGGGATGGTCACGAGCAGGTCGAACGGCAGCTCGCGCTCGTCCCAGCTGACGAGGCGGCCGCCCGCGCCGTCCACCTCGCCGGTGGCGAACTCCGACTCGACGCGGATGCCCTTGCGCTCGAGCAGGCTGGACAGGTGCGCGGCGGCGACCGGCTGGGTGAAGGCCGCGTCGAGCGGCGTCACGAGGGTCAGCTCGACCCGGTCGCGCAGGCCCCGGCGGCGCAGGTGCCAGTCGGCGAGGAAGCAGAACTCGAGTGGCGCGACGGGGCACTTGATGGGGAAGTCGACGATGTTCACGACCAGGCGTCCCGAGTCGAAGCGGCGGAGCGCGTCGCGCAGCTGCGTTGCGCCTTCGAGCGTGTAGAACGTGTCGACGCGGTCGCCCCAGCCCGGCCCCGTCATGCCCTCGGTCTCCTCGGGCAGCAGCTCGGCGCCCGTGGCGACGACCAGCACGTCGTAGGTCAGCGAGCCGCCGTCGCCGAGGTGCACCGTGGACGCCTCGACGTCGACGCGATGGACGGCGGCGAGGCGGAACTCGATCCCGCTGTGCAGCTGCCCGGCGCGCGATCGCACGAGCCGCTCCGGTTCGGTCAGGCCGAACGGGACGAAGAGGAGGCCCGGCTGGTACACGTGCCGGTCGTCGTCATCGACGACGACGATCTCGGTCGCGCGCCCGAGCTCGTGCCGGAGCCGGTTGGCGACCAGCGTACCGCCGGTGCCGCCTCCGAGGATGACGATGCGGTCAGCCATACCCCGTATTGTTGGGGGCGGGGGCCGGCATCGCATCGGGGCCGGCCCCGGTAGCGGTCGCGGGGAACTACCGACGCCCGGCCGGGCTCAGGCGGAGGCGGCCCGGCGCAGCGGAACGACGTTCCGCGGGGTCGGCTCGCCGGTCAGCGCGTCCAGCGGCGCCGGCTCGACCGCGCCTCCGGGCGTCGGGCGGCCGAGCAGGTAGCCCTGGCCGGTGTCGGCGCCGAGCGCGGTCAGCGTCTGCAGCTGCTCGGCCGTCTCGATGCCCTCGGCGCAGATGACGGCGCGCGCGCTCTCCGCGTACTGGACGAACGCCTTCACCACAGCCGCCTTGAGCGGCTCGGTCTCGACGCCCTCCACGAGCGAGCGGTCGAGCTTGATCACGTCCGGGCGCACCCGGACGAGCTGCGCGAAGCCGGCGTAGCGGGCGCCGGCGTCGTCGATCGCGATGCGGGCGCCGCGGGAGCGCAGCTCGTGCAGGGCGATCTCGAGGTCGCGGCCCTCGGTCACGAGCTCGTCCTCGGTGACCTCGATCGTGATCGCCGACAGGTCGTCGGGGAGGCCGATCCGGTCGCGGGCGCCGAGCAGCACCTTGGGACTGATGTTCAGGTTGAGGAACCGCAGCGCCGGCCGGTCGGGCGCCTCCAGCGCCGCCCGCACCGCCGCGGCCTCGAACTCGATCGCGAGATCGTGAGCGTGGGCGAGGTCGAACCACTCCTGCGGGGTGCGCCAGCCGGCGTTCGGGAACCGCGACAGCACCTCGTGGGCCACCACCTCGCCGGTGCGCAGGTCGACGATCGGCTGGAACACGGGCACGATCGCGGTGGGATCGTCGACGATCGCGACGAGCTCGGCCCGCTCGGCCTCGGCGCTGGTCGGTGCGTCCTCCAGCGCGCGGCTGTAGATGCGGGTGCCGGAGCCCAGCGGCTTGGCCAGGATGAGCGCCTTGTCGGCCCGGCGCAGGAGCTCGTCCGCATCCATCCCCGGGGCCGCGGTGGCGATGCCGACGGTGGCGGTCACGAGGCCGCCCTGCGCCCGCAGCTCCGCGTGCAGGGCGTCGGCGACGCGCTCGGGGCGCACGACCACCCCCGAGGCGATGATCGCGAACTCGTCGCCGCCGATCCGGTAGGCGCGGGCGTCGACCCCGGAGCACGAGTCGGCGAGCGCCGTGGCCAGCTGGCAGATGCGCTCGTCGCCGATCTGGTGGCCCAGCTTGTCGTTCACCCGCTTCAGGCCGTCCATGTCGACCAGGAGCGCATGGACTCCGCTGTCACGCTCGAGCGCCCGGCGGATGTCCTCCTGGAAGCAGCGGTGGTTGCGCAGGCCCGTCAGGCTGTCGCGCAGCGCCGCGTCGCTCAACCGGGCGATCTCGCGCCCGGCGGCCGCCGTCAGGCGGCTGCGCAGCCGCAGCATGTTGACGACCGCCGAGATCAGCGCGAGGCACAGGATCAGGGAGAGCACGAGCGCGATCTTGGTGCGGCTCTCGGTCGTCCGCGTGCGGGCCACGCCCCGGATCTGGATCGCCTGCTGGGCGTTCAGCTGGCGATCGGTGATGCGCAGCATGCGCTGCACCGTCGGCGTCACGTCCTTCGAGTCGATCAGGAACACCGACGCCACGCCTCCGTTCACAGCGGCCGCCGAGACGTTCGTGAGCAGGGGGGTGAGGATGCCGTCCTCCCGGACGAGCTCGGCGATCGCGGCCCGCTCCGTCGCATATGCGGGTAGGCCGCGGGCGTTCGCGGACGCGCTCAGCCCGGCCAGGCTGCGGTCGAGTGCCGCCGTCGCCCGGTGCAGCCGGCGGATTGCCGCTCCCGACCCGGGGGTGAAGAGGAGCAAGTGCTCGGCCGCCTCGACCTCGTCGAGCGCGTCCCTCGTCTTCAGGTAGGCGTTCGCCGCCTGCGACGCGCGGTTCACCCGCTCGCCGGCGCGGCTCGTCGCCGAGATCGTGAACCACGAGAGGGTGGTGAGCACCGCCATCGCGATCACGGTTGCGATCAGGACCGTGGCCGACCAGCCCGCATCGCGCAGGAAGTCGAGCCGCCCGGACGGGCGATGGGATGCCTGGCCGCTCATGCCGGCGCGGAGGCGTTCGGGAGCACGTGCACCTCGGTGGATGCGTACGGGGTCAGGCTCAGGGTGGCCGACACCCGGACGGGTGACAAGCACCCGGAAAGGGGGATTGCCGGGATTCGCCGATCGGGGTACACGCCCGCGCTCGGGTCATCTACGATCAGCCATGCGCGTCCCCCCGCTCCTCACGGCCCGCCTGATCGTGCGGGAGCTCGCGGACGGCGACCGCGCAGCGGTGGAGCACCTCCTCGGCGGCGACCGCGGCCGCTGGCTGGCGTGGACGCAGCTGGGCTACGAGCAGCTCGCCGAGCTGCACCAGCCGCCCTACGGCGAGCGGGCGGTCGAGCTGCGAGCGTCCGGCGACGTCGTCGGCCTCGTCGGGCTCGTGCCGTCGCTCGGGCCGTTCGGCGTCCTGCCGTCGTGGCCGCAGCAGGGTCGCCTGCACCGCCCGGAGGTCGGGCTCTACTGGATCGTCGCGCCGGAGCACCGCGGCCGCGGGATCGCCTCGGAGGCGGCCGCGGCGCTCGTCGCCCACGCCTTCGCCGAGCTCGGCCTCGCCCGGGTGGTGGCGACGACCGAGCACGCGAATCTGGCCTCGATCGGGGTGATGCGGCGGCTGGGGATGCGCATCGAGCGCAATCCCGGCGCGGAGCCGGCGTGGTTCCAGACCGTCGGCGTCCTCGACGCGGGCGCCGCCCCCGCCTGACGGCGTGGCAAGATCCACCTCTCCGAACCCCCGTTCCGGAAGGAGCCTCCCGACGTGCAGAGCGAAGGCAGCATCCAGTTCATGATCCGGTTCCGCGGCGGCGACTTCGAGAGCTGGAAGGCCGCGTTCGAGGCCCACGAGCCGCAGCGCGTGAAGCACGGCGCGGTCGGCCACTGGGTGGCCCGCTCCCTCGGGGACCCCAACGAGTTCATCGGGGTGGTCGAGTTCACGTCGCGCGGCGGCGCGCGCGCGTACGCCGCCGACCCCGACCGGATGGACGTCCAGCGGGCGCTGATGATCGAGGGCGGGCCGCACCAGAAGACGTGGACCGAGGGGATCTTCGAGGTCGTGGACCGGGCCGCATACGAGGTCTGAACCCCGCGGCGTTCGCGGCGCCCGCTCTGACGCGGGCGGCTACCTGACCGGCTGAAGCGACCGCGCGATGGCGATCATCTCGGGGTTCGTCAGGTCGTCGAGCAGCGTGTTCTCGACCCAGTAGGCGGCCCCGCCCTGGATGAGGGCGACCGTCTGGATGTGGCTCCCGTTGAAGAAGAACAGGTACTTGCGGCCGCCGATCGTGCGGGTGGCGTTCGGCGTCTGCAGGAGCGGCGCGTCGACGAACTTCGTCTCCTCGATGCCCCAGTAGTCGATCAGCCCGCCCGCCGGGATCGAGAAGACGGCGTACATCGAGTTCCACCCCTTGCCCGCCGCGCCGATGCCGTACATCCGGATCGGCGATGTGGACGTTCCCTGACATGTCAGCTGGCCCGCCCCGGCCGGCGTCGGCACCCACGGGCAGAACGTCGAGCTCGCCTGGGCGACCGTCGGGTAGAGCACCGGGAAGTGCAGCGTGCGGGCGGCATGCAGGAAGTCGGCCCGGTACTCGGTCGTCGAGGTGATGGTCGCGGGCGGCCCGGCCGGCTTGGCCGGGTGCGTGGGCGGCGCCTTCACGGCCAGCTTGCCGGTGAACCCGGGCCCGATCACGACCGCGACCGCGGCGTGGGGGCCGGCCGCAGTCCTGACCGCCGCGGGCATGGGCGCCGCGGTGGCGTTGCCGATGATGTGCACGAGGTCGGCGGCGGCGCCGTTCCAACCCGGCCGGTAGTAGGCCCAGGTGGTGGTGTACGAGCCGGTGGGCGCGTTCGCCGACTTCGCCGGGTAGCCCCACGCGTGCAGCGCGTGCGCCGTCTTGCCCGCCGCGCCGTTGACGCCGTTGCCGTTCAGCACCGCCACCTTCACCGTCGCCGGCGTGACCGCCGGCTTCCAGGGCTTGGCCTTGTGCGTCCGCGTGCCGGCGGGCAGGCCGGCGGCGGCGCTCTTCAGCCGCCACGGATGGCGCCACTCGGCGATCGCCTGGGGGAAGTCGGTCACCTGCAGCGCGTCCTCGCCGTCGGGGGCCGTGAACGACGAGTAGCTGAGGTGGACGCTGACGACGTTCGAGCGCGCCTCGTAGGCCGTGGCCGCGAAGCTCAGCAGGGTGCGCGGGCTGGGTGCCTTCTTGCCCGGGCCGACGATGGTGACGCTGTTGGAGAGCGCGCCGAGGATGTCGTTGATGAACGGGATGTCGCGCACCGAGATGCCGTGGAAGCGGCCCGCGGCGCGCGCCTCGAACGCGCGCAGGAACGTCTGCTGCCGCGCCTGGCGGTGGAAGTCGTCGTCGGTGTGGCGGTACCGCGAGAAGGCGAGCGCGTTCACGCCGTTCAGCTTCTGGTAGCCGGGCTTGATGTCGATCGCCGAGAACCCGGTTGACTGCTCCAGCGACGGCGGGTTGTAGTAGTACTGGTCGACGTTCACGAAGATGCCGCCGAGCGTGTCCACCAGCCGGCGGAAGCCCGTGAAGTCGACGTTGAGCAGGTAGTTCGGCTTGATGCCGGTGACCTGCTCGACCGCCTGCAGCGACGCGTTGTCGCCGCCCTGGGAGTAGTACGAGTTGATCTTCTCGCCGCTTCCGGTCGGGCTCCCGACCCAGAGGTCGCGGGGGATCGAGAGGAGCGAGACGACGTGGTGCTGCGGGTCGAGCCGGGCCAGCATCAGCGTGTCCGAGAGTCCGTTCTTGCCGGTCGCCCCGTCGACCCGGTGGTCGGATCCGATCAGGAGCGCCGTCACCGGCTGGGACGACGTCGGGATCTGGGGTGCGAGGTGGGTCGACGCCTTGCGGTCGGTGCCGTGCAGCTTCGTGACCTTGTTGTAGACGCTGTTCAGGTACCAGAGCTCGTATCCGCCGGCCGCGAGGACGCAGGCCAGCACCAGTCCGAGCGTGGCGAGCGCCCAGCGCGCCCAGCGCGGCAGCCTCCGCCGCCGCGTGCGGCGGCCGCGTCGCCAGCGCCGGCGGGGTGGAGCGCTCCCGTAGATGGCCATCTTCTGCGCTCGGCGGGGCGAATCTCCCTCGCCCGGACCTCTGGGCGGCGTCTGTGTTGCCAAACGACTCCTCGCCCGCAGCGGCCGGCCGGCTCGCTGCGAGTTCGCGGGGGCACGGGTCGGCGGAGTATACGCCCCGGATTCGGTACCCAGGTTGGTGGCCGATTGAACGTCGCGGGGACGCCGACGCCCGTCCCGGGCGTATCTCCCGCATGCGCCCAAGGCTGATCGCCGCCGCCATCGCGTGCCTCGCCGCCGGGGCCTGCGCCGGCTCGGGGGCAGGCACGCCGGCCTCCCATCCGCCCCGGTCGCACCCGCGCTCGGCGACGCACCGTCCGGGCCATGCGCGTGCCCGGCCGGCCCGCTCCGCCGTCGCCAAGCGCCCCGTGGCGATCGTCTCCGTGGAGGGCGAGGACGGCGTGTTCGAGGTGTCGCTCCCCGGCGGGCGGATCGTGCGCCGCGCCGCCGTCGCGCCCCACCCGACCACGGTCGCCGCCGGCCCCGCCGGTCCCGTGGTGGCGGTCAGCCCGCAGGCCGGCGTCGTCACCCTGCTCGACCCGCGCACGCTCCGACGCGAGCGGGTCGTGGGCGGCTTCCGCTCGCCCCAGATCGCGGCCGTCGCGCCGGGCGGGCGGTGGGCGCTCGTCACCGATGCGGCGGCGGGCACGGTCTCGGCGCTCGACCTGCGCACGGGCAACGTCCCGGACCGCGTCCGCGTCGGGAGCGGCGCCCACCACGTCGCCATCAGCCCCGACGGCCGCCGCGCCTGGGTCGCGCTCGGCGAGACGGCGGCGACGATCGTCACGCTCGATTGCGCCGACATGCGGCGGCTGCGCATCACCGGCCGCGTCGTCCCGCCCGTGCCGGCGCACGACCTCGCGTTCGCGCCGGGCGGAGCGACCGTCTGGGTCACCTCGGCGACGCGGCCGTTCGTCTCCGTCCTGTCGGCGGCCTCGGGGCGCCTGCTCGCCCGGGTTCCCGCCGGCCCGGCGCCTCAGCACGTCGCGTTCGGCGGCGGGTATGCGTACCTCACCAGCGGCTACGGCTCGTCCGTCGAGATGGTCGACCGCGCCGACGGGCGGGTGGTGCGCACGGCCGCCGTCCCGTACGGATCGTTCAACCTGGCCGTCTCCGGCCGCGTGCTCGTCGTCACGTCGCTGCTCGACGGGCGGGTGACAGAACTCGACGCCCGCACGCTGCGCCGGCGGATGAGCCGCAGGGTGGCGCCCGCGGCACGCTCCGTCGCCCTCGGGCTGTGGTGACCTGCCGCGACCGCTCTAGACTCGCCTCCTTGTGGAGACCGTCCCGCTCGGCCCGCTCGAGGTGTCCCGCGTGGGCCTCGGCTGCAACACCTTCGGCGCCCGCCTCGACCTGGCCGCGACGCGCGCGGTGGTCGATGCCGCCCTCGCCGCCGGGATCACGTTCCTGGACACGGCCGACATCTACGGCAACCGCTCCGGCGACACCGTGTACGGACGTCCGGGCGCGAGCGAGACGTTCCTCGGCGAGGTCCTGCGGGGATGCCGCGACCGCGTCGTGCTGGCAACGAAGTTCGGCGCCGACATGCAGGACGGCTCCTGCGGCCCGCGGGGCGATCCGGCGTACCTGCGGGCTGCGCTCGACCGCTCGCTCGCACGGCTGCGGACCGACCGCGTCGACCTGCTCTACTACCACTTCCCCGACGGCGTCACCCCGGTCGGCGAGACGGTCGCGGGGATGGCGGGCCTGGTCGAGGCGGGCAAGGTGCGGGCGATCGGCATCTCGAACGTCGACGTCGCCGCGATTGACGAGGCGGTGACTGCAGGGCCCGTCGCGGCCGTCCAGAACGAGTACTCGCTGCTCCACCGCGCACCCGAACAGGATGTCCTGCCGCGCTGCCGCGAGCTCGGGATCGGCTTCGTGCCCTACTACCCGCTCGCCGCGGGCCTGCTCACCGGCGGGTACCGGCACGGGGCTGCCGCCCCTCCCGGAACGCGCTGGGACGGGGTGGGGCCGATGTCCGCGGGCACGTGGGTGAGCCCGCGGATCGAGGCCTCGGCAGCGACCTTCGCGCTCGTCGACCGGCTGGCCGGGTTCGCGGAGGAGCGCGGCCGCGGCCTGCTGGAGCTCGCCGTCGCGGCGCTCGCGTCACGTCCCGGCGTCGCGTCGGTGATCGCCGGTGCGACGACGCCCGCCCAGGTCGCGGCGAACGCCGCAGCCGGGCGGTGGCGGCTGAGCGCCGAGGACCTGGCGCAGCTGCCCGCGTGAGCGACCGCCGCGGTCGCTGGCACGAGCTCGTCTCCGGGCGGTAGAGTCTCGCCGGAGGCGGATTTGTGACCGGGCTCACACGCAAGCGGCTCCTCGCCGTGACGGGGGGAGGAGCGGTCGGACTGGCCACCGCGAACGCGGCCGGCGCGGTCGCGCGGCCGGCGCGCGCCGGCGCGGTGGTGCCCTTCCACGGCGAGCACCAGGCCGGCGTCGCCACGCCGCCGCAGGAGCGGCTGGTGTTCGCCGCCTTCGACCTCGACCTGACGGCGGCGCGCGAGCTGCGCGATCTCCTGCGAGCCTGGACGGCCGCGGCCGCGCGCCTCACGGCCGGCCGGCCGGTGGGTTCCCCGGGGGGCGCGCCGGACGACGTTCCGGTCGACACCGGCGAGGCGATCGGCCTCGGGCCTGCCCGGCTGACGCTGACCTTCGGCCTCGGCCCCGGCGTCTTCGTCCGGGATGGGAGCGACCGGCTCGGCCTGGCCGGGCGCCGCCCGCGGGCGCTGTCGCAGCTCGGTCGGCTGCCGGGCGACCGGCTCAATGCCGCGGTCTCGGGCGGCGATCTGGCTGTGCAGGCGTGCGCCGACGACCCCCAGGTGGCCTTCCACGCGGTGCGCGACCTGGCCCGGATCGGCCACGGCGCCGTCTCGCTGCGGTGGACGCAGTTCGGGTTCGGGCGGGCGTCGTCCACGTCCAGGCAGGCGCAGACGCCCCGCAACCTCCAGGGCTTCAAGGACGGCACGAACAACATCCAGACCGCGGACGGGGACGAGATGCGCCGTTTCGTGTGGGTCGGAGACGAGGAGCCGCAGGCGTGGATGCACGGCGGGACGTACCTCGTCAGCCGCCGGATCCGGATGTTCATCGAGAAGTGGGACGACTCGGAGCTCTCCGATCAGCAGGACACGATCGGGCGGTACAAGCTCTCGGGCGCGCCGCTCGGGGAGCACGCCGAGCACGACGCCGTGAACCTGGGGGCGCGCGGCCCGGACGGAACGCTCGTGATCCCCGCCGACGCGCACATCCGCGAGGCGTCGCACGTGACGAACCACGGCGTCCGCATCCTGCGCCGCAGCTACTCCTACGCCGACGGACTGGAGCCGGGCACCGGGAAGCTCGACGCCGGCCTCTTCTTCATCGCGTTCCAGCGCGATCCCCACGGCCAGTTCGGGGTGCTGCAGCGCCGGCTGGGAGCCGGCGACGCGCTCAACGAGTACATCGAGCACACGTCGAGCGCCGTCTTCGCGGTCCCGCGCGGGGTCCGGCCGGGTGGACACCTGGCCGCAGGGCTCTTCGGGTGACGTTCGACGTCCCCGCGGCCGCCTACGACCGCTTCATGGGCCGGTACTCGGCGACGCTCTCGCCCCAGCTGGCCGACCTCGCCGGCGTGGCGGACGGCCGGCGCGTGGTCGACGTCGGCTGCGGCTCCGGCATGCTCACCGCCGAGCTGGCCGGGCGGGTCGGCGCGGACGCGGTGGCCGCGGTGGACCCGTCCGACGCGTTCGTCTCGGCGATCCGGCAGCGCCATCCCGGCGTCGACGTCCGCCACGGCGTGGCCGAGCAGCTGCCGTTCCCGGACGACGCGTTCGACGCAGCGCTCTCGCAGCTCGTCGTGCACTTCATGACCGACCCGGTGGCGGGCCTGCGCGAGATGGCGCGGGTGACGCGGCCGGGCGGCACCGTCGCCGCCTCGGTGTGGGACCTGGTCGGGAACCGCTCGCCGATCAGCCCGTTCTGGCTGGCCGCGCGCGAGATCGACCCGGACGCGCGCAGCGAGCTGGAGGTGCGCGGCGGTCGTGAGGGGGATCTGTCCGCCATCCTCACGGAGGCCGGGTTGAGCGACGTGACCGAGGTCGAGCAGCCCGCCGTGGTCGAGCACCCGACCTTCGACGACTGGTGGCAGCCGTACACGCTGGGGGTCGGGCCGGCCGGGCACTACCTGGTGGCGCAGGCCGCCGACCGGCGGGCGGCGATCCGTTCGGCGTGCCGCGACCTGCTCGGCGACGGCCCGTTCTCGATCCCGTCCTTCGCCTGGGCCGCCCGGGGCACCGTGGCGTAGGACCGGGGCCAGGCCCCGCGCAGGAACCGTCGCGAAACTGTCACGGCCGCCGTTCGGGGTCTGACCCCGACTCGAGCGTCCGGGCGTAGCCGGCCGGGTCGGTGACGCCCTCGGAGGCGACCAGCAGGACGCGGGTCGCCGTGCGCAGGCCGACCGCGGCGGCGAGCTGTGCGCACGCCTCCTCGGTGGCAAGCGCGCGCAGCGCCGCCAGGGTCGACGCGCCGCAGTCGCCGATCGCGAGGCCGAGCGCCGCCAGCTCGCGCATCGCGGCGTGCGCCTCGGCGTCGACGACGGTGACGGTGCCGTGGATTCCGGCCTGAAGGGAGGGCCACGCCGCCGCCGAGACCTCGGCGCAGTCGAGCCCCGCCATCGTCGTGCCGGGGTTCTCGACCACCGTCGGCCGCCCGGCCGCAAGCGACGCCGTCAGGCATGCGGCCGTCTCGGGCTCGACGCCGACGACGGCCACGCCCGTTGCAGCGCCGAAGCGCGCTGCCGCCGCGGCCAGCGACCCGGCGCCGACGGGGACGAGCAGGAGGTCGAAGCCGGCCTGCTCCCGGGCCTCGGCAAACAGGGTCTGGTAGCCGTCGACGACCCAGCCGGCCGGGCCGGACTCGCCCACGTCGGCCATGGTGAGCACGCCCGGCTCCTCGCCGTCGGCGGTCGCCCGCGCGACCGCCTGTTCGTAGGTGCCGTCGGTGACGACCACGGCGGCCCCCTCGGCCGCGATCGCCTCGGCCCGGGCGGGCGCCGCCCGCGCCGGGAGGTAGATGCGGCACTCGAGGCCGCGCAGGGCGGCCACATGGGCGACGGCGCGGCCGTGGTTGCCGGCGCTCGCGGCGACGAGCGTGCGCGTGCCCGGCCGCTCGCGCAGGGCCCGCTCGACCGCCCAGGTCGCCCCGAGCACCTTGAACGCGGGCAGGCCGAGGCGGTCGGACTCGTCCTTCAGCCCGACGGCGGCCAGGCCGAGCTCGGCCGCGACCCGGGGCAGGTCGTGCACGGGCGTCGGCCGGTAGCCGGGCAGCGCCGCGTGGTACCGCCGTGCATCGCCGCTCGGCGCGGGAACGGCCGGGAGGTCGAGGGCGGGGTTCACGAGCGCTCGCACCGCCCGGATTGTGTCATCGCCCGGCGATCCCGAACAGCGCCACCCAGTCCCAGACGTCGAGCTCGTGCGGGCGGGCGTCGAGGGGGAGGCCGCGCTCGCGGGCGAACCGCTTCCACGCCAGCGGCGCCACCCCGGCGGCGCGGCGCACCGGGCGGGCGTCGCGTGTGAAGCCGGACCGGACGAACGCGCGGTACGCAGCGGCACGGCCGGGGGCGAGCAGCGCGGGCCGCCGCCGCCGCACGGAGAGGAGCGCGGCATCGACCGCCGGCGGCGGGTCGAAGCACGCGGCCGGCAGGTGGCGTTCGGCCGCGAGCCGCCACCACGGCAGCCAGCCGAGCGCGAGCAGCGTGGTCGGCCGCGCGGACGTGCGCTTGCGGGCAAAGCCGTCCTGCACGATCAGCTCGGCGCGTTCCAGCGGGCCGCATGGGTCGTCCAGCAGCCGCCGCAGGATGGGCGTCGTGACCGCGAAGGGGATGTTGCCCAGCACGCGGTGCGGCTCGCGCAGCGGCGCGGTCGCCAGGAAGTCGCCCTCGACGACGGTCAGCCCGGGGCCGCCGTGGCGGCGTCGCAGCGATGCCGCCAGGCCCGGATCGAGCTCGACGGCGACCACGCGCGCGCCCGCCGCCAGCAGCGGTGCGGTCAGCCGCCCGAACCCGGGGCCGATCTCGAGCACGAGCTCGTCCGGCCGGAGGCCGGCCCCCGCCACGATCTCGTCCGCGAGCCTCGGGCTACGCAGGAAGTGCTGCCCGCCGGCCGGCGGGAGCCGTCCGCCGCGCCCGCGCGCGGCCACGGAAGGTCACCGTGCAGAACGTCATCGCGGCCAGTCTACTCGGCCTCGGCCGCGGCCAGCTGGGCGGCGCCCATCGCCTCGTCGCCGTGGGCCGCCGGCAGGCCGGGGCGCAGCACGGTGGCCGCGATCGCGGCGCCCGCGAGCGTGAACACGGCCCCGATCAGGAAGGCCACGTGGTAGCCGCCGTTCAGCGCCACGAGCGCCGGATCGCCGGACGCGCGCAGGTCGGCCGTGTGCCGGGCCGCGAGGCTCGCCAGCACCGCCAGCCCGAGCGCGCCGCCCATCATGAACGAGGTGTTCACGACGCCCGAAGCCAGCCCCGCCTCGCTCGGCGAGACGTCGCTCATCGCCGCAAGGAGCAGGGGGTTGAAGGCGAGGCCGCCGCCGAACGCGAGCAGGATCATGCTCGGCATGACGTCGGCGACGTAGGCGCCGTCGACGGGCGCGCGTGCGAACAGCACGAGCCCGAGGGTGGCCAGCGAGAGGCCGAGCGCGAGCGGCAGGCGGATGCCGAAGCGCATCACGATCCTGGCCGAGAGGCCGAGCGAGAACGCGCCCATGATCAGGTTCGTCGGCAGGAAGGCGAGCCCGACCTTGAGCGGGCTGTAGCCGAGCACGATCTGCAGGTAGAGCGCGGAGAGGAAGAACCAGGCGAACATGCCGGCGGCCCAGAGGATGCTGATCACGTTCGCCGTCGAGACGTTGCGCAGCCGGTAGAGGCCGAGCGGCATGAGCGGGGCGGCGACGCGCGACTCGATCACCAGGAAGACGGCGAGCAGCGCGACGGCCGCCCCGAGCAGGCCGAGCGTCTGCGCCGCCGTCCAGCCGGTCTGGTTGCCGTTCACGATCGCGTACACCGCGAGCATCAGCGCGGCCGTGACCGTGACGGCGCCGGCGACGTCCAGCCTGGCCGTCGCGGCCGGGCCGCGGCTCGACGGGAGCAGCACGAGGCAGAAGCCGAACACCGCCACGCCCACGGGCAGGTTGACGATGAAGATCCAGTGCCAGTCGAGCAGGTCGGTGAGGATGCCCCCGAGCAGGACGCCGACCGTCCCGCCGCCGGCCGCCACGAACCCGAAGACGCCCATCGCCTTGGCCCGCTCCTGCGGCTCGGTGAACATGGTCATGATCAGCGACAGCGAGACCGCCGAGACGATCGCGCCGCCGAGGCCCTGCACGGCCCGGGCCGCGATCAGCACGTGCTGGGTCGTCGCCACGCCGCACGCCAGGGACGACGCGGTGAAGAGCGCGATGCCGATCAGGAACAGGCGCCGGTGCCCGAACAGGTCGCCGAGCCGGCCGCCGAGCAGCAGGAAGCCGCCGAACGTCAGCAGGTAGGCGTTCACGACCCAGGCCAGCGACGTCTCCGAGAAGCCGAGGCTCTGGCGGATCGACGGCAGCGCCACGTTCACGATCGTCGTGTCGAGGACGATCATGAGGCTCCCGCCGCAGAGCAGGATCAGCGCCAGCCAGCGCCGGCGTCCGTCGGCCGCGGTCATGGCCGGTGCTCCGCTGTGGTCTGCATGGGTGTCGCGCCCCCTCGGGTGGATCGTCGGTTCAGCCCTACGACCCTGCGGGCGCGCCGAACTCATCGCCCCAGGCTACCGCGCCATGCGCGGGCCTGGCCTACGAGGCGACGGGGGCAGGCTCCTCGGCGGCCTCGTCGAAGACGCCGGCGCCCTCGACGTTCACGTGCGGGAGCACCCGCTCGAGCCACCCCGGCAGCCACCAGCTGCGGCGGTCGAGCACCTCCATCACGGCGGGGACGAGCACGCAGCGCACGATGGTCGCGTCGAGCGCGATCGCGACCGCGAGTCCGACCCCGAACTCCTTCACCACCGGGTCGCCGTTCAGCACGAAGCTCGAGAACACGAACACCATCACGAGCGCCGCGGACGTGATCACGCGGCCGGTCGAGGCGAGCCCCTCGACGACCGCCTCGCGGGCGTTCCCGGACGCGTGGTAGTGCTCCTGGATCTGGCTGACCAGGAACACCTCGTAGTCCATCGAGAGGCCGAACAGGATCGCGAACATGAGCAGCGGCGCGAAGCTCACGATCGGAATCGCATGGGGCAGGCCGACCAGGCCGATGCCGTGGCCCTCCTGGAAGACGAACGTGACGATGCCGTACGCCGCCCCGACGGAGAGCAGGTTCATCACCGCGGCCTTGACGGGGATCAGGACCGACCGGAACGCGACCATCAGCACCACGAAGCTCAGGAGCACGACGATGGCGATCATCAGCGGGAGCTTTGCGCCGATCTTCTCGGCGAGGTCGATGTAGCCCGCGGTCTGGCCGCCGACGTAGGCCGTCAGATCGGTGCCGGCGACGGCCTTGGGGATGACGCTGTCGCGCAGGTGGTTCACGAGATCCTCGGTCTGCGACGCCGACGGCGCCGTGGTGGCGACGGCGCTGAACACGGCCCCGGTGCCCGATGCGGCGACCGTGATCGGCGCCACCGACTGCACGCCGGCCGTCTTCGCGACGGCGCCCTGCAGGGCGGTCAGCCGCGGGTCGGACGACGGGTCGCCGCCCGCCTGGGCTGGCTGTGCCGGCGTCCCCAGCCGCACGGCGATCAGGAGCGGGCCGTTCGTCCCGGCCCCGAAGCCCTCGGTGAGCGTGTCGTACGCCTGCCGTGACGTGGTGGAGGAGGGCAGCACGCTCTGGTCGGACTGGCCCAGGCGCAGGTGCACGAGCGGGAAGGCGAGCACCAGCAGGAGGACCGTGCTGGCCGCCATGTACGGCCACGGGCTGCGGCCGACGGCGCGCGCCATGCGCGCCCATCCGTGCGGCTCGCTGTCGTCGGGGTGTGTGCGCCCGATCTGGACGCGCAGCGAGTTGATCCGTTCGCCGAGGGCGCCCAGCAGCGCGGGCAGGAGCGTCACCGCGGCCAGCACCGACACGCCGACGGCGATGGCGGCGGTGAAGCCGAGCGTGGACACGAGCGGGATCCCGGCGACGGCCAGCGAGCAGAGCGCGATCACGACCGTGACGCCGGCGAAGAGCACGGCGCCTCCGGACGTCGCCGTCGCCCGCGCGATCGACTCGTCCATCTCGACCCCGGCCGCCAGGTGGAGCTTGTGCTTGGTGACGATGAAGAGCGCGTAGTCGATGCCGACGCCGAGCCCGATCATGGTGGCGAGCGTGGGCGCGACGGTGGGCACGGCCGTCGTGTGCCCGATGGCCGTGATGAGCGCGAGGGTCGTCAGGAGGCCCAGGATCGCCGTGATGATCGGGAGCGCCATCGCGGTCACGGTGCCGAACGCCACGACCAGGATCACGACGGCGGCGGCCAGGCCGACCGCCTCGCTGCTCTCGGTCGACGGCCGCGAGAGCTTCTGGCCGACGTAGCCGCCGACCGCCGGCTGGAGGCCGGCCTTCGCGGCCGGCGCCGCCGCGTCGAGGATCTGCTGCGCCTCGGCCGTGGATGTGCCGCCGGAGCCGATGTCGAGCGTGACCGAGATGTAGGCCTGCTTGCCGTCGCGGCTGATGAGCGCCGACGCTCCCTGGTCGAGGGGGCTGACGACCCGGGTCACGTGCGGAACGGCCTTCAGGTTCGTCGCGGTCGCGTTGATCGCGCTCGTCGACGCGGAGTCGCCGATCGTCCCGGAGGAGTCGCGCAGCGTGAGCGGGATGCTCCCGTAGGCCTGCTGGGGCAGCTTCTGCTGGAGCAGGTCGGTCGCGTGGGTCGAGCCGGTGCCGGGCAGCGTCAGGTTGTCGTTCCACTGCTGGCCGAGCGACCCCGCCCACAGATGCAGGCCGACCGCGACCACGAGCCAGGCACCGATCACCTCCCAGCGGTGCCGGACGCAGGCACGTCCGATGCAGTACAGCGCGCGAGTCAGCCGGTCGCCCCCACGGTGCGGGCGAGCATATCAGCAGACCCCCCGAGGATCGGTTCCCGGCCTACTCTAACGTTCAGGTCGAGGGTGAGAGTTGCAGCGGCTCGAGCAGTCGCCGGGGCGCACGGAGGGCCTCCGTCACGGCGTCGTCGCGCACGGTCGCGCGGCCGCGCCGCGGTGCCACGACGACGTCGGCAGGGCCGGGGACGATCCCGCACTCCGGGCAGGCGCCGCCGCGGTCGAGCGGTGTCCCGCACGCTGCGTGGCTGAACACGCGGCCGCTGCGGGAGCGATGGCTCGAGCCCCAGACCATCAGGCTGTAGACGACCGGCCAGAGCTCGATCCCGGCCGTGGTCAGCTCGTACACGTGGCGGCCGGCGTGGTCGGGGTCGGGCCGGCGGGCAAGCACGCCGCGCTCGACGAGCCCGTTCAGGCGTTCCGTCAGGACGGCGCGGGGGACGTCGAGGTGGGCCTGGAATTCCCCGAAGCGGCGGACGCCGTAGAACGCGTCGCGCACGATCAGGAGCGTCCAGCGCTCGCCGACCACCTCCAGCGCACGGGCGATCGAGCAGTCCTGGCGGGCGTAGTCCTTGCCGAGCATGCCGACAGGATAGCCGATATCGGTTCAATGATCGAACTGATGGTGCTACGGTTGATGAGTTCGATCACTGAACCCGTCACCCGAGGTGTGAACCCATGACCGCGCTCTCCAACCGAATCCGCTGGCTCCCCGCCGCGGCCGGCCTGCTGGCGGCCGCCTGGGGCTCGAACCAGTTCACCCCGATGCTGCTCGTCTACCACCGCACGCTCGGGCTGGGCACCGGCACGCTCGAGGCGCTCTTCGGCGCCTACGCGATCGGCCTCGTCCCCGGCCTCCTGATCGGTGGGCCGTTCTCCGACGCGCGCGGCCGGAGGGCCGTCGTCCTGACGGCCGCGGCGATCTCGGTCGCGGGCAGCGTGGCGCTCGCCGCGGCCGGGCACTCGACCGGCCTCGTCTTCGCCGGGCGGCTGCTCGCCGGCGTCAGCAGCGGCGCGATGTTCAGCGCCGGCACCGCATGGCTGCGCGAGCTCTCCGCCCTCGACGGCGAGGCCGGCAGGCACGCGATCGCCCGGCGCGCGGTGGTCGCGATGACGGCCGGGTTCGCGCTCGGCCCGCTCGTCGCGGGCGTGCTCGCGCAGTGGGCGCCCGCGCCGGGCGTCGTGCCGTACCTGCCGCACGTCGCCCTCGCCGGGCTCGTCGTCGCGCTGGTCGCGCGGGCGCCCGAGACCGTCCCGGCGGGCCGGGCGGCGACCGCGGCGGCTGCGGGCCTGTCCCGCTCCGACCGCAGCCGGTTCCGCCGCGTCGTGGTGCCGACGGCGCCGTGGGTGTTCGCCGCGCCGGCGATCGCATTCGCGCTCCTGCCGAGCGCCATCGGCGCCGAGCACGCGACCGACGGGACGGCGCTCGTGGCCGCGATCACCGCGCTCTGCGCCGTCTCCGGAGTGGCGATCCAGCCACTCGGACGCCGGCTGGAGCATCACGCCCGGCTGACCGGCCTGCTCGTGCTCGCCGCCGGGCTCGGCCTCGCCGCGGTCACCGTGTCGGCCGGCGCGGTGTGGCTGCTCGTCCCGTGCGCGATCGTGCTCGGATGCGCCTACGGGCTCTCGCTCGTGGCGGGCCTGGCCGAGGTGCAGCGCCTGGCCGGCGACGAGGGGCTGGCGCGGCTCACGGCCGTCTTCTACGCATTCACGTACATCGGCTTCGCGGCGCCGTACCTGCTTGCGCTGGGCGCGCACGTGACCGGGTACGCCCTGCTGCTCGCGTTCGCGGCCGCGCTGGCGCTGGCCACGGCCGCGCTCGTCGAGCCGCGGGCGGCACCCCCGGCCTGACCGAGGTGATCGGCCGCGCGGGGTGGGTGGCCCTGCGCGGCCGGGCGGTTTTCAGGCGGTCGCCTGCGACTTCACGTAGGCGATGTATCCGCGCACGTCCGCGGCCGGCTCGGTGTACGCGTCGCCGAGCGTGTCGGCCATCCGCTGCATGAAGTCCTTCGCCCAGTCGGGCAGGTCGTAGTCGATGGAGGCGAGGAACTCGAGCGTCGCCGCCAGGCGGATGTCGGCCGTCGAGGGATGGTCGCCGCCGATGAACGACTTCCCGGCCAGGAAGAACGAGCGGTAGACGTCGAGCGGCTCCGCCAGCGCCTCCTCCGCCGCCTTCTGCGCCGCCGCCTTGGCGTCGTCGCCGGCGTCCGAGGAGCCGACCTCGCCCGGGTACTGGGGGAAGTTCAGCGCCGGATAGGTCGCGCGCGCGACCAGCGGGTAGAGCGTGCCGATCAGGTAGAAGTTCGCGCTGTCGATCATCGCCCGCCTGCCCGGGTCGCTCGGGTAGAACTGCTCCAGGCCGTTGACGTTCGAGAGGTAGGCCATGATGGCGCAGCTCTCCCACAGCGTCGAGCGCGGCAGCCCGGCCTCCTCGATCATGGGCGTCAGGTGGGCCGGGTTCATCGCCAGGAACTCCGGCGTGGTCGTGTTGCCCCACGCGTCGATCTCCTCGAAGTCGAGTCCCGCCGCGCGGACGAAAATCCGCACCGTCAGGTTGTTCACGCTCGGCTTCAGCACGTGCAGCTTCATCGTCATCCGGTTCCCTCCTTGTAGGGGTCCTTCGGTGACCGGTCTTCCGAGAGCGACGGCCGCGATCGCCGGACCATGTCCTCGATCGCGTCCGCCAGGTGGATCTCGGCGATGTGGTGGTCGCCGCGCGCCTCGCGCAGCCTGTGCGCCTCGAGCAGGACGTCGGCGTGGGTGAAGCCGAAGGGCGGCTCGAAGCGGTAGGACGCCAGCTCGATCAGCAGGCCGAGCGGGTCATCGAAGTAGATCGAGTCCATGAACCCGCGGTCCTTCACGCCGCTGTGGCGGATGCCGCGCTCGTCGAGCCGTTCGACCGTCTGGCGGAACACGGCCTGCGAGAGCGAGAAGGCGATGTGGTGGACGCAGCCGGGATCGGTCGCCGTCCGGGTCGGGTCGGGGACGCGCTCCTCGTTCGTGAAGACCGTGATCAGGCGGCCGTCGCCGGGGTCGAAGTAGAGGTGGCTCTCGCTCGCGTTGTCGAGGTTCGGCTGCTCGAAGACGAACGGCATCCCCAGCACGCCCTCCCAGAAGTCGATCGCCGTCCGCCGGTTGGCCCCGACGATCGTGATGTGGTGGACGCCCTGGCTCTGGATCGTGCGCATAGTTGCGTCGGCAAAGACTACTCCTTTCGGGGGCGGTGGGGGAAGAAGTCTCGTCCGGAGCGCGTCGTGGCCGGGTAGGATCACCTCTGCACTCTTGCGACTATCGTCACGAACACGAGGAGCACCGCATGATCGGCGTCTTCGTCACCTTCCGCACCGACGACCGCGACCGCGTCGTCGGCGTCGCCGAGAAGGCCTCGCCCGCCTTCGAGGGCATGCCCGGCCTGCGATCGAAGGCCTTCACCTACGACCCGGAGTCCGGCACGGCCACCAACGTCTACGTCTGGGAGTCGGAGGCGGCGGCGCGGGCGTTCTTCACCGACGCGCTGCGCGAGCGGGTGACCGGGCTCTACGGCATCGAGCCCGAGATCCGCTTCGTCGAGATCGCGGCGCTGGTGGACAACGGCGCCCCCGTGCCGGCGTAGGCCCTAGAGCTCCACGTAGGCGCCCACCTCGAACACGCGGTCCGGCGGCACGCGCAGATACCGCGCGGGCGGCAGCGAGTTCTGGTGCAGCAGGACGAAGAGGCGCTTGCGCCAGCCGGCCATCTTCGAGCGGCCGGTGGGCAGGATCGACACGTGGTCGACGAAGTACGAGGTATGGGCGAGGTCGATGTCGAGGCCCTGCCGGCGTGCCGTCGCGAGCGCGCGCACGACGTCCGGCTCGTCCTGGTACCCGTAGCGGGCGAGCACGGTCTCGAAGCCGAGCCGCAGCTTCGCGACGGTGACGCGGTGGGCCTCGTCCACGTGGGGGACGCCGACCGTCTCGAGCTTCACGAGGACGACGTGATCATGGACGATGCCGTTGTGCTCGGCGTTGTTGAGCAGGGCCGGCGGGGTCATCTCGAGCGACGTGGTCAGGAACACGGCCGTGCCGGGAACCCGGTGCGGCGGGTCGTCGATCATGCGGTTGATGTAGCGCCGCAGCGGCACGCGGCCCTCGCGCATCGCCTTGGCCAGGATGCGCCGTCCGCGGTGCCACGTCGTCAGGACGGCGAAGAAGGCGGCCCCGACGACCAGCGGGAACCAGCCGCCCGAGAAGAGCTTGGTCAGGTTCGCGACGAAGAACGTCAGCTCGATGCTGATGAAGAACGCCGCCGCGGGCACGACCAGCTTGAGCGGCTTTCCGCCACAGCGCCCGGAAGACGACGAACGCGAGCAGCGTGTTCGTGGCGAAGATGGCCGAGAGCGCGATGCCGTAGGCGTTGGCGAGGCCGGTGGGCGACCGGAAGGTGAGCACGAGCACGATGACGGCCGCGAGCAGGAACCAGTTGACGATCGGGATGTAGATCTGGCCGATGATCCTCTTCGACGTGTGCCGGATGCTCATCCGCGGCAGGAACCCGAGCTGGATCACCTGCTGGGTCACCGAGAACGCCCCCGAGATCACGGCCTGGCTGGCGATGACGGTGGCGAGCGTCGCCAGGACGACCATCGCCCTCTGGCCGGTCTGGCCGCCGGGCACCATCAGGAAGAACGGGTTCTCGACCGTCCCCGGATGGGCGAGGATGAGCGCGCCCTGGCCGAGATAGTTGAGCAGCAGCGCCGGGAACGCGAGGCCGAGCCACGCACGCGTGATCGCGCTGCGGCCGAAGTGGCCCATGTCGGCGTAGATCGCCTCGGCGCCCGTCACCGCCAGGAAGACCGAGCCCATCGCGAAGAACCCCATCTTCGGGTCGCCCGCCACGAACTCGACGCCGTAGGTCGGCGAGAGCGCGCGCAGGATGCCGGGGTGCGGCAGCACCTCCTTCACCCCGATCGCGCCGATGGTCACGAACCAGACCACCATGATCGGGCCGAACAGGCCGCCGACGGCGCCCGTTCCGAACCGTTGCAGCGCGAAGAGCGTCGTCAGGATGACGAGCGACAGCGGGACGATCTGCGCCGCCAGCGTCGGCGACGCCACCTTGAGGCCCGAGACGGCCGACACCACGGAGATCGCCGGCGTCAGCATGCCGTCGCCGTAGAAGAGGGACGCGCCGAGGATGCCGACCATGACGAGCGCCGCCTTGCGGCGGGACGCGACCACGCGCTCGATCAGGGCCACGAGCGCCATGATGCCGCCCTCGCCGTGGTTGTCGACGCGCAGGATGAGGAGCACGTACTTCAGCGTGACGATGATGGCGAGCGCCCAGAAGATCAGCGACACCGCCCCGTACACGCGGGCGGCCGTCGGCACCATCGGGTGGTCGCCCGTGAAGATCAGCTGCTCGGTGTAGAGCGGGCTCGTGCCGATGTCGCCGTAGACGACGCCGAGCGCGCCGAGCGAGAGCGCGAGACCGGCGAGCCGGCTGCCCCGGTGCGCCGCCGCCCCGGCGTGTCCGCGGGAGCCGGGCGCCTCGGCGGGCAGCGCCCGCGCGCCGACGGCGGGATCGATGGCCTGCTCGCTCACGCCTGCTCGCCCCGGCTCATACGCGCACGCCGGCCGGCTGGATGATCATCACCCGCTGGCCGGCCTCGGCGACGATGCGCCGCACGGCGCTGTCGTGGGTGACCCGGCGGAAGCGGCGCCGCCGGAGGCCGGCCGCGCCGAGCAGGATCACCTGCGAGTTGCGCCGCGCAGCCTCGGTCAGGATCGCCTCGGCAGGGTCGCGCGTGCGCAGGTGGCTGACGTGCACGCGAACCCCGTACACCTCGCCGATCGCCCGCGCCCTGACCGCCATCCGCTCGACGCGCTCCTCGAGGTCGTCCAGCTCCATGTCCAGCTCCTCCCCGAGCGGGATCTCGGTGAAGGCGAGCAGGACGACGGAGGCGCGCCGCTCCGCCGCGAGCCGCGCCGCCACCTCGACCGCGTCCGCCGGGAACTCGGCGAGGTCGGTGTTGGCGGGGATCAGGATCGTCCGGAACTCGACGGAGATGCGCGGGGCGGGCGTGCCCGGCGCCCGCGCGAGCGTGTACCCGGCGGGGCCGGCCCGGCGGCGGCGGTGGGCCGCAGAGCCGGCGGCGCCGAGCAGCATCCAGGCGCTCCCGAGCCAGCGCGCACCGGGGATCTCGACGAGGACCACGAGCCAGAGCAGCGCGGTGGCCGCCGCGGCGGCCACGGCCGGCAGCGGGATCCGGCTGCCGTCCAGCGGCAGGCCGAGCGGCACGCGGAAGGGGCGGTAGCGCAGCGGGTCGGAGACGCGCATGGCGACGACCGCGGCGAGTGCCCCGGTCGCGGCGAGCAGGCCGCCGTACACGGATGCGCCGGCGAGCAGGGTCGCTCCGCCGGTCGCCGCCGCCAGGGCGACGAAGGCCGCCGCGGCGAGCGCGCCGCCGCAGACGGCGGCCGCCGGCCGCCCGGCAGCGTCGCAGGCGGCCGCCCGGACGGGGACGTGGCCGTGCTCGGCCAGCCAGCGCACCTGCCGGGCGATGGCCGCCAGCGCGGCCACGACGCAGCCGGCGAGGAGCGCGGCCACGGTCAGTCCGACCAGGTAGCGCATTCCGGTCGCGAGCACCGTGAGCGACAGGCCCGTCGCGATCCCGAGCAGCGGAGCCGAGGCCGAGACGGGCCGCGCCATCAGGGCCACGAGGGCGAGCATGACCGCGAGGGTGGTCGCGAGGCCGGCGAGGCCGGGCACACTCCGGAGCAGGTCGTGCTCGGGGTCGCGGGCGTGGTCCGCCATCTCGGCGACGGCCTCGGTCGCCGTCAGCGCGAGCGTCGCCAGCGCACAGGCGACGGCGAGCCCGCGCCAGGTCGGGGAGGTGCCGGCGTGCAGGCCGCGCACGATCAGGTGCGGGTGGAACGCAAGGGCGGCGCCGAGCAGGACGAGCACCGCCTGGACGGCGATGTCGGCGCTGCCCGCGAGCAGCCCCGCGGCCGCCGATCGGGGCACGCCGGCAAGACGGTAGGCCGCGGCCAGGGCGAGCACCGCCGCCGCTCCGGCGGCGTCCCCCGGTGATCGCCCGAGTGGCGCCCAGAAGACGCTCAGGTAATGCGGCGCGAAGAGGGCGGCGGCCGCTGCGAGCGCGACGAGCCCCAGCGTGGACGCCCATCCGGCCAGGAATCCGCCCGGTTCGCCGAACGCGTGGCGCGTGAGCGCGGCCGGGCTGCCCAGCTCCGGGAACATCGAGACGCCCTCGGCCTGCGCGGCGGACGCGACCGCGAACAGCAGGCCGGCCACGAGCATCGCGACTGGCGTGAGCGCGTCGCCGTGCGCGGCCACGATCCCGAGCACGATGGCAACCGCCGCGCCGGCGCGCGGGAACTCGGCGAGCACCTGGCCGCCCGGCCCGCGGGTGAGGCGGGTGCGGGCGCCGGCTCGCCGCACGACCGGCGGGGGTGTGCGCCGTGCAGGGGCGCTGGACCGGGAGACGATGGCCACGGTTGAACGGTGTCAGCGTGCCGGTCACACCCGCATCACGATCGCCGCGGATCCCGTCTCAATCGCGACACATCCGCCTCACGGCGCCGTCACGGATCCCGCCGATTGTCGTCACCGGCGCGTACCCGTACGCTCGAGGCAGGCAGGGATTCCCCGAACGGTGCTGGAGGCTGGGTGCTGCGAACACGTGTGGGTGCAGGGATGGTCGCGATGGCGGCGGCGCTCGTCGTCGCCGGGAGCGCCTCGGCGGCGGTGCCGCCCGGCTCGATTCCCGTCGGGCAGTCGTGGCAGACGAACGGCCGTGTCGAGACGGTCGTGATCAGCGGCTCGACCGCGTACCTCGGCGGCGCGTTCACCTCGGTGCGCCCCTCCGGCGATCCGGTGGGCACGGGCGAGGTCGCGCGCAACCACGCCGCGGCGATCAACCTCGAGACCGGCGCGCTGCTCCCCTGGGATCCGAACACGAACAACACGGTTCAGGCGATCGCCGTGTCCGGGTCGACCGTGTACCTCGGCGGCACGTTCGGGACGGTGGGAGGCAAGACCCACGCACGCGTGGCGGCGGTCGACGCCGCGACCGGCGCCGCCGTCCAGACGTTCAAGGCGAAGACGAACGGCGAGGTCATGTCGCTCGCGGTCGGACCCTCCGGCCTCTACCTGGGCGGCAGCTTCACCCAGGCCGACAAGGTCGCCCACAACTATCTGGCCGAGGTCGACCTCTCCACCGGCGCGCTCGTGAGCGGCTGGAACGGGACCGCGTCGGCCAAGGTGAACGCGGTCGCGCTCTCGGCCGACGCCACGCGGCTGTTCGTGGCCGGCACCTTCACGGCGCTCGACGGCTCGGCGCAGCGCTCGATCGGCGCCCTCAGCCCGGCGACCGGCGCGGTGCTGCCGTGGGCGGCGCACCCCGGCTACGGGATCACCACCCTCGCGGTCGACGCGAACGGGGTGTATGCGGCCGGCACGGGGAACGGCGGCAACATCGTCGCCTTCAACCCGTCCACCGGCGCCCAGCTGTGGATCGGCGGCGTGGACGGCAACGACCAGGCCATCGCCGTCGACGCGGGCACGGTCTACGTGGGCGGCCACTTCAACAACTACTGCGGCCACGTCCCGGGCGTGAACAGGTGCGCGGTGCCGACCGCCCGCGACCACCTGCTGGCGCTCGACGAGACGACCGGCAACATCCTGCCGTGGCACCCGAGCGCGAACGGCGTGCTGGGCGTGTTCTCGCTGGCAGGCGGCGACGGGACGGTCGAGGCGGGCGGCGACTTCACCAAGCTCGGCGGCGTCGCCCAGCAGGGTTTCGGCGAGTTCCCGGAGATCTCGCCGCCGACGGTCACCGACAGCGCCGGCGGGCAGCCGACGAGCGTCTCCCCGGTGACGGTCACCGCCTCGGGCTCGACCGACTCCGGCCCCGGCTTCGCCGGGTACAAGTACCAGACGTCGACCGACGGCGGCACGACCTGGAGCGCGCTGCGCAACGGGCCGACGGCGACGGTGAAGACGGTCGGGACGACCATCGTCCGGTTCGAGGCGCTCGACGCCTACGGCAACACGAGCGGCTGGGTGACCGACACCGTCACGATCACCTGAGGTCCGTGGGCGGCGCGGCCCGGACGACCAGCCGCCCGCGGCTCACCTCGACGCGTCCCCGGCGGCGCATCCCGCCGAGGACGCGGCTGACGGTGAGCCGCGACGTGCCGGCGAGGCTCGCGAGCTCCTCCTGGGTGAGGGGGATCGTGGCCGCGCCGGACGGGTCGCGGTGGGTCTCCGCCAGGCGCTCGATCAGGTCCGCGACCCGTTTGGGAGCGGGCGTGTAGAGCGCGTCCATCAGCCTGTCGGTGAGGTTCGCGACGCGGTCGGCGAGGATCTGGACGAGCACCGAGTCGACGGCGGGGTGGTCGCGCCGCAGCCGCTCGAAGGCGGCGCGGTCGAGTGCGTGCGTCTCGGTCGGCGCCACGGCCTGGATCGTGGCCGTGCGCGTGCGCTCGCGGCGTATCAGCCCGATCTCCCCGACCGCCTCCCCTGGGCCGACGAGGGCGAGCGTGGCGACGTCGCCGACCGGCGTCAGCACGCGCACCGCGAGGCACCCGGACTGCACCAGGTGCACCGTCTCGGCCGGATCGTCGCGGTGGACGACGATCTCGCCCTTGCCGAACCGGCGCCTGCGCGCGAGCGCGAGCACCTGGCGGCGCTCGTCGGGGGTGAGCGGGGAGAGGATGGGCCACTCGGGCACGGCGGATCCCGGCGCAAAGTGTAACTCGACTTACACATCGAGTGCTGTGTATCCGGGGATACACAGCTGGTGCATCCGCCGATGCGGTGCGCCGGCCGCCGGCCGCGTACCGTCCCGGGCATGGCAACGATCCGCACCGCCCGGACGATCCAGGCTCTCGCCGCCGCTCCGGCCGTGTCGGCGTTCGCGGTGGCCGCCGCCGACGCCACGCCGCCGGGCTCGCGGTACGCGTCCGTCCGGACCGCGGGCGGTCGCCCTCCCCACGATCGTCGTCCTGATCGGCCTCGCTGCTCTGGGTGCGCGGACGGCCAACCGCCGCACCGTCGAGGCCTGACCGGCGACGTGCGAGCCCCGCGCGCGGAGCGGTACCGCGCGCGGGGCTCTTCCGGCCTCACGCCGACGGTTGGCCGATCGCTGCCAGCCCGGCCGCGTCGGCGCCGAGCGTCCAGCTCGCCGCCTCGTCCACCGCGGTGAAGCCGAGCGCCTCGTAGAACGGCCGCCCGGCCGGCGTCGACCACAGGAAGGCGCCCTGGGTGTCCGCGTCCCAGAGCCGGGCCAGCGCGGAGGTGAGCACGGCGCGGCCCGCGCCCCTGCGCCGGTGGCGGACTGGCGTCATCATCTCCCAGACACCGATCCGCGGCCCGGCCGTCGTCCAGACGACGCTCATCGGGTCGTCGCCGGACAGCGCGAGCCAGGCGGACACGCGGCCGTCAGGGTCCGGGAGCGCGGCCATCGCGCGGCTCGCCGTCGCGGCGTCCATCGCATGCGCCTCGGCGATCAGGCCGATCGCGCGGTTGCGGTCGCGCGGCGTGCGCACCTCGCGGACCCGCAGCCCGCCCGTGTCCGCGTGCGGGCGCGCCGAACGCCACATGAGCGGCTCCGGACGCGGTCCGCGCACGAATCCGGCCGCGGCGAGCGGAGCCTCGAGGTCGGCCGCCGCGGCGGACGCGACCGAAAGCAGCGCCGGCACGCCGGCGGCGGCGATCACGTCCACGAGCGTCCGGGCGTCGGACGCCGTCGCACGGGATGTGAGGGCGCACTCGTTGAGCTCGGCGTGGTCCTCGCCCGTCAGCACCGCGAACCATCCCGGGCCGCGGGCCCACACCGGGGCGCGGCCTCCGCTCATCACGAGCGCCGCGTGATCGGCGAAGGTGTTCCACAGGTCGGCCGCGTCCACCGGGCGATGATACGGGGCGCCCGGCGGACGTGATCGCTCACGGCTGGTAGGAGCCCGGCTCCCACGCGCGCGTCGCGACGCTCAGCAGGTTCCACGCGGTGATCGTCACGATCAGGCCGAGCAGCGCACCGATCTCGGCCGGGCCGAACTGCTCCGCGACGGCCGCGTAGTCCTCGGCCGGGACGTGCGTCTGCGCGCACAGGACGACCGACTCGGTGAACGCCAGCGCCGCCCGCTCGCGGTCGGTGAAGAACGGCGCCTCGCGCCACGCCGGCAGCGCGTAGATGCGCTGCTCGGTCTCGCCGACCGCGCGGGCGTCCTTCGTGTGCATGTCGATGCAGTACGCGCAGCCGTTCAGCTGCGATGCGCGGATGCGCACGAGCTCGCGCAGGCGGTGATCGAGGTCGACCTTGTCGAGCGCCTTGGTGGCCGCGCGGTCGAGGTGGCTCATCGCGCCGGAGTAGTCGGGCGCATGCTGCTCGAAGTCGAGCCGCACTGGGATCTGGGTGGGGGTCTCGGTGGTGTCCATGCGGTCACGATAGCGCCGTGGTGGCCCTCGGGTATGGTCCAATCCTGTGGCGAATACATGGGCCAATCTGGAGCTCGACCTGCACCTCGAGCACGCCGGGCGGGGCGTGCGGGCCGGGCTCGAGGACGGGCTGCGCGAGGCGATCCAGGCCGGACGGCTGCACCCGGGCACGCGGCTCCCGCCGTCGCGCACGCTCGCGCGCGACCTCGGTGTCGCCCGCAACACCGTTGCGGAGGCGTACGGCCAGCTGGTCGCCGAGGGCTGGCTGGCCGCCCGGAGGGGCTCGGGCACGCTCGTCGCCGGCACCGCGGTCGCGCCCCGGCCGCAGGAGGCGGCGGCGGCCGCCGAGCCGCGCATCCGCTTCGACCTGCGGCCCGGGCGGCCCGACCTGGGGATGTTCCCGCGCGCGGCCTGGCTCGCCGCCACCCGGCGGGCCCTGGCCACGGCGCCGGACGCGGCTCTCGGCTACGGCGATCCCCGCGGCGCGCCCGAGCTGCGGCGGGCGCTCGCCGGCTACCTCGGCCGCGTCCGCGGCGTGCGCACGTCGCCGGAGCAGATCGTCGTCTGCACGGGCTTCGTGCAGGCGCTCGGCCTCGTCTGCCGCCTCGCCCGCGGCCGGGGGGCGCGCACGGCGGCGGTCGAGGCGTTCGGGCTCGAGCAGCACCGAGCGGTCGTCATGCGCGCCGGGCTCGACCTCGTCCGGATCGAGGTCGACGGCGAGGGCGCCGTGATCGAGGGGCTGGGCGGCGCGGACGTGGCGCTGCTCACCCCCGCGCATCAGTTCCCGTTGGGCGTCCCGCTCGCGCCGGGCCGGCGCCGCGCCGCCGTCGACTGGGCGACGGCCGGCGGCCGCCTCCTCGTCGAGGACGACTACGACGGCGAGTTCCGGTACGACCGCCGGGCGATCGGCGCCATGCAGGCGCTCGCGCCCGGGCATGTCGTCTACGCGGGCACGGCCAGCAAGAGCCTCGCTCCCGGCCTTCGGATCGGGTGGCTGGCCGCACCGGGGGACGTCGCCGCGGCGCTCGCCGAGGAGAAGGCGCTCGCCGACTCGGGCACCGGCGTGATCGACCAGCTCGCGCTTGCGCAGCTGATCGAGTCGGGCGGCTACGACCGTCACGTGCGCCGGTGCCGGCTGGCGTACCAGCGCCGGCGCGAGCTGCTGGTGACGGCGCTCCGGCGCGGCGTCCCCGGCGCTCGCGTGGCCGGCGTGCCCGCCGGCCTGCACGTCGTGGTCGAGCTGCCCGACGGCGTGACCGAGGCGGACGCGGTCGCCGGGGCGGCGCGCGGCGGCGTCGCCGTCTCCGGGCTCGGCGAGTTCGGCTGCGGGCCGCGGCCGGGCCTCGTGGTCGGTTACGCGACGCCGCCCGAGCACGCCTACACGACCGCCGTGGCCCGGCTCGTGGCGGCGCTCGCCGGGACGGGGTAGCGTACGGCCGTGTCGCCGGCCGACTTGCTGGGGTTCTGGTTCCCGCTCTGCGGCGTCTTCGGGCTGGGACTGCTCTGGTGGCTGCTGCGCGACACGCTCGACCTGCCGCCGGGGGGCGGCGACGGGGGCAATCCGGACGGCGGCTCCGACCGCGTCCCGCGCCCGCGGCCGCCGTGGTCATGGAACCGGCGCGCGGGCCGCAGCGGTTCACGCGGTACGGGCACGCCGCGGCGCCCGCGTGTGCGCCGGTAGCGGAGCTCAGCCCGGCCCGGACAGGGTTTCCTCGAGCCTGTCGAGGAACGGCACCTGGGCGGCCTTCAGCCGCCGGCGCGCCTCCGGGAGGTCGAACCACTCGACGCGGTCGATCTCGGGAAACGCCTGCATCCGGCCGGACCTGGGCGGCCACTCCAGCTCGTAGGTGTTGCTGACGGCCGTGGCCGGATCCAGGTCGCCCTCCGCGCCGAACCCCACGACCACCTTGCCCGACTTCTGGCGGATGCGTCCGAGGTCGCTCATCGGCTTGGTCGGTGCGGGGTGCCCCGTCTCCTCCTGGAACTCGCGCCGCGCCACCGCCTCGAGCTCCTCGCCGGCCTCGACCTCGCCCTTCGGGATCGTCCAGTGGCCGTGATCCTTGCGTGCCCACTGCGGCCCGCCCATGTGCGCGAGCAGGACCTCGAGCCCGGCCTCCCGCCGCCGCCAGAGCAGGATGCCCGCGCTCGTCCGGCCCGACTTGTTCCTGGTCATTCCTCGAACTCTTGCACCGCTCGCGGCCGGAGGCCGGCACGGGGGCGGCAAGCCGGGCAGCGGCGGCCGCTTCTATCCGCCCTGCTGGCCGTCCTCGTCCGGCGCGAGCGCGGTCGCGACCGCCTCGCCGAGCTTGCGCGCCACGCTCGGGTGCTCCGCGTCGGCATCGAGCTCGCCCACGTCGACCGACACGATGGCGTACGGCGAGTACATGCGCGTCCCGCCGGGAACCCGGAACCACTGGCCGCCCGTGATCACCCGGCGCAGCTCCTCGCGCACGTCGTCGGGCGTCTGGCCGGCGGGCAGCGGCCAGCGCTGGACGTGGCCGTCCGTGAACGCGACGGTGACGTGCAGGTCGCCTGGCACCTGTCGAGGGTACACCGGGCGCGTTGCCGCCCGCGCCGGACGCCCGTACAGTCGAGGCGTGGATGCCGCGACCGGGCACGGGCGCCGTGCGATCGGCTGGTACGCGTCGTTCCGGCCTGACGGCCGCTGGATCTCGGCCCACAGCGAGTCGGCCGCCTACGCGCTCACGGCCTTCGCGCTGGCCCTGCCCGGGCTGGCGGTGCTGCAGCGCTCGTGGTACTGGCGCACAGTCTCGCCGGATGCGTTTCCGGCGCTCCTGCTGACCTTCTGGTGCTTCTGCGGGGTCGGAGCCGCCGTCGTGTGGCAGCTGTGGCGCGAGCCGGTCGTCGCCGCCGGCGCCGGCCCGCCGCGAGCGCCGGAGCCGCACCTGTCGCTGACGCGATGGGTGCTCCTCGTGACCCTCGGGCTGGCGCTCGTCCGCGGCGCCGTGCTCCCCGACGAGAACGTCCTGCTCGCCACGCTGATCCTGCTCGCGGTCTCGGGCTACAACTTCGGCCGCGCGCTCGCCCTCGGGCGGCGCGAGCGGACGAGCGGCCGCGTCATCCTGCGCCCCCGCTCGGCCCGGCGCGTCCTGCGCGTCGCCCGCATCGCCGTGCCCGCCGGCCCCGTCCGGTCGGCCCCCTCGTGGCGCTGGCGCGGGCTGGTCGTGGCCGCGGCCGGCGTCTCGGCCGTCGCCGGCGTGTGGGCGCTGGGTGCCGCTCCCGCCTCGGCGACGGCGCCGGCGGACGCCTACCCCTACCGCACCGCGCCGAAGGACGTCACCGACCGCTGGGGGTTCGAGACGCGTGAGTGCACGTCGTACATCGCCTGGCGGCTGAACCGCGACGACCACCTCGGCTTCGCGACCCACTATCGCGGCGTCGTGTGGTGGAACGCCGCCGAATGGCTGCGGGCGGCCAGGGCGGCCGGCGTGCCGGCGGACGCCGACCCGCTCCCAGGCTCTGTGATGGTGCTCCAGCCTGGCGTCGCGGGCGCGGGACCGCCGGGACACGTCGCGCTCGTGGTGCGGGCCGGCCACGGCTGGATCCTGGTCGACGACTACAACACGAACGACGCCGGCGGGTTCGCCCGCCACTGGATCCGCGCGGCGCCCTTCCCGGGCATGGCGTTCCTGCACTTCCGGGCCGGGCGGTAGGCGCCCCGCCGTGGCCGCCGGCTCCTGGGACGACGCCGCGGCGGTGGTTGGGTAGCCTGCCGGGCAGACCGCGAGGGGGAGGAGACCGCATGACCACCTACACCGTCGTTCGGCTGGACGACATCGACGAGATCACCGACGGGCGCTGTCCGTGGCGGCCGGTGCGGCACCACCTCGGCATCACCTCGTTCGGCGTGAATGCCTGGACGGCCGCAGCCGCGGGCGACCGGATCATCAACGAGCACGACGAGGCCGGCGAGAACGAGGAGCTCTACCTGGTGCACAGCGGACGGGCGGTGTTCGAGCTGGACGGCGAGCGGGTGGAGGCCCCCGCCGGGACGCTCGTCTTCGCACAACCCGGGGTGAAGCGGACCGCGTTCGCGGAGGAGCCGGGCACGACCGTGCTGGCGCTGGGCGGGACGCCGGGGGAGGCGTACCAGCCCGAGGGCTGGGAGCTGTGGGCGCCGATCGCGCCGCTCTACCAGGCGGGCAGCTATGCCGAGGCGGCCGACCGCGCCCGGGAGGTCGTCGAGGCCCATCCCGAGTACCCGCTGCTGGCGTACAACCTGGCCTGCTGCGAGAGCCTGGCGGGGCGCACCGAGGACGCGCTCGAGCATGTGCGCACCGCCGTCACGGCGTCGAGTCGGATGCGCATGTTCGCCGCCGAGGACTCCGACCTCGACGCGATCCGCGACGAGCCGGCCTTCAAGGAGATGCTGGCCGGCTGAACGGGCCGGCCGCGGCCGGAATTTGCGTACTCCGCCGCCGCGTGATCGGTGGATTCACGCATGCGCACCGTGCCCCCCTGGGCGATATTGACAGTGTGGGGAGGCCACAGAAGGGCACGTACGCCGGGAGGTGAGTCCGGTGATCCGCGTCGCGCGGTTCATGATTGCAGCGGTTGTGGTGGGGGTGGCGGCGGGCTTCCCCGCCTCCGGCGAAGGTCGCACCGTGCCGTCGCGGGCGAACCCGCCCTTCCGGCTCGCCGCCGTGGATGCGTGCTTCTTGGCGCCCATCGCCCGCCCGGTCCGGTGGCCGCTGGCGCCGACGGGACGGGTGCACCCGATCCAGGGCAGCTTCAACGAGCCGCGCGGCACCGCCGCGCACTTCGGCGTCGACATCCCCGCCCACGCGAACCGGGCGCCGGTGTACGCGATGCTGCCCGGCCGCGTCGTCGGCGAGGTGAACCATCACCTGACCGTGATGACGAACCGGCGGACGGAGCTCTTCTACTGGCACGTGCACCACGTGCCCGGAGTCGTCGAGGGCACCGACGTCCGGCAGGGTGAGCTGATCGGCCACGTCGTGGACGGCGCCTACCACGTCCACATCGGCGAGATCGAGTCGGGCTGCCGGTGGGTGAACCCGATGCGTCCCACCGGCCCGCTCGCCGAGCCTGCGAACCGCGAGCCGCCGACGATCGGCCTGCTGCGCGCGTACGCAGCGACGAACGCCGCGTTCAAGCCGTTCGACCTCCAGCGCAACCCGGCCCTGCAGACCGACCCGGCGACGCCCGAGCGGCTCGACACCCTCCACGGCGTCGTCGACCTGCGCGCGAGGGTGTACGACTGGCCGATGGTGCAGACGCACGACCGCCGCCAGCTCGAGCTGATGCCGGCCGCGATCCGGGCATGGCTCGCGCCGGTGACCGACCGTCATCGTCATGTGAGCCGGCTCAAGACGATCTTCGACGGTGCCGGCCTGCTGCGCCCCGCGGCCCTCGGAACGACGATCTTCCGCATCTGGGCGTTCGGCACGTGGCGCCAGGGCGTCGGCTACCGCCAGCCGGGGAGGCCGCCCGACCATGTCGGGGCCGACTACGTCTGGCACGTCGGCGGCACCAGCGGCCTGCACACGACGCAGTATCCGAACGGCCACTACCTCTACTGCGTCCAGGCTCTCACGATCAACGGCGTGCGCGGCATCCGCTGCACGCCGGTGACGATCGCGAACTGAACCTCGGCGCACGGCGGGCTAGAATCGCCGGTCATGCGCTTGGGGTGGCTGTGAGTCCCACGCGGCAGAGCAAGGGCGGGTCGGGCAACGTCGCGTCGTCCGACCGGGTGCTGGCGCTGGTGCGCCCCGACCAGACGATCGTCTGGGTGAACGACGCCTACTGCCGGATGGTGGGGAAGCCGTTCGGCGAGATCGTCGGCCGGTCGGTCGCCGACTCGGGGATCGCGTCGCGGGAGCGCTCGGACTGGGTCTACGCGCGGCTGCCGGCCCCCGGCCGCGGCTTCCGCTACGGCCGCGAGATGCCCGTCCCGGACGGCACGCTCCGGCACGAGATCGAGATCCACCGGATCGTGCAGGGCGGCGACGATCTCGTCCTCGTGGAGCTGACCCCGGCGGAGCCGATCGTCGAGGGGGACGCGAGCGTGCTCGCCATGGTGCTCGACCGCGCGCCGGGCATCGGCGTCGCGATCTACGACCGCGACCTGCGCATCGTGCGCGTGAACGCCCGCGTCGAGGAGACGGGCCGGATCACCCAGGCGCACGTGGGGACGCTGCTCAGCGAGGCCGTGCCGGACGTGAACCCCATCATGGTCGGCGCGATCCGGCACGTGTTCGCCACGGGGGAGTCGTTCGTGAACCTCGAGGTGAGCGGCGGGGGGCGGGGAGAGCGGAGCTTCCTCATCACGCTCTTTCCGATCGGTGCTCGTGAGGGCGCGGTGGACTGGGTGGGGTCGATCTACTCCGACGTCTCCGACCGCGTCGCCGCCGAGCGGGCGCTGGCCGAGAGCGAGCGCCGGCGCCGTGAGATCCTGGCCAGCCTGCTTGCGGCCGAAGGGGACGAGCGCAGCCGGATCGCGACCGAGCTGCACGACGACACCGTGCAGGTGATGACCGCGGCGATGCTGTCGATGGACCGGCTCCGGGCGATCACGCGCAAGGGCGACCTCGGCCGGATCGAGTCGGCGGTCGTGCACGCCCGCGCCGTGCTCGAGGAGGCGACCGAGCGCACGCGCCGGCTGATGTTCGAGCTGCGGCCCGCGATCCTGCACGAACACGGCCTCGGCGCCGCGCTGGCGCTGCTGACCGAGCAGACCGCCCGCGAGACGGGCGCGACCAGCGCGGTCGAGGCCGACTCGCGCCGGTACGACCCGGTGGTCGAGGAGCTCGTCTACCGCACCGCCCAGGAGGCGCTCTCGAACGTGCGCAAGCACGCGGCCCCACAGGCGGTCGTCGTGCGCGTGGTCGACGCCGACGGCGCGATCGCCGTGGAGATCCGCGACGACGGCCGCGGCTTCGACGCCGACGCCGTGCGGCGGCGCCCCGACGCCTCCCTTCACCTCGGCCTGGAGTCGATGGTCGAGCGCGTCCGCGCCGCCGGCGGCGACGTCGAGATCCGGTCGGCGCCGGACGCGGGGACGACGGTCGCGTTCTCGGTGCCGCTCGAGATCGCCGGCCGCCGGAGCGGGTGAGCCGGCGAAGCCGTAGCATGCGCCGATGCTCCGGATCGTCGGCGCCGGCCTTCCCCGCACGGGCACGCATTCGCTCAAGCTGGCGATCGAGCGTCTCACCGGCGGGCGCTGCTACCACATGCGCGAGGTCTCCGAGACCCCGGGGGCGGTGGACGTCTGGCAGGCGGCGGCCGACGGCACCCCGCCCGACTGGGACGTTCTGCTGGACGGATATGTGGCCGCCGTCGACTGGCCCGCGAGCGCGTTCTGGCGCGAGCTCGCCGCCGCCAACCCGGCCGCGCCCGTGCTGCTCTCGGAGCGCTCGAGCGCGGAGGAGTGGCGCCGCAGCGTGGAGTCGACGATCGGGGTCGCGTTCGCGCAGACCCCGGCCGACCCCGTGATCGCCCGCGTGCGGCGGATGGGCCGCACGCTGATGGAGGGCTTGTGCCCGGGCTGGCCCGACCCCGACGCCGTGCGGGCCGCCTACGACCGCCACAGCGCCGAGGTGCGGGCGGCGATCGGCCCGGACCGGCTGGTCGTCTGGCGGCCGCAGGAGGGCTGGGGGCCGCTGTGCGCGGCCCTCGGCGTGCCGGTGCCGGACGAGCCGTTCCCCCGCACCAACGACCGGGCGGGCTTCCGCGAGATCGCGAAGCTCGACGGGGCGGACGCCGACCCGGCATGACCGCGGCGGCGCAGCTCGAGCTGACGCGGGCCCAGATCCTCGCCTTCCGGCGGCGGGCCGGAGCGCTCGACGAGCGCCTTCCCGCGGGCGCCGGCTCCCTGCGGCAGGCTGCCTGGGCGGGGCTGCAGGACAGCATGCCGCGGGCTGCGGTGCTCTCGCTCCACGCACGGGTGGAGGGCGTGCGGCCGGACAGCTGGGAGCACCCGGCCTTCGTCCAGCTCTGGGGGCCGCGCTACCAGGTCTACGTGATCGCGGCCGAGGATGTCGCGGTCTTCTCCCTGGCGCGGCTGCCGGACGACGAGAAGGGCCGGCTGCGGGCCGAGCAGGCCGCGGCGCGCATGCGGTCGCTGCTCGGCGGCGGAGGGATGTCCTGCGACGATGCAGGCGAGGCGCTCGGCGTGCACCCGTGGTCGCCGCGCTACGGCGCCACGACCGGGACGATGCTGATCCGGTGGGCGGGAGCGCGGGCGCCGACGGTGCGGATGGTGCCGGCGCCCGACGTCGCGCCGGCGGCCGCGCGGCTCGAGCTCGCGCGCCGCTACCTGCACGTGTTCGGCCCGGCGACCCCCGCCGGGTTCACGAAGTGGGCGGGCGTCTCCGCCCGCGCGGCGGCGGCCGCGTTCGCCGCGCTCGCGCCCGAGCTCCTGGAGGTGCGAACGCCGATCGGAGCGGGCTTCATCCTCGCCCCGGACGAGGCCGGGTTCCGAGCCGGGCCGGGGCCGCCCGCCCCGGCCCGGCTGCTGCCGAGCGGCGATGCCTACTGGCTGCTCCAGGGTCGCGACCGCGAGCTGCTCGTGCCGGACGCCGACCGCCGCCCGCTGCTGTGGACACCGCGCGTCTGGCCGGGCGCCGTCCTCATCGACGGCGAGATCCGGGGCACCTGGCGGCGCGCCGACGAGATCGTCAGGGTCGAGCCGTGGGGCGCGTGGGCGCCGGGCCTGCGCGAGGCGGTCGAGGCCGAGGCGGCGGGCATGCCGCTGCCCGGCCTCGCAGGCCGGATCGTCGTCCGCTGGGAGGCATGACCCCCCGCGCTCAGCGCTTCAGCTCGATCTCGACGAACACCGCGGTGCCCCCGCTGCGGTTGACGACGTTGTGCTCGGTGCCCGCCCGGCCGAGGTAGGGGGTCCCGGCCGCCTGGACGAGCTCCCTCGTGGCGCCGTCGCGGTCGGTGACGACGAACGTGCCTCCCGTGACGGGCACGACGATGTAGTCGTGCTCGTGGCGGTGGTCGCCGGTCTCGTCGCCGTCGGCGAAGGTCAGCGTCGTCACGCGCACGCGGTCGTCGTCGGCGGTGGTGTGGGATCGGGCGGTGGCCATGGGTCGCGCGCCGGTCCGCGGCGCGAGTCGTGAGTGTACGGGCTACGGACCGCGGCCGTCGGTGACGATAGGTGGACGATGGAGACGACCCTGAGCACACGGCGCGTCTGGATCGCATTCGCCGCGGCGGGGGGCGCATCGCTGCTCGTCACCGCCTTCAGCGGGACGGTCACCATCTTCCAGCTGCTCCGCGGGTGGTGCGGGGAGGGCCAGAGCGCCACCGCCTGCAGCGCGCAGCAGCACCACGCCAGCCTCGCCGCGATGGGCTACGGGACCGCCCTCGCGGTGGTCTCGATCGCGATCGTCGCCGGTGTCACGCACGTCGCGCTGGGCCGGGCGAGTTCGCCCGTTCGCCGCGGCCGGGCCGTCGTCCTCGCGGCCATGATGGTGTTGGCGAGCCCGTGCACCACGGCCGTCGGCGCGGCGCTCGTGCACACCGTCGCGCCGCAGCCGTTCGCCCCGCTCCTGCTGCTCGGGCTGGCCCTCGACGTCGCGCTCCTGGTCGCATGGCAGCTCGTGCTGCGCGCCTCGGCCGGCGAGGCCCGGGCGCTGCCGGCCGCCTGACCGGCCGGCGGATATGCTCGCCCGCATGGGCGGATCGCGATCGCAGGCGGTGCTCGGCCCGCCCACGCAGGCGGCGATCTTCCTCGTCGCAACGGTCGACGAGGGCGGGGAGGCGGCCGTCCGCGAGCTGCTCGCCGAGGTGGGTGGAACGCGCCGCGCGGTCGGCTTCCGCGCGATCGAGGGCGATCTGCGCTGCGTGGTCGGCATCGGCTCCGATCTGTGGACGCGGATAGCGGGCGCGCCGCGCCCCGCGGGGCTGCACCCGTTCGCCGAGGTCGCCGGCGCCCGCCACACCGCGATCGCAACACCCGGCGACCTCCTGTTCCACCTCCGCGCCGGGCGGCTCGACCTGTGCTTCGAGCTGGCGGCGCTGCTGGCCGAACGGCTGCCGGCTGCGGGCGGATCGTGGACGAGGTGCACGGGTTCCGCTCGTTCGACGAGCGCGATCTGCTCGGCTTCGTCGACGGCGCCGAGAACCCGGAGGGCGCCGACGCGGCCGAAGCCGCGCTGGTCGGGGCCGGCGATCCGGACTTCGCCGGCGGCAGCTACGTGATGGTGCAGAGGACCTGCACGACCTGGCGGCGTGGAACCGGCTGCCGGTGGACGACCAGGAGCGGGCGGTCGGCCGCACCAAGCTGGGCAACGTCGAGCTGCCGGACGAGACCAAGCCGTCGAACTCGCACGTGGCGCTGACGGTGATCGAGGACGACCGGGGCGAGCGTCAGATCCTGCGCCTGAACATGCCCTTCGGAAAGGTCGGGACGGGCGAGTTCGGCACCTACTTCATCGGCTACGCCCGCTCGCCGGACGTCGTGGAGCAGATGCTGCACAACATGTTCGTCGGCGTCCCGGCGGGGAACCACGACCGCATCCTGGACTTCTCCCAGGCGGTCACCGGCAAGCTGTTCTTCGCGCCCACCGAGGACTTCCTCGAGGATCCCGATGCCTGGCGCGAGGCGCGGGCGGCGGGGCCGGGGGCGGGTGCGCAGCAGCCTGAGTCCGCGGCGGACGGGTCGCTCGGGATGGGCGGAATGCGGCCGCGCTGACGGCGGCTCAGGCGGCCGGCCGCAGTCGCGCCTTCGCCCGGTAGAGCGCCCGGTCGGCGCTCGCCAGGGCCTCGTCGATGGAGACGTCGCCGAGGGTGGAGTGGATGCTGACGCCGATCCGCGCCCCCGGGACGGGGTCGGGTTCGGCGGCCAGCCGGCGCGCCGCCTCCGGCGTGGTCAGCGCGACCATCTCGTCGCCGCCGAAGCGGCAGACGAACGCCTCCTTGCCGAGACGGGCGCGAAGGGCGCGGGCGGTTGTGAGGATGGCCGCGTCGCCGGCCTCGTGGCCCTCCCGGTCGTTGATCTGCTTCAGGCCGTCCACGTCGCAGGTGATGACGCCGATGGACGTGGCGGAGTGGCTGCGGCGGCGGACCTCGTCGAAGAAGGCCCGGCGGTTCGGCAGCTTCGTGAGCGGGTCGGTGAGCGCCGTGCGCCGCAGCCGCCCGGCGAAGTCGCCGACGAGCCAGGCGATGAACACGTACGTCGCGCCTCGCACGCCGATCGCAACCAGCCCGCCTCCGGTCGAGACCCCCGCCGGCGCGCTCACGTACCAGGCCGCCTGCACCGCGAGCACCGTGATCACGACGCCCGTCGCGATGCGCGGCCCGAACCAGAGCGCGGCGATGGCGATCGGCCACAGATAGAGGGTCGTGATCCCGTACTGCTGCGACGCGGGGACCGAGAACTGGACCGACGCGACGACCCCGCAGAGCACCGCGACGAGGGCGGCGATCGCCGGTGTGGTCTGCATCGTGCGCGGAGCTGCGGACATGTACGCACGTAGTCGTCGCCCGATCCGGGCGGGCTACCCCCCGGTCGAGGGATCGATCGGCGTGCGTTTGCTCACAATCCCGCTGTTCGCGTCGATTAGGCGCTTATGCAGCACGATTCAGACATACCGCGTGGTCGAACGCCCTTCGACGCGCGGACGGCGGATGTCCTGAAGCGCGTCGCCGAGGCGGCGGCGATCCACATCTACGAGCTCCGCTACGCGGCGGACGGCTCGTACCTGTGCACGGCGTTCATCGGCTCCGGTCTCGAGAGCCTGATCGGGCCGGTGCCCGCGGGCGCGGACGACGAGACGGCATGGGAGGACGCCGTCCATCCCGCCGACCGCGACCGCTACGGCGTGTTCACCGCGGCCTGCCAGCGCGGCGAGGCGTCCGAGGTCGAGTACCGCCTCGTCGGCTACGACGGCGTCACGCGCTGGGTGTGGGAGCGCGGGCGCCCGCGCATCGAGGACGGCGTCGTCTACGTCGACGGGATCGTCGCGGACATCACCGAGCGCCGCCGTGAGGCGGACGAGCTCGCCGCCGCGCGCGAACGGCTCGAGCACGCCGCCCTCCACGACAGCCTGACGGGTCTCGCCAACCGGCCCGCGTTCGAGGCGCGCCTCGCCGGCGCGGTCGAGTCGGCCGAGTGTGCCAGCGTCGCCGTGCTGCTCGTCGACCTGGACGACTTCAAGCTCGTGAACGACGGCTTCGGCCTCGACCTGGGCGACGCGCTCCTGCGGGAGGCCGCCGTCCGCGTCGTGGCCGCGTGTGGCGTCGACTGCATGGTCGCCCGCCCCGGCGGCGACGAGTTCCTCGTCCTGGTGGGCCCACTCCCGGGCGGATCCGCGCGCGAGGAGGCCGACGCCGCCGCGCTCGCCGTGCGGGAGGCGCTGACCGAGCCCTTCGACCTCGGCGAGAGGAGCGTCTACGTGACTCCGAGCATCGGCATCAGCGTCTTCCCGAACGACGGCGACACGCCAGCCGCGCTCCTCAAGAACGCCGACATCGCCCTCTACAGCGCCAAGGACGCCGGCCGCGACAGCCACCGCTTCTACCGCCGCCCGAAGCGCGACTCGACCGCCGAGCTGACGGTCGCCGCCGAGCTCCGCGACGCGCTCCGCCGCGACGAGCTGACGCTCCACTACCAGCCGCTCGTCGACCTGACCGAGTCCTGCATCGTCGGCGCCGAGGCGCTGCTGCGCTGGAACCACCCGACCCGGGGGCTGCTGGCGCCGGGGGCCTTCCTCACGTCCGCCGAGCGCACCGGCCTGATCCGTCCGATCACGAGCTGGGTGATCGAGCGCGCCTGCATCCAGGCCAGGCGCTGGTGCGATCGCGACCTCGACCTCTACGTCTCGATCAACCTGCCGCCCACCTACTGGCAGCCCGGCGCCATCCGGCGCATGCTGGGGCTGATCGAGTCCTACGGGATCGGCGCCGACCGGCTGATGATCGAGGTGACCGAGCAGGCGGCGATGGCCGAGTCCTCCGACCTCGACGAGATGCTGGCGGCGATCCACTCGAGCGGGCTCCGCGTGGCGATCGACGACTTCGGCACCGGCTACTCGTCGCTCGGGCGGCTTCGCCGGCTGCGCCCGAGCATGATCAAGATCGACCGTTCGTTCGTCGCCGACGCGGCGTCCGACCACGACGCCGCGGTGCTCGTCGAGACGATGCTGACCATGGCCCAGAAGCTGGGCGTGTCCTGTCTGGCCGAGGGCATCGAGACGGAAGCGCAGCTGCGGTTTCTGTGCGCACAGGGCTGCCGGCTCGGCCAGGGCTTCCTCTACAGCCGGCCGCTCCCGGCCGCCCGGTTCGAGGCGCTGCTGCTCGGCGACGCCCGCGCCGCCGCCTAGATGGATCGTCCACGGGCACGGACGGGCTCGGGGCCCGCGGCGCGCCGCGGGGCGCCGCCGCCCGCCGCCGAGCCGGTTCGGCGCGGCCAGCTGGGAGAGGCGCTCGTCGAGCGCGGCCTGCTGACGCCGGAGCAGCTGGCGTGGGCGCTCGACGCCCACCGGCGGACGGGTGAGCGGCTGGGGCGCGTCCTGCTCGCCGCCGGCCTCGTCCGCCGTCAGACGCTCTACTCGGTGCTGGCGGAGCTGTGGAGCTGCGACTTCGTCGACCTCGTGCACGCGCCTCCGCGGCCGGAGGTGGCGGGGTTGTTCGAGCCCGAGCAGATGGCGCTCGACGGATGGATCCCCGTGTCGCTGTCCGGCGGCGTCCTCCACGTCGCCACGTCGGAGCCGCCGTCCGCGGACCTGCGCCGGCGCGTCCTCGCCGCATGCCCGGCCGACCACGCCCACGACATCGTCGAGGTCACGTTCAGCGCGACCACCGACTGGGACATCACGATCGCGATCCGCGACTGCTTCGAGCACGAGCTGCGCCACCAGGCCGCCTATGGGCTCTCCGAGCGCGACCCGATGCAGTCGGCGCTGGGCGGGCTCAGCCGTGGCCAGCGCGTCCTGCTCGGCGCGGGCCTTGCCGCCGTCGCCGTGGGTACGGCCCTCGACCCGGCCGCGGCCGCGATCGCGGCGGTGGCGGTGCTCCAGACGGTCTTCATCCTCGGGGTCGGGTTCAAGTTCGCGACGTCGCTCGCGGGGATCCGCTCGACCCGGCGGCGTGAGCGCCGGCCGTCCGTCGAGCGGGTCGCCGAGACCGACCTGCCGCTCTACACCGTGCTCGTCCCCGTCTACCACGAGGCGAACGTCGTCGGCGGTCTGATCGAGCACCTGCGCCGGCTGGACTATCCGCGCGAGAAGCTCGAGATCCTGCTGCTGATGGAGGAGGACGACACCGAGACGATCGCGGCGGCCCGAGCCGCCGACCCGCCCGACACCGTCCGCTTCATCCTCATCCCCGACGGTCAGCCCAAGACCAAGCCGCGCGCCTGCAACGTCGGCCTGTTCTTCGCCCGCGGCAGCTATGTGGTGATCTACGACGCCGAGGACCGGCCCGAGCCGGGGCAGCTGCGGGACGCGGTGGCGGCGTTCCGGGCGGGGGCGGACGACCTCGTCTGCGTCCAGGCGCGGCTGAACTACTTCAACGCCTCCCAGAACCTGCTGACGCGGATGTTCACGCTCGAGTACTCGTACTGGTTCGACTACATGCTGCCCGGCCTCGACCGGCTGGGCCTGCCGATTCCGCTCGGGGGCACCTCCAACCATTTCCGCACCGACCGGCTGCGAGACCTCGGCGCCTGGGACGCGTTCAACGTCACCGAGGACGCGGACCTCGGCCTGCGCGCGACCGCGAAGGGGTACACCGTCGGGATCATCGCCTCCACCACCTACGAGGAGGCGTGCTCGCAGGTCGTGCCGTTCGTGCGTCAGCGGACGCGCTGGATCAAGGGCTACATGCAGACCGCGATCGTGCACTCGCGCCGGCCGGTGCGCTTCACCCGCGAGGCGGGGCTGCGTGGGCTGGCCGGGTTCGTGCTGCTGATCGCCGGCACGCCGGCCACGTTCCTGGCGACGCCGATCCTGTGGACGCTGACCGCCGTGTTCTTCGTGGGCGCGGCCTCTGGGGCCGAGATCTCACGCCTGTTCCCGCACCCGTTCGATCTGATCGCAGAGGCGAGCTTCATCGCCGGCAACCTCGGCATGATCGCGCTGAACGCGCTGGCGGTGCTGCGGCGGCGGATGTACAGCCTGCTGCCGTTCGCGGTGCTGGCGCCGTTCTACTGGGTGCTGCACTCGATCGCCGCCTGGCGTGCGCTCGAGCAGCTGATCCGGCGCCCGTTCATGTGGGAGAAGACGCCGCATGGGCTGGTCGCCGCCGATGCGAGCTGCGAGCTGCCCCTCCCGGACGCCGCGGGCCTCGGCAGTTCGTCGCTCACAGGTGGGCGCCCGGCCACGCGTGCACGTCACCAAAGCGCTCGGCCATAACGCGCATGTGGCCGTCGCCGGCGCGGATGCCGGCCTCGGTGCGGGGGATGCGCCGGGCGCGCTACTCGCCGAGCAGCCCGGGCTCGAACGGGAACGTCGAGAGCAGCTCCGTGCCGGCCTCCGTCACGAGCACCTGCTGCTCGAGCTTGACGCCCTCGCGGCCGCCGTCCTCGCCGATGTAGCTCTCGACGCAGATCGTCATGCCCGGCTCGATCGCGCCGTCGTAGCCCGACTCGCCGAAGTCCATGGCGTGGTAGAGGTAGGGGTACTCGCCGGTCATCCCGCAGCCGTGCGCCGAGAGGTAGTAGCGGTTGGCGGCGAACCGCTCGGGGATCTCCCACGCCCGCTCCGAGTACTCGCGGAACGAGAGGCCGGCCCGGAGCAGCCCCATGTTGTGCTGCACCTGCTCGTGCGCGACCCTGTAGAGCTCCCGCTGCCGGGGCGTGGGTGCGGCGGGCCCGGTGTGGAAGGTGCGGGAGAAGTCGCAGTAGTAGCCGTGGCAGCCGACGACGTCGGTGTCCAGGGCCACGAGCTCGTTCTCGCCCAGACGCCGGTCCCCGCTCTCCTGGAACCAGGGGTTCGTGCGCTCCCCGGACGACAGCAGCCGCGTCTCGACATAGTCGCCACCGAGCGCGATCACGCCCTGGTGCAGGACCGACCACAGCTCGTTCTCGGTCAGGCCCGGCCGCACCGCGTCGCGCAGGCGCGCGACCGCGACCTGCGTCGCGGCGACCGACGCGCGCACGCACTTCAGCTCCTCGCCGGACTTGACCGCGCGGGCACGCTCCACGGGAGCCTGGGCGTCGGACAGGCGGAACCCCTGCTCGCGCAGCGCCAGGGCGGCGCCGGCGTTGACGCGCTCGACGCCGAGCGCGGCCCCCGCGCCGCAGTGCTCGCGCACCAGCGCGCCCACCTGCCGCGCCCACGCGGCCTCGACGTCCGCGATCGCTACGCCGGCGGCGACGTAGCTGGCGGTGATCGCAGGGCGCACCTCGTCGATCGTCTCGAGCCCCTCCGCCAGATGCGCACAGCCGGTGAACTCGTATAGGACGACCGGCCCGGACTGGGGGACGAAGAGGTAGCGCGCGGGGTTGCGCGAGTGGAACACCTGCATGTTGCGCGCCCCGGTCGCGTAGCGGATGTTGACCGGGTCGACCAGGATGCACGCGTCCAGCCCGTGGGCGGCCATCTGCGCGCGCACCCGGCCCAGGCGGTAGGCCCTGACGGCGGCAAGGTCGACGGGCTCCGGCGCGGACACCTGGTCGAGCAGCAGGAGCTCGGGCAGATCGGATCGATCGCCATGCCAGTCGAGGTTCATGATGGTCGCAGCGGCGGATTGCCGTCGGAGGCACGCCAGGATAGCGTTGCCGCCGGAAACGGCGGGGAGGGACGATGTCGAGCGGCGACGAGATCCGGGACGGTCAGCGGGCGGCGTGGGCCGGGCTGTCCGCCGGATGGGAGAAGTGGGACGCGATCATCATGGACCAGCTCGAACCGGTCAGCACGGCGATGATCGAGCGGCTCGGCATCGCCCACGACCAGCAGCATCTCGACATCGCCTCCGGCACCGGCGAGCCGGGCCTGACCATCGCCAGGCTCGCCCCGAGGGGTCACGTCGTCCTGACCGACCTGGCCGCCGAGATGCTCGACGTCGCGACGCGGCGGGCGAGCGCACAGGGGATCACCAACTTCGGCGTCGTGGTGTGCAGCGCCGACGACCTGCCGTTCGCCGACGCGACCTTCGACAGCGTCTCGGGGCGGTTCGGATACATGTTCCTCCCCGACCACGCCGCGGCGACCGCCGAGTTCGCGCGCGTGCTCAAGCCGGGCGGACGTCTGTGCTCCTCCGTCTGGGTCAGGCCCGAGGCGAACCCGTGGACGTCGATCGCCATGCGGGCGATCGCGGCCGAGGTGGCGCTGCCGCCCCCCGACCCGGACGGGCCGGGCATGTTCCGGTGCGCCGCCCCGGGATATGTCGGTGCCCTGTACGAGGCCGCACGGCTGCGCGACGTGTCCGAGTGGGACGTCGGCGTCGAGCTCGTCACCCGGTCGCCCGCGGAGTACTGGGAGATGATCAGCGAGCATGTCTCGCTGGCGGTGGCGGCGCTGCAGCGGGTCGACGCCGCGGCCAGGGAGCGGATCGCAAACGCCGTCATCGCCGCGGTCGGCGCCTACGAGGACGCGGGTGAGGTGCGGGTTCCGGGCATGGCCCGCTGCACCGTCGGCACGAGGTAGGGACGTCCGGGGCAGCCGTTCGGTCCTCCGGCTACGCCGCGACGGTGACGACCAGCCGGAGGTGGTTGTCCGGGCCGACCGTGTGCACGCCCGCGACGTCGTCCTCGCCGGCCCGCGTCGTGAACACGTACGTTCCCGGGCGGTCGAAATGCACCTGGCCGTGGGGGTGACCGGGACCCATCGCCGCTCCCCGGATCGTCGCCCGCGGCCCGCGTGTCTGCATGAGCGTCTGCGGCATGACATCCATGTCGGAGAACGTCACGGTGGCGCCGACACGAACGCGGAGCGACCGGGACGCGGCGAAGCGGCCGCCGTTCACCGACCAGGTGTGGCACCCGCGGGTCTGGTGCCGGATCACGACCATGGCGCCGCCGGAGCCGTCCATCATCCCGTACGCACCGCCGCCCATCATCCCGGACGCGCGGTCGGAGGACGCTGCTACCGGGCTCCCGCCGCCCGTCGCGATCGCAATGGCCCCGCCGGCGGGCGACGGCCACAAGGGCCGGCGCCACGATGACCCTGCGCACGCGATTGCGGTTCACCTCGGACTCCTTCACGGACGTCGGCCGGCAGAAACCCAACCGTAGGTCGGTGAACACGTGACGGCATCCGGGCCGGACCGCATTGCCGCTGCGGCTTTCCCGCGGCTGCGATCTGCGCGCACCCCGATGCGGCGGTCGCCGAACGGGGGCAGGCTGCGTCCATGTACTGGGATCACATGAACGGATGGGGCGGGTCGATGGTGATCTTGTGGACGATCGTGTGGGTTGCGCTGCTCGGCCTGGCCGTGTGGGCGGTCGCGCAGTGGGGCCGGGGCGGCCGTACGACCGACGATCGGCCGCTGTCGCCGCCGCAGACCGCGCGTGACATCCTCGACGAGCGGCTGGCGCGGGGCGAGATCGACGTCGACGAGTATCAGCGGCTTCGCGACGCGCTCGAGCGGCGCGCGCCGGCCGGGTCAGCGTCGTAGCGACCTGGCGGCGAACCCACAGCGCCCACGTCTCGGGCAGCCGCCCGTCCGTATACTCGCGCGATGGCTTCTCGGGTGGTGGTCCTGGGAGCGGGATTCGGCGGGCTCGAGCTCTGCGCGATGCTCTCCGAGGCCGTCCCCGCCGACGTCGACGTGACCCTGATCGACAAGAGCGACGCGTTCGTCTTCGGGTTCTCGAAGCTCGACGTGATGTTCGGGCACGCGGCGGCCGACGCGGTGCGGCTGCCGTATCGGGACGTCGCGATGCCGGGCGTGCGGATCCTGCGCGAGACGGTGACGGCGATCGATCCAGGGGCGCGGCGGGTGACCACCGATGCCGGCGTCCACGACGCCGACGTGCTCGTGATCGCGCTCGGGGCCGACTACGACATGGCCGCCACGCCCGGACTCGCCGAGGCGGGGAACGAGTTCTATTCGGTGGGCGGTGCCGAGCGCCTGGCCGGGATCATCCCCGGCTTCTCGGCGGGGCACGCGATCATCGGCGTCTGCGGGACGCCGTTCAAGTGCCCGCCGGCGCCGAGCGAGTGCGCCCTGCTGCTGCACGACGAGTTGACGGCGCGCGGTGTCCGCGACCGGTGCCGGATCTCGTTCATCCTGCCCCTGCCCTCACCGGTGCCGCCGTCCCCCGAGACGTCGACCGCGCTCGCCGCCGTGTTCGCCGAGCGCGACATCACGCTGGTCACCGGCCGCGGGATCGCCGCGCTCGACCCCGATCGCGGCGTGGCCGTGCTCGAGGACGGCTCCGAGCAGGCGTTCGACCTCTTCCTGGGCGTGCCGAAGCACCGCGCGCCCGACGTCGTGATCGCGAGCGGCATGACCGACGACGGCTTCATCCCGGTTGACACCGCCACGCTCGAGACGCGCTATCCGGGTGTGTATGCGATCGGGGACGTCGCGACGGCGGGCGTCCCGAAGGCGGGCGTGTTCGCCGAGGGCGCGGCGCGGGTCGTCGCGCGCCGTCTGATCGCCGACATCCGCGGCGGCGAGCGGCCGGGGCCGCACCAAGGGCGCGGCTCGTGCTACATCGAGTTCGGCCACGGCCGCGTCGGCCGCGTGGACATCGACTTCCTGTCCGGCGCGACGCGGACCGGGACGTACCACGAGCCGACCGCCGCGTTCGTCGCCGAGAAGCAGCAGTTCGGCGCCGGCCGCCGCGCCCGCTGGTTCGCGGGCGCGGGCTGACGGCGGGCGATCACCAGTCCAGGCCGGTCTCGTAGCCGAGCGCGACGACCTGCTCGCCCGCGAGCTCCTTGAACACCCGGCGATGCGCGTCCGTGAAGTGCTCCACCCACTGGCCGGTGGCACCTGAGCGCAGGTGCGCGCCCTCCGCAACCTGTCCGGTGTGCCGGCCGGTGCGGTGGCGGAAGCTGTGGCGGTCGGCGATCGCCACCGCGGCCGCGGTCTCGCCGTCGTCGAACCCCAGTGGCGGAACAGGCGCGAGAACCAGGCCGCCTCGGCGGCGATCACCTGCTCGTGCCGCAGCTCGAGGAACTCGGGCTGCCCGTAGTCCCACGCCACGAGCTGGGGGAGCTCGACCTCGATCACGCGCCGGATCTCGGCGAGCAGCCCCTCGTCCTTCGGCAGGCCGTTCAGATACGCCTGGTAGGTGCTGCCGCCCAGTGCGGGCACCGGTTCGTGCAGCCATTTCTCCGGGCTCCAGAGGTGGTAGAAGTAGCCCGAGACCGCCATGTCCCGCGGATCCCGGATCATGTGCGAGCCGCGGCAGGCACGGCCGCCGAGCATGGCCGGATCGAAGTCGGTCGCGTGGGTGAAGAGCAGGCACGCGACGTTCGGCAGCGGGGGCGCGTCGAGCGGGCCGTTCACGACCTGGAACCGGCCCCCGCGCGAGCGTGTCACCGACCCCAGCACCTGGTCGAACCAGCCGGTGCCGGCCCGGTGATGGGCGCAGTGCACGTGGATGGCCACGGCCACCGGGAACGAAGGCGTACGTCGGTCCGCCCGCGGCTCCGCCGATCGATCGCGCTGTCAGGGGCCCTCGGAGTCCACCCAGCCGACCGCCTTCGAGCGGAGTAGTGACCGGCTGGGGGCGATGGTAGCACCGGACGTCTACCGCCCCTCGCCCGCGGCGACCGTGGGGCCACGAGACGGTCGGATCGGCACTCGGAACCGGATCCAGGCCTCCCCGGCCGGGGTGCTGCCGGCGTCGAAGCTGCCCCCCGCCAGGCGCACCCGCTCAGCGAGCAGCTCCAGCTCGTGGGATTGGGTCGCGGGGGCCGGTGCGAGGCCGCGCCCGGAGGCCGGCCGGCGGCGATGGATCCGGCCGTCGATCCACGCGTCCCGCTCCTCCACGACGACGTCGAATCCGTCCGGTGAGGGGGTCGCTCCCACGTGCGCGAGCCCTTCCGAGACGATCCGGAACACCAGTCGCTCGACGGCGTCCGGGTACCGGCCGGACGGCGCCTGAACGCGCAGCTCGAGGCCGGCGTCGGCCCGCGATCGTTCGGCGAGCCCGGCCAGCGCGTCGCCGAGCCCCCTCGCCTCGAGCACCTGCGGACGCAGGCCGAACACGTGCGAGCGGGTGCGCTCGAGCGTGCCGTGGAGCGTCGATCGGATCCGCAGTTCGGCGCGCCGCCGGCCGGGCGGGGACCTCGTGCCGCTGAGCGTGTCGAGGTCGACGAGCGCCGCGGCGATGCCCTGGAGCGTGTCGTCATGCAGGTCCGCGGCAAGCCGGGCACGCGAGTCATCCTCCGTCCGCAGGAGCTCCGCGGCGAACACGTCGCGCTGGCGCTCGGCTCGCAGGCGTTCGGCAGACTCGGCGCGCAGCCGTCCGGAGAACCACCCGACGCAGCCGCCGACCGCGACGTACGTGACGACACGGGTCGCGTACGCGGTGGCGTCAAGGTGCGGATTCCAGCCGGCGTCCCATACAGCGATCAGGCCGACCGCGACCGCGGCCCCGACGAGTCCGCCGCGGATGCCGAACCTCAGGGCCAGCACCATGATCGGCGCGGCGAAGAGGGATGCGACGCCCGAGGCGGGGTCGGCGTCCTGGACGCGCCACACGAAGACCACCGCGAACAGCAGGCCCGCGACGGCAAGCGCGACCCACCCATCCGAGGCGGCGGGAAACACTGCCGACCAGGGATCGAGCCGGCCGGTCGTGGCCGCGGCACCGTTGCTCTCGGCGTGCCCGTCCGTCGTGGTGGGCGAAACCTCGTTTTCGGGTCGGTCGTCCACGCAAGCCTCGGAGTGCCTCGAACGGGGCCATCGTATCAACGGCGGCTGTGAGCGGCTCGGTCGTCCCACGCCCAGGGGATGCGAGAATGGCGGGCGGATGGGCGAGACGAGCACCGGAACCGGCAACGTGGTCGTGAACAGGTCGATGTCGCTCGACGGCTTCATCGCCGGTCCCGGCCATTCGATGGACTGGGGCCCGCTCGGCGGCTTCGTGGCTCCGGAGGACGTCGCGGCGATCGCGGCGGCCACGGGGGCGATGCTCATCGGCCGGCGAACCTGGGACGTCGGCAGCAGGATCGAGGCAGAGGATCCCGGCAGGGTCGACTACCCCTTCTCGGGCCCGTTCTTTCTGCTCACGCACCGGCCGCCGGATCCGCCGGACCCGGACGTCACGATCCTCAGCGGTGACATCGGGGCGGCGGTCGCCACGGCGCTGGAGGCCGCGGGCGGCAAGAACCTGGAGATCCTCGGCGCCGATGTGGCGGGCCAGTGCCTGGCGCGCGGGCTCGTCGACGAGATCCTCGTCTATGTCCTGCCGGTGGTGCTCGGCGACGGCGTCCGCTTCTCGCCTCCGGGGCTCGCCAGGGTCGAGCTGGAGCCGGTGAGCAGCACCCGGTCGGGCGACGCCACCATCCTGCGGTTCCGCGTCCGCAGGTAGTCCCGGACCCCTGTCTCGCAAAGTCCAAGGGAGGAGCCTGAGATGAGCAGGACGTCCGACATCGGCACGACCGACACGCACGGGGACGAGGGCGGAATGGACCCTCGTGAAGCTGCGAGCCTGCTGGAGCGGACGCAGCCCCGGCTGGACTTCCGGTCGCCGTGGCTGCCGCCCGTGGCTGCGGGGGTGGTGCTCGTCGAGTTGTTCCACGGAGAGGCTGCCGTCTCGCGCGTGTTCCTCGACGTCATCCACCGCGAGCTCGTCGCCACACTCCGTGAGACGCTGCGGCCGCACGCCCGGCTGGCGGCGAGCCTCTAGCCCGTGCGGCGAGGGCGGACATTCGTGTGGGCGATCGTCGGAAGCGTCGTCGTGTTGGTGGCGGTCGTAGCCGTGCTTATCCACGTCAACTCCGGGGCGTCGCCACACACAGCCTCGTCGACGGGGCCTCCCGCGTCGGGCGGTTCCACCCCGCAATCGAGCGAGTCGGCACCGGTGGTGACTGCGAAGACGTCCAGCACGACCGCATATCTCTCGGACATGCACCCTTCCGGAGGTCTCGGCGAGCTGGTGAACCCGGGTCCGGTCAAGATCGCCGGATCGATCTACCCCAAGAGCATCTCGTTCTATTGCAACGTGGGTGACCCAACGCCCTTCCCGGCGTATCGGCTGAAGCGTAACGCCCGCCGGTTCCAGGCCACCGTCGGACTGGGGGCGGCATCGCCACCCCAGTTCGAGGCGGGCATAATGCTCAACGGCGATGGGCGCACTCTTCGGACGTTCACTGTCACCGTGCCGAAGCCGAAGACCGTCGATGTCAGCGTCAAGGGGGTCCATACCCTCCAGCTCGAATGCTTCGGCTCCGGGAATTCGGCGACCGGCGGCGAGGCCGTTCCGATAGCTTGGGGCAACGCACGCGTCTCAGGAGGACGTTGAGCGCCATTGCCGTGGCGGGGAGGCGCCGCGGCGAGAAATTGCAGGGCCCCACCGGCCTCCAGAGTTGAGCTCCAGGAGGCGGCTTTGGGCTGTACCGGCGCCCGCGGCTTGGAGGCGCACCTATCCCTGTGCGAGTGTCCTGGGGATCTGGCAGCCGATCGCGGAGATCGCGGGGGACCGCCCTGTCTTCGCGTTCGGAGCTGACTGGTTTCCGGTTTTCGCGGACGGGCTCGACCCGAGGTCGTCGACCGTGTCGGCCGTTCGTGTCTGGCGCGCTCCAACCCGCAACCTCCTGGTCGCCCTCAAGCACGCAGGCAGCGCCGGTCCTCCGCAGCGTTGAAGCCGATCTGCTCACAAGCGCGCTCGAACCGCACCTCGTGCGGCCCTGCCTCGCGACTGGATCGATCTGGCGCCGCCGCGGTGGAGGTCGGCTGCTTGCGGAGCCGGCGAGCTCGTGGTACTTTCCTAGTTGGAAAGTAGTTTCTGTATAAGGAAGGTGGCCCATGGACACGCAGCAACACCAAGCGGCCGCATCCCCGGACGGCGCGGAGGCTGCCGCCGCGCTGGCGGAGATCCAGCGGATGCAGGAGCGCGTCATCGACGGGGTGCTCGTACCGATCTGGTACTGGTGGGTGATGGCCGCAGCGATAGTCGTGATCGGCATCGCCCGCGACAGCGGCGATTCGCTCGTGCAGGCGATCGTGATCCCGTTGGCGGCGCTCGTCATCGTGGGGCTCATCGGTGCGGCAATCCCCGAGGTACGCCGGCGGGTGCAGGTGCACGGCGCCACGCAACCTGATCCGCGCCTGGTCGTTGCAATAATCGCCCTGATCGTCGCGGTCGACGTGGTGATTGTGGGTACCGCGGCCAGTCTGGCCGCGGCGCATGACCCCTATCCGGTCACGATCGGCAGCGCTGCTGGAGCTGTGGTGATGGTGATCGCCGGGCCGTTGCTGACCCGGTACACCAGGCGGCTCATGTTGAGCCAGGCTCGGCGGCAGGCGAGCGACGCGGCGTCGGCGGGCGGCCTCCGGTGAGCACAGCTCGTTTCGACGAGCTGATTCACGCACCGACGCGACTGGCAATCGTCTCGCTGCTCGCGGCGGCGGAGTGGGCCGACTTCAAGTACATCCGTGACGAGCTCGCACTGTCGGACTCGGCGCTCTCCAAACAGCTCTCCACCCTCGAGGCAGCCGGTTACGTCGAGATCCGCAAGACCTTCGTAGGCAAGTTCCCGCGCACCTCAGCCAGCCTCAGCGCAGCCGGCCGCCAAGCGTTCGACAGCCACGTATCGGCCCTCCAGCAAATCATCGCCAGATCACGTGGATACGCCGACGCCCGGCCGGCAGCGACGACTGCCCGCCGAGCACCCGTCCGCCGAGGTACGGGCGCCGCGCCCGCGGCGGGCCGCCCTGGTGCGACCCAGGTTTAGCGGAGGCTCGACAAGGAGGGAGGATCTGCGTTGCGCAGGCGACCGCCCAGCCGGCTGGTTTTGGCGAGCTGCTGCACGCCGACCCCTCTCAGCCACTCTTGGTCGTCCCGGTCGTCCCGGTCGTCCCGGTCGTCCCCGGTCCCGTTGCTACCCTCGCGGCCGCTTCCACCTCTGGGCCGACCTTCTTTGCCGCTAACTTGACGGGTTATAGGGATGTCGGGCCCCCCGTAACCCAAATGAGGATCGGCGGCCTGTCCGAGTTCCTGCAATCCCTCTAACCCGCCCGCTCCTTGACGGGAGAGTAGATAGAGAGGGCGAAACGCCGCACTAATGGTCAGCGGACCGCGTAGGCCGGGAGTCGGCGGCTGAGAATGGGGGCGGGTCTGCGCAGCGGCGGAGGGCCGATGCGGCTGGGTCGAGTGCCTGTTCCTTGCGGGTACTGGCGTCGACTAGGCTCGGGTTATGCGCCTGCTGGGACTTCGAACGCCGCTCTTGAAGGGAGCTCAGGCGGACATTGTCTGGCATCCGCTCACGGTCCTGTTTGGCGCCAACAACTCTGGCAAGAGCAACCTTCTTGAGTCGATTGCCGAAGCGCTTGGTGGCGGACGGGGTCGAGTTGACCCGCTGATCGACTGGGATTCCGATAGGGAGCCGGAGTCACGGGCCATCGTCGGGCTGGACGAGTCGACTCCGGGGGATCAAGCCTTTCTGTGTGAGGTGCTTCAGTACGGCGCTCCCGAGTGGACGCTAGGTACTGCTGTGCCACGGTTTACGCAGGCTAAGCGCCGGCCGCAGATGTGGGATGACTCTCAGGAAGAAGGCGAAGAATCGTGGGGGCCACTTGGGTTGGAGACGCTTCGCAGGATCATCCGCGACCACTACGTTGAGGTCTACCGGGCCGGCTATGTGGGTGACTGGGCGGCGGTCAGCCATGACGTTGGTGTGGTTGCCGAGCGGCTCGCCGGTGCGCGGCATCTCGTCGTCGAGCCGTACCAAACGTCGCTTGCGGTTTCGACAGACGATGACGCGCTTAGCACGGCTGGAGCAAGGCTATGGAACGTCCGAGACCGGTGGCCTAAGCGCGTTCCTTTCCACAACCTGCTTCAGGCCTGCGCCGATGACACGGGGGCGCTCGTCGGGGTCTGGGATATCGAGGCAGATCCATCAGAGGGCGAGCTACCACTGTGGGACATGACGGTCTTCTCGATTGAGACCGAGCCCGACTCGGTTGCGAGGACGGTCGAACGAGCATTGGACGATGCTCTTGAGCGCGGCCGGTGGCAGGAGAGAGCTGCTGCTGGATTCACGGTGCGGGCGCCGGGCGTCGCGGGGGAGGAGCGGAAGTCCGAGGGCTTCAAGTTCACGCCGATTCCCATGGACGCGGTCGAGGAGGCGCTGCGGCCGCGGTTGCGCGGGGATCCCTGGCTGGTTGAAAGGGAAGGCGGTGTGGCGCTCCGGCCGCTACTTTCCGAGCTTAGTGCCGAGCTTAGCTCCGAGGCTACGCGACTCGCGCCGCCGTTCATCAGCGATTCACTCGATGTCGTCGTCGCAGCGTTGTCACCCGGACAGTGGAGACCCAACGGCGATCGACGGGTTCGCCTGGCCGTACGCGACCGCTCTTCGGGACGTCATTTCGACCTCCGGGTGACTGGTAGTGGGGTCGCGTTGTGGACGGCGATCTCGATCCTCGAGGCGATGGATCGTCTTCGCAGACCTGCCCGATCCGAACGGAGCTCGGTGCCTCCGCCAGACACCGGGGAAGAGGACGAGTACTTCATCGCTAGGGTCGAGAAGATACGGGTCTACCTGATCGACGAGCCCGAACGGCACTTGCACCCGATCGCGCAGCGGGAGGCGGCGTCCTGGATCGCGAACCTCGTGGAGCAGCCCGGAGCCCCGAGCGTCGTCGTCGCGACGCACTCGCCCGCGTTCCTCGATCTGCCGTCCCAACTCGCGCAGTACCTCGGCGTGACTCGGGAGGAAGGCGCCTCTCGTGCGCATTCGATTACCACCGAAGAGATGCGCCACCTCGATGGCTTTGCGGACCGCCTGGGCGTCTCCCGCGCCGATCTGATCCAACTCGTTCGCCTCGTCATCATCGTTGAGGGCAAGCATGACAAGCTCGTCGTCGAACACTTCTTTGCCCACGAACTGGCCAGGGCGCGAGCGATCGTCCTCCCGATCCGCGGAACCCGGAATAAGGGTGGAATCCCAGAGAGCGAAACGTTAGCCGCCCTCGGCGTCCCGATTGTTGTCCTGTTCGACGACGTTCACGCCGCGTTCCTCGACGGTGAACGGGACGCGGAAACCAACGAGGAGAAACACCTCGTCTCCCTACGCGAGCAGTGGCGGGAACGCAGGGGGGACGCCGCATTCCGGCTCGTCGCATTCCCGCTGCCCGACATATTCGCTGCGCTCCCCGAGGCTGCGCTCCGCGAGGCGATAAGGAAGCGCCATGGCACGATGCCCGCGGATGGGATCGCAGGAATGCTCGCTCGCTATCGTGACCAAGCCGCGACCAACTTCAAGGACTTCCTCGCATCCGAATGCCGCGTGGGGCGGGAATCACGGGACGTCGACGGGTTGCTGGCAGCGACCTTGGCGCATTCGGATGGACGACACCCCGATGTCGCACTTCGCGACGCAGTCTTCCAGGCGATCGGCGACGTCAAGGCGGCCGTCGGTTACGAGGACGCATAGGTGCGGGCGCACGTCGCGCTGACCTCTCGGTCGCGGCGTTGTGGGCTTCCTCGGCATGTCAGAGAAGGTCGATCCGCAGCGCCAGTCCAGCCGGTACGCCGCCGGGAACCGTGTCGCTTACCACGAGCCGGCCCAAGTGCGGATCGTGTCGGCGCCGACCAGCGCGCCGGAGGCAGCGACCAGTCGGCTACACACCCATCTCGGCTAAGAAGCGGGATGGGTTTTGCGCCCACCCTCTGTCAGTCCGAACTCGCCCGAGCACCAACAGCTCCTCCGCTCGGCACACGCCCACGAAACAGACACGGCGTTCCTCGCGAAGCTCTTCGCCGGCCGTCGCCTTAAAGAATGGGAGCCGCCCTTCTTCCAGGCCGAGGAGATAGACGATCCTCCACTGCAACCCCTTGGTCCTATGAAGGCTCGCGACTTTGACACCGCGTGTGGCCGTGGGCGATCCTCCGACTCCCCCGAGGGCGAGCTCGGTCAGTACCTGATCCAAAGTGAAGTCAGGGTCGTGGGCTGCGAAATCTCGAACCGTAGTCACGATCCCCTCAACGCGTTCCGACAGTGCCGGGTCGATTCGGCACGCCGCCGCGGCCGCTTGCTCGACCACGTCAACGGGCTCGGCACCCGCAAACACCATCTCGTGGACTTGCAGGAGTTCCGCTACTCCCGGCTGGCCTGAGCACTGAGCGAGTATCGACGGTGTGTCGAGTCCGTCTGCTTCCGGCACCCCGAGGGCACTGATGAGTCGTCTTTGCTGCGCCGGTTGTAGTCGTGGGCGGACGACAGAAAGGCACGCGGCCATGATGCGCCTCTCGGGCGGATCAATCGGAGGATCGAGCCAGCTCACGACTGGCACACCGTCACCCGCCAGTACATCGACGATGTCGCCAGCGCGGCTGCGTGTCCGAACCAACACCGCGATTTGTGAGGACTCAACGCCATTTGCGAGGTGGCGCTGAATATCTGAACTGACGTGCGCTGCTTCTTCATGAAGATTGGAGGTGACCAAGGTGCGCACTTCACCGCCCGGGACAACGACCTCCATCGTGCGGCCACTCGCCGACGGGTCGCTCGCGATCAACCGGTTCGCTGCCTCGACGATCGCGGTCCGGCAGCGGTAGTTTCGAACCAACGGATACACAGTCGCGCCTAGCTCTGACACGAAGCGGTGCACGTTGTCAGAATCAGCGCCGGCGAAGCGGTAAATGGCTTGGTCGTCGTCCGCGAACACCCCCAGCGTTTGCGCGCCTACGGCCAGCGCTTGGATCAGGTCGAACTGAACTCGGTTGGTGTCTTGGAACTCATCGACAAGGATGTGCCGAAACCGGGCAGCGTACGCGTCGCCGACTTCCGGATGCTCCTCCACAAGGCGAAGCGCCTCCACCAACAGGTCGTCGAAGTCAAGACCTCCCGAGGCGAGCTTCGCGGCCTGAAACGCTCGTCCGAACTCAGCTACCTCGGAGTCCCGCGGAGACTCTCGACGAACCCTCAGATACGACCACAGTTGGCGATAATTTTGGATCAGCGCATCATCAGCCACCTCCCGAGCAATGTCTGTCGCGCCTTCTGAATCGAGGATCTCGAACTCAGGGTCGATGTCCACGAGGTCGCCGTGATCACGCAACAGTCGCACTGCGAAGGTGTGAAAGGTGCCGGCAGTGATCCGACGACTCGGGGTCGCTGCGGCGGCCACGGCCCGGGCCTTCATTTCGGCTGCTGCCTTGTTTGTGAACGTCAATAGGAGAGCCCGCGACTCGGTATCTGACGCTAGTAGAAACGCACACCGAAGCGAGAGCACCCGGGTCTTGCCGCTTCCCGGCCCTGCTATAACCGCGATGCGCGGTTCAGGAGCCGTGGCCGCGACTCGTTGCGCGTCGTCGAGATCGTCCCATTGCTCACTACTGGCAGACATGGTTCAGCGCCTCGACTAGCGGGCGCGGCAGCGTCCCGCTCGTTAGCCGGTCGATGAGAAGCGGGGCATAGCGAACCTTGCGACCCCGCTTGCTGAGAAATGCTTCCAACCGCTCTTGATCGGACAACCGGGAGTAGCGCGGGTCCTGTGCGAACGCTGCGTAGGACTGGTCCTCACCCTCAGCCGTGATCAGGGCCTCGGTCTGAGAGATTCCGACGGCCTGTATCAGCTCAGCCTCCAGATCTGAATCGCAAATCCAAAATCCGACGCTTTCAAGGGTGAGGCGGTCGATCCCCTGGCCATACGACTCGCGTTCGAGCTCCTGAGTGAGCGCCGCCTCGGCGTCGGCATCCACGAGTCCAGCGATATCCAGGTCGAGGCCGTTCTTTCCGAAGAGCCGAACGAAGGTACGAAGCGTTCCCTCGCCACCCGTTTGGAGCACGGCTACTCCCTTCGCATCGAGCCTGTGTCCGAGCAACGTGGCGGCCTTAGTAACCGCGATGTAGTCGCTCTCACCTTCCACGAGTAGCACGCTCCGGGCGAAGAAGGCTTCCATAGTTTGAGGCGTTGCGTACCTACGAAATGCCGCCTCGTCGGTTGGCGAAAGGTTCGAACCATTGCGGGCCGTAGTGGGTGTGCCTCCGAGTCGGAACACCGCCGTTGCCTCCGCTCCATACAGAATGTTCGAGGAATGAGTGGCTACGATGGTTTGGGCGGCGAGAGACTGGATGCGCTGCGCCAAGGCTCGTTGGACTTGCGGATGAAGTGAAGTCTCGGGTTCATCAATCAGAACGACAGCATTTGATAAGTTCGAGACGAGACGTAGGGCGAAGTTGATTACGGTCAGCTGTGAAAGCCCGCTACTCGCCGAACCCACCGGGACGGCAGCTCCTTCTGGAGACAGGGCCAGCTCAGTAAGGGCAAGCACCTCCCGCGGTGTAATGGCAGTGGGCACCACCGAGTAGAAGTCCGCTGGAACATCCGGCAGCAGTTGGCTTAGGTCAGTCTCGCCGTCCCGCATGAGCTGACGGACGTCCTGGTCGTTCGCGATAAGGTCGATCGCTTCAAGAAATTTCGCGAGAGCACCGTCGAGTGTGGTTCCTATGTTCGGGAGTTGATCGACTAGCTGACCCAGGAACGAAGCGGCGTTGCCGAGGCGCAGGAGTCTCGACGGGTCTCGCCAGGCTGGCAGCCAGAGCACCGGCAGATGCCGGCGCTGGTCCCACGCCAGCGGGCTCCAGCCATGATCGGGGAACCCCGCCTCCAAGCTCACTTCCTCTGCCATCGGATCCCAGAAAGCGCGGATCCCGATTCGCACCGATGGCGGAGTCGTGGTGAAGTCCAGCTGCGATGCGAAGTCCCCGCGCTGTGTCGCGTCGAGGTCGTCGATTCTCATCGTGATGATGATTGGCTGCGCGAGATCCCGGAAGTCCCTACGGTCGAACCGTGACGAGTCCCTCCCAACGATCCGTGCGATCGCCGTGAGAATCGCGGTCTTCCCGCGAGCGTTCGCACCCACGAGGTAAGCGCTTTCCCCAAGGAGGTCTAGCTGGAGTGCCTCCATTGACCGGAAGTTTTCGATAGCTACCTGTTGCAGTCTCATCCTGATCCCTCGCTGCGTCCGGACCTCACGGCCCCCCGACCGACCCTACGCTATTCCGTGCCACCTCACGACCGCCCAGACTCTGTTCCTGGCCATGCAGGCCAGCAAGTTGGAAAGCGGCCCAGTGACGAACGTGCGGAACTCGCTTCCCATCCCGAACCTGAGCGCAATACCCACGCGACAGACCCGTCTCCCGAGCGAGCTGTCGCGGCGCCAGCCCTGAGAGCCGTGGAAGGATAAGCCGACTGAACTCGGATGGCGCCCCCGTGAAGCCCCCAGGCAACGCGGCTTGTCGGGCGGCCCACCGAGCCCGTTGCGCTTCGGCAATGCGGGCTCGCACCGCGGGGCGATGCGACGGGTGCTCGCCCGTGGAGCGGCGCCGAGTCGTTTCTTCGGCTTGCTCGGTTCGGAGTCGCAGAGCGTTCGCGGACTGGTGGCATGCTCGGCACCGCTTTCCGCCCGCCGGTAGCAATGCGCCGCAGTCGTGGCACGTTGGCAGTGCGGGGGGCGCAGGACCCTGGAATGTCCGAACGCGGTCTGTCGGCGGACGCCTGCCGCGACGAGACTGACCGGTGAGTGGAGTCGGCGGAGGCGCGATGCCGCCGTTCACTGCCAAGGCTTGGGCGATCGCCTCCGCGTGCGGTGCGACTTCGCGGGCCCACGTGAGCGCGGTGTCCGCGACTCGACGTGCGAGGGTCGGCGTGATCCGGCATTGGCCCGCTGATGTTTCCACGAAGTCGGCGGCGGTGAAAGCGTTTCGCGAAAGTAGGTCGAGGAGGTAGCGGTCGACTGTGGGGCGGGCGGCTTCCATGAGGTCGAGCGCGAGTGAATCGCGAGCGCGTTGGTCGGTGTGGAGAATCCCGACGCCGGGATCGAGTCCGACGGCCGTAAGCGCGATCGCACTTTCGGCTTCGAGCAGCGCGTATAGCAGGTTCGCGACCGCGTTCGCGGGGTCGATAGCGACGCGTGGTGATCCTGTCAGCGTCGAGGCGCGTTGGCTGAACCGGCTCCAGTGGTCGGGGATGCGATCGGCGTCGCGGGTCGCGAATCGGACTTGAACGCCGCGCCACGCTGCCCAGTACGCGGCAGCTGCATGCGCTTCGACCAGGCGGAGAGCGTCGAGGTCGAGGCATCCTGCGAGTCCTACCTCGTGTAGACGAATTGCCGCGGCCGCATCTCCGTCCAGCGTCGCCGCGACCGTCCGCTGTCCCTTGAGCTTGACGCCGAGCAACTGCCGGGAGATCTCCACGCCGACGTCTTGGACGGCGGCGAGTGCTTGGGCGCGTCGGAGTGCTGGCTGATTGTTGCCGGACGTCGCACTGGTGACGAGAACTCGTCCGGTGTGGTCGAGCTGGATGAGGGCGCAGCCGGCGTCGGTCATCCAGCGGACTGCCTCGAACGAGATGTAGCCGGTGGACGCGACAACCACGAGGCGGCGGAGTCGGCCGGTGGCACGGTTGTAGCGGGTGGTGCCGCGGTCGGCGCCGATGCCGTCCTCGATGATGAGGTGGCCGCGGGAGACGTAGACCTTGACGCCGTATCCCGTCGCGTAGTGAACGATGCCGTTGAGTCGGCGGCGCCCCAGGCTAGGGTGTTTGCGCATCTGAACTCCAAGTCAGTTCGGGTGCCACGGCCTCGGGCTGTTAGCGCAGTCGCGAGGCCACCTAGTCCCAGTATACGGCTTGGTTAGGCCGAATCTGACGTCACGGCTTGAGCAGGTGAGTGGCCGGTCGGGTATTCCAAAGGAGCGTTCCGAGCCGATCGAGGCGACGGTTGAATTCGTGCCGGCAGCGTGGGCAGTGAATGTGCGCAAAGGTGCCGCGGGCACGATTTCCGACCTCGCCGTCGACGTGGTATCGGGGATCCTTGGTCCGCATACTGCGGTTCGAAGTGAGCCGTCCTCGTCGGGTGTCGACGCAGACAACGCCGACCTCATCTCCGGCGTGGTAGCTGCGGAACCGGCCGATCGGGCGGAAGCAGTTGCCGCACTGGACTTCGACCGCCGGCTCGGCCCACCAGACGACGAGCGCGCCCTCGGGCTCGATCCCGTTCCATGAGGCGGGCGCTCTGCGCTGGGTCACGTTGTCCCACAGCTCCTGCACACCGAGCGGTGTCGGGTAGAACATGCCGGTGGTTTGGATGGTGACGAGGTCGCCGCTGGGAGCTCGGTGGAGCATCCCGCCCAGCGGGCGATCTCTCGGGTAGGGGCTCACCGGGTGCCCGCGCGCGCGGCTGGTACACTCACGAGCACGAATCGTATTCCCCCGCTCGTCCATCGAGATGAGTTTGGGGACGGCGCCCTCAGGCGGGCAACGCCGCACATCCCCGCCGCCCCGAAGTGTCCGGCTCGGACTACCGAGCAGACGCGGAGGTGGAAAGGGGCTTGCCGTGAATACGGTTGCCGCATCTGGCCAGCGCATCTCGTTCGAGCTGCTGGCGATCAATGATCCTCCGAGGGCTGAGTAGTGGCCCGCCGCAGGAACTACAAGGACGAGTACCGGCGCCGCCAAGAGCTCGCCCGGATGCGCGGCGCCAAGGGGTACTGGCAGCAGCGAACCACCCCCCGGAGACCGACCGGCGAGCAGTTGAAGCAGGTCCCCGAGCAGGTTCGCGAGGCTCGCCGGGGCGCCCTCAGCGTCATCCACCTGGCCCGCGAGAGTGGTCTGACGGTCGAGCAGGCCGCGCGGCTGAGCGGTGTGCCGATGGAAGTCGTGCGCTGGTATGCAGATCACGCACTACGACCTACGCGGGGTGGGGAGACGCTGCCGACTAAGACTGATCGGCTGCAGCGGTTGCGGCCAATCTACGTCGAGGGCGAGACGAGCGTTCAGTTCGTGGTCGCTCGTGGGTCGAGCGGGGCCGACCGGCTCTCCCAGGCGTTCGATGTCCAGTGGCGCTACCTCCACGGCGATGCGACCGACGCGGAAGTGCGACGGTTGTCGGGGCAGCGTGCAGGACCGCACCGGGTCGAGGCTGACCCACGCTGGCTGGATGTGATCGGCGCACTGGGCGAGCCCAACCCGGACGAGGTCTACCGGGAGCTGGTGTCATGAAACCGCGATGCATACGGTGCGGCCGGCCGGCGGCCGAGGAGCATCACCTCAGCGGCAGCGATGACACAGGCGCCCACATGGACCCAAATCTGGTGGTGTGGCTGTGCCGTCCGTGTCACCGGGGCGACCACAACACGCGCCACATCCTTGAGCTGGAGCACGTCATCAGCCAGCTCTCGGTTCCCGAGCGGATCGAGCTGTGCCTACGTCGGGTCGCAGCGTTCCTGGCCAGCTTCGGCGACCCGTGGATGGTCTTGACGGGGCCGCTGGCTGCGACGATGTCTGGTTGGGCAGACGACCTCGGCGCGTTTCGGCTCAGGCTGGATGGCCGGTATCCGGGTTGGAGGGCTGAGATCGGATAACACTCGGGCGGCTGGTCGGCATAGGCGAGAATGCCGCGCGTGCCAGACCAGCCGCCCGACCTGCTCGAAACCGCAGTCCGCGCCTTCACCCTCCGCACCACCCCACCTCCGCCGGAGGATGAGGAGGCGGCAGAGGAGTCCGCTAACTCGGTCCGCCGAGGCGGGTTTCGGCCACGCTGGCGCGAGGCGCTGATCTGGGACACCGAAACGGTCACCACGCCGGATCAGCGGCTGCTCGTGTTGTGCTGGCGGCTGTACCGGATCGAAGAGGGGCATCCACACCGCTGCATGGAGGAAGGCCTCGCCTACCCGGACGACCTCCCCAGCCGCGACTCGGACGGCTACGCGGCCCTCTGTCAATACATGGCCGACCACCCGGACGCGGATCTCACGCCGGGTCTTGGCCGGATGGGCGGCGGGCCGACGCTGCGACTCGAACCGGTGTCGTGGTGGCTTCACCGGCGTCTGTTCTTGCGCGGCTACAAGCATCGCGAGCGGTGCGACATCGTCGGCCTCAACCTGCTCTTCGATCTTGGCCGGATCGCGTCGTATTGGGCGGCTGCCGAGGATGAGTTCTACGGCGGCTGGTCACTGGGCCTGTGGGGCTCGATGACCGACGCGGGAAGTGGAAGGATGCCGACCGCGCCACCCGCGACTGCGCGCCCGCTCGATCGACCCACGGCGCACCCTGTTTGCCTGGGGCAGCATCGGCCAGGACCCCGACCACTGGAAAGGCGCCGGCCGCTTCGTCGACCTGCGCACCCTCGCCTTCGCGCTCACCGATCGCGGCCACACACTCGAATCCGCCTGCGACGCATTCGACGTGCCCTACACCAAGCAGGACGTCGAGCTCGGCCGCATCACACCCGACCTGGTCGCCTACGCCCGCGACGACGTCAACGCCACCAGCCGCCTCTACTTCGCATGCCTCGACGAACTCGCCCGCCACGAAGGCGTATCACTCGACGCCCACCGGCTCTACTCACCCGCCACCATCGGCACCCAATACCTCGCGGCCATGGGCTACCAGCGGCCGCTGGAACAGTTCACGAACCTGACCCACGAAGAGCTCGGCTGGACGACGCTCCCTGAGCGTCGCCGCAAGGCACGGCGTCGCACCGTGGCGGAGACGCCGAACCCGGATGCGATCGGCGCCGAGGTGCTTGGTTGGGCGATGAGCGCGTTCTATGGCGGCCGCGCTGAAGCACGCATCGCCCGCGCTGCTGTCGCCGTCGCGCTGGTCGACTTCACCAGCATGTACCCGTCCGTGAACGCGCTGCTCCATACACGGTCGCTGCTCACCGCTGAGCGAGTCCGGGTCGGAAGACGCCACCGATCAGGTTCGGTCGATCCTGTCCCAGGCCGATCTGGTCGAGTGGTGCCTGACCCCGGAAGCGTGGCGTGAGATCGGCGTCACCCTGGTCGAACTCGAACCCCGCGGTGCCATCCTGCCGGTTCGTGCCAAGTACGACCCGACCTCCGGCGACCACGGCATCGGCGTCAACCCCTACACCTACGCTGGTCGCGTCTGGTACGCGCTACCCGACGTGATCGCCGCCACGCATCCTCACCCCGACGACGGTAGCTGTCTCGAGATCGTGCGCGCCGTACGGCTCGTCGGCGAAGGCACCCAGGACGACGCTTCGTCCGGTGAGTCTCCGCGGCGGTCGAGCAACTCGACCCGCTCGCGAGACGACCCGTTCCTCGCGATGATCGAGGAACGCCACCGCGTTCGCGACACTCTGACGCGCGCCAGGAACGGTTCCTCAAGGTCACCGCCAACTCCACCAGCTACGGCGTCCTCGCCCGGTTCGACCGCCGCGAGCGCCCGACGCCGACCACCGTCCGCGTCTACGGGCCCGACGGCGAGCCGTTCGAGCAAACCGATCACCGCGCCCGAGGATCCCGGCCCTTATTGCTTTCCCTCCCGTCGCCGCCACCATCACCGCCGCCGCCCGGCTCATGCTCGCCCTGCTCGAACACCAAGTCACCAAGGCCGGCGGCGCCTACGCCTTCTGCGACACCGACAGCCTCGCCATCGTCGCCACCCCGCGAGGCCGCCGCGATCGAGGTCGGCGACGCGCGAGCAGTGTCACGGCGCTCTCATGGGCGACGGTGCGACGGATCCTCGATCGGTTCGAGCGGACTCAACCCCTACAACCGCGAGCTGGTTCCCGGGCTCGCCATGGAGTGTCAAGTTCGACAGCCTTTCCACCGAGCTGTGGTGCTATGCGATCAGCGCCAAGCGATATGCCCTCTACCGGCTCCATAAGGGCACGCCGCGAGCTGGTCGGACGTTCGCGACCAGCCAGACGAGGACGCGAGGTCAGAGGAGGGAGTTGCCGACGGCGAGTACGTGGACTGGTCGGAGCACGGACTCGGCCTCTATCTCGACCCCACCGCCACCGATCCCGACGCGCCGTCCCGAGACGAGCAGGGCCGGCGACTCTGGGTGAAAGACGGCCTGGGAGTGGATCCTCAACGATGCTCACCGGGGAAGCCCACGACTACCCTGAATGGGGTGGGCGCTTCGCCGTGACGCGGTTCACCCTGTCCGGCCCACGCACGGCCGAGTGGTTCGCCGGCTACAACGCGACCCGCCCGCTCCGAGAGCGAATCCGGCCGGGCAGCTTCGGCCTGATCGCCCACCCCGCCACAGGGTTCCCGGGGCAGCCCGCCGCGCCATATGAACGCGACCCGAACCAATGGCCTACCCTTCCTTGGTACGACCGGGCGACGGGGCATGAGATGGCCGTCGCCCGGGAGGCGAGCCTACGCGGAGAGGCAGCTGAACTGCTCGCCAGCGGCACCGTCCCAATCCAAACGGTTGGCGATGTCATCCACCGCTACCGCCTACGGCCAGAACACAAGAGCCTTTCACCAGACGGGAACACCGGCCCGGCGCGACACCGTTGGCGTCCTCAAGCGAAGGCCGATCGAATCCACGCCTGTTCTCCAAACCCTCTCCGGCAAGGAGGGCAACAAGCTCCTCGAACGACTCAGCGGCGAGGTCGCCGACCCTGTCGATTACCGCGCCGACTACGGAGCCCGCGCCGGTACGTGGGCCTTAGTCGTTGCAGCGATCAGGCATCTCGGGGCTGCATCGGTCGCGCGCCGGAGCGGCCTGCACCGCAGAACGATCGAACGAGCACTCCGCCGAGGTGGCGACGCCAGCACACCGCATCGGGCCAACCAAGCGAGAATCGCAGTCGCTGCTGCGGCCGAAGCCGTCGAACGGCTCAGTGAAGCGGGAATCCCCTCACCGCATGGAACAATGGCCGTGTTGACGCGCTTCCTATCGGCGGTCGAGGATGAGTGACCTACCCGGATACCCGCCTCCGGGCCGGTGTGTATGGTTGCCTGACCACTGCCGGCGGACGGCCGAATCACGGCCCGAGCTGTTACTTGGCCCGACTCACTGAACAAGAAACACGCTCAAGGTTCATCACGCCGGCGATTTTGTCCGCCGGCTGGAACCTCCACACCCAGGTTCGAGAGGATTTCGACGTGACGAAGGGTCGCGTGATCGTGCGTGGCTCAGTGCACACCCGCGCGACTCCCAAGCGCGCCGACTACATCCTCTTCCACAAGCCGAGCCTTCCGCTTGCGATCGTCGAAGCCAAGGACACGAGCCACACGGCCGGTGACGGCATGCAACAGGCACTCGCCTACGCCCGGATGTTCGACGTGCCGTTCGCCTTCTCGACCAACGGTCGATCATTCATCTTTCACGACGGCACAGCGTCTAGCACTGATCCAGTCGAGCGCGAGATCTCGATGGACGAGTTCCCCTCGCCAGCCAGTCTTTGGCAGCAATACGCGAGCTGGAAGGGCTACACACGGGAGCAGGAGACCCTTGTGTCGCAGGACTATCACGCGGGCAGCGGATCGAAGCCAGCTCGGTACTACCAGGCAGTTGCCGTCAACCGGGCCGTCGACGCGGTGAGCCGCGGCCAGGATCGGATCCTCCTGGTCATGGCCACCGGAACCGGCAAGACCTACACGGCGTTCCAGATCATCTGGCGACTGTGGAAACGCGGGAAAGCGAGCAGGGTCCTATTCCTCGCCGACCGCAACATCCTCGTTGACCAGGCGCTTATCAACGATTTCAAACCGTTCGGCACCGCCCTCACCAAGATCACCGGCCGAAAGATTGACAAGTCCTACGAGATCTACCTCTCGCTGTATCAAGCCGTCACCGGCCAGGATGAGGCGCATGATGCGTACAAGGAGTTTTCGCCCGACTTCTTCGACCTCGTCGTCGTCGATGAATGCCACCGCGGCAGCGCCGCGGCGGACTCGTCATGGCGAGAGATACTCGACTACTTTGGATCTGCTGTCCATCTCGGACTCACGGCTACGCCAAAGGAGACCACCGAGGTCTCAAACATCGCCTACTTCGGCGAGCCGGTCTACCAGTACTCGTTGCGACAAGGCATTGACGATGGCTTCCTCGCGCCATTCCGCGTAATGCGAGTCGACATCGACAAGGATCTCGCCGGGTGGCGACCGGAGCGCGGCCGCGTAGATCGAACCGGAAAGCTGATCGAAGATCGCATCTACGAGCAGGAAGACTATGATCGGATCCTCGTCCTCGAACAGCGGGACCTCGCTGGTTGCACGAAAAGTCAGCCAGATCTTGTCAGCCGCGGATAGATTCGCGAAGACCATTGTGTTTTGCGAAGACATCGAGCACGCCGAACGGATGCGCCAAGCGCTCGTAAATGCCAATAGCGATCTTGCTGCGGCTGACGACCGATACGTGGTGCGCATCACTGGCGACAGTCCGTGGGGCAAAGCACAGCTCGACGATTTCGCCGACCCAGAGAGCCGCTATCCGGTGATCGCCACAACATCCAAACTCTTGAGCACCGGGGTCGACATCCAGACATGCAAGTACATCGTGCTCGACCAGAACATCAACTCACTCGCTGAGTTCAAACAGATCATCGGCCGAGGAACACGTCTCCGCGAGGACTACGATAAGTACTACTTCACCATCGTTGACTTTCGCAAGGCCACCGAGCTCTTCGCTGATCCCGAATTCGACGGCGATCCAATCAGCATCATCGAGACAGATGTTGATACTGACGAGGATCCGGATACCAACGGTAATGACGGTGGCGCCGAGCCAAGCGGAGAACCACCGGAACCGGAATGGGACGATGAGGAAGACGAGGGAACCCGGCGAGAAAAGTACTACGTCGCCGACGTCCCCGTTTGGGTAGTCGGCGAACGCATCCAGTACTACAGCCAAGACGGCAAGCTGATCACCGAATCGCTGAAGGACTACACCCGGCGGGCGGTTCAGCAAGAGTACCAATCCCTCGACGATTTTCTGCGACGGTGGAGAGCGTCGGATCGAAAGGCAAAGATCATCGATGAACTCGAAGGACGCGGCGTCTTGTTCGACGCCTTGGCCGGCGAGTTCGGACGGGAGTACGACGCGTTCGATCTCATCTGCCACGTCGCCTTCGATCAACCTGCTCTTTCCCGACGCCGAAGAGCCGATCGGGCTCGGCGAAGCGCCGACCTCGACGCCTATAGTGAGACCGCCCGACGCGTACTCGATGCCCTACTGGAGAAATATGCCGACGAGGGCATCGAGGACATTGAGGACGTACGAGTCATCCGGCTCCGCCCCCTCAACCGTCTCGGGACACCCTACGAGCTCCTTGAAGCCCTGGGCGGCCCAGACGGATTCGACAGAGCGGTCGCCACGCTGACCGACGCCCTCTACAGCGAGGATCTTGCAGCAAGTGGTTAACGCCGGCACAATCAAGGCGCTCCAGGACATCATGCGCAAAGACGTCGGCATCGACGGCGACGCGCAAAGGATCGCCCAGCTCGTCTGGATTCTGTTCCTCAAGGTCTTCGACGATCGAGAGCGCGAATGGGAGCTTCTCGACCGCCGATACGTCTCGCCAATCCCGGACGAGTACCGCTGGAGAACCTGGGCTGCGAATCCCGAGGGAATGACCGGCGAAACGCTCCTCACGTTCGTCGACGGCTCACTCTTTCCAACGCTGAAGACCCTGGTGTCGTCGGAGGACGAGCGATCCAACGTCATCCGCAGCGTGTTCGAGGACGCGTACAACTACATGAAGTCCGGCACTCTCCTGCGTCAGGTTGTAAACAAAGTCGAGCGCGATCTCGACCTAAACCGGGCAGAAGATCGGCACGTCTTCGGCGACCTCTACGAACAACTGCTTCAAGACCTGCAGAGCGCGGGCAATGCGGGCGAGTACTACACACCCCGTCCCGTTACTAACTTCATGGTTGAAATGGTTGGTCCCCGACTCCGTGACCGCGTTCTCGATCCGGCATGTGGAACAGGTGGGTTCCTGACGTCGGCTTTGGAGCTTGTACGCCGAAATGACGTGCACAGCTCGGAGGACGAGGATGTGGCTGCGGCTTCAGTGCACGGGTATGAGAAGAAGCCGCTACCACACCTTCTCTGCACGACCAACATGATGCTTCATGGAGTCGACGTCCCGACCAACATCGTTCACGGGAACGCTCTCGCACGACCACTTCGAGACTACGGCCCAGCAGATCGAGTCGAAGTGATCGTGACCAATCCGCCGTTTCGCGGCATGGAAGAGGACGGCATCGAAAACAACTTCCCGGCGGCCATTCGAACTCGGGAGACCGCCGATCTTTTCCTAGCACTCGTCATGCATTTACTGAAACCGGCTGGGCGCGCCGCGATCGTGCTGCCCGACAGCTCGCTGTTCGGATCCGGCGTCAAAGAGAACCTCCGCCGCCGTCTGACGAAGGACTGCAATCTCCACACCATCGTCAGGCTTCCGCGTGGGGTCTTCGCGCCGTACACCGATATCCGAACCAACCTCTTGTTCTTCGACAAGGGGCCGTCCACTCAGACCATCTGGTTCTACGAACTCTTGTGCCCGCACGGGGACAAGTACACCAAGCTGAAGTCCATTTTGGGCGCCCATCTTGACCCCATTCGTGCCTGGTGGGAGGCACGGATCGATACGGGAGGACGCCTGGTCAGTCGACATCAAGGATGTCGATCACGGTGAATTCATCCTCGATCTGCCCAACCCACACCGACACGTGGATCGACGTGCGGCGCTCACCGCCGGTCTCGAGCGCCACAAAGCCGCCATTTCTGAGCTCGACGAATTTCGATCCGAGATCGTCGAGCGCATGGAGGGGGCGGAGCATCGGATCGGGCCGCGCGTGCACGAGCTCTTGGACGACCTCATATCGGTCGCTCCGTTCGTGACACTCTCCAGCGGCTTTGTCGAAGACGCCCGTACCGCCCTCACCGAACTCGCTCTCCAGGGAGAACTCGGCTTCGAGAACCACGGCGACCCTTCGGGAGAACCCCAACGCCGTGCCGGCGCCCCGCGAGGTGCCGACCCCCCCTTCCAGATTCCCGAATCGTGGACATGGGACCAGCTTGGCAACTTCACCGAGTTCTCGATCGGTCGCACCCCATCGACGAAGAACCACCTCTACTGGACGACGGCGGAAGACACCACCTACTCCTGGGTCTCTATCGGTGACATGCCCCGTCGGGGCATCGTCACCGAAACCGCTCGGGCGATAACTGGGGCGGCTGTTGAAGAGGCCTACCGCGGAAACGACCCGGTTCCCTCCGGGAGCCTGCTGATGGCGTTCAAGCTGTCCGTTGGAAAGACGGCGATACTCGGGATCGATGCGTACCACAATGAGGCGATTGCGAGCTTTTCTCTGCCGGACGGCGCATTCCGGGACTACCTTCTTTGGGGACTCCCCGCTCTCACCGCCCACGGCGCGACGAACCCGGCGATCAAAGGGACCACACTGAACAGCAAGACGATTGCGCGCCTGTGGGTCCCGCTACCGCCATCGGCGGAAGAACAGATCGCGATTGTCGAAAGCCTGGAATGGTGCGCCGACCTCATCGACGAAATCAGCGCGATGTCGGAGTCCGTGCGGGGAGCGTCGGACCACGTGTTGAAGCTTCTAGGCGAAGGTCGAGCGCTGTCTCAGTCAGCAACGCAAACGCATCAGCCGGGCATCCCGGCTAGTTGAGGAGTTCAGGTTCCGCCGCGGAGGCAGCGGCCGTTGCGCCCGCAGCTTGCACTTCGGCATTCGCGACCTCTGGGAGCACAATGTCCTTGATGCGCTGGGCGAAGGCGGCTCTGAACTTCTCAGCCCAATCCAGCATCCACGCATATAGCGCCGGCCACTGCTGGCGGTCGTCGAGGCTCTCAGTTTCCTTGTAGAGCGCGATCCGGCAACTCTTCTTGTCTGGCAGCGGTTGCCAGTCCAGCTTACCTTCAAGACCGAGTTCGGCTTCGATATCAGGCCGCTGAGCTTCAGCTGTTCGTAGATGAAACCAGACTGGGAATGCCCGAGATAGAGGTCGCAGCTCATGCGCCCGTTTCGGAGAGCGGTCAGGCTGATGTGTCCGCGACTGGTCCCAATGCGCAGATCGCACCAGTGGTGGGCGCCGATCTTCGGTACGTTGAACGACGAATCGCGCTCACTCATTGTCTCGACGAGCCCAGTCCAGAACTCAAGCTGGAGCTGGGCAGTTTCGCTGATCTCCCCGCCCGGCGCACGGACGGCCCGAGCAACTCGTTCGGCTCGCAAACCACATTGAACTCGGAGCGACCGGCGAATCCCCGATGCGCCACAGCTCGACCTCAAGCGCGAAGAAGCTGACGTCGGTCTTCTCATTGAGCCAGTCAATGACTTTCCGGTATTCATCGGTCACTTGACGTGCGATCCAGACTATGACCCGGAACCACGGTTCGCGGCGTAGACCAAAAGCTGCCCAAGGTGTTTGTGATCGGTGGCGTCGAGCTGGTTCTCGACGATGACTTCAACGTCGTCATCCTTCGCGATGATGTCGGCACGGAACGGGCCGACGTATTGCTCCACGGCGACAAGCTCAAGGCTCATGCCGACAGCGTCGCCGAGGAGCGTCAAGTTCTCCTCACGCGCCAACCACGGCGTGAAGTCCCTCGCCTCGTCTTTCCAGTACTTCCGTAGCTGGACTGGTTCGAGGCGCCCGAATCTCGGCGGCTGAACCTCAGCGGGTCCGGGCTCCGCAGACGTGACGGTCGGCACGACACGCCGGATCGGCTCATCGGCGGCGACTGCTGACTCGGATCCACCGCCGTTGGAGGTTGCCGCAGCGAGGTCGGCGGGCTCGTCGTTCACCGGTACAGCTTAGAGCGCCCCGGCAGTTTCGACCAGCGTGTTCCGTGCCGGGTAGCCCTGGCCGCCGCGATTGCCAGGCGGCGTTGCCGGTAACTGCGGCGTTTCTCCCTCTCTATCTACTCTCCC
>CAWJLQ010000010.1:0-283648 GCA_963843705.1 uncultured Actinomycetes bacterium
CTAGCCCACGGCCGCGAGCAGCTCGCCGACGCGCACCTGCTCGGAGAGCAGCCGGCGGTATCGGTCGGGGTCGCCGCCGACGTAGGCCTGGCACAGCTCCTGCCCCGCCGGATAGCTGATGATGTAGGCGCGCGAGGTCGCCCCGCGCAGGAAGCGGATCGCGTGTGCCGAGAGGTCGGCGTCCAGCAGCCCCCAGCGCTCCAGATAGGCGCGCACGTCGTCCTCGCTCCTGCCCTCCTCGTAGAGCATGAGCGCCGCGTTCACCTCGGCCCAGCGGCACGGCTCGAGGGCCGCCTCGACCGCGATGGCGCGGGGGGCGTCGATCTCGATCCCCGCCGCGGCCGCCACATCCGCGAGCACGTCCGGCGCGCGGTCGAGCAGCACCGACGGCGCGATCGAGGCGATTCCCTCCGCGATCACCGACTGCGGCGTCGGCAGGAGCACGATCGTCTCCGCCAGCAGCCCGCGCCTCCGCACGAGCAGCTCGTCCTTCAGGCAGCGCTCGACATGGTGGCCGGGATAGGTCTCGTGGGCGAGCAGCCGGATCAGGTCGATGACGGACAGCGGCAGGTCGCCGTTGATCGAGATCAGGCTGCGAAGACCACCCGTGTACCGGCAGTAGCCGAGCCACGGAACGTCGTGCACGATCTCCAGGTCCACCACCTCGCCGTCGGGTAGGTCGAGGAGCTCGCGGGTGCGGGCGCGGGCTGCCTCGATCGCCCGGCCGGCCACCTGCTCCACGCGCTCGGGGGGCACGAATGCCGACCGCCGGAAGGCGGCGTAGCGCTCGGCGAGCGTGCCTGCGCCGGGGAGCAGCTCTTCGAGCCGTTCGTGCACCTCCGCGAAGACGCCCTCGTCGGTGTGCGTCGGCCGCACCAGGTAGCACGCCTCCACCTCGTCGGCGTACGGCCGCGACGCGCCCGCCGTCACCTGTGCGAACGCGTGCAGCGCCGCCGCCTGGTCGCGCAGCCAACCGTCCGCCAGCTCGGCGAGCAGCGCACCCGCCGACGCCGCGATCTGCGCGGGCGCGACCGGCTCTGCGGCCTCCACCGCGGCCGCCAGCTCGGGCGGGCCGAAGTAGGCATCGACGACGTCGTCCGAGTGGCGGCCGAGCTCGAGCCCCAGCCGCAGGTAGCGCTCCGCCTGGGCGTCGGTGTGCACGCCGCCAGCCTACCGGCCGGGTCGCGGCGCGTAGATGGGCACGCCCGCGACCGTCGCCGCCAGCCGGTAGTCGCGGGCGATGATCGCCGCGGTGGCACCGGACGCGTCCATCGACCCCGGCGAGTTGACCTCGACGACGAGCGCGGGCCGGCGCGGGCCGGCCAGCATCCGCCGCGCCTGGGCGAGCGCGCCCGGGATGGCCTGGATGTTGCGGAACCACATGTACCGGAACGACGGGTCGCGGTCGGCCAGGTAGTAGATGTCGGCCGCGGCCCACATGACGAAGATGCGCTGGCCGGGGCGCGTGTGGGCATCGACGTAGCGGATCACGGCGGCATCCGTCTGCAGGTGGGGGTCGGACGGGAAGACCGCTTGCGCCTGGGCCGCCGGCGAGTCGAACCAGAGCGGCACCGTCCCGGCGATCGTCGCGGCGACGGCGGCGGCGACCGCGCCGGCGGCATAGACACGCCGCCGGCGCAGGATGTCGGCGCCGCCGATGCCGGCGAGCAGGCCGAGCGGCGGCACGAGCTGCTGGTAGTAGTGGTCGTGGAAGTTGCCGCCGCCGAGCACGCCGAGCAGCGCGAATCCCAACCACAACGCCGGCAGCAGCGGCGGCCGCCGCCAGGCGAGGACGGCGAGCAGGACGAGCACGCCCAGGCCGCGCTCGGCCGCCGGCAGCGAGGAGCGAAGCTGGGAGAAGCGCTCGTGCAGCGATCCCGTCACGATCGAGTCCGCCTGGTCGCGGTAGGTGACCATCGCGTACCACCAGTCGTGAAAGCTCGGCGCGGAGAGGGCGGCCGCGACGACCGGGACGAATGCCGCGCCGGCGAGGGCGGCGACCGGGCCGAGCGCGGCCCGGCGGCGCGTCCACAGGAGGTAGACGGCGGCGGCGGCGCCGGCGTCGAAGGCGGACTGCTTCACGAGCACCGCGCAGCCCGTGAGCAGCCCCGCGGCCACGAGCCAGGCCAGCCGGTCGTGCTCGAGGTAGAGCACGAACGCGAGCATCGACGCGACGGCGAAGACGGACGCCAGCAGCTCGCCCGACAATGTGAACGATTCAATAAACGGCCCCCCGCCGACGGTTGCGATGGCGAGCCCGGCCACCGTTGCGGGTATCCTCCCCGCGAGCCTGGCGGTGACGACCATGGTGAGTGCCACCACCACCGCGGCCACAACGGCCGCCAGCGCGTGCAGCGCCTCCGCGGAGCCGCCATCGACATGGAGCATCGCCCGAAAGACGAGCAGCAGGCCCTGCGGGCGATCGACCCAGGCGCCGTGGTAGAGGACGGCGCCCCGGCTCCAGAGGCGCGCGACCTCACCGTACCCGCCTTCGTCGGCGGTCAGCGGCGCGTGCAGGAAGGGCAGCCGGACGGCGGCGGCCAGGATCATCGCAGCGGCGACGGCGAGCGCTGGGGGCCACCACGGCGCGGCGTCGACCGTCCCACCGCCATCCTGGCGGGCGTCGCGTTCACGGCTGCGCTGCTCGCGCAGGTGTTCACGTTCGGGCTCTCGCTCACGCCCGACCGCTACCTGCTCGTGCTGCTCGCCCCCGCCCTCGTGCTGGGCCGGGGCCGCCGGTTTCTGCTCGATTGGGTCCCCTTCGTGGCGCTGATCGTGCTCTACGAGGAGTGTCGCGGACTCGCGCACACCCTAAACCCCAGCCCGTACTACCAGCCGCAGATCGACGCCGAGAAGTTCCTGTTCTTCGGGCACGTGCCGACGGTGACCATGCAGAACTGGCTGTGGACGGGCCACCTGCAGTGGTACGACGAGTTCCTCTCGTCGATGACACGGGTGCACTTCATCGTCCCGCCGACGCTGGCGTTCTTCCTCTGGCTGAAGCGGCGTGCGCTGTTCTACCGGTTCGCGGCGACGCTGCTGGCGCTCTCCTACGCCGGCGCGCTCACGTTCGCGCTCTTCCCCGCGGCGCCGCCCTGGGCGGCCGCCGAGGTGGGCCTGCTTCCCCCGCTCGCGAGCCCGGCCAGCGTGCAGGCGGCCGACTCGCCGCTCCCGACCGACTCGGGGCCGCTCTACCACCTCGTCGCGGGCAATCCCTACGCCGCCATCCCCTCGCTGCACGAGGGCTACTCGATGCTCGTGTTCCTGTTCGTCGTGCTGCTCGCGTGGAACACCCGCTGGCGCTGGCCCGTCTTCGGGGTCGCGCTGCTGTATCCGATCATCCAGTCGATCGCCGTCGTGTACACGGCCAACCACTACGTGATCGACCTCCTGATCGGCGCCGTGTACGCATTCGTCGCGGTGTTCGGGATGCAGCGCCTGTGGCGGCGGCTGGGGTGGCCGGAGTGAGCGACACGCTCGTCGCCGAGCCGGCGGCGCCCGAGCCCGAACGGCCGGCGCGCGTCGACGTCCGCGGCCTGCTCGCCTCGCTCCGCTATCCGCTCACCGTCTTCGCGGTCAGCCGCCTGGCCGTGTACGGGCTGATCGCCGCGGCCGGCTGGACGTCACGCGTGCCGCGCGAGTCCGGCGTCTCCTACCACGCGTTCTTCGGGCCGCTGGGGCAGTGGGATGCGGTCTGGTACCGGTGGGTCGCCGAGCACGGCTACGACCCGGCGATCGGCCACGGGAACGCGGCCGCGTTCTTCCCGCTGTTCCCCATGGTGTGGAGGGTCGTCGGCGTCATCCCCGGGCCGATGCCGCTGTGGGGCAGCCTCGCGTCGACGGCCCTGTTCGGCGCGGCGCTGTGCCTGCTCTATGCGGTCACGGAGCGCCGCTACGACGCGCGCCTCGCGCGGCGGACGGTGCTCTACCTGGCGATCTTCCCGCTCACCTTCGTGTTCTCGCTCCCCTACGCCGAGAGCCTCTTCCTCCTGCTCTCGCTGGCGGCGTTCGTGCTCACCTGGCACGGCCGCTGGTGGTGGGGCAGCGTCGCCGGCGCGCTCGCCGTGCTGGCGCGCCCGGTCGGCCTGGCGCTCCTCCCCGCGCTCGCCTGGCGCCGGTACCGCAGCGACGGCGGGCGCATCTGGGCGTACCTGCCGCTGCTGCTCCTGCCGCTGGCCGAGCTCGGGTTCTTCCTGTACCTGGGCTGGCGCACCGGGAACTTCATGGCCAGCCCCGACGCGCAGGAGCGCGGCTGGGGGCGCGGCGTCTCGGCGCTCCCGGTCGTGCTCGTGTACACGCTGTGGCACGACGTGGTCGAGGGCGGCCACCTGCGCTTCCTCATCCACGTCGTCTTCACCCTGCTCTGGTGCGCCCTCTTCTACAAGGCGTGGCGCATGCGCATGCCCGGCGAGTATCTGATCTACGCCGCGCTGCTCGTGCTGCTGCCGACGAGCGGCGGCCTGCTGGTGTCGATGGGCCGGTTCGGGATGGTCGCCTTCCCGCTGTTCTGGGCGCTGGCCGCGTGGGGCGAGGACGAGCGGGTGGACACGCTGGTGAAGACCAGCTTCCCGCTGCTCCTGGGGGCGCTGGTGATGATCACCTACACGGCGCGCACGTTCACGCCGTGACCGAGGGCACCAGGAGGTAGTGCACCGCCAGGTTCGCGTGCCCGCCGAACGCGGCGCACGCGTCGCGCACACGCTCCTCCGGCCAGATCGGCTCCTCCGAGTACCAGCGCGCGACGGCCTTGCGCACGCCCAGGTCGCCGGGCGCGAACGCATCCGGACGGCCGAGGCAGCGGGCCAGGAACCAGTCGACCGTCCAGTGGCCGATGCCGGGCAGGGCCACCAGCCGCTCGCGCACCCGCGCGTCGTCAAGGCCGGTCAGGTCGAGGTCGGCCTCGCCCAGCGCGCGGATCGCCCGGATCTTCGCCCGCGAGAGGCCGAGCCCGTCGAGGCCGGCGCCGACGACGTCCTCCTGCCGCGGGAAGCGCCAGACCTCGACGCCGTCCAGCTCGTGGCGGACGCCGTGCCGGCGCACGAAGCGGCTGCGCATGGCGCATGCCGACTGGAGGGACACCTGCTGCGCGGTGACCGAGGTGACGAGCGCCTCGAAGGGGTCGGCGACGAGCGGGGGCCGGAATCCGGGGGCGCGCGCCGCGATCTCCGGCTGCGCCCGCGAGAACCCGGCCAGGTCGAACCCGGCCCCGACGATGTGGTGCAGCTCGGCGCGGTCGGCGGCGCTCGCCGGCCCGTCGGCGCGGACGCCGTCCGCCGCGATCCGCACCGCGCGGCCCGACCCGAGCACGCGGTAGAGGGCGCCGTCATGCCAGGCGCTGGCCGCGTCCTGCCCGAACGTGCGGAAGCGGAACGTCGAGCGGTGGAAGTCCCACGGAGCGGGCAGGTCGATGCGCACGTCCGGCACGCTACCGGGCGGTAGGCTAGGCGGCATGCCAGACCGCACCCTTGCCCTGCTCGGCCGCCTCGACGCGGCCACCGGCGTCTCCGGCGACGAGTCGGCGATCGCCGACATCATCGCCGACGAGCTGGCCGGCCACCACGACCGCCACGAGTCCGACGCCCTCGGCAACCACTACTTCTTCCACACCGGCTCGGACGGCGCGCCGACCGTCATGCTGTGCGCGCACATGGACGAGCTCGGCTTCGTCGTCCAGCACGTCGAGGACGAGGGCTTCGTCCGCATCGCGCCGGTCGGCTACCACGACGACCGCATGGTGATCGACCAGGACCTGCGTATCCACGGCCGCAACGGCCCGGTCGACGGCGTCACCGGCGCGAAGCCGGCGCACGTCCTGCCGCCCGAGGAGGCGAAGAAGGCCATCCCGCTCGAGGAGCTCTTCATCGACGTCGGCACGTCGAGCCGCGAGCAGACCGACGCGCTGGGTGTGCGCGTCGGCGATCTGGTGACGTTCGCCCGGCCGGCCGGCGTCCTGAACGGCACGCGCGTCTTCACCGGCAAGGCCGTCGACGACCGTTCCGGCTGCGCCGTCATGGTGGAGGTGATGCGGCGCCTGCCGGCCGACACGGCGGCCACCGTCTGCGCGACCGCGGCGGTCCAGGAGGAGCTGGGCATCCGGGGCGCCGGCGTCGCCGGGACGCGCATCCAGCCCGATGTGGCGCTCGCGATCGACGTGACCCTCTGCGGCGACACGCCCGGGGTCGAGTTCTCGCGGCTGCCGATCAGCCTCGGCGCCGGGCCGGCGATCAAGTACTTCGACTGGGCGCCGGCGATGGGCTTCGGCACCGCCGTGCCGCGCCGCCTGACCGACCGCCTCGAACGGGCGGCGGAGTCGGCCGGCATCGCCTATCAGCGCGAGGTGCTGATGGGCGGCGCCACCGACGCGTGGGGCATCCAGCTGTCGGGGCTGGGTGTGCTGACCGGCTGCGTCTCGGTGCCGTCCCGCTACATCCACTCGGCCGTCGGCTGCGTGCACCTGGACGACGTGGAGCGTGCGGTCGAGCTGATCCTGGCCTTCATCGCCGACATCGACGCCAACGGCGTGCCCGACTAGCGCCGTCGCCATCGGCTCGCGCGCCGGGAAGCCGGCGGCCGGCGAATCGTTGTTACGATTGCGACCATGTCACGCATGTGGCGTCCGGCGCTGGTCGCGGCGCTGACGTCCGCGCTCGTCCTGGCCGGGGCCGGCAGCGGGCGCGCCGCCGCCGGCTGGTCGCTCGAGCGCTCCCCGCTGCAGACGACGCTCCTGGGCGTGCTCGCGGCCGGCCCGTCCTCGACCTGGGCCTTCGGGTTCGGCGCGGAGCGCTGGACGGGCGCCGTGTGGCAGCTCGTGCCGACCGCCCGGCTCGGCCCGGACAGCGACCTGTGGAGCGCGACGCCCGCCTCGCCGGCGAGCCTCGTCGCCGTCGGGCAGTCGCCGGTCGGGGGCAGCGGGCACGGCATGATCGCCTTCTGGGACGGGATCCGCTGGCACCGCACCGGCGTGCTCGGAGTCGTGTCGGGCCTGCGGGCGGTCGCGCGCGTCCCGGGGACGGCGCGGCTCTGGGCGGTCGGATGGCGCGCGCACGCCGGTGCATCCGTACCGCTGGTCGAGCACCGCGACGCGAGCGGCTGGCATCCGGTCGCCGTCCCCGCCGCCGGCACCGGGATCCTGAACGGCGTCGCCACCGTGGCGCCCCACGAGGCGTGGGCGGTCGGCGGAGGGGGCGGCGCGGCGCTGGCGCTGCATCGCACCGGTGGACGGTGGACGGCGACGGCGGTGCCGCGGGCGGGCGGCGTCTCGCTGCTCGCCGTCGCGCGCGTCCCCGGGACGCGGCGCGTGCTCGCGGTCGGGTCGCGCACGGCGTCGGGGCAGTCGCACCCGGTTGCGTACCGCTGGGACGGCACGCGCTGGCACGCGATGGCGATCGACACCGGCTCGCGGCAGGGGGAGCTCGACGGCGTGGTCTCCATCGCCCCCGGCGAGGCATGGGCGGTCGGATCGGCGGGCGCCCGGCCGCTGGCCCTGCACTGGCTGCGCGGGCCGGCGTGGACGCGCACGCCGGTGCCCCAGCCGAGCGGGAGCTGCGGATTGACGCTGCACGCCGTCGCGGCCGCGCCGGGCGGGCGCGCCCTGTGGGCCGTGGGCGACGACGGCTGCGGCCTGGCCGCGATCGTGCACCACGGCTGACGGGACTTAAACGGCTGAGGCCCGGGGCCAGGCCCCGGGCCTCTCACCAGACGTAACGAGTGCCCCATGAGGGGGCCCACGGGGGAGCCTGCTCCCCCGTGATCGCCTACATCATGTCGGGCATCCCGCCGCCGCCCATCGGCGCCTTCTCCTTCTCGGGCGCCTCGGCGACGACCGCCTCGGTCGTCAGGATGTTCTTGCCGATCGACGCGGCGTTCTGCAGCGCCGAGCGCGTGACCATGGCCGGGTCGATGATGCCGGCCTTGACCATGTCCACGACCTCGCCCGAGTCGACGTTGAGGCCGAAGCCGCTCTTGGCGGAGCGGACCTCGTTCACGACGACCGAGCCCTCCAGGCCGGCGTTCTCGGCCAGCTGGCGGAGCGGCTCCTCGAGCGCGCGGATCACGATCCGGGCGCCCGTCTTCTCGTCACCCTCCAGCTTCTCGGCCTGAACGGCCTTGACGGCGTGGAGCAGCGCGACGCCGCCGCCGGGGACGATGCCCTCCTCGAGGGCGGCCCGGGTGGCCTGCAGCGCGTCCTCGACGCGGTGCTTCTTCTCCTTCATCTCGGTCTCGGTGGCAGCGCCGACCTTGACCACCGCGACGCCGCCGGCCAGCTTGGCCAGCCGCTCCTGCAGCTTCTCGCGGTCGAAGTCGGAGTCGGTGGTCTCGATCTCGGACTTGATCTGCTTGATCCGGGCCTTGATCCCGTCGCTGTCGCCGGCACCGTCGATGATGGTGGTGGCGTCCTTGTCGACGACGACCTTGCGGGCCTTGCCGAGCTGCGAGAGCGTGGTGTTCTCGAGCTTGAGGCCCATCTCCTCGGTGATGACCTCGCCGCCGGTGAGGATGCCGATGTCCTCCAGCATCCGCTTGCGGCGGTCACCGAAGCCCGGCGCCTTGACGGCGACGGCGGTGAAGGTGCCGCGCAGCTTGTTGACGACGATCGTCGCGAGCGACTCGCCCTCGACGTCCTCGGCCACGACCAGCAGCGGGCGGCCGTTCTGGATGACCTGCTCGAGCACGGGCAGGAGGTCCTTCACGGCGCCGATCTTCTGATTGGCGATGAGGATGTACGGGTCGTCAAGCACCGCCTCCATGCGCTCGGAGTCGGTGATCATGTACGGGGACAGGTAGCCCTTGTCGAACTGCATGCCCTCGGTGAACTCGAGCTCGAGGCCGAAGGTCTGGCCCTCCTCGACGTTCACGACGCCGTCCTTGCCGACCTTCTCGATCGCGTCGGCGATGACGTCGCCGATCTCGCGGTCGCGGGCCGAGATCGTGGCGACCCGGGCGATGTCCTCCTTGCCCGAGATCTCCTTGGACTGCGACTTGATGTCCTCGACGACGGCCTGGACGGCGGTCTCGATGCCGCGCTTGAGCGCCATCGGGTTGGCGCCGGCCGAGACGTTCTTCAGGCCCTCGCGGACGATCGCCTGGGCGAGCACCGTTGCGGTGGTGGTGCCGTCGCCGGCGACGTCGTTCGTCGCCGTCGCGACCTCGCGCACCAGCTGTGCGCCCTGGTTCTCGAAGACGTCCTCGACCTCGATCTCACGGGCGATGGTCACGCCGTCGTTGGTGATCGTCGGCGCGCCGAACTTCTTGTCGAGCACGACGTAGCGGCCCTTGGGGCCGAGCGTCACCTTGACCGCGTCAGCGAGGGCGTCGACGCCCCGCTGAAGCGAGCGACGCGCTTCCTCATTGAACTTCAGCTCCTTGTGTGCCATGCGGTAGTTCCTCCCTACGCCTTCGCGGCGACCTTGCTGCTGACGACTTTGGCCAGGATGTCGGACTCGCGCAAGATCAGGTACTCGTCACCCGACACCTTGACCTCGGTTCCGCCGTACTTGGAGAAGATGATCTCGTCGCCCTTCTTCACGTCGAGCGCGACGAGCTTGCCGTCCTCGTACTTGCCCGGGCCGACTGCGAGCACCTTGCCGCGCTGCGGCTTCTCCTTGGCCGTGTCGGGGAGGACGATCCCGCTGAACGTGACCTCTTCCTCCTCGAGCACCTCGACGATCACGCGATCGCCCAGAGGCTTCAGATCCATGCATCCCTCCTCAGAGATGATCCGACGTCTCGATTCTGGCACTCTCATATCGGGAGTGCCAGTAGCCAGCATAGCAGGGCCCCGAGCGGCGTTCAAACGGAAGGTTGGCACTCTTTGTACGAGAGTGCCAACGGCCGCAGCGCGACCGCGACGACGAGCGAGACGGCGACGAGCACGAGGTAGGTGACGCCGTCGGAGGTGGCCTGGGCAAGGGCCGCCCCTGCGGCCGGGCCGACCAGGAAGCCGGCGCCCCAGGCCAGGTTCAGCAGTCCGAAGACGTTCGCATGGGCGAGTCCGACGGCGTCGGCGCCGTCGGCGCAGAGCGGAAAGGCGACGGCGTACTGGCCCGTGATCGCGGGCGTGGCGGCGACGAAGATCACCGCCAGGGCCAACCCCGTCGGCGCCGCCGCCAGCGCCGCGACGAAGATCGCCATGCCGACGATCGAGACGAGCGCGATCGTGATCCCGCCGAAGCGGTCGAAGATCCTCCCGACGCCGTAGTTCGAGGCGCTCGCGAGCACGCCCGACGCCGTCAGCACGACCGTGATGGCCGGTGCCGAATAGCCGTCGATGCCCAGCCGCAGCGGCACCAACGTGTCCAGCGTCCCCGACACCGTGGCGACGAGCAGCATCATCACCAGCGCGGCGACCACCGCGTGGCTGCGCCGCACGGCGCGCGCGAGCGGGCGCAGCCCCACCGGCGGCGGCGCCTGCGCGCCCGCGGGCGCACGCACCACGAAGGCCATCAGCCCGAGCGTGATGGCGCCGAGCAGGAGGAACGGCGCCCGCAGGCTGTAGGCGCCGCCCAGCAGGCCGCCGGCGACCGGCCCGAGCAAGCTGCCGACGGTGGCGAACGACATCGCCGTCCCCAGCACCCGGCCGCGGCTGCCCGGCTCGCTCGCCTCCGAGAGCCAGGCCATCCCCGCGGTCCACGAGACCGCCGAGGAGAGCCCCTGCCCGGTACGCGCCGCCAGCAGCACCCAGAACCCGTTCGCGAACGCGCACCCGAACGTCGCCACGGCCAGCAACCCGACGCCGAAGATCGTCAGGCGGCGGGCGCCCACGTGCGCCGCCAGGTAGCCGACCGGCAGCGAGCCGACCAGCACGGCGCCGCTGTAGATGCCCACGACGAGGCCGGCCTGGGTCTTGGACAGGTGCAGGTCGTGCACGTAGCCCGGCAGGAGCGGCACGATCGCGAACATGAGCAGGGCGTCCAGGAAGACGACCCAGTAGACGGCACGTGGCTGCCTCGGCATCCGTGCGAGCGTAGCGGAGCCGCGCCCGGGCGGCCGGAGAAGGCATGGTTATGATGCACCCGCACGTGAACGCCATCAACTTCTACTCGCCCGTCGTCGCCGACCAGCTGCGCCACCATCGCAAGACGGCGACCATCAGGCTCGGCGACAAGAGCGGCAAGTACAAGAAGGGGCAGGTCGTCATGGTGCTCGTCGGGCAGCGCTTCGGCGTGCGCGAGAAGGTCTTCGACGCCGTGATCGACAAGGTCGAGGTGAAGCCGCTGCGCGAGGTCTCGCCGCGCGAGATCCAGCACGACAACCCCGAGATCCGCCACATCGACGAGTTCACGCACTTCCTCGGGCAGCTCTACAACCGCGACGTGACCGAGGACGACACGGTCACCGTCATCCACTTCTCCGAGATCCGCGGGTAGGCGCCCGGGCGCTCGCGGGTCGGTGCGTCGGCAGGCTCGCACGCGGCGGCCGGGCCGGCGTGGGCGCCTGCCGCCCGGCGGAGGCCCTGCCGGGAATCGTCACGAGTGCGATCGCCGCCCCCGCGAGCGCGACGGCCGCCGCCGTGACCAGTCCCAGGTGCGCTCCGCTCATGAAGCCGGAGCTGGCGGCATGGGCGATGCGCGCTCCCGTGGCGCCGCCCATCCGCTGCCCGACCTCGAGCGCGGCGCCGAGCGAGCCCCTCATCGTCTGCTCGAGCGCGGAGGGAACGTGCAGCGGTGCGACAACGGTCGCGAGGTGATGGTCGTAGCGGTTGGAGAGCAGGCTGCCGATCACGGCGACCCCGAGGGCGCCGCCCGTCTGGATGATGGTGCCGTTCGTGCCTCCGCCGACGCCCGTGTGCTCGCCGGGCACCGAGCCCATGACGGATCCCGTGGCGGACGGGATGACCAGGCCTGCGCCCACGCCGATCATCACCATGCCGAGGACGATCCCGGTGTAGGTGGTGGAGATGGTCGCACCGGAGACCTGCCACAGACCGCCCGCCACGGAGAGCATGCCGGCCGCGATCGTCAGCCGGGTGCCCAGGAACCGCACGAGCAGGCTCGAGAGCGGGGCGACGAGAGCGATCGCCCCGGCGGCCGGCAGCATCCGCACACCGGCCTGGAGCGGCGTGTAGCCGAGCTGGAACTGGAGGAACTGCGTCAGGATGAAGAGCGACCCGAAGAGGCCGAACATCGTCAGCCCGACCGACACGATCGGCGCCGAGAAGCTGCGGTCGCGGAAGAACGCCAGGCGCAGCATCGGATGCGTCGTCGTGCCCTCCCAGCCGACGAAGGCGGCGAGAACGGCCGCGCCGCCGAGACCGGCCGCCAGCACGCGCGCGGACGTCCACCCGTGCGCGGGCGCCTCGATGATCGCGTAGAGCACGAGCCCGAGACCGGCGATCGAGAGCAGCGATCCGGCCAGGTCGGGCGGCTGCGCCGCCGGGTTCTTCGAGTCCGGCACGAAGCGCAGCGCGAGGACGAACCCGGCCGCGGCCACCGGGACGTTCACGAGGAACACCGAGCCCCACCGGAAGTGCTCGAGCAGCAGTCCGCCCACGATCGGGCCGAGGGCGATGCCCGCCCCGCTGGTCGCCGCCCACAGCCCGATCGCCCGCTGGCGCTCGCCGGCGGCGGTGAAGGTGGTCGTGATGATCGCGAGGGTGGAGGGCATGATCAGCGCCGCGCCGACGCCCATGCTGGCCCGGGCGGCGATCAGCGAGCCCACCGAGCCCGAGAACGCGGCCCAGGTGGAGCAGGCGGCGAACGCGACCAGGCCGGCGAGGAAGGTGCGCCGGCGCCCGATCCGATCCGCCAGGCTTCCGGCCACCAGCAGAAGGCCGGCGAACACCAGCACGTAGGCGTCGACGATCCACTGCAGGTCGCTCGAGCTGGCGTGCAGCTTCTCGACCAGCGTCGGCAGGGCGACGTTCAGGACGGTGTTGTCGAGCGTGACGATCAGAAGCGACACGCACAGCACCGCCAGCGCCGGCCAGCGCCGCACATCCGCGTGAGCAGAGACCGTTGTCATCGCTCTCGCCCCCTCGGGCACCGGGATCGTGTGCTTCAGGATCGCTTCGCACGGCACCGGTCGCATCGGGGACGGCCCCTATGCCGCCCTCGGGATTCGCGCACCCCGCGCCGGGGTGCCGCTCAGCCGCGGTGGTACCAGGGCGGCGCCGCAGCGGCCGCTGCGAGCGCCGCATGCCCGTCGCCGACGACCGGCGGGCCGTGGGTGGCCAGCACGTGGTCGAACCGGTCGGCCAGGATCGGGCCGAGCGTGGGCGCGAACCGGTCGGCGTAGAAGCGCCGCCGGCGCTCGTCCACCGGCTCGTTGCACCACATGCGCAGGCCCTCGGGCGTGCCGACCACCGCATCGCCGAACGCAACCGCCGCGTGCGACTCCACCAGCACGGGCAGCTCCGCCCGCCGCGGCCTGCCGATGGCGTACGCGCGCACCCCCTCGGGGGCGCTCGCCGGCGAGAGCTCGCGAAACGGGCCGCGGTCGCGCATCCGCCTGCCGACGTTGCGGTGCCCCCACACCGTGGCGCCCGGGTGGCGCGCGCAGACCTCCTCGGCGCTGCGCAGGTGGTAGCCGATCGTGATCAGGCAGGTGACGACGCCCTCGACGGCGCCGTCGAGCCGGTCCCAGAAGCCCGCGTCGCCCTCCGGCGCCAGGGGATCGATGAGGACGGTGCGGCCGCCGCCGACGAGGGCGTAGCAGCCCACCTCCGCGCCCCACTCGCCCGGATGCCACTCGGGATGACGCGCCGTCCACCGCCAGATGCCGTCGGCGATCCGCTCCACGCCCCCAGCATACGCACCGGCGCGCGGGATTGGCCGCCGGCCCGGTCAGGGCGGATCGGCGGCCAGATCGCGCTCGTACCACGTGCCCCGCTTCCCGCCGATGTGGGCCGGGTCGGCCGGGCCGGCGGGGACGAAGCCCGCTCCCGTCAGCACCCGCCGGGATGCCGCGTTCTCGCACGCGGTGGCGGCCCGCAGCGTGCGCAGCCCGTACCGCGTGGCTGCCAGGCGGCACAGCTCCCGGACAGTGGCGGTCGCCACACCCCGGCCGGCGATGCGCTCCGCCACGCGGTACCCGAGCTCCGCCGTGCCGTCCCCGCCGAAGATGAGGTTGAACCGGCCGACGACCGCGCCGTCGTCGTCGACGAGCACGTGGAATGCCCCGGCTCCGGCGTCCTGCTCGGCCAGGAGGGCGGCGTGCCGGTCGGCGAACTCGGCGAAGTAGGCATCGCCGCGGTCGGAGATCGAGGCGGCGAAGTAGGCCCGGTTCTCCAGCTCGAAGGCGAGCACGGCGCCGGCGTGGTCGGCTCGCAGCAGCTGCAGATCGAGGCCGGGACGGCTACTCGTCGTCGTCCCAGACGGCCATCGCCACCGGCACCGTGCCGGGCTTGACGGGCTCGTCGCGGACGGCGCGGCGGGCGCTGCGAAGGGCGGAACCGGCCCGCTCCACCAGCTCCTCGAACGACTCGGCATGGGCGGGGCAGGCGGCGATGCCGACCGCCGCCTGGGGCGTGGAGCCGCCCTCGGTGCGGGCGCGGGCGATCGCGCGCAGCACGCGCTCCGACGCGACCGACGCCGACCGGCTGTCGGTCTCCGGCATGATCACCCCGAACTCGGTTGTCCCGACCCGGCAGGCGACGTCCAGTGCGCGGACGCTGCCCCCGATCGCGGCGCCCAGCGTGCGCATCGAGGTCTCCACCTCGTCGACGGCGACGTCGTCCACGCTCGCGAGCGCGAGCGCCACCGGCCGGTCGTACGCGCGCGAGCGCTCGATCTCGCGCGTCAGCGCCTCGACGAAGAAGCGGCTGTTGTAGAGGCCGGTGTGGTCGTCGCGGCGCTCGAGCAGCGATGCCTCGGTGCGGGCGAGGGCGAGCTCGTCGGCGAGGCCGTGCGCGCGCCGGTGCTCACGCACCGCCACGAGGGTGGTCGCGATGAGTGCTCCCACGGTGAGGACGAGTATGGGGAGGGCGATCGCGAGGGTCACAACCTGGTCCTCTCGTTATCGCGCGAAGAGCGGCGCGCGTCAAGCCGCCGATGCCGTTCCGGCTTGCGCCGGATCTCGGTGCCGAAGAGCTCCGCCGGGCGCAGCTGCTCGCCGCAGTCCGCGCACGTGAGCGCCATGAGCGAGCGGATGCCGCCGCCGCAGCTCGGGCACGCCGTGATCACCTCGCCGCCGCAGTCGGGACACTCGCGCGGGAGTGCGTCCGAGTTGGGCGCCATGAACCGCCGCCCCCACCCGCACCGCAGGCAGAACCCGCACCGGTCCCCGAGCTCGCGGCTGCGGTCGTATCCCATCGCTCGATTCTTGCACACGAGCCTCCGCGCCGACCGAACGCCCGGCGCCCGGGTGCGCGGGCGTGCCGCGATCGGGTGATGTGGCGCGTCGCGACCACCCGATACACTGCGTCGAAGCATGGCGGTAGCCCGTGAAGCCACGCCGGTTGCCTCGGCGGCGGACATCAAGCAGGCGGACCTCGACCGTGAGGACCTCCTCACCATCTACCGCAACATGCTGATCACCCGCGGCATCGAGGAGCGCGGGCACATCCTCTACCGCCAGGGCAAGATCCCGGGGAGCTTCTACACGGGGCGCGGCAACGAGGGCGCCTCGGTGGGGGTCGCGACGGCCATGCGCGCCGACGACGTCGGCACGCCGATCCAGCGCGACATGGGCGTGCACGTCGCCCGCGGCACCGAGCCGTGGCGGATCTTCGCCCAGTACATGGGCCGCGCCGACGGGCTGGCCGCGGGCAAGGACGGGAACGTCCACATGGCCGACTTCCGGCTCGGCCTGATCGCGATGGTCAGCCACCTGCCGGCGCTGATGCCGGTGGCCGTGGGCTGCGCGCTCGCGTTCAAGATCCGCGCCGAGCACCGCGTGGCCGTGGCGTGGAGCGGCGACGGCGCGATGGCCCGCGGCGACGCCCACGAGGCGATGAACCTGGCCGGCGTGCACAAGCTGCCCGTCGTCTTCATCTGCGACAACAACCAGTACGCGTACTCGACCCCGAACCGGTCGGAGTTCGCGGTCGACCACCTCGCCGACCGCGCCGCCGCCTACGGCTTCGAGGGCGTGGTCTGCGACGGCACCGATGTCCTCACCGTCTACCGCGAGGCGCACGCGGCCATCGAGCGCGCCCGCGCCGGCGGCGGCCCCACGCTGCTCGAGCTGGTGACCCTGCGGATGGAGGGCCACGCCGTCCACGACGACGCCTTCTACGTGCCCCGCGAGCTGCTCGAGGCGTATGCGAAGAAGGACCCGATCGAGCGCTACCGGAGGTGGCTGAAGGAGCAGGGCGTGCTCGACGAGGTGCGCGACGACGAGATCAACGTCGAGGTCAAGCGGCTCCTGAACGAGGCGATGAAGCGGGCCGAGGAGAGCCCGATGCCCGAGCCGGACACGCTCGCGGCCGGCGTCTACGCGGAGCCCGACGAGCTGGACACCCCCCACCACCGATAGCGAGGCCCAGTGGCGACGAAGACCTACCTGCAGGCGATCTCCGACGGGCTCCGCGAGGAGATGCGGCGCGACTCGCGCGTCTTTTTGATCGGCGAGGACATCGCCGTCTACGGCGGGGCGTTCAAGGTCACACAGGGCTTCCTGCAGGAGTTCGGCGAGGATCGCGTGATCGACTCGCCGCTCTCCGAGACCGCGATCGTGGGCTCCTGCACGGGGGCGGCGCTGATGGGCATGCGGCCGGTGTGCGAGATGCAGTTCTCCGACTTCGTCTCGTGCGCGTTCGACCAGCTCGTCACCGTCGCCGCCAAGCAGCACTACCGCGTCGGCACGCCGGTGCCGATGGTGGTGCGGCTGCCGTCCGGCGGCGGCTTCTCGGGCGGCCCGTTCCACTCCCAGAACCCGGAGGGCTTCTTCGCGCACTGCCCGGGGCTCAAGATCGCCTGCCCGGCCACGCCGGCCGACGCCAAGGGCCTCCTGATCCAGGCCATCCGCGACCCCAACCCGGTGCTCTACTTCGAGCACAAGCACCTGTACCGCCGCATCAAGGGCGAGGTGCCGGAGGGTGAGCACACGGTCGAGTTCGGCCGCGCCCGCACGCACCGCGCGGGCACCGACCTGACTATCGTGACCTACGGCGCGATGGTGTACACCGCCGAGGAGGCCGCCGACGCGGTCGCCGAGAAGGACGGCACCTCGGTCGAGATCGTCGACCTGCGCACGGTCACGCCGTGGGACAAGCAGGCGGTGCTGGAGTCGGTGGCGAAGACCGCAAAGGTGATCGTGCTGCACGAGGACACCCATACGTCAGGCTTCGGGGCCGAGATCGCCGCCACGATCGCCGAGGAGGCGTTCGAGCTCCTGGACGGCCCCGTCGTCCGCGTCACCGCGCCCGACACACCGGTACCGTTCTCGCCGCCGCTCGAGAAGGCATACCTGCCCCAGGTGGCCGACGTGGCCGCCGCGATCGAGAAGCTGTCCGCGTATTAGGAGGAGCTGACCCCCATGGCTACTGGAACGCTCGTCGAGGTCGTCATGCCCCAGATGGGCGTGAGCGTCTCCGAGGGAACGATCACACGCTGGACGAAGGCCGTCGGCGAGGCGATCGAGGCCGACGAGACGATCGTCGAGATCTCGACCGACAAGGTCGACACCGAGGTTCCGTCACCGGCCACGGGCGTGGTGCGCGAGCTCTTCGCCGGCGAGGGCGACACGGTGCCGGTGAACACGAAGATCGCCGTCATCGACACCGGCGGCGGCTCCGCCCCCGAGCCGGAGTCCGAGTCCGAGGGTGGTGGAGATGGAGCAGTGTCGGTGCCAGGCACCGGCGATAGCGCGAGTGAAAGCGGCGGCGAGGTCGCGGCTTCCGTGCCGGCCGGCGGCGACGAGGGACCGGTGCCCGGCACCCGCTCTGGGAGTGGCAATGGCGATGCCAACGGGCGGACGTTCGTGAGCCCGGTCGTGGCGCGCATGGTGGCCGAGCACGGCCTGGACATCGACCGCATTCCCGGCACCGGCCGCGGCGGCCGTGTGACGAAGAAGGACGTGCAGCAGTTCATCGAGTCGGGCGCGGCGGCTGCGCCCGCCCAGCCCGAGGTGCACGACGTGCCCCACTTCGCGCCGCCGCCCGAGGCGCCCGAGACCGCAGCCCCGGCGGCGCCGGCACCCGCTCCCCCGGCCGCGCCGGCGGAGCGCACCGTCGAGGTGGTCGCGGCAGGCGCGGCCGGCCCCGGCGAGGAGCTCTACCGCTTCAACACGATCCGCAAGGTGATCGCCCGGCACATGCGCCAATCGCTCGAGACGGCTGCCCAGGTGACGACGGTGATCGAGGTCGACATGACGGGCGTCGTCAACCTGCGCAAGAAGTGGAAGCCGGAGTACCAGCGCCGGTACGGCGTCAACCTGACCTACGTCCCGTTCGTCGCCCGCGCCACCATCGACGCCATCGGCCGCTGGCCGTGGGTGAACGCCGAGGTGATGGAGGGGGGCGAGTCCGCCCTCGTGAAGCGGTACGTGAACCTGGGCATGGCGGTCGCCGTCGACGACGCCAAGGGCCTGATGGTGCCGGTGATCCACCAGGCCGAGGAGAAGAACCTCGTCGGCCTGTCGCGGTCCGTCATCGAGCTGGCGGACAAGGCGCGGACGAAGACTCTCACGAACGACGAGATGAGCGGCGCCACGTTCACGATCACGAACCCGGGCGTCTTCGGCGCGCTGATCGGCACCCCGATCATCCCCGAGGGCCAGGTCGCGATCCTGGACGTGGAGGCGATCGTGAAGCGGCCGATGGTGGTCGCCGACGAGCACGGCAACGACGCGATCGCGATCCGGCACATGATGTTCCTGTGCCTCTCCTACGACCACCGGCTGGTCGACGGGGCCTACGCCGCCCAGTTCATGGCCCAGGTGAAGCAGAACCTGGAGTCCTGGGACGAGCACGCCTTCGGGCTCTAGATGGCCGAGGGCGCGTACCTGTACGACCTGCGCGGCCTGACGCCGTACCGGAAGGCGCTTGCGCTGCAGCAGGAGCTGGCCGCGGCGCGCTCGCAGCAGGCCATCCCCGACACCGTGATCGTGCTCGAGCACGAGCCGGTGATCACGCTCGGGTCGCGGGCGGTGCGCGCCGAGGAGCTGCCGCTCGCCGACGACGTCTACGCCGAGCGCGGGATCGAGATCGTCGAGGTGCCGCGCGGCGGGCGCTCGACCTACCACGGCCCCGGGCAGCTGGTCTGCTACCCCATCCTCGACCTCACCGGGCGCGGGCGCGACCTGCGCCGGCACGTGCGCGGCCTGGAGGCGGCCGTCGTCGCCACGCTGGCCGAGCTCGGCGTCGAGGGCCGCGCGCTCGAGGAGCCGCACCAGAGCGGCGTGTGGGTGGACGACCGCAAGATCGCGTCAATTGGCGTTCGCTGCGCGCGCTGGGTGACGAGCCACGGCCTGGCCGTCAACGTCGACCTCGACCTCGGCGTCTACGACCTCTTCGACGCATGCGGGCTCGGGAACGCGCGCTTCACGTCGATCGCGGCGGAGACCGGGCGGCCGGTGACGACCGACGACGTGCGCGGGCCGCTCCTGCGCGCGATCGGCGAGGCATTCGAGCTCGAGCTCGACCCGCTGCCGGAGACGGCCGATGCCGTGGTCTGACCTGCAGAAGCAGCGGCCGGAGTGGATGACGGTGCGGGCACCGTCGGCGAACGGTCGGTTCCACGAGCTGCGCGGGCTGATGCGGGCCGGCGGCCTGCACACGGTCTGCGAGGAGGCCCGCTGCCCGAACATCGGCGAGTGCTGGGGCCGGGGCACGGCGACCTTCCAGATCATGGGCGACGTCTGCACGCGCGCCTGCCGCTACTGCGCCGTCACCTCCGGGAGGCCGCCGTCGGAGCCCGAGCCGCTCGAGCCGCTGCGGGTCGCCCGCGCGGTCGAGCGGATGGGCCTGCGTCACGTGGTGATCACCTCGGTCGATCGCGACGACCTGCCCGACCGCGGCGCCGGGCACTTCGCCGCCACCATCCGGGCCATCCGCCGCGCGAGCCCCGAGTGCGGAGTCGAGGTGCTCGTCCCCGACTTCCTCGGCTTCCGCGAGGAGGCGCTGCGAGTGGTGCTCGCGGCGGCGCCCGACGTCTTCAACCACAACATCGAGACGGCCGAGCACCTGTACCGGCGCGTGCGGCCGAAGGGCGACTACCGAAAGGCGCTCGACCTGCTCGACCGGGCGAAGGACGTGTGGGCCGCGCTGCAGCCGGCCCGGCCGCCGCTCATGACCAAGTCGGGCATCATCGTCGGCATGGGCGAGAGCGACGAGGACGTGCTGGCGGTGATGCGCGACCTGCGCGCGCACCGCGTCGACGTGGTCACGATCGGCCAGTACCTGCAGCCGACCGAGCGCCACCTGCCGCTCGACCGCTGGGTCACGCCGGAGCAGTTCCGCGGGTACCGCGAGGCGGGCGAGGCGATGGGCTTCGGGACGGTGTTCGCCGGCCCGCTGGTGCGGTCGAGCTACCGGGCCGAGGAGCAGCGGCTGGCCGCAGAGGGCGGATCGCGCGCCGTCGCGCACTGACGACCGCGATCCGGCCGGCCCGGCCGGACGATGCTGCGGCTCTCCACGCGCTCGCCCTCGCGTCGAAGGGGATCTGGGGCTACGCACCCGAGAGGATCCGCGCGTGGGGGGAGACGCTCGACATCGCCGCCGCGCTGGCTGACGAGGGCGAGGCCGTCGTCGCCGAGATCGACGGTCGCATCGCCGGTTGGGCGCGGGTGCTCGCGCCGCGCGACGGCGTCTCGGTGCTCGACCACCTCTGGGTGGAGCCCGGCTCGATGCGAATGGGAGTGGGCTCCGCGCTCTTCCGGTACGCGGCGGGGTCGGCGCTCGCGATGGGCGCGCGGACGATGGAGTGGGAGGCCGAGCCGAACGCGGCCGGCTTCTACGCCAGGATGCGCGGGCGGGTCGTGCGAGCGACGACATCCGAGTGGGGACGAACGCTCGACGTCATGGCCGTCGACCTGTGACGAACGTGCCACGCCGGTGTGATGGCCGGCGTTCGGGGTCAGACCCCGGGTTGGGGCCTGGCCCCGTCCGGCGGGGCCAGGCCCCAATCCTCGAGCGACGCTCCCGCGAGCGCCGTCCGCAGCCCCGCCGAGCGCAGCCGCTCGGCGATCGCCGGGAGCGCGGCGGCCGTGCGCCGCCACGACCCCCTCGCCGAATAGGCGTCCGAGTCGTGCAGCAAGAGGATGTCGCCCGCGCGCACGCCGTCGGCGACGCGGCGCGCGATCGTCTCGGGGGTGGCCCGGCGCTCCCAGTCGCGCCCCCAGCGCGACCAGCTGACGAGCGGCAGCCCGGCGCCGGTCGCGTAGCGGAGCGTCGCCAGGCTCGCCGCCCCGAACGGGGCGCGCACGCTGTGCACCTCGGCGCCGGCGAGATCCTCGATCTCGGCCCGGGCGCGGGCGAGCATCCGCTCCACCGCGAGCGGCGGCACCAGGGCGTGCGGGAGGTGCCGGCCGCCGTGCACGCCGAGCTCGTGCCCGGCCGCGACGACGGCCCGCAGAGCCTCGGGGTGCCGGCGCGCCTGTGACGAGACGACGTAGAAGGTCGCCGGCAGGCCGAGCCGCTCGAGCTCGTCGAGCACCGCGATCGTGCCCTCGGGATGGGGCCCGTCGTCGAAGGTGACCGCGACGGCGCCGGAGCGCGCATCGAGCCGGCGGACGACGCCCGGGAAGCGCAGCCCACCGACGGCGCCGAGACCGGGCGACGCATAGGCCGCCAGGGCGGCCGCCGCGGCTGCTGCTAGCGCCCTTCCCACACGTGGACGATCGGCGTCGCGTGGCTGGGCGCCGGCACCACCGCGACGGCGTCGGCCACCCTGTCGACCATCCCCAGCGCCATGACCGTGGCCGTCAGCGCGGCCACCCGCCGGGCCCGCACAAGGGCGCGCGTCGGAACCGCCGCCGGCCGCACGCCGGCCAGGCATTCGGCCGTCGAGGGGCGCTCGAACAGCGCGGACGCGGCGGCGGCGGTCGTCGGCGCCGTCACCTCCCAGAACCGCTCGTCGGCGAGCAGGCCGCACATCGCCTCGGCGGACGCCGGGCACGTCACCATCCCCGCCCGCTCCATGTGCCGGCTGTTGTCCTCGCCGTGGCCGGGCAGCGGCTCGAACATCACGACCGGCAGGCCGGCGGCGAAGGCCTCGAGACACGTCAGCCCGCCCGCGTTGGCGATCAGGACGTCGCTCGCCGCCATGAGGCCCGGCATGCGATCCGTGAACCCGAGCACGACCGCGTCCGCGAGCTGCTCGTCCTGCTCGAGCCGCGCCTTCAGGCCGGCGTTCAGGCCGGTGACGACAACCGGCCGCACGCCCGGCAGCGACGCGACCGCCCGGGCCGCACCGTGCAGGTTCCCCACCCCCCACGCGCCGCCGACGATCAGGGCCATGCGCTCCCCGGCACCGATCCCGAGCCGGCGGCGGGTGTGCATGCCGACGCCGGCGGCGACACGGAGGACGGGTACCGGCGGTCGCACCGACCGCATGCCGGGCAGGCCGGCGTGGCCGACGCCGAAGTTGTCGTCGAGCTCGCAGTGCACCCACGCCGGGTGCGGGTCGAAGTCGGTGATCAGCGCACAGCACGGGACGTTCAGCCGGCCGGTGCGGCGCAGGCGCGCCAGCACCATCGACACGACCGGGTACGCCGACACGACGCGGTCGTACCCGCCGGCCTCGATCCGCTCGAGCAGCGGCGCGCCGCCGCGCACCGCGAGGCCGGCGCCGAAGAGCCGGATCAGGCGCCGGGAGCGGGTGCCGCGGTAGAGCACCCGCCACGACCAGGCGGCGTGCTCGATCTGGCAGTGGTAGCCGTCGACGACGAGCCTGTGCACGCCGCGCCCGAGGAGCGCCAGACCGTCGTCGATCTCGACCTCGTGCCCGCGCGCGCGGAGCTCGGCCGCGACGCCGCGCGCGGCCGCGTCGTGCCCAGCCCCCACGGGGGCGGAAAGGATGAGGACCCGCATACTGGCCCTAGCGCGGCCTCGACCGCGGACGCACCGGCATGGGCGCAGAGCTTAGACGCTGGCCCGGGCATGCGGGTGACCACCCGGGCGGACGTCAACATTGCCTTAAACTCCGGCATCGTGAGCAGGTTCCGCATCCTGGAGTGGGGAGCCGGCGACCTGCCCGCGCTGGTGTGCCTGCACCGCGCCCGCGGGCACGCCCGCCGCTTCGAGCGCCTGGCACGGATGGTCGGCCGGCACCGCCGGGTGATCGCGTACGACCTGCGCGGGCACGGCCGCTCGCCGTGGTCGGGCCCGCACACTCTCCACCAGCACTCGCTCGACCTCGCAGAGGTGCTGGACGCCGCCGGGGTCGAGCAGGCCGCCCTGCTCGGCGACGGCTTCGGCTGCCGGGTTGCGCTCCATCACGCGGCGGCGCACGGCGAGCGCGTGACCGGCCTCGTCCTGCTCGACCCGCCCCTCGCTCCCGACCCGCAGCTGATGCTCGACCTGGCGGCGGTCGAGCGCAGGGCGCCGGCCTTCGCGAGCGCCGACGCCGCGCTCGCCGCCTGGGCCGGATACGCCGGCCTCGAGCACGCGCCGCGCTTCCTCCTCGAGGAGGACGTCGCCGAGCATCTGGTCGTCGACCAGGACGGCCGTCTGCGCTTCCGCTACTCGCACGACGCGGCGGCGGCGGCGCTCGAGGCGATGGCCGAGCCCGCCGGGAGCCTGAAGGAGATCGTCTGCCCCGTCCTGCTCGTGCACGGCCGTGGCTCGGCGCTGCTGTCGGCCGCAGACGTGGAGCGGGCCGCCCTGGAGCTGCGCCGATGCCGGGTCGCGACCGTACCGGGCGGCCACGCGCCGCTCTGGGACGCGCTGGCCGAGGCCGGCGCGCACGTGAAGGGCTTCGTCTCCACCCGCAGCCGCGCCTAGCGCACGAGCGCGTAGACGATCACGCCGAGCAGGACGAGCACGAGCGCCGCGATCGGCACCGCCTGGGAGCCGGTGCGGGTGTCCACCACCCGCTGGTCGGGCGCCGGCGGCGGGTACATCGGCTCCTCCCCGGAGGCGATGCGGTGCGCGACCGCCTGGGCGGCGTCCGCCTTGACCAGCGCGGCGACCGCCTCGGGCTCGACGCCGAGCTCCGCGGCGATCTCGGCCTCGCCGGCGCCGCGATCGCGCAGCTCGATGAACCGGCGCACCTGGTCGTCCTCCATGCCGAAGTCGGTCGCGTCCTGCGCGGCGAAGCGCAGGGCGAGGAAGCGGCTATCGGGCGGCGGGGACGGCAAGTTCGGCCCAGCGCTCGAAGATGCTGCGCCCGGTCGTCCGCATCGCCGCCTGGGCGGCGTCGAACTCACCCATCAGCCGTCCCATCCCGCCGTCGCCGAGGACACGGTCGGCGTAGGCCGCGTACTCGGGCACGAGCGCCCACTCGCGCGCCATCTCCGGGAGCACCTCGACGTGGAACTGGACGCCGTAGGCGCCGCGGCCGACGCGGAAGGCCTGGTGTGGATAGGCGGGCGACGAGGCGAGCAGCGTCGCGCCCTCGGGCAGGTCGAACGTATCGCCGTGCCACTGCAGGGTGGGGAACGACCGCGGCAGGCCGGCGAAGAGGGGGTCGGCCGCTCCCTCGTCCGTCAGCGTCACCGGCAGCACGCCGACCTCGGGGTCGGGGCCGGAGTAGACGCGCGCACCGAGGCTGGCCGCCAGCAGCTGCACGCCCAGGCAGGCGCCGAAGTAGGGCATGCCGGCGCGGACGGCATCGCCGATCGCGCGCTTCTCGGCGGTCAGCCACGGCAGGTCGGCGTCGTCGTTCACGCTCATCGGGCCGCCCATGGCGACGATGGCGTCGAAGCGGTCGAAGGACGGCAGCGGGTCGCCCTCGTCGAGCTCCACCCGGTGCAGGCGTGCGCCGCGTTCGAGGAGCACGGCCTCGTACTCGCCGGGCGGCTCGCAGGCGATGTGCTGCAGGACGACGACGTCCACGCTCACGCCTCGCCCGTGTTGCTGCCGTGCGCCATCGCGTGCAGGTCGAGCGCCTTGTCCAGGATCTCGTCCGAGACGCCGTGCTCGCGAGCGACCTCGCGCAGCGAGCGGCCCGACGCGGCCGCGTCCTTCACGATCGCCGTCGCCGCGTCGTAGCCGATGTACGGGTTCAGGGCCGTCGCCACGGCGAGCGAGGCCTCGGCGTGGCGCTCGTTCTGCTCGCGGTTGGCCTCGATGCCGCGCACGCAGCGGGTGTCGAGCAGCCCGCAGGCGGAGGCGAGCAGGCCGACCGACTGCAGCAGGTTGCGGGCCATGAGCGGGATCTGGACGTTCAGCTCGAAGTTCCCCTGCATGCCCCCGACGGCGATGGCGGCGTCGTTTCCGATCACCTGCGCGGCCACCTGGCAGCACACCTCGGGGATGACCGGGTTCACCTTGCCCGGCATGATCGAGCTGCCCTTCTGCAGCTCGGGCAGGAAGATCTCGGCCAGCCCGGCGCGCGGGCCGGAGCCCATCCAGCGCAGGTCGTTCGCGATCTTCGTCAGCGACACGGCCACCGACCGCAGCCCACCCGAGGCCTCGACCAGCCCGTCGCGGTTGGCCTGCGCCTCGAACGGGTCGGCCGGCGGATGGATCTCGAGTCCGGTCTCCTCGCTCAGCCGCGCACGCACGCGGGCGGCGAACTCGGGATGCGTGTTCAGGCCGGTGCCCGTGGCGGTGCCGCCGAGCGGGATCTTGCCCAGCCGCTCGAGCGTCGATCCGACGCGCGCGCGTCCCTCGCGGATCTGGGCCGCGTAGCCCCCGAACTCCTGGCCGAGCGTCACCGGGACGGCGTCCATCAGGTGCGTGCGGCCGGACTTGACGATGTCCTTGAACTCGTCGGCCTTCGCGGCGAGCGCGTCCGCGAGCAGCTCGAGCGCCGGATCGAGGTCGTGCACGATCCGGTCGAGGGCCGCCAGGTGGACGGCCGAGGGGAAGACGTCGTTCGACGACTGGCCCATGTTGACGTGGTCGTTCGGGTGCACGCCCTCGCCCGCGAGCGTGGCGATCACCTCGTTGGCGTTCATGTTCGACGACGTGCCCGATCCGGTCTGGAAGACGTCGATCGGGAACTGCTCGTCGTAGTCGCCGGCGGCGACGCGGTCGGCCGCCTCGGCGATGCGCGCGGCGACGCCGGCGTCGAGCAGCCCGAGGTCGGCGTTCACCCGTGCGGCTGCGGCCTTGATGCGCCCCAGCCAGTGGATCACGGCGGCCGGGATCGGCTCGCCGGACACCGGGAAGTTGTCGACCGCCTTGCGCGTCTCCGCGCCCCAAAGCTCTTGTTCATGCGTGATCTCGGCCATGGCATGGACATTACTCCGCGACTACGGCGGCTGGGTGAGCCAGCGGCGTTGGGCGTGCCAGCGTTGGAGGGTGCGGCGGCTGGGGGTGTGGGCGGTGCAGGTGGTGCAGGCCGGGTGGGTGTGGAGGTGTGAGGGGTGCAGGGGTGGTGTGCCTTGGGCGTATCGGGCTTCGAGTTGGCGGCGCAGTTCGGGCCAGGAGTAGCTGCCCGGGCGTTTCCGTGGGGCGGGGGCGCGGAGGCTTGCAGGTGCGCGTCCAGCGCGTGGTGGCGGGCCTGGGTCATGCACCCGTTGGCCTGCCAGACGCCCCACAGGGTGCGGACGAAGTCTCTGCCGCCTCGGCGCGTCTGGAAGGCGTGGGAGGCGTGGCCGGGGCACAGCCACACCGTCACCCGGTAGCCGAGCCGGATTTCCTCGGTGCGGCCGCGGGTACGCTCGACACAGATCGCGCACACGGGTCGTTTCAGCGGCAGGTTGCGGGCTTTGTACAAGGTGGGCAGGGCGTCGGACATCGCGCAGATGAGTGTGACCGACGAACCGTCACGCGTGGGTGTCGAGGTGTGGCGAGAGTGTGGGGGAACTGCGACTGTCACGAGCCTGCGCGTTTTTCTGTGTATCGGTGGGTGGTTAGGCATTGTCAGGGATGCGGTCTCCGAAGTGGATGCGCAGGACTGCCATCGCCTGTGTCCAGTTGTAGCAGGTGCGCCAGTTGGTCTTGGCGCGCATGATCGCGAGCCAGATCAACCTGAGGGCGGCGTCGTCGTTGGGGAAGTGGCCTCGGGTCTTGACCGTCTTGCGGATCTGCATGTGCAGGCTCTCGACCGTGTTTGTCGTGTAGACAACGCGGCGGATCTCCTGCGGGAAGGCGAGGAAGGGGATGAACCGCTCCCAGGCGCGTTCCCACACCTGCAGCGCCGCCGTCTTGGTCGTGCTGTCCGCCCAGGCAGCGGTCAGTTCGTCGAGCACCTGGCGGGCCTGGTCGGCGTCGGCGGCCGTGTACAGGCGGCGTAGCTCGCCGGCGCAGGTCTTGCGCTCCTTCCAGGACAGGTAGCGCAGGCTCTGCCTGGTCAGATGGACAACGCAGGTCTGGTTGACCGCCTCCGGGAAGACGGCGTCGATCGCCTCCGGGAAGCCGGTGAGGCCGTCGGTGCAGACGAACAGGACGTCGGTGACGCCGCGGTTGCGCAGCTCGGTCAGGACGCTCGTCCAGAAGCGGGCGCCCTCGGTCTTCTCAATCCAGAGGCCGAGGCAGTCGCGCTCGCCGTCGACGGTGACGCCGATGGCCGAGTAGACGGCCTTCTTGCGGACGACCTGCTGGTCGCGGATCGCGACCTGGAGCGCGTCCAGGTACACGACGACATACAGCTCCTCCAGCGGCCGACTCTGCCAGGCGCGCACGTCGTCTTGGATCGAGGTGGTCACCTCCGACACCAAGCCGTCGGAGACGTCGACGCCGTACACCTCGCGCAGGTGCCGCTGGATCTCCCTGGTCGTCATCCCGCCCGCGTACAGGGCCAGGATCTGCTCGTCGAAGCCGTCGAACGAACGGCTGTGCTTGGGCACAATCCGCGGCTCGAAGCTGCCCTGTCGATCCCGGGGCAGCTCGACCGTCACCGGCCCGTCGACCGTCCGCAACGTCTTGCGCGAGCTGCCGTTGCGCCGGTTCGGCTGCTCCTGCGGCGCCTCACCGCCGGCAGGGTAACCGAGATGCTGCCCCAGCTCGGCGCCCGCGGCGCGCTCGATCAGCCGCTTCCGCAGCCGGTTGATCAAGCCATCCGGACCGGTCAACTGCTCCGGCCCCTCATACCCCCCCAGCAGCTGATCGATCAGCTCGTCCGGGATCTCTCTGTGCTCGGCCATCAGGGCCTCCTTCCGGGCCGCCCGGCCCGGTCGCTCCGCTCACGGCTACGCCGCGAGCATCACGACCAGGCCGGACAGACCAGTCAGATACACAGAAATCCGCGCGGACTGCGACTGTCACATGCCACCAGCGCCAACCGCCGTCTCCAGTTTGAATGCTTCGACCTGGCTCCGAGGCCGGCCGGCGCGCCTCATTCAGCGCAGGCCGGCAGGCCTCGGGCGGCCCGCAGGGCCGCATCGCCCCGGTGCTTTCGCCCATAGCGGCGCTGGGCGCCGCCCGCCGCAGCTCCGCCAGCTTCGAAAGGAGCGCTGTGCTGCGGCGGAAGAACCTCGCCCGCCCGAGACTGACGCATGCCAACGGCGCCAATCGGACGCTCCGCTCAGGGGAGCAGGCGCTCGAGACCGATCCCGCTCGTGAAGAGGTGCTCTCGGCGATCGGAGAGCAGGCGGGCCGCCCAGTCGACCGAACCACCATCTGCGAGCTCCCACTCCTCTCCGCGCAGCTCTGCGTCGATGCGAAGCTGCAGGCCGTCGTAGTACCTGATGCCGTCCGTCCGGGTCAGGTCGATGAGCAGACGGCCGTCGGACGCCGCCGCGATCGGCGCCAGCGCCTCGGTCGCGGCTTCAAGGCGGCGCATGCGGCGGCCCAATCGGCGAGCCAGATCCGGAGGAAGGGCATCGCGGGGGCTGAGAACGTCAGGCATAACGGCCGCGCCAACACCAGTAGCTGCCAGGTGGATCGCCGTGTCGGAAATGCGCACAGCTGTTCGTCCGAGGGGGACGCCGAGCTCGCGCGCGGCCGCCACGATCGCAAGGTGGGCGCGGACGTGCTCCGCCATCGCATCGACCTCGGAACCGTGATCGGATCGCGATCGGGCGCCGGTTACCAGCGCGAAGATCACGAAATGCTGGAGGGCCGGCGGCTCGAATGCCTGTTGTCGCAGAACGCGGTGGGCCGCGCACATCCGCACCACGTCGACCCCCTCACGTCGTCGCCACGCCGCGCCGAGTGCCAGCGGCACGGTCGGGTCGGCGACCACTTCGGTCGCGCGCACCGTGGCCAGGACGTTGTTCTGATCGATCCCCGCAAGCACCGAGTTCGTCCCAACCGGCTCGACCGGAGCGAGCTCGACCGCCTCGTAGTCGGACACGGCGTCAAACGCCTCGACAACCAACCGTCCGAGCGCCCGTGCATCGATGCGACCGGCCTCGGTCGTGCGGTCGCGCCCGTACTGCGCCATCAGGTCGGTCGGCTTCCGACTCGCCGCTCGCGCGCGAGCCAGCTCCAGAAGGAGCGCTTGCACGTCGCTCGGTGAGGCGCGCTCCGAGAGGCGCTCAAGAAGGTCGGGAACGCCAACGTCTCGGCACACCCTCCGAACGACTGGACTCTCCATCCGCGCCGACCCTACATCGTGTCGGAGTTACGCGACATAGGCGCGATTTCGCCGAGCATCGAGCCCTGCGGTCAAGGGTCGTCGGCGCATCTTGAGAGAGCACCAGCACCATCGACACCTGACACATGCTGACGGCGCGAATTGCCGCGGCAAGGCCGCGACATCCGCCACCGGCCCAGCGTGGGAGCAGCCCTGGCTCCGAGGCCGGCCGGCGCGCCTCATTCAGCGCAGGCCGGCAGGCCTCGGGCGGCCCGCAGGGCCGCGCTGTTCGCCCACAGGGGGCCGCGCAGCCCGTCCGCGGAAACGGGGAATGACACATGCGATGGAGCCAAGTGTCGCCATGGGACGCCCGACGTGAGCGCGCCGCCCATCATTCTCGAGCCGTGGAGCGACGGCGACCTGCCGTTGCTCGAGCGGCCGCTGGGCGATCCGCGAACGACCGAGCACCTCGGAGGCCCCGAGAGCCCGCAGCAGCTGCGCGAGCGTCAGCGACGCTACGAGCGCCTCGAGGGCAGCGACCGCATGTTCAAGATCGTCGAGGCCGCGAGCGGTGAGGGGGTGAGCTCGGTCGGGGGCTGGACGAAGACGTGGCGGGACGCTGAGGTCTACGAAGTCGGCTGGATGGCCCTGCCCGGGTTCCAGGGCGGCGGCATCGCGGCGAGGGCGACGGCCGAGGCGATCGCCCTCGCCAGGCGCGACGGCGCGCACAGGTTCGTGCACGCCTTCCCGAGCGTCGAGAACGCGCCGTCGAACGCGATCTGCCGCAAGCTCGGCTTCGAGCTGGTCGAGGCGTGCGAGTTCGAGTATCCCAGGGGACAACTGATGACCTGCAACGACCGGCGCCTCGACCTGGGCGGCTGAACCGGCGGCGCTACTCGACCGGCGGGCCCCGGCGGGCCGATCGCCACACCAGACCGACCACGAGGTCGACCATGATGCCGAGGACCGCGACGGCGAAGAGCAGGAGTATCAGGACACCGGTCCCGATCTCGCGGCCCGTCGGCCCGGGAGAGGCCGCGAGATCACGGTTGCTCGAGACGGCCAGCGCGGCCATCGCCAGTGCCAGGGCAAGCGCCCCGGCCCGGCTCAGGAAGAACGCCGCGCACAGCGCCACGACGAGAAACGACACGAACTCCGGGAACGCCGCCGCGCCCCCGGCGGTGAGCGACACCAGCGCGCCGATCGCGAGTACGACCAACGCGGTCGTCCGCCGGGCGCGCCGCGCCAACCTACTCCGTCGAGTACTTCGGCTGCGCCTTCTCGCCGCGGATCCGCGCGACGGCGTGGTTCGCGGCCAGGGCCGCCTCGGCGAACCCCACGGTGATCAGCGTGATCTTGCCCTCGAACCCGGCGACATCCCCCGCCGCATACACCCCCGGCAGGTTCGTCTCGCAGGTCTGGTTCACCCTGATCTGGCGCTTGTTCGCGAACTCGAGTCCCCAGTTGGCGATCGGGCCGAGATGGGAGACGAACCCGAGCAGCGTCACGAGCTCGTCGCAGGCGACCTCGACCATCTCGCCGGTCTCGGTGTTCTCGACCGTGATCTGCTCGACGCGCCCGTTGCCGGCGGCCGCGCGCACCTCGCACGGCACCATGATCTCGACGAGGCCCTCCGCCGCGAGACGGCGCACCTCGTTGACCGACGACTCGAGGCCGCGGAAGCGGTCGCGGCGGTGGATCAGCCGGATCGGGGTCTCGGCCGTGTCCTGGAGCCCCATCGCCCAGTCGAGCGCGGAGTCGCCGCCGCCGACGAGCGCCACCCGCCGCCCGGCGAACGCCTCCTTGCGCTTCACGAAGTAGTGCAGGCCGTTGCCCTCCCACCGCTCCAGGTCGGGCAGGTCGAGCTTGCGCGGGTTGAACGCCCCGTGGCCGGCCGTGATGATCACGGTGCGCGTGAGCAGCGTCTCGCCGGCGGCCGTGTGCAGCTCGATCACCTCGTCCTCGCGGTGCGTGATCGTCTCGATCACCTCGCCCAGCCGCACCTCGGGCTCGTACTGCATCGCCTGGTCGGTGAGCCGGTCGATCAGCTCCTGGCCGTTGATCCTGGGGTATCCGGCCACGTCGAAGATGTGCTTCTCGGGGTAGACGGCCGACACCTGGCCGCCCAGCTGCTCGAGGCTTTCGACGATGCGGACGCTCGCGTCGCGGTGGCCGCCGTAGTAGGCCGCCGCCAGGCCGGTCGGGCCACCGCCGACGATGGTGATGTCGATGATCTGCTCGGTGGCCACCAACGGCAGTCTAGAAGACGGAGCTTGTGACAGCCGCCACCCCGCGAGAACCCGCTCGAATACAGGGATCCCGGCCGATCTGAGGCCGCGATTGTGAGCGGTGCTATAGTCGGCCTCGGTGCTCGGCGACTGGGCAGCATTCCTGGTCTTTGCGGCGATCGCATTCGTGATCCCGTTCAGCCTGCTCGTGGCGACGTTCACGCTCTCGACCCGAACGTCGCGGCACGCCGGTGACAAGAGCATCCCGTTCGAGTCCGGCGTGTCGTCGCACACGTTCACGGCCGGCCGGTTCACCGTCAGCTACTACATGACCGCCCTGCTCTTCATCGTGTTCGACATCGAGATCGTCTTCCTCTACCCGCTGGCACTGGAGCTGCACGCGCTCAAGTGGTTCGGGCTGACCGAGATGGTCACGTTCGTCGTGCTCCTGGTCGTCGCGTACGCCTACGTCTGGCGGAGGGGGGCGCTGGAATGGCGGTGACGCCGGTTCACATCGACCGCGCCGTGCGGTCGGAGGATCTCGAGCAGTACGTCATGCTGACGACCGTGGAGAAGGCGCTCGCGTGGGCGCAGTCGAACTCGATCTGGCCGGCCGGCTTCGGCCTGGCCTGCTGCGCGATCGAGATGATGTCGCTGCCCTCCCCGCGCTACGACATCGCCCGCTTCGGCGCCGAGGTGTTCCGCAGCTCGCCCCGCCAGTCCGACCTCCTGATCGTCTCGGGGCGGGTGTCGCACAAGATGTCGGCGCCGCTGCGGCAGGTGTACGACCAGATGCTCGTGCCCAAGTGGGTGATGGCGATGGGAGCGTGCTCGAGCTCGGGCGGGATGTTCGCGAACTACGCCATCCTGCAGGGCGTGGACAAGATCGTGCCCGTGGACGTGCACGTGCCCGGCTGCCCCCCGCGGCCCGAGGCCGTGCTCGACGGGCTGCGCCTGATCCAGCGCAAGATCCGGGCCGGCATCCCGCCGGCGTACGAGCAGGAGAAGTCGAAGGCGTGACGGCGGCGCAGCTTGCGGCGGCGGTCCGAAAGGCCGTGCCCGGATCCGTCGTCTCGCACGAGAAGGGCATCGACATGCCGACGCTGACCGTGAAGCCGGAGAAGCTCGTCGAGGTGTGCACCTACCTGCGCGATGAGCAGGGCAAGAACTTCCTCTCGGCAGTCTCGGCCGTCGACCACCTCGGCTACGGCGACGAGGTGTCCGGCTACTTCGGCACGGAGCGCGGCCGCGACCTGAACGCGACCGGGAGCTGGGGCGCGGCCGAGACGCCGGCGCAGCCGCCGAAGCGCTTCGCCGTCCGCTACCACGTCGCCCACGTCGGCGACGGCCCGCCCGAGCGCGTGCGCGTGCAGGTGTGGCTGGACGACGGCCAGGAGGTGGCGAGCGTCGTCCCGGTGTGGCCGACGGCCGACTGGCACGAGCGCGAGCAGTACGACCTGATGGGCATCGTCTTCGCCGGCCATCCCAACCTGCGCCGGCTGATCCTGCCGACCGACTGGGACGGCCATCCCCTGCGCAAGGACTATCCGATCGGCGGCGAGCCGGTCCAGTTCACGGACGCCGTATGAGCATCGTCGAGCGCCCACCCGCCCCGGTCGAGCCGCTCTACACGCCCGCGCGCATCCCGCCCGGCGCGCCGTCGAAGGTCGACCCGCCGCCGGGCGAGGATCTGATCACCGTCAACTTCGGGCCCAACCACCCGTCGACGCACGGGGTGCTGCGCCTGATCGTGACCCTCGACGGCGAGGTGGTCGTCGGCCTCGACGCCGACATCGGCTACGTCCACACCGGCTTCGAGAAGAACTTCGAGCAGAAGACCTACTGGAAGTGCATCCCGTACGCGCCGCGGATGGACTACGTCGCCTTCTTCGCGAACGAGCTGGCCTATGTCGGCGCCGTGGAGAAGCTGATCGGGATCGAGGTGCCGGAGCGGGCGCAGTGGATCCGCACGCTCTTCGCCGAGCTGAACCGCATCCACAGCCACCTCATCTACCTGGGCACGTCCGGGGTCGAGATGGGCGCGATGTCGGTGTTCTTCTACTGCCTGCGCGAGCGCGACGCGGTGCTCGACCTGTTCGAGATGGCCACCGGCGTGCGCATGCACGACCGCTACCCGCAGATCGGCGGCGTGGCCGAGGACCTGCCGAAGGGCTTCTACGCCGAGTGCCGCAAATTCTGCGAGATGATGCCCAAGCGCATCGACGAGTACCTCGACCTCCTGGCCGGGAACCCGGTCTGGAAGTCGCGCTACCACGGCATCGGCGCCATCACGGCAGACACGGCGATCGCGATGGGGCTGTCCGGCCCGAACCTGCGCGCGAGCGGCGTCGCCTACGACCTGCGCCGCGTCGAGCCCTACCTCGTCTACGACCAGGTGGACTTCGACGTCATCCTCGGCGAGCGCGGCGACGCCTACGACCGCTTCCTGTGCCGGACGAAGGAGATGTACGAGTCGGTCAGGATCATCGAGCAGTGCCTCGACAAGATGCCCTCCGGGCCGGTGATGGCGACCGATCGCAAGTACGTGCTGCCGCCGCGGGCGGAGCTGCACACGTCGATGGAGTCGCTGATCCACCACTTCAAGCTCGTCACCGAGGGCTTCCGTGTGCCGCCCGGCCAGGTGTATTACCCGGTCGAGTCGCCGCGGGGCGAGTTCGGCTGCTACCTCGTCTCCGACGGCGGCCCGAAGCCGTGGCGGGTGCACTTCCGCGCGCCGAGCTTCGTCAGCCTGCAGGTGACGGCGATGATGTCGGTCAACCGCTACATCGGCGACATGATCGTCGTCGTCGGCTCGCTCGACGGCGTCATGGGCGAGGCGGACCGGTAAAGATGGTCGACTCCGAACTCAACGCGCGCCCGGACGCACGACGGTCAGACGCCAGTTCAGCCACTATGGCCGCTTCCTGCGTCCTTGCGCCGCTCGGTTCTCGCCCCCCAGGACATCACGTGAATTCGGAGTCGACCATCTAGTGGACCCGGCCACCGCAGAGACGCTCCGCGGCGCGCTCGAGACGCGCCCCGACATGCCCGCGCCGCTGCCGCCGGACGACACGAGCGCGCCGCTGCGCGACCGCATCCTGGCCGTCGTCGCGCTCTACCCGGAGCCGCGCTCGGCGCTGATCCCGGCGTTGCGCCTGGCCCAGGAGGAGTACGGCTGGCTGACGACCGAGGCCTACGAGCTGGTGGCCGACGCGACCGGGTTCACACCCGCTCTCTGCAAGTCGGTGGCATCGTTCTACGACATGTTCCGGCTGCAGCCGGTGGGCCGGCACGAGATCTGCGTGTGCACCAACATCTCGTGCGCGCTCGTCGGCGCCGGCGAGACGGTGCGCGCGTTCGAGCGCGAGCTCGGCATCCAGGCCGGCGAGACGACGGCCGACGGCGCCTTCACGCTGCGCACCGTCGAGTGCTACGGCGGCTGCGGCTGGGGCCCGGTCGTCTCGGTCGACGAGCGCTACCACGAGCCCTTCGGCCCCGACCGCGTGAAGCCGCTCGTGGACGAGCTGCGGGGCGACGCGGGATGAGCGAGCTGCGCAGGATCCTGCTCGACTTCGAGGGCGACCACCGCGACGTGCACGCCTACGAGCAGGCCGGCGGCTACGCGTCGCTGCGCAAGGCGCTCGGGATGGACACCGGCGACGTGGTCGCGGCGGTGGACGCCTCCGGCCTGCGCGGCCGCGGCGGCGCCGGCTTCCCGACCGGCCGCAAGGCCTCGTTCCTGCCCAAGGGGCGCACGCCGGCCTACCTGTGCGTGAACGCGGACGAGTCGGAGCCGGGCACGTTCAAGGACCGCGAGATCATGCTGCGCAACCCGCACGCGCTGATCGAGGGCATCGTGATCATGAGCTACGGGATCTCGGCCACCTCGGCGTTCATCTACATCCGCGGCGAGTACCGCACCGAGTTCGAGGTGCTGAAGCGGGCGCTCGAGGAGGCCCACGGCCGAGGCTATGTGGGCCGCAACGTGCTCGGGTCGGGCTACGACGCGACGATCGTCCTGCACCGCGGCGCGGGCGCCTACATCTGCGGTGAGGAGACGGCGCTCCTGACCTCGCTCGAGGGCGAGCGCGGCCAGCCGCGCTCGAAGCCCCCGTTCCCGGCCGTCGCCGGCCTGTACGCGGCGCCGACGCTCGTGAACAACGTCGAGACGCTCGCGTCGGTGCCGTACATCCTGGAGATGGGCGGCGAGGCCTACGCCGCGATCGGCACCGAGCGCTCCAAGGGCACGCGCGTGTTCTCGCTGTCGGGCAACGTGAAGCGGCCCGGGAACTACGAGCTCCCGCTGACTGCCACGTTGCGCGACCTGATCGAAGGCCGCGGCGGCGGAGCGCCGGACGGGCGCTCGATCAAGGCCATCATCCCCGGCGGCTCCTCGACGCCGCTGCTCATGCCCGACCAGCTCGACACCGGCATCGACTACGAGTCGATCGCGGCGGCGGGCTCGATGGCGGGCTCCGGAGCGGTGGTCGTGATCGACGACCGCGCCTGCATGGTGCAGCTCGCGCTGCGGGTGGCGCAGTTCTACCGCCACGAGAGCTGCGGCAAGTGCACGCCCTGCCGCGAGGGCACGAAGTGGGGCGTCGACATCATCCAGCGGATCGAGGACGGCACCGCCTCGCAGGGCGACCTCGACCTGCTCCTGAACGTGTGCGACCGCATCCTGGGCAAGTGCCTGTGCCCGCTGGGCGACGCGATGGCGATGCCGGTGGCGAGCTACGTCACCCACTTCCGCGAGGAGTTCCAGCGGCACATCGACGAGGGCGGCTGCCCGTTCGTCGAGCAGAGCCCGATCGCGAGCCTCTACCACGACACGGGCGGAGTGCCGGCGTGAACACCTTCCACGACGCCTTCATGGACGTGCGCCGGCGCATCGAGGAGGGCGAGGACCCCGAGCTGATCGTCCCGGAGCTCCTGCGCCTGGCCTCCGCCCAGGACGAGATCGACATGGCCGAGGCGCTGTACGAGGACGAGGGCGACGATGAATAACCGGTGCCTGGCACCGGGTGTTCACGAGGGGGCGTGCTGATGGCGACCGTCGAGACGACCACGGTCACGCTGACGATCAACGGCCGCGAGGTGACCGTCCCGAAGGGCCTCTCGGTGGTCGAGGCGGCCGCCGAGGCGGGCGTCGAGATCCCCGTCTTCTGCTACGAGCCGCGCCTGGGTGCGGGCATCGGCGCCTGCCGCATGTGCCTGTGCGAGATCGAGGGCATGCCGAAGCTGCAGACCGCGTGCACGACCCCGGCCGCCGACGGCATGGTGATCGACTCCCACAGCGCCCGGGCGCGCGAGGGCCACGACGCCGTGCTCGAGTTCCTGCTGCTGAACCACCCGCTCGACTGCCCGGTGTGCGACAAGGGCGGCGAGTGCCCGCTGCAGGACCTGACCTTCCGCTACGGCCCGGGCGTCACCCGCATGACCCTGCCCAAGCGCACGCAGGAGAAGCCGGTCCCGATCTCGCCGCTGATCAAGCTCGACCGGGAGCGCTGCATCCTCTGCTACCGCTGCACCCGGTTCTCGGAGGACGTCTCCGGCGACATGCAGCTCGTGCCGGAGAACCGCGGCGCCAACTCGGTGATCACCACCTTCGAGGGCCGCCCGTACACGAACGAGTTCTCCGGCAACGTCACCGAGCTGTGCCCGGTCGGCGCGCTCACCTCGACCACGTACCGGTTCCGGGCGCGGCCGTGGGAGATCCAGAACGTGCCCACGGTCTGCACCGGCTGCGCCGTCGGCTGCAACACCTACTCCACGATCCGCGAGGGCCAGGTCGCCCGTGTCCTCTCCCGCAACCATCCCGGGGTGGACGAGGGCTGGCTGTGCGACCGCGGCCGCTACGCGCTCGGCCATCTGCGCGCCCCCGACCGCGTCACCCAGAACCTGATCCGCGGCGGCCGCGGGCTCGAGGCGGTGTCGACGGCAGAGGTGCTCGACCACGTCGCCGACCGCCTGCGCGCCACCGTCGAGCGCTTCGGCGCCGGCTCGGTGGCCGTGCTCGCCTCGGGCGAGCAGACGAACGAGGAGGCGTATGCCTGGGCGCGGATCCTGGAGGCGCTCGGCGGCGGGGTGAGCGTCGCCGGGCCGGAGAGCGGCCCCTGGTGGGACGACCTGGCGCCCTACGCGGCCTCGATCGAGGACGTCGGCCGCGCGCGCACGATCGTCGTCGCCGGCGACCCCGACCTCGGCCACCGCGCGCCCGTCATCGAGCTCTGGATCCGCAAGGCCGTGCGCGGGGGCGCCCGCGTGGTCACCGTCGGCCCCGGCGCCACCCGCCTCGACACGCTGCGCGGCGCCACGAACATCCCGGCCGCCCCCGGCACCGCCCACGCGGCGCTGCTCGAGGCCGCGGCCGCCGACGGCGCTCTGGCCGGGCCGCTGGGCGAGGACGGCGCCGTCGTCATCTGGGCCGGGCCGATGCGGGCGGAGGTGGCGTCGGTGCTCGCGCACGTCGCCCACGCGACCGGCTGCGCGGTGCTGCGGACGCCCCGGGCCGCGAACGAGGTCGGCTCCCGTGCCGCCGGTCTGGGCGGCGTCACCGCCGAGCAGGCGCTGCAGCAGGCGGAGGCCGGCGAGGTGCGCGCGATGATCATCCTCGGCGCCGACCCCGTCGGCGACTGGAGCGCCGGCGAGCGCTGGCGCGCCGCCCTGGCGCGCTGCTTCTTCGCGCTCCAGGTGACGGCGTTCCAGAACGACTCGTCCGGCTGGGTGACGACGATGGTGCCCGAGGCGGCCGGCCTCGAGAAGGACGGCACGGTCACGAACCTCGAGGGCCGGGTGCAGCGCGTGCGCGGCGCCGCCCGCGCACCCGAGGGCGTCTCGGACGGCTACGCCTGGGCGGCCGAGCTGGCGGACCGGCTCGGCCTCGACCTGCCCCACGACCCGCCGGCGGCCTTCACCGAGATGGCGGCGCGGCTGCCCGCGTTCGCCGGCATGTCGTGGTCGGAGATCGGCGAGCGTGCGCCGCTCGGCGAGCGGCCCGCGGCGGCCGCCGCCCCGGCGGCGCCGCAGATGGCGCCGGCCGCCGTGCCCCAGACGGTCGTCGTCGGCTACCGCGAGCTGATGTCCGGGCCTGCGGTCGACCACACCGAGGAGCTCCAGTTCCAGCGCCGCAGGGGGATCGAGATCTCGTTCGAGGACGCCGAGCGGCTCGGCGTCGCCACCGGCGACCGCATCGCCGTCACGCAGGACGGAAGCACCGTGGCCGGGCCGGCGCTCGTGCAGCGGCGGCTGCGGCCGGGGGTCGTGCGCATGGCGGCACGCGTCCCCCACGTCGGCCCGGGCGCGGTGGCCGTCGCGCCCGCGGAGGCGGCCGGTGCCTGACGGCTTCATCGTCACCCTGATCAAGGCGATCGTCCTGGCCAACCTCGTGATGGGCGTCTTCGCGCTGCTGACCTGGGCCGAGCGGCGCCTGCTGGGCCGCTTCCAGGTCCGCCTGGGACCGAACCGGGTCGGCCCCTTCGGCCTGCTGCAGCCCATCGCCGACCTGGTCAAGCTGATCCGCAAGGAGAGCCTGATGCCGGTCGGCGTGAACCCGCTGCTCTACCTGACGGCGCCGCTCGTCTCGCTCTTCGCGTCGCTGGCCGTGTTCGCGGTGATCCCCTTCGGCGGCCAGGCGACGATCCCCGGCACCGACTACAAGATCTTCCTGTGGATCTCCAACCCGGGCGTCGCGCTGCTGGTCGTCTTCGCGCTCGGCTCGCTCAGCTTCTACGGGTTCCTGGTCGGCGGCTGGTCGTCGAGCTCGAAGTACAGCCTGCTCGGCTCGATGCGGGCCGTGTCGCAGCTGATCTCCTACGAGGTCAGCCTGGCCCTCGCGGTGATCGGGGTGGTCATGATGAGCCACTCGCTCTCGCTGACCCGGATCGTCGCCTCGCAGCACCAGGGCAGCAGCCTGCCCTACATCATCCCGCAGTTCCTCGGGTTCCTCGTGTACGTGGTGGCCTCGACCGCGGAGACGAGCCGCATCCCCTTCGACCTGCCCGAGGCGGAGGGCGAGCTGGTCGCCGGCTACCACACCGAGTACGGCGGCATGCGCTTCGCGATGTTCCAGAACGCCGAGTACGTGGCGCTGATCGCCTTCTCTGCCGTGGCGTCCATCCTCTTCCTCGGCGGCTACGGCTGGCCGTGGCTGCCCGGCCCGATCTGGATGGTGCTCGAGATGTCCGATCTTCATCTTCGTGGCGATGTGGCTGCGGGCGACCCTGCCGCGCGTGCGCTATGACAAGCTCATGGTGATCGGCTGGAAGGTGCTCCTGCCGCTGGCCACCGTCAACCTGCTGGTCACGTCAGTGATCGTCGCCTGGAGGGCATAGTGGGCCTTCTCGCGATGTCAGGCCCGTTCTGGCGGCTGCAAACCATCGCGCTGAGGCGTCCTCGGACGGCGTCGTGCAAAGCACTGCCGCCGTCCGTCGTCCTTTCATCGCTCGGTTTTCGCTCGCCATCTCCAAACCACCATCACGAGAAGGTCCACTGACGATGCCGGTCACCGATTCGGTCAAGGGCTTCGGCGTCACGTTCCGACACCTGTTCCGCAAGCCCGTCACCCAGCAGTACCCCGAGTACAAGCGCCCCGTCTACCCGCGCTTCCGCGGCCGCCACCGCCTGCACCGGCACGAGAACGGCCTCGAGAAGTGCGTCGGCTGCTCGCTCTGCGCCGCCGCCTGCCCGGCCGACTGCATCCGCGTCGTCGCGGCGGAGAACACCGAGCAGGAGCGCTACTCGGCGGGCGAGCGCTACGCCCGCATCTACGAGATCAACATGAGCCGCTGCATCTTCTGCGGCTACTGCGAGCTGGCCTGCCCCTTCGACGCGATCACGCTCGGCCACGACTACGAGCTGGCCGAGATGTCGCGCGACGCGATGGTCTACACGAAGGACATGCTGCTCGAGCCGATGCACCCGAGCCGGACGACGCCGGTCGCCCCCTCCGACCCGTTCGACGTGGTGGAGCCGGCGGGAGGCGAGGCGTGACCTACGACATCGTCTTCGTCGTCGCGTCGGTGGTCGCGATCGTCGCGGCGCTGACCGTGGTGCTGTCCGGCAACCCGTTCATCTCGTCGCTGTCGCTGATCGCGAACCTGATCGCGCTCGCCACCTTCTACCTGCTGCTGCAGTCCGACTTCCTGGCCGCCGCGCAGGTGATCGTGTACGCCGGGGCGGTGATGATCATGTTCCTGTTCGTCACCGCCTACCTGGGCGGCAGAGCCGACGAGCCGACCCGTGAGCGGCCGGTCTGGCAGACGCTCGGGGCGCTCGCCGCCGCCGCCGCGGTCGCGGCCGAGATCGTGTTCGGCGTCGCCCGCCAGAGCTTCCTGCACGGCCCCGTCGTGAGCGACGCCTTCGGCGCCCCGCAGGCGATCGCCGGCCGCTTCCTGGGCCGCTACCTGCTCGCGTTCGAGGGCACCTCGATCCTGCTCCTGATCGCGGCGGTCGGCGGCGTCGTCCTGGCCACCCGCCGGCCGGCGCCGCGCGGCGCGGACGAGCCGGGTGCGTTCGAGGTCGTCCGGGCCGAGCCGGTGCCGTCGCTGCAGTCGTCGGTGATGGACCGCGAGACTCGCTTCGACGTCGTGCACACGGGGGCGCCCGCCGAGGACGAGCAGGCGGACGCCTGATGCACGTCGGTATCCAGTGGTTCATCTTCGTGTCGGCCGTCCTCTTCGGGATCGGCCTGTACGGCGTCTTCACCCGCCGCAGCCCGCTGATCCTGCTGCTCTCCGTCGAGATCATGCTGAACGCCTGCAACCTGGCGCTGATCTCCTTCTCGCGCTACCTGGGCGAGCAGTCGGGGCAGGTGTTCGCGCTGGTCGTGATGGCCGTGGCCGCGTCCGAGGTCGTCGTCGGGCTCGGGCTGGTGGTCGCCGTCGCCAGGCGCAAGGCCGACCTCGACGTCGACCGGATGACGGGGCTGAGGCATTGATGGCGGAGACGGCCGTCTGATGGAGACGCTCGCCTGGATCTGCCTGTTCGCGCCGCTGGCCGGCGTCGTGCTGCTGACGCTGGCCGGCTCGCGCATCTCCCGCACCGCCGCCGCCTGGGCGGGGACGCTGCTCGCGTTCGCGGCGTTCGCCGCCGCCGTCGCCGAGTTCGTCCAGATCCTGGGCGAGAACGCCTCGCAGCGCGCCCACACCTACACGCTCTACACCTGGGCCGGGTCGCCGACGTTCAAGGTGCCGCTGGCGGTGCTCGTCGACCCGCTCTCGGTCACCGAGATGCTGATCGTCGCCGGGGTCGGGGCCGTGATCGTCATGTACTCGATCGGCTACATGCACGGCGACCCGAAGGAGCGCCGCTTCTTCGTCTACCTCGACCTGTTCCTGTTCTCGATGCTGCTCCTGGTGATGTCGGCCAACTTCGTGCTGCTCCTGGCCGGCTGGGGCCTGGTCGGCCTCTCGTCGTACCTCCTGATCGGGTTCTGGCACGAGCGGCCGGAGCCGGTCGCGGCGGCCAAGAAGGCGTTCGTGATGAACGCGATCGGCGACGTCGGCATCGTCGTGGCGATCTTCTTCATGGTGCGCGACCTCGGCACGACCGACTTCGCCGCGGTCTTCCACCTCGGCCCGCAGCACTGGGCGAAGGGCTCCGCCGACGCCAACTGGGTGGCCGCGGGGCTGCTGATCGGAGCGATCGCCAAGTCGGCCCAGATCCCGCTCCACACCTGGCTTCCCGACGCGATGGAGGGCCCCACCCCGGTCTCCGCCCTGATCCACGCCGCCACCATGGTGACCGCCGGCGTCTACCTGGTCGCGCGCACGCACGTGCTGTTCGCAAACGCCCCGGACATCCAGGCGCTGGTGGCGCTGCTCGGCCTCGCCACCCTGCTCATGGCCGGCGTCATCGCCCTCGTCCAGACCGACATCAAGCGGATCATCGCCTACTCCACGATGAGCCAGATCGGCTACATGTTCACCGCGGTCGGCGTGGGCGCCTACGCGGCGGGCATGTTCCACCTGCTGACGCACGCCTTCTTCAAGGCCCTGCTCTTCCTCGGAGCCGGCATCGTCATCCACGCGCTGGGCGGCGAGCAGGACGTGCGCCGCATGGGCGGGCTCGGCTCGGCGCTGCCGAAGACGAAGTGGCTGATGTGGGTCGGCACCGTCGCGCTGATCGGGTTCTGGCCGCTCTCCAAGGACGGCATCCTGGCCGGCGCGCTGCAGAAGGGCGGGACGACGGCGATCCTGGTCTGGGCCGGCGGTCTGGTGGGCGCCTTCTTCACCGGCGTCTACGCCACCCGCCTGATGCGGCTGACCTTCTACGGCGAGCGCTCGCATTACGCGACGGAGCACCTGCACACCGACCACGGCGAGGCGCCGTGGGTGATGTTCTGGCCGGTGCTCGCGCTCGCCGTCGGCGCCGTCCTCTCCGGCTTCCTCGCCATCGGCTTCGGGATCAACACGACGTTCGGGACATGGCTCGAGCGCGTGGCGCCAGCGATCGAGCCGACGACGCCGCAGGACCTGCTGACGACGGCGATCGCGTGGTCGGCCGGCGGCGCGGGCGCCCTGCTCACCTGGCGCGCCTACGCCGACCCCGGCCTGCTCGAGCGGCTGAAGCGCCCGTTCGGGGCGCTCATCACCGCGTCGGAGCACAAGTTCTACTGGGACGAGGCGTACGACCGGTTCGCCTACGCCCCCGCCGCGGCGGTGGCCTCGGGGCTCTACCGCTTCGTCGAGCGGTGGCTGATCTGGGGCACGGTCGACCTGGTCGCGTGGATCGTGGGGGCGTTCGCCCGCGGCACCGCAGATGCGCAGTCCGGCGTGGTGCGCGAGTACGCGGCCGTGCTCGCGGCCGGCGCCGCGGTTCTCGGGGTCTACTTCCTGTCGAGGGCGACGCTGTGACGACCGCGCTCGTCGTCCTCCCGCTCGCCGGCGCGCTCGTCGTCGGGCTGCTGCCGCTGGGGCGCCGCCAGACCGAGGCGCTCGCGCTGCTGGTGGCGCTGGCGGAGGTCGTGCTGGGCGCGGTGGCGCTGGTGGGCTTCAAGGTCGGCGGCGGCATCCAGTACGTCCAGAACACGCAGTGGGTCTCCCACTTCGGCGACGCCGCACCCATCCGCTACCACGTCGGCATGGACGGCCTCTCGCTCTTCATGATGCTGCTCACCGCCGTGGGCATCGCCGCGGCGATCGGCGCGGCGATGGTGGCCGGGCGCGCGCGCCCGCGCGCCTACATGGGCCTCCTGCTCCTGCTCGAGTCGGCCCTCGTCCTGCTCTTCACCGCCCAGGACCTGGTGCTGTTCTACGTCGGCTGGGAGGTGATGATGATCCCGCTCTACATCCTGATGGGCGTGTGGGGCGGGGACGGCCGCCGCCGGGCGACGCTCCAGTTCGTCGTCTACACGATGGTCGGGTCGCTCCTCATGCTGACCGCGATCGCGGTGCTGGGCGTGTCGGCGCACTCGTTCGAGCTCGACGCGCTGACGGCGTCGCCGCACGAGTCGACCTGGCTCTTCCTGGCCTTCGCGGCGGCGTTCTGCATCAAGGCGCCGCTCTTCCCCCTGCACGGGTGGCTGCCCTCCGCCTACCGCGAGTCGACGCCCGAGGTGACCGCGCTCCTCTCCGGAGTCATCTCCAAGGCCGGCGCCTACGGCCTGCTGCGGTTCGCGCTGCCGCTGTTCCCGAAGGTCGCCCACGACTGGCGCTGGGTCTTCCTGGGGCTCGGCCTGGCGGGGCTCCTGTACGGGGCGCTGGTGGCGTTCCGCCAGCCGGACGCCCGCGGCGTCGTCGCCTACTCGAGCCTGTCGCAGATGAACCTGATCGTGATCGGGATCTTCGTCTTCAACGTGAACGGCGTCACCGGCGCGACGCTGCAGATGGTGAATCACGGCGTCGTCTCGCTGGCCGCGTTCCTGCTGATCGGCCTGATCGAGCTGCGCGCCGGCAGCGACGGCTTCCGCGTCCTCGGCGGGCTCTCGAACCGCCGCCCGGTGATGTCGACGGTGCTCCTGATCGCCGCGCTATGGGCGCTCGCGGTGCCGGGGTCGAGCATCTTCGTGTCCGAGCTCTACATCCTGATCGGCGCGTTCCAGCAGCAGGCGGTGCTGGGCGCCGCGGCGGCGTGCGGGATCGTGCTCGCGGCCATGTACATGCTGCGCTGGTACTCGGCGCTGGCGCACGAGGACAACGGGGAGCGCGTCAGCGACGAGACGCCCGACCTGCGCCTGCCCGAGCTCGCGATCGCGGTGCCGCTCGTCCTGATCCTGCTCGCGATGACCGCCTATCCGTACGGCGTCATGCGCCGGATCGCGGACTCCCAGGTCGGCTTCGGCGTCCCGGCGAAGGTGCAGAAGCTGTGATCCACACGATCCCCGTCTCGTTCACTGCCATCGGCCCGGAGATCATCCTGCTGGGGACGGCGGCGGTCCTGCTCGTGACGATGATCTTCCTGCCGGACGAGCCGGCCCGGCTCCTCTCCGCCGGGGCGACCGTCGCGGCCTTCACGGCGGCGACGGTGTGGGCGGCGGCCTCGTTCCACGACCATGCCCGGGCGCCGTTCGACCACACGCTGCGCATCGACGCCTTCGGGCAGGGCGGCCGCATGCTCGTGTTCGTGGCGGCGATCGTCGCGGTGGCGTTCTCGTGGGGGATGCGCGACCTGCGCGAGCGCGGCGTCGAGTACCACGTCCTGCTCCTGACCGCGGGCGCCGGCATGTCGCTGCTCTGCGTCGCCAACAGCTTCGTGACGGCGTTCGTCGCGCTCGAGCTCTTCTCGCTCGCCCTCTACGTGCTGGTGGCGATCGAGACCGACGACCTGCGCTCGCTCGAAGGCGGCCTCAAGTACCTGATCATCGGCTCGATCGGAGCGGCCTTCCTGCTCTACGGAGCGGCGCTCACCTACGGCGCCAGCGGGCAGCTCGAGTTCGACCGCATCCACTCGGCCCTCGCGGCCGGCGACCGCCACGACGTGCTCGTGCTGATCGGCCTGACGCTCGTGCTCGTCGGCCTCGGCTTCAAGGCCAACGCGGCGCCGTTCCACATGTGGACGCCGGACGCCTACGAGGGCGCGCCGACGCCGGTGACGGCGTTCATGTCGGCGGCGACGAAGGTCGTCGCGCTCGTGTTCGCGCTGCGGGTGCTCGTGACGGCGTTCCCGCGCCAGTCCGACGTGTGGCAGATCGGCGTGGCCGGGATCGTGATCGCCTCGTTCGCCGTGGGCAACCTGGGCGCCCTGCGCCAGGCGAACGTGAAGCGGATGCTCGCCTACTCGACCGTCGGCCACTCGGGCTTCCTGCTCACCGCCGTGGCCGCCCACAGCGTGCTCGGCACGCGGGCGCTGCTCTACTACCTGACGGTCTACGGGGCGATGAACCTGGGCGCCTTCGGCATCGTGGCGGTGCGCGAGCGCGAGATCGGCCGGCCCGTCGAGATCGCCGACTTCGGCGGCTGGGGCTACCGGCGGCCGCTGCTTGGGGCCTGCATGCTCGTGTGCATGCTCTCGCTGGCGGGCTTCCCGCCGACGGGCGGCTTCCTGGGCAAGCTCTACATCTTCTCCGCCGCCGCCCAGAACGGCCAGGCCTGGCTCGCCGTGGCCGGCGTCGTGGCGACGATGGTCGGGCTCGTGTACTACCTGAAGGTGCCGTTCGCCCTCTACGACCGCGACGCGACCGTGCCCCAGGCGACGCCGGGGCCGGCCTTCGGCCTGACCGCCTCGGCGGCGGCGCTCGCGACCCTGGCCGTGCTCGTGCTCGGCATCGTGCCGACGCCGCTGATCGACCTGGCGCGCACCGCGTCGAGCTCGCTGTTCTAGCCGCGTGTGCCGGCGGGGCCAGGCCCCGCCGCTCAGAGCGCACCGACGGCGGCGGCGATGCCGGCGACGATGACCACCCCGCCCTGGACGGGGATGCCGATCACGACCATGCAGAGGCACATCGCGCCGAGCCGGTGCAGGCGGGCGTGAACCCCCGTGCTGCGGCGAGGCGGCCCGATCTGCTCCTGCGCCCAGCGATACAGACCGGTGCGCGTCGAGATCCAGTACACCACCCCGACGTCCGCTCCAAGGAGCGCGATGACGACGACCGCCGCGACGACTGCACTCACCGTTCCACTCTACGGCCGGACGCCGGAGTTGTGATGGTCAGGCGGGGTCGGAGACGACGATCCGAAGGCCCGTGTCCAGGTGGGCGAGGCGGCGCAGGTGGCCGTGACGGGCGTCCCACGCGCCGGACGCAAGGTCGCGGCGCAGGCGGGCGACCCCGACGGCCGCCTGCCGCCCGGGAAGCAGCCGGAAGGCCGAGATGTTGCGCCGCACCTGCGGGTCGAGGTAGGCCTCCGGCCGGGCCAGGAACGCTTCCGGGAAGCCGTCGAGGCAGTCGACCGGGACTCGCAGCGGCGTGATCTCGGTACGCCCACCAAGCCGCTCGGCGATCGCCTCCGGCCGCAGCTCGCGCCGGGCGGCGAAGGCCATGCCGGGGAAGTACTCGGCGGTCAGCCACAGCCGGTCGATCACCTGCGCGTCGCCCGCCACCACGACCACGCGCCGGGCGACTCGGCGCAGCTCGCCCAGACCGGCCGCCGGGTCGTCCCAGTGATGCACCGTGTGCAGCGCCATCGCGGCGTCGAAGCTGCCGTCGACGAACGGCAGCCGCTCGGCCGCCGCCAGCACCGCCGGGGCGGCGTCCGCCGGCCGCTGGGCGACCATCACGGGCGACGGCTCGACCGCCAGCACGGTGCGGTCGTGCGGCTCGTACGCGCCGGCGCCGGCGCCGACGTTGAGGAGCGTGCGGCCGTCGCCCAGGGCGGCGTGGATCTGGACCGCGAGCTGGGGATCCTCGCGGCGGGTCGCGGTGTAGGTGGTCCCCAACCGGTCGTACCACGGCATATCCATAGCGCGCGTACTATATAGCACGCGCGTGATGGAGGCTCGGAGAGAGCTAGCCGGCGGGGCGGCGCCGCCAGCGGACGAGGCCGGCCTGATGACAGGCGCCGAACACCAGCACGAAGGCGAGCGCCGCGCTGACGGCGCCTCCGACTCCCGCCGAGATCGCCCCGATCTCGACCGCGATCGCCGCCGGGAGGGCGACGACCGCCGAACGACGCTTGCTGGGCTGCCGGGTGTGCATGTACCGCCTCCTTCTGGGTGACGCCGGTCGCTCTCGACGATAGGAGCCCGCCGGACGCCCGTCATCGGCGCCGCGGCGGAACCGGACCCCGTCGCGAGGAGGATCTGCGGCTCGCCCGCCCGGCGGATGCGCGGCGGGCGGTCGGGCGGTACGGTTGGAGCGATGGAGGAGTCGGTGCGGCAGGCGGTTCGCTCCGAACGTGTGCGCCGCGCTGCCGGCGCCCGATCGGCGCGATGATCGCCGTCACCGCCTCGGGCGGCCTGCTGGTCGCCGTCGCCTCTCCCCACCAGGCGCCGTTCGAGGTGTTCGTCGGCTCCGTCCTCGCCGCCTACTCGATCGGCGCGCACGTCGCCGGGCGGCGTGCCTACGTGGCGCCGGGCTGATGTTCGCGGTCGGCCTGCCGTTCATGGTCGTCGCGCACAACCGGGGCATGACGACCGGGAATGCGCTCGCTCCGATCGCCTGGATCACGGGCTTTTGGGCCGTCGGCGCGATCATCCGCGGCCGGCGGGTGCGGACGGCCGAGCTGGAGCTCCTGACCCGGGAGCTGGCCCGGTCGCGCGACCTGCAGGCGCAGGCCGCGGTGGCGCTCGAGCGCGGACGCATCGCCCGCGAGCTGCACGACGTCGTCGCCCACAACGTGTCGATGATGGTCGTCCAGGCTGGCGCCGCCGACCGCGTCCTCGAGGGCGACCAGCCGGACGTGCGCCACGCGCTGCGGGCGATCTCGAACACGGGGCGCGAGACGATCGACCAGATGCGCCTGCTGCTGGGCGTCCTGCGCCGCGAGGACGACCCGGCGCTCGGCCCCCAGCCGGGGCTGCGCGACCTCCCGGCGCTCGTCCGCAACGTGTCGCGCACCGACGTCCACGTCGACCTGCACGTCGAGGGGTCGCCCGTGCCGCTGCCGCCCGGTGTCGACCTGTCCGCCTACCGGATCGTGCAGGAGGCGCTCACGAACGTCCACAAGCACGCGCGCCCCGCGACCGCCGCGGTGACGGTGCGCTACGGCGCGGACGGCGTCGAGGTCGAGGTGCGCGACGACGGCCGGGCGCGCGTCCCCGACGGCGGCTCGGGCAACGGCCTGATCGGCATGCGCGAACGCGTCGCCATGCTCGGCGGCCAGCTCGACGCCGGCCCGGGCGCGGCGGGCGGCTTCACGGTGCGTGCGCGGCTTCCGATCTCCCGGCCGGCGACGTGATCGACCTGCTCCTCGCCGACGACCAGCCGCTCGTGCGGGCGGGCCTGCGCCTCATCCTGAGCGCCGAGCCCGACCTGCGCGTCGTCGCCGAGGCCGGCGACGGGGGCGAGGCGGTGTCCGAGGCGGAGCGCACACACCCGCACGTGGCGCTGATGGACGTCCGCATGCCCGGGCTCGACGGCATCGCCGCGACCCGCGCGATCCTGGCCGCCGTCCCGGCGGTCCGCGTGCTCGTGCTGACCACCTTCGATCTGGACGAGTACGTCATCGAGGCGTTCCGGGCCGGAGCGTCGGGGTTCCTGCTGAAGACCGCCCCGCCGGCGCAGCTGGTGGCCGCGGTGCACACGGTGCACGAGAGCGACGCGCTGCTGGCGCCGGCGAGCACCCGCCGGCTGATCGAGGAGCACAGGCAGCGCGGCGCGGAGCCGCCCGAGCTGGCCGCGCTCACCCCGCGGGAGCGCGTCGTGCTCGAGCTGCTCGCGCAGGGCGTGACGAACGCCGAGATCGCCGACGCGCTGGTGATCGAGCCCTCGACGGTCAAGTCGCACGTGGCCCGCGTGCTCGCGAAGCTCGGCCTGCGCGACCGTGTGCAGGCGGTCGTGTTCGCCTACGACCACGGGATCGTGCGCCCGGCCCGCCGCTGACACGACCGAACATATGTTCGCTATGATCCGGGCATGGACGAGGCGCAGCTGCCGCTCTTCCCCGAGCTCGACGGCATGGGCGACGGCCGCTCGCTGCGTGATGTCGAATACTTGCACGTCCGGGCGAAGCGCATCATCAACAGGGTGCCCGAGGCCTCGCGGATGCCGTTCCGCTTCACGATCAACGCCTACCGCGGCTGCTCGCACGCGTGCACGTACTGCTTCGCCCGGCCGACGCACGCCTTCCTGGGCATGGACACGGGCGAAGACTTCGAGCGCCGGATCGTCGTCAAGGTGAACGCGGCCGAGCGGCTCGCCGCCGAGCTGCGCGACCCGCGCTGGGGCGGCGAGCACATCGCGATGGGCACCAACACCGACCCCTACCAGCCCGCGGAGGGCCGCTACCGGCTCACCCGGCGGCTGGTCACGGAGCTCCTGCGGGCCGGGAACGAGTTCTCGATCCTGACGAAGTCCCCCATGATCCTGCGCGACGTGGATGTGCTCGCCGAGGCGGCGCGGGCGGGGCTCGTGCGCTGCAACCTCTCGATCGGCACCCTCGACGAGGGCGTATGGCGGGCGAGCGAGCCGGGCACGCCGCCGCCGCGGCGGCGGGTCGAGGCGGTCGAGCGCCTGAACGCCGCCGGCATCCCCACCGGCGTCCTGATCGCGCCTGTCCTGCCCGGCATGTCGGACGCCCCTGGACAGCTGGCCGAGGTCGTCTCGGCCTGCGTCGACGCCGGCGCCGTCTCGGTCAGCCCCATCCTGCTGCACCTGCGGCCGGGTGTGCGCGAGGTGTTCATGCCCTGGCTCGAGGGCTACCGGCCCGACCTGGTCGCCCGCTACCGCGTGCTGTATCCGTCGTCCTACGCCTCACCCGGCGCCCGGGCGCGGCTCGCACAGGCCGTCGACGACATCGTCGACCGGGTCGGAGGGGTCGCCGTCCCGCCGTCGCGCACCCGCGACGCGGCCTGAGTCCGCCCGATCCCGCCCTCCTACGTGCTCAGTGCACGTGCCGGCGCAGCGTGCCCAGCCGGTCCCACACGGTGCGCGGGCGGTGGCGGCGGCCGGACGGCTCGAGCAGGAAACGGGCGAGGCGGTCGGCCTCGGCCTCGTCGAGCGAGATGGCGGCCTCGGCCACGCCGTCGTCGTCCCAGACGCTGAAGCGGACGTGGCGTTCGTCCGCGCGCGCGCCCAGGTAGCGGGAGACACGCAGCGCCCGGCCGTGGTCGGACTCGACGTCCGGGTGGGGGCGGAAGAACTCGACCAGCTTGGACCGCAGCGGCGAGGCGCACCATGGACAGAACCGGTACCGACCGTCGATGCGGTTTCCACACCGCCCGCACGCCTGCATGCGTCACTCCTCGTCGACCCTCCGAGCATAGAGCCCGGGTGGCGGCGATGCTAGGGCTCAGGTGCGGCGGATGACGCGGGCGATGCCCTCGTCGCGCAGGCTCACGAGCTCGCGCAGGTGCGCTCGGGCGACCGACGCGGCGGCAGCGGCGGCGGCCACCGCCAGCGCCAGCCACGCGAGCTTGACGGCCGCCGACGGCGTCTCGCCGGCGATGACGGCGGGGAAGCGCAGGCTGGTGCCGGCGAGCGTGAGCAGCGCGGCGACGGTGCACGCGCCGAGCTCGAAGACGGCCCACTCGTGTGGATCGTCGACGACGGCCAGATAGGCGGCGAACGCAGCGCCCAGGAGGACGGCAACGGCCATCAGCGACACGTAGAAGCCGATCAGAGTGGGTACCGTGGCGGCCGCCACCGCGGCGAGCGCGGCGCAGGCGGCGACGCGGGCTGGTGTGATCTGGCGGCGCAGGCGGGGCATCTCCCCGGTGTGTTCTCGACCGGCCGAGCGAGTCCTTCTCGGCTATCTTCTGCACCGTCCTTGCGACCCACGAAGGAGCCCCAATGCCTCTCGGTAACGGCGTCAAGCTCACCTGGTTCGGCCACGCGACGTTCCGGCTCGAAACGCCGGGCGGCAAGCGCGTCATGATCGACCCCTGGATCACCGGGAACCCGAAGTGTCCGGAGGCGTTGCAGGATCCGGGCGACCTCGACCTCATCCTCCTGAGCCACGGCCACGGCGACCACACGGCCGACGCCGCCCGGCTGGCGAAGGAGAAGGGCGCGACCGTGCTCGGCATGGTCGAGTTGGCCGACTGGATCGAGCACCAGGGCGTCGAGAACGCGGTCGGCTTCAACAAGGGCGGCTCGCACACGGCCGCGGGGATCAGGGTCACGCTCGTGGACGCCCACCACTCCTCCAGCGTCGAGGGTGACGGCGGCCCGATCTACACCGGCGAGCCCGCCGGCCTGATCATCACGCTCGAGAACGGCTTCAAGATCTACTTCGCGGGCGACACGTGCGTGTTCGGGGACATGGCGCTGATCGGCGAGCTCTACGCGCCCGACCTGGCCATGCTCCCGATCGGCGACTTCTTCACGATGGGGCCGTTCGAGGCGGCGAAGGCCGTCGAGCTGCTGGGTGTGAAGCGCGTGCTCGGCATGCACTACGGCACCTTCGACCTGCTCGACGGAACGCCGCAGGCCCTACGCGACGAGCTCGGCAAGCGCGGGCTCTCCGATGTCGTGGTGGAGGAGCTCACCCCCGGGGACACGCTCGAGTGACCTTCTCGCTGGTCGCGTTCGACCGCGCGTCGGGACAGCACGGCGTCGTCGTGGCGTCGAAGTTCCTCGCCGTCGGGGCGGTCGTGCCCTGGGCTCGGGCCGAGGCCGGAGCCGTCGCCACGCAGGCGTTCGCGAACATCACCTACGGGCCGGACGGGCTCGACCTGCTCGCGGGGGGCGCGAGCGCGCAGGAGACGCTCGACCGGCTCCAGGCCGGCGACCCGGAGTACGAGCAGCGCCAGATCGGCATCGTCGACGCCACGGGCGCGAGCGCCGGCTACACCGGCCCCGGCTGCTTCGAGTGGGCCGGCGACCGCACCGGCGACGGCTACGCCGCCCAGGGCAACCTGCTCGCCGGGCCGGAGGTCGTCGAGGCGCTCGCCGCGACGTTCGAAGCGACCGAAGGGCCGCTGGTGGAGCGCATGCTGGCCGCGCTCGCGGCCGGCGACGAGGCCGGCGGCGACCGCCGCGGACGCCAGTCGGCGGCCGTCATCGTGCGCCAGACGGGCGGCGGCTACGGGGGCAACAACGACCTGCTGATCGACCTGCGCGTCGACGACCATCCCGACCCGGTGACCGAGCTACAGCGCCTGTACGCGATCCAGGACCTGCTCTTCGGGACGACGCCCGACGACCGGCTGATCCCGATCGAACAGGTGCAGGCCGAGCTGGCCGAGCTGCTCGGCAAGGTCGGCTACGAGGGCGACGTCGACACCGGCCTGCGCCACTGGGCGGGGATGGAGAACCTCGAGGAGCGGCTCTATGACGGCCGCGTCGACCCGGTCGTCCTGCGCGAGCTGCGCCGCCGGGCGGAGTGAGCGGCGGACGGTCCGCCAAGGGGCCCGGCCCCGGTGGCGGGGCTACCGCACGCTGAGCCGGTGCTCGATGCGCAGGGCGCCCGAGCGCGGCTGAAGGGCGCCGGGCAGGGCGGCCGCCACCTCGGCGATCGCCCGCGCCGACGGCGCATCCGCGTCGGAGAGCACCAGCGGCCGGCCCTCGTCGGCGGCGATCCGCAGCGGCTCGTCGAGCGGCACCTCGCCCAGCAGGGGCACGCCGAGCCGCGCCGCCAGCTCGCGACCGCCTCCCTGCCCGAACGGGTGCGACGCCTCGCCGCAGCACGGGCAGATCACCGCGCTCATGTTCTCGATCACGCCGGCCACGTGCATCCCGGTCTTCGCGGCCACCTCGGCCGAGCGCTCCGCCACCTGCTGCGCGGCCGGCTGCGGCGTCGTCACGATGACGACGTCGGGGGACGGCAGCAGCTGGCCGAGCGAGATCGAGACGTCGCCCGTGCCGGGCGGCATGTCGACGACGAGGTAGTCGAGCTCGCCCCAGTGGACGTCGGTCAGGAACTGCTCGAGCGCCTTGTGCAGCATCGGTCCGCGCCAGACGACCGCCTGGTCGGGCTCGAGGAAGAAGCCGATCGACATGATCCGGATGCCGTGGTTCACCGGCGGCACGATCATGCTGTCGACCACCACCGGCCGGCGGGTGATCCCGAGCATGCGCGGGATCGAGTAGCCGTAGATGTCGGCGTCGACGACGCCCACCTCGGCCCCACCTGCAGCGAGCGCCGCCGCCAGGTTCGCGGTCAGGGTCGATTTGCCGACGCCGCCCTTGCCGGAGGCGACCGCCACCACGCGCGTGCGCTTGGAGAGCGAGATCTGCTTCGCCTCTCCGGCGGCACCGCCGTGGAGGCGCTGGCGCAGCGCGGCCTTCTGCTCGGGCGTCATCACGTCGAAGCTCACCGAGACGGCGGAGACGCCGTCCACCGCCCCGACGTGGCGGCGCACCTGCGACTCGAGCTCGGCCTTCATCGGGCAGCCGGCCACGGTGAGCGCGATCGTGACGTCGACGTCGGCGCCGCGCACGTCCACGCGGCGCACCATGTCGAGCTCCACCACGCTGCGGCGCAGCTCCGGGTCGATCACCTGCACGAGCGCCTCGCGGATCGCGGATTCGGAAACCATGCCTGCAGTCTAGATGCCCACCCGCGCGACCCGGGTCACGCGGGCTCGCCGGCGTAGACCAGGTCGGCGAGCCGCGTGCTCATCGACCGGTCGCGGGCGGCCACCGCCCGGGTGCGGGAGTGCAGGTCGAGCGGCAGGGCGGGGTCGTCGACGAGCAGGACGTCGGCGCCGGCCTCGCGCACGATCAGCCACGCGGCGGCCAGGTCGACCGAGCGCGACGGCTTCAGGGTCGCCACGCCGTCGACGCGGCCGTCCGCCAGCTGGCACATGGCGAGCGCGAGCGCCCCCAGCATCCGGATCCGCCCCACGCTGCCGTCGAGGCGTGCGGCGGCGGTGGCGACGAGCGCGGCGTTCGTCGCCTCGAAGTCGACGATGCCGAGCCGGTCCTTCGGGCGCACGCCGCCAAGCGGGCGCCCGTTCACCGCCGCCCCCTGGCCGGCCTCGGCCACCCACTCCTCGCCGCTGCCGAAGTCGCGCACGAAGCCGAAGCGGACGTCCGCGATCGTCGGGCCGTCGGCGAACGCGATCGAGAGGCAGTAGAACGGCAGCCGCCGCTTCGCATTCAGCGACCCGTCGATCGGGTCGACGACCACCACCCACGGGCCGCCCGTCCCGAACGAGCGCTCGCCGAGCTCCTCCGAGACGAGCCGGAAGTCGATCCCGCGGGCGTGCAGCGCCTCGAGCTGGGCGACGGCAGCGCGCTCGGCCCGGTCATCCATCACGGTGGTGTCGTCGCCGCCGCTGCCACGGCCGACGACGGGCTCGCGGTCGTCCCGGGTGGGCATGCCCTCGAGCGCGGACTCAACGTCCGCCGACACCCTTCGGCAGAAGTCGAGCCAGTCCGCGCGCATCAGGCGTCCAGGGGATTGATCAGGAAGCCGCAGTGCAGCTTCGGGAAGAAGTAGGTCGACTTCTGCGGCATGACCGCTCCGGCCGCCGCGACGGCCTGCACCTGCTCCACCGTCGGCGGCCGCAGGAGGAACGCCGCCGAGGCGTCGCCGCGGTCGACCGGCGCCGTCGCAGCGCCGAGCTCGCGCACGTACCGGATGCTGTCGGTGGTCGCGAACTGCGCCGGGTCGAGCAGGCCCAGGAGCGGCGCGAGGACGACCGCCTCGAGCACGGCCGAGTCGATCTGCCGCACCGGCGCCGGCGCGCCCATCATCGCCATGCTGACCGCGCCGCGGTCGCGCAGCGTGCACAGCAGCGCGGGCCGGCCGCCGCCGCGCCACACGGCGAAGGCGATCGTCTGCGCCGGCACCTCGTGCAGCGCCGCCTCGACCTGGGCCGGCGGGGCGTCGAGCTCGCGCACGTCGAAGGCGTGCAGCACCTCGTCGGTCACCTGGCGGCTGCCCATGACGACCCGGTGGGTGGGGTAGATCACGAGCCCCTCGCCGTGCAGGTTCACGAGGTGCATGAGGATGAAGTCGTAGGGCTGATCCCCCTCGGGGTGGCCGTCGCGCTCGCGCCGCTCGCCGCGGTAGGCGAGGGCGGTCTCGTAGCGGTGGTGGCCGTCGGCGATCACGATCGGGCGGCCGGCCATCGCCTCCTGCACCGCCGCGATCGCCGCGGCGTCGGTCACCGGCCAGAAGCGGTGCGTCGTGCCGTCGGCATCCTTCATCTGCATCGCCGGAGCGCCGTCCGCCAGCGGCCGCAGGGCCTCACCGGGGGTGCCGTCCGGGTCGTCGTAGAGGCCGAAGACGGGCGAGAGGTTCGCGGCCACGGCCCGGGTCAGCTCGAGCCGGTCGGCCCGCGCGGAGGCGTGCGTCATCTCGTGGGGGCGCACCCGGCCTTCGGAGTAGTCCGACAGCCGCACGGCGGACAGGAACCCCGACCGGCTGCCCTCGGCGCCGTCGGGGCCGACGTAGTCCTGGACGTGCCACCAGAGCGTGGGCCGGGCGTCCTGCCGGAGGATGCCGGCGCGCCGCCACTCGTGCAGGAGACGGCCGGCGCGGCTGGGCGAGTCGGGCAGCACCAGGTGCACGGCGGAGTACTCGCTCCTGGCCGCGTAGCGCTCGCGGTCGGACGGTGCGATCACGTCGTAGGGGGGCACGACGACGTCGTCGAGGCGGACGCGCTCGGAGTCGTAGCGCAGCGCCTGGAGCGGTCGCAGCGCTGCGCGCGTCGCGGGGGTCGATGCCATCCGCGGCAGTCTAGTGGGGTCGCTGGCGGCCCCCGGCAGGCCCGGTTGACATACCCGCTGCAACCAGGTACCTTGTACTGCATGGTAGATGTCCGGGATGCGGCGATCTCACAGCTGCGGCGGGGCGCGATCGAGCTCTGCGTGCTCGCGCTCCTGCGCGACGGCGAGCGCTACGGGTTCGAGCTGGTGCGCACGCTCGCGACGGTCGACGGGATGGTCACGACCGAGGGGACGCTCTACCCGCTGCTGGGACGGCTGCGGCGCGAGGGCGTGGTCGAGACCACATGGCGCGAGTCGCCCTCGGGCCCACCCCGGCGCTACTACCGGCTCACCGCCGACGGACGCCGCGCGCTCGACGCGTTCATCCAGGAGTGGCGCCGCTTCCGCGACGGCGTCGACACGGTCCTCGGGATTGGAGACCGACCATGACCACGCCTCCTCTGCACCCACTCGCCAAAGCCGCCCCGGCCGGTGCGACCGACGCCGAGGCGCGCACGGCGCTCGACCGCCTGGGCGACCCCGACCAGATCGTCGCCGCCGAGCGCGCGGACGGCGGCGAGCGACGCCGGCGCGGCCGGCTCGAGGGGGGTGCGATCACGCTGCTCCTGGCCGGAGGCGTCGTCATCCCCGTGGCCGGCTGGTTCGTGGGGGCGCTGTTCCTGTGGGTCTCGCGCGCCTGGACGCTGCGCGACAAGCTGATCGGAACGCTGACCCGCACCAGAAGTGCGTGACCCAGCCCAATGGTCTCCGCACCTGCCACGTCGCGTTCGGGAGCGCGGGCGCCCTGCTGGTCACGCTCCTGATCGTCGTCCTCGTGCTCCCGCTGCTCACCTCGCTCTACCTCGCCCGGCGGGCGGACTCGCTGCCCGCCGCCTGACCCCCCGTCCCGATACAGTGTCCGCCGTGGCTGGCGGCACCTACGTGGCCGATCTGAGCGAGGGGTCGATCGTCGACGCCACGTTCGCCGTCCAGCGCAAGCAGCGGCGGCACACGCGCAACGGCGACCCGTTTCTCTCCATGGAGCTGGCCGACCGCACCGGCCGCGTCCCCGGCGTGGCCTGGAACGACGTCAACGTGCTTGCCGCCCGGTTCGACCAGGGCGACACGGTGCGCGTCCTCGGCCGCGTCGAGAGCTACGGCGGCCGGCTGCAGATCTCGGTGCGCGACGTGGAGAAGGTGGACGGCGGCGACCCGCTCGAGCTCGTCCCCGGCGCCCGCCGCGACGCCGAGACGCTGGACGGCTTCGTCGAGTTCCTGGCCGGCGAGATCGCCCATCCCGGGCTGCGCGCGCTGCTCGAGGCGTTCCTGACCGACCACGCCTTCCGCGAGCGCCTGCGCACGGCGCCGGCGGCCGAGACGCACCACGACTACGCCGGGGGGCTGCTCGAGCACACCGTGGCCGTGGCCACGCTCTGCCGGGAGGCGGCCCAGCTGCACCCGAGGCTGAACGCCGACCTGCTCGTGTGCGCCGCCCTGCTACACGACGCGGGCCGCACCGAGACGTTCCGGCCGGGGGTGACGATCGCCGTCTCCGAGGAGGGCCGGCTGATCGGCCACGTGCTCGCCGGCGTGCGCATGATCGACGCGGCCGCGCGCAAGACGGACCTGGCCGACGAGGTGCTGCTGCCGCTCCTGAACGCGGTAGCAGGTCACCACGGCCCGCTCGAAGGCCGCCGCCTGGAGACACCGGAGGCGGTCGCGCTCTTCCATGCGAACGCCCTGGACGCCCGGCTGGGCGAAGCGCTCTCGGCGCCGAAGGCCTAGCAACGGGGTCCTGAGAACCGGGGTCAGACCCCGAACGCAACGCGTGGCGAAGTTGTCACGCCTTCGTGACTAGCATCCTCCGGCATGGCCGACCGCGTGCTCTTCATCACCGGCGCCTCGACGGGGATCGGCGCCGCCACCGCCCGCCGGGCGGTCGCAGCACGCGACCTCGTCGTCCTGCTCGCACGCCGCCGCGAGGCGCTCGACGCGCTTGCCGCCGAGCTCGGGGCCGACCGCGCCCACGCCCTGGCCTGCGACGTGACGGAGTGGAATCAGGTCGAGTCCGCCGCCGCCACGGCGCTCGAGCGCTTCGGCCGCATCGACGTCGTCTTCGCCAACGCCGGCTTCGGCGCCGCCCGCGGCTTCCTGAAGGAGTCGCCCGAGCACTGGCGCTCCATGGTGCTGACGAACGTGCTCGGCGTCGCCCACACCATCCGGGCGACGCTCCCGCACCTGCTGGAGCGCGGCACCGGCCACTACGTGATCACGAGCTCGGTCGCCGGCCGCCGGTCGCTGCCGGGGTCGCTCTACTCGGCCACCAAGTGGGCCGCGACGGGCATCGGCCAGAGCCTGCGCGCCGAGCTGCGCGAGATGCACGGGAACACCGCCATCCGCGTCACGCTGGTCGAGCCGGGCGCGGTCGAGACGCCGTTCTTCGACAACCCCGGCGAGGGCCGGCTCGAGGCCGGCGACGTCGCCTCGGCCGTGATGTGGGCGCTCGACCAGCCGGCTCACGTCGACGTGAGCGAGCTCCTGATCCTGCCGACGGCGCAGGGCGGGCCGCCGCCGACACGCTGACTCAGGCCCCGGCCCGCTGCGGCCGGGGGTGGGACGGCTCGTACAGGCCGATCTCGCCGGCGCCCGGCACCGTGATCGTGGTGACGCGGCCCCACGACTCCACGTGCACCGGTCCGACCGTGACGCCCTTCGCGCCGAGCTCTGCCGTGGTCGCGTCGAGGTCGTCGCACATCAGGTACAGGCGGTGCGTCCCCGATGCACCGGGATGCAGGGCGAGCTCTCCCGGCGGGAGCGCGAAGATCAGCCAGCCCTGACCGGCGTCCACCGCCGGGAAGCCCAGCACGTCGCGGAAGAACGCGCGCGCGGCGTCGGCGTCGTCGGCGAGGAGGATGGTGTGCGCACCGGTGATCACGGGCAGATGGTTGACCCTACGCCCCTGTGTGGTCTGTGCGGTTGCGAACCGAGCAGCGCGCGGACGCAGGGAGCGTTCATCGTGGGCGAACTATGGGCGCGACTGAGGACGCAGCGATGCGACGGTTCGCAACCGCAGCCCCACCAACGCCCATACCGCGCCAACGGCCTGATGTCCAGACGCCCGGGTGGAATCAACCATCTAGACGTTGAAGCGGATGTTCATGACGTCGCCGTCCTGCACGAGGTAGTCACGGCCCTCGACCCGCATCCACCCGTGCCGCTTGGCCTCGGCCTCCGAGCCGGCCTCGACCAGCTTCTGCCACTCGATCACCTCCGCCCGGATGAACCCGCGCTCCAGGTCGGAGTGGATGCGGCCGGCCGCCTGCTGGGCGTTCTGGCCGCGGCGGATCGTCCACGCCCGCGTCTCCTTCGGGCCGGTCGTGAAGAAGGGGATCAGGTCGAGCAGCCGGTAGGCGGCCAGGGTGACGCGGTCGAGCGCCGGCCGCTCGATGCCCAGCTCCTCCAGGAACGCTGCGGCGTCCTCGTCGGGCAGCTCGCGCAGCTCGGCCTCGATCTTGGCGTTCAGCGCGATGCACTCGGTCCCGCGTTCGGCGGCGAACGCGGCCACCGCCTCGAGCTGGGCGGGATCGGGGTCGTCGCCGGTGTTGGCGACGTAGAGCGCCGGCTTGGCGGTGAGCAGGTCGACCGAGTCCGGGATCTCGACGCCGCTCGTCCGCGCCGGGCGGCCGTCCTCGAGCCACGCCGCCAGCCGCTCGAGCGCCTCGTGCTCGGCCGCCGCCGCCTTCTCGCCGCCCTTGGCCGCCTTGGCGACCCGCTCGGCCCGCCGCTCGATGGCGGCGAGGTCGGCGAACACCAGCTCGAGCTCGACCGTCTCGGCGTCCTCCTGCGGGTCGATCGCGCCCGACGGGTGGGCGACGGTCTCGTCCCCGAAGCAGCGCAGGACGTGGACGACGGCGTCGGTGTTGCGCAGGCTGCCGAGGAACTGGTTGCCGAGGCCCTCCCCCTGCGAGGCCCCGCGCACGAGCGCAGCGATGTCGACCACCTCGAGCGTGGCCGGCACGATCTTCCCGGAGCGCGAGCTGGAGACGGCGTCGAGCGCCTCCAGCCGCGGATCGCGGACGTCGGCCACCCCGTGCACCGTCTCGACCGTCGAGAACATGTGCGGGGCGACGGTGGCGCCGCCGCCGGTGAGGGCGTTGAAGAGTGTCGAGCGGCCGCTGTTCGGCAGCCCGACCAGACCGACCTCGACGCCAGCCATCTACAGGGCCGCGGCCACGGATCCGGTCAGGACGCCGACCGCGACGCCGACCGCGACGTCGTCGGAGTGGTGGACGCCGGCGTAGACGCGGCTCCAGGCCATCGCCGCCGCCATCGCCACCCACACCGGCGCCAGCCGGGGCCGCTCGGTGCAGAGCACGACGGCGGCCGCCGCCGACATGGCGGCGTGGCTGGAGGGGAACGACGGCGACGCGGGGGCGGGCACGAGCGTGCCGGCCGCCGGCTCGACGGGCCGCTCGCGCCGGACCGCGAGCTTGACGGCGTAGTTCGCCGCGAGCGTGGCCCATACGGTCGCAGCCGTGCGCACCGGGCGGCCCGCTGCCATGCCGGCGGCGACCCAGACCAGGCCGTAGTTCCCCGCGCGCGTGTACGGCCGCACGATCCGGTCGAGCCGGGGATGCGGCCGCTGCGCCGCCTCGGTCAGAACCCCACCCTCCCGAGGTGCGTCTCGTGCTTGACGTAGCTGATCTTGGAGACGTCGACGTGGTAGGCGGCCTCGTCGTCGCCGGCGAAGCGGACGACGCCCTTTCCCGATTCGAGCGCCTTCTCGAGGGTCGCCCACTCGGCGGCCGAGACCTTGGTGATCACGATCAGTCCCCCGTCGAAGCCGATCTCCACCCGCATCACGTCCGAAGCCATCCCGCCTCCTTCAGTATTGGACGTACTCGACCAGCACCCCGGCGACGCTGCTGGGGTGGATGAACGCCACCTCGAGGCCGAAGAGCCCCTCGCGCGGCTCGGCGTCGATCAGCTCGGCGCCCGCCTCCGCGGCCGCTGCGAGGGCGGCGCGGATGTCCGAGACCTGGTAGGCGACGTGGTGCATCCCCGGCCCGCGGCTCTGGAGGAACCGCCCCACCGGCGTGTCGCCGGCCAGCGGCCAGAGCAGCTCGACACGGCCGTCGCCGACGAGCAGGGTGACCGCCTCGACGCCCTGACCGGGGACGACCTCGCGGTGCTCGACCTGCGCCCCGAACAGGCGGACGTACGTGTCCACCGCGCCCGGCAGGTCGTCGACGGCATGACCGATATGATGGATCCCTCGCAGATGCACTGGACGGCATCCTACGAGAACACCGCACAGGGGGGATTGGCATGGGATTCCTGGACAAGCTGAAGCAGGAGGCGACCGCGGTCGCCGGAACAGTCGCCGAGAAGACACAGGAGGTCGCGAAGACCGGCCAGCTGCAGGTGCAGCTGCGCAACCTGAACGGCGAGGAGCGCGACGCCGTGGCCGAGTTCGGGCGCGAGGCCTTCAACCTCTACGAGGCGAACGCGCTCGCGGAGCGCTCGGGCGAGCTGGCCGGAGCGGCGGCGAAGATCTCCGACCTGCGCGAGCAGATCGCGGCCAAGGAGGCCGAGATCGCCGCCGTGAAGAGCGACGGCGACGGTGCCGCGTCCGCGTCGTCGGACACGGTCGAGAGCTCGGCCGAGGAGGTTGCCGACACGCCCGCGGCGGACGCTGCGGACGGCGGCGCATCCGCGGGCTGACCGGTCGGCCGGCCGCCGCGGGGCTCACACAGGCGGCTCGGGCCGCCGCATCGCCAGCGCCTCGACGCCGATGTCGAGGGAGGAGTTCGACTCCGGCTCGAGCCCCTCGAGCAGCGCGTCGATCCGGGAGCGGCCGAGCGTCTCGGACTCGAGCAGCGCGCGTGCGAGCCGGTCGAGGTAGCCGCGGTGGTGCTCGACCAGCCGCAGCGCATCGCGGTACGCGGCGTCGGTGATCGCGCGCTGCTCGGCGTCGCGCATCCGCTTCGTCTCCTCTGACAGGGCGTAGTTGTCGGCCCGCATCTGCTGGTGCGGCATCGACTCGCCCATGCCCCACTCGAACACCATCGACCGGGCGATCGCCGTCGCCCGCTCCAGGTCGTTCGCGGCGCCGTTCGTGATCCGCCCGAACACCACCTGCTCCGCCGCCCGCCCGGCCAGGATCACCTTCAGCCAGTCGCGCAGCTCCTCGGTCGAGTGCAGGTAGCGGTCCTCCTCGGGCAGGTTCATCGTGTAGCCGAGGGCCTGGCCGCGGGGCACGATCGTCACCTTGTGCAGCTGCATCGCATCGCCCATGAGCCGGGCCACGAGCGCGTGCCCGGCCTCGTGGTAGGCGATCACCCGCTTCTCTTTGTCGGTGATCAGCTTGCGCTGCTGAAGCCCCGCCACGACGCGCTCGAAGGCGTAGTCGAAGTCGGCCTGGGCGATCCGTTCGCGGCCCTCGCGGCCCGCGGCGATCGCGGCCTCGTTGGTGATGTTCGCCAGGTCGGCGCCCGTGAGGCCGGAGGTCTGGCGGGCGATGTCGGCGAGGCGCACGTCGTCGGCCAGCGGCTTTCCGCGCGTGTGCACCGCGAGGATCTCCTCGCGTCCCTTGAGGTCGGGCGGGCTGACGCCGATGTGGCGGTCGAACCGGCCCGGGCGCAGCAGCGCCGTGTCGAGCGCTCCGAGCTGGTTCGAGGCGCCGATGATCACGAGCCGGTCGCTCTGGTCGAAGCCGTCCATCTCGACCAGCAGCTGGTTCAGCGTCTGGTCGTGCTCCTGCCCGCCCCCGCCCGGCCCGCCCCCGCCGCGGTGGCGGCCGACGGCGTCCAGCTCGTCGATGAAGATGATGGCCGGCTGGTTCTTGCGGGCCGTGCGGAAGAGGCGCCGGATCCGGGCGGCGCCGAGCCCGCTCCACATCTCGACGAACGACGAGGCACTCTGGAAGTAGAAGCTCGCGTCGGACTCGTTCGCCACCGCCTTGGCGAGCAGCGTCTTGCCCGTGCCGGGAGGGCCGTACAGGAGCACCCCTTTGGGCACGCGTGCGCCGAGCTTCTTGAAGCGGGCGGGGTCCTTGAGGAACTCGACCACCTCCTCGAGCTCGGCACGGGCCTCCTCGACGCCCGCCACCTCGTCCCAGCGCACGTCCGAGTCCTCGTGCGGCACGAGCTTGGCGGGCTTCACGTTCGGCATCATCTTGATGAACTTCCACGTCAGCCAGCAGATCAGGACGAGGAGGATCGGAAAGCCCCAGACGACGATGAAGGCCTGCAGCAGCCCGAGCGCGTCGCCGAGCCAGCGCACCGCCGTGTGCAGCAGGTCATGCAGGTTCCGCCGTGAGACCCAGTCCGGGCCGGCCGGCCCCACGCTCCGCAGCGTGGCGATCAGCTCCCACGCCGGCCACGCAAGCACCGCGAGCACGACGACCACCAGCCGCCACCCCTGCAGCCGGGAGAGCGCGCTGCCCAGCCCCCGCCACGCGTCGCGCAGCCGTCGCCGAAAGATCCAGTCCACCGGATTCCAGCGTACAGGCCTTGCCCGTGCCCGGATAGCTTGCGCCCGGTTGCCCGGAGGCATAGGGTCAGCACCGGCGCTACCCCAGGGGAAAGGAGCAGCTGTGGGCGTCAGACAGGCACTGTGGACGCGCGTCCGGGGCGCGGTCCGGATCGGGGCGGTGGCCGCGATCGTCGCCGTCGGGGCGTCGGCGGGCACCGCCGGCGCGGTGGGGACGACGGCGCGCGTCGTCCCGAACGCGATGGGCGAGCTCGACTGCAACGGATTCAGCCCCATCCAGCGCTCCGTCAAGCTGACCATGCTGTGTCACGACCCGTCGCTGCCCGGGCCGGCACGGCTCGAGGATCACGAGCACTACATCGGCCACGACGAGCCGTCGATCCGGTTCCTCTCGTCGCGGCCCGGATCCGGGAACGACGTCACCTGGGTGGAAACGCTGGGCAAGGATCCGCGCGCGCTGCCAACGGTCAGGCATCCGGGACGCGACGTCACGCACAACTTCGAGCTGACCGTGGCGCCCTGGTTCTCGATGGAGCTGTGCGACCCGAACTCCGACCCGCAGCTGCCCTGCCGGCCGCGCTCCGATACGAACGCACCCCATGGCAGCTACCCGGGCGGCGGCAGCGCATTCATGGAGCTGCAGTTCTATCCGCCGGGCTTCGCGCCGTTCGTCGACTCGATCAGCTGCGACAACACCCACTGGTGCTCGGCGCTGACCATCGACAGCGTCGCGTGCGACGCCGCCGGCAACTGCAACGACAGCTGCATCGAGCCCGTCAACTTCGCGTTCATCCAGCGCGACGGCGTCCCGACGGGGCCGCCCAGCCCGCAGCGCTCCAACCTGGCGTCCGTGACGCCCAACGGGCGGACGCTGCTGATGAACCAGGGCGACCGGATCGCCATCCACATGTACGACGCCAGGGTGTCGGGAGGGCACGCCTTCGCCGTTCGCGAGCGGGATCTGACGACCGGCCAGAGCGGCGTGATGATCGCGTCGGCCCGCAACGGGTTCATGACCACGAGGATGTCGGACTGCAGCGGGAGGCCGTTCAACTTCCAGCCCGAGTACGCGACCGCCCGGCCGCAGAACATCGTCCCGTGGGGCTTCGGCCCGTACGGCATCAACACCCAGTTCGAGGTCGGCCACTTCGAGCCGTGCACGTCGATCACCGGCAGGAGCACGCTCACCATGGGGTCGTTCACCGACACCTACTTCAACGTCTGCCACGGCCCGTACGAGACCGACGCGCCGGCCGACACGCCGCAGAGCCAGGAGCCGAACGACTCGCCCTGCTACTGGCGCGGTGACACGCACGGCGGGACGGTGCCGCCGAACCAGGTGACGGGGTGCGACGTGTTCTTCGGGGCCGTCGGCGACCTCGACTTCGACGGCAGCTCGTACCGCACCGACTGGCCCACCTCGGTGCGCCCGAACCGGTACCCGGCCACGTTCCGGCAGGCGACGCCGACGAGCCGCGGGCACGCGTTCGACCGGATGCAGTTCATGACCGACGTGAGCGCGAGCGAGAGCGCCTGCAACCTCACGAGCGGCAGCGGCTGTGCGATGCCGCCGGTCGGCCCGGGCCGGTTCTACCCGTTCTGGACGCAGGCGAAGGTGCACGGCGCCTGCGTCTGGGAGTTCGGCAACATGCGCAACGGCAACACCTTCGGTCGCGAGCGCCAGTACGGCCAGGTGGCGCCGCGGACGCTCGGCGCCTTCGTGAGCGGCATCCGGCCCGTGCCCGCCTGCGGATAGACGGCCGGGGCCTGGCCCCGGTTCCTCGCGAACCGGGGCCAGGCCCCACGATCACGACTCGGCGCCCTCCAGCCGCAGCACCTCGTGCAGCGCGGCCTCGGCCACCTCGAGCTCCTCGGCCGTCGGCTCGCGGGTCGCGGCCACGCGCTGCAGCTCGTAGCCGGGCCGCTGCATCGCCTTTGCCAGCGGGTGCTCACGGTGGCGCGTCATCCACGCGAACGCCTCGGTGGCGGCGCCCATCGCCGCCAGGCTGGCCACGACCCGGGCCGGGCCGCGCTTCGACGCGGGCAGGCGGGAGACGAGCACGTTGCCGACGGCGGTCGCGGCGATCAGCGGCCCCACCATGTGCGAGCCGCAGCGCTCGTGCTCCTTGGCGATGTCGACGGGCGCCCCGTCCTTCTCGTAGCCGCCGATCGCCTTGTGCTCGGCGCCGTGGTAGCCGGCGATGCGCGAGCCGCGCAGGGCCATCATCGCCGGCAGCAGCGCCGCGCCGGCGGTCACGAGCTCGGCCGCGGCCGGGCGCAGCCGCGAGCGGCGCACGACCTGGGCAACGACTGCCGAGCCGGCCAGCGCCGCGCCCATCCCGGGCGACTCCATCGGCAGGCGCGCCTGCGGCAGGCGGCGCCGGACCACCGGCAGCAGGTAGGCGACCTCGAACATGCGCGCCACGCCGCGCAGGAGCGGGGTGCCGGCCACCACCGCGGGCAGCTCCGGCTTGCGGCCGGACGCAAGCCGCACCCTGCCCTGGTCGTCGCGCACCGCCGCCGCCCAGTGGTCGTAGCTGTGGACGAGGATGCCGTTCTGGAGCGCCATCCCGCCGAGGCGCACCTTCTCGATCGAGGAGGTCATGCCGGCCCGGCCACCGACCGGGCGACGTGGAGGAAGAACCGCACCGCCAGCTCGAGATCGTCGACCGGCACCCGCTCGTCCGCCGAGTGGATCAGCGAGCCGGCGACGAGCGGGTCCATCCGCGTCGGCATGAAGCCGTAGGCGACCGACCCGAACGCCTGCCGCATCCAGTGGCTGTCGGTGAAGCCGGTGCACAGGACGGGAGCGGCGGTGGCGCCCGGCTCGATCTCCGGCAGGAACTCCTCGATCGCGGTGAAGAGCGGTGTGTCCGCCGGCGACATGGTGCCGCCGTCGCGCTCGAGGAACTCGAACTCGTATTCCAGCCCGGCGAGCGCCTCGCGCACGGCGCCCTCGACGTCGGCCTGCGTCATGCCGGGCAGGATGCGGCAATCGCAGCGCAGCTGCGCGCGGCCGGGGATGACGTTGATCTTCGTGCTGGCCGACATCCCCGTCGGCGCGATGGTCGCGCCGAGCATCGGCTCGATCATCTCGGCCAGGAGCGGGTTCGCGGAGCGCGAGCGCTCCATCAGCCGGCGCGGGTCGGAGTCGTCGGCGCCGATCGAGCGCAGGAAGGTGTGCAGCTCGGGCAGGTCGTGCGTCGGGGCCGCCATGCGGTCGATCCGCTCGAGGACGGGGATCAGCTTGAGGAGCGCGTTGTCGGCCGCCCCCGGCACCGACGCGTGGCCGCTGCGACCCCTGGTCGTGACGGCGAACGCGGAGCACTGCTTCTCGCCGATGCCGACCGTGTAGGCCACGTGCGACCCGTTCACGACCCGCTCGCCGCCGCCCTCGTTCACGACGTACTCGGAGCGGACGAGGTCGGGATGGTGCTCGCACAGCCACGGCAGGCCCCACCCGTCGCCGACCTCCTCGTCCGCCACCGCGGCGAGGACGACGTCGCCCGCGCCGGTCCAGCCCTCGCGGGCGAGCGTGGCGAAGGCGACCGCCTCGGCCGCCACCTGGCCCTTCATGTCGAGCGCGCCCCGGCCCCACAGGTGCCCGTCGCGCTCGAGGCCGGAGAACGGCGGCACCGTCCACTCGTCGGCGTCGGCGAGGACGACATCGGTGTGGCCGAGCAGCATCAGCGCCGGCCCGTCGCCGGTGCCGCGCAGCCGCGCGACGAGATTCGCCCGCTCCGGGGAGCGGCCGCGCAGCTCGGCCTGGACGCCGGCCTCGGCCAGATAGGCGGCCAGGTGCTCGGCGGCCGCCGTCTCGTTTCCCGGCGGGTTGGTGGTGTCGATCTGGATCAGGCCGGCGAGCAGCGCGGCCGTCTCCGTGCGTAGGTCGTTGTCGATCATGCCCGCACGCTACACGACGCCCGCCCCGGCCGTTCCCGCGCACAGGGGGTAGATTTGACACGATGGGGCGAGACCTCTTCTCCGACTCCGCCGACAGCCAGCTCGAGTCGGTGGCCCCGCTGGCGCAGCGGCTGCGACCGCACACGCTCGAGGACTTCGTCGGCCAGGCGGGCGTGGTGGGCGCCGGGAGCGCCCTGCGCCGGGCGATCGCGTCCGACCGCGTCCCGTCGATGATCTTCTATGGACCGCCGGGGAGCGGCAAGACGACCCTCGCCAGGATCGTCGCGACCACCACCCAGGCGCACTTCGAGGAGCTCTCCGCGGTGCAGGTGGGCGTCGGGGACGTGCGCCGCGTGCTCGGTGAGGCGCACGACCGCCTGGGCGGGAACGGCCGGCGCACGATCCTGTTCCTGGACGAGATCCACCGCTTCAACAAGGGCCAGCAGGACGCGCTCCTGCCCGCGGTCGAGTCCGGCCTCGTGACGCTGATCGGCGCGACGACCGAGAACCCCTACTTCGAGGTGAACTCGGCACTGCTCAGCCGCTGCCAGCTCTTCGAGCTGCAGCCGCTCGAGCCGGCCGACCTGGCGGCGATCGTGCGCCGGGGCGAGGACGCACTCGGGATCGAGCTCTCCGACGAGCTGCGCGACCAGGTCGTGCAGGCGGCGGGAGGGGACGCGCGCAACGCCCTGAACGTGCTCGACGCGGCGGCCGGCAACGCCGCCGGCGCGCCCGTCACCGCCGACCACATCCGCGACGCCGCCCGCAAGCAGCCGCTGGTCTACGACAAGGGCGGTGACCGCCACTACGACACCACGTCGGCGTTCATCAAGAGCATGCGCGGCTCCGATCCCGACGCCGCGCTCTACTACATGGCGGTCATGATCTCGGCCGGCGAGGATCCGAAGTTCATCGCCCGCCGCATGATCGTGTTCGCGTCAGAGGACGTCGGCAACGCCGATCCGCAGGCGCTCCAGGTGGCGGTCGCGGCGGCGCGGGCGGTCGAGTTCGTCGGGCTGCCGGAGTGCCGCATCAACCTCGCCCAGGCGGCGGTGTACCTCGCCCGCGCTCCGAAGTCGAACGCGGCCTACGTCGGCATCGACGCCGCGATGGCGGAGGTGCGCGACCACGGCAGCCAGCCGCCGCCTGCGCACCTGCGCGACGCCAGCTACCCGGGCGCCCGCAAGCTCGGCCGCGGCGTCGGGTACCGGTACCCGCACGACTTCCCCGGCGGGATCGTCGACCAGCAGCACCTGCCGGACACGCTTGCGGGGCGCCGCTTCATCCCCGAGAACGAGTAGGCACAAGCGGGGCAAGGACACACAAGCGGGGCCTGGCCCCGCATGCGGGGCCAGGCCCCAAACTGTTCCATCTCCAGCCGCGTCGTTACAGAATCCGAGCGCCCAGCGCGGAGCACACCAGCTCGACCGCCAGGCTGGCGGTGGCGTTGCGCTCGTCGAGCACCGGGTTCACCTCGACCACCTCGAGCGACGACAGGCCGCCGTGCTTGGCCAGGATCTCCATGCCGAGGTGCGCCTCCCGGTAGGTGATCCCACCGCGCACCGGCGTGCCCACCCCGGGCGCCTGCTCGGGATCGACGACGTCCATGTCGAACGACACGTGCAGGAAGGCGCCGCCCGAGGCCAGCCCGACGGCCTCCTCGACGATCGGTCCGATCCCGCGCCGGTCGACGTCGTACATCGTGAAGACGTGCACCCCGAGGTCGCGCAGGCGCCGCTTCTCGCCCTCGTCCACGCTGCGCACGCCGATGAGCACGGTGTGCGTGTCGTCCAGCATCGGCAGCGCCCAGGCGTCGCTCGCAAACCGCGGGTCGCGGCTCAGGCCGAGTGCGACCGCGAGCGGCATCCCGTGGACGTTCCCGCTGGGCGACGTCTCCGGCGTGTTCAGGTCGGTGTGCGCGTCGAACCAGATCACGCCGCCCGGACCGCCGTAGGCGGCCGTGAGACCGCCGAGCGTCCCCACGGCGATCGAGTGGTCGCCGCCCAGCACGAGCGGCCGCTCGCCGGCCCGGATCGCCCGCACGACCTCGCGGGCCAGCTGCTCGCAGGTCACCTTGATCGCGTCCCAGTACCGCATCGAGGGGTCGCCCTCGCGCAGCGCCTCGGCCGGACGCGTCTCGACGTTGCCGTGGTCCTCGATCGCGTATCCGAGCGCGCCCACCTGCTCCGCCAGCCGCGCGTAGCGGATCGCGGAAGGGCCCATGTCGACCCCGCGGCGGCCCGAGCCGAGGTCGAGGGCGGCGCCGATCACGGCGAGGCGGCGGGCAGGGTCGGCGCCGGCGGACACAGGGTCGCAAGCCTACCGGAGCTAAAGCCGCGCGGGTGAAGCCCCGATAACCCTCATGGACGACCCCCTCGTCCCCCACGCCCGACCGCGCCCGAGGAGTTCCATCCGCATGATCGATCTCGCGAGCATCCGAAATGCCTCGTTCACGCTGACGCCCACCGGCTACAACCCGGAGGAGGTTGATCGCTTCCTGGCCGATCTCGCCGACCAGCTGGCGGAGAGCCTCGAGGCCGCGCCCGCCGCTCCCAGCTACGAGCCGGCGCCCGAGTTCGCGGCCGCACCCGAGCCGCAGTACGTCCCCGATCCGCAGTACGTCCCCGAGCCCGTCTACGAGGCCGACACCGGCGTGTCCGAGCGCGAGCCCGCCGACATCGACGGCCTGCGCGCGGTCATCGAGCGCACCATCGGCGCCATGGACTCGTTCGTCGCCAACGAGCTCGCCACCCTCAGGTCCGCGACCGAGATCGAGACCGACGAGCTCCTGCGCGAGCGCGAGCGGCTGCTCGAGGAGGCCGGCGAGGCCGCCAAGGCGCATCTCGAGGAGACCCGCGTGCGCGCCGAGAGCATCCTGGCCGAGGCCCGCCGCGACGGCGAGAGCATGCGCTCGCGGTTCGAGGGCGAGCTGCAGGCCGACCGGGACCGGTTCGAGCAGGCCCTGGCAGAGCGCGAGGCGCAGGCCCAGGCCCGCGTCGCTGACGTCATGGCCGAGGTCGAGGAGCGCCGCCGCGAGGCGGAGGAGCTCATGTCCAGCGCGAGCCGAGTGCAGACGCAGGTGCTGGCCTCGCTCGAGCACGCCCGGGCGAGCCTGGCTCCGGCCCCGCCGGCTCCGACGGTCATCGAGCATCCGGTCGCGGGCGAGGGCTTCTCAACCGCCCCGTTCGAGGACGCCTCCGGCACCGGCTTCCCGGTCGCCGACCGGGCGGATGACCGGTACGACAGCAATGATGCCGCAGCTTGATGAGCCGCTGCCCGCATTTCAGCTGACGTCAGCGGACGGCGAGCGGATCGCGGTCGACGACCTGATCGTCCGCGGGCCGGTCGTGCTCGCTGCGCTCGAGGCTGACAGCGACGGCGACCCGCGGGAGCCGATGCTGGCCGACCTCGCCGGGCGTCTCGGCGGCAGCAGCCGGCTGGTGGTCATGTCGCCGGGCAACTCGAGGCTCGGCAGCGGCCTGGCCGCCGCCGGCGCGACCTGGCTGCAGGATCCCACCGGCGAGGCGTTCGACGCGCTCGGGCTCGTGTACCGCAGGATCGGCCGGTCGCGCCGGCTGGGCGGGCTCTTCGTCATCGACGTCGACCGCCGGCTGCGGTTCGCATTCACGAGCGCCGAGCGTGACGCCTGGATCCCCGGCTCCTTCGTCCTGTCCCGGCTCGACCGGCTCGGGGCCGCGCCGCAGGCCGTCGAGCCCGGCCCGGTGGACACGCGCGAGGAGTCGATCGAGCCGGACCTGGAGCGGCTGGTGCTGGCGCTCGGCCGCCGGCTCGGCATGGGAGCGACCCAGCTCGCGGACCTGGCGACGGCGACGCGCGTCCGCGACGTCGGCATGAGCTCGGTGCCGGACGAGATCATCACCAAGGACGGTCCGCTCGACGACGAGGAGTGGGCGGTGATCCGCATGCATCCCGAGCGCTCGGCCGCCATGCTCGACCCGGGCCCGGCGTACGCGCCGGTGCGGGCGATCGTGCGCACGAGCCACGAGCACGTCGACGGGTCGGGCTACCCGCATGGCACCGCCGGCGAGGAGATCCCGCTCGGCGCCCGGATCCTGCTCGCCGCCGAGTCGTTCCTCGCGATCACCTCCACCGGGATCTACGGCGGGATGCTCTCGGCGCAGGACGGCCTCGAGCGCCTGCAGCTCGACGCGGGCCGGATCTACGACGCCGACGTCGTCGCCGCCCTCGCCTGCGAGATCGCCTCGGCCGCCTGACCGGCCTCACGCGTGCGAGCATCCGCGGATGCTCGCGATCGCGCTCGCGCTCGGCTCAAGCGTCGTCTGGGGCTCCGCCGACTTCCTCGGCGGCGTCTTCACCCGCCGGCTGTCACTGGCGCCGGTGCTGGTCGTCTCCCAGCTCGCAGGGCTGATCGCCATCGCGGCCGCGCTCGCCGTCGTGGGCGGCTTCGACGGACGGGCGTTCGCCGTCGGCATGGCGGCGGGCGCGTCCGGCGCCGTCGGGATCGCCGCCTTCTACCGGGCGCTCGCCACCGGCACGATCAGCATCGTCTCGCCCGTGAGCGCGTGCGGCGCGCTCGTCCCGGTCGCGCTCGCGCTCGTCGACGGCGAGCGGCCGGGCGCGCTCGCGCTGGCGGGCTGCGGCGTCGCCCTCACCGGCGCCGTGCTGGCCTCGGTGCACGAGTACGCGGGCGACCACCCGGCGGCCAGGAGCTCCGTCGCGCTCGCCGCCACGGCGGCGCTCGGAATCGGCGGCTTCCTCTATCTGATCAGCCACGCGGCCCGCGGCGGACACGCGCTGCCGGCGCTCCTCGGCGGGCGGTCGGCCTCGCTCGCGCTGCTCGTGCTCGGCGCCGTCCTGACCCGGAGCTCCGTCCGGATCGCGCCCGCCGAGCTCCCCGCCGTCGCCGGCATCGGCCTGCTCGACTCGGGCGCCAACGCCCTCTTCGTGGCGGCGGCGGCACGCGGCTACCTCTCGATCGTGTCCGTGCTCGGCTCGGAGTACCCCGTCGTCACGGTCGTGCTCGCCCAGACGCTCCTCGGCGAGCGCGTGTCCCGGCCGCAGGCGGCGGGGATCGCGCTCGCCCTCGTCGGGGTCGGCATCGTCAGCGTGAGCTAGAAGGCGGTTCCATGCCCCCCACGAACCGGCGAGGATGCAGGCAAAAGATCACCAATAAGGGTGACGCGGCTCCCCGTGGCGGGGACCTAGTCTCCGTCTGTTGGGTTCAGCTTCGGTGGGTCGCCGGACGGCGTGTCCAGATGGGCACGCCGTTCGCCTTTCTGCGCCGCGGCTGCTGCGGCGGATGGCGAGGGCCAGGATCGAACTGGCGACACCGCGATTTTCAGTCGCGTGCTCTACCAACTGAGCTACCTCGCCGGGAGGCGGCCATTCTATCCTCCACGCCGTCCCCGGCCGCCCAAATGCAACGGCCTCCGGGACGGTGCTACCGCTCCGCGAAGGCCGTTGCGATCACCTGCATCAGAGCACGTTTCCGGCCCGCGGTCAAGTCAATCCGCGCGAGAGCTGCGGCGCGAGGTCGATCGCGATCTCGTCGCCCACCTCCGTGGCCGTCAGCTCGGCGGCGCTGCCCCGGTTCAGGGCGAACGAGAGCAGCCCGGCGGAGTCCTCGTAGAGGACGAACTCGCCCGCGCCGACGTCGGCGAACGTGACCGAGCAGCGGGCGTAGTAGCGGTCGTCGCCGGTGTCGATCTCGGCCATCTCGCCGACGCGGAAGACGCCGTCGACCTCGCCCGCGGAGACGGCCAGCTGGATGTTCCCGAAGCGGTCGATGTACTGCACCGAGGCGTGCAGGATGCTGCCCTCGAGGCGGTGGTCGAGCCCCGAGCGGCGCACGAGCGCCGCCGGGTCGAGGGCGGGGCCGAGCTCGGCCAGGGGCATCCCGGCCGCCAGCCGGGCGGCCGCGGGCGAGAACACGTCGCGGCCGTGGAACGTGCGCGACACCGGCTGGAGCATGATCTGCGGGTTCTCGATCGCCACCGCCTCGGCCACGCCGCCGCACGCCTCGGCGGCGGGGATCAGAAGCCCGTTGTCGGGCCCGACGAAGAAGCGGCCGTCGCCGGAGCGCAGCGCGATCGCGCGCCGCTCCGAGCCGACGCCGGGATCGACCACCGCCAGGTGCACGCCGGCCGGCAGGTACGGCATGGCGGCGGCGAGCACGCGCGCTCCCTGGCCAATCGCCTGCGGCTGGATCCCGTGGGTGAGGTGGATCACCCGCGCGTCGGGGCAGATCAGGTTGATCACCCCGTGGCAGATCCCGGCGAAGTCGTCGGAGGTGCCGAAGTCGGACAGGAACGTCACGAACGGCGGCTGGTGCGGCATGCGCGCACTCTATCCGCCGGCTACGCGCTCACATCTCCGGTGCGTGGACCGGGATGCGCAGGACGACCGAGGCGCACACCGCCGCGGCGGCGAGCAGGAGGCCCGCGAGCACGAAGAGCACCTGGGGGCTCCCGGCGGCGGCCAGGATCCAGCCGGAGCTGATCGTCCCGGCGGCGATCACGCCGTACTCGCACACGTTCCAGGCGATGGTCGCACTCGGCCGCCGGCTCGGCTCGGTGCGGGCCAGGGCCGAGTCGACGATCAGCGGCCACGCGCCGGTGGCGACGAGCGCCGTGCCGACGAGCACGAGCACGAACAGCCCGGCGCCGCCGACGAACACCGAGGCCGCCAGCAGCACGCTCGACGCGGCCGCCGCCCCCAGCAGGACCAGGATCGCCCGCCGGTGCCCGCTCGCCCGGCTGAGGATGCGGCCCACGAGCGCGCCGCCGATCTTGCCCGCCTGCACGGCGCCGACGGCGGCGCCGACGACGAGCGGGGCGAGATGGAACCGGCCCGCGAGGACGATCGGCGCGAGCGGGAGCAGCAGCGCGAGCGCCGCCACCAGCAGCAGGTCGGGGAGCTGGATCGCGAACCCGCGCGGCGAGAGTCCGGCCCCCAGCCCCGCCCGCGGCGCGTCGCCGGCCGGCTCCCGCCGTCCCGGCCGCCACAGCACGACCGCCGCCGCCGCCGCCGCGACGCCGAGGGCGTAGCTGCCCCGGGTGGCGGCGGCTGCGCCCAGGCCGGCGTCGCGGAGGGCAGCGATCAGGAGCCCGGCGGCGGTCGACCCGCCGGCGACGCCGAGGGTGTAGGAGGCGTAGTGGACGGCGAAGGCGTGCTCGCTGCCCTCGCTGCCCGACGCCCGGCCGAGCAGCGTCTGGCTCGCCACCCAGAAGAGGCCGATCCCGGCGCCGATCAGCGCCGCCCCGGCCACCATCTGCGGGGCGGCCGAACCCGCCAGGAGCACCGCCTCGCCGGCGCCGGACACCGCCAGCGCGGCCGAGAGCATGTTGTGGCCGCCGCCCGCCACCCGCCCGGCCGCGCCGGCCAGGAGCGCGCCGCCCGCCACGGCGATCGTGCAGGCCGCGAGCACCTCGCCGGCGAGCGAGGCCGAGCGGTGCAGCGCCTGGACGTGCATCGGCACGCTGAGCGCCATCACGCCGAAGAGCATGCCGTCGAGCGCCGCGACGACGAAGAAGGCGCGGGGCAGGGGGCGCGCGCTCACGCCGCCACGTGCCCCAGCGCCTCGGAGAGCTGAACGGCTGCCCGCAGGGCGGCGGGGAGCAGCTCGCCTTCGAGCCGCTCCGGGTCGACCCGGTAGCTCGGGCCGCCCAGAGCGATGGCGGCGATCACGGCACCGCGGTGGTCGCGGATGGGGACGGCCACTCCCGAGTAGCCGTCCTCGCCGTCGCCGGCCCGGATCGCATGGCCGCGGCGGCGCACGCCCGCGAGCTCGACGTCGGACAGGCCGGGCGCACCCGGGGCGGCTTCGTGCACGAGCCGCTCGATCACGTCCGGCGGCTGGAACGCCAGCAGCAGGCGGCCGGTGACGCCGTCGGTCAGGGCCTGCCGCCGCCCGACCCAGTCGACGTTCACGGTCACGTGCCGGCTCGACGCCTGGTCGAGGTACACGACCGTGTTCCCGTCCAGCATGCCCAGCCACGCCGTCTCGTTGGTCGCGTCTCGCAGCTCGCGCAGGCGCGGGCGTGCGAGCGCGCGCACCGGGAACCGGTTCAGCACCAGGCCGGCGAGGGTGACGAGCCCGAGGCCGAGCCGGTAGCGACCCGGAGTGTCCGTCTGCTCGAGCAGCCCGTGCCGCTCGAGGGTCGCCATGAGCCGGGAGGCGGTCGAGCGGTGCACGCCGAGCGCGGAGACGACCTCGGCGATCGAGAGGTCGGCCGTGCGCTCGTCGAAGAGCTCGAGCACGGCCAGCGCGCGATCGACCGCCTGGGTTCCCGCGGGGGTGTCCATGGGCGTATCGTACACTGGATGCTCATACTATGCACGACCCGTGCACGATTGACGGCGCATGAGCCCGCCGCCAGGGTGGCCGAGGCGAGCTACGCGCCCGCTCGCGCGCGGCGGCGCGACGGGCGGTTCGCGGACCAGGCTGCTCGGCTTCTCCCGCCCGGCCGGCCGCGAGGACGCTTAAGCGACGACGTCCTCGGCCTGCTCGGGAGCCGTCTTCTGCAGCTCCGCGAGCGCATCCACGGGGATGTGGCAGCGGTAGCGGTGGCCGTCGACCTCCTCCTGCCACGGCGGATCCTGGGTGCGGCACACCTCCCCCAGCACGCGCGGACAACGGGTGTGGAAGGCGCAGCCGCTGGGGACGTCGCTCGCGCTCGGCAGCACTCCCGAGAGCTTGATGCGCGGCCGGGCGTCCTCGGTGTCGAAGGTGGGGATGGCCGACAGCAGCGCCTCGGTGTAGGGGTGGTGCGGCGAGGCGAAGACGCGCTCGGCGGGGCCGACGTCGACCAGCTTGCCGAGGTACATGACGCCGATCGTGTCGGCCACGTAGCGGACGACCGCCAGGTCATGCGAGATGAAGATGTAGGACACGCCCTCGCGCCGCTGCAGGTCGACGAGCAGGTTCAGGATCGCCGCCTGCACCGACACGTCGAGCGCCGAGGTGGGCTCGTCGCACAGCACCATCGCCGGGTTGCCGGCGAACGAGCGGGCGATGGCGACGCGCTGCTTCAGGCCGCCCGAGAGCGCCGCCGGGCGCACGTCGAGGTGGCGCGGCTCCAGCCGCACGGAGCGCGCCAGCTCCGCCATCTGGCGGTCCTGCGTGTCGCGGCCGCTCACGCCCGCCAGGAGCTGGAGCGAACGGCGCAGGATTGCGCGCACGCTGTGGCTCGGATTGAGCGCGTTGTCCGGATTCTGGAACACCATCTGCAACCGCCGCCGGGCCTCGCTCGGGCGTCGGCCGGCCGGCTTGGAGACATCCATGCCCTCGAACGACAGCGACCCGGACGTCACGTCGAGCAGGCCGACGACGCACTTGGCCAGCGAGGTCTTGCCGCTGCCGGACTCGCCGACCAGGCCGAACACCTCGCCGCGCTTGATCTCGACGTCGACGCCGCCGACGGCAACCACCTCGACGCCCGAGAACTTGTACGTCTTCACGAGCTCCGTGACCTGCAGCAGCACCTCGTCGGCCACCGGCGCCACCTCGGTCGGCAGCACCGCCTCCGCCAGCGGGATGCCCGGCACCTCGTCGGAGTAGAAGCACCTGGCCATGTGCCCGTCGGACACCGGCGCGAGCGGCGGCGCCTCCTTGACGCAGCGTTCCCGCGCGATCGGGCAGCGCTCGGCGAAGACGCAGCCGGGCAGGTCGGCGCCGAGGGGGGCAGCGATCCCGGGATCGGGTCGAGCTGGTCGGTGTCCTTGCGCATCCCCAGCCGCGGCACGCAGCGCAGGAGCGCCAGCGTGTAGGGGTGGCGCGGATCGCGGAAGAGCTCGCGGGCGTTGCCCTGCTCGATCAGCCGGCCGGCGTAGAGCACGCCGACCCGCTCGCACATCCGCGCGACGATGCCGAGGTTGTGGCTGACGAAGAGGATCGCCGTCTGGAACTGCGTGCGCAGGTCCTCGACCAGGTCCAGCACCTCCGCCTCGACCGTCGCGTCGAGCCCCGTCGTCGGCTCGTCCAGCACGAGCAGCTCCGGATCGGTGGCGAGCGCCATTGCGAACATCACCCGCTGCTGCTGACCGCCGGAGAGCTCGTGCGGGTAGCGGCGCAGCACGCGGCCCGCGTCCGAGATCTGCACCGTTCCCAGCATGTCGGCGGCGGCGTCCATCGCCTCCTGCCTGCTCATCCCGCGGTGGAAGCGGTACACCTCGGCGATCTGCTCGCCGATCCTGATCGTCGGGTTGAGCGCGGTGCCGGGATCCTGGTAGACCATCGCCATCCGGTCGCCGCGCCAGCGCCGCAGCGTGCGCTCGTCGGCGGCGAGCAGGTCGTCGCCGCCGAAGGTGATGCCGCCCGACTCGATCACCGCGTTCGGCGGCAGGTAGCGCATGAGCGCCATGGCGACGGTGGTCTTGCCGCAGCCGGACTCGCCCACGAGCCCGTAGGCCTCGCCCGGGCTGATGGTGAAGGACACGTCGGTGAGCACCCGCAGCAGGCGCTGCCGGCGGCGGTAGCTGACCGTCAGCCGCTCGATGGCGACGGCGCCCGTCTGGACGGCAGCGCTCATTCCTCGACCACCCGCCTCAGCCCGTCGGCCACCAGGTTCACGCCCACGACGAGCGTCGCCAGGGCGCCGGCCGGGTAGAGCACCATCCACCACGCCACCTGCAGGTACGCACGGCCGTTGGCGATCGCGAGCCCCCAGTCGGGTGACGGAGGCTGCAGGCCGAGGCCCAGGAAGGAGAGCGTCGCGGCCGTGAAGATGGCGTAGCCGAGCCGCACCGTCGCCTCGACCAGGATCGGGCCGGTGATGTTCGGCAGGATCTCCCACACCATGATCCGCACCCCCCGCTCGCCGCGCAGGCGGGCGGCGGCGACGTACTCGCGCTCGCGCTCGACCAGCACCGCCGAGCGTACGGTGCGGGCGATGATCGGCGTGAAGATGACGCCGATGACCAGGATCACGTTCTGGGTGCTGCGGCCCAGGGAGGCCAGCACGAGCACCGCCATCACGATCAGCGGGAACGCCAGGAAGGCGTCGACGACCCGGCTGACGACGTCGTCCACCCAGCCGCGGTAGAAGCCGGTCACGAGGCCGACGGCCGTGCCGCCGATGATGCCGAGGAGGGTCGCCGCGGGCGCGATCACGAGCACCGTCTGGGAGCCGGCGAGCACCCGCGAGAAGACGTCGCGGCCGAGGTTGTCGGTGCCGAACCAGTGGGCGCCGCTGGGCGCCTTCAGCGTGCCGCCCGGCGAGAGCGCCTGGGGATCGTGCGGGGTGATGACGCGCCAGAAGATCGCGTCCAGGACCCAGAAGATCAGGATCGCCGCGCCGACGATGAAGGTCTTCGAGCGCGAGAGCGCGTGCAGGAGCTCACGCCGCCGGCGCCGGCGCTCGGCACGCACGTCGATGACGGGCGCGGCGCCTGCCGGCGGCAGCGGGCTCTCGCCGACGCTTGCCACTACGCCAGCCTCACGCGCGGGTTGAGGAGGCCGTAGAGGAGGTCGGCGATCAGGTTGGCGACGGAGTAGAGCACGGCGATCATCAGCACGCCCGCCTCGAGGGTGGGCAGGTCGTGCCCCGTCGCCGATTCGTAGATCAGCTGGCCGATGCCCGGATAGGCGAAGAGCGTCTCGACCACGACCAGCCCGCCCACCAGGTAGCCCACCTGGACGCTCACGACCGTGATCGTCGGCAGCATCGCGTTGCGGACGACGTGACGCCAGATGACGTAGCGGCGCGGCAGGCCCTTGAGCACCGCGGTGCGGACGTAGTTCGACTGCAGCGCGTCGACCGTCCCCGTGCGCGCCATGCGCGAGATGTAGCCGAAGAGCACGAAGCCGAGCGGGATCGACGGCAGCAGCAGCTGGCGGAACCAGTCGACCGGGTCCGTGCCCGGCACCCGCGAGGAGACGGGGAACCAGCCCAGCGACACGGCGAAGATCACGATCAGGACGACCCCGACCACGAACTCGGGCAGCGCGATGAACGAGAGCCCCGTGATCGAGATGACCCGGTCGAGGGTCTTGCCGTAGTTCAGGGCGGCCATGACTCCCATGAAGATCGAGAACGGCACGATCAGGACGAGCGCGAACGCCCCCAGGATCAGCGAGTTCCTCAGCCGGTGCAGGACGAGCGGACGTACGTCGACGTTCTGCACCGGGGAGACGCCCCAGTCGCCGCGGACGAAGTCGGACGCCCAGTTCCAGTACCGCACCGGCAGCGGCTTGTCCTGACCGAGCGAGTGGTCGAGCGCCGACACCTGCTCCTGGGACGCGTACGGCCCCAGGATCGTCCGGCCGACGTCACCCGGCAGAAGCTGCGACGCGGCGAACACCACGAACGAGACGATCACGAGCGTGATCACCGTCAACCCCACGCGCTTCAGGATGTACCGGGTCATCGGCGTGTCGAAGCCTACCCCCCGGCGGCCGGAGCGCACGATCGCGCGCCGGCCGCCGGACGGGTCAGCTCATGAGAGCCACATGGCCCGAGCGTCGAGGTGGAAGGTCGGCCCTGCGGCCAGACCGTGGACGTTCTTGCGCGTCGCGCGCAGCTCCTTGATCCAGTACGCGATGACGTCGGGCACCTCGTCCTGCTGGATCTTGGCCGCCTGCACGGCCAGCGTGAGCCGCTGCTGCTGGTCGACCTCGCCCTCGAACTGCTGCACGAGCTGGTCGAACTGCTGGTTGCACCAGTGGGCCGAGTTCCACGCGCCCGAGTTCGACAGCTTCTTGTTCGGGACCGAGCGGCACAGGTAGGCGGGGTCGATGGTCTGGCCGGCCGTCCCGCGGGCGCCCCAGTCGGTGATCCCGAACGGCACCTGCAGCCACGGCTGGTTCGCCCCGCTGCCGTAGAACTGCGACTGCGGCTGCACGTCGAGGTTGACGTTGATCCCGGCCGGCGCGCACATCTGCTTCACGAACTGCGCGTACTCCGGGATCTCCAGGAACTGCTCGGTGGTGAGCGTGACGTTGACCTTCTTCCCGCCGAGGAGCGACTTCGCCTTGTTGATGTCCTGGTTGCGCTGCGGCACGTCGGACGTCGACGGCGAACCGGGATAGATCGGCGCGAACGCATGGTCGTTGCCGACCTGCGCGCGGCCGCTGAAGAGCCCCTGGACGATGCCGTTGCGGTCGAGTGCGTAGGCAACGGCCTGGCGCGCGTTCTTGTCGCTGAAGGGAGCCTCGTCGACCCGCATCTGCAGCGTGCGGTACTCGCTCGACGGCGTCTCGGAGACGGTGATGTTGGAATCCGAGAACAGCGCCTGCGACCCCTGGTAGGGCACCTGCGGGAACACGTTGATCGACCCGCCCTGGAGCGCGAGCACGATCGGCGGGGTGTCGGCGAAGTACTTGATGTTCGCCGCGTCCAGGTACGGCAGGCCCGGGCCCCAGTAGTGCGGGTTCTTCACGTAGGTGGCGCCCTGATCCTTGGAGAAGGTCTTCAGGATGAATGCGCCCGTCCCCACCCCGCCCTTCGTGAAGTCGCCGATCTGGTAGTTCTTGGGCAGGATCACCGAGTTGTAGTTGAAGGCCGAGACCAGGTACGGGAAGTCGGCGTACGGGCGGTCGAGGTGGAACACGACCGTGGAAGGGTCGGTGCTCTCGACGTTCCCCTGGGACAGCACGCCGGAGAACGCCGACAGCGCCGCCGAGCCGATCTTGGGGTCGAGCATCCGGTCGAACGACGACGTGATGTCGTCGACCGTCAGCGCCGATCCGTCGTGCCACTTGACGCCCTGGCGGATCGTGAACGTCCACGTGTCGGGCGTCGAGCCCGACTCCCACTTGGTGGCCAGGCGCGGCAGCAGCTTGTACGTCGGGTCGGGGAAGACCAGGTAGTCGCACGCCATCTGCGTGGTCATGATCGCGCCGGTGTTGTACATCGTCACCGGGTCGACGTCCGAGGCTGGAGAGGTGATGCCGAAGATGCCGGTGCCACCGCGCTTGACCGGTCCGCCCGACGTCGTCGACGACGAGCCCGAGTTCGACGACGCCGAGGTGCCGCACGCCGCCAGGATGGTGCCGAGCGCGGACGCCGAGATCCCGAGGACGCTCGCCCGCACCAGCACCTGCTGGCGGGTCAGCCTGCCGGCCTTGGCCTCCTCGTAGAGGTGGTACTCAAGATCCTTCACTGGATGAACCTCGCTTCGTTCGGGGTGACCCAAGCCGGGCGCTCCTCTGGCGCCGACATCCGGCTCGGGTGGCAAGAACGCTCACGCCACGGCATCTCCGATGGGCTCCCTCCCATGCCACGCCGGGGACGTCCCCCCGGGGTCGCAAGTCGCCAACGTATCACGGTGCACCGTCAATTCTCAATGAGACGACAAACAGTCCAGAAGAGTCAGAACGATCTCGTCGGCGCCCGGCCGCGCGGCCACCTGGACGCCGACCGGAAGGCCCGCCGAGCCGTGCTCGGCCCGCCTGGCCGCCGCCTCGACCGCCCCCGCACCGGTGCGGTCGCTCTCCTCGTCGGGCCGCACGGCGGTCACGGGCGCAACGCCTGCGGGCATACCGAGCAGGCTCCAGATCGAGGCGTAGCTCTGGCCGCGGACGACCTCCTGGCTCGTCCCGTGGGGAACGGCCGGGAGGGCGTGGACGGGGCCGAGCACCGCGTCCAGGCGGCGGCGGGCGAGCAGCGCCCCGAAGCGCGTCCGCAGGCGCGCGATGCGGGCCGCGAGCGCCTGCACCTCGGCCGGCCGAAGCGACCCGCCCTCGGCGTCGGCCAGGGCGAGCGCGATGTGCGGGTGCACGCGGCTGCCGGCCAGCATCCGCCGCAGCCGGCGGCCGCCGTCGACGCGGAACACGGCGTCGAAGAGCTCGAGCGCCTCGCCCGCCTCCCGCAGCTCCAGCTCCTCGAGGGCGACGTCGTGGCCGCCCAGCCCGGCGGCGGCCTCGAGCACGGCCCGGCGCACCGCCGGCGCGGGCTCGAGCAGCCCGTTCCCGAGCACGACGCCGACGCGCAGCGGGCGCGATCGGCGGGGCGGCCGCACGGGCGCCTCGCCGGCGATCACGGCCAGCACGGCGCGCAGGTCGGACACGTCGCGGGCGAGCACGCCCGGCCGGTTGCGGATCAGCGTCTGGCCGGCGAAGAGCTGCCGGTCGCGGCTGCCGGACAGGTCGACCCGCCCCGGCGTCGGCACCATGCCGAAGACGCCGCACCACGCCGCGGGGATGCGCACGCTGCCGCCGATGTCCGTGCCGACGGCGACCGGCACGACGCCCGCGGCGACCAGCGCCGCGTCGCCGCCGCTCGAGCCGCCCGGCGAGCGGCCGGGCGCGCACGGGCTCTCGGTGCGGCCGTAGACCGGGTTCTCCGACTCGGCGTACCAGAGCGCCTGCGAGACGTTGCCCTTGCCGACGACGACGGCGCCGGCGGCGCGCAGCGACCTCGCGATCTCCCCGTCGCGGCGGCTGCGCACGCCGGCCAGGCGGTCGATCCCGGCACAGCAGGGCGTGCCGCGGACCCAGAGGGACTCCTTCACGATGACGGGCACGCCCTCGAGCAGCCGGCCGCCGGGCCGGGCGCCGAACCGGTCCGCCTCGGCCACCGCCTCCGCATACCGGGCGACGGCGACCGCGTTCAGGCCCGCGGCCGCATCGGCCCGCCCCACCGCCGCCCGGACGACGTCGACCGCGGCCACCTCGCCCGCCGCGACCGCCCGTGCCACGCGCCATGCCGGCGCAGCGTCGAGCGGATCCGCATCCGCCGCCGGGCTGGGCCGATACCCGATCACGGCGCCGATCCTACGCCGCACTGGTAGTATCTGCAACAGCTGTTGGCGATCCGGCACGTCGGAGGCTCGATGTTCCGAAACGAGATGCCGCGGTTCGAGATCCTCTCCGAGGAGGCCCTCGACACCGTCGAGCGCGGGTGGCGCCGGCTCGTACACGAGATCGGCGTCCAGTTCGACCACCCCCGCGCGCTCGACCTGTTCCGCGCCGCCGGCTGCGACGTCGAGGACGCGCGCGTCCGGTTCGACCCCGACTTCCTGGTCGAGCAGGCGGCGAAGGCGCCGCGCGAGTTCGACATGCGCGCCCGCAACCCTGAGCACGACCTGCACATCGGCGGCGACGGCATGATCTTTGCCCCGACGCAGGGGCCCCCGTTCGTGCGCATGGGCGGCGTGCGCCGCGACGCCACGCTGGCCGACCTGCAGCGGTTCATCATGCTCACGCAGACCTATCCCGAGCTGGACACGCCCGGCGGCGGCATCTGCGAGCCGAACGACACCGCGCTCGACTCGCGCCACCTGGCCATGAACCTGTCCCTGATCACCCTCTGCGACAAGGTGTTCGAGGGCGTGCCGATGTCCGACGTGGCCGCGGCCGACTCCGTGCGCATGGGCGAGATCCTGTTCGGCGGCCGCGACGAGATCGAGCGCACCCCCGTGATGTTCGCGAACGTGAACGTGAACTCGCCGCTGCGCTACGACGTGCGCATGCTCGAGGCGATGCTCGAGTTCTCGGCCGCGAACCAGGCGGTGATCGTGACCCCGTTCCTGCTCATGGGCGCGATGGCCCCGGTCTCGATCGGCGCCGCGCTCGCCCAGCAGACGGCCGAGGTGCTGGCCGGCGTGGCGCTCCTGCAGCTCGTGCGGCCCGGGGCGCCCGTCGTGATGGGCTCGTTCCTGTCCTCGACCGACATGAAGTCGGGCGCACCGGCGTTCGGCACGCCCGAGTCGGCGATCGGCCTCTACGCGTCCGGCCAGATCGCCCGCCGGATCGGCCTGCCGTGGCGCGCCGGCGGAGGCACGCTCACCGCCAGCCCCGTCGTCGACGCGCAGGCCGGCTACGAGGCGCTGAACACGCTCATGTCGGCCTTCCTGGCCGGCGCGAACGTCGTCTGGCAGTCGGCCGGCTGGCTGGAGGGGGGCCTGGTCGCCTGCTTCGAGAAGTTCATGATGGACGTCGAGCTCCTGAAGCTCCTGCGCGTGCAGCTCGCCCCGACGGTGATCGACGACGCCAGCCTCGCCTTCGGCGCCCACGAGGAGGTCGGGCCGGGCGGGCACTTCTTCGGCTGCGAGCACACGCTGGCCAACTTCCGCGAGTGCTTCTACCGCCCGTTTCTGGCCACGACCGACAACTTCGACCGCTGGAGCCGGAAGGGCAGCCCGACCGCGGCGACGCGCGCCGAGGCACTCTGGCGCGAGGCGCTCGAGCGCTACGAGCCGCCCCCGCTCGACGACGCGGTGCGGGAGGAGCTGGAGGAGTTCGTCGCCCGCCGCACCCGCGAGCTGGGCGACGACCCGATCGACCTGCACATCCCGCCCGAGGCGCCGCCGGCGGCGGCCTAGGCGCCCCGCAGCGCCGCGGACAGCTCCGCCGCCGCCTCGGCCACCGCCGGACCGACCTCGGCCAGGCGCGGACGCATCCGGAACGTCGGGCCGGAGACGTTGATCGCGGCCACGATCCGGCCGGCGCCGTCGCGCACCGGGGCGGCGGCGGCGGTGAGCCCGGCGTCGAGCTCCTCGTCGGCGGTCGCGTAGCCGCGCGCCCGCGCCTCGGCGATGCGGTCGGCCAGCTGGGCAGACGTCCGCGCGGCCGCCGGCGTGAACGCGGCCGGATCCCTGCCCTCGAACACCGCGGCCAGGCCGTCCGTGGGGCGGTCGAGCAGGAGCGCCTTGCCGGCCGACGTACAGTGCGCCGGCGTCGTGCGGCCGACCCAGTTGACCGCCTGGACGGCGTGGGGCGACTGCCGCGAGAGCACCGTCAGCACGTCGGCGCCCTGCAGCACCGAGAGGTGGGCGCCCTCGCCGAAGCGGGCCACGAGCCGCTCGAGCAGCGGTGCGGCCGCGTCGAGCATGCGCCGGCTGCCGGCGACCTGCGCCATCGCGTACACCCGCCAGCCGACCCGGTAGGCGCGCGTCTCGGGGTCGCGCTCGACCAGGCCGTACTCGGCCAGGGTGGCCAGCGTGCGCGACACCTGCGTCTTCTCGCGGCCGAGCGTCCGGGCCACGCGCGTCACCCCGAGCCCGCCCGCGGCGGCGGCGTCGTCGGTCGCGAGCGCGAGGAGCACCTCGACGCCGCGGCGGATGCTCGTCTCCCGCTCGGTCACGCTCGGGCAAACGTACCAGGCTCCGCAACCGGTGAATAACCGGTGCCAGGCACCTTTATGCAGTGAGCGCGGCGAGGACGGCGGCCACGAGCCCGTCCACCGAGTGCGGGTCGGCCTCGGCCAGCGGCTCGACGCCGTGCTCGCGCAGCGTGGCGCTCGTGACCGGCCCGATCGACACCGTCCGCAGGCCGGCCAGGCCACCCTCGCCGACGGCCGCCGCCAGGCCGGTCACCGTCGAGGACGACGTGAAGGTGACCAGGTCGGCAGAGCGCACCAGCTCCGGGTCGACCGGCTCGGGGACGGTGCGGTAGAGGTGGAGCACGTCCACGTGGGCGCCGCCGTCGCGCAGCCCCGCCGCGAGCACGTCACGGGCGCCGGCGGCAGCGGCGATCAGCACCCGCCTGCCCGCGACATCGCCGAGCGCGGCCAGCAGCGCCTCGGAGACCGCCTCGGCCGGGACGAGATCGGGGACGATCCCACGCGCCTCGAGCGCCGCCGCCGTCGCCGGGCCGATCGCCGCCACGGTGACGCCGGCGAGCGCGCGCACGTCGCCGGCGAGCAGGAGCTCGACGGCGTTCGCGCTCGTCACGACGACGAGGTCGTAGGCGGCCAGGTCGGGCGGTGCGAACGGCAGCGGCTCGATCCGGATCGCGGGCGCCTGCAGCACCTCGGCGCCCAGCGCCTCGAGCTGCGCCGCCAGGCCGCTGGCCTGCGCCCGGGCGCGGGTCACGAGCACCCGCCGGCCGTGCAGCGGCCGCCGCTCGAACCAGTCGAGCGTCTCGTGCAGCGCGGCGACGCCGCCGACGAGCATGATCGCGGGCGGGCGCATGCCCGCGGCGGCCGCCGCGATCCGCCCGAGCGGCGCGACGACGGTGCGCTGACCGGGACGGGTGCCGTCCGAGATCACCGCCGCCGGCGTCCCGGCGGACATGCCGTGCTCGATCAGCCGCTCCGCGTTGCGCGCCATCGCGCCGACGCCCATGAGGAAGACCAGCGTGCCGGGCGTGGCCGCGAGCGACCCCCAGTCGAGGTCGCTGCCGGGCTTGGCGGGGTCCTCGTGCCCGGTCACGAAGGTGACCTGGGCGGCCACGCCGCGCTGCGTGACCGGGATCCCGGCGTAGGCCGGGACGGCGTAGGCGGACGAGATCCCCGGCACCACCTCGAAGGGGATCCCCGCCGCCGCCAGGGCGAGCGCCTCCTCGCCGCCGCGGCCGAAGATGAACGGGTCGCCGCCCTTCAGGCGCACGACCGTGGCATGGGCGCCGCCGAGCTCGACCAGCCGGTCGTTGATCGCCTCCTGCGTCATCGCGTGGTCGCCGGGGCGCTTGCCGGCGTAGACGCGCTCCGTCCGCTCGGGGGCGAGCGCCACGATGCGCGGGTCGGCCAGCCGGTCGTACACGAGCACGTCGGCCGCCTCGATCAGCTCGCGGCCGCGGACGGTGAGCAGGCCTGGATCGCCGGGGCCGGCGCCGACGAGGTACACCGTCACGCCGCCGCCCACCGCCGCAGCCGCAGCTCCCCGTCCTCGTGCCAGGCGTACGCGGCCACCGGCACGGTGCAGCCGCCGCCGAGCTCTGCCACGCTCGCCCGTTCGGCCTCGACCGCCTCGCGTGTCGGCCGGTGGTCGAGCGCGGCGACGAGCCCCTCCTCGCCTCGCCGCACCTGCACCGCGATCGCGCCCTGGCCGGCCTCGGGGACGAACACGAGCGGGTCGAGCAGGCAGCCGATCCGGGCCTCGAGCCCGAGCCGGATGAGCCCGGCGGCGGCGAGCACGATCGCGTCGGCCTCGCCGGCGTCCAGCTTGCGCAGACGGGTGTCCACGTTCCCGCGCAGCGGTACGACGCGGACGTCCGGCGCCAGCTCGGCCAGCAGGGCGGCGCGGCGCGCAGACGACGTGCCGACGCGGGCGCCGGCGGGGAGCTCGGCGAGCGCGGAGTAGGGGCCGCACAGCGCGTCGCGGGCGTCCTCACGGGGGAGGACGGCGCCGACGGCGAGGCCGTCCGGCATGTCGCCGGTGAGATCCTTCGCGCTGTGCACGGCCGCGTCGATCTCGCCCCCGGCGAGCGCCCGCTCGATCTCCCGCGTGAAGACGCCCCGGCCGTCGCCGATCTGGTCGAACCGCCGCTGCCGGTCACGGTCGCCGGCCGTCTCCATGGTCACGATCTCGGCTCCGTCCAGACGGCCCGCGACCAGCCGCGCCTGCGCCACCGCCAGGCGGCTCGACCGCGTGCCGACGCGGATCACTCCGGCGACGCCGGACGCGCCTGCAGGCCGAAGAGCTCGGTCACGGCCTCGGCGTAGGGCCCGGATTCGTCCGTCGCGGCCAGCTGCTTCAGCCGCACCGTGGGCTCGTGCAGGAGCTTGTTCAGCATTCCCCGGGTGAGCGCGTCGAGGCGCTCGCGGTCGGCCGGCGTGAGCGAGTCCCAGCGCTGCTCCATGCGCCGCAGCTCGGCCGTGCGGATCCGCTCGGCATGGTCGCGCAGCCCGGTGATCGCGGGCACGACGCGAAGCGCCGCCATCCAGTCGCGGAACCCGGACGCCTGTTCGGCCACGATCGCGCGCGCCCGGCCGCTCTCGCCGCGGCGCAGGGCGATGGTGCGGCGCACCGCCGCCTCCAGGCCGTCCAGGTCGACGATGGAGGTGCCGGCCACCTCCGCCGCGGCCGGGTCGACGTCACGCGGAACGGCCAGGTCGATCAGGAGCCGCGGCCTGCCCGGCCGCAGGTGCTCGGCGCGCACCACGAAGTCGGGGGCGGCCGTCGAGCTCACCACCACGTCGGCCGCGTCGGCGGCCGCGCCGACCTCGTCCCAGGCGATCGCCCGGCCGCCGAAGCGCGCGGCCAGCGCCGCGGCGCGGTCGGGGTGGCGGTTCGCCACCGTGAGTGCGGCCGCGCCGCGCGCGGTCAGGTTCGCGGCCACGAGCTCGGCCACGCGCCCGGCGCCGACGACGAGCACGGACGCCCCTTCGAGGCTGCCCAGCCGCTCGACCGCGACCTCGGCCGCGACCGAGGCCACCGACGCACCCCCGGCCCCGATCGCCGTCTGGTGGCGCACGCGCTTGCCCGCCTCGATCGCCTCGTGGAAGAGCCGGTTCGAGACCGGCCCGGTCGCGCCCCACTCGAACGCGCTCGTGTAGGCGTCGCGGATCTGGGCCAGGATCTGGGCCTCGCCGGGCACGAGCGAGTCGAGCCCCGCGGCGACGGCGAACAGGTGCTCGGCGGCGTCGCCGCCCTGGCGGACGTAGAGCATCGGCTCCAGGCGCTCGCGGTCGTGCCCGGACAGCTCGACCAGCCGCCGCACCGCCGCCTCGCGCATCGCCTCGGCGTCGGCACCGACCAGGTAGAGCTCGCAGCGGTTGCACGTCGCCAGGCCGACCGCCTCCGCGACCGGCCCGGCGGCCAGCACGTGATCGACCAGGTCGCGCCCGTGGTCCTCCGCCGCGAGCCGCTCGCGCACCGGCAGCGGCGCGCTGCGGTGGTTCGTGCCGACCAGGATCAGGCGCAGCTGCGCGCCGGCCTCATCCATCGCCGTTCGCCTCCAGGATGCCCGCGATCTCCGCCAGCTCGCGCTCGAGCCGGCCCAGCTTCGAGTTCAGGATGACGACGTAGGCGAGCGTCACGAACCACGCCAGGGCGTACACCGCGGCGACGTAGTGGACGGAGGTTGCCCGGATCACGACGCCGTCGTCCTCGCCGCCAGCCGCCGCAGCCGCGACACCTGCTCGTCGAGGCGCTTGCCCCGCAGCTCGACCAGGTACATCGCCACCGCCAGCGACAGCATCGCCGCAAGCGCCACACAGAAGGTGAACAGCATGCTGCCGTCCATGTTGGCGCCGCGGTCGGTGAAGGTGATCGGGTGGATCACGTCCTGGCCGAGGTGCACCGCCAGCACGGAGATCGGGATCAGGCCGACGCCGAGGAGCGCGTACACGGCCGAGTAGCGCGCGCGCCGCTCCCCCGGCTCGACCGAGAAGCGCAGCATGAAGTAGGCGCAGTAGAAGAGGAAGATGATGAGGAAGGTGTTGAGCTCGGTGCTGCCCCAGTACCACCACGTGCCCCACGACACCTGCGCCCAGATCGAGCCGGTGACGAGCGTGAGGGTGCCGAAGATGACCCCGAGGTGCATGGGCACGTAGCTGCGCAGGTCGAGGGTCATGTCGCCCGACCACAGGTAGCGGGCGGCGTTCAGGGCGCCCCACGCGAACAGGGTGTACGTCGTCATCGCGATCGGGACGTGGAAGTAGAAGATGCGCTGCGAGAAGCCCTGGTCGGCGTCGTTGGGGACGTAGAAGAAGATCAGGGCGAGCGCCGCGGGCATCAGCACGGCGGCGGCGAGCGCCGCGAGCGTCGCGGCGTCGAGGCGGGCGCCCGGAGTCTTGTTCAACGCGCTATTCCTCCACCACGAACTCGAAAAGCCCCCACCCGAAGAGCACAAAGACCGTATCATAGAGAGCCAGGTATCCCAGCCGCTCAAGCGTGTGCAAACCGGTCGTTTGCGGGGGAATCGTCCCGGTCGTCGCGCTCACGGCGCCCAGCACGAGCGGGATCGCGAACGGCAGAAACAGGACGGGCAGCAGCACCTCGCGCGCCCGCCCCGCCGACGCCAGCCCGGCGACCAGCGAGCCGAGCGCGGCGATGCCGATGTCGGCCAGGACGACCGCCAGCACGAGCACGGCGTAGTTCGGCGCCGGCCCGGACTGCAGGAAGAACAGCCAGAACGCCGGCAGCGCCACCACCTGCACCGCGAGCAGGAAGAGGACGGTCGAACAGGCCCGCGCCAGCCAGAAGAGCGAGCGGTCGACCGGCGCCGCCAGCAGGCCGTCCCAGATCCCGTGCTCGCGCTCCTGGGCGAAGGTGCGCAGGAGGCCGAGCATGGCGGTGAAGACGATCGCCACCCACAGGAGACCGGTGGCGGCGCGCGTCCCGCCGGCGGTGCGGCCGCCGCCGAGGCCGAACCGGAACAGCACGAACGACGCCACCACGAACGCGGCCATCGCCAGCACGACCTCGCTCCCGCGCAGCTCGAGCAGGAGGTCCTTGCGCACGAGGGCCGCGAACGCGCGCCGGCTCACTCCGCCACCCGCCCGGCCTCGATCCGCACCCGCCCGGTCGCGAGGCCCTCGAACCAGTCCGGCTCGTGGGTGGACACGACCACGGTGCGGCCCGGCTCGGCCAGCACCTCGCGCAGCACCTCCTGCCCGGCCCGGTCGAGGCCCGCCGTCGGCTCGTCGAGCAGGAGCAGCGCCGGCGAGTGCAGGATCGCGCGGGCGAGCGCGAGCCGCTGCACCATCCCGCGGGAGAACTCCGACACGACGTCGCGGCCGCGGTGGGCGAGCCCCACCCGCTCCAGCGCCGGACCGATCCGCGCGGCCGCGACGCCGTAGAGGGCGGCGTACAGGTCGAGGTTCTCGAGCGCCGTCAGACCGGGGTAGGTGAGCGGGCCGTGGCCGACGTAGCCGACCAGCGGCCGCACCGCGCCCGCCGCGCGCGGCAGCTCGCGGCCCGCGATCGCCACCCGGCCCGCGCTCGGGCGGATGACCGTCGCCAGCACGCGCAGGAGCGTCGTCTTGCCCGCGCCGTTCGGCCCGGTGACGAGCAGGAACCCGCCCGCGGCCACGCGCAGGTCCACCCCGGCCAGGGCCTCGCGCTCGCCGAAGCGGCGCACGAGGCCGGCGCAGACGACCGCATCCTCCGGCTCAGAGCGCTGCATCGGCCAGCACCCCGGCCAGGAACACGAGCGCGATCACGCCGTTCATCGTCAGGAACGCCATGTCGACCCGCGACAGGTCGTCCGCGCTCACGATCGAGTTCTCGTACGCGAGCAGGGCGGCGGCGATCGCGACACCGAGGTAGTAGAGCGGGCCCAGGCCGAGCGAGAGGCCCAGCCAGACCAGCAGCAGCACCGACCCGAGGTGCGCGGCCCGGGTGACCAGGAGGGCGGTGCGGACGCCGAACCGGCGCGGGATCGAGTGCAGCCCCTGCGCGCGGTCGACGTCGAGGTCCATGGTGGCGTAGATGATGTCGAAGCCGCCGATCCAGAACGCGACGGCGCCGCCGAGCAGGAACGGCGTGCCGGTGACGTGGTTGGTCACCGCCACCCAGCCGCCGACCGGTGCGAGCCCGTCGACCGCGCCGAGGAAGGGGTGGCAGAGCCAGGTGAAGCGCTTCAGGTAGGGGTAGACGACGAACCCGATCACCGGGATCGGCCACAGCCACCGGGTGACCGGGGCGAGCTGCCAGACGGCCACGAGGAAGACGACCAGCGAGGCGAGCGCGAACGCGAGCACGTCGGCGCGCGAGAGCAGCCCGGACGGGAGCTCGCGCCGCGCGGTGCGCGGATTGCGGGCGTCGATCTCCGCGTCGATCATGCGGTTGAGCGCCATCGCCAGGCTGCGCGCGCCGACCATCGCCACGGTGATCCAGACCAGCTGGCGCAGCGACGGCAGCTTGCCGAGGGCGAGGATCGCGCCGGTATAGGCGTAGGGCAGCGCGAACACCGTGTGCTCGAGCTTGACCAGGCTGACGAACCTGCGCGCGTAGACGGCGGTCGCGCTCAATGCTCGGTCGGCAGGTCGAGCAGCAGGCGCAGGCCGTGCTGGAGCGCCGGCGCGATCGCGTCGAAGAGCTCGCCGCAGGCCCTCGGGCTGCCGGGCAGGTTGACGATCAGGGTCGAGCCGGCGATCCCGCTGCGGCCGCGCGAGAGCATCCCGTGCGGCGAGACGGCGATCGACACCGACCGCATGTGCTCGTCGAGCCCCGGCGCCGGGCGCTCGACCACCTCGGCGGTGGCCTCCGGGGTGACGTCGCGCGGAGCGAATCCGGTGCCGCCGGTCGAGAGCACGAGGTCGGCCTCGTCGGTGAGCTCGCGCAGCGCGGCGGCGATCTGCGGCCGCTCGTCGGCCACCGTCCGCCGGGCGCGCAGCTCGTATCCGGCCGCGCGCAGGCGCTCCGCGAGCACGTCGCCGCTCGTGTCCTCGCGCGTACCCGCGACGACGCCGTCCGAGACCGTCAGCACCGCCGCCCTCACCCCTCGCCGCGCCTCCAGTGGCCGCTCTTGCCCCCGGACTTCTCGACCAGCTCGGCGGAGCGGATCGAGACGGACGGGTCGAGGCCCTTGGTCATGTCGTAGACCGTGAGCGCCGCCGCCAGGGCGGCGGTCAGCGCCTCCATCTCGACGCCCGTCTGGGCGGTCGTCTCGGCGACGGCGGTGATGTCCACGCCGGCGTCGGTCAGGTCGGGCGTGACCTCGACCATCGACAGCGGCAGCGGGTGGCAGAGTGGGACGATGTCGGGCGTGCGCTTGGCCGCCATGATGCCGGCGACGCGGGCGACGGCGAGCACGTCGCCCTTGGGCAGCGTCCCGTCGGCGACGCGCGCGCGGACGTGGTCGGGCAGGAGCACCTGCGCCCGGGCGACCGCCCGGCGGCGCGTGACCGGCTTCCCGCCGACGTCGATCATGCGGATCTCGCCCATGCGGGCGGAAGTCTACGGCCCGGAGGTCGGGGAAGGGGCCTGGCCCCGCATGCGGGGCCAGGCCCCGCTTCTGCGGCGTGCCCTCAGCCGGCGAGGAACGGCTGCAGGGCGCGGGCGTAGGCGCGGGCCGAGCGGCCGTCGGGGTCGCGGTGAGGGTTGCCGCAGCACAGGCTCACGCCCACGACACGGCCGCTGGCCGCGAGCGCCGCCATCTCCGCGTCCAGCCTCGCGCCGCGCCAGCCGCCGGGCGCGGGGAAGTCCACGCCGGGCGAGTCCTCGGGATCGAGCACGTCCCCGTCCAGGTGGACGTGGAGGGGGGCGTCCGCGGGCAGCCCTGCCAGCGCGCCGGCCGCGTCGTCGGCGACGACGAGCCGCGAGGCCGCGACCGCCTCGCGCTCGCCCGGGTCGAGGTCGCGGGCGCCGACGAGCGCCGCCCGCGCCTCGGGCAGCGGCGGCTCGAGGCCGGCCGCACTCCGCAGGCCGTCCTTGCACCAGCCGAGCAGGATGGCGAACGGCATCCCGCCCAGGAACCCGCTCGGCGTCGTCTCGGGCGTGTTCAGGTCGCCGTGCGCGTCGATCCAGACGAGGGCGAGCGCCGGGTGCCCGTCGCGCAGCCCCGCCGTCACCGCGGGGGCGAGCGTGCACTCACCGAGCAGGACGAGCGGCGAGTCGCCGGCGCCCGCCACCGCCGCACGCACGCCGGGGAGCCCGGCCGCGAGCGCCTCCTCGGGGCCGGCCTCGAGGTCGAGCGGCACCCGGCGCACGCCGCCGGCGCCGAGCGCGGCCGCGACGGCGTCGGGCCCGTCCTCCATGCCGGCGCCGTGGAAGCTGCTCGACCAGGGGACGGCGATCACCTCCCTCACGGGGAGTTGACCGCTTCGGGCCTGGCCGCGGCCGTGTCCTCCATGAGCGCCTCCACCCAGTGGGCGATGTCGTGCTCGCGCACCTGCGTGCGCAGGCCCTCGATCCGCCGCCGCCGCTCGGCGGCGGGCATCACGAGCGCCGCGTGGATCGCGTCGGCCTGCTCCTGGATGTCGAACGGGTTGACGGTGAGCGCATGCGGGCCGAGCTCCGGGTGCGCACCCGCGTTCTCGGACAGGATCAGCACGCCGTCGCGGTCGTTCACGAGCGGCGCCTCCTTCGCGATCAGGTTCATGCCGTCGAAGATCGCGTTCACGAGCAGCACGTCGTACTGCGTGTACGCCGCGACCGCCTCCGGGAAGTTGTCCGAGATGCGCAGGTCGACCGGCACCCACTCGTCGCTCGTGTAGAAGCGGTCGTTCACGGCCCGGGCGGCCCGCTGGATGGCGGCCATGTACTCGGAGTACTCGGGGATGTCCTGCCGCGACGGGTCGAGCTTGGCGAGCAGGGTCACCCGCCCCTCCCACTCCGGGTGGTCGTCCAGGAAGATGCCGAACGCCTGGATGCCGCGGACGACGTTCTTCGACGGGTCGGTGCGGTCGACGCGCAGGACGAGCCGCTCCGGCCGCCACTCCTCGAGCGCCTCGCGCTCGGCCAGCACGGCCTCGGTCACGGCCAGCCGTTCGAACTCGGCCGGATCCACAGAGATCGGATGCGCGCGCACGCGCACGGTGCGCCCGTCGAGGTGCACGCACGCGTTCTCCATGTCCACCTGCGCATCGGTGAACTGCGACACGCAGTTCAGGAAGTTACCGACGTAGCGGGCCGTGTGCAGGCCGACGACGTCGCAGGAGAGGAGCGAGGTGTGGATCGTCTGGCGGATGTCGGGAGGGAGCACGCGCCAGTAGTCCGCCATCGGCCAGGGGATGTGCGTGAAGTGCTGCATGACGACGTCCGGGACGCGCTCGCGGATCGAGGCGGGGGCGACGAACAGGTGGTAGTCGTGCACCATCACGATCGGCTGCTCGCCCTCGGCCGCCTCGAGCTCCGCGACCACGGCGTCGGCGAAGCGCTGGTTCACGGGCACGTAGCCCGCGTCCCAGGCCAGGCGGACGTTGCGATCGACCGACGGCTCCGAGGCGAGGCCCCACAGGTAGTGGTGGATGAACCAGAGGGTCGGATTCGAGAAGACGTTGTAGTAGCGGTCGTACTCCTCACGATCGTGGACGACCAGGCGCACGGTCAGGCCGCCGTCGCGGTAGGCGCCGTGCTCGGCGACCTCGGCGTCCTCGTCGGAGAGCGCGCTCGCGATCCACGTCACCGGCCTGGTCGCCGCGAGCCCGGAGAGCGCGGTCACGAGCCCGCCGCCGCCGCGCGCGCTCACGATCTCGCCGTCCGAGCCCCGCGAAAAGCGCAACGGGCCGCGGTTCGAGACGATCAGCAGCGGCTGGTCGGCCATCTCCCAGCACCCTACCCCAGATGCGTGATCGGAAACTCCGCGCGCCCGGCCTCGCGGCGTGCGCCATCACGCCAGGGCCTATGCGCTGATGATCTCGAGGTCGGCGTCCTCGCCGGCCATGCGGTGCATCAGCGAGAGCCAGTCGCGCAGCAGCCGCGGGGTCAGGAACCGCCGCCGCACGTGCTCCTTCGCCCGCCGGGTCATCTCGCGCGTCGCGTGCGGATCGGCCAGCACCTGGAGCACGCGCTCGGCGCACTCCTCGGGCGAGGAGACGAGGAAGCCGGTCTCGCCGTCGGCGATCTGGGCGACGATGCCGCCGACCCTGCCGCCGATCGTCGGACGCGACTTCCAGAGCGCCTCGGCCACCGTCAGCCCGAACCCCTCGCGGATGGACTTCTGGATGCAGACCTGGGCCTGCACCTGAAAGGCGTTCACCTCGACCGCCCCGACGTTGTTCAGGTTGGAGAACATGTAGATGTCGGGGTCCTCCTGGCAGTAGTCCCGGGTCGCGTTCCAGAACTCCCAGCCCTCGGGATCGTCGTGCGCCATCGACCCGACCAGCGCCAGCTGGACGTCCGGGTGCTGGTCCTTCACCATCCGGTAGGCGTCGATCACGCCCATCGGGTCCTTCCACGGGTCGAACCGCGACACCTGGAGCAGCAGCGGCCGGTCGACGTCGATCCCGAACTGGTCGACGATGTAGGCGGCGTCGTCCGGCGAGAGCGCCATGTTCTTGGGTGCGAGCGGGTCGATCGCCGGCGGCCAGATGACCGCCTCGGCCAGCCCGGCGCCGCGGGGCACATACGCCGGCATGTGGAAGATGCAGGCGTCGTAGGCGCCGAGCCGCGGGGCGATGAAGTCGAGCACCTCGGGGTTCGGGGTGGAGAGGTCGATGTGACACCGCCACACCCAGCGTGGCCGGCTGGTCTGGACGTACTCGCGCATGGCCACGGGCTGGGGGTCGTGCACGACGATCACGTCCCAGTCGTCCGCGTCGGTGAGCGCGTCCGCGTTCATCTTGTTGTAGCCCTCGAAGATCGCCTTCTGGTGATCGGTGATGCCCGTCTCGTCGCCCTGGAGCGCGTTGTGGATGGTCTTCGTGACCTCGTAGAACTCGTCGCGGCCGTCGATCACGCGCCATTCGGCATCGAGTCCGGCGTCGATCATCAGCGGGATCAGCGTGTACTGGATCTCGGCCACGCCGCCGCCGAACGCGGTGGCGGACAGGTGCAGCATGCGCTTGCCCTGCAGCGGCTCGGCCAGTCGCCGGATCTCGTCGGCCAGCGTCCGCCCGATCAGCGAGTTGTAGTCGGCGAGCGACTTGTGACCGACGTTGACCTTTTGCATCCGCGAGAACCTAGCATCATCACCGGCCTGCGCCGTCGGACGGGAGCCGCAGCGCGAAGCTGGTCTCGCCCTCCCCGGAGTGGACGGCGATCTCGCCGCCCATGCGCTGGGCGAGCTCGCTCGCGATCGCGAGACCGAGCCCGCTCCCGGACGAGCTTCCCTGCGGTCCGCGCCAGAAGCGCTCGAACAGGTGCCGCTGCGAGTCGGGATCGATGCCCGGCCCGTCGTCGAGCACCGTCAGCACGACGTGGCCGTCGTCCGCCCCCACCTCGACGCGCACCTCGGTGCCCTCGGGGTTGTGCCGGACGGCGTTGTCGACCAGCACGCGTCCGATCTGTTGCACGCGCTGCTCGTCGCCGATGCCGCGCGGCAGCCCCCGCGGCGGGCGCGTGAGCACGACGCGGCTGCCGTGGCGGGCGGCCAGGCCGCGGAACTCGCGCACGAGGCCGCGCGCCGCGGCGGCGAGGTCGACGGGCTCGGCCACCACCTCGACGGCGCCCGAGTCGAGCCGGGACAGGTCGAGCAGGTCGGTGGCGAGCTTGGTCAGCCGGGACACCTGCTCGCGCATCGTCAGCACGAACTCCTCGCGGGTGGCCGGATCCAGGTCCTCCTCGGCCAGGAGCTCGAGGAACCCGCCCAGCGAGAAGAGCGGCGTGCGCAGCTCGTGCGAGGCGTTCGCGATGAAGTCCTTGCGGGCGCGGTCGACCTGGGCCAGCCGCGCCTGCATCAGGTCGAACGACCGCGCGAGCCGGCCCAGCTCGTCCGGGCTCTCGTCTCCGATCGGCTCGTCGAACTGCCCGGCCGCGATCCGGCTCGAGGCCGACTCGAGCTTGCCGACCCGCCGCGACACCGCCACGGCGACACCCCAGCCGACGACGATCGCGACGGCCAGGGCCAGCCCGGCGGCGATCACGATCCGGCGCTCCACGAGCGACGCCGCCGTGTACACGTCCCCCACGCCCTGCGAGAGCATGACGACGCCGCCGTTCGGAACCGGGAACGCGGCCACGACCTGGCCGCCCGGGGTGCGCCCGCGGCCGATGTTGCCGCGCAGCGCCGCCCGCACGATCGGGCTGTGCACGGGCAGGACGGGCGTCGCGATCCCGGGCGCGGGCGCGAGCGCGCCGTTCACGACGATGTACGCGGTCGCCTGTCCGTTCACGATCCTGGCGGCGTGGGCGAGCGCGCGGCGGATGTGCTTGCCCTTCGAGAACGCGCCCGTGATGCCCGTGGCCCCGCGCTCCTGATGGGCGATCGCGACCAGGTGCGTCTGGCGGTCGGCGATCAGGTTCTGGCGCAGGCTCGGCACGACGTAGAGGAAGACGACGCCCATCGCACACGCCACCACCCCGGTGAGCACCGCCACGAGCCGCAGGCGCAGCGACCTCAGGGCGCTCATCCCGTCCCTCCGCTCAGGCGTCGCGGAAGCGGTAGCCCACGCCGCGCACCGTGAAGATGTAGGCCGGCTCGCGCGGGTCGGCCTCGATCTTCTCGCGCAGGTGGCGGATGTGGACGTCGATCGTGCGCGGCTCGCGGTAGGCCGAGTCGCCCCAGACCGCCTCCAGCAGCGCCTGACGCGTGTAGACGCGGCCGGGATGGAGCGCCAGCGTGTGCAGCACCTCGAACTCGACGTAGGTCAGCTGCACCGGGTCGCCCGACACCGTCACGGTGCGCTTCGCCGGGTCGATCGCGAGACCGTCGGCGACGATCGAGCCATCGTGGTGCTCGCGCTGCTCGGCCACGAGCGTCGCCCGCCGCAGGACGGCGCGGATCCGGCTGCGGAACTCGCGGATCGAGAACGGCTTGGTGATGTAGTCGTCGGCGCCGAGCTCGAGCCCGAGCACCTTGTCGACCTCGTCGTCGCGGGCGGTGAGCATGATGATCGGCACGGCCGAGCCGGTGCGCAGGCGCCGGCACACCTCGAGGCCGTCGAGGCGCGGCAGCATCACGTCGAGCACGACCAGGTCGACCGGCTGCTCGGCGAACCGCTGCAACGCCTCCTCGCCGTCGCGTGCCTGGACGACGCGGTAGCCCTCCCGCTCGAGCGGGTAGGTGAGCAGCTTCTGGATCGACTCCTCGTCGTCCACCAGCATGATCGTCGCCTCCGTGGCCATCCCGCGGAATGGTACGCGACCAGGCTGCCGGAACCATACTGCGGCCGGTCGCGTGTGCTATAACCGCCGCTTCGGTGGCTGCTTCCGCACGCAGAAGGCCCGTCCGGCGCGGGCCGCACCGACCGCTCGTGTCCTGGCCCCTCCACCTGCTGCTGCTGGGGGTGTCGCTGCTCGTGCCGCTGATCGCGCTGCTGACGCTGTACCAGCCGGCGGCCCCGCTGCCGCCGTCGGCCCCGCTCCAGTTCAGCGGCGCGGCGGCGGCCAATCTCACCGGACGCCTGGCGACCGCCGAGCGCGACGCCGCCGGGGTCTGCTGCGACGCCGGCAGCCCCGGCGAGCTGGCCGCCGCCGACTGGGTCACGGAGAGCCTGCGCAGCTTCGACCCCACCCCGCGCCGGATCCTCTTCGCGACCGACCTGCCGTGGCAGTCGCAGCCGGTGCCGATGACCGACGTCATCGCGTACCGCCCCGGCCGCACCCGCGGCGTGGTCGCGGTGATCGTCCACCGCGACGGCGCGGCTCCCGCCGATCTGGCCGGCACGGCGATCCTGATCGAGCTGGGCAAGGCCCTCGCCGCCGTGCCCCGGGATCGCGGCATCGCGCTCATCTCCACCGACGGCGGCCTCACCGGCGGCCAGGGCGCGTCCGCCATCGCCACCCACTGGCCGCTGGCGAGCCGGATCGTGGCGGCCGTGGTCATCGACGCGGCCGCCGCGCGCGGGGCCGCGCCGCTGCACATCATCACCCGGCCGGGCACTCCCCGCGGGACGTCGCCGACGCTCTACGCCGCGGCCCGGACCGCCGTCGGGCAGTGGTACGGGAGCGCGGCCCGGCTCCCGGGGATCTACGACCAGCTGTCCGGCTACGGCGTCCCGTATGCGCCGGGCGAGCAGGGGGCGCTGCTCGCGCACGGGATCCCGGCCCTGACCCTGACCGTCGGCCACGGCGCCGCGGTCAGGGGGGCGCTCACACGGCTCGACCCGAGCCAGCTGGGCCGGGTGGGGACGACGGTGGCCAACCTCGTCGCCGAGCTCGACTCGGCCCCCACGATCGAGCGCGACGGCTCGCCCGTGCTGCTGCTCTCGGGCAAGGTCATGCGCGGCTGGCTGGCCGAGGCGTCCATGGCCGTGCTGCTCGCGCCGTTCGTGGCGTGCGTGCTCGACCTCGTGGCGCGCCTGCGGCGGCGGCGAATCCCGATCGCCCCGGGAGTGACGGCCTACGTGTGGCGATCGGCCGCGTGGCTGGTCACGCTCGCGGTGATGTGGGTGCTCGCAGCCGCCCCGGGGCGGATGCTGTCCGGCATCTCGGTGGCGCCGCTTCCGGGCCGCACGGGCGCGAGCACGCTCGGCATCCTGCTCGCCGCCGGCGCCGGCCTCGTGTTCTGGCGCTTCGTCAGCCGGCCGCGGCTCGTGCGCATCGGCCCGGGCACGAGCGAGGAACGCACCGCCGGCCTCGTCGGCGGCCTCGTCGGCCTGGCGCTGGCGGGGCTCGTGCTGACGGCGGTGAACCCGTTCGCGCTCATCGTGCTGCTGCCGGCGGCGCACATCTGGCTGTGGCTGCCGGCGGCCGCGCGCGCGGGCCGGCGGGTGCTCGCGCTCGTCTACCTGGCCGGCATGGTCGGACCGCTCGCGCTCGTGTGGGAGCTGTGGTCGTCGCAGGAGCTGGGATCGGGCGCACCGCGGGCCCTGGTCGCGATGACGGCCAGCGGCTACCTCGCGCCGGCCGAGTCGATCTGCTTCGCGCTCGCCGCCGCGGCGGCGGCGCAGCTGGGCGCCCTCGTGGCGGGCCGGTACGCGAACCCGCACGCGCCCACAGGCGGCGGCGCGCGGCGCGCGGCGCTATAACAGGAGGGTGGCCACAGGCACAGCCACCGCGGCACACGGATCCGAGCGTGTGGGCAAGAAGCGCCTCGCGATCCGCAGGCTCGGCTCGATCCTGATTGTCGTCGGCATCCTGACGATCATCTACGCGGGCGTGATCCTCGAGTGGGGCGACCCGTTCACGGCGCTCTACGCCGACTGGCGCCAGCAGGGCCTCTCGAGCACGCTGAACGGCGAGATCGCCGGCTGGCCGGTGACGCCGGCCGTGGCCGCGCTGAAGCGGGCCGGCGCGCAGGGGCAGGCGACGGCGCGGGCGCGCACGACCGAGCTGCGCGTCCTGCGCAACGACGCACGCGTCTTCGCGCACCGGATCCACGGCGGGCAGCCGTTCGGCCGCCTGCGGATCGGCCGCATCGGGCTGTCGGTGGTCGTCGTCCAGGGCACGGACTGGCTGCACGACCTGAGCCAGGGGCCGGGCCACTACGCTCAGACGGCGTTCCCGGGCAAGGGGACGACGGTCGCGATCGCCGGCCACCGCACCACCTTCGGCGCCTGGTTCCGGAACATCAACGACATCCGCGACGGCGACTGGATCTCGCTGCAGATGCCGTACGCGACCTTCCACTACCAGGTGCAGTACCACCAGGTCGTGCCGAACAACGACTGGAAGATCATCCGGCCGCAGGGCTACGAGCGCCTGGTGCTGTCGGCGTGCCACCCGCTCTACTCCTCGTCGCACCGCTGGATCGTCTACGCCAAGGGCATGTCGGCGACGCTGAAGGGCGGCGTGACCGTGCCGCTGGCCGGCAACGGGCAGCCGGCGGCCGCCGGCGGCGGCTAGTTCCAGGGCAGGGCCGCGCGCTCGGCCCAGTAGCGGGCCGGCTCGCGGGCGAGCCCGGCCAGCTCGGCGTCGACGCCCGCGTCCACCACGACTTCGGTCGCCGCGAGGTTGCTCTCGAGCGTGCCGGGATCGGTGGCGCCGGAGAGCACGACGTCGGCCCACGGCTGGGCCAGGACGGCCGCCAGCGCGAGCGCGTCCGGGGCGACGCCGCGGGCACGCGCCGCCCCCACGACCTCCGGCACGTCGCCGCGACCGGTCAGGCGGCCGTTCGCCAGCGCCTCCTTCACGATCACGCCCATGCCGGCGGCGTGCGCCTCGGCGAGCGCCGGGCCGGCGGAGCGCTCGAGCACGTTCCAGGTGGCCTGCACGCTGTCGAACGCCCCCAGCTCGGCGGCGCGCCGGATCGTCGCCGCCTGATCGGGGCCGGTCGTCGTCAGCCCGACGGCCACGCCTCCGCCCCGCAGCTCGGCGAGCCCGGCCAGGACGGCGGCGTCCTCGAGCACGCCGCTCGCGATGGTCGCGGAGTGGATCTGGTAGAGCCGCAGGTGGTCGCCGAGCAGCGCGCGCGTCTCTGCCAGCTGGCGGCGCAGGGTGGCCGCCGACAGGTCCTTCACCTCGTGCCGCTCGGCGTCCACGCGCCACCCGGCCGTATAGGTGTAGCCCCACTTCGACCCCACCGTGACCGCACCCGGCGGCAGCGCCCGCCGCTCCAGCCACGAGGCCAGGAACGCCTCGGCGCGGCCGTACGAGCGGGCGGCGTCGAGGTACCTGATCCCGCTCGCGACGGCGGCGTCGAGCAGCGCATGCGCGCCCGCCTCCATCGCCTCGACCGCGGTCCCCCGGGCGAGGTCGGCCGCGTGGCCGAGGTTGATGTAGCCGGGGCGTCCCGCGGCGGCCAGGCCGAGCCCGATCCGCGTCACCGGCAGGCCGGAACGTCCGAGCACGCCCGCCGGCGGCGCGGCGCTCACGGCAGGAGCAGGTACTGCACGAGCTCGCCCGCCGCCGCCTCGCCCTCGCCCGCGTCGACCAGCGCGACGGCATCGGCGCCGGCCGCGTGCACGATCATGTGCGAGTCCTGTGGCCCGGCCGGCTCGAGCACCATGCCCTGGGGCGACGCGGCGAGCCGGCAGCGCACGGCGTGGTCGCGCTCGTGCAGCCTGCGCACGGGCTGCGCCAGGCGGGCGACCGGCCGCGGCGGCACGTGTCCGTGCTGCAGCGCGACCAGGGCGGGGCGGATGAAGAGCTGGAAGCAGATCAGGCTCGAGACGGGGTTGCCCGGCAGCCCGAAGACGAGCGCGCCGCCGGGCGCGACGCCGAACCAGATCGGCTTGCCGGGCTTGTGCGCCAGGCGCCAGAACACCTCGCGCACGCCGAGCGCCGCGAGCGCCGGCTTCACGTGGTCGTGAGGACCGACCGACACGCCCCCGGACGAGACGACGACGTCGGCGCCCGCGATCGCGCGCTCGAACGCCGCCACCGTCGCGTCGCGGTCGTCGACCACGATCTCGGCGGCCGTCACGTCGGCGCCGGCGGACCGCGCCTGGGAGACGATGGCGGTCAGGTTCGACTCGTAGATCTGGCCCGGCTCGAGCGGGCGCCCGACGGACACGAGCTCGCTCCCGGTGGCGAGGGCCGCCACGCGCGGACGGCGGGCGACGTCGACCCGGTCGGCGCCGGCCGCCTGGATCGCGGCCAGGACGGCCGCCGTGAGCGGGGTGCCCGAGCGGGCCACGACGTCGCCGGCGCGCACGTCGCCGCCCTCCCGGCGGATGTGCGCACCCGGCCGCGGCGGGCCGGCGACGAGCGCGCCGCCCTCCTCCCGCGCCTCCTCGACGGGGACGACCGCGTCGGCGCCGTCGGGCATCGGCGCGCCGGTGGCGATGCCGGCGGCGGTGCCGGGCGCGAGCGGACGCGGGCGGTCGCCGGCGCCGATGCGGAAGGCGATCGGCACCGGGCCGGCGGCCAGGTCGGCCGCGCGGACGGTGTACCCGTCCATCGCCGAGGTCGAGAACGGCGGCAGGCTGACGGCGGCGCGGACGTCGGCGGTGAGCACCCGCCCCGTCAGGTCCGGGGAGACCGCGAGCGACTCCGCCGGCAGAGCGGGGGTGTGCTCGAGGATCAGCCGCAGTCCCTCGGCCGGGCGAAGGAGCGGCGTGTCGGCACGCGTCTCTGCCATGTCGCCATGCTAGACGGCCTGCGCCAACAGGGTCTGCCCTCTGCTGGCGCGGGGGTCAGGCGGTCAGGATCAGCGGCCGGCCGCGGCCGACGACGATCGTGTGCTCGACGTGGGCGGAGCGGCCGCCGTCGGCCGTCGCGACCGTCCAGCCGTCGCCCAGCCGCCGGGTCGACCGGGTGGTCGCGGCCACGATCGGCTCGAGCGTGATCACGAGCCCGTCGGTGAGCGGCTCGCCCAGCCCCGCGGCGCCGAAGTTGGGCACGCTCGGAGGCTCGTGGATCGTGTGGCCGATGCCGTGCCCCGCGAGCTCGCGCAGGACGCGGAACCCGCGCCGCTCCACCTCGCGCTCGACGGCGGCGCCGACCGCGCCGGTGGTGGCGCCGGCGCGGGCCCGCTCGAGCGCGGCCGCCAGCCCGGCGGCGGCCGCCTCGCACAGCGCGGCGTCGGCGGCGGCCACCGGCGGGACGGGTACGGTGACGGCGGCGTCGGCCATGTAGCCGCCGAGCTCGGCCGTGACATCGAGCTTCACCAGGTCGCCGGGCTCGATCCGGCGCCGGCCGGGGATGCCGTGCACCGCCTCGTCGTTCACGCTGATGCACGTGATGCCCGGAAAGCCGTAGGCGAGCTGGGGCGCCGAACGGGCGCCGTGCCGCGCGAACACGCCGGCGGCGGCGCGGTCGAGCTCCGCCGTCGTCGCGCCCGGCCGCACGAGCGCGCGCATGCGGGCCAGCGCCTCGGCCACGACCCGCCCCGCCGCGACCAGCCCGAGCAGATCCGCGCGCGAGCCGACCGACATCAGGTGGTCGGCGGCGGCTGCGTCGAGGTGGGCGGAGGCGGCGGTGGAGAGGTCGTCGTCCCGCCTCCGCCGCCCGACGAGCCGCCGGACGTGCCGCCGGACGTGCCGCCGGTGGCGCCCGAGCCGCCGCCGTGCTTCTTGCCCGTGTGCGTCGTCGGCAGGTTGAACTTCGACGTCCAGGGCAGGAACTGGATCGGCTGCGTCGGCGCCACCGGCCATGCGGTCGGCGGGAACTTCCGCGGCTCGTCGCGGAAGGCCGCGGCGGCGAACAGGCGCCAGATCGTCGCCGGGTAGCCGCCGCCGAACGCCGGGCCCGGGATGGTGCCGCCCAGGTCCATCGAGATCTCGCCCTTCGGGTAGCCGACCCAGACGCACGCGGCCAGGTTCGGGGTGTAGCCGCAGAACCAGGCATCCGTGTAGCTGTCGGTCGTGCCGGTCTTGCCCGCCTGGGCACGGTAGGGCAGCCCGGAGTTCACGACGTTGGCGTTCGTGCCCGTGCAGCAGAAGTGCACGTTCGTGTCCAGGTACTGGGTCAGCTGCCAGGTGGCGCCGTTTCGGATCACCCGGTGGCCCTTGTTCTTCGACGCCGGCGTCAGCACCGGCTTGCCGCCGTACGGCGTCACCTTGGTGACGGCCAACAGCTGCCGGCGGATGCCCTGCGCGGCGATGGTGGAGTAGGCATGCGCCATGTCGAGCGGCGAGACGCCGCCGGCGCCCAGGATCACCGACGGCGTCTGCGGCAGGTGATCGGACTTGGGGATGCCGAGCTTGTACGCCATGTTGGCGACGTTCTGCGCCCCGATGTCGATCGCCAGGCGGGCGTAGACGGCGTTCACCGACTGCTCGAGCGCCGTCGAGAGCGGCAGCACGCCGCCGGCGGCCGGCTCCGCGTTCTGCACCGTCCAGAAGTCGTTCGGAGACGACGCCCCGGGGAAGAGCGGATAGTTCACGAGCGGCGCCGTCGAGTACCGGGTCGTGTTGGGATCGATGTGGTCGTCCACCATCGCGGCCAGCAGCCCGTAGGACTTGAACGTCGAGCCCGCCTGGCGCTTGGACTGGACGGCGAGGTTGTACTTGCTCTTGCGATAGTCGCCGCTCGTCTGCATGGCCAGGATCTCGCCGTTGCGTGGATCGATGGCGACGAGCGCCGCGGCCGGTGCATTCGTGAAGTTGAGCTCCGACGAGATCGCCTGGTGCGCTGCGGCCTGGAGCGTCGGGTCGATGGTGGTCTGCACGGACAGGCCGCCGCTCTTCAGCGCGTTCGCGCCGTACTTGTGCACCAGCAGGTTGTTCACGTACTGGACGAAGTACGGCTGGCGCACGCGCGTGAACCGCTTCGGCGGGCGCAGGCCCAGGCCGCGGGCCACCGCATGCTGGTACTGCGCCAGGCTGATGTGGCCCTGGTCGAACATCGCCGCCAGCACCTCGTTGCGGCGCTGCAGCGCGGCGGCCGGGTGCAGGCGCGGGTTGTACTGGGTCGGCGACTGGGGCAGGCCGGCGATCAGCGCAGCCTGGCGGATGTTCAGCTGGGAGCAGTGCTCGTCGAAGAACGTCTCGGCGGCCGCCTCGCAGCCGTAGGTCACGCCGCCGTAGGGGACGACGTTCAGATAGGTGTTCAGGATCTTCGTCTTCGACCAGTGCTCGGCCATCTGGATCGCCAGCCAGGCCTCCTTGATCTTGCGGTCGAGCGTCTTCGTGTCGGTCAGGTACAGGTTCCTGGCCAGCTGCTGCTCGATCGTCGACGCGCCCTGCACGGCATGCCCCGCCTGGATGTCGTCCAGGAACGCGCGGGCGATGCCCTCGTAGTCCACGCCGCCGTGCTGGTAGAAGCGCTTGTCCTCGATGTCGAGGGTGGCCGTCTTCAGCCAGGGCGAGATCTGGTTCCAGGGGACGGGGGTGCGGTTCTGCAGCGACGGGATCTGGGCCAGCAGGTTGCCGTTGCGGTCGTAGATCTTCGTGGTGACCCCGGGCAGGTGGGGCTTCATCGTCTTCAGGTCGACGCCCTTCAGCACGTCGGAGACGGCCACGGTCGCGCCGACGCCGGTCGCGACGAGCACGGCCGCCACCCCGATGCCGGCGACGGCCAGTGCGGTGGCCGCGAGCGAGCGGCGGCCGCGGCGGCGCTCGTTCAGGCGCCGCTTGCGCCGGCGCGCGGCGATGTGGCCGAGCACGTCGTCGTAGGCGTTTCGCTGCGGGGGGCCGGGAGCGCTCACGGGGCCGCCGTCTCCGTCACGGCCTCGGCCACGATGCCCTCCTCGTGCAGCCGCGCCACGCAGCGCTCGCGCAGCGTCGCGGCGGCGGCCGCCGCCTGCGCGGCGTCGGGCATCCACACGCCCACGGTGAAGGTGGTGCCCTCGGCCTGCACGTCGGCGACGCCGTAGCCCGGCGCCGGCCGGTCGATCAGACGGTTCGCGACCGCGTCCGCCTGCTCCTCGAGGATCGGGCGCACCCGGGCCGGATCGGCCGCGGGCGGCAGCGTCAGCTTCACCTGGGCGAGCGAGACGGGGTCGATGATGGTCATGTTCGTCACGCGCGAGTTCGCGAGCTCCTCGTTGGGGATCAGCACCCGGCGGTTGTCGGGCGTGCGCAGGCGCGTGTACGTGAGGCCGATGTCCTCGACGGTGCCCTCGGCGTCGCCGACGCAGACGCGGTCGCCCAGTCTGACGGGTTGGTTGATCGCGATCATCACCCCGGCCACGAAGTTTGCCAGGGTCGAGCGCGCCGCGAAACCAACCACCAATCCGAGCACGGCCGACGACGCCAGCACGGTCTGTGCGGCCGAGCGGGTCTGGTCGAACGACCACAGGACGATGATCGCGGCCAGGAACACGATCACGGCCTCGGACGTGCGCCGCAGCAGCCGGTAGCGGGTGGCGAACACCGCCTGGTCGGCCACCGGCAGGCGCACGAGCACACGCGAGCCGACGCGCTGCATGGCGAAGTCGGCCAGCACGATCACGACCAGCCCGACGCCGAGGGCGGCGAGCGCAACCTCCTGGCTGCGGCTCATCCCGGCGCCGCCCGATACGTGAGCCGCCCGCTCGCGAAGTCGAGCAGGCCGATCGTCCGCACGCGGCCGCCGGGGCGCGTCTGCCCGGTCACTCTCCACACGAGGGCCGCCTTCGCCGCCAGCGGCCGCCTCCCTGCCCCGTCCGGCACCCGCAGGTCGGGCACGTACAGCAGGTCGACGCGCTCCGGGAGCAGGCTCGTGCCCGCGAACGCGTGCAGCGCGAGGGCGCGCGCCCGCCCCGGCGACCCGGCCCGGGCCGAACCGATGCCGTCGAGCGCGTCGAGCATGAACCGCCATCCCTGCTGTGGCTGTGTCAGGAAGCTGACCGGCTCGGCGGGCCCCGTCGCCCGGCGCGCCAGCTCGGCGGGCCCGTAGACGACCACCGCCGCCGCGAGGAGGGCGATCAGCCCCCAGACGACGCTTCCCCCTGCACGCATTGGCGAAGTCTAGAGTCCCCGCCGTGCGCCGACTCCGCCCGCTCGTCGTGCTGATCCCCCTGATGGTCGCCGCCGGTTGCGGGTTCAAGCAGGAGCCGATCGGCAGGCTGGCGTCGTATCCGCAGCGCGTCGTCGACGGGAGCGGCCGCCGCGTCACGCTCCGGGCGGAGCCGCACCGGATCGCGTCCCTCGACCCCGGCCTGACCGAGGCTGCCTACGCGGTCGGCGCCGGCGCGTCCGTGGTGGCCGCAAGCGGACGCGAGCAGTACCCGGCCGCCGCCCAGCGACTGCCGCGGGCGGTGACCGCCCGCGGCGGTCCCGATCTGGCCAGGCTGCAGAGGCTGCATCCCGACCTCGTGCTGGCGCCGGCGGGGACGTCGGCAGGCGACGCCGCCAGGCTCTCGCAGGAGGTCGGCGCCCCGATCTACGTCGCCGGCCCGGGATCGATCTCGGCCATCGAGCACGACGTCGACCAGATCGGGGCGATGACCGGCGACGCGGCAACCGGCCAGGCGGTCGTGCGCCAGATGCAGGCCGACGTGCGCAAGGTGCGGTCCGCGATCGGCGGCGCCGCGCCGGTGCGCTTCTTCGTGGACGAGGGGTTCTTCTACACCATCGACCCGGGCGGCACGGCGGCGAAGCTGCTCGCGCTGGCGGGCGGGTCGAACGTCGCAGCCGACGCCGTCCCCGGCCGCCCGTACGCGCTCGCCAAGCTGCGCGCGGCGGCGCCGGAGGCATACCTCGCGGTGGCCGGCAGGGGGGTCAGCCTGGCCGGCCTGCGCCGCAGCAAGGCGACCCGCAACCTGCCGGCGGTGCGGGAGCGCCACTTCACGGTCGTCGACGGCCCGGCGCTCTCGGACACGGGGCCGCGGGCCGCGACCGAGCTCGTCCAGCTCGCCCGCGCGCTGCACCCGACGCTGCACATCCCGTGAGCCGCTACGACGCCGTCCTGCTCGACGCGTTCGGCACGCTGATCACGATCGACGAGCCGTTCCCGCGCCTGCGCGAGTCGGTGCGCCGCCACCTCGGCGCCGAGGTGAGCGCGGCTGCGGCCGAGGCGGCGTTCCGGGCCGAGATGACCTACTACGCGGATCACTGCCACGAAGGCGCCGACGCCGAGTCGCTCGCCGCCCTCCGCTCCGAGTGCGCGGCGATCGTGCTGCACGAGCTCGGCATCGAGGCCGACCCGGCCGCGGCGGCGACGCTCCTGCTCGACTCGATCGCCTTTCGCGTCTACGACGACGTCGGACCGCTCCTGGCCGGCCTGGGCGCGGCTGACGTCCCGGTCGCCGTCGTCTCGAACTGGGACTGCTCGCTGCCCCAGGCGCTGGCCGCCGCCGGGATCCCGATCGAGCACGTCTTCGACTCGGCCACCGCGGGCGCCTCGAAGCCCGACCCGGCGATCTTCCATCGCGCGCTTCAGGCGCTCGGCGTCGCGCCGGCGCGCGCGCTGCACGTCGGCGACACCGAGGAGGCCGACGGCGCCGGCGCCCGCGCCGCCGGGATCGACGTGCGCATCGTGAATCGTGGCGGGGGCGCGAACGGCGCGGATACGATCACCGCCCTGACCGACGTCCTCGACCTGCTGTGACCGACACCCCCCGTCGCCGGGCCGCCACCGCGGCCATCCACGCCGGCCGGCTTCCGGCACTGCGCGGCGTGCCGGTGATCGCCCCGGTGCACCGCTCGGTCATCTACGAGTTCGTGGACGCCGAGGAGTTCGGCGCGGTCATGGAGGACTCGCGCAAGGGCTACCTCTACACCCGCATCCGCAACCCCTCCACCGACGAGCTGGCGGCCACCGTCGCCGAGCTCGAGGGGGCCGCGGCCGGACTCTGCTTCGCCTCCGGCATGGCCGCGCTCTCGGCGGCCGTCGCCGAGCTGGCCCCGCCCGGCGCCGGGATGGTGGCGGCGACCCGGATCTACGGTCAGACGCACCGGATGGCGTCCGCGCGGCCGGACGGCCGGCTGGTGGACATCGCCGACCTGGACGCCGTCCGCGCGGCGGTCGCGGATGCGGCGCTGATCGTCGTCGAAACCGTCTCGAACCCCCACCTGGCCGTCGCGGACGTTCCCGCCATCGCCGCGATCGCCCACTCCGCAGGGGCGAGGCTCGTCGTCGACAACACCATCGCGACGCCGATCAACTGCCGCCCGCTCGAGCACGGCGCCGACCTCGTCTTGCACTCGGCGACGAAGTACCTGAACGGCCACTCCGACGTGCTGGCCGGCGTGGCGGTGGGGCCGCAGGAGCTGATCGGACGGCTGGCGGAGCGCTCGCTCGAGCTGGGAGCAGCGCTGGCGCCCGACTCGGCCTGGCTCGTGCGCCGGGGCGTCCGCACACTGCACCTGCGGGTCGAGCGCGCCTCGGCGAACGCGGCCGCGATCGCCGGGTTCCTCGAGCGCCACCCCGGCGTGCGCCGCGTGCAGTACCCGGGCCTGGAGTCGCACCCCTCGCACGAGGTGGCGCGGCGCATCCTGGACGGCTACGGCGGCCTGCTCACGTTCGAGGTGGACGGCGGCCGGCCGGGAGGGGAGGCGGTCATGGACCGGGTGCGGCTGTGCGTGCGGGCGACGAGCCTCGGCGGGGTCGAGACCTGCATCTCGCATCCGGCGTCGACCAGCCACCGCCAGCTCACCGCCGAGCAGCTGGCCGAGGCCGGCATCGGGGCGGGCGACCTGCGCCTGACCGTCGGCTGCGAGGACGTGGACGACCTGATCGCCGACCTGGAGCAGGCGCTTCGTTGACGGCCGCGCCCGAGCCGGCCCCGCGCCTCTCGCCGTGGTGGATGCTCGCGCCGGCCCTGCTCTTCGTCGCGAACTTCGTCGGAGCGCTCGTCGCCGGCAGCTCGTCGTCGTCCTCGTCCAACGCCGTCTACGACGCGACCACGATCGTCGGCACGGTCGTCCTCGATCTCGTGCTCATCGCCTACGTCGTCTTCGCGGCCTGGATCTCGCGCCGGCCGGTCGCGCGGACGCTCGCCCTGCGGCGAACGGCCGTGCGGCCGGCGCTCAAGCTGGGTGCCGCCGCGCTCGGACTGATCATCGTCTCGAACATCGTCCTCGAGCCGCTGCTGCATGCGAGCCAGCGCCAGGGCATCGCGCCGACCCACGACCCGCGCACGACGCACCAGTGGGTCGTGCTGGGGATCGCGATCGTCGCCCTGGTGCTGGTGGCGCCGGCCGCCGAGGAGCTCGTGTTCCGCGGGCTGGGCTTCGCCTCGTTCGGCCGCTTCGCACTGCCGCTGACGACGGCGCTGTTCGCCCTGGCGCACGGCCTGCCGGTGCTGCTCATCCCCGTGGCGATCGCCGGCCTTCTGCTCGGACTGGTGCGCACCCGCACCGGCTCGGTGCTCCCCGGCATGGGCGTGCACATGAGCCTGAACGCCCTGGCGCTCGCACTGGCCCTGCTGTTCTCATAGCGCCACAAGCGGGGCCTGGCCCCGCATGCGGGGCCAGGCCCCAAACTGCTCCATCTCCAGCCGCGACACGACAGGACGGCCCCCGCATGCGGGGGCCAGGCCCCAAACTGCTCCATCTCCAGCCGCGACACGACAGGACGGCCCCCGCATGCGGGGCCAGGCCCCGGGTGGTGGGTTGGCTACGCGGCCTGTGCGTCCTCGATCCCGCCCAGCTCGGCCAGGGGCGCCTCGAACACGTCGATCGCGCCGCCGTCTGCGGCGTGGGTGACCCGCACGACCGGCTCGTCCGGCGCGTTCGGCGGCACCTGGGCGACGATCCCCCGGCGGCCGTCCGCCAGCGTGATCTCGGTGCCGATCGGGTAGGGGGCGACGACCTTCTTGAACGCGGCCACGACCTCCGGGTCGAACGCGGTGCCGGCCCCCTCCACGATCGCCTCGTAGCCGACGTGCGCCGGCGCCGCGTCGCGGTACGGACGGACGCTGGTGATCGCGTCGTAGACGTCGGCGACGCTCGCGATCCGGGCGAACTGCGAGATCTTCGTCCCGGCCCGGCCCTCCGGGTAGCCGCGTCCGTCCCAGCGCTCGTGGTGGGAGCGGACGACGCTCTTGGCGAGCGGGCTGATCGCGTCGCCCGGCAGGAGCTCGATGCCGGCGATCGGGTGCTGGCGGATCAGCTCCCACTCGTCGGCGTCGAGGGGGCCGTTCTTGTTCAGCACCGTCGACGGCACGATCAGCTTGCCGACGTCGTGCAGGAGCAGCCCCAGGCCGAGCGTGGCCAGGCGCTCGTCGATCCGCTCGAAGGAGCGGTCGCCGCGGAAGTTCACCCAGCCGTACAGGTTGAAGACGCGCCGCCCGAGCAGCAGGCCGAGCACCGTCACGTCGATCGAGTGCTGCAGCGTGTACTCGTCGTCGGAGCGCAGGTCGGCGAGCGCGAGCACGGCCTCGCCCGAGCTGGCGAGGTCGGCGGCGATCTTCGAGACGACCTTGCGTAGGTCGTCCACCGTGGCCGCCGGCAGCGACCCGCCGCCGGCGAGCGCGACGGCGCCCTCGTCGAACGCGCGGCTCAGCCGCTCCTCCGCCTCCTCCTGGGTGCGGCGCGTGACGGCCTCGGGCACCTCGATGCCCGCCGAGAGGTCGTCGTCGACGTAGACGGCCCGCACGCCGTGGCGATCGAGCGCGTCGCGGTACTTCGGCTGGATCACCGTCCCGGCGCACAGGAGCGGCGCCTGTCCGGGCACGCCGCTGCGGACGTCCTTCCCCAGCTTGACGCCGTCGACGAGCCGTGACGTTGCCACCAATCGCATCGACCAGATTCCTCCGCGCGCGTGTGCAAGCGAAGTAGATCGCCCGGAGCGACGCGAAGTTGAGCGGTGCGATCGCTCCTCGACCGATCCGGGGAGGCCTGAATAGACTGCGGGCATGGACGATCCCGTGGTCGCCTCCTTCCGCGAGCGCATCTCGGCAGCCGACGACGAGGTGCTCGCGGCGGTCAACCACCGCCTGCAGCTGGTCGCCGAACTGCACGCGCACAAGCGCCGCAACCGCCATCCGCTGTTCGACGCCGCCCGCGAGCAGGACGTGGTCGCGCGCGCGATCGCCCGCAACGGCGGGCCGCTCTCCGAGGAGGGCGTGCGAGCGCTCTACGGCCTCCTGCTCCCGCTCTGCACCTCCGAGGCCGCCGGCCTGGGCGAGGAGGCCGCGCCCGCCTGATGGGCGTCATCGAGGCCAGGGACGTCGCTCGCCGCTACGGCGAAGGGGACGCCGCGGTCGATGCGCTGCGCGGGGTCAGCCTCGACGTGCCCGCCGGCCAGTTCGCGGCGGTCATGGGCCCGTCGGGGTCGGGCAAGTCGACGCTGATGCACATCCTGGCAGGGCTCGACCGGCCCACGCAGGGCAGCGTCTCGATCGACGGCACCGAGATCACGACGCTCTCCGACAAGAAGCTGACCCTCCTCCGCCGCCACCACATCGGGTTCGTGTTCCAGTTCTTCAACCTGCTGCCGACGCTGACGGCCGAGGAGAACATCCGCCTCCCGCTCCAGATCGCCGGCACGAAGCCCGACGAGGCGTGGGTCGAGGCCGTCATCGAGCGGGTCGGCCTCGGCGACCGCCGCCGCCACCGCCCGGCCGAGCTCTCCGGCGGCCAGCAGCAGCGGGTCGCGATCGCACGGGCGCTCGTGTCGCGGCCGACGGTCATCTTCGCCGACGAGCCGACCGGCAACCTCGACTCGACGACGGGGCACGAGATCCTGAAGGTGCTGCGCGAGGCGGTGGACACCTACCAGCAGACGACGGTGATGGTGACCCACGACGCGAACGCCGCCGCGACGGCCGACCGGGCGCTCTTCCTCGCCGACGGCCTGATCGTGCGCGACGCTCCGTGCGAGGCCGCGGCCGACATCATGGCCATCCTGGCCGACCTGCAGGCGGGATGACCCGGTACGCGCTGCGCAGCATGGCGAGCCACAAGCTCCGCACGGTGCTGACCGCGATCGCGATCGTGCTCGGCACGGCCATGATGGCCGGGACGTTCGTGATCACCGACCAGATCCGAAACGCCTTCTCGGACATCTTCGGGACGAGCTTCGCCGGCACCGACGTCTACCTGAGCCGCAAGCCCGCGTTCGGGAGCGGCGGCGGCCAGGAGCAGGTCGGCCCCCTGCCCGCGTCGGTGATCGCCCAGGTGCGCCAGGTGCCCGGCGTCGCCAGGGCACTCGGCCAGATCCAGGCGTCCGGGTCGCTCGTGATCCACGGCAAGTACCTGCAGTCCCAGGGCGGCGCGCCCAACCTGGTCGTCTCGACGCTGCCCAAGCCGTTCAACCAGGACACGCTCGTGGCCGGCCATTTTCCGGACGGGCACGGGCAGGTGGCGCTGATCCAGAAGACCGCCTCCGACCATCACCTGCACGTCGGCCAGCGTGTCGGCCTGACCACGCTCGCGGGCGTGCAGCCGGTGACGATCGTCGGCGTCTTCAGGTTCGGCAACGTCTCCTCGATCGGCGGAGCGACCGTCATCGTCACCACGTTCGCGGACGCCCAGCAGTGGTACGACCGCGTCGGCAAGACGTCGACGATCTCGGTGGACGCGGCGCCGGGCGTGAGCCCGACGGAGCTCAAGCACCGGCTGCAGCGGGCGCTCCCCCGCTTCGTGAAGGTGCAGACGGGCACCCAGGCGGCCAAGCAGGAGACCGACCAGATCTCGAACGCGATCAACTCCTTCTTCACGCCGGCGCTGCTCGCCTTCGCCGGAGCGGCGGTGCTCGTGGGGGCGTTCGTCATCTTCAACACCTTCTCGATCACGGTCGCCCAGCGCATGCGCGAGTTCGCCATGCTGCGCACGATCGGGGCGATGCGGCGACAGGTGCTGGCGTCGGTGATGGGCGAGGCGCTCACAGTCGGTCTGACGGCCTCGGTGATCGGCATCGCCGCCGGCGTCGGGTTCGCGAAGCTGCTCGGCGCGCTCTTCCGGGCGATCGGCTTCGGCCTGCCGCTGGCAGGCATCCGGCTGCACCTCTGGCCCGGCGTGGCCGTGCCGCTGCTCGTCGGCGTGCTCGTCACGCTGGCGGCATCGATCGCGCCCGCGCGGCGGGCGACCCGCGTGCCGCCGGTGGCGGCCCTGCGCGAGGGCGCCGTGCTGCCGCCGGGACGGTTCTCGCGCTCCCTGCCCTACGTCGCCGGGCTCGTCCTCGTCGTCGGCATCCTGGCCGTGTTCCAGGGCGTCACCGGCAACGGCCCGACGACCGCGCGGCTGCTCACGATCGCCGGCGGCGCGATCCTCTCGTTCATCGGCCTGGCGATGGTGTCGAAGTACCTGATCCGCCCGCTCGCCCGCGCGATCGGCTGGCCGCTCGGCGTGACCGGCGCGTCGGGGCGGCTCGCCCGCGAGAACACGACCCGCAACACCGGCCGCACCGCGGTCACGGCGGCGGCGCTCATGATCGGCATCGGCCTGGTCGTCTTCTTCTCGGTGCTGATCAACGGCTTCAAGGAGTCGTTCCTCGGCTCCATCGACACGAGCGTCACCTCGGCGCTCATCATCGAGAACCACAGCCAGGGCTCGCCCGTCCCGACCGGCGCGGTCACGGCCGCCGCACGCGTGCCGGGCGTCGCGACCGCGTCCGGTATCGGCTTCACCAACGTGCGCATCAACCACGGCGGCACCGACGTCGTGAACGGCGTCGATCCGACGCAGCTGCCGCAGCTCTACAGGTTCCAGTGGCAGAAGGGCGGCTCCGACGCCCTGCTCTCGCGGCTGTCCGGCACGAGCGCGCTCGTCGAGGAGCAGTTCGCGAAGTCGCACCACCTCTCGCCCGGTCAGACCTTCCACGTGACGAGCATCGACGGCACGAAGCTGACGCTGCACGAGATCGGCCAGTACAAGGACCCCGTCCTCTTCGGCGGGTTCATGGTCTCCCGGGCGACGTACGCCCGCCTGGCGACGGACTCGAATCCTCAGGTGCTGCTGGTGCGCTACGCCGCCGGCGCGAACGCCGCCCAGACCACGACGGCCGTCCGCCACGCGCTCTCGAAGTACCCGGACGTGAACGTGCAGACGAACGCCCAGTTCAAGGCGTCGTTCTCCAAGCAGATCAACCAGCTGCTCTACCTGCTCTACGTCCTGCTCGCGATGAGCGTCGTCATCAGCCTGTTCGGGATCGTGAACACCCTCGCCCTGTCCGTGTTCGAGCGCACGCGCGAGATCGGGATGCTGCGCGCGATCGGGACGACGCGGTTCCAGCTGCGCGAGACGATCCTCTACGAGAGCGTCATCACCGCCGTCATCGGCGGCATCCTCGGCATCGTCATCGGGATCGTCCTGGCCTGGGTCGTGGCGCTCGGGTTCAGGTCGTCCGGCATCGTGTTCGCCATCCCCTACGGCCAGGTCGTCGTGTCGCTGCTCGTGGCCGCCGTCGCCGGCGGGATCGCCGCCGCCTTCCCCGCCCGCCGGGCGGCCCGCCTGAACGTCCTCGAGGCGCTCCAGTACGAGTAGATGGCGATCGCCGCGGCCATCGTGGTGGGGCTCGTCTTCGGCGCCGCCGACCAGTATCTCGGCAGCCTGATCCGGCTCGGCCCGTGGACGGTCTCGGTCAGCCAGATGTCGGCGCCGTGGCTGCTCCTGCCGCTCGTCTTCGGCGCGGCGCAGCGCAGCCCTCGGGGCGGCGCGCTCGCGGGCCTCGCGGCCACGGCCGCGGCGCTCACCGGGTACTTCGCGATGACGATCTCGCCTGTCGAGGGCGTGACGCCGGCGGCGGCGCTCGCCGACATCCCCGGCCTGCTCGGCTCGAACCTGGAGAACATCGTCGGTGGAGCGATCACGGCGCCCGTCTGCGGCGTGCTCGGCCAGCGGGCGCGGGCGGGGCGGTGGTGGCCGGCGGCGGCGCTCGCCGCGGCGTCGCTGTGCCTGGAGCCGGTTGCCCGCGCGGCCGTCGGGCGGCGGTTCCCACCCGCCTACGTCTGGGAGCTGGAGACGGCGGCCGGCCTCACGGTCGCACTCACCGCGGCCCTCATGGCGGCGGCCGCGACGCGCCGCGCCCGCGCCGGCTGAGCGTCTCGGCGAGGAGCTTCGGCGAGGCCACCTCGGCGTAGGCGTCCTCGAGCGCGCCGGCGACCTCGAGCCAGGCAAGGCCGCGGTCGAGCCGCACCCCCAACCAGCCGCGTCCGCCCACGTACGGCGGCACGAAGTAGTGCTCGGGACCGTGGTCGACGCGGGCGGCCTGCACACCGGCGGGGGCGGCGCACCACAGCGCCAGCCGCCCGTCATGGTGGTGGTTGTCCATGAACGTCGCGAACGAGCGCTTGCCGGCGAAGAACGTCGGCGCGCCGTGACTCGCACGCTCGGTCACACCCGCCAGTGCACGGCACACCTCCCGGACGCGCTCGAGCGCCGTCCCATCGTCCAGGCTCGGTGGGCGCACGTACGGCACACCCGCATTCTGGCGTCAAGTCCCGGCGCGGTTGCGTCGATACCAGCCTGGCATGTTTGCGATGTCGCAATCGAGCAACGGCGCCCCGGTGTGGATGACCGTCCTCTGCGCGCGGGTGATCGGCGGCATCGTCGCCGGCTTCCTGGCGTACTCGGCACTCGCCGCAGCGGAGCCGGCCACGGTGCCCGGAGCGACCTGGAACGACGCGCTCGTCGTCGTGCCCGCGGTGGTCGGCGCGCTCGTCACCGGCCTCGCCATCACCCTGCTCCTGCCCTCGATCTCGGGCCGTCGCGTCGGCCTCGGGAATGCGATCCTGGCCGCCTTCGCCGGCGCGATGATCCCGCTCATCGCGGGGCGCGTCGTCGTCGGCAGCGCCGCTCACGCGTCGGCGCGCACGATCGTCGCGGTGGCCGGCGCGGGCGTCGCCATGACGCTGCTCACGCAGATCCTCGGGATCGCCGTCACCGCCTGGATGGTGTCGTCGTCATCGTCGGAGGGCGAGCGCTGGCGCGGGCGACCGGTCGCCGCCAGCCCCTCCTGGAGCGACATCGAGTCGATCGACCGCTCCGGCGCGCAGCTCGACGGGGACCAGGCCGAGCGCGGCTACTGGGGCTCGATGTCGGACTGAGCCGCCGGGGCCGCCCTGCGTGGGCGGCCCCGGCGACGTCCGTCAGGCCGCCTCGACGTACTCGACCTCGGCGGGCACAGCCTCGGCCTCGCGCGGCCGGCCCGGCTCCGGCAGGCCGCGCACCGCGACGCTCACGAGCAGCGCGCCGACGGTCTGGACGGCCAGGACGAGCACGAACGCGTCGCGCATCCCCAGGGAGCCCGCGGCGTCGTAGGAGAGGAACACGCTTCCGAGCGTGGCCACCCCGAGCGCGAGCGCGGACTGCATGGTCGTCGTCAGGATGCCGGCGCCGACACCCGCCCTGGAGGCGGGCACGCCGGCGAGCACGAATCCGAACAGCGGCGGCACGAGCAGCCCCTGGCCGACCCCGGCAACGACCATGGCCGGAGCAAGGGTCAGGGCGTCGACGTGCGGCCACGCGTCGCGCAGCGTGAGCGCGAGCGCCACCAGGCCGACCGCCTGGACGAGCGCCCCCGCAGCGATCACCGACCGGCCGTAGCGCTCGGTCAGCTGCGGCGTCACGAGCGTCGTCGCGAAGAACGCCAGCGCGAGCGGCGCCACCGCCAGGCCCGAGCCGATCGGGGTGAGGCCGGCGCCGGTCTGGAAGGCGAGTGCCGACACGAACATGAACGCCGCGAACCCGGAGAAGAAGAGCGCCGCGATCGCGAGGCCCGCCCGCATGCCGCGGTCGCGCAGCATCGACGGCGGCACCAGCGGATGACGGTCGCCGCGCTCCAGCCGCCGCTCGACGACCGCGAAGGCGACGAGCGCCGGCACGACCAGCGCCAGCAGGCCGATCGCCCACAACGGCCAGCCGTACGTGCGGCCCTCCGTCAGGGGCACGAGCAGCGCGAGCAGCGCGGTGGCGAGCAGCGCCGTGCCGGGCACGTCCAGGCGCGGCGGCTCGGTCGAGCGCGACGCCGGCACGTGCCGGTGCGCCATGAACAGCGCGACGATGCCGACGGGGACGTTCACGAGGAAGATCAGCCGCCAGCCCGTGCCGGCCAGGTTGGCGTCCACGATCAGGCCGCCCGCGATCTGGCCGACGACGGCCGCGATCCCCGCGGTGGCTCCGTACAGCCCGATCGCCCGGGCACGGGCCTGCCCGTGGGACGTGGACTGGATCGTGGCCAGCACCTGCGGCACCATCAGCGCCGCGGAGACGCCCTGTGCCGCCCGGAACGCGATCAGCACCGGCGCCGTCGGGGCGATGCCGCACAGCAGGGAGAAGACGGTGAACGCCGCCGCCCCGGCCATGAACAGGGGCCGGCGACCGTACAGGTCGCCGAGGCGGCCGCCGAGGACGAGCGTGAGCGCATAGGGGATGCCGTAGCCGGCGACGACCAGCTGCAGTGCCGCCGTGCTCGGATGCAGGTCGGCAGCGATGGTGGGAAGGGCGACGTTGACGATGAAGAAGTCGGCGATCGCGAGGAAGGCACCGAGCAGCACCGTCGCCAGGCCGATGGGTGAGAGTGTCGTCTGCTCATTCATGGGTGGTAGTGTGCCTCCACCGCGAAACTGGTACCAGAGTGTGGTTATCCTGGTACCGACGGTGCCAGGCTGGACAGGCGCGGGCGCGCTATCCTGGGTGCCGTGGCCGTCATCGACCTCTCCGCGCCCACAGCGGCGGACGAGATCCGCAGACGCGAGCTGGGCGCCTTCCTGCGCTCCCGCCGCGAGCGGATGACCCCTGAGTGCGTGGGGCTGGTCGCCTCCACCCGGCGGCGCACGCCCGGCCTGCGGCGGGAGGAGGTGGCGCAGCTCGCCGGCGTCGGCGTGACGTGGTACACGTGGCTCGAGCAGGGGCGCGACATCCGCGCCTCGGCACAGGTGCTGGACGCGATCGCGCGCACGCTCGGGTTCGACGCCCAGGAGCGCTCGCACCTCTTCACGCTGGCGGGGACGGCGGACGGCAATGCCGCCACGCGCTGCGCGCGCCTGAGCCCCGCGGTCGAGCTCGTGCTCGAGCAGCTCGAGCCCTACCCGGCGGTGGCGGTGAACGCCCGCTTCGACATCCTGGCCTACAACCGCGTCTGGGGCTCGGCGTTCCCGTTCGTCGAGGCGCTGCCGAGCGACGACCAGAACTGCCTGTGGCTGGTGTTCACGGCGCCCCAGTGGCGCAAGGCGCTGGCCGACTGGGACGAGGCGGCCGCCCGGATGGTGGCCCAGTACCGGGCGGCGATGGCGGAGCACGTGGCCGAGCCGGCCTGGAAGGCGCTGGTCGCCCGCCTGCACCGGGCGTCGCCGGAGTTCGCCGAGATGTGGGCGCGGCACGACGTGCGCGGGCCCGAGACCGCCGTCAAGCGCGTCCGCCATCCGCTCGTCGGGATGCTGCGCCTGGAGCACACGTACCTGTGGCTCGATCCGGGGCTGGGCACGCGCATCGTCAGCTACACCCCGGCCGACGCGCGCACCGCGGCCAAGCTCGAGGAGATCGCCGGCCGCATCTCCGCAACGCCCGCGGCGTAGCCCGGCCACGCCGACCGGCCAGCTCGATACTGTTGCCGCAATCCGACCAGGGGGCCAGCATGGCAGTCGCACGCGTGGTGACGTTCGAGGGCGTCGACCCGGACCGGGTCGAGGGTCTGCGCAGGCGGATCGAGGAGGAGGGTCGCCCCGAGGGCATCCCGGCCACCGAGATCATCGTGCTGCACGACCCGGAGGGGCGGCGGTCGGTCTCGATCCTCTTCTTCGACTCGGACGAGGACTACGCGGCCGGCGACGCGACGCTGAACGCCGTCCCCGCCGACACGACGCCGGGCAGCCGCTCGTCCGTCGGCAAGTACACCGTCATGCTGCGAAAGACGGTGTAGGCGGCCGCCGCTGCGCCTGACCGGCGCCCCGGCGTTCCAGGTTCTTGCAGCAACTTGACGGGTTCCCGTCGGAGGACGATACTTCGCCCCGTTTTGCGCTCACCACGAGCGAAGCACCGACACCGGAGGGGGTAGACGTGAGTACCGGATCTCGTCGGCGGCGAGCATTGCTCGCCGGGGCGGCTGTTGCGGTTGCGGCGATGGCCGCGGGTCCCGCAGCGGCCTCGACACCGTCGCGGCACGTGCTGGCGGGCAGCACGCCGGGCTGGACGGCCCACGCCCGCGCGCTCAGCGCGACACCCGCCAGCCAGCGCGTCGCGTTCGGCGTGCTGCTGCGCATGCGCAACCAGGCGAACGCCGAGCGCACGCTGCAGTCCATCTCCACGCCGGGCAGCGCCGCGTACGGCAGGTGGCTCTCGAACGCGGCGTTTCGGGCCCGGTACGCGCCGGCGCCCGCCAGCGTTTCCGCCGTGCAGCGCTGGCTGCGATCGCAGGGCTTCGCGGTCACGCGGACGCTTCGCAGCGGCATGTACATCGAGGCGGCCGGCTCCGCGGCGCAGGTCGAGAAGACCTTCGGCACGGGCCTGCGTGAGTACCGCTACCACGGCGCCACGGTGCGGGCCAACACCACGCCGCTCTCGTTCCCCGCGGCCACACCCGCCGCGGTCACGCGCGCCGTCGCCGGCATGGTCGGCATCGATCAGGGCTCGACCCTGAAGCACCCGGCGGCGACCGAGCCGGGTCCGCCTCCGGGCGCCCGCTACGGCGTCCAGCCGTGCTCGCGCTACTACGGCCAGAAGACGGCGACCGACAAGCCCAAGGCCTACGGCAAGCATCGCCCGTACGTGATCTGCGGGTACGTGCCGCAGCAGTACCAGTCGGCCTACGGCGAGTCGGGCCTGCTCCGGCACGGGATCGACGGCAAGGGGACGACGGTGGCGATCACCGACGCCTTCGCGGCGCCGACGATCCTCCACGACGCCCAGACGTACAGCAGGGTGCACCACCAGCCGCTCTTCAAGCACGGGCAGTTCAGGCAGATCACGCCCGGCAAGAACGGGTACGACAACGTCGACCTGTGCGGCGGCTCGGGGTGGTACGGCGAGGAGACGCTCGACGTCGAGGCCGTGCACGCGATGGCGCCGGGCGCCAAGATCGTCTACATCGGCGCCTCCGACTGCCTGAGCGGCCTGGACAATGCCTGGGCGGCCGCCATCGACAACCACGTCGCCGACGTGATCACCAACTCCTGGACGGACGGGACGGACGACATCAGTCTGCTCGGCAAGCCGTACGTCCAGTTCTACGTCCAGTTCTCGCTCGAGGCCGCACTCACGGGCATCACCGTGAACTTCTCCTCGGGCGACGCGGGCGACAACACGAACGGCGGCGCCGACCTCGCGGCCCGCACGGTCGAGTTCCCGGCCGACGTCCCGTTCGTCACCGGTGTCGGCGGCACGAGTGTCGAGATCGGAAGCCACGGCCAGTGGCTGGGCGAGTACGGCTGGCAGAGCGCCTACACCGACCTGGGCAACGGCACGTGGTCGCCGGCGCCTCCGGGCGCGTACAGCTCCGGCGGCGGCGGCGGCACCAGCGTGCTGTTCAAGCAGCCCTGGTACCAGAAGGGCCGCGTGCCCGGCAGCATCTCGAAGTACTTCGGGAGCACGCCGATGCGCGCGGTGCCCGACATCTCGATGCCGGGCGACCCGAACACCGGCTTCGAGGTCGGGGAGACGCAGGTCTTCCCGCACGGCACGTTCTGGTCGCAGTACCGGATCGGCGGGACGAGCCTCTCGTCCCCGCTGATGGCCGGCGTGGTGGCGGTCGCAAACCAGCGCGCCCACCATCCGCTCGGGTTCATCAACCCGCTGTACTACCACCTGCTGGGGTCACGCGCCCTGCACGACATCGTCGCCCCGCGTTCGCCGGTCGCCCAGGTGCGCACCGACTTCGCGAACTTCCTGAACGCCGCCCAGGGCAGGCTGTTCCGGTTGCAGACGATCGACGTGCAGAGCACCACCCTGCACGACACGCCCGGCTACGACGACGAGACGGGCGTCGGCACTCCGAACGGCCCCGCGTTCTTCGCGGCGGCCGCGCGGTTCCACCGCCACTGACAGACACGCGCGCCCGGGCGGTCACCGACCGCCCGGGCGCCGCGCGTGTCAGGACCGTTCGCCGGCGTCGATCGTGGGGATGATCTCGGTGTCCCCGTCCTGGGTCGGGTCACCGCGCTCGAACTGCTCCTTCTCGGCGCCGGTGGTGCGCTTGATCTCCTGCTCCGGCGGCGCATCCGCCTTCATCATCGCCACCAGGATCTCGTAGATCACCACGCGCACACCCAGCGGGAGCCGGTTCTTGCGTACCACGTTCCCGCGCTTCATATAGCGATTGTTGGGCACGATGAAGACACGTTCCACGGGCATTCCGTAGTGCTCCGCGTAGCGTTTCCGCATGCTCGGGCGCGCGCCCAGGACGACGATGATGCCCTGCTTGACCTTTTCCGGCATCCCGATGCTGGAATACGCCTCCATCGTGTTCCTCAGGTCGTCGCCCTCGTCGGTGGGATCCTCCCGGCGGAAGTCGACGACCGAGTCGGCGCTGTTCACGTTGCCCATGAAGACGAGCGTGTCCGCCACCTCGACCGCGGCCAGGTTGCCGCTGGTCTTGATGCCGTTGCCGAGATCGCAGAAGACGCTGTGGAATCCCTCGGCCAGCTTCTCGAGGCCGATCTTGGCCTGGTACTTCGGCACCGTCGTGCGGGCGACGGCCTCGGACGAGATCACGAACAGCCCGGACTCGCGCGGCCACTCCAGCTCGTCGGCGATGCTCTGCGTGCTGGCGAACTCGCCGCCGCGGTAGCGGCGGACGTACTCCTGCAGCTGGAGCGTGTCGCGGCGCTTGATTCCGAGCCGGCGCGCGGTTCCGCCGGGGGAGTCGTTCATGTCGACGACGACGCAGTCGCGGTTGATCGCGCCGGCGAAGAGCAGGCCGGAGGTGGTCGAGCCCGCGGTCTTGCCGCTCGCGCCCTTGCTGTTCAGGAAGGCGTAGATCTTCTTGGTGCGCCGATGCCGCCAGATCTCGTCGAGCGCGGCCCGGTTGCGCCGCCGCAGCCCCGGCCGCACCGTCCACTCGACCGCGTAGCGCAGGTACGCCCCCAGCGTCAGGATCTCGTCGATCCCGCGCCGCGGCGCCGGGTCGGGCTCGTCCTTCCACAACGGGCGGCGAGGCACGCTGACGATGTCGCCGTCGCTCGCGGGCGTGAGGTCGTCGTCAGCGTCGGTGTCAGCGTTCACCGGCTGTGCGCGTTCGAAGATGGCCGTGACCAGACGGTCATTTGGTGACGGATCGGTATTGCCCTGATCGTTGGAGAATCCTCGCCCGAACATATGACCTAACCGAGAACCCGAGCGCGGCGGCGTGCCCATTGCGCAACCTCCTGGTAGGTCGCAGGACGATAGCACCCGTCGTATGTATACGCACGCGGCGTTGCAAATCGGACGCCACGGGCGTTCCCTGCTCGGCACGCGTTGGACCCCGGAGCAGGTCGCTCACGAGCTGCGCGAGCGGACCCGACCAGCCCGGACGCCGGCCGTGGACCGAGTCGATCCACCAGGCATCCACGGCCCCGACGTCCCACTCACCCGGCCAGCGAAGCGGCGGCGGCGACGCCGCAGGCGCCCGGTCCAGGGCCTGGAGTGGCGCGGCCGGCTGACCGCGATGACCATGGTCAACGAGCGACCGCCCGAGGTCGAGGACCGCGTGCAGATCGGCCACTGGGAAGGCGACTGCATCATGGGCGCCGGCAACCGCTCTGCGATCGGCACCCTCTTCGAACGCCGCACCCGCTACCTGATCCTCATTCATGTGCCGACCGGCAGACCGACCGCCGAGGCGATGCGTGCCGGTTTCACGACCGCGTGAAGCACGGCCCCGGACTGGCGACGACTTCCCCAAGGGCACCGACCTGCGCCAGGTCACGGCCGAGGAACTGCAACGGGTCGCCGACGACGTCAACACCCGACCCCGCGAGAGCCTGGAATGGGCCCGGCCCGCCGACCGGATGTCCACCGCGATCGACGGCGCGACGACCTCAGAAACGGCGTAGCCACTCAGCCCCAGAAGATCGACGTCGGGTCACGATCGATCTCGGCGAGAAGATCCTCCACGCTCGCGCTCGCAGGCGCCAGGTCGTACTCGTGAAAGCGCAGGTTGCGGTCGCGCCAATACAACGACCACAACCCCGACGACCTCGTGTAGCGCAGCCGCGCGATCGGGAACCGGGTCCACTCATCGCCGAGCCCGGCCCGCCACGGCGGGCGGCACTCCACGATCGTCAGATGCCGGTCGGCGACGTCCAGCTCGACGCGGACCTTGTCCCGAACGTGATCGGGCACCCGAGCTCGACACCAGCGCTGCACGCGGGCAATGTCCATCTCCGGCAGCATCGACATCCTCACAGTCTGCCCCGCCCCAGAGCGACGCAGTACCGTTGGGCGCGTGACCGTGCTGCCCAACGGCTCTGTCCTCGTCCGCACGTGGTTCGGCGACGACTGTGCCTGGGAACGACTGGTTTCGCGGCTGCGGACACCGAGCGAGGACGGGTTCCTTGCCGACGTCACGTTCGTCGATGACCCTGTGTTCGAAGGCCTGAGCGCCGAGAGCCTGCAGGCCCAGCAAACGAACGGGCCGATCGTGTCGTTCATCGCGGACGAGGTGACCCACACCGCTGGTGACCAGCCGATCCTGGCCGTCTGGGTGTTGCCACGCGACGCCGACGACGGCAGGCCGGAGCCGAAACCGTTCCGGGTCGTGCCGTCAGAGCTGTGGAGCGTCGAGAACAACATCAACCTCGCCAACATGGACTGGGAAGACTTCACCCGATCCCTCGACGAGGACGGCACATTCCGAGGGATCTAACGCCCTCCGCCGGCGCTGGGCACCGTTCGGCGCCAACGGCTACGGGGCCTGGCCCCGCATGCGGGGCCAGGCCCCGTTCCAGACGATGGGCGCAACAGGGCTCGAACCTGTGACCTTCCGCGCGTGAAGCGGACGCTCTCCCAGCTGAGCTATGCGCCCCGGGACGCGAAGGATACCGCGCCCCGGGGCGGCGGGGAGGTCAGCCGACCTTCACGGGCGGGGGGAACAGGCCGGGGCCGTCGGCGGCGAGCACCGCCCACGCGGCGGCGGCGGCGGCGGGCCACACGTGGTACTCGCCGTAGCCGCCGGCGTCCACGGTGCCGTCGGCCATGAGCGGGGCGTGCCCGGCCCGGGAGGTGATGCGGCGCCACGCGCGCATGCCGGCGTCGAGCTTCGCCGTCGAAGCGCCGACAGCCGCCTCGGCCGCGCGCATCTGGGCGGTGCCCTCGAACCAGAGCACGCCGGGCGTGCCCGAGCCGACGAACGGCCGGTAGCCCATGAACGGCCCGGGCGCGGCGTAGGTCTCGTTGTACGTCGCCGGTGCGGACGACTTCACGATCGAGCGGCCGGAGACGGCGAAGCGCTCGTTCGCGAAGCCGACCACCCGCCGGGCGGTCGCGGCCTGCCCGCGTGAGCGCACGTACATGGCGCCGAGCGCCTGCACATCCAGCGGCAGCACCGGGTCGCCGACGCCCTCGACGAAGTGGGCGCCGCCGGACGTCGAGACGAGGCCACGCAGGCCGGCCGCGACCGCGGCGGCGGCCACGGCGTCGCGTCGGGCGGAGACGGGGTGCGCGGCACGGAGGTCGCGGGCGAGCCGGGTGAGCAGCCCGTAGGTGAGCAGATTGTGCTCGGTCGAGATCCAGGTGACGTCCGGCCCGCCCCTGACGAGGCCGTCCCCGTCCGTGAGCGAACGCAGGTATGCCGCCGCGCGCATGGCCACCGTCGCGTAGCGGGAGGTGCGGAAGCGGTGGTCGTAGGCGGCGGCCGCCAGCCCGACCCACGCGACCGTGCCGCAGCGGACGACGCCCGAGCTCTCGCCGGTGCGGACGTCGAATGCGGTCGCGATCGCGCCCGAGGACGCCTGCAGCGCGCCGAGCTGGCCGAGCAGGACGGCGGCGTGGGCGCGGTCGCCGGCGGCGGCGAACGCGGCCGCCGTCGCCGCCGAGTCGTACGTCCACGACCAGTTGGCCAGCCGGACGGCGGACGGATCGTCGGCGGGGATCAGGTACGAGCGCACCAGCCGCAGCGGATGCGAGGACGACGACGCCGAGAGGGTGGCGGCGCCCTCCCCGGCCGCGCGCATGCGCACGGGGCCGCCGGCCGCGCCGGCGGGGGTCGGTACCGGGCCGATCTGGGAGGCGAGCCAGCGCGTGAGCGCGGAGGGCTGGGCCGGCGCGGACGCGGACGCGCCCGGGGGGAGCGCGGCGGCCGCGGCGACGAGGAGGACGAGGACGACGGGGAGGCGCAGGCGTGGTGGCATGGGCCCTTCAGTCGACCCGGGCGGGGTACCCCCCGCATCCCCGCTTCGTGGTATTCGGCCGCGGAGGCCTTCAGAATGCGACGTCGGTGCCGATGCGGCGCGCCCTGGCCGCCGCCAGCACGAGCGCCGCCGCCGCCGCATCCTGCGCGGCGACCCCGACCGACTTGTAGAGCGTGATCTGCTCGTCGCTCGTGCGGCCGGTGGCCGTTGCGGCCACGAGCTCGCCGATCTCGGCGTGGACGTGGTCGGCGGTGATCGCGCCGTCGCGGATCGCCCAGCCGAGGTCGTTCGAGCCGGTCGGGAAGGGCGCCAGCGCCGCCGCCCGCGACTCGACGACGACCAGGGCGCGGGCGACCGCGTCGGCGGCGAGCTCACGACCCTCGCCGTTGACTCCCACCGAGGTGACGTGCATGCCCGGCTCCAGCGCCGCGCCCTCGACCACCGGCTCGGAGGCGTGCGTGCAGGCGCACACGATGTCCGCGCCCGCCATCGCCTCGCCGTAGCCGGCCGCCCCACGGGCGTCGATGCCGAGCTCCGCCCCCAGCTCGGCGGCGAGCGCGGCCGCCCGGTCCGGGTCGCGGCCCGCCACCCGCAGCTCGCGCACCGGGCGCACGCGCACGAGCGCCCGCGCGTGGGCGCGGGCCTGCACGCCCGTGCCCAGGACGGCCAGCACGGCCGAGTCCTCGCGCGCGAGCAGCCGGGCCGAGAGTGCCGAACCGGCCGCGGTGCGCTCGGCCGTGATCGCCTCGCCGTCCATGACCGCCTCCGGCACGCCGGTGTCCGGATCGAACACGGCGATCAGCGCGACGTGGCTCGGCAGCCCGTGGTCGGCGGGGTTGCGCGGGAACTGCCCGACCAGCTTGGCGGCGAGCGCGCCCGCGCCGGGCACGTAGGCGGGCATCGCCAGCAGCGCGCCGCCGACCCGCCCGACGATCGCCGCGGTGCGCGGCGGCACGGACGCCTCGCCGCTCGAGAGCTCGCGCATGGCCGCTGCGACGGCGTCGACCAGCCGGTCGCGGTCGAGCACCGCCTCGACGTCGGCTCGCGAGAGGATCAGCACGCGCCGATTCTCGGGCACCGCGCGCGCCCGCGTCAACCACACGCCGGGGAGGCGGTTCCCCCGGACGGGGTACCGAGGCATCGCCCGTTCGCGTCGATGGGGACCCGGCCCCGCCTGGGCCCTCATGACGCGAATCATCGCCCTCACCATCTTCTGCACCGCCTCCCTGGCCGCAGGGGTCGTCGTCGCGTCGCCGTCGCTCGCGAACGTGTTTCGCACGCATGTCCCCCACGCGAGCTCCAGCCGCGGCCTGTGGAACTGGTCGGTCTCGGGCGGCGGCCTCGGCGTGAAGACGGCAGGCGCGACGACGCCTGCAGGCAAGGTGAAGTGGCTCCCGGCCCACCCGAAGCGCAAGACCCACCGCGCACACCACGCCGCCGCGGCCGCCGCGGCGCCGGCGACCACGCGGGCGACCACCGCCTCGTCTCCGCCGGCCACCGGCGGCGACGGAGGGGCCTCCGGCTCCGACGGCCCGACCCCCAACCAGCCGTTCACGCTGCACGGCGTCGACGCCCGCTGCTTCGGGGCGAAGACCTCCCCCGGCGGCTGGCCGTTCGCGCCGACGGAGTCGGTGCACCCGATCCGGGGCAGCTTCGACGAGCCCCGCGGGCCCGTCCACATCGGCGTCGACGTCGAGGCGCCGAAGGACCAGGCGCCCGTCCTGGCGATGCAGTCAGGCACCGTCAAGAACGTCGAGCCCGACCACTTCGACGTGTTTCCGAAACAGGGCCCGACGGGCTCCTACCTGCAGTACTGGCACGTCAACCTGCTCGACACGATCCACGCGGGGACGGCCGTCAAGCGGCGCGAGCAGCTGGGGACGGTCAAGAAGGGCTACCTGCACGTGCACGTCTCGGAGCACGCGGCGGGCTGCGGCCTGGTCGACCCGGCCCGGCCCGGCGGGCTGCTCGCCGACCCGTACAACCGCGAGTGGCCGTCGATCGGCCCCCTCTCCGCGATGGCGGCCGGCGCGCGCGCCTTCCCGTCGCTCAATCTGAACCAGGCGCCGGCGGACTTCACCGACCCGGGCCGCGCCGTGCAGCTCGACGACCTCTCGGGTACGGTCGACCTGCGCGCGGCGGTGACCGACACGCCCAAGGTGCGGATGCAGCACAACCCGCAGCTGCCGCTCGCGCCGGCGGCGATCCGGGCCTTCCTGGCGCCGGCCGGCAACGGGCACGAGCACTACACCATGCGCACCATCTTCGACGGCTCCCGGCTGCTCCCGACCGGCACGCCGCTCTGGCACATCTGGGCGTTCGGCACCTACCGCCTGAACGGGTGCTACTACTCGAGCGACGGCGCGTGCGGGATGCAGATGGTCTGGCACGTGGGCGGCCCGAAGGGCTTCAACACGAAGTCGGTGCCGAACGGGAGCTACAAGTACTGCGTCGAGGCGCTCACGATCGACGGCGTCGACGCCCAGCGCTGCACGCCGGTCACGATCAAGAACTGAGACCGCAGCCGACGCAGCGCGCCGGGCTGTGGCGGCCTGAGCACGACCCGGTTGGGGACGCCGACGTCGTGACGGCGGGACCGTCGGGAAGCGGAGAGGGCGGGATTCGAACCCGCGAACGAGGAAACCCCCGTTACGCGATTTCCAGTCGCGCTCCTTAAGCCAACTCGGACACCTCTCCGGGCGACACGGAGTATGCCAGGGTGCTTGCCGGGCACGCCTGAACTCGGGATAGTAGGCTCCCGAAGGGCACGTTCCACCGGCGACGAAACGAGGACATGAGGGATGGCCGACGAGCGCTTGGAGACACTGCGAAAGGTTTCGCTGTTCGACGGGCTGTCCGACCGGGAGCTCGAAGCCGTGGCGCACGCCGCGAAGGAACGTCGCTTCGACACCGGCGACACGGTCGTCGTCGAGGGCGAGGGCGGGGTCGGGTTCTTCGTCGTCGCCGAGGGCACGGCCCGGGTCGAGGCCCGCGGCCACCGGCTGGGCACCATCGCGCCGGGCGGCTCGTTCGGCGAGGTGGCCCTGCTCGACGACTCCGGGCGGCGTACGGCGACGGTGATCGCCGAGGCGCCGCTGCGCGTCTACGGCCTGACCGCCTGGCAGTTCACCCCTCTGCTCGAGCAGCACCCTTCGATCGCCATCAAGATCGCCAAGATGCTCGCCCGCCGGCTGCGGGACGCCGAGGAGCGGGCCGCGTCCGGCGCCTGACCGGGCCGGCCGACCCCAAGCTGATACAGTCCGGCGCGACCGTGCTAGGCGGGGAGATAGCGGTTCCCTGTACCGGCAATCCGCTCTAGCCGGGCTGAATTCCCGCCCGAGGGGCGGTCGGATTCGGGAGAGGGCCTGTGTTGGTGGTGTCGATCGCCAGGTCCCGCGCAACGGATGCTTGCGAACCGCGTCAGGTCCGGAAGGAAGCAGCGCTAAGCAACGTCACCCGGGTGCCGCGGGCGAGCCTGGCAGGAGCCGGCAGTACGGGCACCGCCCGGGGCCGGCGCTTCGACGGCGGGTGCACGGTCGCTCCCTCCGCCCGCGGCCGCGCCCCGGCGCGGCATCGGTAAGCTGCGGGGGACGTGTCCGCTCTCTACCGCAAGCACCGCCCGCGCGACTTCGACGAGTTCTCGCCCGGCCAGCCGCACGTGGTGCAGACGCTGCGAAACGCGGTCGAGATGGACCGCGTCGCGCACGCCTACCTGTTCGCCGGGCCGCGCGGCACCGGCAAGACGTCGATGGCGAAGATCCTGGCCAAGTCGCTCAACTGCGAGCGGGGGCCGACCACGAAGCCGTGCCTCGAGTGCGAGTCGTGCCGCACCATCCACGATGCCACCTCGATCGACGTGATCGAGCTCGACGCCGCCAGCCACCGCGGCATCGACGACATCCGCGAGATCCGCGACCGGGTCGCCCTGCAGCCGGTGCGCGGGCGGCGCAAGGTGTACATCATCGACGAGGCCCACATGCTGACGAAGGAGGCGTCGAACGCCGTCCTGAAGACGCTCGAGGAGCCGCCGCCGCACGCCGTCTTCGTGCTGTGCACGACCGAGATGGCGGCGATGCTGCCGACGATCCGCAGCCGCTGCCAGCGGTTCGCCTTCACCCGCCCGGGGCTGCCCGAGATCTCGGCGGTGCTGCACCGCATCGCGCGGGCCGAGTCGATCGAGATCGAGCCCGCCGCGGTCGCCATGGTCGCGCGCTCGGCCGCGGGCAGCTTCCGCGACGCCGTCTCGGCGCTCGACCAGCTGGCGACGGCCTGCCCCGATGCGATCACGGTCGCGGAGGTGCGCGACCTGCTCGGCACGACCGACGCCGAGGTGCTGTTCCGCCTCCTCGACCTGGTCGCGGACGGCGACGCCGCCGGCTGCCTGCGGCTGGTGGACGAGCAGGCCGACGCCGGCGCCGACCTGACCATGCTGCAGACCGACCTGCTCGGCCACCTGCGCTTCCTCTTCCTGCACCAGCAGCTGGGCGAGCTGCCCGCGGACGCGCCGCTGACCGACGACGAGCGCGCCCGCATCTCGGCGCAGGCCGGGCGGGTCAGCCCGGCGGCCGTGGCGCGGCTGGTCGACATGCTGCGGGAGGTGCTCGAGCACGTGCGCGACGGGGCCGACCCGCGCCTGCCGCTCGAGCTCGCGCTGGTGCGCGTGTGCCGGCCCGCCACCGACCTCTCCATCGAGTCCATCGGCCAGCGGCTGGCGGCGCTCGAGGCGCGCGCCGGGGCCGCGCCGGCGGCGGCTCCGCCTGGCATGGTCGACGCGACGCCGGCGCCCGCAGTCGACCCGCCGCCCGCAGTCGACCCGCCGCCGGCAGTCGACCCAGCGCCGGCAGCCGACGCGCCGCCGGCGTCCGATCCGCCGGCGCAGGAGCCGGACCCCGCACCCGATCCGCCGGCCGGCCCCGCCGCGGCCGCAGCCAGCCTCGAGCAGCTCACCGCCCACTGGACGGACGCGATCGTGCCGGAGATCGGCCGGCGGTCGGTGCCGCTGCAGTCGCTCATGCGGCACGCCAGCCCGCGCTCGCTCGCCGACGGCGAGGTCGTGCTGGCCTTCCCGCGCTCCCACCAGTTCGCCCTGACGACGGCCGACTCGCCGCCGAACCGCGAGGTGCTGGAGTCGGTGCTCGGCCAGGCCGTCGGGCGCTCGGTGCGGGTCAGGCTCGAGGTCGACGCCGCGGAGGGCGAGGCCGAGGCCGGCCCCGCGCCCGAGGAGGCGCCGTCGGAGCCGCTCGACGAGAACGACCTCCTGAGTGAGCTCAAGGAGAAATTCGACGCCCGCGAGATCGAGGAGCGAAGGTGACCAAGATCGACCCGCAGAAGATGATGGCCCAGCTGGGCAAGATGCAGCAGCAGATGGCGCAGGCCCAGGAGGAGCTGAAGACGGCCCACGTCGAGCACAGCGCGGGCGGCGGCGCCGTCACCGTGAAGGCCTCCGGCGCGCTCGAGATCGTGGACATCCAGATCAAGCCCGAGGCCATCGACCCGGACGACCCCGAGATGCTCCAGGACCTGCTCGTCTCCGCCGTCAACGGCGCGATCGCGTCCGCCCAGCAGCTGCAGCAGCAGAAGATGATGGGCCAGCTCGGCGGACTCGGCGGACTCGGCCTGCCGGGCATGTAGCCTGCAGCGCCGGTGTACGCACCCTCGGTCGACAACCTGATCGTCCAGCTCGCGCGCCTGCCCGGCGTCGGCCGGCGCACCGCCCAGCGGCTCGCGTTCCACATCCTGAAGGCGTCCGAGGCCGACGCCCTGGCGCTGGCCGACGCCATCCGCGAGGTGAAGGAGCGGATCGGCTTCTGCACGGAGTGCGGGAACCTGGCCGAGGAGCCGCTGTGCAGCGTCTGCGCCGACGCCCGCCGCGACCGCTCGCTGATCTGCGTCGTCGAGGACCCCTCCGACCTGGTCGCGCTCGAGCGCACGCATGAGTACCGCGGCCTCTACCACGTGCTCGGCGGGGCGCTCTCGCCGATCGACGGCGTCGATCCCGAGCACCTGCGCATCGCCGAGCTGGTCGCGCGGGTCGGGCGCGGCGGCGTCGCCGAGGTGCTGCTCGCGACCAACCCCACCATGACCGGCGAGGCGACCGCGGCCTACCTGGCCGATCGCCTGCGCGGCCACACGCGCGTGACCCGCCTGGCCAGCGGCCTGCCCGTCGGCGGCGACCTCGAGTACGCCGACGAGGTCACCCTCGGGCGCGCGCTCGCCGGCCGGAGGGAGATGTGAGCGCGGAGCACGAGCCGGATCCGCCGCCCGCCGACGCGGCGGCGATGCACGCGGTCGGCCCAGAGGTCGAAAGGATCGCTGCGGACGTGCTCGCCTACCTGGGGCGGCGCCTGCACGACGCGCCGCGCGACTTCGCCACCCCCCGCACCGCGGACGAGCTGCGCGCGGCCGCGGGCGAGACGGTGACCGGGGACGGGATCGGCGGCGAGGCCGCCCTGCGGCTGTTCACCGAGACGCTGGCACCCGCCAGCGTGCCGGTCGAGAACCCGCGCTTCCTGGCCTACATCCCGACCGCGCCGACGCCCGCCTCCAAGCTGTTCGACATGGCCCTGTCCGCGACGCCGATGTACGCCGGCAGCTGGCGCAGCTCCGCGGGGTCGGTCTACGCGGAGAACCAGGCGCTGCGCTGGCTGGCCGGGCTGGCCGGGCTGCCGGACTCGGCCGGCGGCTGCTTCGTCCAGGGCGGCACGGTCGGCAACCTGTCGGCGCTTGTGACCGCGCGGCACGCCCACCGCGCCCGGGAGGGCCGCGGGCCGGCGCCGCTGCGGGTCGCGGCCACCGACCAGGCGCACTCGTCGGTGGCCTCGGCGCTGGACGTCATGGACGTCGGGCTGCTCGCCGTGGAGCCGGACGCCGGCGGCCGGCTGACGGGGCCGGCGCTCGAGGCGGCGCTCGCCGAGGACGGCGGCGAGGGCGTGTTCGCCGTCGCGGCGACCGGCGGCACGACGAACCTCGGCGTGATCGACGACCTGGCGGGCATCGCCGAGGTCTGCGCCCGCAGGCGCCTCTGGCTGCACGTCGACGCGGCCTACGGCGGCGCCGCGCTCGCGGCGCCCTCGGTGCGGCCGCGCTTCGCCGGGATCGAGCACTGCGACTCCTTCATCGTCGACCCGCACAAGTGGCTGTTCGCGCCCTTCGACTGCTGCGCGCTCGTCTACCGGGAGCCGGGGCTCGCCCAGGCGGCACACCGCCAGCACGCCGGGTACCTCGACGTCGCCCGCGTCGGCAGCGACTGGAACCCGTCCGACTACGCGATCCACCTCACCCGGCGGGCACGCGGGCTGCCGTTCTGGTTCTCGCTGGCGGCCAACGGCACCCGCGCCTACACGGCCGCCGTCGAGGGCACGCTGGCCGTCGCGCGCGCTGCCCGCCGCGACATCGAGCGGCGGCCCTACCTCGAGCTCGCCAACGACCCCGACCTGACCGTGCTCTGCATCCGGCGGGTGGGCTGGGGGCCGGACGACTACCGCGACTGGAGCGCGCGGCTCGTCGCCGACGGCCTGGCGCTCGTGACGCCGACCGAGGTCGGCGGCGAGATCATGACCCGGATCTGCGTGGTCAACCCGCGCACCACCCCGGCGGACATCGGGGCGATCCTGGACACGATGGACTGACCGCCCGGCCACACGCCCGCCATGCCCGATCCGACGTCCATGCACCGCTACAGCGACGAGACCGAGCGCGTCGCCCAGGCTGCGCTCGCCTATGCCCGCGAGCGGCTGCGCCTGCACCCGGTGCCGCTGGACGGGCCGCGCTCCCCCGCCGAGCTCGAGCGCTCAGCGGGCGAGACGATCACGCCGCTGGGCCTCGGCGGAGACGCGGCGCTGCGGCTCTTCGCCGACGTGCTCGCCGAGGCCACCGTCTCGGTCGACAACCCCCGCTACCTGGCCTTCATCCCCAGCGCGCCGACGGAGTCGGCAACGCTCTTCGACCTCGTCGTGGCGGCGTCGTCGATCTACGGCGGCAGCTGGCTCGAGGGCGCCGGCGCGATCTACGCCGAGAACCAGGCCCTGCGCTGGGTGGCCGACCTGGCCGGCCTGCCCGCGTCGGCGGGCGGCTGTTTCGTCCAGGGCGGCACGGTCGGCAACCTGTCGGCGCTCGTCGCCGCCCGGCACGCGTTCCTGGCCGAGCGCGGCGGGCGCCCGGCCGGGCGGCTGCAGATCGCCGCGACCGACGAGGTGCACTCGTCGATCGTCACCGCCGCGCAGGTGATGGACGTCGACGTGATCGGCGTGCCGGCGGACGCGAACGGCCGCATGCAGGGCGACGCGCTCGAGCGCGCGCTGGCCGGGCATGCCGGCGACGGCCTCTTCGCCGCCGTGGCGACGGCCGGAACGACCAACCTGGGCGTGATCGACGACCTGGCCGGCGTCGCCGACGTGTGCGCCGGCCGCGGCATCTGGTTCCACGTCGACGCGGCCTACGGCGGCGCGGCGCTGGCGGCGCCGTCGGTGCAGGCCCGGTTCGACGGGGTGGAGCGCTGCGACTCGTTCATCGTCGACCCGCACAAGTGGCTCTTCGCTCCCTTCGACTGCTGCGCGCTCGTCTACCGGCGGCCCGAGCTGGCACGGGCCGCGCACGCCCAGCACGCCGGGTACCTGGAGCCGCTGCGGGGCGGCGCCGAGTGGAACCCCTCCGACTACGCCATCCACCTCAGCCGGCGGGCGCGCGGGCTGCCGTTCTGGTTCTCGCTGGCCGCGCACGGCACCGAGGCCTACAGCGAGGCGATCGAGCACACCCTCACCATCGCCCGCCAGGCCCGCGACGAGATCGAGGCACGCCCGTACCTCGAGCTGCTGAACGACCCCGACCTGACCGTGCTCTGCATCCGGCGCACGGGCTGGGGGCCGGACGACTACGGCGACTGGAGCGCGCGGCTCCTGCGCGACGGCACCGCGTTCGTCACCCCGACGACCGTCGCCGGCGAGGTGGTGACGAGGATCGCGATCGTCAACCCGCGCACCACGCGGGCGGATATCGCCGCCGTCCTCGATACCATGGCGTGATCGCCGAGCCCGCCGTCCAGCCAGTCCCCGGGCGTGTCATCGTGATGAAGTTCGGGGGCACCTCCGTCGCCGACGCCGACAAGATCCGGCGCGTCGCCGCGCGCCTCGTGGCCGCGCACGACGCCGGCCGGAGGGTGGTCGGGGTCGTGTCGGCGATGGGCCACACCACCGACCAGCTGGTCGACCTGGCCGAGCAGGTGTCGCCGCGTCCGCATCCGCGCGAGATGGACATGCTGCTCTCCACCGGCGAGCGGATCACGGCGGCGCTGTGCGCGATGGCCATCAACGACCTGGGCCACCACGCCGTCTCGCTGACCGGGTCGCAGGCCGGCATCGTGACCGACACGGTGCACACGAAGGCGAAGATCGTCGAGATCCGCCCGCGCCGCATCCACGAGGCGCTCGACCGGGGCGAGATCGTGCTCGTCGCCGGCTTCCAGGGCGTCTCGACCGCCTACGACGTGACCACGCTCGGCCGCGGCGGCTCGGACACGACCGCGGTCGCGCTGGCCGCCGCCCTGGACGGCGACTGCGAGATCTACACCGACGTCGCCGGCGTCTTCACCGCCGACCCGCGCATCGTCCCCGAGGCGCGCATGCTGCGCACCGTCTCGCCGATGGAGATGCTCGAGATGGCGGGAGCGGGCGCGCGCGTGCTGCAGCTGCGCGCGGTCGAGTTCGGCCGCAACCACGGCGTGCCCATCCACGTCCGGTCGACGTTCTCCGACGCAGACGGAACCTGGATCCGCGAAGATGCGGGCATGGAAGACGCGATCATCTCGGGCATCACGCACACGACCGACGAGGCCTACGTGACCCTGACGGACGTGCCCGACGAGCCCGGCACGGCCGCGAGCATCTTCAACGCCGTCGCCGCGGCGCACATCAACGTCGACACGATCATCCAGAACGCGGTCACCCACGGCGACGCGGACATCACCTTCTCCGTCCCGGTGGACGACCTCGAGCTGATGCGCGACACGATCGAGGGCCTGTGTCGCGACCTCGGCCTGCACTGGCGCGTCGACGACACCGCCGCCAAGGTGAGCATGATCGGCGCCGGCATGAAGAGCCACCCCGGCGTGGCCGCCCGGATGTTCCAGGTGCTGGCCGACCACGAGATCAACGTGCGCATGATCGCGACCTCCCCGATCAAGGTCTCCTGCGTCATCGACCGGGCCGCCGTCGCCGAGGCCGTGGCCGCGCTGCACGATGCGTTCCGGGCCGAGCTGCAGGTGGCGGCCGATGGAGCGGTCGGTGTCTAGCCCCCGCGTCGCCGTCGTCGGCGCGACCGGCGCCGTCGGGCCGATCGTGCTGGACGTGCTCGCGGAGCGCGGCTTCCCCGCCTCCGACGTGGCGGCGTTCGCGTCGGCCCGCTCGGCCGGCACGCGAGTCGGCTTCGCCGGCGGTGAGCTGGAGGTGCGCGAGCTCGTGCCGGAGGCGTTCGAGGGCTTCGACCTCGCCTTCTTCTCCGCCGGGGGCGGGACGTCGCGCACGTTCGCGCCGGAGGCGGTCGCGCGCGGGTGCGTGGTCGTGGACAAGTCGAGCGCCTTCCGCATGGATCCCGCGGTGCCGTTGGTCGTGCCCGAGGTGAACCCCGACGCGGCCGCGGCCCATCGCGGCATCGTCTCCAACCCGAACTGCTCGACGATCCAGCTGGTCGTGGCGCTGGCGCCGCTGCACGCGGCGGCCGGCCTCGCGCACGTCACGGTGGCCACCTACCAGGCGGTGTCCGGCAGCGGCGCCCGGGCGATGACCGAGCTGCGCGAGCAGTCGGCGGCGGTGCTCGGCGGGGGCCCGGCCGAGCCGTCCGTCTACCCGCACCCGATCGCGTTCAACGTCCTGCCGCAGTGCGACGCCTTCGACGGCGACTCGACGACCGAGGAGACGAAGCTCGTCCACGAGACGCACAAGATCCTCGGCGACGCGACCATCGGCATCAGCGCCACGTGCGTGCGCGTGCCGGTCTGGCGCGGGCACTCCGAGGCGGTATGGATCGAGACGCGCGAGCCGCTCGGCGCAGCGCACGCGCGCGCCCTGCTCTCGCGGGCGCCGGGGGTGCGCGTGGTCGACGACCCGGCCGCCGCCGCCTACCCGCTGCCCTCGGCCGCGGCCGGCACCGACGACGTGCTCGTGGGACGCATCCGCGACGACGCCTCCCGCCGCAACGGCCTCAGCCTCTTCGTGGTGGCGGACAACCTGCGCAAGGGCGCCGCCACGAACGGCGTCCAGATCGCCGAGCTCCTCGTCGAGCGCGGCCTCGTCCGTGTCCCCGACAGGGCGGCCGCCTGATGCCGCGTGCGGTGCGGGGCACGTTGTGCCCCGTGTGCGTGCGGGCGGCAGCTGCCGGCGCCTGCGCCGAACACGGGCCGTGGCAGCCGCACCAGCTGGCCACGACGGGCGACCGCCGCGCCGCGGCCCGGTCGTCCTGGCAGCCGTTCGAGCCGCTGCTGCACGCCTGCCCGCGCTGCCTGGGCGAGGTGGCCGAGAGCCGCCGCGGCTTCGAGTGCGTCGCGACCGCCCACGGCCGCGACCCGCACGGCCCCTTCGAGGTCGACGAGCTGCTGGGCGCAAGCGCCCAGCGCGAAGCGGCCGCCGGCCGCTCCCGGCTGGCGCACCGAGCCCGCCGCGAGGCCCGGCCGCGGACGCGGCCGCCGGTGATCGTGCTGCCGGACGCGGCCCGCCTGTGGCGGCTCGCCGCAGCGGCGACGGTGCTGGCCGCGACGGTCGCCTTCCTGTCGCGCTAGGGCGTGCATAACCGGTGCCAGGCACCGGTATTCACGCGACCCTGCCGTTCGCGATCTGCGACCCCGTCGGCGTCGCCGTGCCGCCGGCCGGCTCGATCGTGACGGCGATGACGTCACCTGGCCTGGCCGCCTTCGTCAGCGTCAGCGTCAGCGTGCCGCCGCCCGCGAAGATCCCGGCGGGGATGGGGACGCTGCGGCGGATGACCCAGGCCTCGTACGTCTTGCCCGCCGGCGCCCTGCGGACGGTGGCGAAGAGCGTCGTGCGCCCGTCGGAGGCGGTCACAGCGCTGCCGAGCCCGCCGACCCGGGTCACCCGGGCGTGCTGGAGCGAATCCTGCAGCGACGCGATCTGGTCTCGCAGCGACAGGTTCCAGACCGCCACGCCGATCACGGCCGCGGCCAGTGCGGGCACGGCGACGGCGGAGACGCGCGGCCACCAGGCGATCCGCGGGCGCCGCGCCGGTGCGGCGGCGGGCGGCGGCGCCGCGACGGCCGCCACCGGCTCGACCGACGCGAGGATGCGGTCGCGCAGCTGCGGCGGCGGGTCGACCGCCGGCGCCGCGTAGGCCAGCGACGCGGCCACCGCCTCGGCCTCGCGCAGCCGGCGGCGGCAGCGCTCGCACTCGGCGACGTGCACGGTCACCCGCTCCTCGTCGGCAGGGGAGAGCCCGTGCAGGGCCTGGCCGGCGATCAGCTCGTCGACGTGTTCCACTCGTCCTCCGGGTTCATCCCCACCGCCGTCAGCTCCTCGCGCAGCGTCCGCATCGCGGCGAACGTGCGGCTCTTCACGGTGCCGAGCGGGAGCGCGAGCCGGTCGGCCAGCTCCGACTGCGAGTAGCCGGCGAAGTACGCCAGCTCGATCACCTCGCGGTGAGGGTCGGGCAGCCGCGCGAGCGCCGCCCGGACATGCTCACGGGCAACGCCGCGCCACGCCCGCTCCTCCACCGACGGGCCGGCCGCGGGCTCCCCGCCGGCCGCGTCGAGCGGCTCGGTCCGCCGGCGCTGCTCGCGCCGCACCATGTCCACCGACCGGTGATGGATCATCGTCATGATCCAGGTCGACGGCTGCCCTCGGGCCGGGTCGAACTGCCTCGCGCCCGTCCACACCGCCAGGAAGACGTTCTGGACGACGTCGGCCGCCAGCTCGCGGTCGCGGACGATACGCACCGCGAGCGAGTACGCCGCGGGGCCGTACAGGTCGTACAGCCGCGCGAATGCTGCTCGGTCTCCACGCCCGATCAGCGCGAGCAGACCGTGATCCGACAGGTGCTCCACCCGTCCTTCTTTCGGAGGTTCGCCGGAAGACATTCGGCGCGGCCGTGCCCCCGGTTCAGCGCACCGGCGCGGGGGTAGGGGCGACGAGCGGCGCCAGCCGCTCCCGCAGCCGCGCCAGCCGGTCGCGCTCAGGCTCCAGCTCGATCGCGCGCAGGTCGAGGCGCATCAGCTCGATCTTGCCCGCCGAGCGGCGGCCGTGAAACCCGAAGTCGGCCAGGAAATCCGCGGGGAAGATGGTGCGGTGGCCCAGGAAACGCGTGGCGAAGTCCTCCCCGGACGGATACCGGTAGGCGAACGCCTCGAGCGCCGGCTGGCCGCGGTCGCGCGATTCTCCGATCGCCGCCAGGAACAGGCTCTGCAGCACCCACGGGCTCTGGGCGTCCGTGAGATAGGCGCACGTCACGAGCACGGCATCGCGGCCGGGAGGCCCGGCCGGCAGGGTCTGGGCGCGCGGAAACGCGCGCGCCGGGCCGTACTGGATCAGGCCGATCACGCCCGTATCGTCCCGGTAGACCTTGCCCCAGGGGCCGAAATCGTCCTCCGCCTCGTGGATCCAGCGCTCGCGCTCTCCGGGCTCGCGCCCAGGTCGGGTCTGCCACCACATGCACGAGCGGCACGGCGACGGCGCGAGCCCGACCGTGGCGCCGGTGAGGTGGTCGACGGCGGCCACCCGTCAGCCCGCCTCGCCGACGGCGACGTCGTCGATGACGATCGCGACCGTCCCCAGGTCGAGGTCGATCATCGAGGCGAGGTACGTGCGCACGGCGCGCTCGACGGCGGCCGCCACGTTCGGGATCGACGCGCCCCACTCGGTGACGAGGTGCAGCTCCAGGTCGACGGCGTCGCCGGCGGACGTCACCCGCACGCCCAGCCGGTCGGGATCGCCGCGGGTCTCGATCCGCGCCAGATGCCCTCCGGTCAGCGCGTGGACGCCGGCCACCTCGCGCGCGGCCGCCGCCGCGTACGCGGCGATCACCGCGTGGGAGATGTGGGCCGAGACGCCCGCCGAATGCACGGACTCAGCCGCACCGGCCACCGTCGGGTCGGTCATGGTCCGAGTATACGGCGGCACCGCCGCCGAACCGTTACCCGCCCGCCGCGGGCACGCCGCACGGGCCTGGTACGTTGAGGGCATGCCTTGGTGGAGCAGCCTCGCGCGCCGGTGCGCCGGCCGGGCCGCGCTGTGTCTGGCCGGAGCCGCCTGCGCACTTCCGACAGGCGGCGCCGGTTCGGCCGCCGCCCAGCAGCCCGCCGCCCCGTCGCTCGCGCGGCTCGTCGGGCAGCGGCTCGTCGTGGCGATGACGGGCGCGCATGCGAACCGGCAGATCCTCGCCCGGATCCGGGCCGGACAGATCGGCGGCGTGATCCTCTTCGGCGGGAACATCTCGACCCGGGCGCAGCTGAGCGCGCTCACGTCGTCCCTACAGGCCGCGGCCCACGCCGGCGGCCAGCCGCCGCTCATCATCGCCACCGACCAGGAGGGCGGCGAGGTGAAGCGCCTCCCGTGGGCGCCGCCGAACCTGTCGGCCCAGGCGCTCGGCACGCGGCCCGCGTCGCGGTCGCAGTCGAGCGGAGCCGCCGCCGGCGCCGCGCTCGCCGCCGCCGGAGTGAACGTCGACCTCGCTCCGGTCGCCGACATCCCCGCGGGCGGGCAGGACTTCATCGCCGCCCAGAGGCGCGCGTTCTCGACCGACCGCTTCACGGTCGCCCGCGACGCCGCCGCCTTCGCCGCCGGGCTCGAGCACGGCGGGGCGCTTCCCACCCTGAAGCACTTCCCGGGACTCGGCCTCGCGACGGTCTCGACCGACGCCGCCCTCGTCCGGATCACCGCCCCGGCGGCACGGCTCAGGAGGGGCCTTCTGCCCTACCGCGTCGCCTTCCGGCGCGGCCTCGACCCGATCGTGATGCTGTCGACCGCCGTCTACCCGGCGTTCGACTGGCGGGCTGCGGCCTGGTCGCCGCCGATCATCCACGGCGTCCTGCGCGGCGACCTCGGGTTCTCCGGCGTGACGATCACGGACTCGCTCGACGCCGCCGCCGCCGTGCGCCGCCAGTCGGATCCCGTCGTCGCCCTGCGCAGCGCGCGTGCGGGCGCCGACCTGCTGCTCATCACCGGCTCGCAGGCGACGAGCGCCGGCGTCTACACCCACCTGCTGGCCGCGGCGGCGTCGGGCGCCCTGCCGATGTCGAACCTCACCGCCTCGTACAACCGCATCGTCGCCCTCAAGGGGCGGCTCTAGAGGGTTGATCTAGGCCGGATCCTGTCCGTGCCGCGGCCGCAGCCGCAGCAGGCACACCTCGGGCCGGGCCATGAGCCGGAACGGCAGGAGCGTCGTCCCCAGCCCGCGTGAGACGACCACCGTCTGCTCGGGCTCCTCGAACACGCCCTCGTCGAACCGGTAGGTGCGGTGGGACAGCCGCAGCTTGCCGCCGGGCCGCGGCAGGCAGATCTGCCCGCCGTGGAGATGGCCGCAGAGCGAGAGCGCGGCCGTCCCCGGCGGCATCGAGGACGGGATGTCGGGGAAGTGCGAGAGCAGGATCCGCACGGCGCCGGGCCGCGTGAAGAGCTGCTCCGGCGGACGGTTGCGGCGCTCGGCGAAGAGGCGCGGATCGACGCCGGCGAGCTCGATCTCGCACCCCCGCCACTCCACCACGGCGGAGCTGTCGCGAAGCACGGTCACGGGCGCGCCGCCCCAGTCCTCGATCACGACGCCGCGCGAGAACGGATCGTGCGTGTCGCCCACGTCGTGGTTCCCCAGGCACACGAAGATCCCGAGCGGCGGCGCGAGCTGCTCGAGCGCGCCGACGACCGCATCCCGCGCCCGGCCGTTGCTGAGGACGTCGCCGGTGAGGGCGACGAGGTCGGGCTGCCACTCGACTCCCATCCGGACGGCCCGGCGCATCGCGCGCAGGTTGAGCGAGGGTGTGCCGGCGTGGAAGTCGGACAGGTGCAGGATCGTCATCCCCTTGAGCGCCGGGGGCAGGCCGGGCACGCCGATCTCCAGCTCGCGCCCTTCGACCCACTGCGCTTCGAAGACGCCCCAGGCGGCCAGCCCGGCGCCGGCGCCTGCCAGCGCCGCCAGCCGCAACCTACTCGTCACGCACAGGCGGGACGTCGCTCTGCATCCGGCCGCGGGCGGCGGCGATCCGCTCGCGCAGGGCCGACAGGCGGCCCTCGTCGGCGGAGTGCCCGTTCCCCGTGGCGGCCACCGGACGCTGCCGGCGCATCGCCACCCGGACAGCGCCCGCAGCCGCGGCGATCGCGGCAAGCAGCAACAGACGACGCATCCGCGCCAGTGTAACCGCTGGTCACTGGCAGGCGTGCCACAGCCCCCTCCCGCTGACGGCGGCGGCACGCTCGAGCGCGGCGAAGAGTGCCGCATGCGCCGTGTTGGGCGGGAACGGGTACGAGCGCGCATACCCGCGACGTACGAGCTCGGCGTTCACGAACACCGGCCGGCGGCCGGTCAGCCAGACGTACGCCAGGAAGCGGCCGTAGCGGTCGTGCAGCTCGCGGTCGTAGCGCAACGTGACCGTCCGGCCGGTGACGAGGTGCTTCGTGAACGCCGACGCCTCGGGCCCGTAGCACCCGACCGGCCGGCGCGGGTCGACGGTCTCGGGCGTGTCGATGCCGAGCAGGCGCACGTCCTCGGTACGGTTCCCGGCTGCCACGATGATCGTGTCGCCGTCGACCGCCCGCACGACCTTCCCGTGCGTGAACGGCGCGGCGGCGCCGGTGGTGGTGCGCCACCAGCCCGCCAGGAGGAGCGCCAGGACGGCGGCGGCGATCGCCGGGATGTCGCGTCGATGCATGCCGACGACGCTATCGGCGGCGACCGTGACGTGTCAGTCACGAGCCGTGCCGGAAGCGTGCCGAAGAGCGCGCGCCGGCCGGGCTCCAGCCGACCCGCCTCCTACACTTGGGAGTCCGCCCATGAAGCTCCTGCACCTCGCGGACATCCACCTCGATCGCGTGTTCCACCGGGCCGAGTCGCGCCCGGCGGCCGTCCGCCGCCGCGCCGAGCTGCGCGATGCCCTCACCCGTACGCTCGCCCTCGGGCGCGCCCGCGACGTCGACGCGATCTGCATCGCCGGCGACGTCTACGAGCACGACTACGTGAGCGAGGACACCGTGTCCTTCCTGCGCGACAGCCTCGCCCGGGCCGAGGTGCCCGTCCTCGTCACGCCCGGCAACCACGACCCGTACCTACCCGGGTCGGTGTGGCAGCGCACCGACTGGCCGCGCAACGTGCACGTCTTCGCCCGCGACGCGGTCGAGCCGCACCCCCTCGCCCCCGGGGTGACCGTCTGGGGCGCCGCGTTCACCGCGCGCAACTGCGGCGGCGCCGCACTCGCGCGCTTCCGCGCCCCGGACGACGGCGAAACCCACCTCCTGCTCGTGCACGCCGCGCTCACCGGCGAGCAGTGGGCGGACGAGGCCGACCACCGCCCGGTCACGCGCGCGCAGCTGCACGCGACCGGCGTCGCCTACGCGATGCTCGGCCACTTCCACGACGGCCGCGGCGACGATTTCCTGTGCTACCCGGGCAGCCCCGAGCCGCTCGACTGGGGCGAGCGCACCGGGCTGCACGGCGCCTCCGTGGTGGAGGTGCGCGACGGGAGCGTGACGGCCGAGGCGGTGCCGATCGCCCGCCGCCGCTACGTCGAGCGGACGCTCGCCGTCGACGGCGCCGCCGGCTCCGCCCAGGTCGAGGCCGCGCTCGCGCCGGTGGTGACGGCCGAGTCCGGCGCGTCGCTGCGCGTCGTCCTCACGGGCGAGATCGAGCCGGGCTGCGAGATCGACGCCGGCGCGCTCGCCGAGCGCTGCCGCGACGGGCTCGCCGAGCTGGCGGTCGTCGACCGCACGGTGCCCGCCTACGACCTCGACGCGATCGCGGCCGAGGCGTCGGTGCGCGGTCGCTTCGTCGCGCGGCTGCTGGCGTCGGCCGACCCCGACGCCGGCGAGGCGATCCTCGCCGGCCTGCGCGCACTCGACGGGCGGCCGGAGGTGATCGGTGCGGGCTGAGCGCCTCTCGGTGGCCGGATTCGGCAAGCTGGCCGATCGCGAGCTGCGGTTCGGGCCCGGGCTCACCATCGTGCACGGCCCGAACGAGTCGGGCAAGAGCACCACGCACGCCGCGCTCCGTGCGAGCCTGTTCGGGTTGACTGCGGGCGGCCGGCGCACGCCCTCCGAGACGGCGGCCATCGAGCGCCACCGTCCGTGGGCGGGCGCGCACTACGCCTCGACGCTCGAGGTCGCCGCCGCCGACGGACGCCGCCTGCGTCTGGAGTGGGACTTCGACCGCTGCCGCTTCACCGTGCGCGACGCGGCGACCGGCGCCGACCTCACCGCCGATCACGGCGCCGGCACCGACCCGCGCGGCCTCGCCCGCACCCTCTACGGGGTCGACCGCGACGTCTACCTGCGCGTCGGCTGCGTCGACCAGGCCGAGCTCGACCGGATCGGCGACCCCGGGACGGTGCGGCATGCCGTCGAGACCGTCCTCACCCAGTCGCCGGCGGACGCCTCGGCGGCCATCGCGGTCGACACGCTGCGAACGCACCGCGGCCGCCTCGTCGGCAAGAACCGGGCGCGGACGAATCCGCTGCCGGAAGCCGAGGCCGCCGCGGCGCAGGTGCGTGAGCGGCTGGACGCGGCCGTCGCTGCCCGAGCGGAGGTCGAGCTGACCGCCGCCGGGCGCGACGCTGCCCGCCACGAGGCGGAGGAGGCGGCCGAGCGGGTGCACGTGCTCGAGTCGGTGCGCGATCATCTCCGCGCCGACGAGCTGCGCCACCGTCTGCGGGCGGCGGACGAGCTGGTCGCGGCGGCGGCGTCCGCCGACCGGCGGTTGGCGTCCGCCGAGCCGCAGAACGGCTTCCGGACAGTGGCGGAGCTGGCGAGCCTGCGTGAGCGGATGCTCGACCTCGAGTCGGATCTGGCCGGCACCGCCGAGGCGGCGGCGGCCGACTCCGAGCGCGCGGTCGCCCTCGCCGACCGCTGCCGCGAGCTCGAGGAGCGGGCTGAGGGCTACGCAGCCGATCGCGGCGCCGCCGACCGCGCCGCTGCCGTGGAGGCGGCGGCAGCAGCCGCGGACGCGCCCGCTCCGGCGCCGCGGGCCGCGCTGGCCGGTGCCGCCGCGGGCGTCGCCGTGGCGGTCGCGGGCGTCGTCGCAGGCTCCCTGGCGGTGATCGCGCTGGGCGTGCTGGCCGCGGCCGCAGCCGGCGGGTGGGCGCTGGCCGCCCGCCGGCCCGCGCGGACGGACGCCCTGGACCGGCTGCTGCCGGGCGACGGCCCGGCGTCCGCGCGGCTGTCCCGGTTCCGGGAGTCGGTCGAGCGCGACCGCGCCCGCCAGGCGCTCGAGGCCGAGCTGGGCGCCGTCCGCGTCGAGGCCGCCGAGGTACGCGCGCGGCTGGCGGCGGCAACGCAGCTCGAGCGCGAGCTCGGACGTGTGCGCGGCCGCATCTCGGACGGCCTGCGCGAGGCGGACATCGACCCGTCGGATCTGCCCGAGGGGCTCCGCCGCTACGACGCCGCGGCGACGGTCGACCGCGAGCGCCGCGAGGCCACCCTCACCCGCACACGAGCGACCGAGGAGCTGCGGCGGCTGCTCGGGAGCGACTCGCTCGAGGCCGCCCGCGACCGGCTCGCCCAGCTCGACGGCCGCCTGAACGGCCATGCGCACCTGGCCGCGGGCCGCGACCCCGACGAGGTCGAGCGCGAGCTCGAACGTGCGCGCGCGCACCGCGAGCGCGCCGCTGCCGAGAGCGAGCGGGCGGCCGCCGCCCTCGCGGAGCGGCTGCGGACGCTGCCGGATGTTGCGGAGCTGCGCGAGCGGGCCGACGCCGCGGAGGAGGCGGTGGCCAGGCTCGAGCACATCGATCGCGTGTTGCGGCTCGCGGAGGCGGAGCTGACCCAGGCGGCCGCCGACACCTACCGCGACTTCGCGCCGCGGTTGAATGCCTCGCTCGAGGCCGGGATCGGCCGCCTGACCGGCGGCCGCTACGCGCACGCGTTCGTCGACGAGGACCTGCGCGTGCGGGTCGAGGCGCCGGAGACCGGCGCCGTCGTCGACCTCGACCTGCTCTCGACCGGCACGCAGAAGCAGGCCTATCTCGTCCAGCGGCTCTCGCTCGTGCGGCTGCTGTGCCCCGGCCCGGAGCCGCTGCCGGTGCTCCTCGACGACCCGTTCGCCCACTTCGACGCCGACCGCCTCGAGCGCACGCTCGCCTGGCTTGGCGAGGCGGCGGGCGAGCGCCAGATCATCCTGTTCGCCACCCAGCGCCGGGTCGCGGACATGGCGCCACCGGGCGCCGAGATCGTCGCGCTCTAGCCCGCGCTGCGCCCGAGGCGCAGGGCCGGCGGCGCGAGCAGGCGCTCGACGTGCAGGGTGGCGAAGCTGAGCGCCGGGACGTCGCGGGCGCGCTCGAAGCAGATGTAGCGCGTGCGCCACTCCGGCTGGAACTTGCGGTTGAAGCTGAAGAGGCGGTCGAGCTGGAAGGCCCGGTCGAGGCTCACGACCAGCTGGCGGGCGGCGCGCAGGTGCGCGGGAGAGTCCTCGCCGGCGCGCAGCACGTCCGCAAACACGGCGAAGTTGAGCGAGAGCTCGTCGGCGCCGGCCGATCCCGCCCAGACGGTCGTCTCGCAGATCAGGAACTCCATCAGCCCGTTCGGGGTGCCGGCTCCGCGGCGCATCGTCGACAGCGAGTAGCCGGAGCCCGACGGCACCAGGTGCAGGAACCCGTCCACCCGGCCGTCTGCGCCCACCGCCAGGGCGAACCGGGCGGAGTCGTGCGCGTACAGGTCGTCCATGGCCATGGAGAACCCGCGCTCGGCGGAGCGGCCGCGCCACTCCCGGCTGACGCGCCCGACGTCGGCCCGCTGGCGCTGCGTGAGCTCCGACGGGGCGACCACGGCAACCGTGTACCCCAGCTTGCGCAGGCGTGTGACCGACTGCCGCACCTTGCGCACCGCCCTGCCCTCCAGCGTGAACGTCGACGGCCGCAGGATCGCCTCGTCGCCGATCGGCACCGCCCGCATGCCGCGGCGGCGGTAGACGTCGATCCACTCCTCGGAGGCGTGCAGCGCGACCATGCGCCAGCCGCGCTCGCGGCAGAGCGCGCCGAAGTCCTCGATCAGGCCCGGGATCTCGGCCGCGAGGCCGATCGGGTCGCCGGCGACGAGCGCGCATCCGGCCACCACGCGGTACGCGAGGAACGCGTTGCCGCGACGGGAGAAGACGTAGCGGCGGTCGGCCCGCAGCGAGAAGAACGAGAGGCTGTCGTGCCCGTAGCGCGCGACCAGCTCACGCACGCGGGTGCGGTCGGCGTCGGAGGCGTGGCCGGGCTCGCGGTGGGAGCGCAGCCAGTGGTGCAGGGCCCAGAACGCGCCGCCGGCGAGCAGGATCTCGAAGCCGGCGTTCGCCACCCGGTTCGTCTGGGCGCCGCCGACCATCGCGACCGTCACCCAGGCGACGGCCGACGCGGCGATGCCGCCCACCAGGGGCCGCACGCTGGCCGGGTCGCCGGACACGTCGAACCGGCTGCGCAGCGCCGCGAGCGCCGCCACGAGCGCCGCGCTCACGGCCGCCTGCTCGACGTCGAACCCACCGCGGACGAGGTGGACGCCTGCGGCGGAGGCGACGAGGGCGGTGGCGAGCAGCCAGGCGCGGCGCTTGCGCCGCGCGAGCCCGGCGGACAGCACGATCAGGGCGACGCCCGCGGCGAAGACGATCGAGCGCGTCACGTCGGCCGCGTCGGGCGGGAGCATCGCCTGGAAGACGTCGTAGCGGTCGGTCAGGCCGGGCCGGATCGACGTGACGATGTCGACCAGCCCGACGATCAGCGTGCCCAGCGCGATCAGCGCCGGCGCCGCCGGAATCCTCGTACGTGCCCTGCCCACCATGTCAACGGTACCGGCATGCCGTTGGAGGGACTTTAGGGAGACGTTGCGTTCAGGTTGCGGTGAGCCGTGCGAGCGCCCGCTCCGCAGCCAGACGCACCTCGCCGGAGCCGTCGTCGAGCGCCGCGCGGAGCCCCTCCCGGGCGCGCCCGTCGCCGATCTCCCCGAGCGCAGCGGCCGCGAGTGCGCGGTCGGCCTCCAGGTCTGCCGCCGCGAGGATGCGCAGCAGGAACGGCAGGCCGTCGGCGTCGCGGCGCCGGCCGAGGTCGGCGATCTGCGAGCGCAGCGCCGCCTCGCGGGCGCTGGCGCCCGGACGCCTCGCAGGCCGGCGCACGAGCGGGTAGAAGCCGGCGGTCTTCTCGAGGGTGCCGGCCTCGATCAGGCGGTCGATCCGGTCGAGCACCGCCTGGTCGGTCATGCCGGCCAGCGCGCCGTAGGACGGCAGCGCGTCGTGTCCGGCCTTTCGCAGCGCGCGGCCCGACGACCCGCGCAGGATCTGCGAGAGCCGCGTGCGGCCCACCTCACCGGCGGTGTCGTCGACCGCCTGCAGCACGGCCGCGTCGACGTCGGCCGCTGCGATCCGCGTCGGCAGCGGCTGCCGAGGCACGGAGACGACGTCGGCCTCCACGGTCACGCCGAGCCCGCCGGCGCACCGGTCGCAGCATGGGTCCGGGCGCGGCTCGGAGGGACGGTCGCCGAAGTAGCCGAGCAGCGCCTCGCGCCGGCAGCCGGCGGCGGTGGCGTAGCCGTCGATGGCCCGCAGCCGGTCCCACCGCTGCCGCTCGACCCGCTTGCCCGCGATCATGGCGGCCGCCAGGTGGCGGCGGGAAAGACGGGCGTCCGCGAGCCGGCCGGCCAGGCGGCCGACCTGCGCCGGGAACAGCTCGAGCGCGCCGGCGCGCTCGAGCGCGGCGACTGCCGCCCGCGGCTCTTCGGCCGGGAGGTCGTGCTCGCGCGCACGGAAGACACCGTTCGCGTCGGCCGCCGCGGCCAGGTGCCGGTGCACCGCCTCGAGGTGGCCGGCGTCGAGCTTGGCGCGGTTGATGAAGTAGACGATCAGGCCCTTGTCGCGCGGGCTGTAGAGGAGGGTGCAGCGCGCGGGCAGGCCGTCGCGGCCGGCCCGGCCGGCCTGCTGGTAGTACTCCTCCGGCGAGGCCGGCAGCGCCCAGTGCACGACGGAGCGGACGTCCGCCTTGTCGATCCCCATCCCGAACGCCGTCGTCGCGGCGACGGCGTCCAGCTCGCCGCCCAGGAACCGGTCGAGGGTCGCCGTGCGCACCTCTCCGGAGAGGCCGGCGTGATACGCGGCGGCGCGCAGGCCCGCCGCGGCGAGCTCCTCCGCCACCTCCTCGCAGGTGCGCCGCCGGCCGCAGTAGACGACCGCCGGAAGCGCGCCCTCGGCGCCGAGCAGCGACCGCAGCACCGCCGGCTTCCCGTGGTCGCCGGCGACCGGGACGACCCAGAACGAGAGGTTCGGGCGGTCGAAGCCCGTGCGCGGCATGACCGGGTCGCGGAGCCCGAGCGCCGAGACGATGTCCTTCGCGACGCGCGCGGTCGCGGTGGCCGTGAGGGCGATGGTCGGCGGCGAACCCAGCCGCTCGCGCACGTCCGCGAGCCGCAGGTAGTCGGGCCGGAAGTCGTGCCCCCACTCGGACAGGCAGTGCGCCTCGTCCACCGCCAGGCGGGCGACGCCCGCAGCGCCGATGGCATCGAGGAAGCGCCGGCTCGAGAAGCGCTCCGGCGCGACGTAGACCAGCCGGGCGGCGCCCTCTCCGATCCGGTCGAGCGCGGCAGCCACCGCCCCCGGAGCCATGCTCGAGGTCAGCATCTCCACGCCCTCGAGCCCGCGGTTCCGAAGCGACGCGTACTGATCCTCCATGAGCGCGATCAGCGGCGACACGACGAGCGTGACGCCGTCCAGCAGCAGCGCCGGCAGCTGGTAGCAGAGCGACTTGCCCGATCCGGTCGGCATCACCAGGAGCACGTCGCGGCCGGCGATCACCGCGTCGACCGCCTCGCGCTGACCCGGCCGGAACTCCGGGAAGCCGAACAGGCGCCGCAGGCCCTCGCCGGCGTCGACGCGGGGCGCGGCCGCGCTCATCCGGCGCCGCGCATCGCGGGCTCGCCCTCGGCCTCGGCCGGGGCGGCGCCGCCGGCGGCCGGCCGGCCGCGCGATCCGCCCGGCGGCCGGATGTCGCTGCCCAGCCATGCGCAGGCAGCCAGGCCGACCGCGCTCACCACGGCGGCGGCGACGTAGGTCAGCCGGGCCGCGTGGACGACCGCCGCCACGTGCGCGCCCGAGTGCTCCGACGCCGCGATCTGCGCCGCCGACAGCGAGGCTGCGAACACGATCCCGGCGACGGCCGCGCCCGTGCCGGAGCCCACCTGGCGCGTCAGCGGGATGCTCGAGGTGGCGCGCCCCTCGCGGCCGCCGACCTCGCCGGCGAGCACCGCCGCGAAGAGCGCCGGGCTGGCGATCCCCATGCCGAGGCCGGAGACGGCGTATGCCAGGACCGGCACGGCCGCTCCGCCGGGCACCGCCATGACGGCCGTCGCGCACACCGTGAGCGCCGTCCCCAGCGTGATCTGGTGGCGGGGCAGGGCGTTCACGCGCGCGGCGCCCATCGAGCCCGCCGTCCATGCGAGCGTGCACAGGAGCAGGGCGACGCCGACGAGTCGCACGCCGGAGAGCGTGTAGCCGGGGAGGGCGATGCCGTGGGCGAAGCCCACCTGGAGCTGCAGCGGCAGGTACGTCTCGGCGCCGAGGAACGCGACGCCCGCGCCGAACGAGGCGACGTTGGCGGCGACCGAGTTGGCGGTATGCGTGAAGACGGGCGCGTGCGTCCGCCGCTCGTGCCAGAAGAAGAGCCCGGCCGGCACGACGGCGAGCGGGGCGAGCACCGCCACCGGCAGCCACCGCCGGGTCACGGCGAGGAGCACGGCCACGACCGCGCCGAGCAGCACCGGCCCGACGACGTTCAACTGCTCGCGGCGGGCCTGGGGCGCGGGCCGGGGGTGCCCGCGCAGCGCGATCGCGCCGGCCCAGGCGACGGTCGCGATCATCGGCAGGTTGATCCAGAACACCCACCGCCAGCCGACCGTCGCGGTCAGGATCGCCCCCAGGAGCGGGCCGATGAGCGCCGACACGCCCCACATGGCCGCGTTCATGCCGAACGCGCGCGGCCGCAGCGCCTCCGGCACGGACAGCGCGAACAGCCCGAGCGGCACGGCGAACATGAAGCCCGCGCCGAGGCCGAGGATGAGCCGCGAGAGCGCGACCACCGGCATCGACGGCGCCAGCCCGCCGATCACGTTCGCCGAGGCGAACAGCACGCAGGCGATGGCGAAGCTGCGGGCGACGCCCTCACGGTCGATCACCGCACCGGCGACCGGGAACGTCATCGCCACCGCGACGGTGTAGGCCCCGACCGTCACCGCGATCAGCCCGACCCCGCCGATGTCCTGGGCGGCGGTCGGCAGCGCGGTCGTCACCATCAGCGCGTCGAGCGACCCCAGGAAGGTCGCACCGAGCGCCGCAACCATCAGCGCTCCGTGGTTGCGGAAGAGCGCCGCGTAGCTCGGGGTCACACCACCCCTACTGCTGCTGGACGTAGATCTTGTCGGTGGCGGGGTGCGTCTTCGTGACGTGGCGCTTGAAGAGCAGCTCGTCGTAGGACAGCCCTGCGGCGGCGCCGACCAGCTGGGCGAGGTGGAAGATCGGCATGTCGAAGTGGACGTCCGCCTCGCGCGACGCCTTCCCCTGCCACGCGTCGAGCGAGAGGTGGCAGAGCGGGCACGGCGTCACCATCGCGTCGGCCCCGGCGTCCTTGGCCTCGGCCAGCGGCTGGATCAGTTCGCCCAGCGCCACCTCCTCGCGGGCGAGCACGATCGGGAACCCGCAGCACTTGATCTTCGAGGGGTAGTCGACCGGCTCGGCGCCGCACGCCTCGATGATGCGCTCGAGCGACTGCGGCCGGTCGGGGTCCTCGAACCCGAGCAGCTTCGAGGGGCGCAGGATCTGGCAGCCGTAGAACGGCGCGATCTTGACGCCCTCGAGCGGCCGCTCGGCGATCTGCTTCAGACGCTCGTAGCCCTCGCCCTCGGCGATCTCCCACAGCAGGTGGCGCACCTCGACCCCGCCCGCGTACGGGGCGGCGCCGACGTCGCGCAGGTTCGCGTTCACACGCTCGAGCAGCTCGGGGTCGGCCTTCAGCTTCAGGTCGGCCTGGCGCAGGTTGAGCGTGCACACGTTGCAGATCGTGAGCAGCGTGTCCTGCTCGAGCTGCTCCGCCTGGCCGAGGATGCGCGCGTTCAGGTGCAGGTAGTACTCGGGCCGGGCCTCGTGCACGTCGCCGGCGCCGCAGCAGGTGAACCCGGGGATGTCGACCAGCCCGATGCCGAGCTTCTCGCAGATCGCGCGCGTCGAGGTGTCGAGCTCCTTCTGCGAGAGGCTCGCCAGGCAGCCCGGGTAGTACGCGTAGCTGTGCTTCACTGTCCGCCCTCCTCGCGGTCGACGGACACTCCCGCCCGCTTCTCGTCGCGCTCGGCCGCCTCCTGCGTCTTCAGGAGCTTGTGCAGCCTGCGCACCTCGTCCAGCTTCTTCGCCCGGTGCGGCTTGAACGGGTTCGGCACCTTGCCGGCGCGCGCCATCTTCATGGCGAACCTGACGTCCATCGCCTTCATCGGGTCGGTGTAGGGCACGAGCGCCGTCTCGAGCAGATACCCGGTGGTGCGCGTCGAGACGTCGAACACCTGCGCGTGGCGGGCGCCCTTGTCGGAGAGCATGCCCTCCGAGTAGATCTCGGCGCCGATCTTGGCGATCGCGTCACGCGGGTCGACGCCCTTCGGGCAGCGCTCGTTGCAGAAGTAGCAGCGGGTGCAGTCCCAGACGCCGTGGGGGCCGTTCATCGCCTCGAGCCGGCCCTTGCGGTCGCGGTCGCGCACGTCCCCGACGAACTTGGCGCTCTTGGCCAGCGCCGCCGGGCCGAGGAAGTCGGGGTCGGACGCCATCGAGTTGCACTCCGAGACGCAGCAGCCGCACTGGATGCAGAGCGCCTCCTTCATGATCCGGTCGAGCTCGGCCTGCTGCACGCGCCACTCCTTGACCGGCGGATGCTCGTCCTCCTCGAGCCACGGCTTCACCGCCCGGAACTTGGCCCAGAACGGGTCCATGTCGACCACGAGGTCCTTCACCACGGGCAGGTTCCCCATCGGCGAGATCACGGGGACGCGGCCCTCCTCGGCCAGCGGCGCCATCGGCGTCTTGCACGCCAGCACCGCGGCGCCGTCCATGCGCATGCCGCACGATCCGCACACCGCCATCCGGCAGCTCTTGCGGTACGTGAGCGAGCCGTCGACCTCATCCTTGATCACGTCCAGCACGTCGAGCAGCGTCGCGGTCTCGGGGGCGTCGACCGTGTATGAGTGCAGGCCGCCGTGCTCGGTGTCGGGGTTCCAGCGCTCGATCTCGAGGGTGAACTGCATGCGTCCTCTTCGTGTCGGTCAGTAGGTGCGGACGGCGGGCTGGTGCTCGGTGATGGTGACGGGCTTGTAGTCGAGCACGACCGCGCCGGCGTCGTGGCCTGTGATCGTGTGCTTGAGCCAGTGCTCGTCGTCGCGGTCGGGGTGGTCGAGCCGGCTGTGCGCGCCGCGGCTCTCCGTGCGGGCGATCGCGCCCGTGACGAGGCAGTCGGCCATCTGCAGCATCGAGCCGAGCTCGAGCGCGTTGATCAGGTCGGAGTTGAACGTGCGCGACTTGTCCTGGATGACCACGCCGAGGCCGTCGGCGTAGCGCTCCCGCAGATCGTCGACGTCGGCCTTGCACTGGTCGAGCTTCTCGGCCGTGCGGAAGATGCCCGCGTTCTCGTACATCGTGTCGGCCAGCCTGTCGCGCAGCACGTGCGGGCGGACGCCGTCGAAGTTGTAGAGCAGCTGGCGAATACGCCGCTCGGCGACGCGCACCGCCGAGGGCGAGAACACGGCGCCGGCGCCGTTCGCGCGCACGTCCTGGGCGGCTGCCGCGCCCGAGCGGCGGCCGAAGACGATCGTCTCGAGCAGCGAGTTGCCGCCCAGGCGGTTCGCGCCGTGCACCGAGACGCACGCACACTCGCCCGCGGCGTACAGGCCGGGCATGATCGTGCGGCCCCACATGTCGGCGTCGATCCCGCCCATGTGGTAGTGGCTGCCCGGGCGCACCGGGATCGGCTCCTCGATCGGATCGACGCCGGCGTAGTCCATCGCCAGCTCGCGCGATCCGTGCAGGACGGTCATGATCTTGCGCGCCCCGAGATGGGTCAGGTCGAGCAGGACGCAGCCGTCCACCCCGCGGCCCTGGTCGATCTCGGTCTGCTCCGACCGGGAGACGACGTCGCGGCTGGCCAGCTCGCCCGCGTTCGGCGCGTAGTTGAACATGAACCGGTCGCCGTCGGCGTTTCGCAGGTAGCCGCCCTCGCCCCGGCAGCCCTCCGTGATGAGGACGCCGTTCGCCTTGAGCGTCGTCGGGTGGAACTGCATGAACTCCATGTCTTTCAGCGGGACGCCCGCCCGCCAGGCCATCGACATCCCGTCCCCGGTGCAGGCGTAGGCGTTCGTCGTGCCGCGGTAGATGCGGCCGAGCCCGCCGGTGGCCATGATGACCGCACCTGCCTCGACGCCCTGCACGCCGCCGCGCATCAGGTCCCACGCGGTCAGGCCGACGCAGCGGTCGCCGTCGGTGACGAGGTCGAGGGCGAACCACTCCTCGTAGACGGTGACGCCGCTCTTCACGAGCTGCTCGTACAGCACGTGCAGGAGCACGTGACCGGTGATGTCGGATGCGTAGGCCGTGCGCGGCGCGCCGCCGGCACCGAACGGGCGCTGGGCGATGCGGCCGTCCTCCATGCGGGAGAAGACCGCGCCCATGTGCTCGAGCTCGTAGATGTCGCCCGGGCCCTCGGCGCACATGACGGCGATCGCATCCTGGTCGCCCAGGTAGTCGGAACCCTTGACGGTGAAGAAGGTGTGGTTCTCGGGGCTGTCCTCGCCGGCGTTGCCGAGCGCGGCGTTGATCCCGCCCTCCGCGGCGCCGGAGTGGCTGCGCGTCGGATGCAGCTTCGAGACCACGCCGACGTCGGCGCCGTACCGCGAGGCCTCGATGGCGGCGCGCATGCCCGCCAGGCCGGCTCCGACCACCACCACGTCGTGTCTGACCATCATGTCTCCCGGGTACCGCTCAGGCTGACGTCCACGAACATGCAGCCTACCAATCACCCTGGCGGGCGCGCGCCACGCCGCGCACACCCGCGAAACGACTTTGTAACACCGCCTGCGCGAGTTCCCATGTGGGGAATTTGCAGTAAACTTGGGCGTGGCCGCGGACCGACCGCGGCCATTTGTGACTTTGGGAGGAGACGTGGCTAAGACGGCTTTTGCGATGCCGGCGGCGCGCCGGGTGCTGCGTGACGTCCCGCAGCGGGAGCTGCACGAACTGGCGAAGGCCATGGCCACGGCGCGAACGACCGCCTACGGGGCCGTGAACGTGCAGACCACCGTCCTCTCCCGCTCCGCCCGCAGCACCTTCATCGTCGCCGACGACCCCGACAGCTACTCGCACCAGGCGATCGACCGCGACGAGTGGGAGCGCATCTCGGCGCTCCAGGACGCCTACATCGCCGACCAGGAGATGATCCAGGTCGACGGCTTCATCGGCGATGACCCCGACCACCGCGTGCCGGCGCGCCTGTTCATCGAGGCCCGCAACGCGAACATCGCCGGGATGCAGGACGTCCTCTACTTCACGCATCCCGAGAGCGGCGCCGTCGAGCCCGAGCTGGTCGTGATCTACACGCCCAACCTGGCGGCGCCGGGCTATCCCGACGACCGCCTGATCGCGGTCGACCTCGACCGCATGGTCACGCGCGTCTTCAACTCCGACTACTTCGGCGAGTCGAAGAAGGGCGGCCTGCGGATGTGGAACACGCTCGTGTACGAGCGCGGCGGCCTCGCTCTCCACGCGGGCTGCAAGGTCATCCCCACCCCGCGCGGCGACCGGGTCGGGCTGACCGTCGGCCTGTCCGGAACCGGCAAGACGACGACGACGTTCACGCGCCAGAACGGCTCGCTGCCCGTGCAGGACGATTTCGTCGCCTGGTGGCCGGACGGGTCGGTGTCGGCGACCGAGGCCGGCTGCTTCGCCAAGACCTATGCGCTGAACACGAACGACGAGCCCGTCATCCACGGCGCCGTCACGCGCCCCGGGGCGTATCTCGAGAACGTCAGCATGGACGACGCCGGCGAGGTCGACTTCTACGACCAGAACTACACGAAGAACGGCCGGGCGGTGTTCGCGTTCGCGGACATCGAGGCGGCCAACGCTTCCGACCTCACACGGGCCGACTTCCTGCTCGTGCTGAACCGCAACGAGAACGTGATCCCGGCGGTGGCCAGGCTGGAGGGGCCGCAGGCGGCGGCGTTCTTCATGCTCGGCGAGACGACGGGCACGTCGGCCGGCGGCAAGGACGAGGAGGGCAGGTTCCTGCGCGTCCCCGGGACGAACCCGTTCTTCCCGCTCAGCCACGACCTGCAGGGCAACCGCTTCCTCGAGCTCCTGGCCGCGAACCCGATCGAGGTCTACCTCATGAATACCGGCACGGTCGGCGGGCCGGCGGCCGACGAGCGCTCGCGCAAGGTGCGGATCGCGCATTCCTCTGCGATCGTGAAGGGCATCGCCGAGGGCAGGATCGAGTGGGAGGACGACCCGGACTTCGGCTACAGGGTGGCGACGCGCGTTCCCGGGATCGACGCGTCCGACCTGCCGATCCTGCAGCCACGGCTGCTGTACGCCGAGCAGGGACGGGCGGACGAGTACGGACGCTGGGTCGCCCGGCTGAAGACCGAGCGGGCGGAGTACCTCTCCCAGTACCCGAGCCTGTCGCGCGCGATCGTGGAGTCGGTCGGCTAACCGTTCGGCCATGGCCGGGGATCCATCCGTCAAGCTGGCGGTGCAGCGCATCGCGCGGCGGCTCGAGGCGGCGGTGAACGCGCACTCGGCCGACCCGGCGGACGGCCTGCTCTCACCCGACTTCGCCGAGCGCGACGACGAGCTGCGGCCGCTGCTCGCGCAGACGCAGCGCACCGAGCTGATCGGCACGGTCGCGAACCGCACCCTGCTGCACCTGCACCTGGAGGGCGGCGACACCCGCGTGGTCGAGCTGCTCTGGCGCGACCACGACGGGGCCTGGATGGTCGAGGACTGCCGCGTGTTCTCGCTCCTGCCGGGCGAGTAGGGGCGAAACCGAAAGGCGGGGCCTGGCCCCGCATGCGGGGCCAGGCCCCAGAGCGATGAGTTTCCGCGGGACGGACGGTCAATAGAGGGAAATCCCCTCCACCGGGGTATCTTTACAGGCCATGCCAGCTGCAAACCGCCCACGCGCCATCTGGACCGGAGCCATCTCCTTCGGCCTCGTGAACGCGCCCGTGCGCATGTACACGGCGATCAGCGAGAAGGACCTCCGCTTCAACCAGCTCCACGAGAGCGACGGGGGCCGGATCGGCTACGTCAAGGTGTGCAAGGTCGACAACGAGCCCGTACCCGCGGACGAGATCGTCAAGGGCTACGAGGTCTCGAAGGGCGAGTACGTGCGCATGACCGACGAGGACTTCCAGGCCGCCCGGGGCGAGCAGCACCGCGGCATCACGATCCACGACTTCGTGCCCGCCGACCAGATCGACCCGATCTACTTCGAGCGCACCTACTACCTCGGCCCCGAGGAGGGCCCGGGCGAGGCGATCTACGCCCTGCTCGTCGAGGCGATGGAGCGCTCGGGCCTGTCCGCGATCGCGACGTACGTGCACCACGACCGCGAGAACCTGGCCTGCCTGCGCGTCCGCGACGGCGTGATCACGCTCGAGCGGATGTTCTTCGACGACGAGGTCCGCTCCACCGAGGGCCTCGCGCCGTCCGAGTCGAAGGTGGACTCCAAGCAGCTGAAGATGGCCGAGGACCTGATCGGCGCGTACACCTCGGACTTCGAGCCCGACCGCTACAAGGACACGTACCGGGAGCGGCTGCTCGCCATCGTCGAGCAGAAGCGGCAGGGCAAGACCACGAAGGTGCCCGAGCCCGAGGCGGCGCCGCCGGCGCCGGACCTCGTCGCCGCCCTGACGGCGTCGCTCGAGGTGGCCCGCAAGGAGCGTGAGGCGGGCAAGAAGGCGACCGGGGCGGCCAACGGGAAGGCCGACGGCAAGGCAGCCGGCGGCCGCTCGCGGGCCAAGGCCGGCTCCGGGTCGCGGCGCAAGTCCGCGTAGACCCGCGGCGGTATCCTCGCCGCATGACCATCGGCGAGCGGATCGTGGGGGCGCTCGTCGCGCTGGCGCCGCTCGACCCGGCGGACGCCCCCGCCTGGGCGCGGTGGCTGTCCGACCCCGACACCACCCGCTACCTGTACGGGCGTCGCGGCCCGCCCGAGCGGGCGGCGACCGTCGCCGAGCTGCGTTCCTGGGGGCGGCAGGCGGTCGTCGACACGCAGCTGGTCGTCTTCGGGATCGAGGAGGCCGGCGGGGGGACGGTGATCGGGAACGCGCGTCTGCACCTGTGGGCGTGGAGCCGGGCGCGGTTCTCGATCCTGATCGGCGAGGCCGCGCACCGCGGCTCCGGCCAGGGCACCGAGGCAACGGCGCTCGTCTGCCGCTACGCGTTCGAGCGCCTGGGGCTGCGTGAGGTCATCCTCGACGTCGATGCGCGCAACGTGCCCGCCGTGCGGGCGTACCGGAAGGTCGGCTTCGAGCCGGGCCGCGGCGACTCCATGCGGCTGCGGGCGGGAAGCCTGGTCTAGACGATCGCCGGCGGGGTCGCGCGGCGCTCGATCGGCTCGTAGGTGCGCACCGACGGGCCGACGTACTCGGAGCTCGGCCGGATGAGGCGGTTGTCGGCGTGCTGCTCGATCACGTGCGCCGCCCAGCCGACGACGCGGCTCATGGCGAAGATCGGCGTGAAGAGGCCCGTGTCGATGCCGAGGTAGTGGTAGGTGGACGCCGAGTAGAAGTCGACGTTCGGGTAGAGGCCCTTCTCCGAGACGACGATCTGCTCGATCTGCTCGGACATGTCGTACCAGCGCGGCTCGCCGGACTCATCCGCGAGCTGCTTGGAGAAGCGCTTCAGGATCACGGCCCGCGGGTCCCACGTCTTGTAGACGCGGTGCCCGAAGCCCATGATCCGCTCCTTGCGCTCGAGCCGGGCGTGGATCTCGTCCCCGACCGACACCCCTTCGGGGATCGACATCAAGAGCTTCATCACCTGCTCGTTGGCGCCTCCGTGCAGCGGGCCCTTGAGCGCGCCGATCGCACCCGTGATGGCGGAGTGCATGTCGGAGAGCGTCGAGGCGATCACGCGCGCGGTGAACGTGGACGCGTTCATCTCGTGGTCGGCGTGCAGGATGAGCGCGACGTCGAAGGTCTTCGCCGCGGCGTCGCCGACCGGCTCGCCGGTGAGCATGTGCAGGAAGTTCGCGGCGTGGCCGTGCGACGCATCCGGCGCGATCGGGTCGAGGCCGTTGCGACGGCGGTGGTAGCGCGCCACCATCGTCGGCATCTTCGCGATCAGCCGGGTCGCCTTGCGCACGTTCGCGTCCTCGGCGTTCGAGTCCTTGTCAGGGTCGTCGAAGCTGTCCGACGAGACCGCGGTGCGCAGCATCTCCATCGGGGCGGCGTGGGTCGCCAGCATGTCGACGACGCTCGCGGTCTCCTCCGAGAGCTCGCGGTGCGAGACCAGCTCGGCGTGGAACTCGGCCATCTCCTCGCGCATGGGCAGGCGCCCGTGCAGCGTCAGGAAGCACACCTCTTCGTAGGTCGAGTGCTCTGCGAGGTCGCCGACGTCGTACCCGCTGTAGATCAGAACGCCGTTCTGCCCGTCGATCGAGCACAGTCGGCTGCGAGCGACGACCACACCCTCAAGTCCGCCCTTGTCGGCCATGGCCCGAATCCTACCCCGACTTTGGGGCGGTCAACCCCACCGTCGTGCGGAGGACGTCCGGTACGCTTGCGCCAACCATCTGGGAGGGCAAGAACCCGCGTGAGCCATCGTGTGACATTCATTCCCGGCGACGGCACCGGGCCGGAGATCGCAGACGCGACCCGGCGGGTGCTCGAAGCGACCGGAGTCGAGTTCGACTGGGACGTGCAGGAGGCGGGCGCCGACGTCATGGACCGGCACGGCGGCAACCCGCTGCCGGATGCCGTCGTGGACTCGATCCGGCGCAACCGCACCGCCATCAAGGGGCCGATCACGACGCCGGTGGGCAGCGGCTTCCGGTCGGTCAACGTCGGCCTGCGCAAGTCGCTCGACCTGTACGCCCAGGTACGTCCCTGCAAGCACTATCCGGGCGTGCGTACGCGCTATGCCGACGCCGGCGTCGACCTCGTCATCGTGCGCGAGAACACGGAGGACCTGTACGCCGGCATCGAGTTCGAGCGCGGCTCGCCGGAGGAGCGCGAGCTGGCCGCGGTCATCGAGCGCCTGTCCGGCAGCCCGATCCGCGAGGACTCCGGCATCTCGATCAAGCCCATCTCCGAGGCGGGCACCCGCCGCGTCGTCCAGTTCGCCTTCGACTACGCCCGGGCGAACGGCCGCCGCAAGGTCACCTCGGTGCACAAGGCGAACATCATGAAGCACACCGACGGCCTCTGGCTCGACGTGTCGCGCCAGGTCGCGGCGGAGAACTCCGACATCGAGTTCGACGACCGGATCGTGGACAACATGTGCATGCAGCTCGTGCAGAAGCCGGAGCTGTACGACGTGCTGGTGCTGCCCAACCTGTACGGCGACATCCTCTCCGACCTGGGCGCGGGACTGGTGGGCGGCCTCGGCGTCGCCCCGGGCGGCAACTTCGGCGCCGCCGGAGCCGTGTTCGAGCCCACGCACGGGTCGGCGCCGAAGTACACCGGGCAGAACAAGGTCAACCCGATCGCGATGATGCTCTCCGGCGTGATGATGCTGCGCCACCTGGACGAGCGCGAGGCGGCCGACCGGCTGGAGGGCGCGATCGCCGCCGTCATCGCCGAGGGCCGCTCGGTCACGTACGACATGAAGCCGTCGCCGGACGACCCGGGCGCGGTGGGCACGTCCGACGTGGCGGACGCGATCATCGAACAGATGGGGGTGCCGGCATGAGCCGACCGAAGATCACCGTCGTGGGGGCCGGCAACGTCGGCGCCACCACGGCCCAGCGGCTGGCCGAGCGCGACTACGCCGACGTCGTGCTGGTCGACATCGTCGAGGGCCTGCCGCAGGGCAAGGCGCTCGACCTCAACCAGTGCGGACCGGTCGTCGGGTACGAGCCGAACGTCGTCGGCACAAACGGGTACGAGGAGACCGCCGGCTCGTCGATCTGCGTGATCACGTCGGGCCGCGCGCGCACGCCGGGCATGAGCCGCGACGACCTGCTGAAGACGAACCAGGCCATCGTCGCCGACGTGACCAGGAACCTCGTGTCGCACTCGCCGGACACGATCCTGATCGTGGTCACCAACCCGCTCGACGCGATGTGCACGGTCGCGTTCCGCGAGGCCGGCTTCCCCCGCGAGCGGGTGATCGGCATGGCGGGGGTGCTCGACACGGCCCGGTTCCGCACGTTCCTCGCCTGGGAGCTGGGCGTCTCCGCCCGCGACGTGACCGGGTTCGTGCTGGGCGGCCACGGCGACCAGATGGTGCCCGTCGCCTCGTACACGAACGTCGCCGGCATCCCGGTGACCGAGCTGATCCCCGCCGAGCGCCTGGCGGAGATCGTTCAGCGCACGCGTGACGGCGGCGCCGAGGTCGTGAAGCTCCTGAAGTCCGGCTCGGCCTACTACGCCCCGTCGGCCGCCGTGTCCGAGATGGTCGACTCGATCGTGCACGACCAGAAGCGGGTGCTCCCGTGCGCCGCGCTGCTGCAGGGCGAGTACGGCCTGAAGGATCTCTACATGGGCGTCCCGTGCCGGCTCGGGGCCACCGGCCTCGAGGACGTCGTCGAGATCAGCCTGAACGCCGACGAGCAGGCGCAGCTCTCGAAGTCGGCGGATGCCGTCCGCGAGCTGATCGGCGTCATGGGGTTCTGAGCGCCGCCTAACCGATGACGACCGCGGCCGAGCACTCCGGCATGGGCGCCCGGCTGAAGCAGCTGGCCGGCCAGTCGTTCGTCTACGGCCTGGGCGGCATCGTCTCCAAGCTCGTCGGCATCTTCCTGCTGCCGATCTACACGCGGCCCCAGTACGTCAGCCAGTCCGGCTTCGGCCAGGTCGAGACGGTGATGGCCGCCAGCTCGCTCATGGCCATCGTGTGCCAGTTCGGGCTGACGACGGCGATGTTCCGGTTCTGCTGGGACCACCGCGAGCCCGAGGCCCGCCGGCGCACGATCCGCACGGCGTTCACGGCCGTGCTCGTGCTCTCGACGATCACGACGCTGATCTGCCTGGCCGCGGTCGGCCCGATCGCGTCGGTGCTCCAGGTGACGCGCGAGCTGACGGTGATCGGGCTCGCCGGCCTGTGGATCACGATCAACTACGCGATCGTCACCGGCCTCTACCGGATCGAGCAGCGCCCGGCGGCGTTTGTCATCTACTCGTTCACGAACATCGCCATCACGGTCGTGCTCTCGATCGTGCTCGTCATCCCGCTGCGGATGGGGGCGGCCGGGATCATGCTCGGGAACTTCTCCGGCACCTACGTCACCTATGCCCTGCTCCTGTGGGCGCGGCGGGACATGGTCGGGCTGCACATCGCCTGGGGGCTCCTGCGCGAGATGCTGCATTTCTCCCTGCCGCTCATGCCCGCCGGCGTGGCGCTGTGGGCGCTCAACCTCGCCGACCGCGTGCAGGTGCAGCGGCTGACGCCCGGGACGCAGATCGAGCGCAGCGCGCAGCTCGGCACCTACTCCGCGGCGAGCAAGATCGCGCTCGGGATCATGCTCGTGATCTCGGCCTTCCAGACGGCATGGGTGCCGTTCGCCAACCTGATCCTCGACGACGGGGACGCCAAGCGGACGTACCGGGCCGTCTTCACGTACTGGTCGATCGTGATGTCCTGGGGCGTCGTCGCGATCACGGCGCTGTCGACGCCCTACATCCGCCTGGCGATGAACCCGCGCTGGTTCGGGGCGGTGCCGGTGGTGCCGCTCCTCATGTCCGGCTCCGTGCTCTACGGCGCCTACTACATCCTGAACATCGGCGTGAACCGGTCGAAGCGGACGCGGATGACGCCGGTGGTGACGTCGACGGCCGCGGCCGTGAACATCGGCCTGAACTTCTGGATGATCCCGAAGTGGGGGATCCTGGGCGCGGGCTGGTCGACGGTGATCGGGTACGCCGTCCTCGTCGTCCTGGGCTGGCGAAACGCCCAGCGCAGCTACCCCGTCTCCTATGACTTCGGACGGGTGCTGCGGGTGATCGGCGTCGCGGTCGCGTTCATGGTGGCGCTGGTCGAGGTGGTGCCGGCGGCCGGCCCCGTCGGCATCCCGGCGCGCGTCGTCATGGTGGCGGGCTTCCCGCTCGCGCTGATGGCGGTCGGCGCGCTCACGCCCGGCGAGCGCACCCGCATCGTCTCGCTCTTCCGGCGGGTGCGGGCTCCCCGGCGGGGACGCCGCGCCGCCCTCGAGGAGGAGCTCGAGGCCGAGCGCGAGAGCGAGGAGGCGCCGCTGTGACCGGCCTCGAGCGGGTCGCGGATGCCGACCGCGAGGGCGCGGTCGTCGCGCTGCGCGAGCACGCCGTCGGCGGCCTGCCCGCCGTTCCGGCGAGCACCGAGCCCGAGGAGGCGGCGCGGGTCGTCGGCCTCTTCGGCAACGTCACCCGCACCGGCCGCTGGCGCCTCGGCCGGCGTGTGCATGCCCTGGGGCTGTTCGGCGGCGAGCGGCTCGACCTGCGCCACGCCGAGGTGACCGCGGACGAGGTGTGGGTGGGACGTGCGCGCGATCTGCGGCGAGGTGAGCGTCGTCGTGCCGCACGGCGTCGCGCTGGACATGACGGGCTACGCGATGTTCGGCGAGCAGCACACCCACGCCGGCGCCGAGCGCATCCCCGCCGGCGCGCCGGTCGTGCACGTGCGCGCCCGCACCGCGTTCGGCAAGCTGACCGTGAAGCGCGGCTGGGGATGGGGCCTGGCCCCGCATGCGGGGCCAGGCCCCGCTTCTCAGGGTGAGCGCCGCTTCTGGCGCGTGCGCTCGCGCTGCTCCTTGCTGAGCGCCCGCCAGCGCCTGCCCTGCTCGGCCCTGGCGCGGGCGTCGTGCCGCGTCTCCAGGTAGCGCAGCTCACGGTCGAGGTGACGGAAGCTCTCCAGCCGCGCCTCCGGGAGCTCACCGGCGGCGATCGCCGCGCGCACGGCGCAGCCGGGCTCCGTGCCGTGGGCGCAGTCGGAGAAGCGGCACCGCGCCGCGAGCTCCTCGACGTCCTCGAACGCCTGACCGAGCCCCTCCTCCGCATCCCACAGGGTCAGCTCGCGCATGCCGGGGGTGTCGATCAGGCAGCCCCCCGACGCGAGCCGCACCAGCTCGCGCCGGGTCGTCGTGTGCCGGCCGCGGCCGTCGTCGCGCACGCCCGCGGTGGCCTGCCGCTCCTCGCCGAACAGGCGGTTCACGAGCGTCGACTTGCCGACGCCGGACGATCCCACGAGCGCGGCCGTGCGGCCGGCGGTGAGCAGCGCCGAGAGCGCGTCCATCCCCTCGCCGGTGACGGCCGAGACGACATGCACCGGCACGCCGAAGGTGACGCTCGAGACGAGTCCGGCGGCGGCCTCGGCGTCGGCCGAGAGATCGGCCTTCGTCAGCACGCACACCGGCTCGGCGCCGCTCTCCCAGGCCAGGGTCAGGTAGCGCTCGAGGCGCTGCTCACTCAGGTCGTCGACGATCGACGTGACGCAGAGGACCACGTCGATGTTCGCGGCCACGACCTGGCCGACGGCCTCGAAGCCCGCGGTCTTGCGGACGAACGCCGTCCGCCGGGGCAGGACGGCGGCCACGGCGGCGCGGCCGGTGCCGCTGCCCGGGCGATACGCCACCCAGTCGCCCACGGCGGGCAGGTCGGCGGTCGACTCGGCGCGGTGGCGCAGGCGACCGGGGACGTCGGCCCAGGTCTCGCCGTCGTCGCCGTAGAGGATGAGCGCGCCGCGGTGCTCGACGGCGACGCGGCCGGGCGCCAGGCCGTCGTCTGCGTACGGCTGGAAGGCGGCGGCATGGTCAGGGCCGAAGCCCAGGTCTGCAAGGCTCACTGCGGAGATCTCCTTGGGGAAAGGGGCGCGGATGCGTGGGCGCCGCAGGCCCTGGTGAGCTCCGTCAGGTCGAGGCCGCCTCGGAGGCGGCACGAGCGTTCAGGCGCGGCGCGCGGAGGCGGATCGCACGGTCGTCATCATGATCTACGCCTCCTTCGGTCGCGTACTCGTCCCCGCTCAGGGTAGCCAGACCGGCCGATCCGGTCAACTACATGTACCCGAGCTCGCGCAGGCGCTCGGCGATCTCCTCGTCCTCATCAGCGGCCATCGCGACCGATTCGGCCTGCTCGGCGGCGATCTCCCGCAGCTCCTCGCGCAGGCGCCCGGCGAGCTCCGCGTCGGAGCCGATCAGGTTGCGCCGCTCGCCCGGATCCGACTCCAGGTCGTAGAGCGCGTCGGTCACACGCTCGTCGTCGAACGAGGTGATCAGCTTGTGGCGGCCGTCGCGGATCGCCTGCTGGCGGATCGCGGGGATCGACGGGGCGACCGCGATCTCCATCGCCACCGGCCGCGGCTCGGGCTCCGAGCCGTCGCGGAGCGACGCGGCCAGGCTGCGGCCCTGCCAGCCCGCCTGCGGGTGCGGTGCGCCGGCCAGGTCGACCAGGGTCGGGGCGATGTCGACGTGGCTGACCGGGGTGACGCGCGCACCGGGGGAGATCCCCGGCCCGGAGACGACGAGCGGCACGCGGACGAGCGACTCGAGCAGCGTCTGGCCGTGGTTCCAGAAGTAGCGCGGCGCCCACCGCAGCGCGCGCTTCGAGCGGCTGCGCACGCCGTGGTCGACGGTCCTCTGCGCCCACTCCGCGATCGGCAGACGGCGGTTGATCCTCCGCCACGCCTCCTGCTCGCGGCGCGTGCGCGGCTCGAAGACGACGTTCTCGCCGTGATCGCCGGTGAGCACGACGACCGTGTCCGGCCCGGCCGCCTCGACCGCGTCGCCGATCCAGCCGTCGATACCGGCGATCGAGCGCTCGTAGGCGTTGCGCCCGAAGCGGCGCCGCTCGAAGTCCGGCGGGTACGTGCGCGGCGTATGCGCGTCCCACAGATGGACGAGCGCGAAGAACGGGGCGCCGGCCTCGCGCAGCGACGCCAGCCGCGCGACCGCCTCGCGGCCCCACGGGGAGTGCACCGACCGGCTGGGGATGTCGCGGTACTCCGCCTCGGCGAACCCGCGGAAGGTGCCGACCGTGTCGAGCAGCGGCCCCGTCGCCGAGCACCAGGTGGTGAGCCCTCCCCGCGAGAGCTGCTCGGCCATCGTCGGGATCGCCTCGCCGAGCTGGGTGCCGCGCAGCCCGCGCACGCCGTGGGCGCTCGGGTAGCGGCCGGTGAGGATCGCGGTGACGGCCGGCGTCGTCGTCGGGCACGTCGAGTAGCACGCCTGGAAGCGGGCGCCGCCGCCGGCGATGGCGCTCATGCGCGGCCAGGCCCGGCGGCCGCGGGCGAGCATGTCCGCCCGCAGGCAGTCGACGACGATCAGGAGCAGATTGGGCACGGCCGCGGATTCTAGGTGTGAATCGCCGGTGCCCGGCCCCGGTCATGCATAGGCGATGAGCTCGAGCAGCGTGCCGTCGGGGTCGTGGAAGTAGACGCTCGTGCCGTCCCCCGCGGCCCCGCCGCGGGGCACCGGCCCGACCTCGATGGGCACGCCGAGCCGCGCCAGGTGCTCCACGGCGGCCGCGATCGGCCCGGACCACGCGAAGCAGAGGTCGCTTCCGCCCGGCGGCACCGGGATCGCCGCCAGCGGGTCGGCCGAGACGCCAGGGCCGTGCACGTTCAGCTGCACCGCCCCGAAGCGGTACCCGAATCCCGCCCCGCGAGTGACGACCTCGGCGCCCAGCACGTCGCGGTAGAAGGCGTTCGATCGCTCCCAGTCGGAGACGGCGATCACGCAGTGGTCGAAGCGGATCTCAGCCATCCCGCCGCCGCAGCGCGAGCAGCGAGAGCATCTCGTGGCAGACGGTGGCTGCCAGCCACGACGTGATCCCGGCCGGGTCGTAGGCCGGCGCCACCTCGACGCAGTCGAACCCGCGGAAGTCGATTCCCGTGAGGGCGCGCACGTAGGCCAGCGCCTGGCCGCTGGTCGGCCCGCCCACCTCGGGGGTGCCCGTGCCCGGCGCGAACGCCGGGTCGACGAAGTCGATGTCGAAGGACAGGAACGCCGGCCGGCCGCCGACGCGCGTGCGGACGCGGTCGCCGTACTCCTGCGGGGAGAGCGCCTCGAGCTCGGCCCAGGGGATCGCCTCGTAGCCCAGCCGGCCCGGCTCGCGCTCGTCATCGGCTCCGTAGAGCGTGCCGCGCATGCCGGCCTGGACCGAGGCGCCGGCGTCGACCAGCCCCTCCTCGACCGCGCGCCGGAACACGGTGCCGTGGAAGTAGCGGGCGCCGTAGTAGGCGTCCCAGACGTCCGCATGCGCATCCAGGTGCACGAGCGCGAGCGGCCCATGCGCCGCGGCCGCGGCACGCAGCTCCGCCAGCACCATCGAGTGGTCGCCGCCCATGCAGATCGGCGTCACGCCGGCGGCGTGCACGGGCTCCAGGTGCGCCTGGATGCGGCGCAGCGTCTCCTCGTGGTAGCCGGGGACGGTGGGCGCGTCGCCGAAGTCGATCATCGACAGGTGCCCGGTCACGTCGACGCCCTGGGCGGGGTTGTACGGGCGCAGGAGCACCGAGGCCGACCGGATCCCCTCCGGCCCGAACCGGGCGCCGGAGCGAAACGACACGGCGTCGTCGGTGGGGATCCCGATCATCGCCACGTCCACGTCGTCCAGCGAGTCGCGCAGCGGCAGCCGCATGAAGGTGCGCGGCCCGCTGAACCGGGGCGTCTGGCTCGAGTCCGCTGGGCCGTAGCGCACGCGCGGATGCTATAGGCTCGCGCCGTGGACCTGGAGCTTGCGGGCACGTCGGCGATCGTCGGAGGGGGGTCGTCGGGGATCGGGCTCGCGATCGCCCGCGCCCTGGCGGCCGAGGGGTGCGCCGTGACCGTCCTCGCCCGCGGCCGCGACCGGCTCGAGCAGGCGGCCGCCGCGATCGACGGCGGCGCTCTCGCCCTGGCCGGCGACGTGCGCGACCACGGCTTCCTGCGCCGCGCCGTCGACGAGACGGTGGCCGCCCGCGGCCGGCTCGACATCGTCGTCAACAACGCCGGCGGCCCGCCGCCGGGGACGTTCGAGTCGATCCCCGACGAGGCCTGGGCCGACGCGTTCGAGCTGTCGCTGAACTCGGCGGTGCGCCTGACCCGGCTCGCGCTTCCGCATCTGCGCGCGAGCGGCCGCGGCCGGGTCGTGAACATCACCTCCTCCTCGGTGCGCGAGCCCATCCCGCACCTGCTGCTCTCAAACGCGATCCGGCCCGGCGTCGTCGGCTGGGCGAAGACGCTCGCGCACGAGCTGGGCCGGGACGGGATCACGGTGAACACCATCGCGCCGGGGACGATCGACACCGACCGCGTCCGCGAGCTGTGGCGGCACTTCCCCGACCCGGCCGCGGCCGAGCGCTCCGAGTTGGCGGCGGTGCCCGCCGGGCGGCTGGGAGCGCCGGCCGAGGTCGGCGCCGCAGTCGCCTTCCTCTGCTCGGCGCAGGCCGCCTACATCTCGGGCGCCGTCCTCCCCGTCGACGGAGGCCTGCTGCGCGGGGTGTGGTGAGCGACGGCACGCGCCGTCACAGCTGACCTTTAAGCCCCCTGCCTACAATTTCCGCGTGGATACGTGCTATCGACACCCCGACCGCGAGACCGGCCTGCACTGTTCGAACTGCGGGCGGCCGATCTGCGCGGAGTGCATGACCCACGCGGCGGTCGGGATCCGCTGCCCCGAGTGCGCCGGCCGGCGCACGGGCGTCCGCATGGCCGGGTTCACCCTGCCCCGGTCGCCCGTCCTCACCTACCTGCTGGTCGCTGCGAACATCGTGGTCTTCGCCCTGACGAACAAGATCAGCGCCGCCGGCGGGCTCGGCTTCGGAGGCACGCTGAACTCGCTCGGGGAGCGGCTCGTCCTCTTCGGGCCGGCGGTCGCGAACGGCCAGGACTACCGCCTGATCTCGGCCGCGTTCATCCACTACGGCGTCCTCCACATCGGCTTGAACATGTACGCGCTCTACCTGCTCGGGAGCGCCTTCGAGCGCTACGCCGGGACGGCGCGCTTCGCGGCCGTCTACTTCACCTCCGCCCTGTCGGGCAGCTTCGGGGCGCTCCTGCTGACGCCCCACTCCCAGACGGCGGGCGCGTCCGGCGCGATCTTCGGCGTCATGGGCGCGCTGTTCGTCCTCGAGCGCCAGCGCGGGATGGCGCTCCTGCAGAGCCCGATCGGGGTCCTGATCCTGATCAACCTCGCGTTCACGTTCGGCATTCCCGGCATCTCGATCGGCGGCCACGTCGGCGGCCTGATCGGCGGCGCCCTGGTCGGCTTCGCGCTGTCCGGGTACGGCCGCGGCCACATGGCCTACGGGCGCCTCGGCGCGCTCTCGGTGATCGGCATCGTCGCCGTCGCCGCCCTCTCCGTCGCAGGGTCGCTCGCGGTCGCCGGATGAGGGTGCTGCGGTTCCTGCGGCGGTCGTGGCCGGCGATCCTGGCCGTGCTCGTGCTCGCCGCGGCGGGCGCCCTGATCTGGGCGTGGCGGACGCCGTCCGGCTACTTCATCCTCTGGCCGGACAAGGCCCATCCCGCGGCGGACTACCTGCGCGTCCCCGGCGGAACGCCGCCCGCGGCCGGCACCGGGTTCTACTTCGTGGACGTGCACGAGCTCCAGGCGAACAAGCTCGAGGAGCTGTGGGGCCGCTACGTCGTCGGCGGCGCGAGCCTGATCCCCGACCGCGAGATCGTGGTGCCGGGCGAGTCCGAGCAGCAGCGCGTGCACCAGGACTTCCAGGCGATGGACACCTCGCAGACGGTGGCCGAGGCGGTGGCCGAGAACGCGCTCGGACGCGACGTCGTCATCCGCCATCTGGGAGCGCTGGTCGAGCAGGTCTCGCCCGGCCTGCCGGCGGCCAAGGCCGGGGTCGAGGCCGGCGACGTGATCACCGCCGTCGACGGGCACCGGGTGTCGTCGGCCGCGGCGCTGCTGCGGCTGACACGGTCGCTGCGTCCCGGCGACGTCGTCACCTACACGTTCTCGCGGCTGGGGACGAAGCGGCTGCGCACCGTCGCGAGCAGCGCGAGCGGGGCGCCGCGGGCGATCATCGGCGTCGCCATCGCCGACGACGTGCGCATCGGCAAGATCCCGGTCAAGGTGCGCTACTCCATCAGCGGCATCGGCGGCCCCTCGGCGGGGCTCGCCTTCGCCCTCGAGATCTACGACAGCCTGAGCGGCCGCCACCTCCTGCGCGGACACCGGATCGCCGCCACCGGCGAGCTCGACCCGGTCGGAGACGTGATCGAGATCGGAGGCGCGAAGCAGAAGGCGCTCGGCGCCATCGAGGCGGGCGCCGACACCTTCATCGTGCCGAAGGGGAACGTCGCGGCCGCGCGCAGGGCGGCCGGCGCGAAGCTCAAGGTGATCGGCGTCAGCACGTTCGCCCAGGCACTGGCGGCCATCCGCGCGCTGCCCGCCAGGTCCGCCGGCTGACGGCCGAGCGGCATTCCCCGCACGTAGCGAGATCGCCCGCCGCAGGTGGTGGAGAGGGGTGCCCGGGTCTCGTAGACTGCCGCACTCGACCGCGACCCGAGGAGCATCTTGGCACCATCCCGCGCTGCAACCTGCGACGACTGCTACTTCCGGAAGGCCGAGCTGTGCGCGCTGCGCCTGGCCCGGCCGTGCCCGACGTTCCGGCCGGCGCAGCGCGGGAATATGGTGCCGCCACGGCAGCCGCGCCTGGTCGAGTCGCAGCGCGTGGCGGTCGGCTGAACAGGCAGAGAACCTGTCGCCCTGCGTCGGATGGGAGCCAGCCGGCCGAGGCAGGGCGCGATCGACACGGCCGCACTGTTTGACCGGCGGCCACACCGTCTCGTCCCGGTGTGAGACCCGCGATCGCACCCCTGCCGGCGGCTGCTACTCGCTCCTCCTCCGAGTTAGGAAGAGTTTGCCAGAAGGTTCGGAAAGTGTCAACTCGGCTGCATCCGCCGAGACTCCGCCTAGACGGCGGCGTGCACCCGCCGAGCCGCCAGGACGCCGGCGAGCCGCTCGATCCCCTCGCCGATCTGCTCGGTCGCGCAGGCGCTGAAGGCCAGCCGCAGGGAGCTGCGCCCGCCCTCGCCGGCGAAGAAGTCCGCCCCGCGCACGTAGGGTACGCCCTGCTCGGCTGCGGACGCCAGCGCGTCGGTCGTGTCGATGCCGCCGGGCAGGTCGACCCAGAAGAAGTAGCCACCCTTCGGCGTCGTCCACCGCGACCCCTCCGGGAAGTGCGCCGCAAGGGCCGTCTCCATGGCGTCGCGGCGGGCGTGCAGCCCGGCCGCCGCCCGGGCCACGTTCGGCTCGAACCGGCCGGCGTCGCAGTACGCCCAGACGACCGCCTCGGCCAGCGTGTTCGGGCCGATGTAGGTGTTCTCGGACAGCGCCCCCAGAGGCTTCGTCAGCGAGTCGGGCACGACCACGTAGCCGGTGCGCACGCCCGGAGCGATCGTCTTCGTGAACGAGGAGCAGTAGATGACGCGCTCGCCGCCGTCGAGCTCGTGCAGGGTCGGGAGCGGGTCGCCCGCGAAGCGCAGGAGGCCGTACGGATCGTCCTCGACCACGGTCAGCTCGTAGCGGTGGACGAGCTCGAGCAGCGCCTTGCGGCGCTCGAGCGTCGCGCACGCGCCCGACGGGTTCTGATAGGTCGGGATCACGTAGACGAGGTGCGGCCGCAGGCCGGCGGCGAGCATCTCGGCCAGCCGGTCGACGTCGAGGCCGTCGCCGCCGACCGGCACCGAGCGGATGTCCGCCCCGGCGCCGCGCAGGATCTTCAGCGTGCGGTCGTACGTGGGCGCCTCGACCACCGCCGCGCCGCCCTCGGCGGCGAAGTAGTGCTGGGCGAGGAAGCCGATCGCCTGCAGCGATCCGTTGGTGATCAGGACGCGGCTCGCGTCGGCGCCGTGGCGGGCGCCGATCCACTCCCGCAGCGGCCGGTAGCCGCCGGGCGCGTAGGAGAGCGCGGCGACGGGATCGGCGTCGAGCGCGTGGGCGGCGGCGGCGCGCAGATCCTCGACGGGGATCAGGTCGGCGGCGGGGACGCCGCGGGTGAACGGGATCTGCGTCGGCATCACGGCAAGCCTACCGGAAGCCCCCGCCGGCGCCGTCCGGTCTACGCCGGCGAGGCGTAGACCTCGGCCGCGATCGCGGCGGCCTCGGTGGGGCTCTTCCCGACGCGGACGCCCTGCGCCTCCAGCGCCTCCTGCTTGGCGGCGGCGGTGCCGGACGACCCGGAGATGATCGCCCCGGCGTGTCCCATCGTCTTGCCCGGCGGCGCCTGGAAGCCGGCGATGTAGGCGACCACCGGCGTCCGCATGTTCGCCCCGATGAAGGCGGCCGCCTTCTCCTCCTCGTCGCCGCCGATCTCGCCCACCATGACCACCAGGTCGGTCTCGGGGTCGGCCTCGAAGCGCTCCAGCACGTCGATGAAGGACAGCCCGACGATCGGGTCGCCGCCGATGCCGACGATCGTGGAGTTGCCGAGGCCCGCGTCGGCCAGCTCCTTGCCGATCTGGTAGGTGAGCGTGCCCGAGCGCGACACCAGCCCGATCCGTCCCCGTTCGAAGACCTCCGCCGGGATGATGCCGACGTTCGCGACGCCGGGAGAGAGGGCCCCCGGGCAGTTCGGACCGAGCAGGGTCGCGCCCTTCGCGCGCACGTAGCCGTACAGCTGCAGCATGTGGTGGGCGGGAATGCCCTCGGTGATGCAGACGATCGTCCCGATGCCGGCGTCGGTCGCCTCGTAGATCGCGTCGGCGGCGAAGGGCGGCGGGACGAGCACCATGGCGGTGTTCGCGCCGCGCTCGGCGACCGCGTCCGCCACCGTGTCGAACACCGGGATGCCGTTCACGTCCTGGCCCGCCTTGCCCGGGGTGACGCCGGCGACCACGGCCGTCCCGTAGTCCTTGTTGCGCGTGGCGTGGAAGCGCCCCTCGCTGCCGGTGACGCCCTGCACCACCAGGCGCGTCTCGGCGCCGACGAGGATGGCCACTAGGCGCCTCCCGCCAGCGCGACGACCCGCTCGGCGGCGCCCAGCATCGTCTCCGCCATGTGCACGTTCGGCGGCGCCGCCTCGGCCAGGATGGCGCGGCCCTCGGCCGCGTTCGTGCCGTCGAGCCGCACGACGATCGGCACCGTCACGCCGAGCTGCTCGAGCGCCGTGAGGATGCCGCGTGCGACCTCGTCGCAGCGGGTGATCCCGCCGAAGACGTTGAAGAGCACCGCCTTCACCTTCGCGTCGGAGAGCAGCACCTCCATCGCGGTGACGATCTTCTCGGCCTTGGCGCCGCCGCCGGCGTCGAGGAAGTTCGCCGGCGTGCCGCCCGCCAGCGCGACCACGTCGAGCGTCGACATGACCAGCCCCGCGCCGTTGCCGAGGATGCCGACCGTGCCGTCGAGCTTCACGTAGGTGACGCCGCGCTCGCGCGCCAGCCGCTCCTGCGGGTCGAGCGCGTCGAGGTCGCGCATCGCCTCGATGTCCGGGTGCTTGTACAGGGCGTTGTCGTCGACCGTGTACTTCGAGTCGAGCGCCCGCAGCTCGCCCGCGGGGGTGACGATCAGCGGGTTGATCTCGACCAGCATGGCGTCGGTCTCGACGAACGCGCGATAGGCGCGCGTCATGATGTCGGTCGCCTGGCGCCGCTCGGCGGCGGGGATCTGCGCGTCGAAGCAGAGCTTGCGGGCATGGAAGGGCTGGAAGCCGGAGAGCGGGTCGACGTGCAGCTGGGCGAGCTTCTCGGGCGTCTCCGCCGCCACCTGCTCGATCTCGATCCCGCCGGCGGTCGTGAGCATGAGCAGGGCCTTCTTCGCGCCGCGGTCGAAGGTGATCGAGAAGTAGTACTCCTTGGCGATGTCGGACGCGCGCTCGATCCACAGCTTGCGCGTCTCGTGGCCGTTGATGTCCAGTCCGAGGATGTTGCGGGCGTGCGCCTCGGCCTCGCCGGCGTCGGCGGCGTACTTCACCCCGCCGGCCTTGCCCCGGCCGCCCGTGTAGACCTGCGCCTTGACCATGACCGGGGCGGCGATGCGCTCGGCGATCTCGCGCGCCTCCTGCGCCGTCTCGGCGACCTCGCCGTCGGAGACCGGGATCCCGAACCGGCTGAAGAGCTGCTTGCCCTGGTACTCGTACAGATCCATCGGCGGCGCCAGTCTAGTCGGGCGAAAGGCGCTCCGGCCGCACACGCAAGGACAGCCTTACCGGTTCTTGCATCGGGAACAGGTTTACAAATAGCTAACACTAAACCCACGACCTCCGAACAATTTCGGTCAAGAATCGTCATCGGACGCTGCGACCGAACGTGCCCACACTTCGCAGCTACCTGCCTCCTCCGACGACCCGTCCGCGGGTCGTCGGGCTTTAAGGAGCCGGCGTGCTGCCCAGGGTACCGGACGACCCGGCGGGGCCATCCGCGAGACGCCGCTGCGATGGGGCCTGGCCCCGCATGCGGGGCCAGGCCCCATCGCCAGACGTTCGTCGCTAGGCGGCGCTGAAGCCGGCGTCGCGCACGGCGGCGCGGATCTCGGCCAGCCCCACCAGCCCGGGATCGAAGGTCACCGCCACCTCCTCGGCGACGAAGTCGGCCTGCGCCCGCTCGACGCCGGGCAGCGCCCACACGGCCCCGCTGACCGTGCGCTCGCAGCCGCCGCAGTGCATGCCGCGCACCTCGACGACCTCGGTCCGGGTGGCGACGCTCACTCGGGCGAGTAGCCGGGGTTGTACTGCTGCGCCAGCTTGACGCCGGCCACCTTCGCGACGTAGGCGGCCACATTGCTCGCGTCCGTACCCTTCAGCAGGTGGCGCGGCATGGGCGGGTCGGCGAGGTCGATCTGCTCGCGCACCATCGCCTCGAATGACGAGTCCTTCATGCCGATGATGCGGTCGCCGGCGTAGGCGCCGTCGAGGTTGGGGCCGATCGTCCCGACCGTTCCGGCCTCCGACAGGGCGTGACACGATCCGCAGGTCGCGACGAAGAGCTGCTTGCCCTTCGCGAGGTCCACGGTGCCCGGGCTGGCGACGCCGGTGCCGCCGCAGCCGGAGAGCGCCACGGCCCCCAGGGCGGTCACCACGATGCTGCACAGGGCTCCCGGGCGGCTCATCGCGGAGACATTAGCAAGCGGGGATCACGGCAGCGGGGGCAACGCGCCGCGCCAGGTGAGCGCCTCGGCGGCGCGCGCGGCGGCGTGGGCCAGCGCGCGCTCGAGCGGCCATCCCGACGCCAGGCCGAAGAGGACGCCGCCGACGAACGCGTCGCCCGCGCCGTAGGTGTCGACCACCGCACCCGGCACGGGTGCCGGCGCGTAGCCGGTGCCGCCGTTGCGCCCATCGGTCACGATCACGTGGCCGGGCTGCTCGACCAGCCGGGAGAGGTCGAACCGCTCGCCGCGATCCCTGCCGCTCCCGACCAGCGCGTCGGCGCGCACGCCGCTTGCGACCAGCGCGTCGAAGCGCCGCGCCGTCACGACCAGCACGGGCGCCCGCCGCGCGAGGCGCACCGTGTCCGGGTCGTAGCCGGTGAAGTAGCAGCCGTCCATCTCCGCCAGCGCGTCCCAGTCGAGCGGATCGTCCGCCCGCGGCGCGTCGTTCTCGCCGATCACGTAGAGCGTCCGCTCGCCGGCCGGGTCGATCAGCGACAGCACCTCGGTCTGCGGCTCGTCGCGGACGACGGCCTGGAGATGGAGGCCGTAGCGCTCGAGCGGCCCGCGGGCGCGCCCGTCGCTTCCGAACGACGTGTAGAAGGTCACCTCGGCGCCCATGCGGGCGAGCGCGACGGCGGTGGTCGCGCCGCCGCCGGCCGGCTGCGAGTACGGGATCCTCCAGGTGCACGATCTCGCCCGGCTTGGGCACGAACGGCGCGCGGGCGAACGTCACCCACTCGACGTGCCCGATCACGGCCAGGCGCAGCATTGCGCGCATGGTACGTGCCCGGGGGTGGGGCCTGGCCCCCGCCGTGCGGGGGCCAGGCCCCGGTTCGCGGCGCACGGGGCCAGGCCCCGCATGCGGGGCCTGGCCCCGGCTCCTACGGCACGTAGACGAGCTTGCCCTGCACCTTCAGGTCCTCCATCAGCTGCTGGGCCTTGGGCGCGTCGCTCAGCGGGAAGACGTGGTCGATGACGGGCTTGATGTGCCCGGCCTCGACCGCCCGCAGGGCGGCCGCCAGCTCGGCCTTGCTGGCCAGGTGGGAGCCGAGCAGGTTCTGCTGCTTGTTCCACAGGAAGCGCAGGTCGGTGACCGCCTCGAAGCCGGTCGACGCGCCGCACACCACCAGCCGGCCGCCCCACCGCAGCGCCGCCACCGACGTCGGCCACGTGTCCTGTCCGGAATGCTCGAACACGATGCCGACGCCGACCTTCTTCGTGATCTCGCGGACGCGCTGGGCGACGTCCTCGGACGCCCGGTCGATCACGTGCTCGGCGCCCAGCTCGTGCGCCTTGGCCACCTTGGCCGCACCGCCGACCACCGGGATCGGGATCGCCCCGTGCATCAGGCAGATCTGGATCGCCATCACCCCGAGGCCGCCGACCCCGCCCCAGATCAGGACATGCTCGCCCGGCTGGACGTGCGCCCGCGTGACCAGCATCCGCCACGCGGTCTCGAGCACGAGCGGCATCGACGCCGCCTCCTCGAAGGTGAGGTTCGAGGGCTTGGGCAGCACGTTCACCGCCGGCAGCGTGACGAGCTCGGAGTGGCCGCCGTCGTTCGGCCCGGTCTGGAAGCCCCAGATCAGGAACTGGCGGCAGAAGAACTCCTGCCCCGACGTGCACATCTCGCACGTGCGGCAGGAGATGCCGGGATGGACGACCACCTCGTCGCCCTCGCGGACGGGCGAGGAGCCGAAGCCCTTGCCGCCCACCTCCGAGCCGACCGCCCGCACGACGCCGGCCACGTCGGAGCCGGCCACGTGCGGGAAGACGACCTTCATCCCGGGCATGCCGCGCCGGGCCCAGATGTCGTTGAAGTTGGCGCCGGCCGCCTTGACCTCGATCAGCACCTCGAACGGCCGCGGCTCCGGGTCGGGGATGTCGGTGTACTGGAGCACCTCCGGCCCACCGTGCTCCTCGAAGACGACGGCTTTCATACGAGCGCGTCGGCCAGGTGCTGGAAGTTGTCCACGTACAGGCGCACGTCGGCCTCGGAGTGCTGCACCGACAGCGTCCAGTTCTCGGACTTGCCCCACGGCGCCATGAACACGCCGCGGTTCAGCTGCACGAGCCAGTTCACGTACCCGAGCTCGTCGGACACCTCGAGGTAGTCGCGGTAGTTGCGCACGCGCTCGGCCCGGTAGGTGACCGCGCCGCGCGCCGACCGCACGGTCGTGTAGCCGGCGATGCCGGAGCGCTCCATCACGCCGTCGCAGCCGGTCTTCAGGATCTCGGCCAGGCGATCGAACTCGGTGTAGGCGTCGTGGGTGAGGATGTCGAGCAGGGTCGCCCGCATCGCCGCCATGGTGAGCGGGTTGCCGTTGAAGGTGCCGACCTGGTCGATCTTGCCGGAGGCGATCCAGTCCATCACCTCGTCGGTGCCGCCGATCGCGCCGCAGGGCAGGCCGCCGCCGACCGACTTGGCCAGGCACAGCAGGTCGGGCGTGACGCCGAACCGCTCGACGGCGCCGCCGTAGGCGATGGTGGCGCCCGTCTTCACCTCGTCGAAGGTGAGCAGCGCGCCCGCCGCATGCAGCCGCTCCTTCACGCCCGCCAGGTAGCCGTCCTCGGGGAGGACGAAGCCGGCGTTCATCATCGCCGGCTCGACGATCATCCCGGCCACGCGGCCCTCGTAGCGCGCGAGCGTGCGGTCGAGCGCGTCCAGGTCGTTGAAGGGCACGACCCGGGTGAGCTCCGTGACGACTCCCGGGATGCCGAGCGTCTGCGGCACCGACACCGGGTCGTCGTAGGGGCCGATCTTGTCGCCCGGAGGCGCAACCGAGACCATCACGGGATCGCTGTGGCCGTGGTAGGAGCCCTCGATCTTGAGCAGGATGTCGCGGCCGGTGATGGCGCGCATCAGCCGGACGGCGTCCATCGTCGCCTCGGTGCCCGAGTTGCAGAACCGCCACAGCGGCAGGCCGAAGCGCTGCTGCAGGTGCTCGCCGACGACGACCGCGTCCTCGGTCGGCTGGGCGAAGTGGGAGCCGCGCCGGATGCGGTCGGAGACCGCCTCGGCGATCTTCGGGTGGGCGTGGCCGACGGCGACCGCGCCGTAGCCGTTGTGGAAGTCGACGTACTCGTTGCCGTCGACGTCGCTCACCTTCGAGCCGTGGCCCTCCGCCAGGTAGATCGGGTGCGGGTCGGTCGACTGCCAGCTCGACGCGACGCCGCCGGCGAGGGACTTGTGCGCCCGCTCGGTCATCTTGCGCGACCCCGGGTGACGGGTGTTGAACTCCGCCTCCTCGGTCTCGATCAGCTTCGCGAGCTTCGCGGGGTCGATGCTCTTCTGGACAACGCTCATGCCTTCACTCCTCCCAGTACCTCGCCGTAGCGGCTGTCCCGCCAGGCGAGCGCGGCCCGCAGGCCCTGTGACTTGACGATCTCCATGAACTCGACCTGCTCGGGCGTGTCCGCCGCGTTCAGCATCGCCGACAGGTCGAGGTTCGTGCCGACGGCCGTGCGCAGGCCCATCGCCTCGTAGGCGCGCAGCAGCGCGATCTTGGTCAGCCGCAGCACGGGCAGCGGCGTGGGCGCGATCTTGCGCACGAGCCCCTCCACCTCGGCCTCGATGCCGTCGTCCGGCACGACCCGGTTCACGAGCCCCGCCTGGAGCGCCGCACCGGCGTCGATCACGTCGCCGGTGAAGAGCAGCTCGTTGGTCTTCTTCTGGCCGAGCACGAACGGCATCAAGAGCGTCACCGGGCCCGAACCGTACCGGATCTCCGGCTCGCCGAAGCTGGCCCCCTCCCCCGCGACGATGATGTCGCACGCCATGGCCAGCTCGCAGCCGCCCGCCAGGCAGTAGCCGCGCACGGCGCCGATCGTGGGCTTGGGCAGCGACCAGAGCTTCATGGTCGCGTCGACGTCGTCGCCGAGCACCTCGTGCCAGCCGTGGGCGCCGCCGTAGCTGCCCGCCGCCTCGTCGGCCAGGTCGTATCCGGCCGAGAATGCGCGTCCGGCGCCGGTGACGACGACCACCTTGACCTCGTCGTCGGCCGTCGCCCGGTCGACGGCGGCGTGCAGGCCCTCCAGCACCGCCCGGTTGATCGCGTTCAGCTTCTCCGGCCGGTTCAGGGTGATCCAGGCGGCCGGCCCGCGCACCTCGTACAGCACGGCTTCGGTCATTCGCTCTCCTTCAGGACGATGAGGCAGTCGAGCGCGACCGCGCGCTCGCCGGAGACGAGCAGGGGGTTGACGTCGATCTCGAGCGCCTCGGGGTGCTCGGCCATCAGCTGCGAGACGCAGACGATGGCGTCGATCAGGGACTGCGGCGCGCCGCCGAGCATTCGGGTGAGGGCGGGGACGGCCGCGATCAGCCGGCGCGCGCCGGCCTCGTCCACCGGCGCGAGCGCCGCCTCCACGAGATCGAGCTGCTCGGCCAGGCCGCCGCCGATGCCGACGACGACCGTCGGGCCGTAGTCGGGGTCGCGGACGCCGCCGATCAGCACCTCGACGCCGCCCGACGCCTGCTCGGCGACGACGACATGCCCGCCCATGCGCTCGGCGGCCGCGCGCACCGACGGGGCGTCGGCCAGGTGCAGGGCGACGCCGCCGACGTTGGCCTTGTGGGCGACGTTCAGGATCTTGCAGACGACCGGATAGCCGATCCGCTCGGCCGCCGCGACCGCCTCGTCGGCGGATGCGCACCGCTCAGCCCGCACGTACGGCACGCCGTGCTCGTGAAGCACCGCGGCCGAGTCGAGCTCGGACAGCACGCCCGAGCCGGCGATCGGCGCGTCCGCGGGCACCTCGCGCGGCGGCGGCAGGTAGCGCTCGTGGCGCAGACGCGCGGCCAGCGCTCGCAGGCCCGGCAGCGTGCCCTTGAGTACCGGGATGTCGTGCCGGCGCGCCCACTCGAGGTCCTCGACCGGGGGGTCGGCCGTGGTCACGGTGATCACGGCCGGGAAGATGTCGGTGCCCTCGACCGCCGCCCGCAGATCGTCGGCGATGTTGGTCGCGAGGGTGCGCTCGGTGCCCTTCAGCCACACCGAGTGGTCGATCGCCGAGACGAGCACGTCGAACTCGCCGGAGCCGGCCATGAGCTGGAAGACGCGCGGGAAGACGACGCGGTCGTCGTCGATCGCCCAGCAGTCGGCCGGGTTGCCGACGTGCACGAAGTTGGGGAACTCCCCCGAGATCTGCTCGCGCAGCCCGGGCGAGAAGAGCTCGAGCGGGATGCCCGCCTGCTCCGCCTTGTCGGCGAAGTACTCGCCCTCGCCGCCCGAGTTCGTGACCGCGCCGATGCGGCGGCCGCGCGGCGGACGCACCCGTGAGAACACCTCCAAGTGCTCGAGCCAGTCGCCGAAGTCGTCCACCCGGATGGCGTCGTAGTGGCGCAGCATGGCCGAGAAGCTGCGGTCGGAGCCGACCATGGCCCCGGTGTGGGCGAGCGCCGCCTGCGCGCCGAGGTCGGACGTGCCCACCTTGAGCACGACCGCCACCTTGCCCGCCTCGGCCAGCCGCCGCAGCGCCGCCTCGAACGCCGCAGGCCGCCGCACAGCCTCGAGGAACAGGCCCACCACGCGGGTGGCCGGATCGTCCGCGAACCAGGCCACGAAGTCGGCGGCGTCCGTGACCGTCTCGTTGCCGGCCGAGATGACGGTGCGGAAGCCGATCCGGGGGCCGAGCGAGACCAGGATCTCGCCGATGGAGCCGGAGTGGACGAGCGTCGCCACCGGCCCGCGCACGAACGTCGGGTGCAGGCTGCCGATCCACGGCGACGGGAACCCCGGCGTGGCGATGCCCATGCAGTTCGGGCCGACCATGGCGATGCCCGCCTCCCGGACGCGGGCCGAGATGCGCTCGGAGATCGCCGGCCCCTCGCGCCCGGCCTCGTTGCCGAGCCCCGGCGTGACGATGGCCCGCACGCCCTCGACGGAGAGCACGTCCTCGACGGCGTCCTCGATGCGTCCGTGGCCGACGCCCATCACCACCATCTCCGGCACCGCCGGGCAGTCGCTGATGGTGGGGTAGCAGGTGACGCCGCACGCCTCGGCCTTGGTCGGGTTGATGCCGTAGAACGGCACGCCGGGCACGGTCATGTTCTCGGCGATCCGCAGCGACGTGCGCTCGGAGATGCCGTAGATCGCCACGGAGCGCGGATCGAAGATCGCGCCCAGGCTCTCGTCGTGCAGCGGACGGTCCACGACCGACATCAGCTGTCCGCTTGCTCCACGAAGAAGCGGCCGGTCTCGCCGCCGGAGAAGAACCGCGACGTCACCGTCTTCTTGCGCGTGTAGAACTCGATCGCGTCGGTCCCGTGCGCGTGCAGGTCGCCGAAGAACGAGCCCTTCCAGCCCGAGAACGGGAAGAAGGCGACCGGAGCGGCCACGCCGATGTTCACGCCGACCATGCCGACCTGGACGTCGTGGCGGTAGCGGCGGGCGGCGGCGCCCGACTCGGTGAAGATCGAGGTGCCGTTGCCGTAGCGGCTCCCGTTCACGATCTCGATCGCCTCGTCCAGCGAGCCGGCGTGGATCACGGAGAGCACGGGCCCGAACACCTCCTCCTGGGCGATGTCCATGTCCGGGGCGACGCCGTCGAGGACGGTCGGGCCGACGAAGGCGCCGCCCGAGGCCGCGGGCGAGCGGCCGTCGACGACCGGCGTCGCGCCGCCCTCGATGCCGCGGTCGATCCACTGCAGGATGCGATCGCGGGCGCTCGTCGAGACGACCGGGCCGACGTCGGTGCCGCGCTCGAGCCCGTCGCCGACGGTGAGCTCGCGGGTACGGGCGGCCAACTCGTCCACGAGCGGCTTGCGGGCGTCCCCGACGGCCACCACGACCGACCCGGCCATGCAGCGCTGGCCGGCGGCGCCGAACGCCGAGCCGATGATGTTCGAGACCGTCTTGGGGATGACGGCGTCGGGCATCACGACCATGAAGTTCTTCGCCCCGCCGAGCGCCTGCACCCGCTTGCCGTTCGCGGCCGCGCGCTCGTACACGTACTTCGCCACCTTCGCCGAGCCGACGAACGAGATCGCGTCCACGCCCGGGTGGTCGAGCAGCGCGTTCACGACGTCGGCGCCGCCGTTCACCAGGTTGACGACGCCGTCGGGCAGCCCGCCCAGGTCGTCGATCAGGTTGAACACCAGCTCCTGCGTTAGCGGCACCTGCTCCGACGGCTTGAGCACGAAGGTGTTGCCGCAGGCGATCGCGAAGGGCAGGAACCAGAACGGCACCATGGCCGGGAAGTTGAACGGCACGATCGCACCGCACACGCCGACCGGCTGGCGGATCGTCTCGCAGTCGACGTTCGTGGCCACGTCCTCGAGGATGCGGCCCTGCATCGTCTGCGGGACGGCGGTCGCGGCCTCGATCATCTCGACCGCGCGGCCGACCTCGGCGCGGGCGTCCGGCAGCGTCTTGCCCATCTCGCGCGTGACGGAGCGGGCCAACTCGTCAGCGTGCGCCTCCATCACCTGGCGCAGACCGAACAGCCACCGGGCGCGTTCGATCACCGACCGCGACCGCCACTCCGGCAGAGCGGCGCGGGCGGCGGCGACGGCGGCGTCGACGTCGGCTGCGCCGGACAGGGGGACGCGGGCGAGGATCTCGCCGGTGGCAGGATTGGTGACGTCGAGCTGCTCGCCGGCGGCCGCGGCCACCCAGTGGCCCCCGACGTAGTTTCCGAGCAGTCGCGTCTCGGTGGTAGCCATCCAGGCATTGAATCGGAGGCCCGGCCGCGCCGCCACCTTACACTGTGTCCATGGAAGGGCCTGATTCCGGACAGTCTGTCCTGACGGTGGCGGATCTGCTCGGGCTGGACGAGTTCCGGTCGGGCGAGGTCACCGTCGCGGCCGGGGGTCACCGGCTCGGAAACCGGGTGGAGTGGGTGCACGTGTTCGAGACGCCGCTCGTGAGCGAGGTGCTGCGCGGCGGCGAGTTCCTGCTCACGACCGGGATCGGCCTGGCCGGCATGTCGCCGGCGCAGGTCGAGGCGCTGGTCGCGTCGGTGGCCCGGTCCGGCGCCGCCGGGATCGGCTTCGAACCCAGCCACGCGCCCGCCGACCTGCTCGTCCGCGCCTGCCGGGCGCACGACCTGCCGCTGATCGTCTTCGGACAGGACGTGCGCTTCGTCGACATCACCCACGTCGTGCACGAGCGGCTCGTCTCGGGCGAGCTGCACACGCTGCGCCGGGCGGTCACGCTCCAGGCCCAGCTGCGCGAGGCCGCCCGCGAGGGGCTGGGGCCGAGCGGGCTCGTCTCCGCCCTCGGCGACGTGCTCGGGGCGCAGGTGCTCTTCGAGCGGCTCGACCGCGCGCCGATCGCCACGTCGCCCGAGGACGGCCTCGACGTCGCCTTCCTGGACGCGCTCGACCGCCACCGCCAGCGGCTGCCGACGCCGCTGCACTCGCGCCCCGTGAACCCGGGCGGCCGGCTGCACCTCCTCTCGCGCCACGGCGACGAGCTCGACGAGCTGGCGGTGGACGAGGCGGCGTTCCTGCTCTCGGTCGCCCTGGCCGCCCAGCCGCCCTCCGACGAGGTGCCGACGGCCGAGCGCGCGCGCCTGCTCCAGCGCCTGGCCGAGGGCCGGGCGGGGAGCGCCGCCGAGGTCGTCCGGCGCGCGCGCGGCGTCGGCGTCGACCTCTCGCGGGCGACGCTCTGGGCGGTGCACGGGCGCGGCTCGCTCGAGCGGCTGGAGCGTTTGGGGATGGACGCGCTCGTCGACGGGCCGCGGGCGCTCGTGGCCGTCCGCGGCGACCTCGACATGGCCGCGGTCGCCCGCGATCTCGTCCGCCGCGGGGCGGTCACGGCCGTCGGCCTGGACGCGCGCGGAGGCGAGCCGGCGCAGCTGCGCGACGCGCTGGCGGCGGCCGAGTGCGCGTGCCTGGTGGCCGCGGCCGCCGGGCCGCCCGTGCGCGACGCCGCGGGCCTGGGGGCGCTCCGGGCGGTGGCACGGTCGGTGCTCGCCGGCGAGCGGGTCGAGCGCCGCTTCGACGACGGCACGCAGCGCGTGCTCGAGGCGCTCGTCGCCACCGGCTGGTCGAAGGCCGCGGCGGCGCGCCGGCTGCGCGTCTCCCGCCAGCGCCTCTACGAGCGGCTGGCGGCGGTGAACGAACGCCACGGCATCGACGTCGACCTGCCGCAGACGCGCGTCGAGCTGGCCCTCGAGGTGTGGGCGGTGCGGATGGCGGAGCTGGCGTGAATACCCGGCGCCAGGCGCCGGGTATTCACCTAGACCAGCCGCACGAGGGCCTGGCCGCTCGCGACCGCGTCGCCCTCGGACACCTCGACCGCCTCGACCTCACCGGGGTGGTGGGCGACGATCTCGTTCTCCATCTTCATCGCCTCCACCACGACCAGCACCTGGCCGGCGCTGACCTGGTCGCCCGCGGCGACGCCGACGCGCAGGACGGTGCCCTGCATGGGGCTCGTGACGACGTCTGTCGCCCCGTGCCCGGCGGCGGCGCGTTCGGCCAGCGCGCCGCGGCGGGCGCGCAGCCGCGCCCGGCCGGGGTGCTCGGGCACCTCGACGGTGACCTCGAACCGCTTCCCGTCCACCTCGGCGATGTGCCGCCGCACCTCCGTCAACGGCACCGCGCCGTTCGCTGAATAACCGGTGCCAGGCACCGAATATTCACGCGCGAACCCGCCGCCCTCGACGTAGTCGCGCAGCGTGCCGCCCGCGGCGAAGTCGGCGTGGCGCATGACGGCGCGGTGGAACGGCAGCAGGGTCGTGATGCCTCCGATCTCGTACTCGTCCAGCGCCCGTGCCATCCGCCGCCTCGCCAGCTCGCGATCCTCGTCCCAGACGACGAGCTTCGCGAACATCGGGTCGTAGAGGCCCGAGACCTCGGTTCCGGCGGTGACGCCCGAGTCGACGCGGACGCCCGGCCCGGAGGGCTCGCGGTAGGACGTGATCCGGCCCGGCGTCGGCACGAATCCCGCGGCGGCGTCCTCGGCGTTGATGCGGCACTGGATGGCGTGGCCGTACAGGCGCACGTCTGACTGCTTCCAGCCCAGCGGCCGCCCCGAGGCCACCCAGACCTGCTCGCGGACGAGATCGAGGCCGGTGACCATCTCGGTGATCGTGTGCTCGACCTGCAGGCGCGTGTTCATCTCCAGGAAGTACCACGAGCCGTCCTGCGTCAGCAGGCCCTCGATCGTGCCGGCGCCCGTGTACCCGACCGCCCTGGCGGCGTCCACGGCGATCGCGCCGATCCGCTCGCGCAGCTCCGGCGACACGGCCGGTGAGGGCGTCTCCTCGATCAGCTTCTGGTGCCGGCGCTGGATGCTGCAGTCGCGCTCGCCGAGGTGGATCACGTTGCCGTGCATGTCGGCCAGCACCTGCACCTCGACGTGGCGGGGGTCGTCGAGATAGCGCTCGAGGTAAACGGTGTCGTCGCCGAAGTAGGCCTTCCCCTCCCGCCGCGACGCCGCGTACGCCGCGTCGAGCTCGTCCTCCGAGCGCACCACCCGGATGCCCTTGCCGCCACCCCCGGCGGCCGCCTTGATGGCCACCGGGTAGCCGATCTCGGCGGCGATCCGACCGGCCTCCTCGACGGTCTCGACCGGATCGGTGCCGCCGGGCACGATGGGCACGCCGGCGGCGGCCATCACCTCGCGGGCCGCGGTCTTCGACGCCATCGCCTCCATCGCCTCGGGCGGCGGGCCGATGAACACCAGGCCCGCAGCCGCGCAGGCCCGGGCGAATCCGGGGTTCTCGGCCAGGAAGCCGAAGCCGGGATGCACCGCCTCGGCGCCGGAGCGCCCGGCGACGTCCACGATCACGTCGCCGCGCAGGTAGCTCTGCGGCGACGGCCCGGGGCCGATCAGGTACGCCTCGTCGGCGTACCCGACGAAGGGCGCGTCGCGGTCGGCCTCGGAGTACACGGCGACCGACGCGATCCCCATCTCGTGCAGGGTGCGGCAGACGCGGATCGCGATCTCGCCCCGGTTTGCGACCAGCACCTTGGTGAACACGGCGCCGATTCTACGGATCCGGAGCCGCCGCGCCGGGAGGCGCCGGGCTCTCGTCGTCCGCGGCCTCGACCAGCCCGAGCGCCGCCAGGGCCTGCCGCACGGCCTCCGCCTCGGCCGGCGTCGGCTCCGGATCGAGCCGGATACGGTCGGTGCTCACAGCGGGATGTTGCCGTGCTTGCGGTGCGGCGGGTCGACGCGCTTGCCGCGGCAGGCCTCGAGCGCCGTGATCAGCGTCGGCCGGGTGCGCGACGGCGCGATGACGTCGTCCACGTAGCCGCGCTCCGCGGCGGTGAACGGGTTCGCGAACCGCTCGCGGTACTCCTCGACCAGCTCGGCCCGGCGGGCATCGGGGTCGGCGGCGCCCTCCAGCTCCTTACGGAAGACGATGTTCACGGCGCCGTCGGGCCCCATCACGGCCACCTCGGCCGTCGGCCAGGCGAAGTTGAAGTCGGCGCCGACGTGCTTCGAGCTCATCACGTCGTAGGCGCCGCCGTAGGCCTTCCGGGTGATGACGGCCAGCTTGGGCACCGACGCCTCGCAGTAGGCGTAGAGCAGCTTCGCGCCGTGGCGGATGATCCCGCCCCACTCCTGATCGGTGCCGGGCAGGAAGCCGGGCACGTCGACGAAGGTGACGACGGGCAGGCCGAAGGCGTCGCACGTGCGGACGAAGCGGGCACCCTTCACCGAGCTGCCGATGTCGAGCACCCCGGCCAGCGCCCGCGGCTGGTTGGCGACGACGCCGACGGGGTGGCCGCCGAGCCGGGCGAAACCGCAGACGATGTTCTCGGCGAAGCGCTCGTGCACCTCCATGAACTCGCCGTCGTCCATCACCCGCCGGATGACCTCGTGCATGTCGTACGGCCGGGCGGGCTCGTCGGGGATCAGCCGGTCGAGCTCCGGGTCGCAGCGGTCGGCGGGGTCGGACGGCGGCTCCCAGAGCGGCGGCTCGCCGCTCGACTGGGGCAGGAACGACAGCAGGTAGCGGCAGTCGCCGATCAGCGCGCGCTCGTCCGGCGCGATGAAGTGGGCCACCCCGGATCGGGTCGCGTGCGCCGTCGCGCCGCCGAGCTCCTCGAAGCTCACCTCCTCGCCGGTGACGGTCTTCACGACCTCCGGGCCGGTGATGAACATGTGCGAGGTCTCCTCGACCATCATCACGAAGTCCGTGATCGCCGGCGAGTAGACGGCGCCGCCGGCGCACGGGCCCATGATCAGCGAGATCTGGGGGATGACGCCCGACGCCTGCACGTTGCGGACGAAGATGTCGGCGTAGCCGGCCAGCGAGACGACGCCCTCCTGGATGCGCGCACCGCCCGAGTCGTTGATCCCGATGACCGGGCAGCGGTACCGCAGCGCCATGTCCATCACCTTGACGATCTTCTCGGCGAAGGCCTCCCCCAGCGAGCCGCCGAAGACGGTGAAGTCCTGCGAGAAGACGAAGACGCGCCGGCCTTCGATGGTGCCGTGGCCGGTGACGACGCCGTCGCCGTAGGGCCGGTTCTCCATCATGTTGAAGTTGGGGTTGCGGTGCTGGACGAACGCGTCGAGCTCGGTGAAGCTGCCCGGGTCGAGCAGGAGCTCGATCCGCTCGCGGGCGAGCAGCTTGCCGCGCGCGCGCTGGCGCTCGACGGCACCGGGAGCGCCGGCGTGGGCCGCTTCGACGCGCAACCGCTCGACGGCCTCGATCCGCTCGCTGGTCGTGTGGTCGGGCATCGGCGAGAGCCTACCGGAGCGGATCGGCGGGCAAATCCACGCAAAATCCGAACACTCGACGGCCGGTTCCGGAACTATGATCGGCCGGCGCGTGCGGCAGGATCAAAATGAAAAGTTTTGGTGAAGATTCACCTTGACGCGGACTGTCCGGCGAGGTACGTTCGAGCATGCGAGGCACAACTCCGAGGAGGGTGGGCACCCTGTGGGCGAGGAAGCGAGAGCTGATCGTCAGTCCTCCGCGCTGCGCGTGGAGCGAAAAACCCGTGGTCTGAGCACCGTCGTCACCGCGCCGGTCTGGGCACACCGCAGCGTCATCCGGCGGCCGCGGCCGGCCGGGCGTACGCGGCGTTCCACCGTCCGCTGGGCGCTCGTCCTGGCCGACCTGCTCGGCCTGACGACGGCCGCCGCCAGCTCGTACCTGCTCACCCACGGCGGGATCGGCTTCGACCCGCTGCTCCTCGCCCTCCCGACATGGGGCATGCTGGCCAGCTTCTACGGCCTCTACAAGCGCGACCGCGTGGGCGCGGACAACGCCACCCTCGACGAGGTGTGGCCGATCTTCAACTGCGTCACCGTCGCCTCCTTCGCCGTGTTCGCCATCGTCCAGGCGGTGGCGCCGTCGTCGCTGCACGGCGGCCGCGTGGTGGCGTTCTGGGCGCTCGCGTCGCTGGCCATCCCGGCCTACCGCAGCATCGCCCGTACGCTTCTGCGCCGCCAGCTCGCGCTCAAGCAGCGGGCGGTCGTCGTCGGCGCCGGGCTCGTCGGCCAGGAGATCGCGCGCAAGGTGCTGCGCCAGCCGAGCTACGGGCTCGACCTCGTCGGCTTCGTCGACCCCAACCCGCTCCAGCTGCACGACGAGCTCCAGCACCTGCCCGTGCTCGGGTCGACCGACGACCTGGCCGAGCTCCTGGTCACGAACGATATCGACCACGTCGTGCTCGCCTTCACCGCCGATCACCAGGCCGGCCTGGACGTCGTCCGCGTCTGCAACGAGATGGGCGTGCAGGTCGACATCGTCCCGCGCCTCTTCGAGGTGGTCGGCAGCCGCGCCGCGGTCTACTCGCTCGAGGGCACCCCGCTGCTCGGCCTGACGCCGCCCGTGCTGGGCGCCTCCCACCGCATCGCCAAGCGCACCATGGACATTCTCGGCGCCGTGTTCGGGCTGGTCGTGCTGTCGCCGCTCTTCCTGGCCTGCGCGATCGCGATCCGGATGAACAGCGACGGCCCGGTCTTCTTCCGCCAGATCCGCGTCGGCCGCGGCCAGAAGCCGTTCACGATCATCAAGTTCCGCACGATGGTCGCCGACGCCGAGGAGCGCAAGCACGAGGTCGCGCACATGAACGCGCACTTCGGGCTCGGCGACGCGCGCATGTTCAAGATTCCCGACGACCCCCGCCAGACATCGATCGGCCGGTTCCTGCGCAAGTACTCGATCGACGAGTTCCCGCAGCTCTGGAACGTGCTCATGGGCCAGATGAGCCTCGTCGGGCCGCGGCCGCTGATCCCGACCGAGCACCAGTTCGTGAACGACTGGGGTCTGCGCCGGCTCGACCTGACGCCGGGCCTGACCGGGCTCTGGCAGGTGTGCGGCCGCAGCGAGGTGACGTTCTCCCAGATGCTCGTCCTGGACTACCTGTACGTCACCAACTGGAGCCTCTGGGGCGACATCAAGCTGATCCTGCGCACCGTGCCCGCGCTCATGGGCAAGACGCGCGGCGCCTCCTAGGACCGTTCAGGCGGGGCCAGGCCCCGAACCGTTCCGCTAGGGGCGGGCGCGCAGCGCGTCGTGGGTGCCCCACTCCTCGCGGAGCACCTCGCACACCTCGCCGATGGTCGCCTCGGCGCGCAGGGCCGCCCGCATCGGCACGAGCAGGTTGGCGTCGCCGGCCGCCGCCGCGCGCACGTCCGCGAGCGCCGCTTCCACCGCGGCCGCGGCACGCTTCGCCCGCAGCGCGGCCGTGCGCTCGCACTGCCGCCGCTCGGACTCGGGGTCGATCCGGTGCAGTTCGATCGCGGCCTCCTCGTCGGCCGCGTACCGGTTCACGCCGACGATCACCTGCTCGCCGGACTGGACGCGCTGGTGGTGGGCGAACGCCGCCTGCTCGATCTGATCCTGCACCCATCCGGCTTCGACCGCCGCCACCGCGCCGCCCATCTCGTCCACCGCCCGGATCAGCTCGCGGGCCTGGGACGCCATCGCGTCGGTGAGCGCCTCGACGTAGTAGCTCCCGGCGAGCGGGTCTGCGGTGTCGGTCGCGCCGGCCTCCGCCGCCAGGATCTGCTGGGTGCGAAGCGCGATCGTCGCGCTGCGCTCGGTGGGCAGGGCCAGGGCCTCGTCGAAGGCGTTCGTGTGCAGGCTCTGCGCCGACCCGCACACGGCCGAGAACGCCTGCACCGCCACGCGCACGATGTTGATCTCGGCCTGCTGTGCGGTGAGCGTCGAGCCGCCCGTCTGCGCGTGGAAGCGCAGCATCAGGCTGCGCTCGTCGCGGGCGCCGAAGCGGTCGCGCATCACCTCGGCCCAGATCGTGCGCGCCGCCCGGAACTTGGCCGCCTCCTGGAAGAAGCTGTTGTGCGCGTTGAAGAAGAAGGAGAGCCGGCGCGCAAACGCATCGACCTCCAGGCCCGCGTCGACCGCCGCCTGCACGTAGGCGATCCCGTTCGCCAGGGTGAAGGCGATCTCCTGCGGCGCCGTCGACCCGGCCTCGCGGATGTGGTACCCGGAGATGGAGATCGTGTTCCAGCGCGGCAGCCGCTCCGTGCAGTAGCGGAACGTGTCCACCGTCAGCCGCATGCTCGGGCGGGCCGGGAAGATGTAGTTGCCGCGGGCGATGTACTCCTTGAGCACGTCGTTCTGGATCGTCCCGGCGAGCTCCTCGGCGGGCACGCCCTGCTCCTCGGCGACCAGCTCGTAGAGCAGGAGCAGGAGCGCCGCCGGGGCGTTGATCGTCATCGACGTCGAGACGGAGCCGAGCGGGATGCCCGCCAGCAGGTCGCGCATGTCGGCGATCGAGTCGATGGCGACGCCGGTGCGCCCGACCTCGCCGCGGGCGAGCGGGTGGTCGGAGTCGAGGCCGAGCTGCGTCGGCAGGTCGAACGCCACCGAGAGACCGGTCTGGCCGCGGTCGAGCAGGAGCCGGAAGCGCCGGTTCGTCTCCTCCGCGGACGCGAACCCGGCGTACTGGCGCATCGTCCACGGGCGCTGCCGGTAGCCGTCCGCGCGGACGCCCCGCGTATACGGAAACGCCCCGGGGTCGGGGCGCGGTGCGGGCGCATCCTCCGCCCGGTAGACGGGCTCGATGGGGATGCCCGACTCGGTCGAGCGCTCGCGATCGGCGGACACGGGCAGAGGATAGAGGAGCCCCGGCTGCCGATCGCCTTCCTCGGCGCGGCTGCCAGTCAGACGCCGCGCCTCGGGCGAGTCGAGCCTCCGGGGCCCCGCGCCCCACCATAGAACGCGGGCGGTCCGGGTTCAACCCGCCCGCGTGCTGCGCCGGGCGGCCGTTAGGCTGCGGCCATGACGATCACGGTCAGGCTCTTCGCGGCGCTGCGGGAGCGGGCGGGATGGTCGCGCCGCGAGGTCGACGTGGCCGAGGGCGCGGTCGTCGCCGACGTCTGGCCGCGGCTGGGCCTGGGCGAGGAACCGCCCGGGATCGCGTACGCACGCAACCGCGAGTATGCCGACCGCGACAGCCCGCTGGCGCCGGGCGACGAGGTGGCGGTGATCCCGCCGGTGTCCGGCGGCGCGTTCCTCCTGAGCGCGGACCCGCTCGACCTCGACGCGGTCGTCTCCCAGGTGTCCGACCCCGCCGCGGGGGCGATCGCCACCTTCGTCGGAACGACCCGCACCCAGAGCCGCGGCCGCACCGTCGTCCACCTCGAGTACGACGCCTACCCGGAGATGGCCGAGTCCGAGATGGCACGCATCGCCGAGACGGTGAAGCGGCGTCACGACGTCCTCCACGTCGCGATGGCGCACCGCACCGGCCACGTCCCGATCGGCGAGGCGAGCGTCATCATCGCCGTCTCGGCCGCGCATCGCGGCCCGGCGATGGACGCGTGCCGCGAGGCGATCGACACACTCAAGCAGACCGTGCCGGTGTGGAAGAAGGAGGTCTTCGAGGGCGGCGAGGAGTGGATCGGGCGCGAGGGCACATAGACACCTCACCGCGGGCGAGTACCCTGTGAGCATGAGCTACGACCCCTGGGAGCCGCGCGATCCACCCGATCCGTGGCAGCCGCACGACGCTCCGACGGGGGTCGCCCCCCGGCCGCCCGATCCGCCCTTCCAGTCGCCGGTGCAGGAGCGGCGGGGGCCGGTGCGGCGCCTGGGTGGGAGCATCATCGCGGGCGGCCTGGTGGCGCTGAAGTTCGTCGGCCAGCTCGCGATCCTCTTCAAGTTCAAGTTCCTGTTCACGTTCGCCCTGGCGGTCGGCGCCTATGCCCTCTTCTGGGGCTGGTGGTTCGGCCTCGGCTTCGCGGTGCTCCTGCTGATCCACGAGCTCGGCCACGTGATCTGGCTGCGGCGCGAGGGGGTGCGGGCGTCGCTGCCCGTGTTCATCCCGTTCATGGGCGCGTTCGTGGCGATGAAGGAGATGCCCAAAAACGCCTACGTCGAGGCCAAGGTCGGGCTGGCCGGGCCGGTGCTGGGCACGGCCGGGGCGCTGGCGACGCTGGTCTGGGCCGAGGAGGTGAACAGCGACCTCCTGCGGGCGCTGGCCTACCTCGGGTTCCTGCTCAACCTGTTCAACCTGATCCCGGTGGTGCCGCTCGACGGCGGCCGGGCGGTGTCCGCGCTGCACCCGGCCTTCTGGTTCGCAGGGCTGTTCGCGATGGCGATCCTCTTCTTCAAGTACCACAGCCCGATCCTGCTGCTGGTGCTGGCGTTCGCCTGCTACGAGCTCTACCGGCGCTGGAGCCGGCGCAACCTGCCGGGCTTCCGCGAGTACCACGCGGTCAGCATCCCGCAGCGGGTGGCGATCGCGACCGTCTACCTCGCGCTCGTGGTGACGCTGATCGTCGGCATGCACGCCGCCTACGTGCCGCGCCCGACCTGAGCCCGGCCCGGGTTCGCCCCGGGGCCAGGCCCCCGAACGTCCGCCGTGACAGTTCCGTTGCGCTTCTGTGGCGGGGCCTGGCCCCGGTTTCGGGCCGTCAGATCGGCCGCTCCATGACGAGCGACTCGACCGTGGCCCGCGACGCCGGGTAGCCGGGCCGCCGGCCCACGTCGGCGAAGCCGTGGCGGCGGTAGAAGCCGATCCCCTTGGGGTTGTCCGGCGCGACGGCGACGCGCTGCGTCGTCGCGCCGTGCGCGCGCGCCTGCTCGGTCACGAAGGCGAGCACCGCCGACCCCAGCCCGCGCCGCTGGAGGGGCGGGTCGACGTAGAGGACGTAGAGCTCGCAGGCTCCGTCGTCGACCGGGCCGCCGCCACCCGCCGCCGCCACCCGCCCGTCCGCCTCCGCCACGACCCACCCCCACCATCCCGGCCCGGACCCGATCTCCGAGCGCACCCGCGCGGGCGCGTAGAACCCGGCGATCGTCGCTTCGATGTCGTCGGCGGTGTGGGTGTCGCGATAGGTGTCGCGCCAGCCCGCCGCGCACACGCGGCAGATCGCCTGGACGTCGGCGTCCGTCGCCATCCGGGCGTCCACGGCTGCCGGCTCACCCGTCGTGGCGGAAGCCCCAGTTGAGCAGCCGCGCCGCGGCGGCGAACTGGCCGCCGCGAGCGTGCAGGAGCACCGCGACGACGGTGCGACCGTGGCGGACGGCGGCGACCGCCAGGCAGTTCCCGGCCGCCGTGGTCGAGCCCGTCTTCACGCCGATGGCTCCGTGGTACGACCACAGCAGCCGGTTGCGGTTGACGTAGACGGCGTTTCCGACCTGGTAGGCGCGCCGCCCGACGAGCGAGCGCAGGAGCTGCCGCTGGAGCACGTGACGGGTCAGGCTCGCGACGTCCCAGGCCGACGAGTGGTTGCCGCGGTCGAAGATGCCGGACGGGTTGGAGTAGCGCGTGTCCGAGAGCCCCAGCCGCCCGGCCGCGGCGTTCATCATCGTCACGAAGGCGGCCACCGAGCCAGCACGCTGCACCGCGAGCACGTTCGCCGCGTCGTTGGCCGACGCGATCAGCGCGGCCGCCAGCATGTGCTCCGCCGTCACGTGCTCGCCGACCCGCAGCCCGAGCGTGTAGCCGGGCACGCCCACCATGGCCGGCGTGACCGCGAACGGACGCCGCAGGGCGCGGGTCGCACGCGGCTCGGCCAGGTATGCCGTCATCAGCTTGGTCAGGCTCGCGATCGGCAACGGCCGGTGGGAGGCGTGCTCCCACAGGACGTTGCCGCTCGCGCTGTCGACCACGATGCCGGCCGCGACGTGCACGCCGGGGATCGCGGCATGCGACGCGCCGCCCGCGACCATCGGCCGCAGGACGCCGGGCGCCGCCGGGGTGGTGCCGCCACCGGGAGCGGTCGCCGCGGGGACGGACGGGCCGATGTAGCCCGCCGACCGGTCGGTGAGCGGCCACAGCCGGTAGGCGACGAAGCCGCTGACCGCCACCAGCACGGCGAGCAGCACGACGGCGATCCCCGCGAGCCGCGGCCTGCCGACCGCCGGCACACGCCTGCGTCGGCGGCGGCGGCCGACGTCCAGGCCGTACAGCTGTGGGCGCGAAGGGCGAGTCACTCCCGAGAACGTACAATCGCATCCATGGCGGCCAACCCGCTACGCCAGCTGCCCTCGGTGGACGCGCTGCTCCGCCGCGCGCCGGCCGCCGTCGACCGCCACGGCCGCACCGCCACGGTGGAGGCGATCCGCGCGGCCCTCTCCGAGGCGCGCGCCGCGGGCGCCGCGCCCTCGCCCGAGGCGCTGCTCGCCCGGGTTGACGAGCTGCTCGACCGGCCGCCCAGCCTGCGCCCCGTGCTGAACGCCACGGGCGTCATCGTGCACACCAACCTCGGCCGGGCGCCGCTTGCGGCCGCGGCGCTCGAGCGCGTGACCGCGATCGCCGGCGGCTACTCCAACCTCGAGTACGACCTCGACGCGGGCCGGCGGGGGTCGCGTCACGCCCATCTCGGCCGCATCCTGGCGGAGCTCACCGGCGCCGAGGACGGCCTGGCCGTGAACAACAACGCGGCGGCGGTGCTGCTCAGCCTGGCGGCGCTGGCGGCCGGGCGCGAGGTGGTGATCAGCCGCGGCGAGCTGATCGAGATCGGCGACGGATTCCGCATCCCCGACATCCTCGCCCAGTCCGGCGCCCGCCTGGTCGAGGTCGGGACGACGAACCGCACGACGCTCGCCGACTACGAGGCCGCGATCGGGCCCGACACCGCCGCGATCGTCCGCGTCCACCAGTCCAACTTCCGCATGGTCGGGTTCACCGCGGCGCCCGCGCCGGCAGATCTGGCCGCACTCGCCGCAGCCCACGGCCTGCCCCTCGTCGACGACCTCGGCTCCGGCCAGCTGCTCGACCTGCCGGACCTCGCCGACGAGCCGACGGCGCGAAGCTCGATCGAGGCCGGCGCAAGCGTCGTGTGCTTCTCCGGCGACAAGCTGCTGGGCGGCCCGCAGGCCGGTGTCATCGTCGGCGCCCACGCCCCGATCGAACGCATCCGCCGGCATCCGCTCGCCCGGGCGGTGCGCATCGACAAGCTCTCCCTCGCCGCCCTGGAAGCCACGCTCGAGCTCCTGCGCGACCCGCAGCGGGCGCTGCGCGAGCTGCCCGTGCTGCGCGCCGCCGCCGAGTCGGCCGAGGCGGTGCAGGCGCGGGCGCAGCGCCTGGCCGACCGCCTCGGCGGCACCGTGGTCGAGAGCACGGCCCGGGTCGGCGGCGGGGCCGTCCCCCTGCTCGAGCTCCGAAGCTACGCGTGCGCGATCGACGGCGGCGACGCCCTCGCGGCCGCGCTGCGGGCGTCCGATCCGCCGGTGGTCGGGGTCGTGCGCGAGGGCCGCCTGCTGCTCGACTGCCGCACGCTCACCGACGATCAGTGCCTGCAGATCAGCCTCTGACTCTCGGCACCGCCGGCCACATCGACCACGGCAAGACCGCGCTCGTCGCCGCCCTGACGGGCGTCGACACCGACCGGCTCCCGCAGGAGAAGTCGCGCGGGATCTCGATCGAGCTCGGCTATGCACCGCTCGAGCTGCCGTCGGGGCGCCGGGTCTCCGTCGTCGACGTGCCCGGGCACGAGCGGTTCGTGCGCACGATGGTCGCCGGCGCGACCGGCATCGACATGTTCATGCTCGTGGTCGCGGCGGACGACGGCGTGATGCCGCAGACGCGCGAGCACCTGGCCGTGCTCGAGCTGCTCGGCGTGCGGGCGGGAGTGGTTGCGCTCACGAAGCGTGACCTCGTCGACGACGAGCTGGCCGAGCTGGCGCGGTTGAGCGTCGAGGAGCTGCTCGAGGCCGGCCCCTACGCGGGCACGGCCGTCATCGAGGTGTCGTCCCGCACGGGGGCCGGCCTGGACGACCTGCGCCGCGCGCTCGACGGGCTGGCGGGAGGCGCCGCCAGCCGGGCCGCGGAGGGGCCGGTGCGTCTGCCGATCGACCGCGTGTTCACCCTCCGCGGCATCGGCACGGTCGTCACCGGCACGCTCTGGTCGGGGACCGTGGCGGCCGGCGACCGGCTCGCCATCGAGCCGGGCGGCCGCGAGGTGCGCGTCCGCAGCGTGCAGGTGCACGACCGGCAGGTCGACTCCGCCGCGGCCGGGCAGCGGGTCGCGCTCGCGCTCGTCGGCGTGGAGCGCACCCAGGTGCGCCGCGGCCACACCGCCGCGACGCCCGGCGCCCTGCCGCGCTCGTACCGGCTGAACGGGCGTCTCGACGTGCTCGCCTCGGCGCCCCGCGGCGTGCGCGGCGGCGACGTCGTGACCGTCCACCACGGGACGGCCGAGACGCCGGCCACCGTCGTCGTGCGCGACGGCGCCGAGGTGCGGCCCGGAGACTCCGGCGACGTGCAGCTGCGGCTGCGCCGCCAGGTGTCGGCGGCCGCCGGCGACCGGCTGATCGTGCGCACCACCAGCCCGCAGGTGACGATCGCCGGCGCGACCGTGACCGACCCGGCGCCGCCGCGGCGGCCGCGCGCCGTTCCCGAGGCGACGCCCGAGCCGGCGCCGCCCAAGCGGCGGACGGCGGCGGATCACGACGCCGTCGAGCGGCTCCACGCCCGCCTGGCGGAGACCCCGCTCCAGCCGCCCGCGCTCGAGCCCGGCGACGGGCCGGCGATCGCCGCGCTCGTCGAGCAGGGTCGGGCGGTGCGGGCCGGACGCGACCTCGCGTTCACCGCCGAGGCGTTCACCGAAGCCCGCGCCGCGGCGGTGGAGCTCGCGCAGGCGAACGGCAGCGTCACCCTCGCCCAGCTGCGCGACCGGCTGGGCGTGTCGCGCAAGTACGCACAGGGCCTGCTCGAGGCGATGGACGCCGGCGGCGTCACCCGCCGCGTCGGCGACGAGCGCGTCCTGCGCCGCCGCGCGCGTGAATAGCCGGTGCCAGGCACCGGCTATTCACGTCACTGCAGTCTCACACCCGCCCTGTACGCTCTTCGCGTGCGCACGCGCCTGCTCAACCCGCTCGTGTTCATCGCCGGCGCGTCCACGATGTCCACGGAGATGTGCGCGTCCCGGCTGCTCGCGCCCTTCTTCGGCGCATCGATCCTCGTCTGGGCCAACATCATCGGCCTGATCCTGATCTACCTGGCCGTCGGCTACTTCGTCGGCGGGCGCGTGGCCGACCGGCATCCGTCCATGACGGTGATGGCGCGGCTGATGCTGATCGCGGCCGGCGCGATCGCCGTCCTGCCGTTCATCGCCCAGCCCTTCCTGTCCGCCGCCGTGAGCGCGTTCGCAAGCACGTCGGTGGGCGCGTTCCTCGGCTCCTTCTTCGCCGTCATGCTGATGTTCTCGCTCCCGGTCACGCTGCTCGGGATGGCCTCGCCCTTCGCGGTTCGCCTGGGCGTCTCGAGCATCGAGCAGGCCGGCCAGGTGGCCGGGCGGATGTACGCGCTCTCGACGACCGGCAGCATCCTGGGCACGTTCCTGCCCGTCGTCTACCTGATCCCGGAGTTCGGCACGCGCAGGACGATGCTGGGCTCGGCGGCCCTGCTCGCACTGGCCTCGGCGCCGGCGCTCGGCCGCCGCTACATGCTCGCGCCGGCTGCGATCGCGGCGATCGCACTGCTCCCGCCGGGCACGGTGAAGCCGGGCAGCGGGATCCTGTACGAGGGTGAGTCGGCCTACCAGTTCATCCAGGTGCAGCGGGTGGGGAACGAGCGCATCCTGCACCTGAACGAGGGCTGGGCCGACCACTCGATCTGGCACCCCCACCAGGTGCTCACCGGCGGGTACTGGGATCAGTTCCTGCTCGCGCCGCCGCTCCACGGCGGCCGCTTCCGGGATCTGGCGATGATCGGCTACGCCGGGGGCACGGTCGGACGCGCCTACGGCGTCTTCTGGCCGCACGTCTCGGTGCAGGGCATCGAGATCGACCCGAAGGTGACCGCCGTCGGCCGGAAGTACTTCGGGCTGGGGTCGAACCCGCGCGTCTCGGTGGCCGCGGCGGATGGGCGGGTGTACCTGGAGACGCACCGCCGCCGCTACGACGCGATCTTCCTCGACGCCTTCCAGCAGCCGTACATCCCCTTCTACCTGACAACGCAGGAGTTCTGGACGCTCGCAGCCCAGCGGCTGAAGGCACGCGGGATGGTGATGGCCAACGTCGGTCGGGTGCCCGGCGACGACCGGCTGGCGAACGACATCGCCGGGACGATGGCGACCCGGTTCGCCTCGGTCTACGTCTGGAACGTGGACGCGTTCAACGACATCGTCGTCGGGTTCCGCCGGCACACGTCCCGGCTGACGCTCGCCGCGCGGCTCGCGGACGCGCCCTACCGGCTCGACGCGGCCGCCTCGCTCACCCAGCACATGCGCGCCGTGGGGCCGGCGACCCATCCCCTCACCGACGACAAGGCACCGGTCGAATGGCTGACCGACCAGATGATCATCAAGTACGTGAACGCCCACTGACGTGACCGGGGCGGCGGGGATCGTGCTGGCGGGGGGCGGATCGCGCCGCATGGGCGGTGCCAAGGCGCTGCTCGACTGGCACGGCGAGCCGCTCGTGCACAGGGTGGCGAGCATCCTGGCGGAGGTGTGCGCACCCGTCGTCGTGGTGGCGGCGCCGGGCCGGTCGCTGCCGCTTCCCGCAGGCGTGGAGCTCGTCGCCGACGCCGTCCCCGGCGGCGGACCGCTGGAGGGGGTGGCGGCGGCCTTCGACGCCCTCGCCGGCAGGTCGGCGGCCGCCTTCCTCGCGGCCGTCGACATGCCGCTGCTCGATCCGGCCCTGGTGCGGGCGCTGCTGGCCGCGCTCCCCGGGCACGACGCCGCCGTGCCGGTGCGCGACGGCCGCGACCAGCCGCTGGCCGCCGCCTACGACGTGCGCACGCTCGGACGTGCGCGCGCCCTGCTCGACGCCGGGCACGCCCGGGCGCTCGACCTGCTCACGGGCGTGCGTGTGCGCCGCCTGGACGCCGCCGGGCTGCCGGGCGGCGACTCGATCGCCGGCGCGAACACGCCGGCGGAGTACCGGCGGCTGCTCGAGCTCGGCGGCTGACTATTCGCCGGACTCGTTCAGCGTCCTCGCCCGCCGGGGCGTCGGTGCACGTCCACGCTGGGAGCGGCGCCAGAAGACGTGGCCGGCGATCGAGAGCACGAGCGCGAGCAGGCCGGCCAGGCCGATCGCCTCGAAGAGGCTCGATGCGCTGTTGCCGAGCAGATACGCGGCGGTGCCGACGGTGCAGACCCAGCCCGAGCCGCCCAGCAGGTTGAAGACGAAGAACCGCCGCCACGGCATCTCGTTCACGCCGGCGAGCAGGGCCGCGGTGAACCGCATGACGGGCAGCCAGCGGCCGAAGAACACCGTCTTGCCGCCATGCCGGGAGAAGAAGTGCTCGCCCTCGTCGAGGAACCGGCGCCGCTGGGCCTCCCACCGGCCCGGGCGCGACAGGACGCGGTGGCCGACGCGGCGGCCGACGAGATAGCCGAGGTTGTCGCCGATGACCGCCGCCAGGATGGCGACGCCGAAGACCACCGGCAGGGACAGGTTGCCCTTCGACGCCAGGACGCCGGCCGCGATCAGGCTCGTCTCTCCGGGGACGGGCGCGCCGGCCGACTCGATCAGGATGAGGCCGAACAGGATCCCGTAGCCCAGGTTCGCGGGCACGTGGAAGATCGAGATCGCGAGCAGCAGCGAGATGGCGGACATCCTCTCTGATCGTAGCGGGGCAACGTTTCCGGCCTCACATCCGCGCCGGCGCCGTGCAGGAGTGACGCGCCCGGCGCCGAACTCCCGCGGCATGAACTCTGTCGACCTGAGCAAAGCTGAGGGGATGCCCCTGCTCGCCCGAATCGTCGTGCCGCTCACCGCCGTGGAGCGGGAGGCGATCGGCGAGGTGCGCGGGATGTCACGCGAGTACTGCGCCGTCCCACTGCCGCCCGCCGCCCGCGTCGTCCAGGCCGAGCGCACCGAGGGCGCCTGGGTGGTGTGGTACGTCGAGAAGGTGGACGCGATTTAGATCGCTTACCCGGTACTGATCGGTACCGGGTTCAAGGTACAAGGACGTACCTCGCGAGGTACGATGCAGGCGATGTCCGCACTCGCCCTGAACCCCTTCGTCTGGGACCGTCCGCTCGACGATCCGGCCAAGATCGTGGGCATGGAGGGCTTCGCCCACCACGTCGCGCTCACGCTCAAGGGCCAGACGAACGTCGCCCTGTTCGGGCCGCGCGACACGGGCAAGACCACGTTCACGAACCAGCTCGGGCTCGAGCTGGCGAAGTCGCACGGCGCCGACGCGCCGCCGTTCGACGTCGTCAAGGTGAACCTGCAGCGGGTCATGAGCATCCCCGGATTCATCGGCTGCGTCCACGACGCGATGACGCAGCATCCCGACCGCCGGCTGCGGCGGGCGGCCCGGCAGCAGATCGAGGCGATCGAGAAGGAGATCGGGTTCGACATCCGGGTGGTCAAGGGGGGCGTGCGCCGGCCGGCGTCCCGGCCCGAGCCCGACGTCGAGATGCTGCACTCGCAGCTGGTGGCGCTGCGATCGGTCTCCGACCACCTCGTGATCGTGTTCGACGAGTTCCAGCGTCTGCGCGCCTGTCCCGGCGATCCGCTCGCGGTGATCCGCTCCGCGCTCATGAGCTCGGGCGCCAACCACGTCTCGCTGCTCTTCACCGGCTCGATCCGCAACGCCCTGCGGCTGATGCTCGAGGAGTCCGGCGCGCCGCTGTTCGGCGAGGCGGCGGAGATGCAGCTGCCGGCGATCTCCCGCACCGACTTCCTCGAGTACCTCGACTACCAGTTCGAGGCGACCGGCAAGCCCGCCGACGAGCGCGCCCTCGAGTTCGTCGTGAACGCGACCGGCGCCCATCCACGGGGAACCCAGCAGCTGGCCTGGACGTGCTGGGCCGACACGGCCGCCGGCGAGCGCGTCACGCTCGAGGCCGCGGTCGCCGCGCACGATCGCCTCGTCCGCGCGGTCGAGCGCTCGGAGTTCGCGGCGGTGCTGAACGTGCTCGCGAACGGCAGCGACGCGGAGATGAACGAGGTGCGCGCGCTCCAGCTGCTCGCCGACCGGGGCGGGGCGACGGTCACGAGCCGTGCGCTCGCGAGCCTGTACGGGTTCTCGAGCCATTCTCGTGTCGTGCCCGCGCTGGAGCGGCTGCGCGGCCGCGGCCTGGTCGACCGCCGCGACGACGCCTGGCGCATCGTCGACCCGCTCTTCGCCGAGTGGCTGCGGCGGTCGTCTCCGCTCGTGGAGCACCCCGCGCTGGACGGCTGATCGCGTACCGTATATACGGTACATATCGGTACCGCTCTTCAGACCGCCTCGTCGGCGATGCGGGCGCCGCCCACCAGCCAGCGCCGGCCCCGCCAGCGGGCGTAGCCGATGGCCGCCCGGATCCAGATGAAGGTGGAGATGCCCACCCAGATGCCGGTCAGCCCCCAGCCGAACTCCGCCGTCGCGAGGGTGAGCGGGAGGTACCCGCACAGCGCGCCCGCGATCGTCACGTTGCGCATGAAGCGCAGGTCGCCCGCGCCGAACAGGATGCCGTCGAGGGCGAACACCCAGCCGTTCACCGGCATCATGAGCACGAGCCAGGGCCACAGGATGTGCGCCTTGCCGATCACTGCGGGATCGGACGTGAACCCGCGCGGCAGGACGAGGTACCCGGCGGCGAGCACGAGCCCGAAGGCCACGCCGAGCAGCCCCCCCGCGGTCAGCAGGCGGCGCGCGAGCGCCAGCGCGGCGTCGACCTGGCCCGCGCCGAGCAGGCGGCCGATCAGGGCCTGGGCGGCGATGGCCGTCGAGTCGAGGAAGAGCGCGCAGAACGTCCAGATCTGCGCGCCGATCTGGTGCGCCGCGAGCGTGGCGTTCCCGATCCGGGCGGCGACCGACGCCGCCACCGTGAACGTGATGAAGAACGCGGCGGTGCGGACGGTCAGGTCGCGGGCCGCCGCGAACTGCACCCGGATGCGGTGAAAGGACGGCGTGAGCGGCGCGCCCCGGCGGGCGAGGATGACGAGGAAGAGCAGCCCCGACGCCGCCTGGGCGGCCACGTTCGCGATCGCCGACCCGCGGATCCCGAATCCGGCGCCGAAGACGAGCGCCGCCGACAGCGCGATGCTGGCGACGTTCGCAACACCGATCACGACGAGCGGCGTGCGCGTGTCCTGCAGGGCGCGCATCCACCCCTGCGCCGCCGCGGTGACGAGCACGAACGGGGCGCCGAGCGACGCGATCCGCATCCAGCGCACCGCCTGGGCGGCGGCCGGGGTGGAGCCGCCCGCCATCGCGTGCATCACCGGGGCGGCGGCGAGCTCGAGCCCCGCCACCAGGCAGACGCCGAGGGCGAGCGCAAGCCAGGTTGCCTGGACGCCCACGTCGAGCGCCTCGTCGACGCGCCCGGCGCCATAGAGCCGCGCAGCGCGTGCGGTCGTCCCGTACTCGAGGAACGTGCAGAACCCGAACACCTCGGACAGGAGCAGACCCGCCAGCGCCAGCCCCGCCAGCGGCACCGTGCCGACGTGGCCGATGATCGCGGTGTCGCCGAGCACGTAGAGCGGCTCGGCGATCAGCGCGCCCAGCGCGGGGATGGCGAGCGCCAGCACCTCGCGGTCGGTCGGCATTCCGGGGGGCCTGCTCACGGTCGTAGTCTCGCGGTCGCCGGGGCGGCGTGGGACGGCTACCATCCCGGGCCATGACGACCGCGGCCCGCACGTCCCTGCGCGACCTGATCTCCGCCCGCGGCTGGGCCCTGGTCGACGGCGCGATGGGCACGATGCTCCAGGGCGCCGGCCTCGAGGCGGGCGAGGCGGGCGAGCGCTGGAACCTCGACCGCGCCGAGGCGGTCGCCGAGATCCACCGCGGCTACGCCGCCGCCGGGTCGATGCTCGTCACCACGAATACGTTCGGCGCGTCCGGCCCGCGCCTGGCGGCGTCCGGCCTGGCCGGCCGCGTCGGCGATGTGAACGCGGCCGCGGTGCGGATCGCCCGGTCGGTCGCCGACGACTTCGGCGCGCTCGTCGCCGGCGACGTCGGCCCCACGGGCGAGCTGATCGAGCCGCTGGGGACGCTCTCGGCCGCCGATGCCCAGGCCGCCTTCGAGGAGCAGATCGAGGCGCTCGCCGGTGCCGGCGCGGATCTGATCCTGGCCGAGACGATGAGCGACCTCGGCGAGGCCGAGGCGGTGGTGCACGCCGCCCACGAGGCGGCGCCCGACCTCGAGGTCGCGGTCACGCTCAGCTTCGACACGAACCGGCACACGATGATGGGCGTCTCGCCCGCCCAGGCGGTCACGGCCCTGTCCGAGCTCGGCGTCACCGCCGTGGGCGCGAACTGCGGCCGCGGCCTTGCCGACATGGAGGCGGTGATGGCCGAGATGGTCGCCCACCGTCCCGACGGCGTGCTGCTGATCGCCCAGTCGAACGCCGGCATGCCCGTCATCCGCGGCGAGGCCTTCTGCTACGACACGTCCCCCGCCGAGATGGCCGACTACGCGCTGCGGATGCGGGCGCTGGGGGTGGAGCTGGTGGGCGGCTGCTGCGGCTCCACGCCGGCGCACATGGCGGCCATGGCCGCCGCCCTGTCTGCATAAAGGTGCCTGGCACCGGTATTCAGGCGATCGGCGTCGGGGGCGGGTCGCCCGCGAGCACGGCGGCGACGTTCTGCGCCGCCAGCACCCCCATGGCCGTGCGTGTCTCGACCGTGGCCGAGCCGAGGTGCGGGATGAGCGTCACGTTCTCGAGCCCGAGCAGCGCCGGCTCGACCGCCGGCTCGCGCTCGAACACGTCCAGGCCCGCCCCGGCGATGACGCCCTCGCGCAGCGCGTCGGCCAGCGCGGCCTCGTCCACCACCGGCCCGCGCGACGTGTTCACCAGGTGCGCCGTCGGCTTCATCAGCCGCAGCCGGCGGGCATCGATCAGGTGCCGGGTGGCGTCGCTCAGCGGCGTGTGCACCGAGACGACGTCGACCGCCGCCAGCAGCTCGTCGAGGTCGAGGAACGCCGCGTCGAGCTCGGCCTCGACCGCCGGATCGGCCCGCCGCCGGCCCGTGTAGGCGACCCGCATCCCGAACGCGCGCGCCCGCCGCGCCGTCGCGGCGCCGATCCGCCCCAGTCCGACGACGCCGAGCGTCTTGCCCTGCAGGCCGGTCCCGAGCATGAAGAACATGCTCCACGACCACGTCCCGCCGGCCCGGATCATGCGCTCGCCCTCTCCCAGGCGCCGCGTCGAGCAGAGGATCAGCGCCATGGCGATGTCCGCGGTCGCGTCGACCAGCACGCCGGGCGTGTTGGTGGCGACGACGCCGCGGCGGGCGCACGCGGGCACGTCGATGTTGTCGTAGCCGACCGCGACGTTCGCAACCACGCGCAGCCCCGGCCCGGCGGCGTCGAGGAACGCGTCGTCGACGCGGTCGTGCAGCAGCGTGACGACCGCATCGGCGCCGGCCACGGCCGCATGCAGCTCGGTGGGCGTCATCGGCCGGTCGTGCGGCGAGAGCCACACGTCGCCCGCTCCGCGCAGCAGCTCGAGCGCCGGCGTGGGGATCCGCCGGGTGACGACGATCCGTGGGCTCACACGGCGACCGCGCCGAGCAGCCCGCCCATCGCCCGAAGCGCCTCGCCGATGTTCTCGAGCGAGTTGGCATAGGAGAGGCGCAGATAGCCCTCGCCGTGGGCGCCGAAGGCCGTGCCGGCCAGCACCGCGACCCCGGCCTCGGAGAGCAGGCGGTCGGCCACCTCGCGCGCGTCCATGCCCGTCCCGGTCACGTTCGGGAAGGCGTAGAAGGCGCCCTCGGGCATGACGCACGAGACGCCCGGAACCGCGTTCAGGCCCTCGACGACGGCGCTTCGGCGGCGCTCGAACTCGGCCATCATCGCGTCGACCTCGGTGCGCGGCCCCGTGAGCGCGGCGACGCCGGCGAGCTGCACGGCCGGCGCCGTGCACGACACCGAGTTGATCAGGAGGCGCGTGACGGGCTCGACCAGGGCCTGCGGGAGCGCCGCGTAGCCCAGCCGCCAGCCGGTCATCGCGAACGTCTTGGAGAACCCGTCGACGAGCAGCGTGCGGTCGAGCAGCCCGTGGTGGGCGGCGACGGTCGCGTGCGTCCCGCCGTAGAGCATCTCCGAGTAGACCTCGTCGGACAGGATCCAGCAGTCGTGCCCCGCAAGCACCTCGGCGATCTCGGCCACGAGCGCGGGCGGCACGATCCCGCCCGTGGGGTTCGCGGGCGAGTTCAGGATCACCATCCGCGTGCGCGGCGTCAGCCGCTCGGCCAGGTCGGCGGCCGTGAACGCGAAGCCGCGCTCCTCGACGAGCGGGAGCGGAACGGGCGTCGCACCTGCGTAGCGGATGACGGACTCGTAGATCGGGAAGCCGGGATTCGGGTAGATCACCTCGTCGCCCGCCTGGCAGGTGGCCAGGACGCCGAAGTAGAGGAACGGCTTCGCGCCGGGGGCGACGACGACGCGGCCGGGATCGATCGCGAGACCGCGATGGGCCGACAGGTGGACGGCGCACGCCTCGCGCAGCTCGGGCAGGCCGGGCGCCGGGCAGTAGTGGGTGTGCCCGTCGCGCAGGGCGCGCATGCCCGCCTCGACGATGTGCGCCGGCGTGGCGAAGTCCGGCTCGCCGATCTCCAGGTGGATCACACGGCGGCCGGTGGCCTCGAGCGCCTGTGCGCGGGCGAGCACCTCGAACGCCGTCTCGGTGCCGAGCCGACCCATGCGGTCGGCGAGCGTTTGGTCCATCTCCCCCTCCTCGCTGTTCGCGGTCAGTCGCCGAGCTCGATGCGGCGCCGGTCGACGTACTCAACGAGCTGCTCGCGCACCGCCGGGTCGATCGGCGGCTGCTCGTAGGTCTCGAGCGTCTGGCGCCAGATCTCGCCGGCGCGCGCAGCCGCGTCGCGGCCGCCCTTGCTCTTCCACCGCTCGAAGTTCTCCGTCGAGGACAGAAGCGGCCGGTAGAAGCACGTCCGGAACCGCTCCAGCGTGTGCGCAGCGCCCAGAAAATGGCCGCCGTGGCGGACCTCGTCGTGCGCGTCGAACGCCAGGCTGGCCTCGTCGATCTCAAGCGGCGTGAACTCCTCCTGCAGCATGCGCAGGATCTCGATGTCGACGATGAACTTCTCGTAGCAGCTGACGAGGCCCGACTCGAGCCAGCCGGCCGAGTGCATCACATAGTTCGCGCCGGCGAGGAACGTCGGCAGCATCGTCATCAGCGCCTCGTAGGCCGCCTGCGCGTCGACCGTCTGGCTCGACGTGAGCCCGCCGCCGCTGCGCCAGGGCAGGCCGAAGCGGCGTGCGATCTGGCCGGTGCACAGCAGGCCGATGGCCGATTCGGGCGTGCCGAAGCTGGGAGAGCCGGACTGCAGGTCGGTGTTCGAGAGGAACGACCCGAAGACGACGGGGCAGCCCGGCCGGACGAGCTGGGTGAGCGCGATCCCGGCCAGCGCCTCGGCCATCTGCTGGACGAGCGTCGCCGGCACCGTCACGGGGGACATCGCGCCCATCAGCAGGAACGGTGTGATGATCACCGCCTGGTTGGCGCGGTTGTACTCGAGCATGGCGGACAGCATCCGGTCGTCGAAGCGCAGGGGCGAGTTGACGTTGATCAGCGAGATGGTGACCGGCGCCCGCTCGATCGCCTCCCGCGACCCGAACAGGATCTCGCTCATGGCGATGGTGTCGGCGGCGTTCGGGCCGGACGTCACCGAGCCCATGTGGAACTTGTCCGAGAGCGTCTGCAGGGCGAACACCATGTCCAGGTGGCGCGAGTCCAGCGGGCGGTCGTTCGGCTCGCAGATGGTGCCTCCGGCCGAGTCGAGCTGGTCGAACGCCTGCGACAGCTTCACGAAGTTCTCGAAGTCGTCCATGGTCGCGTCGCGGCGGTCGTCGCCCGCGCGCACGAACGGCGGCCCGTACACGCCGGTGAAGACCATGTTCTGGCCGCCGATCCGCGCCGAGCGCTCGGGATTCCGGGCGATCAGGTCGAACTCGCGCGGCGCCTTCGCCACCTGCTCCATCACGAAGTCCGGGTCGAGCCAGACGGTGGCGTCCTCGGTCCGGCACCCGGCCGCGCGGAAGATCTCGACCGCCTCCGGCAGGATGAATTCCACGCCGATCTCGGACACGATCCGGCGCCAGCCGCGGTCGAGGGTGTCCATCGCGTCCTCGGAGAGGATCTCGTAGCGCGGCATCGTGTTTCGGAACATGGCGTCCTTCCGTGGCCCGGCGACCCCGGGCAGCCTTGACGGCCCGCGGGTCGATCCCTATGATCCTTCTCGTGGAACAATAGTTCCACATCATGAGTTCATTTTCAATGCCGAGCGCCTCTGGAACGCAGTCGATCGACCGGGCCGCACAGCTCCTGGTGGCGGTGGCCGACAGCGCCGCGCCGATCGGCGTGGGCGAGCTCGCCGAGGCCACCGACCTGCCCAAGAGCACGGTGTCGCGGCTCGTGGCCGCGCTCGAGCGGCACGCGCTCGTTCAGCGCGACGGCGCCCGCGGGCCGCTGCGGCCCGGGCCGGTGATGATGCGGCTCGCCCGCCGCGGCGTCGGCGACCGCGATCTGGTCGACCTGTCGGCGGACGCGCTGCGCCGGCTGGGCGACGCGAGCGACGAGACGATCAACCTCGCCGTGCCGACGCCGCTCGGCGTCGAGCACCTGAGCCAGGTCGACAGCCGCCACTTCATCGGCTCGACGAACTGGATCGGCCGCCGTGTCCCGCATGCCACCACCGCTGTCGGCAAGGTCTTCCTCGCATTCGGCGCAGTCCGGGTCGCCGCCGAGCACGCGGCGCTCGCGCCCGAGCTCGCGGCGGTGCGCCAGCGCGGCTACGCGACGGCGATCGGCGAGCTCGAGCCAGGGCTGGCGGCGATGGCGGCGCCGGTGCGAAGCGGCGGCGGCGACGTGCTCGCCGCGCTCTCCATCAGCGGACCGGAGACGCGCCTGGGACGCAGGCGAATTGCGCAGCTCGCGCCCATGCTGGTGCGCGAGGCGGCTACCGTGTCGGCACGGCTCGGGTACGGCACCACCACGCAAGGAGCGGCATGACGCACGAAGAGATTCTCCAGGGGCTTTACGACAACACGCTGATCGGCAACGCGCCCGAGGTGAAGGACCTGACGAACCAGGGCCTGGCGGACGGCATGGACCCCGAGTCGCTGCTCTACGACGCGCTGATCCCCTCGCTCGAGGAGGTCGGCGCCAGGTTCGAGCGCGGCGACTTCTTCGTTCCCGAGATGCTGATCGCCGCTCGCGCGATGCAGGGCGCGCTCGACATCCTGCGCCCGCTCCTGGCCGAGACCGGCGCCAAGCCGATCGGCACGTTCGTGATGGGCACCGTCAAGGGCGACGTGCACGACATCGGCAAGAACCTCGTGAACATCATGCTCGAGGGCGCCGGGTTCACCGTCCACGACCTGGGCGTCAACGTCGCTCCCGAGCGGTTCGTCGAGGAGGTGGTGAAGCACGAGCCCGACATCGTCGGTTTCTCCGCGTTCCTGACCACCACCATGCCGATGTTCAAGGCCAACATCAACGCCCTGCAGAAGGCCGGCCTCCGCGACCGCGTGATCGTCATGGTCGGCGGCGCGCCGGTGACGCAGGAGTACGCCGACGCGGTCGGCGCCGACGGCTACGCCGCCGACGCCTCCACGGCCGTCCGCATGGCCAAGGAGCTGATCGAGCAGCACCGCCGCGATCTCGCAGCGGTCTGATGGGCCTTCTGACGGCCATGGAGGCGGCGGTGAAGAAGCCCGTCTTCGGCTGCCGGATGTGCGGCCAGTGCGTGCTGCACTCGACCGGCATGACCTGCCCGATGAACTGCCCCAAGACGCTCCGCAACGGCCCGTGCGGCGGCGTGCGCGCCGACGGCGGCTGCGAGGTGAAGCCGGGCATGCGGTGCGTGTGGCTGCGCGGCTACGAACGCTCGCAGCGACTGCCGCTCCTGCCCGCCGCCTGGCGCGAGGAGTTCAACCACCTGCGCCGCCCGGTCGACAACCGCCTGTTCGGCACCGCGTCGTGGCGCAACTTCGCCAGCGGCCGCGACCGCCAGACGCCTGCGGGCTGGGAGGCCGGCGAGCATTGAGCCGGCTGGAAGCGGCGCTCGACGAAGGGCGGTTCGTGGTCACGGCGGAGATGCCGACCATCGACGGCGGCGGCATGGACGAGGTGCGCTTCCAGCTCGATCCGATGGCGCCGTACCTCGACGCGTGCAACGCGACCGACAACACGGCCGCCCACGCCCACGCCTCGCCGCTTGCGATCGCCGTCGCCCTGCGCCAGTGCGGGATGGAGCCGATCATGCAGCTCGTCTGCCGCGACCGCAACCGGCTCGCGCTCGAGGCGGAGATCGTGGGCGCGACGCTGCACGGCGTCGAGAACATCTGCTGCCTGACGGGCGACGACGTCACCGCGGGCGACGAGCCTGAGGCGCGCCGGGTGTTCGACCTCGACAGCCCCCAGCTGATCGCCACCGCACGGGCGATCGCGTCGGGCCGCTACCTCAGCGGCCGGGCGATCGACCCGCCGCCGCATCTCTTCCTCGGGGCCGTCGAAAACCCCGGCGCACCGCCCTTCGAGTACCGCGCCGAGCGCGCCCTGAAGAAGGTGCGCGCGGGTGCCCGCTTCCTGCAGCTGCAGATCTGCTTCGAGCCGCGGCTGCTGGAGCGCTTCGCCGCCGAGGCGCAGCGCATCGGGGTGACGCCGCGGGCGGCGCTTATGCCTTCGATCACGATCCTGCGCTCGGCGCGGGCGCTGCGCTTCATCGACGAGCAGGTGCCGGGCATCTCCGTCCCGGGCCACGTCATCGAGCGGGTCGAGGCCGCCTCCGACCAGCAGGAGGCCTGCTTCGACGTGGCCTACGAGCTCGCCCTGCACGCCCTGGAGCAGCCGGGCGTGCGCGGCCTGCACTTCATCAGCTTCCGCAAGGATGCCGGGATCGCCGCGCTCTGCCGGCGGCTCGGGATCCCCACGCACGCAGAAAGGGTTGAGCATGGATACCGTTCTCCAGTCCCGGTCTAAGACGATCGTCATCGGATCGGACAAGCCGTTCTGCGTCATCGGAGAGCGGATCAACCCCACCGGGCGCAAGGCCTTCCAGGCCCAGCTGCAGAAGACCGACCTGTCCCAGATCGAGATCGACGTCGCCGAGCAGGTGGCGGGCGGCGCCGACATGCTGGACGTGAACGTCGGCGATCCGCTGGCGGACGAGGTCGAGCTGATGCGCCGGGCGATCCCGCTGGTGCAGAGCCTGACCGACCTCCCGCTCGTGATCGACTCGTCGGTGATCGAGGCGCTCGAGGCCGGCCTGTCCGTCTACGAGGGCAGGGCGCTCGTGAACTCGGTGACCGGTGAGGACGAGCGGCTGGAGGCGATCCTGCCGATCGTGGCGAAGCACGGGGCAGCGGTGATCGGGCTCGCGAACGACGACGAGATCCCGATGGAGCCGGAGCGCCGGCTGGAGGTCGCGCGCAAGGTCGTGTCGGTCGCCGGCGACCACGGCATCCCGCCGGAGGACGTCGTGATCGACCCCCTGGCGATGCCGGTCGGAGCCGAGCCGCGCGCCGTGACGCTCTTCCTCGAGACGGTGCGGCTGATCCGCGACGAGCTGGGCGTGAACATGACCTGCGGGGCCTCGAACACCTCGTTCGGCCTGCCCGGGCGGCACGTGCTCGGCGCCGGGTTCCTCGGCATCGCGGCCAGCCACGGCCTGACCAGCGCGATCATGGACGCGCGCGCGCCGGTGTGCGTCGAGTCGGTGCGGGCGGCCGACTTCCTGCTCGGCCACGACGAGTGGGGCGCGCGCTGGATCGCCGCGCACCGCGCCAAGCTGGCCGCTGCCCAGGCGGCGGGAGCAGTGTGAGCGAGCCGGCCGCCGCGGCCGGCACCGGACGGGTGCGGTTGCAGTTCCGCCCCGACGGCGGCGACGTGCGCGTGCCCGCGGGCACGACCGTCTTCGACGCCGCCTCGTGGAACGGGATCGCGATCGACTCCACCTGCGGCGGCCACGGCACCTGCAAGAAGTGCAAGGTGCGGGTGCTGCAGGGCGCCGTCCCGGTGTCGAGCGTCGACCCGCGCGCGTTCACGCTGGACGAGCTGCGGGCGGGCTGGCGGCTGGCGTGCCGGGCGGCGGCGACCGAGGACCTCGAGATCGACGTACCGCCGCTGCAGACGCGGCCCAAGGCGGCGCTCGTCGGCGTCGGCCGCCACGTCATCCTGCGCCCGGCGGTGCAGAAGCGCTACCTGGAGCTGGAGGAGCCGTCGCTGGAGGACCAGGCGTCCGACCTCGAGCGCGTCCTGGCGGCGGTGGACGACTTCGAGCTGCGCGTCCACCCCGGCGCGATGCGCATGCTCGGCCGGACGATGCGGGCGGCCGACTACAAGGTCACGGCCGTCATCTGCGACGACCTGCTGATCGACGTCGAGCCGGGCGACACCACCGCGCGGCGGCACGCGCTCGCGTTCGACCTGGGCACGACGACCGTCGTGGCGACGCTGCTCGACCTGGCCACAGGGCAGCCGGTGGCGGTGCGGTCGGTGCTGAACCGCCAGCAGCCCTACGGCGCCGACGTCATCTCGCGTGTGTCGGCGACGATGCTCGACCCCGACGCGCTCGAGGCGCTGCAGGCGCGGGCCGCCGAGACGCTCAACCTGCTCGCGACCGAGGTGTGCGAGGAGGCCGGCATCGACCGCGAGCACGTGTACGAGATGGTGCTGTGCGGCAACGTCACCATGACCCAGATCGCGCTCGGCATCGATCCCGAACCGCTCGCGATGGCGCCGTTCATCATCGCCGCCCGGCGGCTGCCGCCGGTGACGGCCGCCGACTACGGCGTGCCGCTGCACCCGCGCGCGCCCGCCTTCACCTTCCCGGCGCTGGGCGCCTACGTCGGCGGCGACATCGTCGCCGGCCTGCTCGCGACCGGGCTCACCCGCGACCGGCGCGTTCGGCTCTTCATCGACGTCGGCACGAACTCGGAGATCGCGCTCGGCTCCCAGGAGCGGGTCGTGGCGACGGCGGCGCCGGCCGGGCCGGCGTTCGAGGCCGCCCAGATCAAGTGCGGCATGCGCGCCGCCGAGGGCGCGATCGAGGGCGTGCGCATCGACGGCGACGACCTCGTGCTCGAGGTGATCGGCGACACGGCCCCGGTGGGGATGTGCGGATCCGGCCTCGTCGACGCCGTCGCCCAGCTGGTCGGCTGCGGCCTGCTCGACCACTCCGGCCGCTTCATCCCGGACGAGGCCGCCGCCGAGCAGCATCCCGAGCTGGCGAAGCGGCTGGTCAAGGTGGGCCAGGAGCGCGTGTTCGTGCTCGCCTGGCGCGGCGAGGAGCCCGAGAACGCCGTCTACCTCTCCCAGCGGGACGTGCGCGAGCTGCAGTTCGCGAAGGCGTCCATCGCGACCGGCTGGCGGATCCTGATGGGCGAGCTCGGGATCGGCCCCGACGACGTGTCGCAGGTGCTCCTGGCCGGCAGCTTCGGGTCATACCTCTCGCCCGCCAGCGCCGTCCGCATCGGCCTGGTGCCGCGCCTCGCCCTGCCGCGGATCATCTCGGCCGGGAACGTCGCCGGCGAGGGGGCGAAGATGGCCGCGCTCTCGCTGCGCGAGCGGGCGGCCGCGGACGCGATCCTGGACGAGGTGGAGTACGTCGAGCTCTCCGGCCGGGCAGACTTCAACGACATGTTCATCGACCAGCTGGCCTTTCCGGGATGAGCGCCGCGGCCCGCGAGCGGGTGGCGGTGGTGGCGTGCGGAGCGCTCGCGCTGCACGTGCAGGCGATCGCCCGCCGGCGCGGGTGGGACGTCGACGTGCACCCCCTGCCGCCGGAGCTGCACAACCGCCCCGAGCGGATCGCCCCGGCCGCGGCCGGTCTGATCGAGCAGCTGCGGGACGACTACGACCGCGTCGTGCTCGCCTACGCCGACTGCGGCAGCCTCGGCGCCGTCGACACGCTCGGCGTCGAGCGCCTGCCGGGCGACCACTGCTACGACGTGTTCGCCCGCGACGAGGTGCGCGCCGCGCTCGCCGACGAGCCGGGCACCTACTTCCTGACCGACTTCCTCGCCCGCACGTTCGACCGCACCGTCGTGCGCTCGCTGGGGCTCGACCGCCACCCCGAGCTGCGCGACGACTACTTCCGCCACTACCGGCGGGTGGTGTGGCTGGCCCAGCGGCCGACGCCCCAGCTGCGGGCAAAGGCCGAGGCGGCGGCGGCCCGGATCGGGCTCCCGCTCGAGGTGGTCGAGGTGGGCGAGGCCGGCCTCGAGCGCGATCTCGAGCGGCTGGTGGGCGCCGGTGCCTGACGCCGTCACCACGCGCGCGGCGCTGCTCCCGGCGGTGGGGACGCGGCTTCGGATCGTCGAGCTCGACCTCGCCCCGCCCGGCCCCGGCGAGGTGCGCGTGCGCCTGCACGCGAGCGGCGTCTGCAGCGACGACCTGAACGCCTTCGACGGTTCGGTCGAGGTGCCGTGCCCGCTCGTGCTCGGGCACGAGGGCGCGGGCGTCGTCGAGGAGATCGGCGCGGGGGTGACGGCGCTCGCGGTCGGAGACCATGTCGCGCTCTCGTGGGCGCCCTACTGCGGGCACTGCGAGCAGTGCCTGCGCGATTTGCCGCACCTGTGCGGGACGGCGTGGCCGAAGATGCTCGCCGGGGGCCTGCTGGACGGGACGACCAGGCTCTCGTTCGGCGGCGCGACGGTGCACCACTACTGCTTCCTGTCCTCGTTCGCCGAGCGCGCGGTCGTGCCGGAGCGCTCGTGCGTGCGCATCCCGAGCGACGTGCCCTTCGACGTCGCCGCGCTGGTCGGCTGCGCGATCACGAGCGGCGTCGGTGCGGTGTGGCGCACTGCCGGAGTCCGGCCGGGGGAGCGCGTGGCCGTGCTCGGCCTGGGCGGCACGGGCCTCGCCGCGGTCGTGGGGTCGGTCGCGGCCGGAGCGTCCGAGGTCGTGGCGGTCGACGCGCGGCCGAGCCGGCGCGAGCGCGCGCTCGAGCTCGGCGCCACCGCCGCGGTCGAGTGGCACGGCTCTGCGGCGGACGTCGCTGCGGCGGTGCGCGACGCGAGCGGCGGCGGCGTCGACTACGCGTTCGCGTCGACCGGCCGGCCGGCGGCCGCGGAAGCGGCCTTCCTCTCCACCCGCGCCCGCGGGGCGGCGGTGCTGTGCGGCATCCCCCGGGCCGACGCCACGATCACGCTCCCCGCGCTCTCGATCCCGCGCATGGAGCGGCGGGTGCTGGGCTCGATCTACGGCTCGGCCCGGCCCGACCGCGACTTCCCCCTCATCCTCGACCTGCACCGCCGCGGCCGGCTGCCGCTCGACCGACTGATCTCCCACCGGCTGCCGCTGGACGAGGCCGACGCGGCCATGGATCTCGTGCGCACGGGCGACGCCACCCGCGTCATCCTCGAGCTGGCGTAGCCGGCTGGATGGGAGGCGTGGAGTCCTTCGTCGCCTGGATCCTCGCTCTTGCGATTGCGGCGGGCGCGGTCTGGCTCGTCTGGTGGACGGGCCGGAGGTGCCTGCACCGATGGCGGAACGGCGTGCTCTCGCGTGGGCGAATCGCGTTGGAAATTCTCGCCGTCCTCCTCGGCGTGCTCGTGCTCGCCTGGGGCGCCGCCATCGCCCCGTAGCGCTCCGCTCTGGTGGTGGGGCCTGGCCCCGCACCCGGGGCCAGGCCCCGCTCGCGAGATCAGCCGGCGACGCCGGCGCTGCCCAGGATCCGGCCGACACGGCGGAGCAGCGCGGTCGGCGGCCGTCTGCTTCCGAACACCGCGTCGACGATCAGCGCGCGGCCGCGGAAGCGCTCGCGTGCGGTCGCGAGAGCTCGTATCGCCGGGTCGCGGACAGGCCGCACGGCAGGCAGCCGGAGACGGCGCACGGCCGGCGTCCGGCCAAGCGCGATGGCTCCATAGTCGTAGATGCGCAGGAGCACGGCATGCCGCGAGAGTCGCGGCGCCCATCCCTCGCAGCCGCTGGATGTCGTCGGGACGGGGAAGTTCCCGACGATCAGCTCGCCGACGCCAAAGGGGTCGGATCCCAGGCCACCGTAGGTGACGACGCCGTGCCACCCGCGCGGAAGCGCAAGCTGCAGGCTCGCGTCGGAGATGACGCGGCGAGCCGAACGCACGCCAACGGCGTGCATCCGGGGCGTGAGGGCGACAGCGACGGGTCGTCCCTGCGCGTCGCCCGGGAGGATCAGCACCCGAAGGGCGACGCAGGCGATGAGCAGCGTCGTTCGCATGCACTTCTCTACGCCGACCGGCCGCCGGGGCGTCCCCGCGATCACCTACGCGGGATGTCCGTTTCCCGGCCCCGGGCAGGGGAGGCGGTGTGCCTCCTTCGAGGGCTGGCGGCGCGCGAGGCGGCCACCGATGACCGACCGGTGATCGCGTCGGTGCTCGCAGCCCTGGTCCTCTCCGGCACCACCGGCGGTCCGGTCCTGCCCGTCTCGACCGCTGCGGGGTGTGTCGCCGCGCCGACCCGCGACGCGCTCGTCGCCGGCGCCCGGGCGTGCACCATCACCGCGGCCGAGAAGGTCGCGCTGCCCGGCGACACCGTGTCGGTGGCCGCCGGCGCCTATCCGCCGACCCGGATCGGCGCGAGCGGCACGGAGACGGCGCCGATCGCCGTGGCCGCCGTCCCCGGGACGGTCACGATCGACGCTGGCCAGACCGCCAACGGCCTCGGCATCATCAACGTCCACGATGTCCGGATCGCCGGCCTCGACGTCACCGGCGGCTCCGCCCAGGCGGTCTGGATCGGCTCCTCCCAGCGCATCACCCTGTCCCAGATGCGGGCCAGCGGGTCGGCCACCCACGGCATCCAGGTGAACGGCTCCAAGGACATCGTGATCGACTCGTCGCGGGTCACCGGCAACCGGAGCGCGGGGATCATGGAGACGGGCGCGGACTCCGGCGACGTCTTCTCCAACGACACCGTCTCGCGCAACGGCACCGGCGGCTCGCCGTACCTCGGCTCCGGCATCGAGGTGGGCGGCGCCGGCACCCGGATCGCCGGCTGCACGATCACCCACAACGGCATCTCCAAGCTGTACGAGCACGGCGTCTACATCGCCTCGGTCGCCTCCGGCTGGAGCATCACGGGCTCGACCATCTCGGGGTCGAGCGGCGCCGACGTGAAGGCGGCCGGCCCGGACGGCGAAATCTCCTCGTCGACGCTCGGCTCGGCCCGCCTGGGCGTCTACGCCCGCGGACGGGGGATCACGATCTGGCGGGTGCAGATCCGGGGATCGTTCCGCGACGGGCTCGTCGTCGCCGGCGGCACCACCTTCCTCTCCCGAAGCGTCGTCTCGAACCGCGCCGTCGGCTTCGGCAAGACCGCCCGGGCGGCGTTCGTATACGGCGGCGGCAGGCTGACGCTGGCCGCCTCGCCGCTCTACCTGCGCGGCGTGCGCGTCAAGGTCGTCCGCGGCGCGTAGCGCCGACGCGGCGTACGGCAAACCGCACCCCGTCTCACCTGCCTGCCCCACTGCCCGGGCGGCGCCGATCGCGCAGTCTTCGGGGCCGGCATAAACGCCTGATCTCGCGCGTACGCCGTCGTTCGACGCGCCCGCGCTTCGTGAAGGGAGACGCACCTTGTCACAGCTATCAACACGTCCGCCACGCGGCCACGCGGCCGCCGGACAGGACGTCGTCGCGGCGGGCCGGCGGGTCGCACACGGCGGCGGCCTGGCCCGCATGTACGGGCTGTTCGCCCGTCACCCGTGGCGGGTGATCGCGGCCTGGATCGCGATCTTCGTCGCGCTCGGCGGCTTGAACGCCGCCTTCCACGGCAAGCTCATCGACGACTTCAAGATCCCTGGGTCGGACGCCCAGAAGGCGACCGACCTCGTCAACGCGAAGTTCGGCGGCCAGAAGGGCGCCGCGCTCCGCGTCGTGCTGGCCGCGCCGAACGGCCAGCGGCTCGACACGCCGGCGCGGGCGGCCGCGGTGAGCCGCATGCTCGCCGCCGGCACGTCCTCGCAGCGCTCGATCGACGAGACGGCGAAGGACATGAGCGCGATCACCGATCCGCTCAGGGCGGGCTCGCATCAGCTGTCCGCGAACGGCCGGATCGCGTTCTTCGACGTCCAGTACGACCGGGACTCGTTCAAGATCCCGCGCGCCGGGATCGTCGACGTCGAGAACCGGATGCAGTCGATCGGCCAGAAGGCCGGGATCGACACGCAGTTCACCGGCGAGGCCGAGAACGCGCCGGTCTCGAGCAGCGGCAGCGAGATCATCGGCATGATCGCGGCGTTCGTCGTGCTGCTGATCCTGTTCCGGGCGCTCGTCCCGACCGCGATCCCGCTGCTCTTCGCCATCACCGCCGTGGCCGGAGCCTTCCTGCTGCTCTATCTGGCGGCGCGGCTCACCCACTTCAACACGGTGACCGAGATCCTGGTGCCGATGATCGGCCTCGGTGTCGGCATCGACTACACGCTCTTCATCGTCACCCGGTTCCGGCAGTTCCTCAACGACGGGCTGACGCCGCAGGAGGCGGCGACGGCGGCGGGCGCAACGGCCGGGCGGGCGGTGCTCTTCGCCGGCACGACCGTGGCGATCTCGATCACCGGCCTGGCCCTGATCGGCCTGGACTTCATCACCAAGCTCGGCATCGGCAGCGCCCTCGGCGTGCTGACGGCCGTGCTTCTGGCGCAGTCGCTGCTGCCGGCGGTGCTGGCGCTGCTCGGCCACCGCATCGACAGCGGCCGGCTGGGGCTGCGCAGCTCCGACGACTCCCGCGCGGGCCAGGCCCGCACCCCGGTCGCAGCGTGGGGCCGGTTCGTCTCGAGCCGGGCGAAGTACGTGCTGCCGGTGGCGGTGGTCGTCCTGCTCGCGGCGGCGGCGCCGGTCGCGAAGGCCCGGCTGGGGCTGTCCGACGCCGGCACGGCGCCGAAGAGCCAGACCACCCGACAGGCGTACGACCTGCTGTCCGCGGGCTTCGGCCCCGGGTTCACCGAGCCGATCCCGGTCGTGATCGCGCTGAACTCGGATCACACCGCCGCGGTCAAGCTGCAGCACGCGTTCCAGCACGTCCCCGGCATCGCCGAGACGGTGAAGCCGATCTACAACGCGGCCACGCCGAGGCAGGCGTCGGTGGCGATCATCAACACCTACTCGAGGTACAAGCCGCAGGACGCCAAGACCGACGACATCGTCTCGACGCTGCGCCACACCACGATCCCGGCTGCGCTCAAGGGCTCGTCCGCCCAGGCGTACGTCTCTGGCTCGAATGCGGCGTTCACCGACATCGGCAACCGCATCTTCTCGCGGACGCCGTGGTTCCTGCTCTACATCGTCGGCATCACGTTCCTGGTGATGGCGATGGCCTTCCGGTCGCTCGTGGTCGCCGTCAAGGCGGCGCTGACCACGCTGACCTCGGCCGTGGTCGGGTTCGGCGTCCTGACGCTCGTGATCCAGCTCGGTCACGGGATGGGCGTGCTCGGCCTCGACCGCACCGGCCCGATCGAGAGCTTCGTGCCGCCGATCGCCTTCGCGATCCTGTTCGGGCTCTCGATGGACTACGAGGTGTTCCTCATGAGCCGCATCCGCGAGGAGCAGGTCTCGGGCGGCGACACGCTCGCGGCCGTACGCGACGGGATGGCCGGCGTCGGCAGGGTGATCATCGCCGCCGCCTTCATCATGTCGTTCGTGTTCTTCGCGTTCCTGCTCAACCCCGACCGCGTGTCGAAGGAGTTCGGCCTGCTCCTCGGGGTGGCGATCCTGGCCGACGCGTTGGTGGTCAGGATGACGCTCGTGCCGGCGCTCCTGACGGTGCTCGGCGAGCGGTCGTGGGGAATCCCGCGCTGGCTCGACCGGGCGCTGCCCAACATCACGATCGAGCCGCCCGCAGCGCGCGGGCATGCCGCGCCGGCGATCAGGACCGGCGAGCCGGTGCCCGCCACCGACTGACGACCCAACGGGGCGGCCGCCCGACGAGGGCGGCCGCCCCGACGCAGCTACTCGCCCGCGGCCGCGCCGGCCGGCTGGTGCCGGTAGAACGCGGCGTCGATGGGCGCGAGCGGCGTGTTGCCGAGGATCAGGTCGGCGGCCTTCTCCGCCGTCATCATCACCGGCGCGTAGATGTTGCCGTTGGTGACGTAGGGCATGACCGAGGCGTCGACCACGCGCACGCCCTCGAGCCCGTGTACGCGCATCGTCTCCGGGTCGACGACCGACATCGCGCCCGTGCCCATCGCGCACGTGCATGACGGGTGCAGCGCCGTCTCGGCGTCTCGGCGCACCCAATCCAGCACCTCCTCCTCCGTCGCCACCCCCGGCCCGGGCGAGAGCTCGCCCGCGTTGTAGGCGTCGAAGGCCGGCTGGTTCAGGATCGAGCGGGCGATCTCGATCGCCTCCTTCCACTCGCGCCGGTCCTCCGGCGTCGAGAGGTAGTTGAACCGCAGCGCCGGCTTCACCGTCGGGTCGGTCGAGGTGATCTTCACCGTGCCCCGCGAGTTGGAGTACATCGGCCCGATGTGCACCTGGTAGCCGTGGCCGCCGGCCGGCTGCGAGCCGTCGTAGCGGATCGCGATCGGCAGGAAGTGGAACATCAGGTTCGGGTAGGCGACGTCGTCGTTGGAGCGGGCGAAGCCGCCGCCCTCGAAGTGGTTCGTGGCCCCGGGGCCGCGGCGCGCGAGCCACTCCAGGAAGACCTTCGGCCGGTTGCGGTAGAGCATCGCCGGCGCCACCGACACGGGCAGCTTGCTGGCGTACTGGACGTACACCTCGAGATGATCCTGCAGGTTCTCGCCCACGCCGGGCAGGTCGTGTACGACCGCGACGCCGAGCTGCTCCAGCTCGGCCGCGTTGCCGACGCCGGAGACCTGCAGCACCTGCGGGCTGTTGATCGCACCGCCGCAGAGGATGATCTCCTTCGCGTGCGCCCGCCGGGTGGGACCGCGCGGGAGGTCGAACGAGACGCCGGTGGCGCGGTTGCCGTCGAACACGATCCGGCGCACGAACGCGTTCGTCTTGACCGTCAGGTTGGGCCGGTCCATCACCGGGTGCAGGTAGGCCCGGGCGGCGCTCAGGCGGCGGCCGCGGTGGATGTTGCGGTCGAACGCCGCGAACCCCTCCTGGCGGTAGCCGTTCACGTCGCTCGTCAGCTCGTACCCCGCCTGCTGGACGGCCTCGAAGAAGGCCACGAAGAGCGGGTTCGTGGCCGGGCCGCGCTCGAGCACGAGCGGGCCGTCGCCGCCGCGCCACTCGTCGGCGCCGGCGAGGCACGTCTCCATCTTCTTGAAGTAGGGCAGGCAGTGCGCGTAGTCCCAGCTCTGCATGCCGGGGTCGGCCGCCCAGCGCTCGAAGTCCAGCGCGTTGCCGCGCTGGAAGATCATCCCGTTGATGCTGCTCGAGCCGCCGAGCACCTTGCCGCGGGCGTGGTAGATCCGGCGCCCGTCCATGTAGGGCTCGGGCTCGGACTCGTACTTCCAGTCGTAGAAGCGGCTGCCGATCGGGTAGGTGAGCGCCGAGGGCATGTGGATGAAGACGTCGGCCTTCCAGTCGGGCCGGCCGGCCTCGAGCACGAGCACCCTGGTCGACGGGTCGGCGCTCAGGCGGTTCGCGAGCGCGCAGCCGGCCGACCCGCCGCCGATGATGATGAAGTCATACGGATCTCGCGCCATGCCCATCTCCCCGGGTCTGCTCGACGTGGAGCCCGGGCGATTCTACGCTTCAGCCGTCGAGCATGGCGGCCAGACGCTCGGGCGGATGGGCGGCGTCGAGCTCCGCCGCGATCCGCCCGGCCACCTCGTCCGGGGTGCCGTCGGCCTGCTCCCACGGACCCTGTACCCACGCCTCGAGATAGGCGTCGGAGCCGGCCAGGCCCTGGCGCATCGCCGCCTCGTCCACGGCCTCCTGGAAGCGGTCGGGCAGCGCCGCCTTGGCCGTGCCGCCGGCGCCGTCGCGCGCGGTCACCATCGTCGGGATCGCTCGCCAGCTCGTGACGCGGTATTCGGCCATCGGACGGCCGATGATAGCCGTCCCCGTTGGCGTCCACGGCGGACGCCAGTTGGGACGGTCGTGCCGGCGCGTGTGCCGCGCGCGTCAATCCGGAGCCGTCTCCGCCGATTACCGGCCGGTGACGTTCGACTATGACCTGCTGGTGATCGGCTCCGGGCCGGGCGGCCAGAAGGCCGCCATCCAGGCGGCCAAGCTGGGCCGCCGGGTGGCCGTCGCCGACCGGCGCGAGACGCTCGGCGGCGTCTGCACCAACACCGGCACGATCCCGTCGAAGACGCTGCGCGAGGCCGTCGTCTTCCTCACCGGCATGAGCCAGCGCGGCATCTACGGCCAGAGCTACCGGGTCAAGGACGACATCACGAGCGAAGACGTCTTCGCGCGCATCCAGCACGTCGTCCAGCGCGAGATCGACGTCGTGCGCAGCCAGCTCGGCCGAAACCACGTGCAGGTCCTGTCCGGCCACGGCGCCTTCGTCGACCCGCACACCGTCCGGATCGTGAGCGCGGCCGGCAGCGAGCGCAACGTCACCGCCCAGAAGATCGTCATCGCCACGGGCACGCGCCCCGCCCGGCCGGCGTCGGTCGCCTTCGACGGCCGCACCGTGCTCGACTCCGACGACATCCTCGAGCTGGACTGGCTGCCGAACTCGCTCGTCGTCGTCGGCGCCGGCGTGATCGGCATCGAGTACGCGTCGATGTTCGCGGCGCTCGGCACGCGGGTCACGGTGGTCGAGCAGCGGCGGCGGCTGCTCGAGTTCTGCGACGTCCAGATCATCGAGGCGCTCCAGTACCACCTGCGCGACGTCGGCGTGATCTTTCGCTTCGACGAGACGGTCACCGGCGTCGACTCGCACCCCGACGGCGCGGTGACGCACCTGGCGAGCGGCAAGCTGATCCCGGCCGACGCGGTGCTCTACTCCGCCGGCCGCCAGGGCGCGACCGACGCGCTCGCGCTCGAGAACGCCGGCCTCCAGGCCGACGCCCGCGGCCGCATCGCCGTGAACGACCGCTTCCGCACCACCGCCGAGCACATCTACGCCGTCGGCGACGTGATCGGCTTCCCCAGCCTCGCGGCGACCTCGATGGAGCAGGGCCGGCTGGCCGCCTGCGACGCCTTCGGCGTGCTGGCGCACCCGATCGACGCGAAGCTCCCGATCGGCATCTACACCATCCCCGAGATCAGCTTCGTCGGCCGCACCGAGGAGCAGCTGACCGAGGCGGCCGTCCCCTACGAGATCGGCGTCGCCCGCTACCGCGAGCTCGCCCGGGGGCAGATCCTCGGCGACACGTCCGGCATGCTGAAGCTGCTGGTCTCGCCCCTCGACCGCACCCTGCTCGGCGTGCATGCGTTCGGCACGGGCGCCACCGAGATCGTCCACATCGGCCAGCTGGTGATGGCCATGGGCGGGACGATCGACGTGCTGCTGGACACCGTGTTCAACTACCCGACGCTGGCCGAGTCCTACAAGGTGGCCGCGCTCGACGCCACCAACCGCCTGGCCGCGATCGCGCGCATGGCCGCGTAGGCGCGACGCGCGAAGGACGGCCGGAGGCCGAAGTACGCTTGCCGGTGGCGTGGCCGTCCTCGGCATCAACCACATCGCCTTTCGCACGCCCGACCCGACCCGGCTGCGGCTGTTCTACCTGGAGCTCCTGGACGCCGAGCCGCTCGCGGGCAGCCACCGCCCGCTCCGCGTCGGCTCGGTGACGCTCGCGTTCTTCGAGGCGCAGGGCCGGCCGGCCGACGATCCGGACGAGATCGCATTCGACGTCGACGCGGTCGGGTTCGAGGAGACGCTCGCCAGGGCGCGGGAGCTGGGCGCCGTCCAGCGCGAGCCGGTGTCGCCGAACCCGTGGCAGCGGTTCGTCCTGCTGCGCGATCCGGACGGCCGCCGGATCGAGCTGACGCACGACGACCGCGGGGTGTTCTGGCAGGAGGACTGAGCCCCGGCCGTTACCGGGTCGCCACACACCGCCCGTAGCCTGGGCCGATGCGGATGACCCGGCGAGGCGCGGTGGCAGGCCTGGGCGCGGCCGTGCTCGGCGCCGGCGGAGTTGCCGCCGGAACGCATCGGCTGCCGCTGCGCACCTGGTACGACGAGCTCACCGGCGCGTGCGGCCCCAGCGGTCCCGCCCCGCCGCGCCACCCCGGCACCCGGGTGATCCTGGGCAGCCTGCGCTCGCGCTTCGTCGCCGAGCCGGTCGACTGGGCGGTCGGGCTGCCGCCGGGGCGGCGCGGATCCGAGGCCGTGCTGTGCCTGCCGGGCCGCGGCAGCGACGCCCGGTCGGTCATGGACACGCTCCACGTCGTCGACTTCGTCGCCGCCGCCGGCCTGCGCTACGCGGTCGCGGCAGTGGACGGCGGAGGCACCTACTGGCACCGGCGCGCCGGCGGCGAGGATCGCATGCGGATGCTGCTCGCGGAGTTCGAGCCGCTGCTCGAGGCCCGGTTCGGCCTGCGCCCGCGCGGGCTGCTGGGCTGGTCGATGGGCGGCTACGGCGCCCTGCTCGCCGCCGAGCGGCACCCGGCCGGTTCCCGGCGGTGGCCGTCTCGAGCGCCGCGATCTGGCCGACGTACGCCCAGCAGCACGCCGCCGTTTCGGACGCGTTCGACGGCCCGGCCGACTTCGCCCGCAACGATGTCTTCGCGGGCGCCGACCGCCTGGCCGGGAGTGCCGTCTCGGTCAGCCGCGGCACCGCCGACCCGTTCCTCCAAAACGACCGCGCCTTCGCCGCGCGCCTCCACCCTCACGCCGCCGGCGAGTTCGCCGTCGGCTGCCACGACGACGACTTCTGGCGGCGCATGCTGCCGGCGCAGGTGCGGTTCCTGGGCCGGCACCTGCCATCGTGAGAAATGCCCCACAAGCGGGGCCTGGCCCCATATGGGGCCAGGCCCCTCCGCCCGGAGGCGATCCGCGAGCTCGTCCCCGCACGCAGGATGCCGGTTCGGGCCGGCGAACGCTCCGGCATGAAGGAGTACCGGGTCGTGACCTCGCAGGACACCGTGTTCTGGGGCGGTGCGCTGAGCGCCGACGACTTCGCGGAGCGCCTGAACGCCGCGGCGGTCGACGGCTGGGAGCTCGTCACCACGACGACCGTCGAGTCCCAGGGGTTCCTGGGCGAGCGCCACCAGCTGTTCTTCGTGTTCGCCCGCGAGACCGCGGCGTGAGCTACGGCCGCACGAGCGGCTTGTACTTGATCCGGTGCGGCTGGTCGGCCTCCGCCCCCAGCCGGCGGTGGCGGTCGGCCTCGTACTCGTCGTAGGCGCCCTCGAACCACACCACCTGCGAGTCGCCCTCGAAGGCGACGATGTGGGTGGCGACGCGGTCGAGGAACCAGCGGTCGTGGCTGATGACCACGGCGCAGCCGGCGAACGAGACGAGCGCCTCCTCGAGCGCCCGCAGCGTGTCGACGTCGAGGTCGTTGGTCGGCTCGTCCAGAAGCAGCAGGTTGCCGCCGGAGCGAAGCAGCTTGGCGAGGTGGAGCCGGTTGCGCTCCCCGCCGGACAGGTCGCCCACCCGCTTCTGCTGGTCGCCGCCGCGGAAGTTGAACGACGCGACATAGGCGCGCGAGGCGACCTCGCGGGGGCCGACCGTGATGCGGTCCTTGCCGCCGGAGATCTCCTTCCAGACCGTGTTTCCGGGGTCGAGGTCGGCCCGGGCCTGGTCGACGTAGGCGAGCTCCACCGACGGCCCCACCCGCAGCTCGCCGCCGTCCGGCTGCTCCTGCCCGGCGATCATCCGGAAGAGGGTCGTCTTGCCGGCGCCGTTCGGGCCGATCACGCCGACGATGCCGCCGGCGGGCAGCGAGAAATCGAGGCCGTCGATCAGGAGGCGGTCGCCGTAGCCCTTGCGCAGGCCCTCGGCCTCGACGACGACGTCGCCCAGTCGCGGCCCGGCCGGGATATGGATCTCGACGGTGTCGAGCTTCACCGCCGACTCCTGGGCGAGCAGGTCCTCGTAGGCGGCGATGCGGGCGCGGCTCTTGGCGTGCCGCGCCCGCGGCGCCATCCGCACCCACTCCAGCTCGCGCTGCAGGGTGCGCTGCCGCGCCGACTCCTGCTTCTCCTCGACCGCCAGCCGGGCCTGCTTCTGCTCGAGCCACGACGAGTAGTTGCCCTGGAACGGGATGCCGTGACCGCGGTCGAGCTCGAGGATCCAGCCGGCCACGTTGTCGAGGAAGTAGCGGTCGTGGGTGACGGCCAGCACCGTGCCCGCGTAGTCGTCCAGGAACCGCTCGAGCCAGGCCACCGACTCGGCGTCGAGGTGGTTGGTCGGCTCGTCCAGGAGCAGGAGGTCCGGCGACGAGAGCAGGAGGCGGCAGAGCGCCACCCGCCGCCGCTCACCACCGGAGAGCGTCTCCACGTCGGCGTCGGACGGCGGCAGGCGCAGGGCGTCCATGGCGACGTCGAGCACGCGGTCGAGGCTCCAGGCGTCGGTGCGCTCGATCCGGTCCTGCACCTCCCCCTGCTCCTCGAGCAGCGCCTGCATCTCCTCGTCGGACATCGGCTCCGCGAACCGGGCCGAGATCTCGTTGAACCGGTCGAGCAGCGCCCGCTTCTCGGCGACGCCCTCCTCGACGTTCCCGCGCACGTCCTTGCCGGGGTCGAGCGCGGGCTCCTGCGGCAGGTAGCCGACGGTGGCGCCGGGCGCCAGCCGCGCCTCGCCGTTCGACGGCTCGTCGAGACCGGCCATGATGCGCAGGAGGGTGGACTTGCCGGCGCCGTTGGGGCCGAGCACGCCGATCTTCGCGCCGGGCAGGAACGAGAGCGAGATGTCGCGCAGCACCTGCCGATCCGGCCCGTAGAACTTGTTGCAGCGGTACATGGAGTAGACGTAGGTCTGGCTCATGGCCGCAGGATACGCACAACGGCGCCCGTGAATGCCCGGTGCCTGGCACCGGGCATTCACGGGCCGCAGGCCGCTACTCGACGGGTATCTCGGAGTTGATCATCGCGAGGTCGATGCCCTCGCGGCGGCGCACCAGCCTCGACGCGATGTAGATGATCAGGGCGACGACGTACAGCACGAGCATGTAGAGCTTCGAGTCGAAGTTGTTCACGAAGTACGCGCCGTCGAAGAACCACTTGTAGATGCAGAAGACCAGGAACCCGCCGAAGATCAGGCCCGAGATGGTGACCAGCGGGATCCCGGCGATCTCGTACTTCGCGATCGGCGACGCCCGGTAGATGTCGGGCCTGCGCCACGGCATCACCACCGCGGCGAGCGTCGTCCCGAAGTACGTGATGGCGATCACCAGCGTCGCGTCCAGGGTGTAGTTGTAGAACTTGGTGCTGTAGGCGTAGAGCGCGCTGATCGGGATCGACGGGAGCAGCATCAGCGCCAGCGCGCCCAGCGGCGCATGCGTGCGGTCGTCGACCCTGGCCGCCCACTCGGGCAGGATGCGGTCGAACGCGGCCGCGAAGATCATGCGCGTCGAGCTCAGGAAGACGCTGCCCGCCCACCCGAAGAACCACAGCGAGAGCAGCAGGATCAGGATCACCTGGACGAGCTCGGAGTGGTAGAAGAACGCCGCCAGCGTGCCCGGGTAGGGGAAGACCGCGAGCGGCGCGGTGAAGTAGCCCCAGTACGCCGAGCTCAGGATGCCGTAGGTGTTGAAGCCCATCGCATGCGCCATCGACGCGAACGTGATCACGACCACGATCGTCGTGAACACGAGCGCTCCGCCCATCGCGTAGATGTTCTTGCGGAAGTCGGACGCCCCGCGCACCTCGCCGTACAGGGTCGCGCCCCAGTTCGGCCACAGGTTGTAGAAGACCATGAACGGCAGGAGCAGGAACGTGTCCTTGAACGGGAACGACGAGAAGCCCGGGTAGGTGGACGTGCCCGCCTTGTTGCTGGCGTTGATCAGGCCCTGGTAGGCGTTGCCCTTGACGCCGTAGAGGCTGTGGGCGCTCGAGTTGTAGGCGTTGATGAAATCGGCCTTCGAGTGGGTCAGGAAGATCGCAAGCATGATCACGAGCCCGACCATCCCGCCGATGAAGCACCACTTCTGCACCCGGGCATAGAGCCGCATGCCCATCGCGACGACGCCCGTGGCGATCCCCGCGGTGATCAGCGACGCGACGAAGATGCCGTTCCCGTTCGTGGGCGAGTACGGCCACCAGTCGGCGTGCAGCGCGCTCGTGCCGGTGAACCCGAGCACGGTCAGGAGCGGCTGGAGCACCTCGACGCACAGGATCTGCGCGTAGATCGGCACCCAGTGCCAGAGGATGAACCACCACCCGGTCGCGGCGAGCACGAACCCGAACCCGCCGCCGAACACGCGGCTCTGCCAGACGTAGTCGCCGCCCGCGCGGGGCATGACCGCGATCATCGAGGCGTACACGAGCACCTCGAAGCAGATGAAGAGACCCGAGAGGATGATGGCCGCGATCAGCGCGCCCTTGGGCAGGAACGCGGTCGTGGTGAAGGCGTACCCGAACCCGAGCGCCATCAGGTTGATGGCGAAGGCCGAGTAGATGAAGGCGTCGAACACCGACCACCCCTTCACGAGGCCGGTCGCCTTGCGCACGAACATGGTGCGCTCGACGGGACTGTCTGCTGCAGCCATCCCCTCTCCTTTCAGCCGCTGGTGAGCACGAAGTTCTTGACCTTCTTGCCGTCGAGCTCGATCAGCGCTCCCATCAGGTCACCCTGCTCGTACGCGCTGCCGGGGTTGATGGAGAGCGTCGAGCCGATGCGCGTGTGCCCGCGCGCCTCATGGATGTGCCCGTGCAGCGAGAGCACGGGTCTCGTCTCCTCGATCGCCTGGCGCACGGCCGTCGAGCCGACCGGCTCGGGCGCGTGGCCGCCGTGCTTGGGTTTCAGGTTTTCGTCGAGGCCGGGGGCCTCGTCGAGGCCCGACCCGTACGGCGGGCAGTGGAGGTTCAGGATCGTCCGCTCCGGCGGCGCGGTCAGCTGCGAGGTGACCGCGCGGATCCGTTGCAGCAGGACGTCCTCCTCCTCCTCGCGGTAGGTGTGCCACGGGGTCGGGTTCGCCCACCCGGTCGAGGCCATCTGGTAGCCGTCGAACTCGACGACGTGCCCCTCCGCCAGCTCGACCCGGCCGGCCGCGGCGAGGATGTCGTCGACCTCGAACTGGTCGTCGTTGCCGGGGCAGACGAACATCCGCTGAGGCTGGTTTCGGAGCTTCTCCTCCGCCATCTGCATCCACCGCTCGACCGTCCCCAGCATGTGGCGGTGGAAGAGGTCGTCGAGGCGGTCGGAGTCGGCCTCGAGCTCGGCCAGCTCGTCCGGCGTGGTGCGGAACGGGTAGTAGCCGCGGCGGATCACGTCGGCCTCGAACGCCGCCACCGCGTCCTCCCCCTGCAGGTCGCGACGCTGCTCCTGCAGCGTCCCGTGCCACGCGTCGCCGCCGTCGTGGATCACTGGTACGAGCGCCTTGCCGGTCATGTCGCCGCCGAGGATCATGACGTCGGCCTTGTAGTGGGTGCCGGAGTTCAGGAACTTGCGCCAGCAGGTCTCCGACCCATGGATGTCCGTCGCGAAGAAAATTCGCACTTCCGAGGATTCTCCCCGGTGCCGCGGACGGAAGTCAAGCGCGCCGGGAACCGGGGCCAGGCCCCACTCTCCGGGGCGTGGCCGCGCATGCGGGGCCAGGCCCCATCTCCCGGCGGCGCACCGTATAGTCGGGCGCCCATGCCCCGCGACAGCCGCTTCGACATCCTGTTCGAGCCCGTCCAGATCGGCTGCAAGACGCTGCGCAACCGCTTCTACCAGGTGCCTCACTGCACCGGCTTCGGTGTCGAGAAGCCGTGGTCGCAGGCCGCGCACCGGGCGGTCAAGGCCGAGGGCGGGTGGGCGGCCGTGTGCACCGAGTACTGCACCGTCTCGACCGACGCCGACGAGACGCCCTACATCTCGGCCCGCATGTGGGACGACCACGACCTGCGCCACCTGGCGATCCTGTGCGACGCGGTCCACGCCCACGGCGCGCTGGCCGGCATCGAGCTCTCGCACTCCGGCGCCCACGGCGAGAACTGCGAGACGCGCCTGCCGCCGCCGGCGCCGTCGCAGATCCCGAGCGACTTCTCGGGCATCACGCCGAAGACGATGGAGCAGGTCGACATCGACCGGATCGTGTCCGACTGGGTGCGTGCGGCGATCCGCTCGCGCGACGCCGGGTTCGACATCGTCTACGTCTACGGCGGCCACTCCTACCTGCTCGGGCAGATGCTCTCGCCCTTCTACAACCAGCGCACCGACGCCTACGGCGGGTCGCTCGAGAACCGGGCGCGGATGTGGATCGAGACGCTGGCCGCGGTGCGCGAGGCGGTGGGTTCGGACTGCGCGATCGCCTGCCGGATGGCCGTCTCGGCGGTGGGAGGCGCCGGCATCGAGCTCGACGAGGGGCTCGCGTTCGTGCGCATGGCCGACCACCTGGTCGACCTCTGGGACGTGCACATCGGATCGATCTCGGAGTGGTCGAAGGATTCCGGCGCGTCGCGGTTCTTCGCCGAGGGCTGGCAGCTCGAGTGGACGGGGAAGGTGCGCGAGGCGACGGCGAAGCCCATCGTCGGCGTCGGCCGCCTGACGACGCCGGAGCGGATGGCCGGGATCGTCGAGTCCGGCGTCTGGGATCTGATCGGGGCGGCCCGGCCGAACATCGCCGACCCCTTCATCCCCGAGAAGATCCGGGAAGGCCGGATCGGCGACATCCGCGCCTGCATCGGCTGCAACATGTGCATCTCGAAGGGCGACGTGCGCCGCCACATCGGCTGCACCCAGAACGCGACCGCGGGCGAGGAGCACCGCCGCGGCTGGCACCCGGAGCGCTTCTCGCGCGCGGCCAACGCCGACCGCGAGGTGCTGGTCGTCGGCGCCGGGCCGGCCGGGATGGAGTGCGCGTTGGTGCTCGGCCGGCGCGGCATGCGCAGGGTGCGGCTGGTCGACGCGGGCGCCGAGCCGGGCGGGATCACCCGCTGGGTGCCGCGCCTGCCCGGGCTGGCGGAGTGGGACCGGCTGCGGACGTGGCGGCTCGGGCAGCTCGACCAGCTCGGGAACGTCGAGATCGAGACCGGCGTCCGCCTCGACGCCGCCGCCGTCCGCGCCGCGGGCGCCGACCTGGTGGTCGTGGCCACCGGCGCGCGGTGGGCGGGCGACGGCCGAAACGGCGTCACCCGCGGCCCGATCCCCGGCGCCGACGCCGGCCTGCCCCACGTGCTCACGCCCGAGCAGGTCATGCTCGAGGGCAAGCGCCCGCCCGGCCCGCGCGCGATCGTGCTCGACTGCGAGGGCTACTTCGTGGGCGCGGGTATGGCCGAGCTGCTGCGCCTGGAAGGCTTCGACGTCGAGCTCGTCACCTCGTGCGAGAAGGTGGCGCCGATGTGCGACGAGACGCTCGAGGGGCCGATGCTGCGCCGCCGCCTGCACGACCTCGGCGTGCGCATGCGCGCCGAGACGTGGCTCACCCGCGTCGAGCCGGGCGGCGTGGCGTGCGAGACGGAGCTCGGCGACACGTTCGCGCTCGAGGCCGACGCGGTCTGCCTGGTCACGCAGCGCCGCTCACGCGAGGCGCTCTATCTCGAGCTGGCGGCCGATCCGGGCGGCATCGAGCGCGTGCTGCGGGCCGGCGACTGCGTCGCGCCGCGCCTGATCGCCGACGCGATCTGGGACGGGCACCGGCTCGGGCGCGAGATCGACTCGCCCGACCCGGCCGTGCCGCTGCCGCACCTGCGCGAGCGGCCCGGGCTGGAGCCGGACCCGCTCGCGGTGCGATAGTTCGGCCCGGTGGCCTCCGACGAGCATCCCGCACTCACCTACTCGTCCTACCTGCACGTCGACGAGTTGCTGGCCCAGCAGGTGCCGCTCTCCGACGGGCCGGAGCACGACGAGCTGCTCTTCATCGTCATCCACCAGGTGTACGAGCTCTGGTTCAAGGTGCTGCTGCACGAGCTCGCCCGCCTGCAGGACCGGCTGGAGATCGGCGACCGCGGCTCGGCGCTGCAGACGATGAAGCGGATCCTGACGATCCTGAAGACGATCGTCGCCCAGATCGACGTGCTCGAGACGATGACGCCGCTCGGGTTCTCGAGCTTCCGCGGCCGGCTCGAGCGGGCGAGCGGCTTCCAGTCGGCCCAGTTCCGCGAGCTCGAGGCGGTGCTGGGCGGGCGCGACGCCCGCGTCCTCGCCCACCACCCCGCCGGCCCTGCGCGCGACCGCATCGAGGCGGCGATGTCGCGCCGCAGCCTGTGGGACTCCTTCCTGGTGCACCTCGACCGGCTGGGCCACTGGATCCCCGCCGATGTCCTCGGGCGCGACCCGAGCCTCCCGGTCGAGCCCTCGCCGGCCGTGCAGGACGTGCTGGTCGAGATGTACCAGGCGGATCCCGCCAGCGCACAGGTGGCCGAGCGCATGGTCGACATCGACGAGGGCGTCCAGGAGTGGCGCTACCGGCACGTGAAGATGGTCGAGCGCACCATCGGGGCGAAGCCCGGCACCGGCGGATCGCCCGGGGTGGGGTACCTCTCCTCGACGGTCGGGCGGCAGGCGTTCCCCGACCTCTGGGCGATCCGATCGCGGCTCTGACGGCGACGCAGTGCTGCGAGCGCTGGGAGCTCACGCTCGGCGCCGAGTACCCGCGCGGCGCCGCCGGTATCGCCATGCGGGCGACGCTCGCAGACGGCACGCCGGCGGTGCTGAAGCTGATCCATCCCCACCGCGAGGCCGAGCACGAGGCCGACGCGCTGGCGCGCTGGGGCGGCGCGGGCGCGGTGCGCCTGCTGGAGCGCTCCGAGGACGGCCTGGCGATCCTGATGGAGCGATGCGAGCCCGGCACGCCGCTCTCGGCCGCCGGGCCCGCCGCCGCGCTCGACGTCCTGACGGCGCTCCTGCCCAGGCTGTGGGTGCCGGCGGGGGAGCCCTTCCACACGCTCGCGGACGAGGCGGCCTGGTGGGTCGCTTACCTGCCGGATGAGTGGGAGCAGGCCGGGCGCCCGTTCGAGCGGCGCCTGCTCGACGCGGCGCTCGACGCGTTGACGGCGCTGGCCCCGACCCAGGCTGAGCAGGTGCTGCTGCACCAGGACCTGCACGGCGACAACGTGCTGGCCGCGGCGCGGGAGCCGTGGCTTGCGATCGATCCCAAGCCGCTCGTCGGCGAGCGCGAGTTCGCCGTGGCGCCGATCGTGCGCTCGACCGAGCTCGGGCACTCCCGGCGGGCCGTGGTCGGCAGGCTCGACCGGCTGACGTCGGAGCTCGGGCTCGACCGCGACCGCGCCCGCGGGTGGACGATCGGGCAGACGATCGCGTGGAGCGTCGACGGCGGCGCCGAGCACCACGAGGTGGCACGCTGGCTGCTCGAGGAGTGAGCATCCGCGCCGCCCGGGCGACCGACCTGCCGCTGCTCGTCGAGATCGAGCGCAGGGCCGGGCGCGCGTTCGCCGAGCACGGCCTGCCCGAGATCGCGGCCGACGACCCCGGGACGCCGGAGGAGCTCGAGGTCTACCGCGCCGCGGGCGCGGCCTGGGTGGCCGCGGACGAGCGCGACGCGCCGGTGGCCTACATCCTCACGGCCGACGTCGACGACGGTGTGCACGTCGAGCAGGTGAGCGTCGACCCGCCATACGCGGGCCGCGGCATCGGCGCAGCCCTGATCGACCACGCCTCCGGACGCGCCGCGGCCGCGGGCCGGCGCGCCCTCACCCTGACGACGTTCCGCGAGATCCCCTGGAACGCGCCGTACTACGCGCGGCTGGGGTTCACCGAGCTGCCGGAGGCCGACTGGGGCCCGCAGCTGCGCGCGCTGGTGGCGCTGGAACGCCACGTGATCCCGAGCGCCGCCCCGCGGGTCACGATGATCCGCCTGGTCTAGGTGCCGGGCACCGGGTATGCACGCGCAGCGTGAATAACGGTGCCTGGCACCGGTTATTCACGCGACCCCGTGGGCGAAGGCCGCGGCCGGCTCGGCCAGGGAGGCGCCGATCGTGGCGGCGTCGCGCGGCCCGCCCGGGACGCGGAAGGAGTGATCGCCGCCCTCGATCTCGACGAGCGTCGCCCGCGGCCCCAGCCTGGCGATGACGGCGGCAAGCAGGTCGGGCCGGGCGAAGATGTCCCGGGAGCCCTGCAGGAAGAGCATCGGCGCGGCGACGTCGTCCAGGTGCGCGTCGCGGATCCGGTCCGGCCGCCCCGGCGGATGGAGCGGATAGCCGAGGAACACGAGCCCGGCCGCGGGCATCCCCTCGGCGGCCGCCATCGAGGCCATCCGCCCGCCCATCGACTTGCCGCCGGCGAGCACGGGCCGTCCGCGTGCGCCGGCGACGCCCTCGGCGAACGCCTCCTGCCACGCCTTCACGAGCACGGGCGCGCGATCCGGCGCGCGCCGTCCCGCGCGCATGTAGGGGAACTCGAAGCGCAGCGTGGCCACGCCCAGTCGCCCGACCGCTTCGGCAAAGCCGTCCATGAACGGCGCGCGCATGCCCGACCCGGCGCCGTGCGCCAGCACCAGCACGACGTCGGCGTCGGGCGGGTCGATCCACATGCACGCATGCTATGCGCGCCGCGCGGGAGCAGGGCCGCCCGCGTCCCGAACCACCAGGAGGCAGCCATGGCGCTCAGTTGCGTCGTCGCCGTCGCGGACAACGTCGGCATCGACACGAGCGGTGTCACGATCGCGTTCGTCCCCGGTCACGACTATCCGGCGAGCGCGCACGCCGAGCTGCCGTTGCGGATATCCCGCAGCGCGGATGCCACGATCCGGTCGTGCTGACCGCGCGAAACGGGGAGGCACCCGCGCAGGCGCGCGGCGATGACCCGTGGACCGCAACGTCTTGACTATCGACAGCCTTCCGTGGGATGGAGCGGGTCCGCCGGCGCCTCGGGCGCTCCGGGGCGGACGCAGCGCGGTCAGGGACCGTCGGTGGTGATGTCGCGCGCGTGCCCGCCGAGGTAGAGCTGCGCCATGCGCGCATCGGCCAGCAGCTCCTGGCCGGACGCGGCGATCGCGACCGCGCCCGCATCCATGACCGCCCCCCGCTGGGCGATCCCCAGGCCGGCACGGGCGTTCTGCTCGACGAGCAGGATCGTGTGGCCGTCGCCGTTCAGGGACGTGATCGTCTCGAAGACGAGCCGGCGTGCCTTGGGATCGAGGCCCATCGACGGCTCGTCCATCAGGATGAGCCGCGGCTCGAGCATCAACGCGCGGGCGATCTCGACGATCTTCTGCTGGCCGCCGGACAGCGACCCGGCCCGGTCGCGACGGCGCTCCGCCACGATCGGGAACCGCTCGGCAACCCGCTCGGCCCGGCGCCGCACCTCGCGGCCGTCGCGGACGATGTGCGCGCCCATCAGCACGTTCTCCCAGACGGTCATCCCGGAGAACAGCCCGCGCTCCTGCGGCACGTGGACGACACCCCGGCGCAGCACGGCGCCCGGCGAGAGCCCCCCGATGTCGGCGCCCTCGAGCACGATCCGCCCGGCCCGCGGCCGCAGCAGTCCCGACACCGCCCGCAGCACCGTCGACTTGCCGGCGCCGTTGGGCCCCACGAGGCATGTGATCGTGCCCGGCTCGAGGGCGAGGTCGACGCCGCGCAGGACGTCGGCCGCCGCGTAGCCCGCCCGGACGCCCTGCAGCTCGAGGACGCTCACGTTCCCAGGTACGCGTCGAGCACGACGGGGTCGGTCTGCACGTCCGCCGGCGCACCCTCGGCGATCTTGGCGCCGTGGTCGAGCACGATGACGGGGTCGCACAGGCGCATCACGGTCGGCATCGCGTGCTCGACGACGAGCAGCGTCAGCCCGCGCCCGTGCAGCTCGCGGATGTGCCGTTCCATCGTCTCGACCATCACGGGGTTCACACCGGACGTCGGCTCGTCGAGCAGCACGAGGCGGGGCCGGCCCATCAGCACCGAGGCAAACTCGAGCAGCTTGCGCTGGCCGAACGAGAGCTGGTCGGCACGCGCGTCGCGCAGGCCGGCGAGGCCGAACTCCTCCAGGAGCTCGACCGCCCGGTCACGCTGCGCCCGCGGCGCCGCCGGCGCGAACAGCGACCGCCGCGGCACCTGGATCGCCGCCACCAGGTTCTCGACCAGCGTCAGAGACCCGAACACGCGCGCCTGCTGGAACGTCCGCGTGAGGCCGCGCCGGCAGAGGGCGGTGGGGTCGGGCCGGCGCACCCGCCGCCCCGCGAACGTGACGGTGCCGGCGTCCGGCTTGAGGTAGCCGGTGATGAGGTTGAAGAGGGTGGTCTTCCCGGAGCCGTTGGGGCCGATCAGGGCGGTCACCGTGCCCTCGTTGACGCTCAGCGAGCATCCGTCGACCGCGGCCACGCCGCCGAAGCGCTTGGTCAGGCCCTCGACCTCGAGCAGCGCGCTCACCGCGCCGCCTCCGGCATGCCCGCCCGCGGGTGCGCACCGCCGGCCGGTCGCCGCGTGGCGATCCTGTCGCGCACGGACGGGAGAATCCCGCGCGGCAGGACGAGCATCACCACGAGGAAGATGCCCGCGTAGGCGATCAGGTAGAGCTCGCTCGCGCCCTCGCTGTAGGCGAGGTACTGCTGGGCGGGGACGAGGATCAGCGCGCCCAGGGTCGGGCCCCAGATCGTGCCCCGCCCGCCCAGGAACGCCATCAGCACGGCGCCGACCGTGACCAGCGGGTCGACGGCGAACTGCGGGTAGATGAAGCCGATGTAGTACGCCCAGATGCCGCCCGCCATCGCCGTCAGCCCGGCGCTGATCGCGAAGGCGACCAGCTTGGCGTACGTCGCGTGCACGCCGAGGCCGCGGGCCCGGTCCTCGTCGTCGCGGATCGTGAACAGCATGAGCCCGATGCGCCCGGTGGCGACGTACCACGACAGCAGCACCGAGACCGCGTAGACGGCCACCATCGCCAGGTAGAACGGCCGCTCGAAGGTGTTCACCGGGAAGGTCGGCAGGGCCATCACCAGGCCCTGGGCGCCGTTGGTGAGCGAGTGCAGGTTGAAGGCCAGCTGCTGGACGATGAAGAGCATCGAGATCGTGACGATCGCGAAGGTGGCCGCCCGCACCCGCACCGCCACCCAGGCGATCGGGAGCGCGGCCGCCGCCACGGCGACGCCGACGGCCGGAAGCACCCAGAAGGGCGTGTAGCCGCTGCCGATGGAGATGTGCTGGAAGAGGATCGCCTCGGCGTAGGCGCCCATGCCGAAGAAGGCCGCGTGCCCGAGCGAGAGGTAGCCGGAGAACCCGCCGAGCAGGTTCCAGGCGGTGCCGAGGGCGGCATACATCACCGTGAAGAGGGCGATGTTCACCACCCACGGCTCGCTGAAGACGTACGGGAAGGCGGCCATGAGCGCGACCACGCCGACCCCGCGGATCACGCCGATCGGGGTGAGCGTCCTCACAGGCGCCCGCGCTCCGTGGCGCCCAGGAGCCCCTGCGGCCGCACGACGAGGACGGCGATCAGGATGACGAAGAAGACGAGCGACGACCACGTCGGCGAGATGGTGGCGGCCAGCACCGCCTCGGACACGCCCATGACGAGCGCGGCCACCACCGCGCCGGTCAGGCTGCCCAGGCCGCCGAGCACGATGATCGTCAGCAGGCGCGAGATCAGGTCATAGTGGCTGCCGGGATTGAAGGGCTCGACCATCCCGAACACCGCGCCGGCGGCGGTCGCGGTGGCGACGGCGAGCCCGAACCCGTACGCCGCCACCCGCTCGGCGTCGACGCCCAGCAGCCGCGCCGAGACGGGGTTCTGCACGGTCGCCCGGATCGCGCGCCCCAGCCCCGTGCGGTGCAGCACGAGGTAGAGCCCGGCCAGGATGATGCACGATACGGCGAACGCCGCCAGGCGCACCTCGGCCACCCGGTAGCCGGCCACGGTCCACGAGTTGTTCACGTAGCTCGGCAGCGTCGCCCGGTAGGTGGTCGTGTAGATGATCGAGAGCACGCCCTCGAAGCCGAGCGCGATCGCCCACGTGACCAGCAGCGAGAGCTCCTCGCGCTCGTCCGATCGCAGCGGCCGGATGAAGACCAGCTGGAGCAGGACGCCGACGGCGAACGCCGCCGGCGCCATCAGCACGATCGAGACGAACGGGTCGATGTGGAAGTCGGTGAAGAGCGTGTAGCTGACGTACGCGCCGGCGACGATCATCGCCCCCTGGGCGACGTTGATGACCCGCATGACGCCGAAGGCGAGCGTGAGCCCGCTCGCCATCAGCGCATAGACGCCGCCCGTCAGAAGTCCGAGGATGACCGCCTGGATGACGAGGTGCAAGCGGCCGTCCTAGCCTGCGCGGCTCATCCGCCCCACGGCGGCTTGGGGACGACGGGGGCGTGCAGCGCCTCCGCCGGCGGGTAGACCGGCAGGAGCTTCCCGTCGATCCACTCCGTCAGCATGACGGAGCCGGAGGGTGCGCCGTACTGATCCCAGCTCAGGTTGCCCTCGACCGTCGGCCACGAACCGGAGTGAAGCGTCTGGATGATGGTGGCATTGTCGACCTTGCCGGTCTTCTTCGCCACCTCCGCCACCACCTCGCCGACGGCGTAGGCCTCGGCCGAGCCGGAGTCGATGTTGGCCGACGTGCCGCCGTACTTGGCGATGTAGGCCTTGATGAACTGCTGGTTTCCGGGCGCCTTGGAATCGGGGAACCAGTCGCCGCAGCTGAAGATCCCGTTGACGTTGCCGGCGCCCACCTTGCTGGGGAACTCGACGGGCGAGTTGGCGCCGTTGGCCTGGAACAGGAACTTCGGGCTGAAGCCGAGCTGCACCATCGCCTTGACCATCGAGTAGGCGTCGTCGGACTGCGTCCCGGCGAAGACCATGTCGGGCTTGGCGGCCGCGATCTTCTCGACGACCGGCGTCAGGTCGGCCTGCTCGGGCGGGTACACCTGGCGGTACACCGTCTTGATCCCGGCGGCCTCGAACTTCTGCCGCGCGCGCTCGGCGATCGGCTCGGCGAACGGGTCGTCGAGCTCCGGGTAGGCGGCGGTCTTCGGCCGCTCGGACGCGGGCAGGGACAGGATGTAGTTGACGAACGGGTCGCCGCAGTTCACCACGGGGGCGGGCTGCACGAAGAAGACGTTGGGCAGCTTCTCCTGGAACACCAGCGGGCCGCCGCCCGAGGGCTCGGGGAACGCGTAGTGGTAGCGGTCGGCGATACGGGCCGCGGGCGCGGTCAGGAGCGTCGAGAACGGCCCGAACACGAGGTCGACGTGATCGCGCGTGATCAGCGTCTGGTAGTTCGTGACCACCTGGTTGGGGCTGGAGGCGTCGTCGACGATCTTCAGCACGACCTTGCGGCCGAGAATGCCGCCCTGGGCGTTCACCTGGCTCGCCCACAGCTTGTAGCCCAGCTCGGCCGCGTGGCCCGGGTCGGAGAAGTCGCCCGAGAACGAGAGCGAGATGCCGATCACGAGCGGGGGCTTGGCGCCGCTCGAGCCCGAGCCCGATCCCGAGCCCGAGCCGCCGCACGCCGCGCTGACGGCGAGGGTTGCGGCGACGGCCGCCAGTACCATCTTGTGGGATGCGACCCTCACGACGACTCCTCTCTCGTCGGGGAGGCGCGCCGCCCGGTCGCGGCGCCGCCTGCAACACGTGATGCAATCGGTTGCATAAACCTACTCCTCCGCCCTCTGCATGTCAACGCCGGAAGCCACCGCTATGCGGCCACGCCGCCGGCGGGCGTCGTCCCCAGGCCGTCGGCGACCGCTCCGTCGTCGCGGGCCATGTCGAGCCCGGCGCGGGCGGCCTCGACCTCCAGCAGCGCGGCGAAGTCCACGCCGGTGTGGCCGGCGTCGATCGCCTCCTGCACCAGCTCGCGGACGACCCGCATCGTCGGCAGCGGGACGCCCAGCTCCTCGCCCGCGTCCAGGCCGAGGTCGAAGTCCTTGCGCAGGAGCTCGAGCGTGAACGTCGGCGTGTACTCGCGGTTGACGTAGGCCGGGGTCTTGTAGCGCGAGAACGTCGACCCCATCACGCTCGCGTTCAGGAACTCGAAGAACGCCCGCCGCTCGACCCCGCCGCGCTCGGCCAGCACCGCGATCTCGGCCATCGACTCGGCCACGACGCCGAGCAGCAGGTTGTGGCAGATCTTCACCAGCCGGGCCGAATCGCCCTCGCCGACGTAGGTGACGCCCTCGCCAAACCGCTCCAGATACGGGAGTGCGCGCTCGTAGGCCGCCGGCGGCCCCGACGCGACCACCGTCAGCCGGCCGGCCTTGACCACCTTCGGGTTGCCGCTCACCGGTGCCGCCAGGAGCGCGGTGCCGCGGCGCTCGGCAACCTCGCGCACCGCCTGGGACGCGTCGGCCGAGACGGTGGACGAGTCGACCAGCACGGCGGGCGCGGCGTCCGGGTTCGTGAGCACGCCGCCGGCGCCGATCGTGACGGCCTTGAAGTCGTCGGATCCGGCGACCATCGTGAACACGACGTCGCGGTCGGCCAGATCGGCCGGGGTCGCGACGACCGTCGCGCCGAGCGCCGCCAGCGGCTCGGCCTTCGCAGCGGTGCGGTTCCACACGGCGACGTCGCAGCCCCCCGCCAGCAGCCGCTCGGCCAGCCGCGCGCCCATCCTCCCGGCGCCGATCCAGCCGACCGCCCCGCGTGCCGTCCTCCCGTCGCTCACGTCCTCGATCTCCCCTCCCCGGACGTCGCCGGCTGGTACAGCAATCGATTGCACAATACTATAGAGAGGTCACCGGCGGCCGTCAACCGGGCCGCCCCGCGAAAGTAGAGTGAGCCGATGGTGCAACGGCAGGTCACGATGCGAGACGTCGCCCGCACGGCGGGCGTCCATCCCGGCACCGTCTCGCGCGTGCTCAACCCGCGCACGCGGGCGCTGGTGAATCCCGCCACGGCCGATCGCGTCGAGCACGTCGCGCGCGAGATGGGCTACTCGCTGAACCCGATCGCCCGCGGCCTGAAGACGCGGCGGACGTTCAGCGTCGGCGTGCTCATCCCCGACCTCACCAACCCGCTCTTCCCGCCGATCATCCGCGGGATCGAGCGGGTGCTCGACGCGGCCGGCTACACGGCGCTGGTCGCGTCCACGGACGGCGAGCCCGCCCGCGAGCGCCAGCGCCTCGAGGCCCTGATCGCACGCCAGGTGGACGGCTTCGTCATCGCCACGGCGCAGCGCCGGCACCCGGTCGTCGCGGACGCCATCGCGTCGGGCCTCGCGGTCGTCCTGGTGAACCGCACGATCGACGGCGGCGGGGCGTTCGCCGTCGTCCCCGACGACCGCCGCGGCGCCGCCCTCGCGGTCGAGCACCTGGCCGCGCTCGGCCACACCCGCATCGGCCACATCGCCGGGCCGCAGGCGACCACGACCGGCCTGCTGCGCTTCCGCGGATTCGTGGAGGCGATGGACGACGCCGGGCTGCCGGACGGGCGCGGCCCGGTGGTGCATGCCGACGCCTTCGCCGTCGCCGCGGGCACCGCCGGCGCCCGGGAGCTGCTCGCGGCCCGCGACGCGCCGACGGGCATCGTGGCCGCGAACGACCTGCTGGCGCTGGGCGCCTACACGGCGATCGCGGAGTCCGGCCTCGGCATGCCCCCGCGACGTCTCGGTGGTGGGCTTCAACGACATGCCGTTCGCCGACCGCTTCGCTCCGCCGCTCACGACCGTCCACATCCCGCACGCGGCGATCGGCGCCCGCGCCGCCGAGCTGCTGCTCGAGCGGATCGAGGATCCGGCGGCGACGCCGCAGACGCTGATGTTCGAGCCGACCTCACGGTGCGGGCGTCGACGGCCCCGCCCCGCGGGGGGCGTCGGCGGCGGGGCGGTTCAGGTGCGACTGCGGCTCGCGCACGCCGGGGAGCTGGCCCGACACGGTGAAGTAGTTGCGCCGGCCGGCCACGAGCAGGTCCTCGGCCGGGAACCGCGTGATCACCTCACAGCCGTCCGCGGTCACGACCAGCTGCTCCTCGATCCGCGCCGCGCCGTATCCGTCGGACGTCGGCCAGAAGGTCTCGAGCGCGAACACCATCCCCTCCTCGATCACCTCGGGGTGGTCGAGCGACACGAGCCGGCTGATGATCGGCTTCTCCCAGATCGAGAGGCCGACGCCGTGCCCGAACTGGAGCGCGAACGCCGCCTCCTCGTCGGCGAAGCCGAACTCGTGCGCCGGCGGCCACACGGAGGCCACCTCCGCGGTGGTCACGCCCGGGCGGACGAGGTCGATGGCGCGGTCGAGCAGCTCGCGGCAGCGGCGGTACGCGTCGACCTGGGCGCGCGAGGCGCTGCCCACCGCGAACGTGCGGTAGTAGCAGGTGCGGTAGCCGAGGTGGCTGTGCAGGACGTCGAAGTACGCCGGATCGCCGGGCCGCAGCACGCGGTCGGAGTAGACGTGCGGGTGCGGGTTGGCCCGCTCTCCGGAGATCGCGTTCACGCCCTCGACGTGCTCGGAGCCGAGGTCGTAGAGCACCTTGCTCACCAGGCCGACGCACTCGTTCTCGCGCATGCCGGGCCGCATCTCGCGGTACAGCTCCTCGTAGGCGGCGTCGACCATCATGCAGGCGGTGTCGAGCAGCGTGATCTCGTCGACCGTCTTGCGCACCCGCGCGCGCCTGCATCAGCTGCTGGCCGTCCACGATCTCGAGCCCGCGCCGCTGCAGGGCGAAGAGCACGGCCGGCTCGACGACGTCGACCCCGACGGGCTCGCGGTGCAGGCCGTGGGCCTCGAGCGCGCGCCACACCTTGTCGGCCACGTCCTCGGCCCGGCCGCTGTCCGGCGACATCGCTCCGCGCATGGTCGAGATGCCCGCCGGCGTGCGGCCCTCGAGCCACGGGCAGTAGAGCTCGTGGTGGCGGGCCGCCGAGCCGAAGTCCCACATGATCGGCTCGGCCTCCCGGGGGAGCAGCGAGAAGCGGGCGAGCTTGTCCATCGCCCACGTGCCGATGTGGGTGGCGGTCACGTAGCGGATGTTCACCATGTCGAAGCAGAGCAGCGATCCCATCTCCGAGTCCCCGAGCAGGCGGCGGACGCGGTCGAGCCGCTCGCGCCGCAGCCGGTCGATGTCGACCCGCTGCTCCCAGTCGACCGCGTTCAGGCCGAAGGTCTTGCCCATCAGTGCACCTCCCCGTGTCACCGACCGCCAGACGATCGATGCACGCTGCGGGCGATGGCGTCCGCATCGGGCAGGAACGCGTCCTCGAGCGTCGGGCTGTACGGGATCGGCGTCGGCGGCGTCGTCAGCGTCCACACGTCGTCGAGATCGCCCAGTGCGAGCTCGGCCACCGCGCCGACCAGACCGCTCGCCCACCCGCCCAGGTGCGGCCCTTCCTCGACGGCGAGGAGCCGGGTCGTCCGCCGCACCGAGTCGACCACCGTGGCGTGGTCGAGCGGGCGCAGGCTGCGCAGGTCGATCACCTCGGCGTCGACCCCGGACGCCGCCAGCGTCTCGGCGGCGGCGAGCGCGTCGTGCACGCCGCGCATGACCGAGACGATGGTCACGTCGGCGTCCCGGAGCGCACGACCCGCGCCGAGCCGATCTCGACCGGCGCCGCGGTGATCTCGCCGGTGACCGGGTAGAGGCGCTTGTGCTCGAGCACGACGACGGGGTTCGAGTCGCGCACGGCGGCCTCGATCAGGCCGCGGGCGTCGTCGGGGAACGCCGGCGCGACGATCTTCAGCCCGGCGATGCTCTGCAGCCAGGTCGCGGGCGTCTGGGAGTGCATGGCGCCGAAGCGGCCGCCGCCGCCGACGGCGCAGCGGATCACCAGCGGCACCGGGCTCTGCTCGTTGGACACGAACCACCACTTGGCGGCCTGGTTGACGAGGCTGTCCATGGCCAGCGCCATGAAGTCGCCGAACATGATCTCGACCACCGGCCGCAGTCCGCAGACGGCGCTGCCGAAGGCCGCGCCCGCGAGCGCCATCTCCGAGATCGGGGTGTCGAACACGCGCTCCGGCCCGAACTCCTCGAGCAGGCCCGGCGTGGCCCGGAAGACGCCGCCTGCGGCCGCCACGTCCTCGCCGAAGAACACCACCCGCTCGTCCCGGCGCAGCTCGCCGGCGAGCGCATCCCGCACGGCGGTGCGCAGGTCGGCCGTCACGGTGCGTACTCCCGCGCCGGCGCGGGCTCCGGGTAGGGATCGGCGACCGCCGCGGCGACCTCGGCCTCGACCTCGGCCCGGGTCGTCGCCGGCGGCCGCCTCGATCTCGTCCGCGCCGACGCCGTCGCCGGCCAGCCGGGCGCGCCGCGGACGAGAGCGGATCGCGCGCGATCCACTCGTCCAGCTCTCCCTCGGGCCGGTAGGTGGCGGGGTCGGTCTTGGAGTGGCCGAGGTGGCGGTAGGTGAGGCACTCGAGGAACGCCGGCCCCTCCCCGCTGCGAGCGTGGCTCACGGCCACGTGCGCGGCCGCGGCGACCTGCTCGACGTCGTTGCCGTCGACCTTCTCGGCGGGCATGTCGTAGGCGGCGGCGCGGGCGCGGATGTCACCGCCGGCGGTCACGCTCGCCATCGGCGTGAACTCCCCGTAGAGGTTGTTCTCGCACACGAAGACGACCGGCAGCCGGCGCACGCGGGCGAAGTTGAGGCACTCGTGGAAGTAGCCGTGGTTGGCGGCGCCGTCGCCGAAGAAGGCGACCGCGACGCCGCCCGTCCGCTGCAGCGCGAGCGCCGCTCCGGTGGCCGCGGCGATGCTGCCGCCGACGATCCCGAAGCAGCCGATCAGGCCGTGCTCGAGGTCGACCACGTTCATCGACCCGGCGCGGCCGCCGCAGACGCCGGTGCTGCGGCCCATGAGCTCGGCGGCCAGGCTGCGCGGCGTGGTGCCCATGGCCAGCGCGGCGCCGTGGCCGCGGTAGGTGGCGGCGACGCGGTCGCCCGAGGGCGAGCGCCGAGCACACGCCGACGGCACAGGCCTCCTGGCCGGTGTACAGGTGCACCGTGCCGTGCACCTCGCCGCGCAGGAACAGCCGCTGCATCGCGTCCTCGAAGGCACGGATCCGCACCATCCCCACGTAGCGCTCGAGCTGACCCGGCCGCCCGGCCACGGCGGCGGCACCCGACCCTCCGGCCTCGGTCACCCTGCCTCCCTCGTGTCGTCCACCTGAATGCAAACGATTGCACCGACCTGGGTGGTTGTCAAGCCGCAACCCGCGACGCGGAGAACCCGTAGGCCGGCTACGCCGATCCGGGGCTGCGGATCCCCGGGTTGCGCGGAGGCACCCGGCTGCGCGCGGCGATGACCCGTGGACCGCAACGTCTTGACTATCGACAGCCTTCCGTAGTCGAAAGGCAGGTATCTCTCCCCATGCTCCGCGTCCCCCGGTACGTGCGCCTCGCCGTGCCCCTGCTCGCCCTTGCCGGCCTCGCGGCGGGCGGCCCGCACTCCGCGGCCGCGGCCCGCCGTCCCGCCCGGCGCCGGCCGACGCTCGTCCGCAACACCCGGTTCACGCTTCGCAGCGTCGACGCGGCCTGCTTCTACGCCCCCGGGGGCTCGACCCGCGGCTGGCCCTGGGACGGCCCGGGGCCGGTCCCGATCCGGGGCTCCTTCAACGAGGTGCGGGCGCTGAACGGCTCCCACTTCGGCGTCGACGTCGCCGCCCCGCGCGACAAGGCCGAGGTGCACGCCATCGCACCGGGCACGGTGCTCGACCGCACCAAGCACACGATGACGATCGTCGACGCGCCCGGCCATCACTGGATCTACTGGCATCTGGAGTCGACCACGCAGTGGCACAAGGGCATGCACGTCTCGCCGCGCCAGGTGCTCGGGAACATCATCGGCAACTACTGGCACGTGCACATCTCGGAGTGGGTGGCGGGGTGCGGGTACGTCGACCCCCGCCGGCCGACGGGGAACTTCTGGAACCGGGCGAACACGCAGATCCCGATGGTCGGCCGGCTGTCGGCCGACGTCGCCAACCGGAAGGCGTTTGCGATCCCCCCGTCGGTGAAGCCGCCGGTGGCGCCCGACCCGGCGACGCCCGAGGCGGTGGACGACCTGCACGGCGTCGTCGACCTGCGGGCGACGGCGATGGTCGCCGGCCCGGAGACCCCGATCCTCGCGGTCGGCGGCACGACGCACATCCCCGACCTGGCCGTCTCGGCCATCCGCGCATGGCTGACGACGCCCGCCAAGCCGCACTCGCACATCGAGATGCGCACGATCATGGACGGTGCCCGGCTCGTCTCGAACCCCGGCCTGTGGCACAAGTGGGCGTGGGGGACGTCGCGCTCCAACGGCTGCTTCTACGGGCACGGCGTGTGCAGCCAGACGATGGTGTGGCACGTCGCCGGGCCGCATGGCATCGACACCCGCCGGTACCCGAACGGCCGCTACCTCTACTGCGTCTCGGCGCTCACGATCGACGACCGCGCCAACACGCGCTGCACCGGCGTCGCGATCCACAATTGATCATCTAGGGTGGCCTCGTGGCGGGGCACGACACCGATCTGCAGGTCACCGGTCACACGCTGACGCCCGCCGACGTCGCGGCCGTCGCCGCCGGGCGGCCCGTGGCCGTGACGGCGGAGGCGCGCGAGCGGATGTCGCAGTCGCGGGCCGAGGTCGAGCGCGCCCTGGCCGAGAACCTGCCCGTCTACGGCCTCACGACCGGCCTCGGCGAGCGCGTCGTCGAGCCCGTCGCCGCCGAGCGGGCAGCCGAGCAGGCCGTGCGGATCGTGCGCGGCCGCGCCACGGCCGTCGGCGAGCCGCTGCCCGAGGCGTTCGTCCGGGCGGCGATGCTGGCGCGTCTGAACGGGCTCTGCGCCGGCGGCGCGGGCGCATCGCCCACGCTCGCCGAGGCGCTCGCGGCGATGCTGAACGCCGGCGTGCACCCCGTCGTGCCGCGCACGGCGTCGATCGGCGCCGGCGACCTGTGCCTGCTCGCCCACATCGGGCTGGTCGTCATGGGCGAGGGCGAGGCGGCGCTCGCCGGGGAGCGGTTGGACGGCGGCGAGGCGCTGCGCCGGGCGGGCATCGCCGCGCCGACGATCGGGCCCGGCGACGGGCTCGCCCTGTGCAACGGGTCGTCCGTCGCGGCCGGGCTCGCCGCCCTCGTCGTCCACGCCGGCGATCGCCTGCTGGACGCCGCCCAGATCGCCGCGGCGCTCTCGATGGAGGGATTCCGCGCCTCGCCGACGCCGATCGACGCGCAGGTGGCCGGCGTGCACGCCGCGCCGGGCCAGGAGTGGGAGGCGGCGGGCCTGCGCGAGCTGCTCCGCGGCGGCGCGCTGCTCGACGGGAGCCGCACCCGGAGGCTGCAGGATCCGCTCAGCTACCGCTGCGCGAGCCACGTCCACGGCAGCCTGCGGTGGATACTCGACATGCTGGCGACGGCGGTCGGCGCGGCCCTGAACGGCGCCGGCGAGAACCCCGTCGTGCTCCCGGACGGGCGCATCCTCTCGACGGGGAACTTCCACACGCCGGCGCTGGCGGTGGCGCTCGACGCGACCGCGGTCGCCGTCGCCCAGACGGCCGGCCCGGCTGCCGAGCGGCCGGCGCGGCTCGCCACCGCGCGCCTGAGCGACCTGCCGGCGAACCTGAGCCCGGCCGGCGACGGCCGCTCCGGCGTCGCGCCGCTGCTGAAGACGGCGCAGGCGCTCGCCGTCGAGATCCGGCACCGGGCGGCGCCGCTGGCCGCCGACCCGCGCACCGGCGCGGACGGGGTCGAGGACGACTCCACGAACGCCGCCGCGGCGGCCATGCGCGTCCACGAGCAGCTCGAACGGCTCGGCCGGCTGGTCGCGCTCGAGCTGGTCTGCGCCGCCCAGGCGGTCGACCTCGCCGCATCCGGCCGGCTCGGGCACGGCACCGCCGCGGCGCACGCGTGCGTACGCGAGCTGGTGCCGCCGATCGACGACGACCGCCCGCTCGGCGTGGACGTCGATCTCGTCGCGCGCGAGCTGGTGACCTCCGGCCGGCTGCGCGAGCGGGTGCGCGAGGCGGTCGCATGACGGCGCTCGAGCTGACCTACCTGAGCGGCGCCGACATCGACCGGCTCGAGCTCGGCGCCGACGACATCCTCGCCGCCGTCGCCGGCGTCCTGGCCGCCATGGGCCGGGGCGAGACCGTGATCGAGCCGCGGGTGCACCTGTTCCCCGGCGGTGACGCCGACGGACACTTCAACGTGCTGCGGGGAGCGCTTCCGGGCGAGGGCGTGGCCGGCGTGAAGGTCGTCGGCGACTACGTCGGCAACGGCGCGCGCGGGCTGCCGTCGGAGCTCGCCCTGCTCCTGCTCTTCGACGCCGCCACGGGCGCCCCGCAGGCGATCGTCGACGCGACCGCGATCACGGCCATGCGCACGGGCGCGGTGACGGCGATCGGCGCCCGCCACCTCGCCCGCCGCTCGAGCCGCGTGCTCGGGCACATCGGCAGCCGCGGCACCGCGGAGTGGAACGTGCGGCTGCTGCGCCGCGTCCTGCCGGAGCTGCGCGAGGTGCGCATCCACTCGCACACGCCCGCGAACCGCGCCGCGCTGGCCGCCCGCCTCGACGCGGAGCTGGACGTGGAGGTGCGGGCGGTGGACACGTGGGAGGAGTGCGTCCGCGGCGCCGACGTCGTCGTCGAGGCGACGCGGCTCGTGGAGCCGCGGCCGCTGCTGCGCACCGAGTGGATCGCGCCCGGCGCGCTGGTCGTCCCCTACGGCACGGTGAGCGCGGTCGACCTCGACCTGACCGACGTGATGGACAAGATCGTCGTCGACGACTGGCGCCAGGCCCGGGCCGGCCCCCTGGGTGCGCTGCGGGCGCACGTCGACTCGGGCCGGCTGTCCGAGGCGACGCTGCACGCCGAGCTCGGCCAGATCGTGTGCGGCGACCGGCCCGGACGCGAGTCCGACGCCGAGCGGATCCTGCTCTGGCACCGCGGCCTCAGCCTCACCGACATCGCGCTCGGCCGGGCCATGCTCGCCCGCGCCGCCGAGCGCGGGCTGGGCGCGCGCCTGCCCTACCGCTAGCAACGCCGAGGCCGGCCGGGGAGGAGCACTCCCCGGCCGGCCTCGGTCGGATGGATCAGAAGGCGACGCTGGTCGTCGGCGACCAGCCGGAGGTGTGGCCGTTGGCGGCCGTCTCCACCTGGAACCGGTAGGTGCCCGCGCCGTTCGACGGCGTGTACTGGAACACGTTCGAGCTGATCCCGGTGCCCGCCGAGGTGAACCCGGACGCGCCGGGGGTCTTCACCTGGACGTTCACCGTCACTCCGCCCGGGAAGGACGTGGCGACCGTGACGTCGATGTTCGAGCCGTTCTTGACGGCCTTCGGCGTCACGTTGATCACGCCGGTCTGCGTGTCGGTGCCGACGGTGGAGCCGTAGGTGAACCGGCCTGCCGTGGTGAACACGTGCGTGAAGTCGGCGCCGGGGCCCTGCGAGCCCGAGTCGAACAGGTTCATCCCGGTCGAGTCGGTGACGCTGTGGGCCTTGCCGTCGGCGAACAGCCAGCGCAGCGTCGTCGACTTGGCCGACGAGCCGCTCGACACGGGCACGCCCTGCGAGTTCGGGCTGAAGCGGCCGTCCTCGACGATCACGTAGCTCGAGTGGCCGGCGACCGTGGCGACGCGGCCGATCTTGTCGGCGGCGTTCTCGCTGAACCAGACGTTGCCGTCGCCGCCCGTCACGATGCCGCCGGGGGCGGACGACCGCGTCGGGATCGGGAACGGCTTCACGGCGCTCGTGCCGATGGTGATCCGGGCGACGGCGTTGCCGGACTGCTCCGTCACCCACATCGTCGCGCCGTCACCGCCGGGGGTGATGCCGCTGGGCTTGCCGCCGACGGCGATCTGCGTGACCGTCAGGGTGCCGGGATCGATCTTGGCGACGTGGTTCGTGCCCGGCTCCGTGACCCAGATGCTGCCGTCAGGGCCGGCCGCGATGTGCGACGGGGCCGACTTGGCCGGGAGCGTGACCTGGGTGACGACGCCGCCGGGCGTGACCCGCGCGACCTTGCCCAGCGAGGTCTCGGTGACCCACAGGTTGCCGTCGGGACCGCTGGTGATGCGGGTGGCCCCTGCCGGCAGGTGCGCGACGAGGCTGACGGCCTTCGTGGTCGGGTTGATCTTGTTGACCGTCTTCGGCGCGAACTCCGTGAAGTAGAGGTCGCCGTCGGGCCCGGCGGCGATGCCGCGCGGGCTCGCCTTGGCCGTCTTGGTCGGATACTCCAGGATCTTGCCACCGGCGAGCCGGCCGATCTTGTTGCCGTGCGCCTCGGTGAACCAGATGGCGCCGTCCGAGCCGTGGGCGATGCCGACGACGTTGCTCTTCTTCGTCTTGATCAGGTACCCGGTGATCCCGCCCGCGTGGGTCACGTGGCCGATCTTGTTGCCGGTCTGATCGACGAACCAGATGTTGTTGTCCGATCCGACGACCATGTCGCCGGGATGGTTGTTCGGCGACTTGATCTTGAACTCGGTGATCGTCTTGGCCGCGGCCCCAGCCGGGCCCGCAGCGGCCACGGCGGCCCCTGCGAGCAAGACGATCGCCGCCAGCGCACGGCCGGCGTGTCGACGATGCGACATGTGTGCCCTTCCCTCCTCGACAGTGTGCCCGGCCCGTCCACCGTGCCGGATTCCACCTCCACCATACGGCGGACTGGCGGCGCGGCAACCCCCCGTCAACCAACCCTTAACACGCTGCCCACGCGGATGGCGCGGCTGCGCCCGGCCCCCGTGGGCCGGACGCAACCGCGCCGGGAGAAGCTACTGGGGGAAGATCGCGAAGCCCTGCTGGGCGACGCCGGCGGCCTTGGTGAAGTCGCCGCCCATCTCCAGGTACCCGCCGCCGGCGGTCAGGGAGAACACGCCCAGCGTGCTGTTCACGGCCGGGTTCCAGGCCTGCAGCGCCCCGGTCGACTCGTCCACCGCGAGCATCTTCGAGCGCGCGACGGGGTTGGTGCAGGTGTGCTGGCCGCCCTGCGGGCCGCAGTAGTTCGTGTAGTGGCCGCCGGCGTAGACGTCGCCGTTCAGGACGGCGATCGCCTGCACGTTGCCGTTCGTGCCGCCCTGCCACAGCATCGAGCCGCTGGAGGGGTTGAACCCGGCGAAGTTGCCGCCGCTGCCCGCGCCCGCCGCGTACACGCCGGCGGAGTCGGCCGCCAGCGCGACGATCCCGTACGGGGTGTGCGTCGCCCACGACAGGGTCGCCCCCGTCGTCGGGTTGACGGCCGCGATGTGGTTCTGCGAGCTGCCGTTGACGTGGGTGAAGTTGCCGCCGACGACGAGCTTCGAGCCGTCGGTCGTCAGCGTCACCGCCTGCACCTCGGCGTCGGCCGAGCCGGTGAACGCCGGGTCGGGCGCGCCCGTCGAACCGTTCAGCGCGGCCAGGTACGTGTGCGAGGCGCCGTTGATCGTCGTGAAGCTGCCGCCCGCGTAGACGTCGGAGCCGTGCACGGCGAGGCCGAGCACCTGGGCGTTCACCGTCGGCTTGAATGCCGCGATGGGCGTGCCGGTGGTGGCGTCGACGGCGGCGACGCGCTGGTGGCCCTTGCCGCCGACCTTGGTGAACGAGCCGCCCAGATACACCGTACTGCCGTTGACCGCGATGGCCTGGACGGTGCCGCTCGCGTTGGGGTTCCAGGAGAGCAGCGCGCCGGTCGAGAGGTTGAACGCCGCGACGTGGTTGCGCGCCACCTCACCGGTGCCGAGCGGATCGCCCGCCGGCCGCACCGACGTGAACTTCCCGCCGATGTACGCGGTGTTGCCGACGACCGCGATCGCGTTCACGCGACCGTTCGTCTGCCACGACGGCGCCGGCTTCTTCTGAACGGTGGCGCCGAAGGCGAGCGATGCCCCGACGACCAGCAACGCCACGACGCCGACACCGACGCCACGGCGCGCGACTGCGCGCTTTCTCATGAACTACCGCCTCCCGGTTTTTTCCCGCAAACGCACCCTACCTGCGAGCAGAAATGCTACCTGGCGACGGAGAATGCGGCAAGTGGCAACTGCGACGCGGGCGCCGAAATCCGGCGCCTCCGAAGCGACCGTAGCGCCCCTGCAACCGAGCGGTGCTACGCTGGCCGGTCGGTGCACTGATGCCGTTCCAGCTCGGCCTTCCCGAAGTCATCCTCGTACTGCTCATCGCCCTGCTCTTCCTGGGCCCGAAGCGGCTGCCGGAGGCCGGCCAGGCGCTGGGGAAGGGCATGCGCGAGTTCCGCCAGGGGCTGGACGGGTTGAACCGGCACGTGGACAGCGATGCGCCGGCGGTGCCGCCGCCCGCGGCCCAGCGGGCCTACACGCCGCCCCCCGCCTACGCGGCCCCGTCCGGCGATCAGCCTGCGGTGTACACGCCGCCGGCCGCCTCCGCCTCGGGGGACGCGGCGGGCACGCGCCAGACCGAGACCCAGTAGCGCAGCTCCAGCCGGCGCCCGTCCGGGCCGTCGACGAGCCGGAACACCTCGGGCCCGGGGACGCGCTCGGCGAGCGCACGCTCGATCAGCCCGCGCGAGCCCTCGCCGCCGCTGCCGCGCCCGATCCACTCCTCGTAGTCGATCAGGAGCGGCGCGAGCTCCTCGCGCTCCAACTCCAGCCCGGCGCGCTCGCCCAGCCCGCGCAGGCGCGCCGGGGTGAGGCAGGCCCAATGGGAGGGGTCGCGCAGGCGCTCGAGCTCCGCGTGAAAGGCCGCCTCGTCGGCGTCCGCCGAGGTCACGTGGTCGGCCAGCACGACCGCTCCGCCGGGCCGCACGACGCGGCGCAGCTCGGCCACGACGCGGCCGGGCACGGGGATGTGGTGCAGGCTGAAGCGGGTGACGGCGCCGTCGAACGTCGCGTCCCCGAATCCGAGCGCTGTGGCGTCGCCCACACCGAAGACGGCGTTGTCGATCCCCTCGCGGGCCGCCTCACGCCCCGCCACGTCGACCATCGCCGGCGTCAGGTCGACGCCGTCCACCCGGCCCACCCTCGGGGCCAGGCCCCGCGCGACGAGCCCCGGCCCGCAGGCGGCGTCGAGCCAGCGCTCGCCCTGCCCCGCCGGGACGAGGTCGAGCAGCCGGCCGAGGGTGTCGGCGGATCGCATCACCGGCGCGGCGTTGAACGACTCGGACTGGTGCGTGAACTCGCGGACGACGGCGTCGGGCTCCATCCGCCGTGTTCTACCGCCGGTCGCCGCGCCGCTTGACACGTGACTATTTAGTCACCTATCATCCGCGGCATGGACGACGACCTCGTCTTCAAGGCGCTCGCCGACCCCAGCCGGCGACTCCTGCTCGACCGGCTCTTCGAGCGTGACGGCCGCACGCTCACCGAGCTCGAGTCGCAGCTGGACATGACCCGGTTCGGGGCGATGAAGCACCTGAAGGTGCTCGAGCAGGCGGGCCTCGTCGTCACCCGCAGGCAGGGCCGGGAGAAGCTCCACTACCTGAACCCGGTGCCGATCCGGCAGATCCACGACCGCTGGATCGGCAAGTACCGGGAGCGGGAGGTGTCGGCCCTGCTCGACCTCAAGTCCACGCTGGAAGGAACGGCATGATGACGACGATGACCGCGAACACGACCCAGGTGTACCAGCTCTACATCCGCGCCACCCCGGAGCAGGTGTGGGACGCGATCACGAACCCCGAGACGATCGCGAAGTACTTCCACGGCGCCCAGGTGGACGACGGGCCGCTCGAGGTGGGCGCCGCCCGCAGGAGCTGGTCGCCCGACCGCTCCAAGCTCTGGGGCGACAACACCATCCTCGAGTGCGACCCGCCCCACCGCTACGTGCACACGTGGCGCAGCCTGTACGACGACGAGATGGCCGCCGAGGAGGAGAGCCGGGTGACGTGGGAGATCGAGGCCGGCGACGGCGGCACAACCCGGCTGACGCTGATCCACGACCGGCTCGAGGGCGCGCCGAAGACGGCGGCGAACGTGACCGGCTGGTCGTACATCCTGAGCAACCTGAAGACCGTCCTCGAGACGGGCGAGCCGTTCGCGGCGCCTGAATGACAGCAACGTGACAGGTCCGGCCGCGGCGCCGGCCGCGGCCGGACCGGCGTTTGCGCCGAACGGCACGCGGGGTACAGGGGGGTGGTCACGCGCACCGCCACCAGGAGGAAACCCGTGCACGCAACCATCAGGATCTACAACCAGCCCGACGTCGCCGACGACCTCGCCTCGCACGCCGGCGAGATCTCGCAGCTCATGTCGCAGGTCGATGGGCTGCAGTGGTATTGCCTCTTCCGCACCGACGCCGGATGCGCCAGCGTCTCGGTGTGCGACAGCGAGGAGGCGGCCGAGGCCTCGACGGACACCGCGGCCGCGTGGTTCCGCGAGCGCACCGGCGAGGTGACCGAGCCGGAGCCGATGATCGCCCGCGGCGAGGTGATCGCCGCCGTCACCGGCGCAGGTATGGCGTCCTCGAGCTAGGCCGCAGCGGCAGGCATATGATCGGGCGGTGGCAGCGCGGCCGCGCCCGCTCTCCGAAGGCCCCGTCGGGCTTCCCGGCGGGGTCTTCGTCCTGGTCGAATGGGGCGATCCCGGCGGCGTCACGTCCCCGGATCGCCCCATCGCCGGGCTGCACGTGCACCACGAGGACGACGAGGCCTGGTACGTCCTCGAGGGCCGGCTCGGCTTCCGCCTCGACGGCGAGACCGTGGAGGCCGGCCCGGGCGAGGTCGTCTTCGCCGCCCGTGGCACGACGCACACGTTCTGGAACGCCGGCGGCGCCCAGCCGGCGCGCTACGTGCTCGCGATGCCCCCGCGCATCCACCGCCTCATCCAGGCGCTGCACGCCCCCGACGCGGGCGACTACGCCGGGATCTTCCGCGCCCACGCCTCCGAGCTCTTGTAGCCGCCCCGCGGGGCGAGCATGGATAGGCTGAGGGCATGCTCGTCGTCACCGGATCGACCGGCCACGTCGGCCGGCTCGTCGCCGACGAGCTCAGCCTGCGCGGATACTCGCAGCGGCTGGTCGTGCGCGACCCGGCGCACGCGCCCGCCATCGCGGGCGCCGAGGCGGTGCGCGGCGACTACGCCGACCCGTCCTCGCTGACCGCCTGCATGAACGCCGGCGACCGCGTGTTCATGGTCTCGCTGCACGAGGGCCCGGACGAGCGCGTGCCGCACCACCGCGCGTTCATCGAGGCGGCGGCGCGGGCGCGGGTCGACCACGTCGTCTACCTCTCGTTCGTCGCCGCCGGGCCGGACGCGATCTTCCTGCACGCCCGCTCGCACGGCGAGACGGAGCGGATGCTGGCCGAGTCGGGCGTGTCCTACACCGCCATCCGCAACTCGATGTACGCCGACGAGATCCCGGCCTGGTTCGACGCCGACGGGGTGAACACCGTGCCCGGCGCCGGCGGGCGGATGAGCTTCTCCTACCGGCCCGAGATCGCCCGGGCGATCGTGGTGTGCCTGACGGAGCCCGGGCACGAGGGCAAGGTCTACGACATCGTCACCCCGCAGTCGGTCGGCATGCGGGAGCTGGCCGAGATCGCGTGGGCCGTCACCGGGTGCGACTACCGGTACGAGCCCGCGACCGACGCCGCCTGGGAGCGGCGCTGGCGGGCCGCCGGCAAGGAGGAGTGGGCGATCCAGGCCGGGCTCACGTCCTTCGCGGCGCTGCGCGCGGGCGAGATGGACGTCGTCACCGACGACTACCGCCGGCTGACGCGCGAGAACCCGCTCTCCGTCTCGGACATCGCCGAGCTCGTGTCCGACCGCCTGCCGCTGCGCGCATGAGCGTCGCCCAGGCGCTCGGCGTCCGCAGCTACCGGGAGCTCTTCGCCGGCCCCGATGCGCGCCGGGTGATCTCCTGGGGCCTGCTCGCGCGGATGCCGATGGGCATGGCCTCGCTCGCGTTCGTGCTGCTGGTGCGCGGCGAGGGCGGGTCCTACACCACGGCCGGCATCGTCTCCGGCGCCTACACCGTCGCGGCGGGCGCCGGAGCGGTCGTGGGCGGACGCCTGGTCGACCGCCGCCGCCCCGCCCCGGTGCTGATGACCTACGGCATCGCCTACGGGGTCGCGCTCGCCGGCCTGCTCTCGCTCGCCCACGCGCGTGCCCCCGAGGCCGCGCTGATCGCCGGGGCGCTCGTGGCCGGGGCGCTCGCACCGCCAATCGGCCCGACGATCCGGATGATGTGGCCGGCCATGCTGCCGAAGCCCGAGCTGCGCACGACGGCGTTCGCGCTCGAGGCGACGATCCAGGAGGTGATCTTCGTCGTCGGGCCGCTGATCGTGGCGGCGCTCGCGGCCACGATCTCGCCGACCGCCGGCGTGGCGGCGGCCGCCGTCGCCTGCGTCGCCGGCACGGCCGGCTTCATCGGCACGCCGGCCGTCCGTGCCCGCCGGCCCGACCCCGAGCACGACCGCACCGGCCAGCACCCCTTCGAGGCGCTCCTGCCCTGGGGCGTGCGCCGCGTCCTGCTGCTCGGCGTCGCCTACGGGGTCGCGTTCGGCGCGGCCGAGGTCTCGATGCCGGCGTTCGCCGAGGGGCACGGCGGGCGCTCGCTCGGCGGGATCGCGCTGGCGGCGTTCTCCGGCGGGAGCCTGGTGGGCGGCGTGGTCGCGGGCGCCGCGTCGACCGCGGGCGGCCTCGACCGGCGCCTGCAGGCGATCAGCGCGCTCTTCGCGCTCCTGCTCGTGCCGCCGCTCGTGGCCGGGTCGCTGGTGCAGATGACGGCGATCATGTTCGTGGCCGGGCTGCCGATCGCCCCCAGCGTCGCGATCGCCTACAACCTGCTCGAGCGCGCCGCCCGCCGCGGGACGCAGGCCGAGGCGTTCGGCTGGATGTCGACCGCTGTGACGGCAGGGATCGCCGTCGGCACCGCGGGCGGCGGCGGCCTGATCGCGCACGCGAGCGTGCGGCCCGCGCTGGCGCTCGCCGTCCTCGGCGCCGCCGTCGCGTGCGCGATCTCGTTCGTCCCGGCCGAGACCGTCAGCTGATCGGGAAGGGCGTCGCGCCCACCGCCGAGTTCACGCGCGCAACGCCGAACGCATCCTCGAGCCCCGCCAGCAGGCCGAAGTGCGTGTAGGCCGTGGCGTCGGTCGCGCCCTTCCGCACCGATCCGCCGACCGCGATCGTGGCGACGCGCTCGTTGCTGCGAGTGCCCTCGTCCCAGGTCACGATCACCTCGGCGCCGTGCGCGAGCATCGCCGGCACGTTCGCCTGGAGCCAGGCGTCGCCCGCCTTGATCTCGGCGGTCTTGCTCGACCCGCTGTGCATGTCGTTGTCGTCGTTGGGGACGACGTAGGAGAACGCCCGCAGGTGGGCCGGATCGAACGCCGTGTACGGCAGCGTGTTCGCGCAGGCCGTCTTGTTGGACGTGATGTCGCGGTACCACACGGCCGCGTTGTGGTTCTTGTCGTAGGGGAGCGGCCCCGACTTCGTGTAGCAGGCGCTCGGCATCGACTCGTTGTACTGGCCCCAGCTGACGCCCGCCTTCTGCAGCTGGTCGAAGATGTTCTCGGAGCTCTTCGCCGCGCTGGTGGTGGCGATGCCGCCCGTCATGCGCAGGTAGTCGGGCAGGCTGCCGGGCGCGGCCTGGTAGTTGGTGGAGAGCGTCCCGGCGGCGATGAGCGACTGGATGTAGGGCGCGCTCGAGCTCCCCACGATGCTCTGATAGGTCTTGTTCTCGAGCACGATCACGACGATCGGCTCGGCCGGGGTCACGTGCGCGCGGACGGGCGCCGCCTGCGCCGTCGCCGCACCGCCGGACGTGACCGCCAGCGCGCACGCCAGCCCCGCAAGAGTCCCCCGGACACGCATCATGCTCCCGCCTTCCCCCATGGCCTTTCGTCCACGGTACGTGGAAACGGTCAAGTTGCAACCCGGCCAACACGCTCGACCACGGCGGCCGCCGGCTCGACGGCGGTGATCGCGCCGACGCCCGTGCCGGCGTAGAGGCACATCGCCTCGATGTCGCCCGTCGTCGCACGGCGCGGGTCGTCGGCGGAGTAGCGGCGGATCGGCGTGCCCTCGTGCTCGCCGACGATCTCGCCCTCGCCGGGCCGGTCTCCCGGCGGCCTGCGCCCGTCCTCGTCCCAGCGCCGGTAGGTGCTGTTCACGAGCACGCGGTGGGGTGCGCCCGGCCAGCCACCGTCGAAGAGCAGCGTGTGCACGGTGTCGGTGCCCGAGGCTGCGACGAGCCGCGCCGCGTACTCGGCGTGGACGTCCGCCTCGACCGTCGCCACGAAGCGTGTGCCCAGCATCACGCCGGCGGCGCCGAGCGCCGTCGCGGCGCGGAGGCCGGCCGCGTCGGCGATCCCGCCCGCGGCGATCACCGGCACGTCGACCGCCGCCAGGATCCGGCCGAGGAGCGTGGGCAGCGGCGTCGATCCCTGCACGTGACCACCGGCCTCGACGCCCTGGGCGATGACCGCGTCGCAGCCCGCGCGGACGCCGGCGAGCGCCTCGTCGAGCGTTCCGGCCTGGACGGCGACCAGGCAGCCGCCCGCGTGCGCGCGGGCGACCAGCACCGGGTCGACGCCCCACGAGAACGAGATCAGCTCGACGCCGGCCTCGACGGCGACCTCGAGCCGCTCGGCCTGGTCGAACGCGAGCACCAGGTTGACGCAGAACGGCCGGTCGGTGACACGCCGGACGGCCGCGATCTGCTCGCGCAGGCGCGCCGGATCCGTCCACGAGGCACCGAGGCTGCCGATGCCGCCCGCCGCCGAGACGGCCGCCGCGAGCTGCGCCGTCGCCGCCGGCCCGATCGGCGCCTGCATCACCGGCAGCTCCCACGGAAGCGCTCTGCTCACGGCGGACGATCGTAGTCCAGTCGCCGCATGACCGGTACGTGCGGATGCGAGGATGCCGGGATGCGACGGCGGGAGCTGCTCGAGCGCGCGGCCGTGCTGCCCCTGGCCGGGGCGGTGGCGGCGTGCTCCGGCGGGTCGCCGGCGCCGGCATCGAGCGGGCGCTCCGTCCCCCGCCCGGGCGGGCGGCAGACCCTGGACGACCTCGCCGGCGAGCTGCGCGGCCCGCTGCTGCGGCCGGGCACCGCGCACTATGCGCACGCCCGCGTGATCTCGAACGCGCGCTACGCGAGCGTGCACCCGCAGGCGATCGCGCGGGCGGTGACGGAGCAGGACGTCGTCGCCTGCGTCCGCTTCGCGGCGGGCTCCACACTGCCCTTCGCCGTCCGCTGCGGCGGGCACAGCTACGCGGGCTACTCGACGAACCGCGGCCTCGTCTGCGACGTCCGCCGGCTGGATTCGATCACGGTCTCGCCCGACCGGCGCTCGGTGACGGTCGGCGCGGGTGTGCTCGCCATCGACCTGATCACGGCCCTCGCCGCCCACGGCCTCGCCGTGCCGACCGGGTCGTGCCCGACCGTCGGCATCGCCGGCCTCGCACTCGGCGGCGGCGTCGGCTTCGCCGCCCGCGCCTTCGGCGCCACCTGCGACAACATCCTCGCCGCCCGCATCGTCACCGCGGACGGGCGCGTCGTCACCGCCGACGCGTCCGCGAACGCCGACCTCCTGTGGGCCTGCCGTGGCGGCGGCGGCGGCAACTTCGGGGTCGTCACGGCGATGACGCTGGCCACGCACCCCGTGGCCGCCTCGGCCTACGGTTTCTGCGACTTCCCCTGGTCGCAGGCGCCGGAGGCGCTCGCGGCCTGGCAGCGGCTGGCGCCGCACGGCCCGGACGGCCTCTACCTGATCTGCGCGCTCGAGACCGGCTCGTCGGCGCCCCAGGTGCGCGTGTTCGGCCAGCTGCTGGGCGGCACCGAGACGGCGCTTCGCAGCGCCATGGCGCCGGTCACGGCGGTCGCCGGCGCGTCGCTCTCGACCGGGTCGGGCAGTTACCTCGACGTGCAGCGCATCTGGGCCGGGTGCGCGACCGAGTCGGCGGCGGACTGCCGCACGATCCGGCCGGCCAGCTTCTCGGCCCGCTCGGCGTATGTGGCGGCGGCGATGCCGGCGGCGGGCGCACGGGCGATCATGGCCGCCGTCGAGCACCGCCAGGCGCAGGGGCTGGGGTCGGGCGCCGTGCTGCTCGACCCCTACGGAGGCGCGCTCAACCGGGTCGCGCCCGACGCGACCGCCTTCGTGCATCGCGACCAGCTCTACTCCGCCCAGATGCTCGCCTACTGGGGCGCGCCGGGCGAGGCCGGCGCCGCCGGCGCCTGGCTCGACGCGCTCGACGCGGCGCTCGCGCCGCACGCCTCCGGGCAGGCGTACCAGAACTACATCGACCCCGGCCTGCACGGGTGGCAGCGTGCGTACTACGGCCGCAACCTGGCGCGGCTGGAGGCGGTCAAGCGCACCTGGGACGCGCACGGCGTCTTCCGCTTCCGGCAGGGCATCCCGGCGTAACGCCGCCTGGGACGGCTTTCCAGATTCTTAGACCGGTGCGGGAAGATCGGCGCCCGCCGGCCCGTCCTGGGGCCCCGGAACGAACGACGAAAGGATCCACCCGCATGTCCACCATCAGCACCTTCGCCGTCCCCGAGGAGCTCGCGGGCAGGCTCGTCCTGCCGGACGACGCCGAATGGGATCGAGCCCGCACCCCCTGGAATCTGGCGGTCGACCAGCAGCCTGCGGCCGTCGGCCGGCCCGAGACCGCGGCCGACGTCGCCGCGCTCGTCGCCTTCGCCACCGCCAACGACCTGCGCGTCGCGGCGCAGGGCACCGGTCACTCCGCCGCGCCGCTCGGCCCGCTCGACGGCACGCTCCTGATCCGCACGGAGCGCATGCGCGCAATTGACGTCGATGCCCGACGCCAACTGGCCCGGGTCGAGGCCGGAGCGATCTGGATCGACATCGTCCAGGCTGCCGCCGAGCACGGCCTGGCCGCGCTGGCCGGCTCGTCCCCGGACGTCGGCGTCGCCGGCTACACCCTCGGCGGCGGGATCAGCTGGCTCAGCCGCGCCCACGGCCTGGCGGCGAACAACGTCGCGGCGATCGAGCTCGTGACCGCCGCCGGCCGCCGCGTGCGCGCCGACGCCGAGACCGAGACCGACCTCTTCTGGGCGCTGCGCGGCGGGGGCGGCGGGTTCGGCATCGTCACGGCGATCGAGCTGCGCCTCGTCCCGCTCACCGACGTCTACGCCGGTGTCCTCTGGTACCCGATCGAGCGCGGCGCCGAGGTGCTGTCCGCCTGGCGGGAGCTGACGCTGCGAGGCGACCTCCCCGACAGCCTCACCACCGTCGGCCGCTTCCTCAAGCTGCCGCCGCTCGAGGAGATCCCCGAGCCGGTGCGCGGCAAGTCCTTCGTCGTCGTCGAGGCGGTCCAGCTGGGCGCGCAGGACGAGGCGGACGCGCTGCTCGCGCCGCTGCGCGCGCTCGGCCCGGCCATGGACACGATGGCGGTCATGCCGGTGGCGCAGCTCTCGTCGCTGCACATGGATCCGGAGCACCCGGTGCCGGGCGTCGGCGACGGGCTCCTGCTCGGCACGCTGCCGCAGGAGGCGGTGGACGCGTTCGTCGCCGCCGCCGGTGCGGACTCGCCGGTGCCGCTGCTCTCCGCCGAGATCCGCCAGCTGGGCGGCGAGCTCGGCCGCGCCCGGCCCGAGAACGGCGCCCTGGCGTCCGTCGAGGCCGGGTACGGGCTCTTCGCCGTCGGCATCGCGCCGACACCCGACGCGGGCGCCGCCGTGGCCGCCGGGCTCGAGTCGCTTCGGGCGCAGATGGCGCCGTGGGCGGCGGAGCGGATGTACATGAACTTCGCCGAGACGCCGCGCGACCCGAGCGCGTTCTGGCCGGAGCAGACGTACGCGCGCCTGCGCCGGATCAAGGCGGCCGTCGACCCGGCCGACCGCATCCGGGGGAACCAGCCGGTGCCGCCCGCGGCCTGACGGCTACCCTGACCGCGTGCACGAGACGGCCGACGATCTGGACGCGCTCCAGCGGCTGCTCGACTCGAGCTACGCGGCGGCGGGGGAGCATCTGCGGCGGGTGATCACGCCGGAGCGGCGGCTGTCCGCTCCGGCGCTCGCCGCCCGACTGGGCGGGGTGCGGCTGCTCGCGCTCGCCACCTCGACGGCCGACGGCCGGCCGATCGTCGGTCCGGTGGACGGCATCTTCTACCGCGGCGCGTTCTGGTTCGGCACGGCGCCCGACTCCGTTCGCCTACGGCACATCCGCGCCCGCCCGGACGTGAGCGCCACGCACATCGAGGGCGAGCCGTTCTCGGTCACCGTGCACGGCCGCGCCGTGCTCGCCGACCTGCGCGATCCGGCCCGCGCGGAATTTCGGGCGGCGCTGGCCGAGCTCTACGCCCCGCGCTTCGGCGAGGGCTGGATCGACTGGGCCGAGCAGCACCCCTACGCCCGCATCGACGCGCGCCGCATGTTCACCTTCACCATCGGGGAGTCCGCATGAAGCACGCCCGCAAGGAGGACCGTGGGTACTCGCCGTGGACATGAGCTCAGTGAGTAGTAACGGCATACACGGGCCTATCTCCGACGCCGAGATGGCCGAGCGCGTTCGACTTCTGCAGGCCACGCTGGCCCACCACGATTTTGCCGGACTGATCTGCTTCGGTGCCCACCGCGACTACTGCCCCGCCGATTTACGGTATCTGGGTCGTTGGTCGTGTACCGACGAGGAGACCTCCTATGTGTTCGTCCCGGCGGAGGGTGGGACGACCTTGGTCACCGACGCCGAGTGGGATTACGAGCGTGCGAAGGAGGAGGCGTATGCCGCGGAGGTCGTGCTCGACGCCTCGCCGGCGCGCACTCTTGCGGGCCTTGTCAGCCGCTCTTCGTCGCGCGCCAGGATCGGGATCAGCGGGTTCCGCCAGTTTCCCGCGCCGGTGTATCTCGCGCTTGGCGAGATGTGCCCCCAGACGAGCTTCGTCGATGCCTCGCACATCACAGAGTCTCAGCGTCGTACGAAGTCAAGCGCAGAGCTCGCGCTGCTCGCTGAGGCCGCGCGCATCACCGACGCCGCGATGCAGGCTGGAATTGCGTTGGTTCGCGAAGGTGCGACCGAGAGTGCAGTTGCGGCGGCGGCCGAGTACGAAATCCGTCGCCAAGGAGCGGAGCTGGCCTTCGTGACGGTGATGGGGGCGGGTCCGCGCACAGCGCACGCGACGTTCTTCCCGACGAACCGCGTTATGCAGGCCGGAGAGTGTGTCGTCCTGGACTGCGGTGCCCGTGTGGAGGGCTATCACGGTGACATGTGCCGGTCTCTGACCGTCGGTCCTCCTTCGGAGCGCCAGCGGCGAGCACTCAGCGCCGTGGAGTCGGCGGTCAACGATGCGATCGAGGCGACACGTCCCGGGGTCAGCGTTGGAGATGTCCACCGCGCCGCTCAGGATGCGGTCGTTCAGGCGGGCTTCGGCGAGAACTGGTGGGGCTACTACATGCCCCACGGGACGGGTACTGCCCAGCACGAGCCTCCCGCCGGGATGGCTGACGCGGACCTTGTACTCGAAGAGAACATGGTCATCTGCGTTGAGCCAGGAATCACCTTGCCCGGCGAAGGGGCGGTCATCCTGGAGCAGATGGTGTGGGTGACCGCAGACGGTGCCGAGCCGCTCACTCGCCTTCCGCTCCAGTCCTGGTAGACGGGATGCCCCGTATGGGGGGAATCGCCCAGTTTCGCTCAGGGCGGCATCCAGCGACTTGCCGCGATATATGATCACCACGCGAGCGTCGGTTCGGAGGCGCCAACTCGAGCGGTAGCCTGTTGGAACCGACGGATGTTCCGGCCGGCCTCCGGAGGAACCCGACTATGAGCGAGCAGCGACCTGTCTCCGTCGATCCCGCGTTGTGGCGGGGTCTGACGCAGAGCCGCATGACCCGGCGGTCGATTCTCCAACGAGGCGCCGCACTCGCCGCGTTGGGCGTCGCACCGCTTGCCTCCGGGTGCGGAGTGGCGGGCTCGAGCGCCGGATCGTCGAGCAGCGGGCGTGACTGGGCGGCGTGGTGGGCCAAGCAGCCGAAGACTGATCGCCTCGTGTGGGCGAACTGGCCGTATTACATCGACACCACCAAGAGCGGCTCGAGTCACCCGTCGATTGATCGGTTTACAGCGCAGACCGGGATCCATGTCACCTACGACGAGGTAATCCAGGACTACGCTGGCTTCTACGGCAAGATCTCTCTTGAGCTCAAGGCCGGACAGGCGACCGGCTATGACATGATCATGATGGGCCCGAACTACTACGAGTTCACCGAACTCATCACGAACGGGTGGGTGATTCCGCTCGATCACTCCCGCCTGCCGAACTTTGCTCAATATGCGAACCCAAGTCTCAAGAACCCTGTCTACGACCGCGGCAACAAGTATGGAATCGTGTGGCAGTCCGGCTTCACCGGTATTGGCTACAACCCGAAGCTCACTGGTCGTGAGATCACCAGCATCGCTGATCTTTGGGATCCGAAGTTCTCTGGCCATATCGGTATGTTCAATGACCCGGTCGACCTCGGCTGCTTCGGTTTGCTCAAGAACGGCGCCGACCCTGCAAGCTCCACGGCGGCCGACTGGAAGAAAGCAGCTGCAACACTCGAGCAGCAACGCCCGCACGTGCGCCAGTACTATGGCCAGCCCTACATCACTGCACTACAGCAGGGCGACCTGTGGATCACCCAGGCGTACTCCCCAGACATCTTTCAGTCCAACCTCAAGGGCTATAAGGACCTCAAGTTCTTCTATCCGCCCGAGGGAGCGATGTTCTGGCACGACTGCATGATGATCCCCGCTCATGTCACGAATCCGGTGTCTGCTCTGGAATGGATGAACTTTGCGTATGAACCGCCCGTCGCCGCCGAGGTCACCGATTGGGTCGGCGCCGTGTGTTCCGTACCGGCAGCAAAGCCGATCATCGCGAATCAGCTGAGCGATCCAGCGGTCGCCAGCAGCCCACTCGTTTTCCCAACGTCGAGCGACCTCCAGAGCGCGCGCGACTACCCCATTTTCACCAGTTATGACGACTTCCGGCGGTGGAACTCAACGTTCTCACCGATCATCCAGTCCTAGCACCGCGGCGGTCGGAGCCTGGATGGAGCACTGGAACTCGCTCTCGATCGAGGAACGCCGGCGGCTGCCTCTGACGCTTCCCGGCGAGCCTCCTGCCTCGATCGCACGCACGGCGCAGCGGCGAGCGCGCCGCCGCAACCGCCGCCGCTGACCGCGGCCCGCGGCATATCCTCCGACCTCGATGCGTGCGCTCGCGAAGACCCGGGCCGAGCCCGGCCTGTGGCTGGAGGACGTGCCCGAGCCGGAGCACGGCATCAACGACGTGCTGATCAGGGTGCGCCGCACGGGCATCTGCGGCACCGACGTCCACATCGAACGCTGGGACGCGTGGGCGCAGCGGACGATCCCCGTCCCGCTCGTGATCGGCCACGAGTTCGTCGGCGAGATCGTCGCCGTCGGCTCCAACGTGAGCGACTTCCATCCGGGCGACCTGGTGAGCGGCGAGGGGCACGTCGTCTGCGGCCGGTGCCGCAACTGCATGGCCGGCCGCCGCCACCTGTGCGCGCACACGAGCGGCGTCGGCGTGAACCGGGCGGGCGCGTTCGCCGAGCTGATCGCCCTGCCGATGACGAACATCTGGCATCACTGGCCCGGCATCGACGAGGACGTGGCGGCGATCTTCGACCCGTTCGGGAACGCGGTGCACACGGCGCTCGCCTTCCCCTCCCTGGGCGAGGACGTGCTGATCACCGGCGCCGGCCCGATCGGGTGCATGGCGGCGGCCGTCGTCCGCCACGCCGGCGCCCGCCACGTCGTCGTCAGCGACCCCAACCCGTACCGGCGCGGCCTGGCCGAGCGGCTGGGCGCGAGCCTCACGTTCGACCCGGCGGCGCACGAGCTGCCCGAGGTGCAGCGCGAGCTGGGCATGACCGAGGGCTTCGACATCGGCCTGGAGATGTCGGGCAACCCCGACGCCCTGCACCTGATGCTCGCGAACATGTCCCACGGGGGCCGCATCGCCCTGCTCGGCATCCCCACCCGGGAGTTCGCGATCGACTGGACGCAGGTCGTGTTCAACATGCTGACGCTACGGGGCATCTACGGCCGCGAGATGTACGAGACCTGGTACCAGATGACGGTGATGATCCAGTCCGGCCTCGACATCGCCCCGGTCATCACCCACCGCCTCGCCTACACGGACTTCGCCGAGGGCTTCGCGATCGCGGCCTCGGGGCAGTCCGGCAAGGTCGTCCTCGACTGGACGGTGATCTGACGTGGACGGCGGACTTCGCGACGACCTGCGCGGGCGCCTCGACGAGGTCCGCTCCGCCGGGCTCTACAAGCACGAGCACCTGATCCAGACGCCGCAGTCGGCGCACGTGCGGGTGGCCGGTCAGGGCGAGGTGCTGAACCTGTGCGCGAACAACTACCTCGGCCTGGCCGACCACCCCGAGATCGTGGCCGCGGCCCGCGACGCGCTCGAGCGCTGGGGCTACGGGATGGCGTCGGTGCGGTTCATCTGCGGCACGCAGGAGGTGCACCGCGAGCTGGAGCAGCGGCTGGCGGCCTTCCTCGGCACCGAGGCGGCGATCCTCTACAGCTCCTGCTTCGACGCCAACGGCGGCCTGTTCGAGGCGCTGCTCGGGCCGCAGGACGCGGTCATCTCCGACGCGCTCAACCACGCGTCGATCATCGACGGCATCCGGTTGTGCAAGGCCCGCCGGCTGCGGTTCGCGAACGGCGACATGGACGAGCTCGAGCGCTGCCTGCGCGACGCCGCCGACGCGCGCCACCGGCTGATCGCGACCGACGGCGTGTTCTCGATGGACGGATACCTGGCGAAGCTGGCCGAGATCTGCGACCTGGCCGAGCGCCACGACGCGATCGTCATGGTCGACGACTCGCACGCGGTCGGGTTCATGGGCGCCCACGGGCGCGGCACGCACGAGCACCACGGGGTGATGGGGCGCGTCGACATCCTCACCGGCACGCTCGGCAAGGCGATGGGCGGCGCGAGCGGCGGCTACGTGGCCGCCGGCGCCGAGGTGGTGGAGCTGCTGCGCCAGCGCTCGCGGCCGTACCTCTTCTCGAACAGCCTGGCACCGCCGATCACGGCCGCCGGCCTGCGCGCGCTCGACCTGATCGAGCGCTCGGGCGAGCTGCGCGAGCGCCTGCGCGCGAACACGGCCCACTTCCGGGCGCGCATGGAGGAGCTCGGCTTCGACGTGCTGCCGGGCGAGCACCCGATCGTCCCGGTGATGATCGGCGACGCCGCCCGCGCCGCCCGCTTCGCCGACGGCCTCGTGCGCCGGGGCGTCTACGCCGTCAGCTTCTCCTACCCGGTCGTGCCGCAGGGGACGGCGCGCATCCGCACGCAGATGTCGGCGGCCCACTCCCAGGCCGACCTCGACTTCGCCGCCGACCAGTTCGCCGCCGCGCGGGACGAGCTGGCCTAGGCAACGACTGGGGCCTGGCCCCGGTTCCTGAGAACCGGGGCCAGGCCCCGATGGTTCAGCTATGCGTCGCCGCTACTCGTGGAACTGGGCGATGCGCTGAGATGCGACGCCGCCCGCCTTGGTGAACTCGCCGCCGATGAGCAGCTGCGAGGCACCCGCCGCCATGGCCTCGACACCGAGCGACGTGTTGACGGCCGGGTGCCAGTTCTCCAGCGCGCCCGTGGTCTCGTCGAGGGCGATCAGCTTGTCGCGCTTGGCGACGGTGGCGCAGAAGTTGTTGCCCGGGATCAGGCCGCAGTAGACGGTGAAGTGGCCGCCGAAGTAGACGGCGCCGTCCATGATGGCGACGTCGACGACGTTGCCGTTCGTGCCGGCGATCCAGTTCATGCCGCCGGTGGTCATGTCCCAGCTGACGAGCGAGCCGCCGTTGCCGGTGGCCGCGCCGAACAGGGTGTTCCCGTCCTGCGCGAACCGCAGGATCTGCCACGGCCGGAACGTCTGCAGGTCGGTGGTGTGGAACGCCCACGGCACCGTCGCGCCCGTGGCCGTGTCGACCGCGCCGACGCCGATGTACGAGGCGAGGTTCACGTTGCGGAAGAACCCGCCCAGCACGGCACGCGTGCCGGCGGTGTCGAACGCGATCGCGTGCACCTCGCCGTCGACGACGGGCGTCCACGACGAGTCGTACGCGCCCGACGTCATGTCGACGCGGGCGATGTACGGACGGGCGTTCGAGCCGAGCTTGGTGAACGCGCCGCCGATGTAGAGCCGCGAGCCGAGGACGTTCAGGCCGCGGACGGCCTTGTTCGGCACCGGCGGGTGGAACGCCGTGACGACGGCGCCGGTGCTGCTGTTGACCTCGACGATCTTCTTGTGCGTCGCTCCGCCGACGGTGCTGAAGCCGCCGCCCAGGTAGACGCTCGAGCCGGCCACCTCGATCGCGTACACGGTGCCGCCGGTCACGTTCGGGTTCCAGGGCAGGAGCTGCCCGGTGTCCAGGTTGATCGCGGCCGCGCCGTTGCGCGTCACGAGGCCGGTGCTGCCGTTCGACCCGGCGGGGAAGAGGGCGGTGAACTGGCCGCCGATGTAGGCGATGTTGCCGCTCACGACCTCGACCCGCACGGTGTTGTTCGCCTGCCACCCGCCGATCGGTTTCTTGCCGACCAGCGTGGCGGCGTTCGCCGCCGAGGCGAGCACGAGCGCACCCGCCGCAACCGCGAGCAGGACCACGCCACGGATACCCACACGTCTCATCTACCCAGCCTCCTCATTTGAACGCGCCGCTAACCCCTCGATCGTACCGTGTGCAACAGGCGTGTCAATGCGGCGGACTGGAAGCTTTTGCCGGACGTTGCGCTCAAGCGGACGCCCGCGGTTCCCGATAGTCCGGCCACGATGGCGACCTCGCCCGATCACGTTCCGGCCGCCCCCCGGGCCTTCGTCGCGACGCTCGACTGGCGCGATCCGGACGCGGCCGACCTCCTGCAGGAGTTCGGGGCGGCCTTCGGCGAGACGGACGCCGCCACGCTCGTGATCCACGGCGGCACCGAGGCGGAGGTCGCGCCGGCGGCGGCGGCGCTCGGCGGCGCGAGCCCCGACATGTGGCTCGTCGACGACGACGGCCTGCGCGTGCTCGCCCCGCGCGTCGCCGCCGTGCTCTCGGCCGGACGGCCGCACGGCGCGCTTGCCGACCGCCCCTGGCTGGGCGCCGGTCAGGTGCGCAGGCTGTACGAGCGGCGCCTGCCCGCCCGTGATCCGCTGCTGCAGCGCTTCACCTGCACGATCTGCGGCACGGAGGGTCTCGCCGAGAACCGCGGGTGGCCGCGCGACACGGCCACCTGCACCGTCTGCGGCTCGGCCGCGCGCTTCCGCTGCCTGGCCGGCATCGTCGGCCGCGAGCTCTTCGAGAGCGACGAGATCGTCCCGCATCTCCCGCACCGGCCCGAGCTGGTCGGGGTCGGCATGAGCGACCACCCGGCGTTCGCCCGGGCGCTGGGACGGCGGATGACCTACACGAACACCTTCTACCACCAGGAGCCGCGCCTGGACGTGTGCGCCCCGGGCGACCACGCCGGCCGCTACGACCTGGTCGTCTGCAGCGAGGTGTTCGAGCACGTCCCGCCGCCGCTCGAGCCCGCCTGGCGGGGCCTCTTCCAGCTCCTGCGCCCGGGCGGGCTGCTCGTCTTCAGCGTCCCGTACGTGGCCGGCGGCGAGACGCGGGAGCACTACCCCGAGCTGCACCGCTTCGACATCGTCGAGCGCGACGGCGGCCACGTGCTGCGCAACGTCACCGCAGGCGGCGTCGAGCAGGAGTTCGGCGACCTCGTCTTCCACGGCGGCCCGGGCGAGACGCTCGAGCTGCGCCTGTTCGGGCTCGACGACGTCCTCGCGTCGCTCGCCGCCGCCGGCTTCGAGGACGTGCGCGTGCGGCGCGAGCCGGACGTCGACCACGGCGTGTGGTGGCCGGGCTGGGACTGCTGGCCGGTGACGGGCCGCCGGCCCGGCTGACCCTCAGCTCGGTCGCGCCGCCGAGGCGATCTCGCTCTCGGGCGCGGGTGCGGCGTCGCCCGCGAAGAGGTCGTCCACGTCCGAGTTGAGCGGCTCCAGCACCATCTGGCGGGCGCCGAGCGCGGAGAGCAGCTGCTTGGCCGTGTCGACCGCGTTGGAGGCGATCTCGAGCACCGTCGCCGAGCTGCCGGGCGTCATCGACTTCCCGAGCGCCTCGAGCTGGTCGTTCTTGAACCCGGAGTCGCGCAGCTTGGCCGCCAGCGCCCCGATCCCGCCGCCGGCGATCATCCCGATCGGGCCGCCGAGGATGCCGATCACGCCGCCGACGAGCGCGCCGCGGCCGGCGCCCCAGTCCTTCGACTCGACGAACTTCACCTGCCCGTCCTCGCGCACGACGAGGACGGCGGTGTTCCCGACCCGGTCGGGGAACGCGCCGGCGACGGCGCCGGCGCCGCGCGTGCCGCCGTCCGTGCTCGAGAAGCTCGCCGCCAGGATCCTGCGGTCGCGGGTGTCTGCCATGTCGGTCTCCAGTCGTCGGGTGGTGCCCACACCGTAGCCCTCCGGAGTGAAGCCGGGGTTAGGATCGCCCCCGAGGCCCGTATGAAGATCGACGCCTTCGCGCACATCTCGCCGATCCGCTACCTGGAGCAGGTCGAGCGCATCCTGCAGCGGCCCGACGCAAGCCCGGCCGTGCGCGAGCACGGGCCGTGGCTGCGCGAGGACCCCGTGCTGTACGACCTGGACGCGCGCGAGCGGGCGCTGGAGCCGTTCTCCGACTACCACCAGGTGCTGGTGCTGGCGGCGCCGCCGCTCGACGAGCTCGGCCCCGTGGCCGTCGCCCGCGACCTGGCCCGGTTCGCGAACGACGAGATGGCCGGGCTGGTGCGCGACCGCGACCGCTTCGTCGGCTTCGCAGCCGCGCTGCCGCTGGCCGACACCGAGGCGGCGCTCGCCGAGCTCGACCGCGCCGTCTCCGAGCTGGGCGCGTCCGGCTTCCAGGCCTACTCGAACGTGAACGGCGTGCCGCTCGACCACCCGCGCTTCGCCCCGCTCTTCGCCCGCGCCGAGGAGCTCGACGTGGCCGTCTGGCTGCACCCCACCCGCAGCCCCGCCTGGCCGGACTACCCGAGCGAGGCGGCCTCGTTGCATGGGATCTGGTGGTCGATCGGATGGCCGTACGAGACCGCCGCAGCCATGTGCCGGCTCGTGTACGCCGGCGTGATGGAGCGGCATCCGCGCCTGCGCGTCATCACCCACCACGCGGGCGCGATGATCCCGTACTTCTCGGGCCGCTTCCGGGGCGTCCAGACCGAGGACCAGCGGCCCGCCCTGGAGCGGCTGGCCGACGAGCCGCTCGCCTACCTGCGCCGCTTCTACGCCGACACGGCCCTCTTCGGCGCGCCGCACGCCCTGCGCTGCGCCGTCGACTTCTTCGGCCCCGGGCACGTCCTCTTCGGCACCGACATGCCGCTCGGCGGGCCGGCGGTGGTGGCCGAGACGATCGCCGACGTCGAGGAGCTCGGCCTGGACGACGCCGACCGCGACCGCGTCTTCGCGGGCAACGCGCGCGAGCTGCTGCGGCTTGGCTGACCCGTGGTGGGCAATCAGGCGTCGACGTCGGCCGGCACGCCGGCCCGGGGATCGTCCGCCGCGTCGACGTAGTCGAGGCCGAGCGGCCCGACCGCCGACACCTGGGTGACGTACTCGCCCGACCTGGCCCAGTGGAAGTGCGGCGTCCCGCCGGGGAGGAGGACCACGGCGCCGGGCGGGTAGGCCGTGAGCGCCGCCTCGTCGAACCGCTCGCCGACGCCGATGTAGAAGACGCCGGAGATGACGGTGTAGACGCGGTCTTCCGGGTGGGTGTGGGGCATGAGCCGAACGCCCCCGGGCAGCTTCACCCGGATCACGTAGGGCGCCGGATCCTCGGGCCGTCCGACCAGCACGGCCAGGCGGGCCTCCGGCGGGAACGACGGGAACGGCCGCCACACGACGGCGTCGGGCAGGATGGAGGTGAGACTCGTCCGGGGCATGGGCGAGATCGTCGCCCATGCCCCGCCGCATCGCACCAGTGAGACGCCCTGGTCGAGCGCCTCTGCACCCCCGACCGGGGTCAGACCCCGAACGCGCGCCGTGACACTCCCGTGCGCCTTTCGAGGCGGGGCCTGGCCCCGGTCCGGGCCTACCCCATCTGCGCGAGCCGCATCTGGTTTCCGAACGGGTCGCGGAAGCCGCAGTCGATGCCGTAGGGCTGCTGGCGTCGGCTCCTGCGAGAACTCGACGCCGCGGCCGCGCATCTCCTCGTAGCTCGCCTGGCAGTCCGACGTCGTGAAGAAGAGGCCGGCGCCGCTGCCCGCCCCCTTCGCGACCAGGTCGTTGATCCGGTCGCGCGTCTCCTCGTCGAAGACCGGCGGGCCGGGCACGGTGAGCAGCGCCACGGCGACCTCGTCCTGGCCGGGCACGCCGACCGTGAGCCAGCGGAAGCCGCCCATCTCGGGCACGGTCACGTCGGCGCGCACCTCCATGCCCAGCTTCTCGGTGTAGAAGGCGAGTGCCTCGTCCTGGTCGTGCACCCAGACGCCGACGTTGGTGAGCTTCTCCAGCATGTCGTTCCCTCCTCGAGCGTGTTCTCGTCTCGGGAAGGACGCTAACCGGCTGCCGCCACCCTGTCTTCTCGAAACGTGCTGGATGGGCGGCCCCACGCCTGCAGCAGGCAGCCGGGCACCGGGATGCGGTGGGCGGCGGGCGGGTTGGCGAGGCGATAGGCCGTCGGCGAGCAGCCGTAGGCGCGGCCGAAGCTGGTGGTGAACGATCCGATGCTGTGCAGGCCGACGGAGAGGCACACGTCCGCCACCGAACGGTCGGTGTTGCGCAGCAGGGCCGCGGCCCGCTCCAGCCGCCGCGTGAGCAGGTACCGGTGCGGCGTCTCGCCGAACGCGCGCCGGAACTCGCGGCTGAAGTGCGCCGGCGAGAGGTGCGCCGCGGCGGCGAGCGCCTCGACGTCGAGGCGCTCGCGGTAGCACGCGTCGATCAGGTCCTTCGCGCGCAGGAGATGGCGGGCGGGCGGGACGGCGCTCATGCGGCGGCCGGCGCCTCCCCCTCGTGCACGGGGCGCAGCGTCATGATCGCCGTCGCCCCTGCCGGCCGCGCCTCGACCAGCTCCATCCCGCTCGGGCGGGCGCCGTCGCGGAAGAGCCGCTTGCCCGTGCCGAGCACCGTCGGGAACACCATCAGCCGGTACTCGTCGACCAGGTCGGCGTCCTGCAGCGCGTGGACGAGGCTGGCGCTGCCCGCGACCAGGATGTCGCCCGCCACCTCGGCCCTGAGCTTCGCCGCCTGCTCTGCGGGGGCGCCGCGCAGGATGGTCGAGTTCTGCCAATTGGCGTCCGTGAGCGTCGACGAGAGGACGTACTTCGGCATCCCGTTCATCTTCGCCGCGAAGCCGACCTCGTCGGTCATCGACGGCCACGCCCTGGCGAAGCCCTCGTAGGTGACGCGCCCGAGCAGCATCGCCTCCGCCGCCGTCAGCTCGTCGAGCTTGTACCTGTCGCCCTCGTCGCCGCGCTCGAACCGAAACGCCCAGCCGCCCTGCGCGTACCCCTCGGCACCGCCGGGGTCCTCCATCACCCCGTCCAGCGAGACGAACTCCGAAACGACGATCCTTCCCATCGCGATCCCTCCCTGGTTCGTGTCTGCCGGGAAGACCGGCGGCACCGGACGAAATCATCGCGCACCGCACCTGTAAGCGCGGCCCCCGGGCTGGCGACCTCTGCCACATGTCGCCTAGCATCTCGGTCCGGTGGGTAGCGACCGGCCGACGCCGCACGAGCAGCTCATGCGCATGTCCGACGCGGAGCTCGTCGCCCATGCCCGCGAGCGCCGCCCGGCGGGCGAGGCGGGGGCCGAGACGGCCAGGCGCTGCGTCGCCCTCGTCTACGAGCGCCACCGCGCGGCGGTGCGGGCGATGTGCGCCGGGCGGACGCCCCCCGGTGAGGTGGACGACGTCGAGAGCGAGGTGTACGCCCGCTTCGTGCGCACCGTCTACACGCACGCCACACCGATCGAGCGCCCAATCGGGCTGCTGGTGCGGATCGTCCAGCGCACGGTGGCCACCTTCTACGACCGCCGCCCGCCCGCCGGGGCGCCGCTGGACGAGGCGGCCGAGACCGGTGCCGCCGACGACGGCTACGCGGCGCTCGCCGACGAGGACGCGGCGCTGCGGCTGCTCGGCGTGCTGAGCGAGCGCCAGCGCGACGTGGTGTGGCTGCGCGTGTGGGGCGACCTGCCGAGCGCCGAGGTGGCACGGCGCCTGGACATGACCGTCGCGAACGTGGATGTGGTGTTCTTCCGGGCGATGCGGCGGATGCGCGAGGAGCTGGCGCGGTGAGCGCCGAGCGGGCCTTCGACGCCTTCGTCTCGGCGTGGGAGCGGGGCGAGCGGCCCGACCCGGCCGCGGCCGTCGCCGCCGCCGGCGAGGGGGAGCGCGAGGCGCTGGCGGTGATGCTGGCGGCCTACCTGTCCGCCCACCCGCGCACCGACGTGACCGAGGCCGAGGTGGCCGCCCGCGCCGCCGACCCCGCCAGCGAGCCGCCGCGGGCGTGGGACGAGCTCCTGCCGGCGCTGCGGGCGCGCACAGGCACCACCCGGGGGGCGCTGGTGACGCGGCTGGCGGAGGCGCTCGGGTATCCCCAGGCGCGGACGCAGGTGGAGGAGCACGTGCATGGCCTGGAGACCGGCCGGCTCGACCCGCGCCGCGTGCGCCCGGCGGTGGTGGCGGCGCTGGCCGCGATCCTGCAGGTGCCCGAGGCGGTGCTCGAGGCGGGCCGCGCCCTCCCGCCCGCGGGCGAGGTCGCACCCGCCACGGCGTTCCACCGGCCGGCGCCCGCCGCCCCGAGGGAGGCGCTCGCGGCCGCGCTGGCCGCCGCGCCCGAGCAGCCGCGCATCGCCGCGGTCGACGACCTCTTCACCGGCGATGGATGAGATCGCCGCCGCCCGCACGGCGCTCGCCCGGTTCACGACCACCTACGCCGCGACGGTGCCGCCGCTCGACGTCGAGGAGCTGGCCGGCAGCCTCTGCCGCCTGCGCGTGCGCGACGCCGACGACCTGTGCCCGATCGCCGGGCTCTCCGCCGAGACGCCGCTCTCCGGCGTGCTCATCCCCGACCGGTGGGAGATCTGGGTGCGCCGCGACGAGCCCGCCCCGCGGCGCCGCTTCACCGTCGCCCACGAGGTCGGCCACCACCTGCTGCACGCGGACGGCGCGACGGTGCTGTGCCGGCCGGCCGACGTGGAGGCCGCCGAGGGCGAGGAGCGGGCGCGCGAGCGCGAGGCCAACCGCTTCGCCGCCGAGCTGCTCATGCCCGAGCGGCTCGTCCGCGCCCAGGCCAACGCGCACGGGCCCGACCCGATCGCGCTCGCGCCGCGCTTCGGCGTCTCCGACGTCGCGATGGGGTTCCGGCTGGTGACGCTCGGCTACCTGGCGGCGCTCCCGGTCGACCTGCAGGCCGTCGTCGACCGGTGGCGGTCGGTGTAAGACCGCACCCGCCCGGCGCGACGTCCTCCCCGCACGTTCGCCGAGGAGGAGGAAGACGCCGATGCCGATCACGCTGCCCGTCCAGGCCGGGGAGGCCGTCGCCCACCGGGGCATCACCCTGGTGCCGCTCTACCCGCGCCGCGATCCCGCCGCCGACTACCTGACCCTGCAGCCGGCGCTTCGGCGCGGCCTCCTGGTCACCGAGCGCGGCGCCGAGGGCAGCGTCCCCGAGCTGCTGGTCACGAACCCGCTGAACCGGCGGGTGCTGCTCTACGACGGCGAGGAGCTGCTCGGGGCGAAGCAGAACCGGATCCTCAACCTGACGGTGCTGGTCGCCGCCGGGTCGCGCACGCCGATCCCGGTGAGCTGCGTCGAGGCGGGCCGGTGGCGGCGCAGCTCGGTCGCGTTCGCGCCCGCGGCCCACACGGCCGGGCCGGAGCTGCGCCTGCGCAAGGCGCGGGCGCTGGGGGCGGACGCGACCGCCCGCGGGGCCGCCCAGCGGGAGGTGTGGGACGCGGTCGCCGAGCACGCCGGCCGGCGCGGCGTCGCCTCGCCGACCGAGGCGCACGCCGACATCTTCGCGCGGCACGAGTCCGCGCTCGCGGATCTGCGCTCGGCGTTCCCCCTCCAGCCGGGCCAGTGCGGCGCCGTCCTCGTGCTCCCCGGGGGCGGCGCCTGCCTCGACTATCTGTCCCGTCCGGACGCCTACGCGGAGCACCACGCGAAGCTCCTCGACGGCTATCTGCTGGACGCGCTCGACCAGATCGACCGGCCCGCGGCCGGTCTCGAGCCGATGAACCGGCTGCTGCATCGACTCGCCTTGGCGGCGCCCGAACGGGGCCCCTCGGCCGGCGAAGGTGTCGATTTGCGGGCACGAACGAAGAGCGTCACGGTGACCGGGATCGAGCTCGAAAGCGAGCTCCTGCAGCTCTCCGCGTACGCGTGATCGAGGGTTGCCGACAGCCCTGTCAGGGAATGGTATTGTCCGGAACCTGTCATGCAGAGCCGCATGGACGAGCTGCTCGAAAAACTCGGCGAACTGACCGACAGACTGCGTCGGCGGCGGCCGCGGATGCCCGATCTCCGCGGCCGCATCGAGGACGCACGCTACGCCTGGGAGGAGCGCCGCGAGATCTTCCCGCGGCTGTTCCCGCGGGTGCGGCGCACGAGCGGGCGGCTGCTGGCGAGCGAGGGCCTGATCGCCGACGCGCGCGAACGCGTGCGCCCCTGGCACGCCGTTCCGGCGCTGGTGGCGCTGCTCGCGCTGCTCGCGGGCGGCTTCTGGCTGGGCGGGATCGTCAGCGGCCACGCCAGCGCTGCCGTGCTCACGAAGACGCTCAAGCTGAAGGGCCACATCATCACCGTGAACGGCCAGCGCTACGTGTCCACGCCGGCGGTCACCGTCAAGGTGAAGGGCAAGACCGTGCACATCCCGGCCAAGACGGTGCGCCTGCCGGCGAGCACGGTCGTCAACGGGACGACCGTCGCCGTGAAGGTGGACGTGAACCACACCATCTCGGTGCCCATCACCGTCAAGGTGCCGACCACCACCACGCGCACGCAGACGAACACGACGACGATCAACCACACGACCATCACCACGGTCACCACCACGACCACCCGCACCGTCACCGGCCCGACGACGACCAGCATCATCACGATCACGCTGCCGGCGACGACGGTGACGCAGACGGTCACGACGAGCTAGGGGCGGCGGGCCGCAGGGCGGCTAGTGTGACGCGTCATAAGTTCGTTGACATAGAGGGTGTGGTTGTGGGATGATGGGCCGTGCCCGCGACGACGCTTGTTCTCAGCGATCAGGATCGTCAGACGCTGGAGTCGTGGACGCGGTCTTCGACGGTCTCGGCCGGTCGGCGCGAGCGGGCGCAGATCGTGCTGGCGGTCGCCGCTGGGGCGGGCATCTCGGGTACCGCTCGCCGGCTCGGCGTCTCGCGTCCGACGGCCATCAAGTGGCGCGACCGGTTCGCCGCACACGGTGTCGAGGGCTTGGTCGATCTTCCCCGCAGCGGCCGGCCGAAGGTCATCGATGACGCCCACATCATCGCCGCGACGTTGGAGTCGCCGCCCGCGTCGTTGGCGGTCACGCACTGGTCGTCGCGCCTGTTAGCCACGCATCTGGGGATCGGCGACGCGACGGTGGCCAGGGCGTGGCGCGCATATGGGATCCAGCCGTGGCGGCAGGGGACGTTCAAGTTCTCCACCGACCCGCAGCTGGAGGCCAAGGTCAGAGACGTGGTCGGCCTGTACCTCGACCCGCCCGAAAACGCGGTCGTCTTGTGCATCGACGAGAAGTCCCAGATCCAAGCCTTGAACCGCACACAGCCAATCCTGCCCGTCCGGCCAGGGCTGCCCGAGCGGGCCACCCACGATTACAAACGCAACGGCACCACGACGCTATTTGCCGCACTAGAGGTCGCCACCGGACAAGTCACAGACCACTGCTATGAGCGGCACGGCAAGGCCGAGTTCTTGGACTTCCTCAAACGCGTCGCCAAGACCTACCCCGGCCAACGCCTACATGTCGTGCTCGACAACTACCACACCCACAAGCACGACGACGTCAACCAGTGGCTGGCCAAGCAACCCGCAGGATCACGCTGCACTTCACGCCCGACCAGCGGCTCGTGGCTCAACCTCGTCGAGGTGTTCTTCGGGATCATCACCCGCCAAGCGATCCGGCGCGGCTCCTTCGACAGCGTCAGCGCAGCTCGATCACCGCCATCCGCGCGTTCATCGACCGCCTACAACACCCGCTGCCGACCCTTCGTCTGGACCAAGACCGCCGACGAGATCCTGCCCCACGCTACCCGTCAACCAACTTCAGACGCGCGACACTAGGATCGGGGTCGGCGGATGGGCATGACGCCAGACATGGGCAGAGTGGTCACGGGCACCGGGCTCAGGGTGCGAGGATCACTCGATCGCGCGACCTGCTCGCCGGCGACGCAGGCGGCCTCATGACGTCTCCGCTCGGACATCCACGCCCATCACCACCCCAGCTGACTGGTGCAGCTCTTGACGCCGTCCGCTACCGCGGTGGGCACGTCCAGATCATCGCCGGGGCCGGCTCGGGCAAGACTGAGGTCGTTGCGCAGCGAGTCGCCGATCTTCTTGCGGACGACGTTCCTGCGGAGGCGATCGTCGCGTTCACCTTCACCGAGCGGGCGGCGGAGGAGCTGAAGAATCGCATCGCCCACCGCGTGGAAGATCGCCTAGGGCGACAGGCGCTCGACCGCCTCGACGAACCTCTTCGTCGGGACGATCCACGCGTACTGCTTCCGGCTGCTCCAGCAGCGCGTCCCGCGGTACGAGACCTACGACGTCCTCGACGACAACCAGCTGACCGCGTTTCTCTCGCGAGAGGCGAAGCGGCTCGAGCTTCGGCAGCTCGATCCGAACAACCGGCTCTTCGCCTCGATCCTCGCGTTCCTGCGTGCCGTCGACGTCGTCGAGAACGAGTTGCTCGACCCGGCGACGATGCCGGACCCGTTCGGATCGATTCTCCACGCCTACTACGCGACGCTCGAGCGCTACCGCCTGCTCACCTACGGCCAGCAGGTCGTGCAGACGGTGCGCGAGCTCGAGCGGCCCGCGCTGGCCGCTGAGTTCACGCCGAGCTTCGGCACCTGATCGTCGACGAGTACCAGGACGTGAACCCGGCGCAGGAGCGGCTGGTCGAGCTGCTTGCCGGCCCGGGTGTCGAGCTGTGCGTCGTGGGCGACGACCAGCAGGCGATCTACCAGTGGCGCGGGTCGGACGTCGGCAACATCGTCGGCTTCGCCAAGCGCTATCCGGACGTGGCGACGTTCGAGATCACGACGAACCGACGCAGCCGACCCGGAGATGATCGAAGTCGCCAACAGATTCGCCCAGACGATCCCCGAGCGGATCGAGAAGGCCATGGCAGCCGCACCGCAGCCCCGCGCCGGCGGGGAACCGGAGGTCGTGGTGTGGCACGCGCCGAGCCGAGATGGACGAGGCGGGATGGATCGTGAACTCATCCTGGATCTCGCCGACCAGGGCGTGCGCGTACGGGACATCGCCGTCCTCGTCCGCGGCCGGGCCGCTTACCCGCAGCTCGTCGAGCAGTTCGAGACGTTCGGCATCCCGGTGCAGCCCGGTGGCCGGACCGGGCTCTTCGACCAGCCGGAGGCCGTGGTCCTCGGTCAGACGATCGCCTGGCTCTCGGATATCGAGTGGCGCGAGGGGTTCGGGCCATCGTCGCAGACGATCACCGAGACGGGCCTGCTCGCCGAGTACCGGGAGCGTCTTCCGGCTCGATCAGGCCGGTCAGCAACCGCCTGCGCCGCCTGCTTCGCGAGTGGAAGACGGCCGTCCCGCTGCACCGACCGGACCGCGGATCTCGTGGGCGAGCTGTACGAGCTGCTGCGGCGCTCGGAGTGCGGGACTGGGACCTGACCGATCCGCTCGCTGTCAACCGCGTCGGGCACGCTCGCGCGGTTCTCGTCGCTGCTCGCAGACTACGAGTCGGTGCGCCGCCGCGCCCGACCCGACCCAGACGTCGCCGGCGAGCAGGTAGGCGGCGAGGACCGCGGACTCTGGTACTACCGCAACCTCGCCATCCACATCATCAACTACGCCCAGGGCGCCTACGAAGGCTTCGACGGCGAGGCCGACTTCGTGCTCGACGCGGTCGACCTCACGACCGTCCACCGGGCCAAGGGCCTCGAGTGGCCGGTCGTGTTCGTCCCGTCGCTGACCGCGAACCGGTTCCCGACGACCCGGACCGGACAGCGCCAGGACTGGCTCGTGCCCGCGCGACCGCTTCGACGCCGCGCGGTACGAGGGAAGCGACGCCGACGAGCGGCGCCTCTTCTACGTCGCGCTCACGCGGGCCCGCGACTGGCTCTCGGTCTCACGCCACAGCCGGGTCACAAGCAGGCCGGTGCGGCCGAGCCCGTACTACCTCGACTCGCGACACTAGGTCGACCCGACCATCGTCGCCTCCCGACCATCGACGCAGCCGGCGCCGGCGATCGGCGACCCGATCGACATCACCTACAGCGAGCTGGCTGTTCCTCGACTGCGGGCACGGCGTTCCGGCTGCGCGAACTGATCGGCTTCCAGCCACGGCTCGCGCCCGAGCTCGGCTACGGCAAGGCTGTCCACCACGTCATGCGCGCGGTCGCGGAGGCGACCAAGGCGACCGGCCGTGTGCCGACCGACGAGATCGATCGAGATCCTCGACGCGAGCTTCTTCCTGCCGACGGCCAACAAGCCGGCGCACCGACAGCTCAAGGGACGCGGCCCGCCGGCTCGTCACCGACCTACGCCGACGAATCACGAGGCGGACCTGTACCGGGTGTGGGAGACGGAGCGCCCCTTCGAACTGCACCTCGACGGCGTCACGGTCATCGGGCCGGGCCGACGTGATCCTCGACCAGGAAGGCGGCGTGCCGACTGCGCTCGCGATCGTCGACTACAAGACGTCGACGTCAGGGAGCGCCGCTCGACCACGCCCTCCAGCTTCAGGTGTACGCCGACGCCGGCCGGCGGGAGGGGCTCGACGTGCGCGGCGCCTACGTCCACGACCTGAAGGCCCGGCCGACAACCGATCCCCGTCGATCCGCAGACGGTCGCCGACGCCGAGGCGGCCGTGACCGAGGCCGCCGCGAAGATCCGCGCCCGCGACTACACGACCGAACCCCGGGCCGCGCTGCCGCCGCTGCGAGGTGCGGACGATCTTGCCGTCACGCGCAGCGCTGACGGCGGTCAGACGGCGAAGACCTTCATCACCTCGTCGCCGTAGTCGTTGATCACCTTGACGGCGATCTTGCCGGTCTCCGGACGCGGGAACGGCCGCGACTCGGTCCGGTACAGGCTCGCCCAGGCATCTTCGTCGATGTCGGCCTTCAGCGCCGTCTTCAGCCGCGTGTACGGGTCCTGGCCGCCGGTGAAGTAGCAGTGACGGACGAAGAACGACTCCTCGTTGTAGGCGGTGTCGATCATCCACAGGGCGATCTGGTCGGTGTCGTTGCTGCGGATCTCGCCGGTGTTCGGGTCGTAGACATCGACGCCGTGGAGGACGACACGCAGCTCGTCGCCTTCGGCTTGATCTCGATGTCCGGCTCGCCGAAGACCGTGAACAGGTTGCCCGCGCCGGTCTTCTTCAGCTCCTCGCCCATGACCAGGTCGGCGTTCATGCGGACCAGCAGAACCGGCACCCGGCCGAGCTGTGCGTTCGGCGGCGACGTTCGCGAAGCCCTCCTCCGAGGTGACGAAGTCGTCAGCCGTTCCCAGCACGCGCGGGGTCGAAGGCGAAGGCGAGCACACACAGCAGGTCCAGGTCACCGGCCCGGTTCGCCTCCCGGGCGGCGTCCTTAATGAACGACGGGCCCGACAGTTCCGTACTGCGGGCCGATCGTGATGCCAACTCGCTTCGGGGGCGCCGTCGCATCAGCGTCATCCCGCTCGCCGACCGCCTGGATGTACGGCGCCGCATAGGGCTCCACCGTGTCGAAGGTGAGCCGCTCACCTTTCGGCCGTTCTGGATCCCGGCCGTGCGGAGGTTGGCCAGGATCGTCTGCTCGAACGCCGCATCGCCGTGCGACGCATCTCGATCTCATCATCCATGTTCGGGCGCCGGTCCTGTCCACGGCGCTGCCGGCGAACGCGAGCGACCGGTGCGGCGAGAGGCTCTCGACCGTGAACGGCCCGGAGACACGAACCTTCTTCGTGTCCTCGTAGGGCTTGTCGTAAAGCAGCTCAAACTCGGCGTGCCGTCGGATCGACTCGCCGATCTCTTCGGGCTCATGCCCTCCTTAATGTCCGGGTTGTGCGCGATCGACTTCAGAGTGATGTGCTGCACGCGTTCGTAGACGAACCCGTGACGGATGTCGTTCAGGTGTCGGCCGGCGGGAGCGGCGCTCCGGCGAGCTCGCCCTCTCCTCTCGACCGCCCGGGGAGTCCGCAAGGAGGAAGTACGGGATAGCGGGCGCCCATAAGGCGCTGACGCGCGAGCGTGAGCGCCACACGTGAGGTGTCGATCGTGATCCATCGTCGTCCCCACTGCTCTGCGACAAAGGCAGTCGTTCCCGACCCGCATGTCGGGTCAAGCACGAGATCGCCCGGGTCAGTGGTCATAAGCACGCACCGCTCGATGACCTTCGTATTCGTCTGGACAACAAAGAGTTTGTCTCTGTGAAGGAACCAGTGCCAGTGTCAGCCCAAAGGTTTGTGAGCGGGATTTGATCAAAATCACTAAGTAGGCGACGATATTGGAGTGAGTTCTTCGCAACGTGCAATCGGCCAGCCCATCCCAGCCGGCGCATACCTTCAGCCGTGGTCTTGTACGGCCCCGAATACGTCTTCCCGTCGTAAGTGACGGCCACAGTGGGATTGCCCTGGCTCGTAATGTTGTCAGGTTTGTAGATTTGAGCCCCTGCCGGAAGCGCGACGTCTCCGCGCCTTTCTGCTGCATTCATCCCACGGTACGAGCCATCTGGCATCCAAATCCACGAGTAGGTGTCGGCTGTTCCTTCTGCGCGACTCTTGGAGCGCCAAAGACGCCTGACCTTCACCGCGTCGACGTCCTTCGCGTACCAAAGGAGATAGTCGATGCCCTCGGGCAGGATCGAACTCGATAAACCAGTGGTCTTTGAGAAGCAGATCTGTGAGCAGAAATTCTCGGGTCCGAACACCTCATCCAACAG
>CAWJLQ010000011.1:0-250498 GCA_963843705.1 uncultured Actinomycetes bacterium
CAGAGTCCACAATCGTACCCATCGCGGCGCCGCCGGCCGGAGGTCCAATTCTGTCCCAAGGCGGGGCTCGTAGAACCGTGCCATGGCACTGACCCGGACTCGCGTCCCCGCTCCGCCTGCCCGCGGCCGAGAACGCCTCGGCGGCGTGGCCGGCAACGAGCGGCTGACCGCCGAGGCCGGAGCCGTGCTCTTCGTGCTCCTGGCGGCGCTCGGCTTGACCGTTCCCGCGGTGCAGCAGCTGATCTACGAGCACGTCTTCCTGGGCATGCTGCTGATCCCGCCGGTGATGCTGAAGATCGGGGCGACCGGGTACCGGTTCGCCCGCTACTACACGGGCAACCCGGCCTATCGCCGCGCCGGCCCGCCCCGCCCGCTCCTGCGGATCCTGGCGCCGTTCGTGGTCGCCTCGACGCTGGCGGTCTTCGGCACGGGCGTGATGCTGCTCGTCACCGGCCCGAACGCCGGCGTCTGGCGCGGGCTGCACAAGGCCGCGTTCGTCGCCTGGTTCGTCGTCACGTCGGTGCACGTGCTCGCGTACATGTGGCGCGTGCCGAGCCTGGCGGCGTCGGACTGGCGGGGCTCGAGCGACCAGCTCGGCGGCGCGATCCATCGCCGCGTCCTGGCCGGGGGAGCCGTCGCGGCGGGGATCGTCCTCGCCTCGGCGACCGTGCAGTACGCGTCCTCCTGGGCGTAGCCGAACGACCCACGTACGCCGGGCGGGCGAGGCGGGTATGCACGGTGCATGCCCGAACTCCGCACCGCATTCACGCTGATCGGCGGCCCGACCGTGCTGCTCGAGTACGGGGGCCTGCGCATCCTGACCGACCCGACCTTCGACCCGCCCGGCGAGCATCCGCGGCCCGGGACCCCGGTCGTCCTGCGTAAGCGCAGCGGGCCCGCGATCGCGGCGGACGACCTGCCGCCCATCGATCTCGTCCTGCTCTCGCACGACCACCACGCCGACAACCTCGACCCGGCCGGGCGCGCGTTCCTCCCCCGCGCGGGCCGGGTGCTGACGACCGCGGCCGGCGCGGAGCGCCTGGGCGGGAACGCCCAGGGACTCGAGCCGGGTGAGACGGAGGAGACCGGGCCGGTCCGCGTCACGGCCGTGCCGGCGGAGCACGGCTCGCGCGAGGTGGCGGCGCGCAACGGCCCGGTGATCGGCTTCATCCTGGACGGCGACGGCCTGCCGTCCGTCTACGTGAGCGGCGACAACGCCTCGGTGGACGTCGTCATCGGGATCGTCGCCGAGCACGGGCCGCCCGACGCCGCGGTCGTCTTCGCCGGAGGCGCACGCGTGCCGATGCTGTGGGGCGACACCCTGCTCACGCTGGACGCCGACGGCGCGGCGCGCGCGGCGGCGCTGCTCGAACCGGCGGCGATCGTCCCGGTCCACCAGGACGGCTGGGAGCACTTCACGTCGCCGCCTGGTGACCTGAAGCGGGCGTTCGCGGCAGCCGGGCTGGACGAGCGCCTGCACGCGATCGACCCCGGCGACCGGCTCGAGCTCGAGTTGCGTTAGGCGCTCTCGGGCGGGCCCGGATCCTCGCCCGGCGGCTCGTCCGGTGCGTCCGGCGTGCCCGCCTCGGCCTTGCGCCGCAGCCGCATCCGGCTCTCCTCGATGCGGGAGCGCAGGTCGCTCGTGGCCGGGTCCGGCGGCGGCGGCGGCGCGGCTGCGAGCGGCGCGATCTCGGCCGTGTCGTCCTCGGCCTGCTCGTCCTCCTCGGCGGCGGGTTCAGGTTCCGGTTCCGGCTCTGGCTCTGGCTCCGGCTCTGGCTCCGGCTCTGACGGCTGCGGCTGCTCGATTGGGGGAACGGCGGGCGCGGCGCTCCACACCGCCGTCACGTATTCCGCCGCCTCCTCCTCGGGCTCTGCCTCGGCGGCCGGCTCGGGCTCCGGCTCCGGCTCGGGCTCCGGCTCCGGCTCGGGCTCCGGCTCGGGCTCCGGCTCCGCCGCCACGGGCGCCTCCGCGACGACGCCCCACTCCTCCTCGTCGAGCTCGAGCTCGTTCCACGGGTCTTCCGCACCGATCGCGGCACGCAGCCGCCCATACAGCCCGGGCGCCGCCACCAGCGCCCCCGCCGCGCCTGCTGCCCCAGCCAAGAACCACCCCAACCTCCGCACGGCGCCGAGTATACTCGCCCTCTGAAAACCGAGAGCTTCCTGCTCCGGGGTGGCGCCGCCCTCCTGATCGCGGCGCCGCAGGCGGTCGGCGCACGTCGGCCGGCACCCCGGGGCCGTCTTCAGTCCAGAGGAGGTGATCAGGATGAATGCATACGAGATCATGCTCATGGTCGAGCCGGAGGTGCCCGAGGAGCGGCACACGGAGATCATCGAGCGCACCAAGGCGACCATCACGGAGCGCGGCGGCGCCTGGGGATCGGTCGAGCCGTGGGGCAAGCGCAAGCTGGCCTACGAGATCGACCACATGGCGGACGCGTGGTACTACGTGCTGACCTTCGACGCGGAGCCCGATGCGCTGCAGGAGGCCACGCGCGTGCTCGCGATCACGGACGGCGTCATGCGGCACATGGCGGTCGCCCGCCCGCAGCACCGTGGAGCGACCGCGCCGCCGGCCGAGCCGGAGCCGGCGGAGTCGCCCGCCTGATCTCCCATCCGACCGCCCGCCTACCATATGCCGAACACACGTTCGCAACGTAGGCAGAGGAGGAACACCCAGTGGCAAACATCAACCGCGTCATCCTGACGGGCAACCTGACGGCCGACCCCGAGCTCTCGACGCTGCCGAGCGGCACCAGCGTGTGCCGCCTGCGGCTGGCGGTCAACCGGCGCTACAAGGACCAGTCCAGCGGCGAGTGGACCGAGAAGCCGAACTACTTCGACATCAAGGTCTGGGGCGCGCAGGGCGAGAACTGCGCCCAGTACCTGAGCAAGGGCCGCCCGGTCGCCGTCGACGGCCGGCTCGAGTGGAGCGAGTGGGAGGCCCAGGACGGGGGCAAGCGCTCCAAGGTCGAGGTCGTGGCCGACACGGTCCAGTTCCTCGGCTCGCGCGGCGACAGCGAGGGCGGCGGCGGCGGCGGCTTCCGCGCCAGCGCCGAGCTCAAGCCCGACCCGGTCGAGGCGTTCACCGGCGCCGCGGCGTCCGACGACGACATCCCCTTCTAGCGAGGAATCCATATGGCATCGAAGCCCAAGGCGAAGGGTGGCCGCACCAAGCGCGGCGCGGCCACCGGCGCATCGACCCGGCGCAAGCCGTGTTACTTCTGCAAGGAGAAGGTCGAGGAGATCGACTACAAGAACTACAACCAGCTGCGGCGGTACATGTCCGAGAAGGGCAAGATCCGCTCGCGGCGGATCTCCGGAGCCTGCCGGCGCCACCAGCGCCAGGTGGCGGTCGCCATCAAGCGCGCGCGCGAGATGGCGCTCCTGCCGTACGCCGTCAACTAGGCCGCGCGCCGCGCGGAACCGGATTCCACGCTCCGAGCGGCCGAACCGCGGCTCCGGGGGCTGGTAACCGGGCATAGGGAATGCGACCATCCGAGGGCGGCCGAGCGCCGCCCGAGGCAAGGGGAAGACATGGCACGAAAGGCACAACAGGCGATCCTCCTGCAGGACGTCGAGAAGCTCGGCCGCAAGGGCGACGTGGTCCACGTGGCCGCCGGCCACCTGCGCAACTACCTGGAGCCGCGGCGCCTGGCAGAGCCCGCCACCGACGCCCGCGTGGCCGAGGTGCAGCGCCAGGCCGATCAGCGCGCCCGGCACGAGGCCCAGGGCGAGGAGCAGGCGCGGGACATGGCGCACGTCCTCAATCGCACGGTGCTGACCATCAAGCGCCGGGCGGGCATGGAGGACAAGCTGTACGGGTCGGTCACCTCGACCGACATCTCCGACGCGATCTGGAAGGCGCGCAAGATCCGCGTCGACCGGCGCAAGGTCGAACTCGAGGAGCCGATCAAGACGCTCGGCAGCCACCGCGTGGCGATGACCGTGTGGGGCGACGTGCGCGCCATCCTGAAGGTGATGGTCGTGCCCGGCGGCGCGGAGGAGGAGGGCGGCGTCGAGGCCTTCGAGGCCGAGCCCTCGGACTTCGAGGACGAGTACTAGGCGAGTGCTGCGCTAACCCATGGCGGTCACCTCCCACGAGCCCGCGGTCCCGCCGCAGGACCTCGACGCCGAGGAGTCGGTGCTGGGCGCGATGCTCGTCTCGGGCAACGCGGTCGCGATCGTCTCCGAGCTGCTGCAGCCGGAGGACTTCTACCGGCGGTCGCACGCGACGATCTTCGGCACGATCATCGAGATGTACGGGCGGGGCGAGAACGTCGACTCGATCACCGTCACGAACGCGCTCCAGAACCGCGGCCTCCTCGACGAGGTCGGCGGCAAGGCTGTCGTGCACACGCTGGCGGCGACGGTGCCGTCGGTCGCGAACGCGCGCCACTACGCCCAGATCGTCCGCGACACCGCGACGTACCGCGGCCTCATCCGGGCCGGCACCGAGATCGCGACGCTCGGCTACGAGCGCATCGGCGAGCCGCCGGAGCTGGTCGACCGGGCGGAGCAGATCGTCTTCAGCATCGCCGACCAGCGCATCTCGGGCGACTTCGAGCATATGGAGACGCTGCTCAAGCAGTCGTTCGACCGTCTCACCGAGATGGCGCAGGACGGCCGCGACCTCACGGGAATCGCCAGCGGCTTCCGCCAGCTGGACGACCTCACCGCCGGGTTCCAGGACTCGAACCTGATCGTGCTCGCCGCCCGCCCGGGCATGGGCAAGACGTCGCTCGCGCTGAACATGGCCGCGCACGTGGGGGTGCGCGAGCGCAGACCGGTGGCGATCTTCTCGCTCGAGATGTCGCGCGAGGAGGTGACCATGCGGCTCATGTGCGCCGAGGGCAAGGTCGACTCCAAGCGGCTGCGCCGCGGCAACCTCGACAAGGGCGACTGGGAGAAGCTCACCAACGCGTCGAGCAAGCTCTACGACGCGCCGATCTACATCGACGACACCGCCGGGGTGACGCCGATCGAGATCAAGGCCAAGAGCCGCCGCCTGAAGTCGCGGCTGAAGGGCGATCTGGGCCTCGTGATCGTCGACTACCTGCAGCTGATGGGCGGGACGACCAGGGTCGAGAACCGCGTGCAGGAGATCTCGCAGATCTCGCGCGCGCTCAAGCTGATCGGCCGCGACCTGGACGTGCCGGTGATCGCGATCTCGCAGCTCTCCCGCGCCGTCGAGGCCCGCGGCGACAAGCGGCCCGTGCTCTCCGACCTGCGCGAGTCCGGCTCGATCGAGCAGGACGCCGACCTGGTCATGTTCGTCTATCGTGACGACTATTACAACGACCAGAGCGAGGACAAGGGAACGGCCGAGCTCATCCTTGCGAAGCACCGCAACGGCCCGCTCGACACCGTGAAGCTGGCCTACGTCGGCCGCTACACCCGATTCGACAACCTGGCCCGGCCCGGGGCCTGATCAGCGACCTGGCGAGGCGAGACCGATGCCGTTGAACGTGGTGGTGGGAGCGCAGTGGGGCGACGAGGGGAAGGGCAAGATCGTCGACCTGCTGGCGGAGCGGGCCGACGTCGTCGCCCGCTACCAGGGCGGCAACAACGCCGGACACACGCTCGTCATCGGCGAGGAGACGTACAAGCTGCGGCTGGTGCCGAGCGGCATCCTCTCGCCCGGCACCATCTGCGTGCTCGGCAACGGCTGCGTGATCGACCCCGAGGTGCTGATCGAGGAGCTCGACGGCCTGATCGCGCGCGGCGTCGACGTCTCCGGCGTCCGCATCAGCGGCAACGCCCACCTGATCATGCCGTGGCACCGGATCATCGACGCCGACTCCGAGCTGCAGCTGGGGCGGCTGCAGATCGGCACCACCCGCCGCGGCATCGGTCCCGCCTACGCCGACAAGGCGCTGCGGGTCGGCATCCGCGTGCAGGACGTGCTCGACGAGAAGATCCTGCGGCTGAAGATCCAGACGGCGCTGTCCGTCAAGAACCTCGAGCTGCGGAAGCTCCACCACCACCGGCCGCTCGACAAGGAGGAGCTGACCGTGGCGATGCTCGGCTACGCCGAGCGGATGCGGCCGTTCATCGCCGACACGTCGCTCGTGATCCACAAGGCGCTGGAGGCCGGCAAGACCGTGCTTGCGGAGGGCGCACAGGCGACCCTGCTCGACATCGACCACGGCACCTACCCGTTCGTGACGTCGTCCAACCCGGTCGCCGGCGGCGTCTGCACCGGGCTCGGCGTCGGGCCGACCGCCGTCACCTCCGTGCTCGGCGTGACGAAGGCCTACGCGACCAGGGTCGGCGCCGGGCCGTTCCCGAGCGAGGCGGACGAGGAGCGGGGCGGGCAGCTGCGCGAGCGCGGCGGGGAGTACGGGACGGTCACCGGGCGCGACCGCCGCTGCGGCTGGCTCGACATCGTCGGCCTGCGCTACGCCGCGCGCCTGAACGGGCTGACGGAGCTGGCGGTGACGAAGCTCGACGTGCTCTCGATGTTCGAGCGCATCCCGGTGTGCGTCGCCTACCGGCTCTCGGACGGGTCGCAGACGACCGAGTTCCCCAACCACCAGACGGAGTTCCACCACGCCGAGCCGGTGTACGAGGAGCTGCCCGGCTGGGGCACGGACATCTCCTCGGTGACGGCGTTCGGACGGCTGCCGGAGGCCGCGCGGGCCTACCTGGACGTGCTCGAGGAGCGCGTCGGCGTGCCCGTGACGATGGTCGGCGTCGGACAGCGGCGCGAACAGACGCTCACCCGGCGCGAGCTCGCACCGGCCGCCTGACGCGGGCCCGCCCCACCCGTTACGACACCGTTACCTTTCCGCCCCTTCCCCTTAACGCCCGGGGCGTAGGGTCCTGCGCGCGGTCGCAGACAGGGACGGACGCGGCCCGCCCGGAGCGGAAGCGCCACCCAGCGGCTGGGAGGCCGGCCCGCCCGGGCGACGCCGCCCGTCCCGACCGCGACCTCGCTACCCGGCGATGCGGTCGCCCGCCGCGGCCCCGATCGCATCGGCGCGCGCGAGCCAGGGTGCGGCCCGCAGCCGGTCGAACACCGCCCGCGCCTCGGCCCGCAGCGGCTCGGCGTCGGCGGCGGCTCCCGCCGCGGCGAGCCACTCGGCGTGCTCGAGCAGGACGACCGCCATCGGGAACGGGGCCGCCAGCTCGCGCATCAGCGCGGCGGCGCCGCGGAAGAGCCGATCGGCCCGCTCGGCGTCGCCCGAGCCGACCGCCATCCGCGCCCGGAAGCGCATCGCCTGCGCGCGGACAGACTGCGCCGTGAGGCCGTGGCCGACCGACTCGACGCTCACGAGCAGCTCCTCGGCACGCGCCGGATCGCCCAGCCGAAGCGCGGCGTCGACCGTGAGCGGGAACGCCTCCTTCACCGACTCCGAGCTGCCTCCTGCCGTGTCCCGGGTCGCCCAGACGGCGCTCGCCACGCGCAGCGCGTCCGCCGCGCGGTCGCGTGAGAACAGGAGCTGCGCCTCCGGCCACGCGTAGCTCGCCCGCTCCGTCAGGTCGGCGGAGTCGCGCAGCACCGCGTAGCGCTCGATCAGCGCCTGCGCCTCGTCCAGCTCGCCCCGGTGACAGTGGATCGCGACGCTGTTTCCGAGGAAGCACACGAACGGGAACCGCGTCTGCGAGAACACGTCGGCGGGCACCTCGTCGGCCTGCGCCAGGGCCTCGTCCCAGCGCCCCAGCGCGTACAGCGGATACGTCTGGGCGACGAACATCCACTCCTGCTGGCGGCTGCCGATCCGGCGCGACAGCGCGAGCCCGTCGCGGTAGCCGGCGGCGGCCTGCTCGTACCGGTCGGAGCGGGCCTCGAGGTCGGCGACGTTGTTGTAGCCGCGCAGGGCCGCCGACTGCAGGTCGTGATCGAGCGCCACCTCGAGGGCGTAGCGGACGAGCGCCCCCGCCTCGCCGACGCGGCCGCGGTTGGAGAGGATCATGGCCTTCGTGTTCATCGCCTGGGAGAGCACCTCGGGCAGCCCGAGCGCCTCGGCCATGTCGAGCGCCGTCTCGGTGCGCTCGAGCGCGACCACCGGCTCGCCGGCGAAGAACTTGAACCGGCCCACCTGCGCCGCCAGCGCGGCGACGTCCGCGTCGCCCTCCTCGGCCGTCAGCAGGCCCAGAGCCGTGTCCATCCGGTCGAGCGCCTCGCGCAGGCGGCCGGTGTCCCACATGACCTCGCCCAGCCGGGCCGAGACGCGCGCGGCCGGATGGCTCGCGCCGTGCTGCTCGAAGAGCTCGACGGCCTGCTCGAAGTGGCGGCGGGCCTCGTCGGAGCGGCCGCCGACCCGGGCCATGATCCCGGCATGCTCGAGCAGGTCCGCCTGCTCCCGCGCGTCGTCGGCGAGCGCGGCCGCCTGCTCGTAGTAGCGCTGGGCCTCGAGCGTCGCCGCCAGCGACGCCGCGCGCTGCCCGGCCTGGCGCAGCGCAGCCACCGCCAGGCGGGCGATCTCGCCGGCGTCGGCGGCGTCGGGGTCGGCCCGCGCGGCGGCCAGGTAGTGGCCGGCGACGACCTCGGCCAGCTCGTCCTCGCCCGCGTCCATCGCCGCCGCGGCCAGGTGCTTCTGGCGGCGGTCGTGCTTGGACATCGTCTCGTAGGCGACGCGGCGGACGAGGTCCTGCAGGAACCCGTACTGGCCGCGCTCGGGCGACAGCGGGTCGGCCGAGAGCGACAGCACCTCCTTGCGGGCGAGCCCGGCGAGCATCGGCTCGACCTCGTCCGCCGGCCGGTCGACCAGCGTCGCGAGCGCCGCGACGGTGAAGGTCTTGCCCAGCACGGCGGCCGCCTGGAGCAGGCGCCGTTCATCGCCGGAGAGGCCGTCCAGGCGGGCGGCGATCAGCGCGTGCAGCGTCTCGGGCACCTCGAGGGTGTCGATCGTCCCCGCCGGCACGTACGAGCTGCCCCGGCGGACGACCATGCCGCGGTCGAGCAGCATCCGCACCGTCTCGACCGCGTACAGCGGCATGCCCTCCGCGCGCTCGCGGATGCGCGCACGCAGCTCGTCGGGCAGCCCCGGAACGAGCCCGGAGAGGAGGGTGTCCATCTCGCCGGTCGCGAGCGGCTCGAGGGTGAGCGAGCTGGAGTTGCGCTTGCCCGCGCCCCAGGTCGGGCGCCGCTCGGTCAGGTCGGGACGGGCGAGCGCGATCACGAACAGGGGGTGGTTGCGCGACCAGTCGACCAGGTACTCGATGAAGTCGAGCAGGGCGGCGTCGGCCCACTCCATGTCCTCGAACACGAGCACGGTCGGCATCTCCTCCGCCAGCCGCTCGTAGAACAGCCGCCAGGCGCTGAACAGGTTTTCGCGCTCCCACTGGGCGTGCTCCTCCAGGCCGAGCAGGTGGGCCAGCCGCGGCTCGACGAAGCGGCGCTCGTCCGGGTCGGCGATCGACTCCTCGACCGCCGCATGCAGCTTGGCCCGCTGCGACGCCGTGTCCTCGCCCTCGGCGATCTGGGCGCGGGTGCGCACCATCTCGGCGAGCGCCCAGAACGTGACGCCCTCGCCGTAGGGCAGGCAGCGGCCGCGGTGCCAGCGCACGTTCTCGGCCAGGCCGTCGATGTACTTGAAGAACTCCCACGAAAGCCGCGACTTCCCGGTCCCGGCGACGGCGAGCACCGAGACGAGGTGCGCCTTCGACTCGCCCGCCGAGGCGTGGAAGAGCTCCTTGATCACCCGCAGCTCGCGGTCGCGGCCGACGAACGGCGCCTCCAGCCCGGCCGACCGCTGGGCACCGCCGATGCCGCCGATCACGCGCACGGCCCGCCAGACGGGCACCGACTCGACCTTGCCCTTCAGCGCGCGGGCGCCGGCGTCCTCGTAGACGACGGCCGCCTCGGTGGCCCGCTTCGTCGACTCGCCCACGAGCACGGTGCCCGGCTCGGCGACCGACTGGATGCGCGAGGCGGTGTTGACCAGGTCGCCGGCCACCATCCCCTCCGACCGCGAGCCGAGCGTGACCGCCGCCTCGCCGGTGAGCACGCCGACGCGCGCGCGCAGGCCGTCGGAGCCCACCTCCACGCCGAGCGCCTCGACCGCGGCGGCGAGGTCGATCGCCGCCCGCACCGCCCGCTCGGCGTCGTCCTCCATCGCCACGGGCGCGCCCCACACCGCCATCACCGCGTCGCCGATGAACTTCTCGACGGTGCCGCCGTAGCGGGCGATGAGCGTGCGGCAGGTGTCGAAGTAGCGGGAGAGCAGCTCGCGCACGTCCTCGGCGTCGCGGGCCTCGGACATGGTCGTGAAGCCGACCAGGTCGGCGAAGAGCACGGTGACCAGCCGCCGCTCCGAGACCGGCTCCGGCAGCGGGGCGGGCGGCCGGGCAGGGACGTCGGCGGCCAGGGCCGTGCCGCACTCGCCGCAGAACTTCGCGCCCGGCGCGTTCGGCGTCGCGCAGGCCGGGCAGGCGCGCGCGAGAGGCGCCCCGCACTCGCTGCAGAACTTGCGCCCAGGTTCGTTCTCGGTGCCGCAGGCCTGGCAGCGCATGGGATCAGGGTACCGGCACGCGGCCGGAGCACGGCGGCGTCAGTCGTCGGGCCACGGCTTGGGCTTGGGTTGGCGGCGGTGCGCCCCTCCCGACGAGTGGGACGAGATGCTGGCCACGATCAGCAGGAGGCAGACGGCGATGAAGTTGCGCAGCGTCGGCGCCGGCCAGTGCAGGTGGGCGGAGTGGTGCAACCACGAGGGGTTGATGAGGAAGACGGCGGCGACGATGATGATGCGCCCGGCCAGGCCGACCGCCAGGAACAGGGCCGTCAGCACGAGACCCCAGAAGCCCAGCTCGCCGGCGCCGACGGCGTGCGCGAGGCCGAGCACGTTCCAGGCCAGCCAGACGAGCAGCGGCCCCAGCAGGAGCCCGCCGATGACGGCCGCCGCGACCACGGCGGCGACCGCCCCGAGGCCGAGCAGGACGAGCAGCCAGCCGAACATGCCGGAATCGTACTGGTTGCCCTACGCCCGGATGCGTTCGCCGGCCGGATCCCAGGCGGGCTCCGCGACCACCTCCGCGCCGACCCAGTCGCCGAACACCTCGACCTCGACCCGCGTCCCCACGGCGGCCGCCTCCACCGGCAGGTAGGCGTAGGCCAGCGAGCGGCCGACGGCGAAGCCGTAGCCACCGCTCGTCACCCGGCCGACCACGCCCGCACCGGCGCGCACCGGCTCGGACCCCAGCGTCACCGCCGCCGGGTCGGCCAGGGCCAGGCAGCACAGCCGTCGTGCGAACCCGGCCTCGCGGGCGCGCAGAAGCGCCTCGCGGCCGACGAACTCGACCCCCTTGTCGGGCCTCACCGCGAAGCCGAGCCCGGCCTCGTCGGGCGTGTCCTCGGGCGTGATGTCGGCCCCCCACACGCGGTATCCCTTCTCGACGCGCAGGGCGTCGATCGCCCGGTAGCCGGCCGCCGCCAGGCCGTGCCCGCGGCCCGCGGCCCAGATCGCGTCCCAGAGCGCCGCCCCGTACTCGGTCGGGCAGTAGAGCTCCCAGCCCAGCTCGCCGACGTAGGTGACCCGCACCGCCAGGCAGGGGACGGTGCCGACGGCGAGCTCGGCGGCGCGCATGTAGGGCAGGCCGTCGTTTCCGAGATCGGCCGTCGTCAGCGGCTGCAGGATCGCCCGCGCCGCCGGGCCCCACAGCCCGAGGCAGGCGTACGCCGAGGTGACGTCGGCGACCTCGACCGAGCCGTCGTGCGGCATGTGCGAGCGGATCCAGCCGATGTCGTGGTGGCCGAAGGCGGTGCCGGTGACGATCCGGAAGCGGTGTTCGGCCAGGCGCGTGACCGTGAAGTCGCACTCGATCCCGCCCCGGCTGTTCAGCATCTGCGTGTAGGTGACGGCGCCGACCGGCCTGTCGACGTCGTTCGCGCACAGCCGCTGCAGGAACGGCACCGCGTTGCGGCCGCTGACCTCGATCTTCGCGAACGAGGTCTCGTCGAAGATCGCCGCGCGCTCGCGGGCCGCCACCGCCTCGGCGTGGATCGCCGGCGACCAGTTCCGGCCGGCCCAGCCGCGCGGCCGCAGGGACTCGTCGCCCCGCGCGGCGTTCGGCTCGAACCAGTTCGCCCGCTCCCAACCCGACTTCTCGCCGAAGCTCGCGCCCAGGTCGGCCAGGCGGTCGTAGGCGGGGGAGAGCCGCAGCGGACGTCCGGCGGCGCGCTCGTGGTTCGGGTACTTGATGTCGTAGTAGGTGGAGTAGACCTCGGTCGCACGTGCGAGCGTGTAGTCGCGGCTGCGGTACTGGCGCCCGAACCGGCGGCTGTCCATGTGCCACAGGTCGAGGCTGGGCTCGCCGTTCACGATCCACTCCGCCACCTGCCAGCCCATCCCGCCCGCGCCGGCCAGGCCGTGCGCGCAGAAGCCCGCCGCGACCCAGAAGCCGGGCACGTCGGACTCGCCGAGGATGAACTCGCCGTCCGGCGTGAACGCCTCGGGCCCGTTCATCAGCTTGCGCACCTCGGCCGTCTCCATCGCCGGCACGCGCGTGACCGCCGCCTCGAGCAGCGGCTCGAACCGGGGCCAGTCCTCGGGCAGCAGCTGGGCGTCGAACCCGTCGGGAACGCCGTCGAGCGCCCACGGCGCGGGGTTGCGCTCGTAGCCGCCCATGATCAGGCCGCCCACCTCGGTGCGGAAGTAGATCAGGCGGTCGGGGTCGCGCAGCGTCGGCAGCGGCTCGAGCGCCGGCCGGAACGCCTCCGTGATCAGGAACTCGTGGCCGTAGACGACGATCGGGACGTTCACGCCGACCATGCGCCCGATCTGGGGCGCGTACATGCCGCCCGCGTTCACGACGACGTCGGTGCGGATCGTGCCCCGGTCGGTGACGACCTCGTGCACGCGCCCGTTGCGCAGGGTGATCCCGGTGACGCGGGTGCGCTGCTCGATGTCGGCGCCACGCAGCCGGGCGCCGTCGGCGAGCGCGAAGGTCAGCTGGCTGGGGTCGAGGTAGCCGTCGAGCGGGATGAACGCGGCCGCGACGACGCCGTCGGTCGACATCGGCGGGAACAGCTCCTTCGCCTCGGCGGCCGAGACGAGCTCCATGTCGAGGCCGAAGCTCTTCGCCCAGCCGGCCTGGCGCGTGAGCTCCTCGTGGCGCTCGCGCGACGAGGCCAGCCGCAGCCCGCCGAGCTGGTGCCAGCCCGGGTCCTTCCCCGTCTCGCGCGCGAGCTCGGCGTAGAGGCCGACCGAGTACTGCATCATCTTCGTCAGGCTGACGGTCGAGCGCAGCTGGCCGACCAGGCCGGCCGAGTGCCAGGTCGAGCCGTGCGTGAGCCCGTACCGCTCGACCAGGACGACGTCCTTCCAGCCGAGCCGGGCGAGGTGGTAGAGGATGCTGGTGCCGCCCACCCCGCCGCCGATCACGACCGCCTGCGCCTCGTCTCTCACGCGTCAGCCGCCAAGGAGCTCGATCCAGCTGGGGTAGCGCTCGTCGGATGCGCGCTCCCGCAGGCGCGCGAAGAAGGTGTCGGCGTAGGCGACGTAGTCGGCGTCGGTCGTGCGCAGGCCCTGCTGGACGACGCCCCACATCGCCTCACGGAAGTCCGACATGATCCGCATCAGGCGGATGCGGGCGAAGTCGCGTTCGCGGACGCGGCCGCGGTAGGCGTGCAGGAACGCGCGGTCGTCGTCCTCGCTGAGATCGTGGTTGGTGGAGAAGTTGGCCAGGTCGAAGAACGGGTCGCCCATGCCCGCGTACTCCCAGTCGACGATCATGAGCCGCCCGTCCTCGAGCAGGAAGTTCGCGTTCAGGAGGTCGTTGTGGCACAGGCACGACGGCGGCGGGTCGGACTCGAGCGCGGCCCGCATCTCCTCGGCCCGCTCCCACGACCAGTGGAACGCCTCGGGCAGCTCGACGCCGAGCCACTGGGCGTTCTCGCGGTAGGTCTCGACGATGCCGAAGGCCGAGAACGTCGCGTCGATGGCCGGCCCGTCGTGCAGCCGGCGGATCGTCGCCGCCACCTGCCGGAGCATCTCCGGCGTGCGCAGCTGCTCCGGCTCCACCAGCCGGCCGTCGACGAAGCGCGTGATCAGGATCTTCTCCGGCCGCAGGTAGGCGAGCACCTGGGGGCCGATGCCGAGTCCGCCCGCCATCACCGTGGCGGCGTACTCGGCCTCACGGTCGGCGCCGAGCATCTCCGCCTCGCCGGTGACCCGCAGCACGTACTCCTCGGGCGCGCCGCGGATGCGGTAGTTCAGGTTGGTCAGCCCGCCGGGCAGCGGCTCGGCGCTGAGCGAGTATCCATGCAGGTCGGGGACGCGTTCGGCGATGCGGTCAAGGTCGTCCGCCGTCGGCGGGTTCGACACCTCGATCGCGTCCATGCGGCCTACCATACGCCATCACCGCCGCCACCCTCACCCCGCGCGCGAGCGACCGCTGGCTGGTGGTGGAGTCACCGGCCGGCGACCCCTTCGAGCGGATCGAACGGTTCCTCCGCGACCGCGGATTCGGCACCGGCTCGCCGCCCGCGGGCGTCGTCGCCGACCTCTACCTCGGCTACGGCCTGGCGGCCGGCCTGGCCGGGGTGCACGAGCCGCAGCCGCCCGAGCCGTGCCCGCTGCCGCTGGCCGCCTGCCGGGTGCGCCAATTGACGCCCGCTGCGAGCGCCAATCGGGGGCGTGCCGAGCGGGGCGCCGGGGTCTTCGGAGTGGGGCGCTTCGCGGCCACGTGGACGCCTGCCGACCACGCCGCCGCGGTGGAGTCCGTGCGGGCGGCGATCGGGCGCGGCGACGTCTACCAGGTGAACCTCGTCCAGCACCTGGCGGCGCCGTTCCACGGCTCGCCGCGGGCGCTCGAGGCGGCGCTGGCCCCGCTCGGGGCGGCGTGCGCGCACGCACTCCACGGCGAGGACTGGTCGGTCGTCTCGGCGACGCCGGAGCTGTTCCTGCAGACCCGCGGCCGGCGGGCACGGACGATGCCGATCAAGGGCACGCGGCCGGCCGGCGCCGGCGAGCCGATCGCGGCGAGCGCGAAGGACCGGGCCGAGCACGTGATGATCGTCGACCTCGAGCGCAACGACCTCGGCCGCGTCAGCGAGCCGGGCAGCGTGCGGGTCGCGGAGTTCCTGTCGGAGCGGCCGATGGCGGGCGTGCGGCACATGGTCTCGACGGTGGAGGGCAGGCTGCGCCCCGGTGTCGGCCTGGCCGAGCTCCTGCGCGCGACGTACCCCGGCGGCTCGGTGACCGGCGCGCCCAAGCTCGCGGCGATCGACCACATCGCCCGCACCGAGCCGGTCGGCCGCGGGGCGTCCATGGGTGCCCTGGGCGTCGTCCATGCCAACGGCGACCTCGATCTCGGGCTCACCATCCGCACCTTCGCGGTCGCCGGGGGCCGCTTGCACCTGTGGGTGGGCGGCGGCATCGTGTGGGACTCCGACCCGGCCGCCGAGGTCGAGGAGTCGCTCGTCAAGGCACGGCCGCTGGTGGGCCTGATCGGTGCCGGGCTGCCCGAGTGCCGGTCGTGATCTCGACCGACTCGCTGACCGTGATCGCCATGGTCGCGGCGGCCGGGTACGCCGCGGGGCGCGTGCGCGGACGCGCCGCGACGCTCGCGATGGCGGGGGTGGCCGGGCTGCTGGCGGCGCTCTGGCTGGGCGAGTTCGGCCCGGCCGCGGCCGGAGCCGTCGTGGCGCTCATCGCGGTCGTGGCGCTGACGGCCGGCCTCGTGGGGCTCGCCACCGGGCGCCGGCGCCGGGCCTGACGGCGACGGCGCCCCTCACTCCCGCCCCACCGGCACGGGCGTCGCCGCGATCGCCCGGACGAGGTCGTGCAGTGCGACGACGAAGATCTCCGAGAACGTCGGGAACGGCTGGATCGTGTCGCGGAGCACGTCCAGCGGCACCCCGGCGCGGATCGCGAGCGTCGCCTGCTGCAGCCACTCGCCCGCCTCCGGCCCGAGCGCATACGCGCCCGTGAGCCGCTCGCCGTCGCTGAGCAGCGTCAGGAAGCCGTTCGACTCGGCGTAGGCGCGGGTGTAGGTCTCGGTCTTGGCGATCCCGTTCAGCGCGGCGGTGGATCGGTACGGCGCCTCGGTCGCGCCCACGGCTGCAGCCTGCGGGTCGGTGTAGACGACCCGCGGCACCGCCGCGTAGCTCGCCTCGCGCCGGCGTCCGAGGATGTTGTCGGCGACGACCTCGCCCTGGTACTTGCCGACGTGGGTCAGCTGCCAGATCCCGGTCACGTCGCCGACCGCCCACAGGCCCTCGCCGGCGCGCAGGCAGGCGTCGACCGGGATGCCGTGAGCGCCGGCCTTGACGCCCACCGTCTCGAGGCCGATCCCATCCACCCGCGGGCGCCGGCCGGTGGCGACGAGGAGGCGGTCGCCGCGCAGCTCGCGGCCGTCGCCCAGCTCCAGCACGTAGTCGCCCCCGTCGCGCCTCGCCGCCGTCGCGTGGACGCCGAGCACGAGCTCGATCCCCTCGCCCCGCAGCGCCTCGCCGAGCGCCTCGCCGAGGGGCGTGGGCTCACGCGGGAGCACATGCCCGCCGCCCTCGACCAGCGCCACCTCGCCCCCCAGGCGGCGGACGGCCTGCGCCATCTCGACGCCCACCGGGCCACCGCCCAGGACGAGCAGGCGCCGGGGGACGGCCTTCATGCCCGTCACCTCCCGGTTCGTCCACAGCCCGTCCAGCTCCGGCAGGCCCGGCACGGGCGGGACGATCGGGTCGGCGCCCGTGGCCACGACGACGTGCTCGGCGGTGTGGCGTTCGCCGTCGACCTCGACGACGCCGGCACCGGCGAGGCGGCCGTGGCCGCGCAGCAGGTCGATGCCGTTCTCGGCGAGCCACCGCACCTGGCCCGCGTCGGAGTAGTCCGAGACCATGAAGTCGCGCCAGGCGAGCGCCGACTCCACGTCCACCTCGGCCTCCGCCGCCGCCTCGCGGGCGGCGTGCACCGCCTCGCCCGGACGCAGCAGCGTCTTCGAGGGGATGCAGGCCCAGTACGAGCACTCCCCGCCGGCCAGCTCTGGCTCGACGACGGCGACCCGCAGCCCTCCCTCCGCGAGCGCCCCGGCGCAGTGCTCCCCCGGGGATCCGGCGCCGATGACGATCACGTCGTAGTCGCTCATTGCGGCAGCTCCGCCCCCGCACGCTCCTTGACCATGTAGTCGGCGTACCAGACCGGCCAGTCCGGATCCGCGCCGCCGATCCGCTGCTCATGCTCGCCGTGCGCCGCCGCGGCGCGTGTGAGCGCCTCGGCCAGATCGGCGGCCGAGGCATACGACGTCTCGCCCGCGTCCACGCGCCCCGGAAGCCGGGTCGTGATCTCCTGCAGCAGCCAGGTGTTGCCGTCGGGGTCGGGGAACGTTGCGAACGACGAGTAGCTGCGGTGCTCCGGATCCGGCCCGCTGACGCGGCCGGCGCCGTCGGCCTGGAACTGTGCCCCGGGCGCTCCGGCGTGGAACACCTCGCTCACGGGCACACCTGCGGCCGCGAGCTCCGCCCGGGCGGCATCGATGTCCGACACGATCAGGTACAGCCCCTGCGCCGAGCCCGGCGTCGCGGTCGTCATCCTCGCGCCGAACTGCACCGAGGCCGGCGACCCCGGCGGCGTGAGCTGGACGACGCGGAATCCGTTGTCGAACGAGAAGTCGGCGTCGAGCCTCCAGCCGAGCCGCGTGTAGAACTGCTTGGCGCGGTCGACGTCCGACACGGGGATGACGACCACCTCGAACTTCAGGTCGGCGACGGGCGCGGTCGCGGCGCCGGCGGCACGATCGCTGCTCGTCTGGACGGTGCTCATTGCAGGCCCTCCTGGTCGCGGATCTCGTGCGAGTGACCAATAAGCCACCGCCGCGCGAAGGCAAGCGCCGCTGCGATAATCGAGCCTCCCTCGCGACCTGGGGACGGCCCTGGTACGACGACGGCTCACCGAGCGGCAGGAGCGGGACCTCGTGATCGCCGCCGAGCGCGGCGATCCGGATGCGCGTCGGCGGCTCGTCGAGACCTTCCTGCCGCCCATCGTCGCGCTCGCGCGCACGTTCCACCCCGGCCTCGCGGTCGAGCGGCGGGAGCTCGTGCAGGAGGGGGTGGCCGGGCTCCTGTTCGCCTCGCGACGCTACGACCCCGGCCTGGGCACGCCGTTCTGGGCGTATGCATCGTTCTGGGTGCGCAAGGCCATGCAGGAACTGGCCGCCGAGATGACACGGCCCGTCGCGCTCAGCGACCGCGCCGTCCGCGAGCTCGCGCAGATCAGCAGCGCGCGGCGCGAGCACATCCACGCCCACGGCGTCGAGCCGACCGAGGCGCAGCTCTCCGCCGCCACCGGGCTGTCCCCGAGCCAGCTGCGCAGCCTGCGGGCGGCAGACCGCCTGCCACGGGCGATGGAGGAGCCGGCGGCGGCGGGCGACGAGCACGCCGCCACGCTCGGCGACATGCTCGCCGACCCGCGCGCCGAGGACGCCTACCAGGCGGTGATCGACGACATCGAGATCGGGGAGGTGCGGTCGCTGGCGGATCAGCTCGGCGAGCGGGAGCGCACGGTGATCGCCGCACACTATGGGCTGGGGCAGCCGGTGCAGACGCTCAGCGAGATCGGCGCGGCGCTCGGGCTCACGGCGGAGCGCGCCCGCCAGATCGAGGTGCGCGCTCTCGACACCCTCCGGGCGACGCTGGCGCGTCCGGCGGTGGCGCAGGAGGAGCTCTCGTAGGACGGGCGACCGTTCAGCCGTGCAGCATCCACACCGCCGGCTCGACGTAGACCCCCTCGTCGCGCCCGCGGTCGACGCTGACCGGGACGAGCGCGTCCGGCACGACGTAGTCGCCCGTCTCCGGGAACGCCATCCCCGTCCACGCCTCCCACTCGGCGACGCTGCCGACGATGCGCATGCCCTCCGGCTCGGGCGCGAGCACCCGCGCGCCGACGCGGTGGTGGGTGCGCAGCCACGGGTCGAAGGGGGCACCGGCGGCGTCCGTCCACGCGGCGTAGCGCTCGATCGAGACGAGCGGATAGCGGTGCTTCTGCGTCGGGCGGGCCGGCGCGATCATCCGGCCGAGACCCTGGCCCGCGCCGCGCTCGCGCAGCGCCGAGAGCACCGCGCCGCCGAGGCCCTCGCCGCGGTGGGCCGCGACCACCTCGCTCGCCATCGCGCACAGGGCGTCGGGCGCGACCCCGGCGGCGTGCCCGCCCACCGCCCGCTCGAGCGCGCCGTCCCAGCCCGCCGGCAGGCCGGCGACGGTGCCGTCCCAGGCGAGCGGGACGCCCCAGCCGCCGGCCACGATCTCGTCGCCGTCGAGCAGGATCAGGTTCAGGCCGGCGAAGCGGCGGTCGACCTCGGGCATGAGCCGCGCGGCCACCGGGTCGTGAAAGATGAACTCGGGCCAGCCCGCACCGAACGGCAGCCGCTCGGCCAGCTCGGGCCGCTCGGCCAGGGAGACGACGGTGTGGCTCACCACCACCGCCGGACCTCGGTCGCCGCGGCCAGCCCGGCCGGTGACCTCCACCACCGGGCGTGGCCGAGCACGAACGTCTCCCACGCCCAGTCGGCCTTCTCACGGTCGCGCTCCACGCCCCAGTAGTAGTCGAGGAACGACACGCCGTACTCGAACTGGCAGACGGCCAGGACATCGGCGAACGCCGCGCGCTCCGCCGGCACGAGCGGCGTCTCGGCGTCGTAGCTGCGCACGAGCAGCTCCGCAGCGCCGAGGTCGAAGGCCGCATCCTCTCCGGCCGAGATGCGGTTCCAGAAGAAGCAGTTGCGCTCGACGGCGACGGCGAGGTCGAGCACGCGCGGGGCGTAGTCGGCCTGGTGGAAGTCGATGATCCCGGCCGCCTCGTCCCCCGCGAAGAAGAGGTTGTTCGTCTGCCAGTCGCCGTGCAGCGGCCGCTCCGGAAGGTCGCCGAGGCGAGGCCGCAGACGGGCGAACAGCGCCCCGTAGGCCCCCTCCACGGCAGCCTCCCAGCCGCGGCCGTCGAGGTAGTCGGCCACCGCCGGGCGGCGACGGGCGATGCGGGCGAGCGCGGCGGCCGGCTCGCGGACGACGGCGCCGAGCTGGACGACGAACCCGGCCTGGCGCTGGGGGGTGCGGTCGGGGAAGTCCGCCGCGGCCGCGTGCAGGCGCGCGAGCGTGCGCCCGGCCGAGGCCACGTGGGCATCGGATGTGAACGGATCCCAGCTGTCCGCATCCGCATAGACGTCGTCGCCGGCAGCCGGCTCGTGCACCTCGTACCACAGGCCCGCCAGCTCGACCAGGCGCAGCGCGCGAGCGGCCGGGACGCCCCGGTCGGCCAGGTGGTTCTCGAGCCGGTGCTGCCACTCCACCTGGGCGAGGTCGCGGCCCATCGGCGGCTGCCGCTTCAGGTACACGTGGCCGCCGGGCGTGCGGCAGCGGGCGACCGCGAAGAGCCAGCGCCGGTGGCGGGCGACGATCTCGGCGCCGTCGCCGAGCACGGCCCGCGCCTCGGCCGGCGAGATGTGGTCCCAGAAGCGGTCGTCGATGCCCACGGCGGCTCAGGCGACGGCCACGGGCTCCTCGACGGCGTGCAGCCGCCAGGTGCCGGGAACGCCCTTGAGCTCGGTCGCTCCGCGGTCCGCGAACTCGATCCCCGACCCGGCCACGAGGTCTCTCACGGTGCTCGACACGAGCACCTCCCCGGGCGCCGCCGCGGCGGCGACGCGTGCGCCGATGTGCACCGCGATGCCCGCGACCTTGCCGTCGAGCACCTCGCACTCGCCGGTGTGCAGGCCCGCCCGCACCTCGAGCCCCAGCTCGCGGACGCCGTCGCGGATCGCGCACGCGCACCTGATCGCCCGCGCCGGGCCGTCGAAGCTCGCCAGGAACCCGTCGCCGGCCGTGTCGACCTCCCGGCCGGAGAAGCGGAGGAGCTGGCGCCGGACGAGCGCGTGGTGGCGGCGCAACAGCTCGCCCCAGCCGCGGTCGCCCAGCTCGGCCAGCTTCGCGGTCGACGCGACGATGTCGGTGAAGAGGACGGTTGCGAGCACCCTGTCGGCCTCGACCGCGTCCCACTCGCCGCCGTCCCACACCGCGCGCAGGAACCGCTCGGTCTCGTGGCCGATCGCGTCCGGCCACATCCACCAGCCGTGATCGATGCCGGGCAGCTCGACGAACTCGGCGCCGGGGATGTGGTCGGCCAGATAGCGGCCCTCGCCGGGGTACATCACCTCGTCCCCCGCAGGGTGGATCACGAGCGTCGGCGCCGAGATCGACGACAGCGTGTGGCGGACGTCCACCGTGCTGTTCATCCGCGCCAGGGCATCCACGGCGCCCGGGCTCGCGCTCGTCAGGAACCAGCGCCGCCACCACCGGCGCATGCCCTCGTCATCAGCGATGCTGGGCGCGTAGTGCCCGAGCTGCTCGTCGAGCCACGCCCGCGTGCCGACGCGCGGATCCGGCCGGCGGAGGCGCTCCGCCCACTCCTCGGCGGTCGGCGACCACGGATAGTCGTCGGCCCTCACCCACGAGGCGCCGGTGCCGTAGAGCACGACCGCCGCCGTCCGCTCGGGATAGGTGGCGGCGAACAGGATGGTCATGAGGCCGCCTTCGGACACGCCCAGGATGGCGGCCCGCGTCGAGCCCACCGCGTCCATCACCGCACGGATGTCGTCCATCCGCGTCTCGAGGTCGGGGATGCCGGTCGCCCGGTCGGAGAGACCCGTGCCGCGCTTGTCGAAGAGGATCAGGCGGCAGAACGACGCCAGCCGCGTGAGCGTGGCCGCGGCCGGGCCGTCCCACGCAGCCTCGAGCACCGACATGACCCAGCCGCTGACGAAGACGACGTCGAACGGCCCGTCGCCGACGACGGCGTACGCCACGCTGACGTCGCCGGACCGCACGTATCTGGTCTCCGGTGCCTCCACCACGTCACCGGCCCAATCCTACGCGTTCCCCGCCGGCCTCGGATGGGCTCGCAGTACGATCCGGCCGTGGACGCCGACGTCCTCGTGACCCCCGAGTGGCTGCACGCGCGGCTCGGCGAAGGTCGCATCCTCGACGTGCGCGGGTACGTGGCGACCGAGGAGCCGCGCTACCGCGCGCAGCCGGACGCCTACCGCGCAGGGCATCTCCCCGGCGCCGTCTTCTGCGACTGGCGGCGCGACTTCACCGACCGCGACGACCCGGTGCCGGTGCAGCTCGCCCCGGCGGACGCCTTCGCGGCCGACGCGACCCGTCTCGGGATCGGCAACGACACCACCGTCGTCGCCTACGACGACTACCGCAACATGCTCGCCGGCCGGGTCGTCTGGGCCCTGCGCACGTACGGGCACGACCGCGCGCACGTCCTCGACGGCGGCCTCCGGGCCTGGATCGCGGCCGGCCACGCGACGGCGGAGGGCGACGAGCCGCCGGCGCCGGCCGATCCCCCCTTCCGGGCCGGCGAGCGGCGGCCGACGCTCTGGAGCCTGCGCCAGATGCAGGACGCGCTCGACAGCGACGTCCTCATCCTGGACGCCCGCGCCCACGACGAGTACGCGGGCATCGAGAGCCACGCCCGCCGCCACGGGCACGTCCCCGGCGCCGTCAACGTCCCCTACCGCGAGCTGCTCGACGGCGACGGCCCGTTCCGCCCGCCCGAGGCGCTGCGGCAGGCGTTCGCCGACGCGGGCGTCGACGTCGCCGCGATCGGCCGGCCGGTGGTCGTCTACTGCAACGGCGGCGTGTCGGCCACGGTGGTCGCGAACGCGCTCGCCCTGGCCGGCGGCCCCGACGCGGCGGTCTACGACGGCTCGTGGAACGAGTGGGGCAACCGCTCGGACACGCCGATCGAGAACTGACGCCGAACCGGGGCCAGGCCCCGCGACGAGAGCGTCACGAATGTGCAACACCCACCGTTCGGGGCCTGGCCCCGGTTCGCCGGGCGACTGTTCGGAGGGCGAAAGAGTGTCGCCACCTGCCACTTGTACGCCGCCCGCGGGCCGCGTAGCCTTTCGCACGCCAAAGAGCGACCGACGCGTGCAGGCGGGCGGCGCACGACCAAGGAGGGATCCGTGAGCGACCTCGACCAGTTCGTCGAGGCCCCGGGACGGGCGGAGCGGGTGGCCGATGTCCGCCGCCGCATCGACGCCGAGGGCATCACCTACATCTACTACCAGTTCGTCTCGGTCACCGGCCGGATCATGGGCAAGGGTGTGCCCGCGGCCCACTGGGAGACGATCGCGCAGAAGGGCTTCCAGCTCGTCTACGGCTCGACGGCCAACCTGTTCGTCGACCGCCACGGCGACTACATCGGCTACGGCCCCGAGGCCTGGGAGCTGGTCGGGGTGCCCGAGCCGGAGACGTTCGCGGTGCTGCCGTGGGACACGAAGGTGGCCCGGGTCTGGTGCACGTGCTTCCGCAACAGGGAGGATCTCGACGGGCCCGGCGCCGTCCTCACCTCGGACTGCCGCGGCAACCTGCGCCGCCTCCAGGCCGACCTCGAGGCCCGCACAGGCATGCACCTGCGCGCCGGCATGGAGCCGGAGATGATGTGGCTCAAGCTGAACCCGGACGGCACGCCGTCGGTCGAGGGCAAGACCAAGCCCTACTGCTACCACATCGACCAGTTCTCCGAGCTGCAGCCCATCATCCACAAGGTGATCGAGTACGCCGGCGCGCTGGGCCTGACCATGATCCAGGGCGACCACGAGGACGCGCCGGGTCAGATCGAGTTGAACTTCGACTTCGACAGGGCCGAGCTCACCGCCGACAACCTGACCACGTTCCGGCAGGTGTGCAAGGCGGTCGGGCGCGAGATGGGCGCCTTCCCGTGCTTCATGCCCAAGCCGTTCATGGGCGTCTCGGCGAACGGGTGCCACACGAACCTGTCGCTCTGGAAGGGCGACACGAACCTGTTCCTGCCGGAGGGCGACAACCCGCGCATGCCGTCGCAGCTCGGCCTGCACGCGATCGGCGGCATCCTGGAGCACCTGCGCGCGCTGACCTGCATCACCGCGCCGACCGTGAACTCCTACCGGCGCTTCTGGGAGACCGGCTTCTGGGCGCCCGTCTTCGCGGACTGGGGCTACCAGAACCGCACCACCGCCCTGCGCGTGTCGTCGCCCGACCGCTTCGAGTACCGGTCGGTCGACTCGTCGGTCAACCCCTACCTCGGCCTCGGCGCCCTGCTGATCGCCATGGAGGACGGGATCGACCGCTCGATCGACCCGGGCGATCCGGAGGAGGGCAACATCTACGAGGCGATCGCCGCCGGCAAGCAGGTGTCGCGCGTGCCGATGACGCTGGGCGAGGCGCTGCAGGCGCTGGCCGACGACGAGGTGGTGCAGAAGGCGCTGCCCGGCGAGATGATGCGCGTGTTCGAGCACTACAAGCGCGACGAGTGGGAGCGCTACTGCGCCGAGGTCAACGACTGGGACGTCAAGGAGTACCTCGACGTCCTTCCGTGAATATCCGGTGCCTGGCACCGGATATTCACGCCGGGTGGATGCCCTCGCCGCGAGGCTGATCGCGGCGGGGGCGACGCCCGGTGCGGCGGTCGCCGTCACCGGCCCGGAGCGCACCCGCTGGGTCGGCGTGTACGGCGACGCCGACCCGGCCGGGCGGCGGCCGGTGACCGAGGCGACGCTCTTTCAGATCGGGTCGATCTCGAAGTCGTTCACGGCCCTGTGCCTGCTGCGGGAGTGGGAGCGGGGCCGGCTCGACCTCGACACCGAGGTGCGCGCGCTGCTGCCCTGGTTCCCGCTCGACGGCATCACCGTCCACCACCTGCTCACCCACACCGGCGGGATCATCTGCAGCCTGGGCGACCCGCCCAGCCCCGGCTACGAGGTGCTCGCGCTGGCCGGGACGGCCCGGGAGCAGGCGGGCGAGCGGTTCTGGTACTCGAACGTCGGCTATCAGGCGCTCGGGCTCGTGCTCGAGCGCCTGACCGGCGAGCCGTTCGCCGACACCTACCGGCGCGAGATCCTGGGGCCGCTCGGCATGCGCGCGACCGACCCGCTGACGACGCCGGAGACCCGGGCCGCGCTCGCCGTCGGCCACCAGGCGCTCGACGACACGCGGCCGTGGCGCATGGGCGACCCCCTCGCGCCGGCGCCGTTCGTCGAGTACCGCGGGGCCGACGGCAGCGTGTGCGCGCCCGTGGGCGACCTGGCGGCGTACGCCCGGATCTTCCTCACCGGCGGCGTCCCCGACCGCATGACGACAGGGATGGTGGAGGATCCCGAGGACGACGGCTGGTACGGCTACGGCGTCGCCCTGCGCACGGTCGCCGGCCGCCGCTGGGTCGGCCACAGCGGCTCCACGGTCGGCTTCCACGCCCAGCTCTGGTGCGACATGGACGCAGGGCTGGCCGCGGTCGCGATGGCGAACGGCCCGGCCGGGCCGGCGGTCCTGGCCGAGCACGCGCTGCGCCTCGCCGCAGGCGACGACCCCGCCGACCCCGCCCTCGACGACCTCGACGACCCGGCGGCGGGCGTCGCGCTCGACGCCGAGCCGGCCGACGAGTGGCGCCCCATCTGCGGCCTCTACCGCTCGCACAACCCCTGGGCGCCGGCGCTGCGGGTCGCCACGGCCGCGGGCCGGCCGACCGCGGTCGTCTGGGGCGACGCGTTGCCGCTCACGGCGCTCGAGGACGGCAGCTTCCGGCTCGGCCGCGGGGACTGGAGCCCCGAGCGGCTGCGCTTCGACACGCCGCTCGAGGGCCGGTTCCTGCGCGCATGGCACGGCGCGACCGCGTTCCACCGGCCGCTGTGAAGTATGTCCGATCGCACATTGGAGGGCGGGCGGGGCGACCGGTAGCATTTGCACGCAACCTCGCTCACCAAGCGGAATCGCCGCGCTCCGGCGGAAAGGCCAACGTATGTGCGGAATTGCAGGAATCATCTACAGGGACGGCGCGCAGGACCTCGGCCGTGACATGACCCGCATGCTGCAGTCGATGAAGCACCGCGGGCCGGACTCGACGGGCTACGCCCTCTTCGGCCCCGCCTCCCACCCCGTCGTCGTCCGCTACAAGCTGGCCGACGCGAACGACCCCCGCGACTTCGAGTTCTCCGAACGGCTCCAGCGCCACCGGGCCGAGGTGGAGTCGCGCATGCGCGAGTTGGGCGCGAAGATCGAGTCCGTCGAGGACGAGACCGACTACGCCTTCCGGGCCGTGCTGCACTACCGCGGCGACCTGAAGCGGCTGGCGGACTACCTCGAGGACGTGCCCGGCTGCGAGATCCTCTCGCTGGGGCACTCGCTCGAGATCGTCAAGGACCTGGGCGACGCAGAGACGGTCTCCGCGCAGTACGACCTGGGGGACTTCACCGGCACCCACGCCATCGGGCACGTGCGCATGGCGACCGAGTCGGACGTCGACATCTCCGGCGCCCATCCCTACTGGGCGTACCCGTTCGCCGACGTCGCGGTCGTCCACAACGGCCAGCTCACGAACTACTTCCAGTGGCGGCGGCGGCTGGAGCGCTCGGGCCACCGCTTCCAGTCCGAGTGCGACTCCGAGATCATCGCCGTCTACCTGGCCGAGCAGATGGGCGAGGGGAAGTCGCTCGAGGAGTCGATGCGGGCGAGCATGGAGGATCTCGACGGCGTCTTCACCTACATCTGCGTGACCAAGGACGCGCTCGGCGTGGCCAAGGACGAGATGGCCGCGAAGCCGCTCGTGCTGTACGAGAGCGACGACCTGGTCGCGCTGGCCTCGGAGGAGATCGCCATCCGGGCCATCGTCGACCACGAGATCGACACATATGACCCCTACGAGGGCGAGGTGCTGGTATGGACGCGGTAGGCGAGCGCCAGATCTCCTACGACGCGCGCGGGCTCTCGGAGCCCACCGCGGACATCCCCAAGATCTCCGAGGTTGACGGCGCGCGGGCCGTGTTCGACGCCCGCGACCTGACCACGCGCCAGATCAACCTGGAGCTGCGGTGGCTGCTCTACGAGCGGGGCATCACGGACGTGACCGTGCAGAACCCCGGCTCGAAGCACTCGATCGGCGTCGGCATCCTGACGCGCTGCAAGATCCGCTTCGAGGGCAGCCTGGGCTACTTCGGCTGCGGCCTCATCGACGGCCCGGAGATCGCGATCACCGGCCGTGTGGGCTGGTCGGCGTGCGAGAACATGATGTCCGGCGTCGTCGTGGTCGAGGGCAACGCCGGCTCGCTCACCGGGGCGGCCCTGCGCGGCGGGGACCTCATCGTCAAGGGCCGCGTCGGCGCCCGCAGCGGCATCGACCAGAAGGGCGGCACGATCATCACGCTCGGCAGCGCCGGCTCGATGAACGGCTTCATGATGCAGCGCGGCCGCCAGATCATCTGCGGCGACGTCGGGCCCGGCCTGGGCGACTCGATGTACGACGGGATCATCTACGTCGGCGGCAAGGTGAAGTCGCTCGGGATCGACTGCGTGCCGGGCGAGTGGACCGACGCGGACACCGAGTACATCGAGCGCAAGTTCTCGATCTACGAGCTGGGCACGCCGCCCGAGCTCCAGAAGTTCGTGTGCGGGAAGAAGCTCTACAACTACGACCAACTCGAACCGTCCGAGCGAAAGCTGGTGCTCTAGTGGCGCAGGACAAGACATCCGCCAAGCGCAACGTGCTCGGGCGCAGCTCGATCTTCACGCCGGAGGTCATGAACGACATCCACGTGAAGTCCGAGCTCGGCCGCTACCGCATGCGCGGCTTCTCGATGTTCAAGCCGATCCCGCACTGGGACGAGCTGATGTTCATGCCGGGCACGCTGACCCGGTTCGTGATCGAGGGCTACCGCGAGAAGTGCGAGACGAAGACGGTGCTCGGCGCACGCTTCGCGAAGAAGCCGATCGAGCTCGACATCCCGGTCTACATCACCGGGATGAGCTTCGGGGCGCTCTCGCTCGAGGCCAAGATGGCGCTCGCCAAGGGCGCCTCGATGGCAGGCACCGCGACCTGCTCGGGCGAGGGCGGGATGATCCCGCCAGAGCGCGACCTGTCGACCAAGTGGTACTACCAGTGCATCCAGAGCCGGTACGGGTTCAACCCGCACCACCTGATGCTGGCCGACGCGTGCGAGTTCTTCATCGGCCAGGGCTGCAAGGTCGGCCTCGGCGGCCACCTGATGGGCCAGAAGGTGACCGAGCAGGTGGCCGAGATGCGCTCGCTGCCCGCCGGCATCGACCAGCGCTCGCCGGCCCGCCACCCCGACTGGCTCGGCCCGGACGACCTGTCGCTGAAGGTGCAGGAGATCCGCGAGGCGACCGACTACCAGATCCCGATCCAGCTGAAGCTGGGCGCGGCCCGCGTCTATGACGACGTGCGCATGGCCGCGAAGTGCGGGCCCGACATCATCTACCTGGACGGCGCCGAGGGCGGCACGGGCGCCGGCCCGCACATCGCCTCCGAGGAGACCGGCATCCCGCTGATGGCGGCGATCCCCGAGGCGCGGCGCGCGCTCGAGGACGTGGGCCTGGCCGACGAGATCGACCTCGTCGTCGCCGGCGGCATCCGAAACGGCGGCGACATCGCCAAGTGCATCGCGCTGGGGGCGAAGGCCGTCGCAATCGGCCATTCGGCGCTGATGGCGCTGAACTGCAACAAGGAGATCCCGGGCGTCACCGACTACGAGGGCACGATCGGCGTGCCCGCCGGAGAGTGCTACCACTGCCACACGGGCCGCTGCCCGGTCGGCATCACCACCCAGGACCCCGAGCTGCGCAAGCGCCTGATCGTCGACGAGGCGGCGGAACGGGTCTACAACTTCCTGCACACGCTCACGCTCGAGGTGCAGATGCTCGCCCGCGCGTGCGGCAAGACGAACATCCACAGCCTCGAGCCCGAGGACCTGTGCGCGCTCACGGTCGAGGCCGCGGCGATGGCGAAGGTGCCGCTGGCCGGCACCGACTACATCCCCGGCGTCACCGAGCGCGAGACGCTGTCGGAGATCCGCCGCCTGCTCGAGAAGAAGCACGAGGAGGAGGCCATGACCCACGTCGGCCGGCCGCTCGAGGCGGCGGGAGAGTAGGGAGGCGACGATGACCGAGGAACGCCACGTCCAGATCGATGCCGAGACGCTCGCCGGCAGGCGCTTCCCCTACCAGGAGGACATGTCCCTGATCGACGACGTCGACCTGCTGGCGGCGACGCCGGGCAAGGACATCAACTGGCTGGAGGACGTCGAGCTGCTCGAGGAGGAGGGCGTGCCGGCGGTGTTCGACCGCTACTCGAACTCCTTCCTGCGCATCTACTTCCCCATCCCCGCGGGCCGCGAGCACGAGATCGCCCGCAAGGTGCTCGTGAAGCATCTGCAGTCGGGCAACTCCTACGGCATCCTGCTGAAGGACAAGCACTGCAAGTTCCCGCAGCCGGAGCTGGGGTCGTGGGTGCCAGAGTCGGCCACGGTCGGCACCGACTGGCAGCCGCCGGTGCTCGAGGGCTGGGAGCCTCCGCTCCACTGACCGGCGCGGACGCACCGGCGCTGATCGAGCTCGCGCATGTCGTGCGCGACGGGATGACGACCTACCCGGGCCTGCCCGGGCCGGTCGTCTGCGACTTCATCTCGCGCGAGGCGAGCCGGGCGCGGTACGCGCCCGGGACGGAGTTCCAGATCGGGAAGATCGAGCTCGTGTCCAACACCGGCACGTATGTGGACACGCCCTTCCACCGCTACGCCGACGGCGACGACCTGGCGCGCCAGCCGCTGTGGCCGCTGGCCGGGCGCCCGGCGCTGGTCGTGCGGCCGGAGCCGGGGGACGGCGAGCCGATCGGCGTCGAGGCGTTCACGGGTCTCGATGTGCGCGGCCGGGCCGTCCTGGTCGAGACCGGCTGGGACCGGCACTGGGGCACCGACATCTACCTGGGCGGCGGCCACCCGTTCCTGACGCGGGCCGCGGCCGAGGCGCTGCGCGACGCCGGCGCCGCCCTCGTCGGCATCGACGGGCTGAACATCGACTCGATCGAGGACGGGGCGCGGCCCGTGCACACCGTGCTGCTGGGGGCCGGCATCCCCATCGTCGAGCACATGACCGGGCTTCACGCCGTACCGGACGGCGCCCGCTTCTTCGCCGTGCCGCCGCCCGTCGAGGGCATGGGCACGTTTCCGGTGCGCGCGTTCGCCGTGGCCGGCTGAGCCGGCAGCAAGCGCCGCGGCCCCTGTTGCCATCGGGCCACGGCACGGTAAGCTCGCCGCGTGGAGTTCTGCACGAGCTGCGGCGCGCGACGGGCGCACGGCGCCAACTTCTGCGGGAGCTGCGGCCGGCCGTTCGCGGACGCCCTCCGGGCCGTGCCGCCCGAGCTGCCGCCGGCGGGCCCTGAACAGGCGCCCGACGACACGCCGTTCGGCGGCGAGATCACGCTCGTGGCGGTCCTGCTCACGCTGTTCGCGCCGTTCATCGCCCTCATCGTTGCGCTCGTCATGCGCTCCAGCGAGGTGCGGCCGCGGCGGCGCGGATTCCTGAAGAGCTGGGCGATCGCAAGCGCCGCCTGGCTGTGCACGGGGTGGATCGTCGTCTTCTTCCTGGTCGTCGGCGTCTCGAGCAGCGCGGGAGGCTGCAAGGGCGGCATCGACCGGTTCTCGGTGCCGTCGTTCCAGAGCAGCGACAACGTCCACTGGACGGCAACCTATTCGTGCGTCGGCGGTGGGACGAAGACGGTGCCCTACTACGGCAAGGTGCCCTAGATCGTTGATTCCGAGTTCGACGCGCGCCTGGACGCGCGGACGGCTCACCGCACGGCGTCGCGCTGGTGGCGCTGCGGCTGCGAACCGTCGCATCGCTGCGTCCTCGGTCGCGCCCATACGACCAGGTATGACCGCTCCCTGCGTCCTTGCGCTGCTCGGTTCGCAGCCGCCCAGGACATCACGTGAATTCGGAATCAACGATCTCGCCTCCGCACGACGGCATACGATGGGCGCGTGGCGCTCCTCCATGCCGCGCTCGCGCTCGTCTCGATGGTGCCGGTCGGGCCGTACGGGCCGACCGTCCACCACACCGAGCGGATCGGCCGCTCCGCCGACGGCCGTCCGATCATGGCCACCGAGTCGGGCGCGCCACAGGCGCCGCGGCGCGTCCTCGTCGTCGGCTGCATCCACGGCAACGAGTGCGCCGGCATCGCGGTCGTCCGCCGGCTGCGGCGGATGCGCGCGCCGAGGCTGTTCGACATGTGGCTCGTGCCGACGCTGAACCCCGACGGACACGCGGCCGACAGGCGCCAGAACGGCCACGGCGTCGACCTGAACCGCAACTTCAGCGCCGGATGGACGCGTCACGGCACGCCCTGGAGCACCTACTACTCCGGACCGCGCCCGTTCTCGGAGCCGGAGACGCGCGCCGCCCGGCGGCTGATCGAGCGCGTGCGCCCGACGCTCTCGGTCTGGTACCACCAGCACCTGCGGCTGGTGTGGGCGTGGGGGCGCAGCTCCGGCGCCGCCCGCCGCTACGCGCACATGGTCGGCCTGCCGCTGTACCTCAACCCCAATCCGGGCGGGACGGCGTCGCGCTGGCAGAACCACGCCTTCTCGCGCGGCTCGTCGTTCGCCGTCGAGCTGCCCGCCGGGCCGATGTCACCGGCGGCCGTGGCCCGGCACGTGACCGCGATCCTCGCGCTCCAACGCTGACCGGTGCCGGCCGACGCGCTCGCGCTCGCGCTCGCCGCCGCCGTGCTGCACGCGGGCTGGAACGTGCTCATCGCGCGGGCGGGCGATCCGGAGGGAGCCGGCGCCGCCGCCCAGCTGTTCGCGGCGGCGGTGTTCGCTCCGGTCGCGGTGGCGACGTGGCACGTCGACGCGGCGGCCGTGCCGTACCTGGCGGCGTCGGTGACCGCCGAGCTGGCGTACTTCACCCTCCTCGCGGCCGCCTACCGGCGGTCGGAGATGTCGCTCGTCTACCCCATCGCCCGGGGCCTGGCCCCGGTGCTCGTCCTGATCGGAGCGGCCCTCGCGACCGGCGTCAGCCCGACGCCGCCCGAGGTCGCGGGCGTCCTCGCCGTCGCCGTCGGGATCGTGCTCGTGCGCGGCATCGGCTCGGGCGGCGACGCGCGCTCGACCGCCATGGCGGTCGCGATCGCGTGCACCATCGCCTGCTACACGGTGGTCGACAAGAGCGGCCTGCGCCACGCCGCCACGATCCCGTACTTCGAGCTCGAACTGGGGACGGAGGCGGTGCTCTACGCGGCGGGTCTTTCCCTCGTGCGCGGTCCCGGCGTGGTGCGCGCGGGCTTCTCGCGCTGGTCGATGGCGGCCGGCATCGGCATGTTCGGAGCCTACGGGCTCGTCCTGGCGGCGCTCCGGCTGGCGCCGGCGGCGCCGGTCGCGGCGGTGCGCGAGACGAGCGTCGTGATCGCGACGGGACTCGCCGCCCTCTATCTGCGCGAGCACGTCTCCCGGGGGCGGGCCGCCGGGGCCGTGCTCGTGTGCGCCGGGGTGGTCGCGCTCGCGCTCGCATGAGGACGCTCGCCTCCCTCGCCGCCGCCTACGCGATCGGCTGCGTCGCCACCGGCTACTACGTCGTCCGCATCCTGACCGGCGAGGACGTGCGCCGGCACGCGACCGGGTCGAGCGGCGCCCGCAACGTCACCCGCCGGGCGGGGCGGGCGGCCGGAGCGGCCACGCTCCTGCTCGACGTGGGCAAGGGCGCCGCGGCGGTCGCGCTCGCACAGGCCCTGGCCGGCGACCTCGCCGCCGCCGCCGCGCTCGTGGCGGTGGTGCTCGGCCACGTCGCGCCCGTCCAGCTCCGATTCCGCGGCGGGCGCGGGCTCGGCTCCGGCGTGGGCGGCCTGGCCGTGCTCGACTGGAGGCTGGCCGTCCTCGCGCTGGTCGTGGCGGCGCTGATCCTGCTCGTGACGCGCGCGCCCACCATCGCCGGCCTCACGGGCGCGGCGGCGGCACCCGTCGCCGCGACGGCGCTCGAGGAGTGGCGAATCGCCCTTGCTGCCGGCGTCGCGGTCGCGCTCATCGCTGCGGCCCACCGCCGCCGGCCGGCCTAGACGGCCGCGCGCGCCGCCTCGACGAAGGCCTCGATCACTGCCTGGAGGCGCGGCTCGACGCGCCACTCCTCGTGCAGCTCGCACTGCATGCCGAGCACGAACCGTCCGGGCAGCTCGATCGCCTCGACCACGCCGTCGGGCGATCGGCCCGAGACGACGAGGCCGCCGCCGACCGCGTCGACGGCCTGATGGTGGAAGCTGTCGACGGAGACCTCGGCGCCGACCAGGTCGTGCAGGCGCGAGCCCGGCTCCACCGCGATCGGATGGCGCGGGTGCTCCGGCGGCTCGAGGTCGGCCATCGCCGCCTCCTGGAACCGGCGCCACAGGCGGCCGGTGGGGTCGGAGGGGTGCGACCGCCAGGCGGCGACGAGGCTCAGGTCCTGGACGAGCGTCCCGCCCAGGGCGACGTTCAGCATCTGCATCCCCCGGCATGTGCCGATCACGGGCAGGCCGCGGTCGACGGCCCGGCTGACCAGCTCGAGCTCGAAGCCGTCGCGGGCGGCGTCCACCGTGCCGAGCAGGGCGTGCGGCTGCTGCCCGTAGCGGCCGGGGTCGATGTCGTGGCCCGCGGCGAGCATGACGCCGGCGACCTGGTCGAGCTGGTCGTCCAGACCGCCGGGCACGCGCGAGAAGATCATCGGCACGGCGCCCGCCATGGCGAGCGGGCGCTGGTAGCCGACGCCGGCGTAGTCGCCGTAGCCGTGGAACCCGGCCGAGACCCCGATCAGCGGCTTCGTGCTCGCCCCACTAGCTCCACGGGTAGGGGCTGTTCGACACCGGGTGCAGGTCACCCGTGGCGAAGCGCTCGTACCGGAACGGGTGCAGGACGCTCGACGACCCGCCGGTCATCACCCGGGCCACCTCGCGGCCGACGCCGATCATCTTGTAGCCGTGGTTGGAGTCGGCGATCACGTACACATTCGGCCGCATGTAGTCGAAGACCGGGAAGCTGTCGACCGTGAAGCAGCCGACGCCGCCCGAGCGCACGTTCTTGTAGGTGCCGCGCTTGTTGGCGAAGCGCTCCATGCAGTGCGAGAGCGACGCGACCCACATGTCGGCGAAGCTCGACTCGACGCTCGCGGTCGGGTAGGGGTCGACCTCGAACTCGTTCCCGACGACGACCGGCGCGGCACCGCCCTGGACGCCGTGCAGGTCCTGCTTGAAGTAGTTGCCCCACAGCTCATCGGTGATCAGCGTGCCGTCGTCGTCGTAGAGCGGCGCGTCGGAGTCGACGTGCAGCACCGGCGGCATCGAGCCGTCGGGAAGCGAGAGCAGCTTGGGATCGACCGAGATCTCGCCCTCCTGCAGGTACCAGTACGTCCACATGTCCTGGTTCGCGTGCACGTCGCCCTCCGGCGTGCGCACGTCCAGGTGGTCGGGCAGGCCGAGCATCTCCCACAGCGTGGCGATCCACGGGCCGACGCCGACCACGACCTGCTCGACGTCGACGTCGCCCTGGTCGGTGTGCACCGTCGTCACGGCACCGGAGCCGTCCGTCTCGAAGCCGGTCACGCGCACGCCTTCGGCCAGGCGCGCGCCGGCCTGCTTGGCCTTGGCGGCGAGGCCGTGCATCGAGGCCATGTTGTTCGCGTAGCCGCCCTTCTCCTCGTGCAGGCACACCTCGACGCCCTGCGCGCGCCAGTCCGGGAACATCTCCTTCATGTGCGCGCGCACCTTCTCCGCGCCGACGAACAGCTCGGACGGGTAGCCGATCCGCTGCTGGCGCTCGTGCACGGCGGTGAGGTCGGAGACCTGCGAGCTCGCGCCGAGCGCGACGTAGCCGACCGGGTGGTAGCTGAACGCCTCGGGATCCTGCTCCCACACCTCGACGTTCGCCGCCATCAGCTCGGACATGGCCGGCTGGAAGTAGTTGTTGCGCACGACGCCGCAGGCGATGCCCGACGCGCCCGCGCCGACGCCGGTCTTGTCGACGATCAGCACGTCCGGCTCCTCGCCGCGGGCGCGCTGCTCCTTCGCCAGATGCCACCCGGTCGAGAGTCCGTGTACGCCGGCCCCGATCACCAGGTACTTGACGTGAGAGGGCAGAGCCATGGGTCGATCCTCCTTATTGCCGCACCGGCAAAGCTATTTCCAAACCGCGCGCTCATGATACCCCAGCTCGCGCGAGAGCGCGACCGCGCTCGCGACGAGCACCGGCGCGGCGGCGTCCTGCGCGTCGCGGACGAAGCGGGTGTCGGGCCCCTGGATGCCGAGGATGGCGGCCAGCTCGCCGCGGGAGCCGAAGACCGGCGCCGCGATCGCGTTCAGGTGGTCCTCGCGCTCGCCCTCCGCCCGCGCCCAGCCGCGGCCGCGCACCTCCTCGACCTCGTCCCGCAGCTGGGCGTGGTCGACGATCGTGCGGTCGGTGAACCGCTCGAGCCGCCCCCGCGGCGGCCGCTCGGCGCCCCACGCCAGCATCACCTTGCCGGTCGCGGTCGCGTGGGCGATGCTGGCCCGGCCGATGCGCGCGATCGACGCGACGCTCGCCCGGCTGGGGACGAAGTCGACCGTGATCGCCGCAGGCTCTGAGGGGATCGAGAGCGTGGCGGTCTCGCCCAGGTCGACCTCGAGCGACTCCAGGTGCACGCGCGCGAGCACGCGCAGGTCGAGCCGGGCGAGCACATGGTTCGCGAGCGCGAGCAGGTGCGTGCCCAGCCGGTAGCGGCCGGTGTCGGCGACGTGCTCGACGTAGCCCGCGTCGACGAGCGTCGACAGCGTCCGCGAGACGGTGCTGGCGTTGATCCCGGTCAGGCGGGCGATCTCGGTCGTGCCGGCGTCGCCGCGCAGGTCGAGGAAGGCGTCCAGGATGCGCAGCGAGCGCTCGACCGCGGCCAGGCGGCGCTCGGCGGGTCGGCCCGTGGGCGGCATGCCCGCATGATTGCCGAAGCGGCAATGCTCGTGCAAACGCGGGGTTTGCGCGCCCCGGAACCCTGACGTATGGTCGCAGGCGATGTCCCACGATCCGTCGATGCGGCTCGACTTCCGCGATGTGGTCGGCGCATTCGCCACGGGCGTCACCGTCGTCACCAGCCGCTTCGGCGACTCGCTGGCAGGGATGACGCTGAACTCGTTCACGTCCGTCTCGCTCGACCCGCTGCTCGTGCTGGTCTCGCTCGCGCACGGCACCCGCACGCTGGAGATGATCAGGCGCAGCAACCGCTACGCGGTCAACGTCCTCCATCGCCGCCAGCGCGACGTGGCGCTCGACTTCGCCAAGCGCGGCGCGCCGTTCCCACCCGGGCACACGATCGTCGACCCGGCGGGGTACGTGGCCGTCCGCCACGCGCTCGCCATCCTGCGCTGCGAGGTCACCGACGTCCACCTCGCCGGCGACCACGACCTCGTGATCGGCGAGGTGGTCGACTTCGAGGGCTCCGGCGGCGAGCCGCTGATCTTCCACCGCGGCGCCTTCGGCGGACTGGACGAGGACGCGCTGGTGCCCAGCGGCCGCGTCATCGGCATCGCCGGCTCCGGCTGGTAGGGCGATGCTCCGGCGCCACAGCGAGCGCCACCGCAGCCATCGCACGGGCTGGCTGCGCGCTGCGGTGCTTGGCGCGAACGACGGCATCGTCTCCACCGCTTCCATCATCGTCGGCGTCGCGGCGGCGAGCTCGAGCCGGTCGGCCGTGCTCACGGCCGGAGTGGCCGGGCTCGTCGCCGGCGCGGCGTCGATGGCCGCGGGCGAGTACGTCTCGGTCAGCTCGCAGGCCGACGCCGAGCGGGCCGACCTCGCCCTGGAGCGGGCCGAGCTGCACTCCGACCCCGAGGGCGAGCGCCGGGAGCTCGCCGGGATCTACCGCGAGCGCGGCCTCTCGGCCCACCTGGCCGACGAGGTCGCGGCCGAGCTGAGTGAGCGCGACGACCTGCTCGAGGTTCACGCCCGCGACGAGCTCGGCATGACCGAGCTCTCGCATCCGCGCCCGTTCCAGGCCGCCGGCGCGTCCGGCGCCTCGTTCACCGCCGGGGCGGCGCTGCCCCTGCTCGCGGTCCTCGCCTCGCCGGGCTCGGTGCGGATCGAGGTCACCATGGCCGCGACCGCCGTCGCGCTCGTGGCGACCGGGTGGGCGGCCGCGTCGCTCGGAGGTGCGCCGCCGGTTCGCGGCGCGGTTCGCGTGGTCGTCTGGGGCGTGCTTGCCATGCTGCTCACGATGCTCGTCGGACGGGTCATCGGCACCGCCGTCTGAAGGGGCTGCGCCCTACGGGGTCAGACCCCCTCTTGGGCGCGAGAGGTCCTCGAGTAACGGCTTCGGCGAGACCGCGTCTCGCCGAAGCCCCCGCCACGCCACGAGAGGCCTCTGAAGGAGGGGGCTCACGGGGGAACCCTGGGTTCCCCCGTGATCAAAGGTGGTGCGTGTACTCGGCGAACTCCCAGTCGGTGACCGTGCGGTGTGCCCGATCCAGCTCGGCTGCCTTGATCACCCGGAAGATGCGCACGAGCTCGGGGCCCATCGCCTCGGTCAGGAGCGTGTCGGCCTCGAGCGCCTCGAGCGCGCCCTCGAACGTCGTCGGCAGCACCGTCATCGTCTCGGCCTCGGGCAGCTCGTAGATCAGCCCCTCGACGGGCGCCGGCGGCTCCAGCTCGCGCTTGATCCCGTCGAGGCCGGCGAACAGCGCCGCCGCCACCGCCAGGTACGGGTTGGCCGCGCCGTCGCCGACCCGGAACTCGATCCGGGTGGCGCCGCCGCGCTCGCGCGGGACGCGCGCCATCGTCAGCCGATTGTCGTGGCCCCAGCTGACGAGCGTCGGCACGAGCGCCTCGGGGTGCAGGCGCCGGTAGGCGTTCGTGGTCGGGTTGAAGAAGGCCATCAGGCCCGGGCCGTGCTCGAGCAGGCCGGCGATCATGTGGTGGGCGGCCTTGGAGAGCCCGGCCTCGCGGTCGCCGTTCAGGGCGTTTCGGCCCGAGTCGTCGGTCAGCGACAGGTGCAGGTGGAACCCCGAGCCCTCGTCGTCGTTCCAGGGCTTGCCGATGAACGTCGCCAGCAGACCCTCGCGCGCCGCCAGGTCCTTCACGACCGCCTTGAACCGGAACGCGCGGTCGGCCGCGTCGAGCGCGGGGCCGTGCTTGAGGTTGATCTCGAACTGGCTGCGGCCGTACTCGTGGTTGGCGGCGATCGCGCCGAGCCCCATGTCGACGCAGGTGTGCAGCATCGTCGTCAGCACGCCGCGCGGGTCGGCCGTGTGGCCGACCGTGTAGACGTGGCTCGGGTTGTCCACGTAGCGGCGGTATCCGTGCGGGGCCGACGCGTCGGGCTCGCACAGGTAGAACTCGAGCTCGGGACCGACGATCGGAGCCAGGCCGATCTCGGCGTACGCCTCGACGGCCCGCCGCAGCGCACCGCGCGGGTCGACCTCGTACGGCGCCCCGTCCATCCGGAAGAGGTCGGCCAGGCACCACGCCGTGTCCGCCTCCCAGGGCACCGGGACAAGCGTGTCGAGATCGGGCCGGGCGAGGATGTCCTGGAAGCCGTGCTCGGGGCCCGCGACCACGTTGTGGCGCAGGTCGACGGTCATGATGGCCTCGCAGAAGGCGCCGCCCTCGCCCGTCAGGTGGGCGACGTGCGACAGCGGGTAGTCCTTGCCCCGCGAGATCCCGTGCAGGTCGGGGTAGGTGATGCGGACGGTGCGGACGCCGCGCTGCTCGAGCGCGATCAGGGTGCTATCGGCCACGCGGGGGATCCTTTCATGCCGCGACGACGCGCACGGGCATCGCCTTCAGTGCGTTGGTGAAGTTGGTGCGCATGCGCCGCGGCGGGCCGGCCGGCTCGATCGACGCGATCCGCGGGAGCAGCTCCTCGAACATGATCTTGACCTCGAGCTTGGCCAGGTGCGCGCCGAGGCAGAAGTGCGGGCCGCCGCGGCCGAAGCTGACGTGCTCGTTGGGCTTGCGGCCGACGTCGAAGCGGAGCGGATCGGCGAACACCCGCTCGTCGAAGTTGGCCGAGGCGTACCAGGTGACGACCTTGTCGCCCTGCTGGATCCGCGTGCCGCGAAGCTCGACGTCGCGGGTGGCGGTGCGGCGGAAGTGCAGCACCGGCGTCGCCCAGCGGATGATCTCCTCGACCGCGGTCGGCATCAGCGCCGGGTCTGACCGCAGCCGCTCGAGCTCGCTCGGGGAAGTCCATGAACGCCTGCATGCCGTGGGCGATCGCCTGGCGGGTGGTCTCGTTGCCGGCGACGACGAGCAGCAGGAACATCGCGTCGAACTCCTGCTCGGTCAGCCGCTCGCCGTCGATCTCGGCCTGGACGAGCTTCGTGACGATGTCGTCGGACGGGTGCTCGCGCCGCTTCGCCGCGAGCGCGTGGCCGTAGCGGTACACCTCGCGCGCGACCGGGCTGCGGAACGGGAGCAGCCGGTACCGATCGCTGTCCGGGTGCTCGTAGGAGATCGCCGACAGGTCGGGGTCGGTCGAGCCGATCATCGCGTCGCCCCACTCGATCAGCTGGCGGTTGTCGTCGTGGGGCACGCCCAGGATCTCGCACAGCACCCGGATCGGCAGCACCGCCGCCACCTCGTCGACGAAGTCGAACTCGCCCATCGGCAGCGCGCGGTCGAGGATGTGGTCGGTCAGCTCGCGCAGGAGGTCGGTGTAGGCGGCGACGGCGCGCGGCGTGAAGCCGCGGTTCACGAGCGCGCGCAGGCGGGTGTGCCTGGGGCGGATCGGTGTCGAGCATCGACTTGCGGGCCTCGATCGCGTCGGGCTCGAGGTCCTCGAGCGCGGTCGCGCCGGTCTCGGACGAGTACGTGGCGGTGTCCTTGTGCACGGCCACCAGGTCGTCGTGGCGGGTGACCGCCCAGTAGCCCTTCCCGTGCGGCCAGTCGTACCAGCGCACGGGGTCGTTGTCGCGCAGCCAGCGGAACATCTCGTGCGGGATGCCCTCGGTGAAGGCGTCGTTCTCGAAGTCGATGGCGATCGGCGGTGCGCTCATGCGGTCGAGCCCTCCCGGATCTGGAGCGTCTTCAGGTCGGAGTAGAAGTCGAGCGCGTAGTCGCCGCCCTCGCGGCCGATGCCCGAGATGCCCATGCCGCCGAACGGCGCCGTCAGGTCGCGGACGAGGAACGCGTTCACCCACACCGTGCCGGCGCGGACGGCCCGGCCGACCCGCTCCGCCACGCTCGCGCGTGCCGGTGTAGACGATCGCCGAGAGCCCGTAGGCCGTCGAGTTGGCGAGCGCGACCGCCTCCTCCTCGGAGGCAAACGTCTGGAAGGTCAGCACCGGACCGAACACCTCGCGCTGGACGATCTCGGAGTCGTTCGCCGCGCGGCTCGACCAGCGTCGGCTCGTAGTAGAGGCCCGCCGATCGCGGCCCGCCTGCCGCCGCGGACGATGCGGTCGCCGTTTGCCCGCGCACGCTCGACGAAGCCCTCGACCCGGGCCAGGTGGTCGGGGTGGATCAGCGGCGAGATGGTGGTCTCGTCGGAGCGGGGATCGCCGAGCACATGCGCGTCGGTATGGCGGTGGAAGCGCTCGAGGAACTCGTCCTTCACCGCCTCGGCCACGAGCAGACGCGTCCCGGCCAGGCACACCTGGCCGGCGTCGTCGTACTGGCCTGCGGCCTTGGCGGCCGCCGCCTCGAGGTCGGCGTCCTCGAAGACGAGGAACGGCCCCTTGCCGCCGAGCTCCGCGGTGAACGGGACGAGGTTCTGCGCGGCGGCGGCCCCGATCAGGCGGCCGGTCTCGGGCGAGCCGGTGAAGCTCACCCGGCGCACGCCGGGGTGCGAGACGAGCGCCGCGCCCGCCTCCTCGCCGATCCCCTGGACGACGTTGAAGACGCCCGCCGGGAATCCGGCCTCCGCGGCCAGGTCGGCCAGGATCGAGCACGAGAGCGGCGACCACTCCGCCGGCTTGAGGATCACCGTGCAGCCGGCGGCGAGCGCCGGCGCGGTCTTCCAGGTCGAGAGCATGAACGGCGCGTTCCAGGGCGTGATCACCGCCGCCGGGCCGGACGGCATGCGCAGCACGCGGTTCAGCGGTGCCGTTGCTCGACCAGACCCGCTCCTCGTAGGCGGCGGCGAGGTCGGCGTAGCTGCGGTAGTTGCGCGCGCCGCGGGCGATCACGCGCGCGCGCAGCGAGCGCTCGAGCATGGCCATGTCGAGGCACTCCACGGCGGCCAGGCGGTCGATGTCGCGCGTCGATCAGGTCGGCCAGGCGGTGCAGGTAGGGCGCGCGGCCGGCGGCGCCGAGCGCGGCCCAGGCGGGAAACGCGCTCCTGCGGCGGCGCGCACGGCCAGGTCGGCCTCGCGCTCGCCGCCGCGGGCGACCTCGGCCAGGAGCGCCGAGTCGATGGGCGAGCGATCCTCAGAACCGCTCGGGCGAGGCGACCCGCTTCGCCGCCGATGAAGTGATCGGGCGAGACGTCGATGCCGGCGACGGTGCTCACCGCCACCACCGGGGCCTGGCCCCGCGGACGCGGGGCCAGGCCCCTCGCCCTCGCGCAGATCTCGGAGGGTCTCGAGGTCGTCCACCGTGTAGGCGAACGTGAACCGGAAGCCCTTGCCCATGCGCACGGGCGCGAGCGCGGCGTGCTCCTCGCCCGGCGCGGGGAAGAGCGCGAGTGAGGCCTGGCCTTCCATGATGGTCGAGATCGACCGGTCGCGGCTGCTTCGCGCGGACGAGCTCGTGCACCGCAGGGTCGTCGTGGCGGCCGGCGGCGAGCCGCGGGAAGTGGCGGCGGTTGACGAGCGGCGGGTCGTTGTGGGTCGGCCCGGCCTCGGCCTCGCGCTCGGGCGTCACCAGCCCGCGGGCGAGGAGATGGCCGTTGGCCGACACCGTGCCCGCGAAGCTGCGCCCCTCGGCCCGGCAGTCCAGGCCGAACTGACGCGTCATCTCGATCTGGCCGAGCTTCTTCGGGAAGCCCTGGATCCAGCCCCGGACGAGCGCGAAGTCCTTGTCGACCCAGATGTAGGGGCAGGTCGTCACGGCTCGTCGCCGTCGAGCAGCGCGTTGCAGACGATGAAGAACTCCTTGTACTGGCCGCGGCCCGGCTCGAGCAGCTCCTCGCCGGAGTCGCGGCACGACTGCCAGTCGACGAAGAGCGCGGCGCAGCGGCCGGGGTCGGCGTGCGGCTCGAGCCCCTGCGGGAGCACCGCGGCGACCGCCGCCGGATCGGCCCAGTACTCGATCACGAGGAAGTCGCCGACGTAGTGCCACGGCGGCGCCGGCACGAGCGAGGCATGCCCGTGCGGCGAGAGCGGCAGCGAGTATCCGTGCTGGGTGGCCATCTTCCGCAGGCTAGTCCTGCAGGAACTGCTCGACGAGCGACTCCGGGAAGGCCTTGTCGGCGATCTTGTAGGCGAGCGCCGTCATCCGCCACGAGTCCGACAGGTAGAAGCGCTCGTACAGCTCGCCGCGGCCGCCCAGATCCGACCCCAGGTAGTCCCACGCCAGCCGGAACAGGCGGATCCGGCGCTCCGCGTCGGCGCCGGCCGCCTGGTAGTAGGTGGCGATCGCGTCGGCCATCGGCCCGCGCAGGTCGGCCTCTGACGGCGTGCACATGAAGCCGCCGCCGCCGATCAGCTGCAGGAGCTCGTTGCAGTACGGCAGCCACTTCGGCATCTCGCCGCGCAGCGCCAGGAACGGCCGGTCGTCCGGGTACCAGACGCCGCCCGCGTCGAGCCCGGAGCCGGCCTCGGCCGCGACGAGCGCGGAGCGGGTCAGCTCGGCCATGTTCCACATCTGGCCGAGCTTCTCCTGAATGTGGTCGAAGCGGGCCACGCCGGTCGTGTTCGCGATCACGTGGCCGAGCCCGAACGCGAACGAGAGCTTCACGTAGGCGCGCGTGAAGGCCTGGTGCATGATGTGGCCGCGCCAGCCGGTGTCGCTGATGACCTCGGAGTAGCCCTCGGTGTCGCCGTCGAGGAACACGCGCGACTTCGGCACCTCCACGTCCTCGAAGATGGCAACCGCGTCCATCTCGTCGAACCGCGACGACAGCGGGTAGTCGAAGCTCGAGCGCTGCTTCGAGTACGAGTCGCGGCAGATGAACTTGAGCCCCGGGGTGCCCATGGGGATGGCGAACGAGAGCGCGTAGCGGCCGTCCTGCGGACGGATGTCCGAGCCCGGGTAGATCGTGAGCTCGTCCGCGAAGGGCGCGAGCGTCGCCAGCATGCGTGCGCCGCGCACGGTGATGTGGCTCTCGGTCTCGCCGATCTTGTGCAGGGCCACCTGGCCCGCCGCCTGCTCGGCCTCGGGCTTCGTGCGGTCGACCTGGGGGTTCATGATCGAGTGCGTCGTGGACAGGTCGCGGTCGCGCATCTCCTTCTGGTAGGCGACGATGTTCGCCGCCCCCTGCTCGTTGCCGCGCCGCGCCCACACGTCTGCGCGCCCGGCGAAGCAGGCGAACGTGACGTTCAGATAGTCGGGCGTACGCCCCGTCGTGCCGCCGGAGAGCGCCGCCACGAGCTCGATCGCCCGCCGCCGCCGCTCGAGATCCTCGCGCGAGCGCGGGATGAGATGGGTGACGTTCACGAGCCGGCCGTCGTCGGGCGACGGGGCGAGCATCTCGTCGGCGTGCTCGTGCTGGAGGTCGAACACGCGGGCGAGCGACATGGCGCCGCCGCGCAGCTCCTCGTGGTCGAGCGGGTGGGTGATCTTCCGGCCGTCCAGCCACAGCTCGCGCGCGTCACCGCGCAGGCCGTCCAGGAACTGCTGTCCGGTGCGGGCGGCAACACCCGTCTGGTTCTCTGCCTGTGTGCTCATGAGACCTCCCCTGCGGCGACGGCGCGCTCGGCCTCGTCCTCGGGCATCGCGAGCGCGACATGGAGCGTGTTGGCCGACACCTGCAACTGCTCGCCCGGCCCGGCGAGATCGACGTCCCAGTCGACGACCGAGTTCTCCAGCCGGCCGAGCCCCGACACCTCGACGGCGACGCGGTCGCCCGGCTCCATCGGCCGCGAGTGCGCCGGCGTGCCGGTGAGGACGACGTCGCCCGGCTCGAGCGTGATCAGGCGGCACAGGTCGGCCAGCAGGTAGGCGATCGGCCAGATCAGGTCGTCCGCGGTGCCGTCCTGCACGACCTCGCCGTTCAGGTACGTGCGGAGGCGGAAGTCGGTCGGGTCGAAGTCGGCCGCCGGCGTGAGCGCGGGGCCGATCGGGCAGAAGCCGTCCTGGCCCTTCACCCGCAGCATCGACCCCCGGTCGGCGTGGCGGAAGTCGTGCAGGCCGACGTCGTTGGCCGGCGCGTACCCGGCCACGTGGTCGAGCACCCGCGCCTCGGAGACGCCGTGCATGCGCCGGCCGACGACGGCCGCCACCTCACCCTCGTAGTTCAGGAACCGGGCGCCGTGGGGGCGCCGCAGCAGGCCGCCGTGGCCGTTCAGCGTCGTGGGCGGCTTCATGAAGTACGAGGGCTCCGCCGGAACGCGGGCCCGGTACTCCTCGACGCGGCTGCGGTACGTCAGGTGCGTGGCGATGATCTTGGTCGGCTCGCACGGCGCCAGGAACGCCGCGCCGGCCGCATCCAGGTCGCCGCCGGCGTCGAGCCGGATGCGGTCGCCGACCAGGGTCCCCCACTGTGGAGATCCGGTAACGTCAACGCGCACACGGGGGCCGGCCACGATTGGATACAATATCCGCCGGCCTGGAGAGGGTCAAGGAGGACGCCGCATGGCCGAGCACGACGATCGCCGCACGCGCGGGCTGGCCCGCCTCGCCGAGTTGGGCGACCACCCCGGCGGCAGCGCCTTCCTCGAGCGGATGGGCGAGCCGATGGCGACCTGGCTCGTCGACTGGGTGTTCGGCGACGTGCACACGCGCGGAGCCCTCTCGGTGCGGGAGCGCGAGCTGATCATCCTCGCCCTGCTCACCGGCCTCGGCAGCTCCGACCCCCAGGTGGCGGCGCACATCGAGGCGCTGCGCGCGATCGACGTCCCCGACTCCGACATCGAGGAGGCCATCCTGCAGACCGCTCCATACACCGGGATCCCGCGCGCGATCAACGCGCTCAAGGTGCTGCGCACGGAGCAGGGCCGGTGAAGGCGGTCCGCTTCGCCGCGAACGGCGGGGAGCCCCGCCTCGGCCGGCTCGAGCACGATCTCGTCGTCGACGCCGGCCCCGCCCCCGCCGTCGGGTTCGACGCCTCGCCCGAGGCGTGGGCGGCGATCGAGGCCGCGTCGGGGCCGGCCACTCCCGTCGCCGACGTCACGCTGCTGCATCCGACCGTGCCGCGGAAGCTCATCGGGATCGGCCTGAACTACCGCGACCACGCCGCCGAGTCCGAGCTGGCGATCCCCGACGTCCCCGTGCTCTTCGCGAAGTTCACCTCGGCGATGTGCGGGCACGGCGCGACGATCGTCGTCCCGCGCGAGGAGACGCGCCCGGACTACGAGGGCGAGGTGGCCGTCGTCATCGGCCGGCGCACCTACCGCGCCGACGAGGCGGCGGCGCGCGCCGCCGTGGGCGGGATCTCGGCGATGAACGACGTCTCCGGCCGGCGGGCGCAGCTGGAGACGCCGCTGCGCCAGTTCACCCTCGGCAAGAGCTTCGACTCGTTCGCGCCCATGGGGCCGTGCGTGGCGTCCGCCGACGGCGTCGTGCTCGAGTCGATCGGCGTCCGCACGACCGTCTCCGGCGAGGTGATGCAGGAGTCGAGCACGGGCAACCTGATCTTCTCGATCGTCGAGCTGATCGTCTACTGCTCGGCCGGCATGACGCTCGAGCCCGGCGACGTGATCGCCACCGGCACGCCCAGCGGCGTCGGCGATGCCCGCACGCCTCCCCGCTACCTCCGCGCCGGCGACGTCGTCGAGGTCACCGTGGACGGGGTGGGGACGCTGCGAAACCCGGTCGAGATCGAGCCCTGAGCCGCGGCCTGCCCGCCGCGGCTCCTGGTCTCGCCGCGCTCCAGCGGCCTTTGTAGCGGCCGCGAGCGCTGGACGTCTCAACTGTCAGATTTACGGCCAGAGCCTGCCGGCGTACATGTCGGCTCCTTCACATTGCGGTGTGACCCGGGCGGGAGCGATACACCGTACCGACGCCGGAGCGTTTCGTCAATTCCCATCGACAGAATGGCGGTCCAACGGTATGCTGTGACCCGTGGGCCGCCCTGCACCGACGCACGTCGACGACCCGGCATCGCTGGGTCGGCGGCTGCGCGCGGTGCGAGCCGAGCGCGGGCTCTCGATGAAGGCGCTGGCGTTCTCCGGCTGTTCGGCGGCGTACATCTGCCGCATCGAGGCCGGGGAACGCGTGCCGTCGCCGCGCATCCTGGCGGAGCTGGCCTGCCGGCTCGGTGTCACCACCGCCGAGCTGGCGGGCCGCGCCCGGTCGGGCGCGATCGCGCCCAACCGCATCGCGCTCGCCGAGATGGCGGTGCGCATGCGCGACCCGGAGGCGGCCGAAACGCTGGGGTCGCTCGTCGACGAGGCGCGCGCCTGCGGCGACGCCCACGCCGAGAGCAGGGCGATCGAGGGTCTGGGCCAGCTGGCCATCGACGAGCGGGACGACGAGCGCGCCGTCAGCCTGCTCGAGCAGGCGCGGGCGCTCGAGCCGGCGGCGACCGCCAGGGTGCGGCCGGGCCTGTACGAGTCGCTCGGACGCGCCTACGCCGGCACGGGCGACCTGTCGCGGGCGATCTCGGTGCTGCGCGGCGCGCTCGACGAGACCCGCCGCCCGCCGATGGACGTGCGCGGCGTCGTCCGCTTCGGGGTCTACCTGGCGGCCGCCTACACCGATCAGGGCCGGTTCGCCGACGCGGAGGCCGTCCTCGCCGACGTGCTCGACGTCGAGGCGGCGATCACCGATCCCGTCGCGCGCACCCGCATCCTGTGGGCGCTCGCGCGCACCTACGCGGAGCAGGGCCGGCTGCGGCTGGCAGAGCGATACATGGGCGAGGTGGTGGCCTGGCTGGAGGTGGCCGAGCATTCAGTCCTGCTCGGCCGCGCCCACGCCGTCCTGGGGGGGATCATGGCCGACCAACGCCGCCCGGCCGAGGCCGACGCGCATCTCGAGCGCGCGGGCGAGCTCATGCGCGACGCGGGGGCGACGCCTGAGCTCGCGACGCTCAGCGCGGACCGCGGCCGGGCGGCGCTTCTCGCCGGCGATGTCGAGGGCGCGCGGGCGGCCGCCCGGCGGGCGCTGTCCGAGACGGGGGCCACCGAGCCGGGGGTCGCCGGCAGCGCCACGCTCGTGCTCGCCCGGGCCGCGCTCGCCGAGGGCGACCTGGACGAGGCCCGCTTCCTGTGCCGGAGCGCGATCGAGCTGCTCGAGACCACCGCGGCGCCGCATTACGTCGCCGAGGCGAACCAGGTGCTCGCGCTCGTCGAGCAGCGCGCGGGCAACCTCGAGGCGGCGCTGGACGCGCTCTGGAACGGGCTCGGCGCGGTCGACCGCGGCGTCGCCGAGGCGTCCTGAGCCATGGCATCGCGCATTGACAAAACGCCGGCGTCAGCGACCCTGGACGCGGCCGGCGAACGTGAGATCGACGACCTGCTCGAGCGCTGCCGCCTGCTCGAGCAGGCGGCGCGCAGGAGCGAGCGCGAGCGGCGGCATGCGATCGAGCGCCTGCTGCGCGCGGAGGAGCAGGAGCGCCGCCGGCTCGCCGCCGAGCTGCACGACGACACGGTGCAGGTGCTGACGGCGTGCCTCGTCGCGCTCGACCGGCTCGGCCAGACGGTCGGAACGGCCGAGCACGACCGCATCGCGAACGCCGTCGACGCGACCCGGCGCACGCTCGCCGCCGCCACCGACCGCACCCGGCGGCTGATGTTCGAGCTGCGGCCCACGAGCCTGCAGCAGGAGGGCCTGGCCGGCGCGCTGCACGACCTGGCGGAGCAGGCGGGCGAGGAGGCCGGACTGCGCACCGCCGTCTCGGTGCCGGCCGAACGCTACCCCTACGTGGTGGAGGAGATCGCGTACCGCACGGTGCGCGAGGCGATCGTGAACGTGCGCAAGCACGCGCGCGCCTCGGCGCTCGAGGTCGTCGTCGACCGTCAGGACGGGCGGCTGCTCGGCCGCGTGATCGACGACGGCCGCGGCTTCGACGTCGCCGCGGCGATCGAGCGCAGCCGCCGCCAGCGGCGCATGGGCCTGGACACGATGCGCGAGCGGCTGCAGCTGGCCGGCGGCTGCGTCGAGGTGCGCTCGACGTCCGGTGCGGGCACAGTGGTGAGCTTCGAGCTGCCCGTGGACGGCAACTGACAGCCGAAAGGCGGGGCCTGGCCCCGCAAGCGGGGCCAGGCCCCATCCCGACCTACCCTTCCACGCCCAGCAGGCGCTCCACGCCGCGCTTCTCCATGCCGCGGGCGATGATCAGCCGCTGGATCTCGCTCGTGCCCTCCCAGATGCGGTCGACGCGCAGCTCGCGCAGGAACCGCTCCGCCGCGAACGTGCGCATGTACCCGCGCCCGCCGTGCACCTGGACGCAGCGGTCCGCGCACCGCCACGCCGCCTCCGAGGCGAACAGCTTGGCCATCGCCGCCCGGCCGTGCACGAGCTTGGGGTCGGCGCCGTCGTCGACGAGCTGGGCCACCTGGTAGGTGAGCAGCCGGGCGGCGGCGCAGTCGGCGGCCGAGTCGGCCAGCGGGAAGCTGATGCCCTGGAAGTCGTAGATGCGCGTGCCGAACTGCTCGCGACCGGTCGCCCAGGCGACGGACTCCGCGAGCAGCCGCCGCATCGCGCCCACGCAGCGGGCTGCGATGTGGATGCGCTCCTCGACGAACCACTCGTTCTGCAGGTCGCCGCCACGGCCGATCATGGCCTCGCCGCCGAGCACCGCGTCTCGGGCCACCTCGCAGTCGTAGCGGACGACCGGGTGTCCGTGCGGGAACGAGTGCGTGAACGGCGGGTCGTCCACGACCTCGATGCCGGGCCGGTCGCGGTCGACCAGGAAGAGCGTCGGCAGGCGGTCGCCTCCGTCGACGACGTTCACCATCAGGATGTCGAAGTCGGCCACGTCGCCGGAGGTGACGAACCACTTCTCCGCCCGGATCCGCCAGCCGGACGGCGTCCGCTCGGCGGTGCCGGCGATGCCGGACGGGTCCGAGCCCGCCTCCGCCTCGGTGACGGCGTACGCGTCGGCCCGCTCCCCCCGTAGCGTCGGCAGCAGGTAGCGCTCGACCTGCTCCGGGGTGCCGCGGGCGAGCACGTTGTAGCCGCCGCCCATGTGCCACCAGACGCCGTTCGTGTTGCGGCCGAGCTCCTCCTGCACGAGCACCTGCTCGAGCGCCGACCAGCCCTGGCCGCCGTGCTCGACGGCGTGGTTCCCGCCCACGAGGCGGGCCTCGCGGGCGGCGCACTTGACCGCCGCGACGGCGTCGTCAGGCAGGCGCCCGCCCCCGAGCTCGGCCCGCTCCTCGAGCGGGATGAGGACGTCGTCGACGTACGCCGCGGCCCGGGTGCGCAGGTCGCGCTGGGCGGGTGTGAGCGTGAGATCCATGGCGGGGGACTATCGCGGATCGGCGGGCACCGCCGCGGCGGGTGCCGCCAGCAGGGCCTCGCGCCGGCCGGCGCGGACGAGCACCAGGGCGATCAGCAGGCACCAGACGGCCAGGAGGGCGTAGGCGGCGCGGTCGCCGGGGCCGGCGATCACCGCCCCGGCGGCGAGCGGGCCGACGAAGTTCGCCGTCCCCCAGACGACGCCCATCACACCGTTCACCGTGCCCGTGCCGAACCCGAGCCTCGCCGCGCCGAGAGCGCCGAGCGGGAACGCCATCGCGTACGGCGGCCCCACCACGACCGACCGTATGAGCACGGTGGCGACCACCGGCGGCACGGATCCGGACACGAGCACGGGGATCAGCGCGGCCGCCTGCAGCGCGGCCATCAGGCCGCCCAGGCGCAGGGAGACGGCGCGCCGGCCGGCCCGGGCCACCGCGAGACTGGAGGCGATGAAGATCATCGACGCGGCCGACAGCCACGCGCCGATCGCGCCGGAGGAGAGGCCGCGGTCGCCGAGCTGGAGCGGCGCGACCAGGTTGACGACGCCGTCGCCGACGCCGCCGAGGAGCATGATCGCGACCGCGCCGGCCAGCAGCGGCGAGCTGCGCATACCCGCGGCGACCTCGCCAAGCGGCTGGTGGCCATGGCGCCTGCGCGTCCCGGGATCGCTCATCGCGAGCGCGCCGATCACCGCCACCATCGGCACGCCGGCGACGGCGAACACCGCACCGCGGGCGACATGGTCGGCGAGCACGCCGGCGAACACCGGGCCGATCGTCGAGCCCACGCCGGCGGTCGTCACGACCAGCGCGAGCGTGCGGTCGCGAACGTCGTCGTCGGCCGAGTCGCTCAGCCAGGAGACGCCCGCCGACCAGATCGTCCCGGAGCCGATGCCGAAGGCCAGACGCGCCACGAGCAGCGCCCCGAAGCTCGGCGCGGCCGCGCTCGCGAGCATCGCCGCCGCGGCGATCCCGGAGGCGACGAGCGTCACGATGCGGGCGCCGAACCGATCGCTCAGGCGCCCCGCGGGCACGGACGCGACGACGATCGCGAGGCTGGCTGCGGACAGGAGCGCGCCGGCGCGCACGGCCGACAGGTGGTAGGCCCGGGTGTAGGCCGGGACGAGCGGGACGATCGAGAGCAGCGCCACCTCGTCCAGGAAGACGAGCGCGTAGAACAGCAGGAAGGGGCGCCGCATGCGCGCGAACGCTACCGGTCGTCAGCCGGTCGGGGTCAGCCGCAAAACGAGCGCGCCAGCCGCTCGAACACGGCGGCGCACGTCTCGACCGACTCGAGGTCGACCCACTCGTCGGCCGTGTGCAGGCCGTCGCCGGTCGGGCCGAAGACGATGCAGGGGATGCCGGCCTCGACGAGGATGCCGGAGTCCATCCACCCGTAGTCGCTGCGCACGACCGGCGGGCGCCCGAGCACCGCCTCCGCGGCCGCGACCGTCTCGCGCACGACCGGCTCGTCGCGGTCGAGCAGCACCGGCTCGCGGGCGACGATCGTCGTCCAGCCGCCCTCGAAGCGCTCGTCGGCCGCCCACGCCCGGGCGACCAGCCGGTCCATCTCGGCCGCCCCGTCGGCCAGCGTCTCGCCGGGCATCAGGCAGCGCTCGACGCCGATGACGCACTCCGCCGGATAGGCCGGGTAGGTGTGGCCGCCGCGGATCGTGGAGGCGTGCACGCTCGGCCGGCCCCACTCGGGCGTCTCGCGCTGGGCGAGGTCGCGGTCGAGGGCGGCGATCCCCTCCAGGATCGGGCCGCTCAGGGCGATCGCGTCGCGGCCGAGCTCGGGCCGTCCGCCGGCGGCCTCGATGCCGACGCTGCGCACGTCGTACCAGGCGAACCCGCCGTGCGCGAACACGACCTCGAGGTCGGTCTGCTCCGGGAGCACCGCCGCGTCGGCGCGGTAGCGCTCGACGAGCGCCTCGGCGCCGAGGCTGAGCCACTCCTCGTCGATGACGCACGCGATCAGGACGTCGCCCGCGGGCGGCGCCGCCGCCATCCGCTCGGCGGCGACGATCGCGGCGGCGATGCCGCCCTTCATGTCGCACGTTCCCCGGCCGTGCATGCGGCCGTCGGCCACGCGGGGCACGAAGCCGTCGGCATCCGCGGACACGACGTCGGTGTGGCCGCAGAACATCAGCGAGCGGCCGCCGCCGGTGCCGCGCAGCGTGCCGACGACGTTCGGCCGGCCGGGCGCCGCGTCCCAGAGGTCGACCTCGAGGCCCGCGGCCGCCATGCGGGCGGCCAGGATCTGGGCCACGGCCCCCTCGCCGACGCCGCCCGGGACGAGCCCGGGGTTCGTGGAGTCGGCCGCGACGAGCTCCGCCAGCAGCTCGGCCGGCGTCACGGCCGCCCCCCGCACGATCCGCGCACGATCAGCCGCGCGGGCAGGCGGATGCGCCGCGCCGGCCCGGTCTCGCCGCGCAGGCGCGCCAGCAGGCGCTCGCCCGCGGTGCGCCCGAGCTCGGCGACGGGCTGGCTCACGACGGTCACCGGCGGCTCGACGAGCGTCGTCCAGTCGAGGTCGTCGAACCCGACCAGCGCGACGTCGGCGGGGACGCGCAGACCGAGCGCGCGGGCGGCGCGCAGGGTGCCGACCGTCATGAAGTTGTTGGCGGTGAAGACGGCGGTCGGGCGGTCGGGCCGCTCGAGCAGGCGCCGGGCCGCCGCCTCGCCGTCGGCCTGGGTCGGGCCGCCGATCGAGACCAGGCTGGGATCGGGGTCGATGCCGGCGGCGCGCAGGGCGCGCCGGTACCCGGCGATGCGCTCGGCGGACGACGTGATCTCGGGCAGGTCGGACACGACGCCGATGCGGCGGTGGCCGAGGCCCGTGAGGTGCGCGACCGCGTCGGCCGCGCCCGCGGTGTTTCGCACCAGCACGCTGTCGGCCTCGACGCCGGCGACCACCCGGTCGAGCAGGACGAGCGGGATGCCCGCAGCCACCAGGTCGGCCAGGTGCCCGGGCGATGCGCCGGGAGCGGGCACGACCACCATCCCGTCCACCTGCCGCGCCCGCAGCGCGTCGACCGCCCGGCGCTCGCGGTCGGCATCCTCGTCGGCGTTCGCCAGCAGCACGGTGTAGCCCTCGGCGTCCATCGCGTCGGCGAGCCCGCGGGCCGCCGCGGCGAAGAACGGATTCTCGATGTCGCCGACGACCAGGCCGACGGTCGTCGTGGCCCGCGAGACGAGCGCCCGGGCGACCGCGTTCGGCCGGTAGCCGAGCCGGTGCGCGCTCTCCGTCACCTTGCTCCGGGCGGCGGGCGAGGCATGCCCGTAGCCGCCGAGCGCACGGGCGGCGGTGGCGGTGGAGACGCCCGCGGCGCGGGCGACATCGCGGATCGTGACGGCCATGGCCGGTCATGATAGCGTTCTCAGTCATGACGGACATCGAACACCAGGTTGAGGTCGCTCTGCGTTCCGAGCTCTTCAGCGCGCCGCACCTGGAGGCGGACCTGGGCCGGTTCATGGGCGACGGCGCCGCGCAGATGCGCGAGCTGGCCGCCCGCTGCCGCACCGCCGGCGCCCGGCAGCTGTACTTCGTGGGCAGCGGCGGCTCGTGGGCGAGCATGTGGTCGGGCAAGCTGCTCGCCGACCGCTTCCTGCCCGCCGCCGCCGACGTCGCCCTCTCCTACGACCTGATCTGGCGCGGCCCGCGCCGGCTGGGCCCGGACGCCGTCGTCTTCGTGGCGTCGTACTCCGGCCAGACCGAGGACACGCTCGAGGCGCTGCGGTTCGCCCGCGAGCGCGGCGCCCGCACGGTGGCGCTCGTCGGAAAGCCGGACACCCCGATCGCCGCCGAGGCCGACGAGGCGCTCGTCTACCGATCGCCCGGTCTCTACAGCCTGCCGCTCGCAGCCGTGACGACGTTCGTGTGCGAGTGGGGGCGGCTGGAGGGCGACCGGGCGGCCGCCGGCGTGCTCGACGCCCTGCAGGGCATCCCGGCGCAGGTGGGCGCGGCGTTCCGCTCGACGCGCGCGCGCGGGCGCGAGCTGGCCGAAGAGCTGGCCGCGTCGCAGATGATCTACTGCCTGGCCGCCGGGCCGCTGTACGGCCTCGCGTACAAGTTCGGGCTGACCGTGTTCATGGAGAACATGCGCATCGGGAGCTCGGTCATCGAGAGCACCGAGTTCCGGCACGGCCCGGCGGAGATGCTCGACCGCCAGTCCCCGGACATGATCTTCCTGCTCGGGCGCGACCCGTCACGGACGCTGACCGAGCGCTCGGCGCGGGTCGCCGCCGAGCACGGCGCACGGGTGCGGGTGTTCGACGCCGACGACCACCCCGACGTGCACCCGCTGCTGCAGCCGTTCGTGCTGAAGGTCGCCCTGCAGTGGTTCATCGTCTACTCCACCCTGATGCGCGGGATCGCCGACCTCGACGAGCGCGCCCTCATGGGGCATCAGGTGCTCTCCCAGGCGGGATGGCCGTGAAGCCGGTGGCCACGATGGGCGACAACTGCCTCGACCGCTACCTGCCTCCGCTGGATCGTGAGTTCGTGGGCGGAAACGCGCTCAACGTGGCCATCGGCCTCCGCGACGCGGGCCACGACGTCGCCTACGCCGGCGCGGTCGGAGACGACGCCGCGGGACGCGCGGTGCTCGCGGCGGCCGGCGCCCGGGGGATCGACACGACGCACGTCGCGGTCTCCGCGGGCGAGGCGACGGGCGTGACGACGATCCGGCTGACGGACGACGGCGACCGCGTCTTCGAGAGCGAGATCCTGGGCGCGAGCGGCCGGTTCCGGGCGACCGCGGCGGCGCTGGCCGACCTCGGCCGGCGGGCATGGGTGCACGGGGCCGGCCTGTGGGGCGGCATCGAGGGCTTCCTCGACCTGCGCCGCGGCGGCGCCCGGCTGTCCTACGACTTCTCGCACGTGTCGTCGCCGGAGCGGATCGCCGAGCTCGCCCCCCACCTCGACATCGCCTTTCTCTCCGCCCCCGGCCTCGACGACGCCGAGGCGGCCGAGCTGGGGACGCGGACGGTCGCGGCCGGCGCTGCGGCGGCGGTCGTCACCCGCGGACGGGACGGCAGCCTGGCCGTGGACGGCGGCGTGCACCACCAGCCGCCCGTCGCGGTGACGGTGGTGGACACGCTCGGGGCGGGCGACGCCTACATCGCGGCCTGCATCTCGGCGCTGGTCGAGGGCGCGCCGCTCCTGGCGGCGCTCGAGCGGGGCGCGGCCGCAGCCGCGCGGGCCTGCACCCACTACGGTGCATGGCGGGAACACGAGGCACTGGAGGCAAGCGCATGAGCGAGACGCAGACCGGCCGGCCGACCGCACAGTCGCAGGAGCTCTACGAGCGGGCCGCGGAGCATCTCGCCGGCGGCGTCGGCTCGGGCACCCGTGCGCCCCGCTCGGGCTACCTGCCGCTCCCGGTCTTCGTGCGCAGCGGCGCCGGCGCGCACATCCTGGACGAGGACGGCGCCACCTACATCGACTACGTGATGGGCCAGGGCCCGCTGATCCTCGGGCACCGGCCGGCCCCCGTCATCGACGCCGTCACCGAGACCCTGCGCGAGCGCGGCTCGCTCTTCTCCCTCGCCCACGACCTCGAGGGGCAGGCGGCCGCCGCCGTCTCGGCCAGGATCCCGTCGATGGAGCTCCTGCGCCTGGGCAACTCGGGCACCGAGTGCGTCCAGTACGCCCTGCGGTTCGCGCGGGCGTTCACCGGCCGGGAGAAGGTGCTGCGCTTCGAGGGCCACTACCACGGCTGGTCGGACGCGATCCACTGGTCGGGCCATCCCGGGCCCGGGGAGTGGGGGCCGGCCGAGGCGCCGGCCGCCGTGGCCGGGTCGACCGGGATGCCGGCCGGCGTCGCCGACACCCTCGTCATCGGCGTCTGGAACGATCTCGAGGCGCTCGAGCGCATCTTCGCCGAGCACGGGCCGCAGCTCGCGGCCGTCATCACCGAGCCGATCCTGGGCAACTGCGGCGCGCTGATGCCGGCGCCCGGCTACCTGGAGCGCATGCGCGAGCTGGCCACCGAGCACGGCGCCGTGCTGATCTTCGACGAGGTGCTGACCGGCCTGCGCGTCGCCCCGGGCGGTGCGCAGGAGCTGTTCGGCATCCGCCCCGACCTGACGGTGCTCGCGAAGGCGCTCGGCGCCGGCGTCCCCGTCGCCGCCGTCGGCGGCCGGCGCGAGATCATGGAGATGGTGATCGACGGACGCACGATGCACGGCGGCACGTACAACTCGAACCCGCTCGTCTGCGCCGCGGTGATCGCGGCCGTCGGCGCGACCGGCCGGCCCGGCTTCTACGAGACGCTCGACGCGCGCGGGCGGCGGCTGGCCGGCGGCCTCGTCGCCGCGGCCGCCGACGCCGGGATGGAGGCGTGCTGGAGCGGCGTCGGCGCCATGTTCCAGCTCTGGTTCGCCCCCGCGCCGCCGGCCGGCTACCGCGCCGCACACGACGTGGTCGCGCGCAGCCCCTTCCCGACGCTGTACGCGGAGCTGCGCGAGCGCGGCGTGCTCATCCAGCCGCCGCAGGAGGGGCTCTTCTTCCTGTCCGGCGGCCACACCGACGAGGACGTCGACCGCACCCTGGAGGCGGCCGCGGACGCGATGCCGGCGGTCGCCGCGGCGCTCGAGCGCGGCGACGTCGGCCCGAGGGGAGGCGTGCGGTGAGGCGCGCGCCCGCGCTCGCGGCAGCCCTGGCGGCGCTCGCCGTCGCGGCGGGGTGCGGCGGCAGCGGCGGCGGGGCGAGCGGCGGCTCCGCATCGGGGAAGCCGGTGAACGGCGGCACCCTTCGAGCCGGCATCCCGGACAACCCCGACTACCTCGACCCGGGGCTCTCCTACACGAACGAGGGCTGGGAGATCCTCGAGGCGACCAACAACGGCCTGGTCACGTTCAAGAAGGCCGCGGGCGGCGCGGGCGCGCAGATCGTGCCCGACATCGCGTCCGCCATGCCGACGGTCACGGACGGCGGCCGCACGTACACGTTCCACGTGCGCCCGAACGTGATGTTCTCGCCTCCCGTCAACCGGGCGGTGAAGCCGTCGGACTTCAAGTTCTCGATCGAGCGCCTGTTCCGGATCGACTCGGGCGGCCTCTCCTTCTTCACCGGCATCCAGGGCGCCGACGCGTACGCGAAGACGCGCACGGGCGGCATCTCCGGGATCGTCGCCGACGACGCCAAGGGCACGATCACGTTCCACCTCACCCAGCCCGACGGCACGTTCCTCGACTACATGGCGACGCCGTTCGCCGACGTCGTGCCGCAGGGCACGCCGTCGAAGGACATCTCGACGATCCCCGAGTGGAGGATCGCCACCGGCCCCTACATGATCAAGACGTTCGTGCCCAAGCAGCAGCTCGTGATCGTGCGCAACCCGAACTTCCACCAGTGGACGCCGGACTCCCCCAACGGACACCTGAACGAGATCGACGTCCAGATCGGCGTCACCCCCGAGCAGTCCGTGAACGAGGTCGCCGACGGCCAGCTCGACTGGTACTTCGAGTCGGTGCCGCCCGACCGGCTGACGCAGGTGAAGGCGCAGTATCCGAGCCAGGTGCACCTCTTCACCCGCAACAACACCACGTACTGGGTGATGAACGAGCGCAAGTACCCGTTCGACAAGCTGGCGGTGCGCCAGGCGGTGAACTACGCCATCGACCGGCCGGCGCTCGTGAAGATCTTCGGCGGCCAGGGCACGCCGACCGAGAACATCATCCCGCCCGGGTTCGGCTCGGCCTACAAGCCCCACCACCTGTACCCGCACGACCTGGCCAAGGCGCGGGCGCTGATCAAGCAGGCCGGCGTCGAAGGCGCCAGCGTCACCGTGTGGGGCCACAACACCGACCCGACGCCGCAGGCCGTGCAGTACATGGCGGGCGTGCTGAACTCGATCGGCCTGCACGCGAGCGTGAAGACCGAGAGCGAGTCGGTCTACTGGCCGACGATCTCGAGCCAGAAGGGCGACCCGCAGATCGCATTCAACGACTGGAACGAGGACTACCCCGAGTCGCAGGACTGGCTGGACGTGCTGCTGAACGGCGAGCACATCGTGAACGTGGGCAACAACGACGTCTCCAACACGAACGTCCCCGCCTACAACCGGATGATCGACCAGGCCAAGCGCATGCCGCTCGGCCCGGCGCGGAACGCCGTCTGGGCGAAGCTCGACTACCTGTTCATGAAGAACGACGCCGGCTGGGCGCCGTTCATGAACCGGCAGTGGCCCAAGTTCGTGTCGTCGCACCTGCACGGGCTCGTCTTCAACGGGACGTTCTTCGAGCTCTTCCCGTCGATGTGGCTCTCGAAGTGACGGCCGACCCGGGCCCATGACGGTCGAGACGGTCGCCGCGCCCCCGGGGCGGGGGGACGCTCCGGCGGGACGCGGAGGAGTCTCGCTGGCGTGGCGGCGGCTGCGCCGGAACCCGGCCGCGCTGGTGTCGGCGGCCGTGCTCGTCCTGATCGTGCTGGCGTGCTTCCCCGGGGCGCCGCTCTGGGCCGACATCGCCTGCCACCACGGGCCGAACGACCAGAACATCCAGGGCTACGTCCACCAGGGCGGCAAGCGCATCCCGGTGGTGCGCCTGGACGGCACCCCGATCGGGCCCGGCTGGCGGGCCTGCTACCTGCTGGGCGCGGACGCCAACGGGCGCGACCTGGCGGTGCGCATCCTGTACGGCGGCCGCATCTCGCTCGAGGTGGGAGCCGCCTCGGCGCTCCTGTGCGTCGCGCTCGCGCTGGCGCTCGGCCTGGTGGCGGGCTACCGCGGCGGCATCGTCGACTCGGTGATCTCGCGCGTCCTCGACCTGATCTGGTCGTTCCCGGTCTACCTGCTCGCCGTCGCGCTCGCGACGACGCTCGCCGTCGGCGGCCTCGCGATCGGGCCGCTGCACGTGTCGTCCAGCTCCCTGGCCATCCCCATCGTCGTGATCGCGGTCGTGTTCGTGCCCTACGTGGCCCGGCCGATCCGCGGCCAGGTGCTCACGCTGCGGCGGATGGAGTTCGTCGAGGCGGCGGTCGCCACCGGCGCCGGACCGCTGCGGATCATGCTGCTCGAGCTGCTGCCGAACGTCGCCTCGATCACGCTCGTGATGCTGACGCTGATCGTCGCGAACAACATCCTCACCGAGGCGGCGCTCTCGTTCCTCGGGGTGGGCGTGCCGGTGCTGACGCCGTCGTGGGGGAACATCATCGAGCAGGGCTACGCCTCGATCGTGACCGCGCCTCAGCTCACGGTCGCCCCCGGGATCGCGATCATGCTCACGGTCGTGTCGCTGAACGTGCTCGGCGACGCGCTGCGCGATGCCCTCGACCCCCACGCCCGGATCAGGATCCGCTGATGGAGACGGCCTAGATGGGAGTCTTCGTCATCAGACGGATCGTCGGGCTCGCGGTGGTGCTGTTCGCGATCTCGATCCTGGTGTTCGTCATCTTCAATGTCATCCCCGGCGGCGACCCGGCCCTGCGCCTGGCCGGCCGCCACCCGACCCAGGAGAACATCCGCCAGATCCGCAAGGACTGGGGCTTCGACAAGCCGGTGTACGTGCAGTACGGCGACATGATGGAGCGGCTCTTCATCAAGCGCGACCTGATCTCCTACCAGGATCAGACGCCGGTGCTGCCGACGATCGAGCGCGGCATCCCGCGCACCCTGTCGCTGGCGGTCGGCGCCGCGATCATCTGGCTGGTCACGGGCGTGGCGATCGGCGTCCTGTCGGCGATCCACCAGGGCCGCTGGCTCGACCGCGTCCTCACCGTGCTCGCGCTGGCCGGCGTCTCGATCCCGATCTTCTGGCTCGGGGCGGTGCTGCTCTACCTGCTGACGTTCCGCTACCACTCGTGGGCGGTCTTCAACTGGATCCCGCCGTTCGGCTACGTCCCGTTCGCGACCAGCCCGCTGCAGTGGGCCGAGCACCTGTTCCTGCCCTGGATCGTGCTCGCCGTCGTCTCGATCGGCTTCTACGCCCGGGTCGTGCGCGCGTCGCTGCTCGACGTGCGCGGGCTGGACTACATCCGCACCGCGCGGGCGAAGGGGCTGACCGACCGGCGCGTGCTCTTCCGGCACACGCTGCGCACGTGCCTGATCCCGGTCGTCACGCTCTTCGGGCTCGACTTCGGCGCCGCCGTCGGCGGCACGGTGATCCTGATCGAGCCCATCTTCGGCATCGAGGGGGTGGGCCAGTACGCGCAGGAGTCGGTCGCCCACCTCGACCTGCCGCCGCTCATGGCGCTGACGCTCTACGGCGCCTTCTTCGTCGTCGTCGCAAACACGGTGATCGACCTGGCCTACGCCTGGCTCGACCCGCGTACGCGCGTCCAGTGAGAGGGAGGGAACGGACATGGTGAAGCGAGCATTGGCGCTCCTGGCGGTGGCCGCCGCGGTGGCCGGATGCGGCGGCTCCGGCTCGGGCTCGTCGTCCGGCGGAGGCGGGGGCGGCGTCCACAACGGCGGCACCCTGAAGGGCGGCATCCCCGACGATCCCGACCACCTCGACACCGGCATCTCCTACGCCGTCGAGGGGTGGGAGCTGCTCGAGGCGACGAACAACGGCCTGCTCACGTTCAAGAAGGTCTCCGGCGCGGGCGGGTCGGACGTCGTGCCCGACATCGCCACGGCGATGCCGGCCGTCACCGACGGCGGGCGCACGTACACGTTCCACCTCCATCCGGGCGTGATGTTCTCGCCGCCGGTCAGCCGGGCCGTCAAGCCCTCCGACTTCCAGTACGCCATCGAGCGGCTCTTCCACGTCGGCTCGCCCGGGGTCGGCTTCTACACGATCATCCAGGGCGCGGACGCGTACGCCGCCCACAAGGCGGCGCACATCTCGGGCATCGTCGCGAACGACAAGGCGATGACGATCACGTTCCACCTGACGCACCCCGACGGCGCCTTCCTCGACATCATGGCGATGCCCTTCGCCTTCGCCGTCCCGAAGGGCATGCCGTACAAGGACATCTCCACCGACTCGCAGTGGCGCATCGCCACCGGGCCGTACATGGTCAAGACCTACGTGCCCAAGCAGCAGATCGTGCTGGTGCGAAACCCGAACTTCCACCAGTGGTCGCCGAACTCGCCCAACGGCCACCTGAACGAGGTCGACATCACCATCGGCATCACCCCCGAGCAGGCCGTGAACGAGACGATCGACGGACAGCTCGACTGGTACATGGAGGCGGTGCCGCCCGACCGGCTCACCCAGCTCAAGGCGCAGTACCCGAGCCAGGTGCACCTGTATCCGCGCAACAACGTCACCTACTTCTCGATGAACGAGCGGCTGGCGCCGTTCAACAAGCTGGCCGTGCGCCAGGCGGTCAACTACGGCATCGACCGGGCGGCGCTGGTGAAGATCTTCGGCGGCCAGGGCACGCCCACCGAGACGGTGCTCCCGCCCGGCTTCGGCACCGCCTACCACGAGCCCAACCTGTATCCGCACGACGTCGCCAAGGCCAAGCAGCTGATCCAGCAGGCCGGCGCCGAGGGCGCGCCGGTGCAGATCTGGACGACGAACGCCGACCCGGCGCCGCAGGCGGCGCAGTACCTGGCGGGCGTGCTCTCGCAGATCGGGCTCAATGTGACCGGCGTGCGCACGATCGCCGACTCGGTGTACTGGGACGAGCTCCTGAACCAGAAGACCGATCCGCAGATCGCGTTCAACCACTTCGACCAGGACTATCCCGAGGGCGAGGACTTCATCGACACGCTCCTGAACGGCGCGAACATCGTGAACGTCGGCAACAACGACACCTCGAACACGAACGACCCGGTGCTGAACCGCATGATCGATCAGACGAAGCTCATGCCGCTCGGCGCGGCCCGAAACGCGATGTGGGCCAAGATCGACAACCTGTTCATGCAGCGCGACGCCGGCTGGGCGCCGTTCATCCACCTCGAGCAGCCGACGTTCGTCTCATCGCGCCTCCACGGGCTGGTGTTCGACGGGTCGTACTTCGAGCTGATCCCGGAGATGTGGCTCTCGCAGTAGCCGTCCTCACAGCAGGTGACTCTCGCCGCCGGTCGGTGGTGGATCGAGGCGCAGGGTGCGGATCGCAGGGGTGGCGGCCGCGATCAGGTAGCTGGCCGTGCTGATCGCGGCCGCGCCGACGAGGGTGGCGGTGATGCCGATCAGGTTGCCGATCGGGCCTGCGATCGCGAAGCCGAGCGGGTTGAAGATGAAGCCGCCGAGGTCGTCGTAGGAGGAGACGCGCGACAGCGATTCCTGGGGAACCTTGGTCTGGAGCGTGGTGAACCAGAACGTGATCCCCATGATCAGTCCGGCGCCGCCGACCGACGCCCCGAGGGCGACGACCCACACGTTTGGGTGCAGCGCCAGCAGCGGGGTCTGGATCGGCCAGAGCATGGCGCACAGGGACGCGGCGAGCATCGGACGTTGCGGCCGGTAGCGGGTGCTGATGACCCCGCCGATGACCCAGCCTGCGGAGTTGGCGGCCAGGATGATGCCCCACGCACCCGGCCCACCCAGATCGTGTTTGGCGATGTACGGCCCGTACACGAAGTAGGCGGCGCCCATCATGTTGCTCACGCAGACGAGCGCGACCGCCTTCCACAGCCACTCGTACGAGCGGAACTCCGACCATCCGCCGCGCAGGTCGGTGAAGAACGTCGAGGCGGTTCGCTCGGGCGCCGTCGTGCGCACGCCCGAGAGGAACATGGCGCTGACCAGGAACGTGGCCGCGTCGGCGACGAGTGCGACACCGGAGGCTGCCCGCCGTGACGAGCCCGGCCGCCACCAGTGGGCCGACCACACCGACGACGCTCCCGATCATCTGCAAGAGGGCGTTTGCCTGTTGCAGCCGCGCCGGCGACACCACCTGGGGGGTGATGGCGTTTCGGGCCGGCTGGAACGCGCCGTCGGCGCCGCCCGAGAGCGCCTGCAACACCAGGAGCTGCCACAGGTGAGCCTGGCCGGCGATCAGCAGCGCCCCCGTCGCCCCCTGCGTGGCGAAGCTCGCGACGTTCGACCCGATCATCAGCCGTTCCCGCCGCATCCGATCCGCCCACGGACGCCGGCGCCGCGAGCAGGACCTCTCAACCGTCGACAACCTCCACGAAGCGATCGACGCGACCTCACGCGCGGCGAACACGAAGCCCAGATCGCTCGCCGACCCGGTCGCCTCCAGCACCGCGAACGCCAGCGCCAACGGCGCCACCTGGTCGCCCACCGCCGACACCGCCCGCCCGAGGAAGAGCAGACGAAACTCGCGCTCACCCAACGCACCCGCAGCCAAGGAGCCGCGCATCGCGAGCGAGACTACTCGGTGCCCACTCTCACGGGCGTTGGCCCGGTAATGTGGCGTTCCACGTGACCACCGCCGTCCGCATCGACGACTGCCTCTCCATCAGGGAGGGCCGCCTGCACGTCGAGGAGTGCGACGCCGTCGAGCTGGCGCGCCGGTTCGGCACGCCGCTCTACGCGGTCTCGGAGGATCAGCTGCGCCGCAACGCCCGCCGGATCGGCGCGGCCTTCGCCGCGGCCTGGCCGGAGGGCGAGACGGCGCTCCTGCCGTCGCTCAAGGCGAACCTCTCGCTGGCGCTGCGCGCCGTCCTGAACGACGAGGGCCTGGGCGCCGACACCTTCGGCCCGGGGGAGCTGCACGCGGCGCTCGCCGTGGGGACGCCGCCGGGCATGATCTCGGTGAACGGCTCGGTGAAGGACGCCGAGCTCGTGCGCCGCGCCGTCGCGGCCGGGTGCCGGGTCACGCTGGACAGCCCGGCCGAGCTCGACCTGGCCGCCGCCGCCGCCCGTGCCACCGGCCGCGCGGCCCAGGTGCGTCTGCGCCTCCGGCCGGACTACGACGGCCTCGACGCTCCGTCGGAGCTCGACCCGGGCCGGTCGGTGCGCGAGTCGGCCGTGCGCTACAAGCCCGGCATCCCGCTCGCCGAGGCCGGCGAGGTGGGGCGGCGCGCGCTGGCCGAGGACGGCGTGGAGCTGGTCGGGGTCATGGCCCACCTCGGCCGCCACCGCACCGACGCCGGCGTCTGGGCGGGGATGGGCGCGAGCTTCGCCCGGGCGATCGGGCGGCTGTGCGCGGACCTCGGCGGCTGGCGCCCGGGGCAGATCGACGTCGGCGGCGGCTACCCCGCGCCGCGCGACCCGACCGGCCACGGCGGCGATCCGGCGCCGGTCGAGGCGATCGCCGCGGCCCTCACGGGCGCCCTGCGGGACGGCCTGCACGGAGCCGGCGTCGACACGGCCGGGATCCGGCTCGAAGCCGAGCCGGGCCGGTCGCTCTACGCCGACGCCGGCATCCACCTGGCCACGGTGCGCAACGTGAAGCACCAGGCGGCTCCGGTCGACTGGACGTGGGTCGAGACCGACACGACGGAGATGTTCCTGGCCGACCTGCTGATCGAGCACGCGCGCTTCCCGGTGGTCGCCGCGTCGGCCGGGGATGCGGCACCCGCGCTCGAGGCCGACGTGGTGGGGATGTCGTGCGGCTTCGACGTCCTCGCCCCGCAGGCGGCGCTGCCCGCGCTCGCCCCGGGCGACGTGCTCGCGTTCCTCGACACCGGCGCCTACCAGGACGCGTGCGCCTCCAACTTCAACGGCCTGCCGCGGCCGGCGACCGTGCTGGTGCGCGGCGCCGAGGCCGAGGTCGTGAAGCGGGCGGAGCGCGTCGAGGATGTGTTCGCCCGCGACGTCGTCCCCGACCGCCTGCGATGACCGTCACCGGCCTGCACCATGCCAGCCTCACCGTCGCCGACCTCGACCGGTCGCTGCACTTCTACCGCGACCTGCTCGGGGTGCCGGTGCGCGAGCAGGTGGACGCGGCCGCCGAGACGTTCGCGGCCGTGTCCGGCGAAGGCGCGCAGCACGTCCGGATCGCCGATCTCGACCTGGGCGACGGGCGCGTGCTCGAGCTGATCGAGAACCGCGACGATCCCGCTCCCGGCGACCACCGCGGCAGCCACATCGCGTTCCAGGTCGACGACATCGTCGCGACCCACCGGCGGCTCGTGCAGGCCGGCGTCCCAGCACGGTCGAAGCCGCAACCGCTCGGGCCGGAGGCAGGCCGGCACTGGGCCGGATGCATCGTCGTCTACCTGACCGACCCCGACGGCGCGACGGTCGAGCTCGTCCAGGTGCCGGAGGCGTGACCGGCGGCGAGGTGACGCTCGCGGCCGGCGGCCTCGAGGCCACGTTCGTCCCGGAGCTGGCCATGGTGTGCCGGTCGCTGCGGCACGGCGGCGAGGAGCTGCTCTTCCAGGGCGCCGGCCTCGAGGCCTACCGCGAGCGCGGATCCACGTTCGGCGTCCCGCTGCTGCACCCGTGGGCCAACCGGCTGGCGCGGCCGCTGCCCGCCTCCGACATCGTCCACCTCGACCCGAACGGCCTCCCCATCCACGGCGTGCTGCCGCGAGTGCTCCCCTTCACCGTGGTGGAGCAGACCGACGGCAGCGTCCGCGCCGAGTTCGACACCCATGACCACCCGGCCATCCTCGAGGTGTTCCCGCACACGCACGTGCTCTCGGTGACGGCCGAGCTCTCGCCGGACGCGCTCGAGATCTCGACGACGCTGCGGGCATACGGCAGGCGCCCGGTGCCGGTGTCGTTCGGCTACCACCCGTACCTGCAGCTTCCCGGCCTGCCGCGCGGGGACTGGATCGCGGACATCCCCGTGCGCACACGGCTCGTCCTGGACAGCCGCATGCTCCCGACCGGCGACCGCGAGCCGGTGCGGATCGAGCGCGGCCGGCTCGGCACGCGCGACTTCGACGCGGCCTACGCCGAGCTCGGCGCGCATCCGCGCTTCACGCTCGCGGGCGGCGGCCGGACGCTCGCCGTCGAGTTCCTCGAGGGCTACCCCTTCGCGCAGGTGTACGCGCCGCCCGACCGGCCGCTGGTGTGCTTCGAGCCGATGACCGCCCCGACCAACGCCCTCGCGAGCGGCGACGACCTGACCCTCGCCCGCCCGGGCGAGCTCTACACCGCGGCCTTCCGCATCAGCGTCGCTGAATAGCGGTGCCTGGCACCATTCTGCGCGCTAGGGGGATGGGGCCTGGCCCCGCCTGCGGGGCCTGGCCCCGCTTTTCGGCCTGCTACAGCCCCAGGTCGCGCACGGCGAACTGGACGGCCTCGGAGAACGTCGGGTAGGGCTGGATCGTGTCGAGCACGACGTCGACGGACACCTCGGCGCGGATCGCCAACGTGAGCTGGCCCAGCCACTCGCCCGCCTCCGGACCCACGGCGACCGCGCCGACCAGCACCCGCCGCCCGGGGTCGGCGAACACCTTCAGGAAGCCGGGCCGCTTTGGCCGCTCGTACGTCGAGAGCCGCGCCACCGACCCGCGCTCGCCGATCACCGCGCCCTCCCCCGACGTGTCGCCGACCGACGCGACCTGGGGGTCGGTGAACGTCACCGCCGGGATGGCCCGGTAGTCGGCCCGTGCGGGACGCCCGGCCATGTCGGCGGCCGCGACCCGCGCCTGGTACTTGCCGACGTGCGTGAACATGGCGATGCCGGTGACGTCGCCCGCCGCCCACACGTTCTCGGCCGCGCGCAGGCGCTCGTCCACCTCGACGCCGCGCTTCGAGATCGTGACCCCGAGCGCCTCCAGGCCGAGCCCGTCGACGTTCGGCCGTCGCCCGGCGGCGACCAGGATGCGGTCGGCGGCGATCGTCTCGCCGCCCTCCAGATGCAGGCGCACGCCCGGCTCGACGCGCTCGGGCTTCGCCCCGAGCCGCAGCGCGACCCCGTCGCGCTCGAGCGCATCGGCGATCAGCTTCCCCGCGTCGGGATGGTCGCGCGGCAGCAGCCGCTCGGCGACGTCCACCAGCGTCACCTCGGCCCCCATCCGGCCGAACGCCTGGGCCAGCTCGCAGCCGACGGGGCCGGCGCCGATCACGATCAGCCTGGCCGGCACCTCGTGCGTCGTCGTGGCCTCGCGGTTCGTCCAGTACTCGACGTCGGCGAGTCCGGGGATCGGCGGGATCGCAGGCGCCGAGCCGGTCGCGACGAGAATCCGCCCGAACGGGATGGTGCGCCCGTCCACGTCGACCGCGCCCGGCCCGCCGACGCGGGCCGTCCCGCGCACGAGCTCGATGTCGCGGTCGGAAAGCCATTCCTCCTGGCTCGAGTCGTCCAGCCCGCCCGTGACCTGATCGCGGTGCCAGAACGCGCGGCCGACGTCGATCGACCCCGTCACCGCCTCGGCCGCTCCGGGCACGAGCCGCGCCGCGGCGATCGCCTCGGGCGGGCGCAGGAGCGCCTTCGACGGCATGCAGGCGAAGTAGGAGCACTCGCCGCCCACCAGCCCGTGCTCGACGAGCGTGATCGGCGTGTCCGGCTCGAAGCCGCGCAGCGTCCCCGCCGCGGCCTCGCCGGTCGAGCCGCCGCCCAGGATCACCACTCGCTCGGCCATGGACGCCATCATAGGGGTGGGGTACCCTGCCCGCCGCATCGGCAAGCCACCACCCGGGGAGGGGTCATGCTGAAGGAGTTCCGCCAGTTCGTCATGCGCGGGAACGTGGTCGACCTGGCCGTCGCGGTCGTCATCGGCGCGGCGTTCGGCGCGGTCGTGACCGCGCTCGTCACCGACATCGTCACGCCGCTGATCGCCGCCGTCTTCGGCAAGCCCAGCTTCGACAGGCTCGCGTTCACGATCAACGGCAGCCACTTCCTCTACGGCGCGTTCATCGACGCCGTGCTCAGCTTCGTCACCGTCGCCGCGGCGATCTTCTTCCTCGTCGTCAAGCCGCTGAACATCCTGGCCGCCCGGCGAGCCGCGGGCCACCCGCCCGAGTCGCCGACGACGAAGGCCTGCCCGGAGTGCCTGAGCGACATCCCGATCGCCGCGAAGCGCTGCGCGTTCTGCACGTCGCAGGTGGCCGTCGCGTCCTGAAACGAAAGCGGCGCGTCAGGGTCGCGTAAGCATGTCGTAAAACAGCAAGTATCTGGCTGCCGGCTGCGGTAGCGTCCTCGGCCGATGAAGAGAGGTGCAGCGCTGGCAGGAGCGCTGGCCGCGGTCGTGATCGCGGTCAGCATGCCCGGCTCCGCCAGGAGCGCGGCCCAGCCTGCCGTCTCCGTCCCCGCCGCCTGCGGGCAGCAGCGCCAGGCGGCACATCCCTCCATCAAGCACGTGATCGTGATCGTCATGGAGAACCACTCCTACTCCGACGTGATCGGCCACGCGCCGTTCGTCACCGCGCTCTCGAAACGCTGCGGGCTGGCGACGAACTACCACGCGATCAGCCACCCCAGCCTGCCCAACTACCTGGCGATGACGAGCGGCTCGATCCACGGCATCCACACGGACTGCTCACCGGCGTCCTGCCCGGTGCGGGGAGCGAACGTCTTCACGCAGATCGCCCGGCACGGCCTGCGCTGGCGCGCCTACGCCGAGTCGATGCCGACGTCGTGCAACCGCGGCAGCGCCGGCCTCTACGCCGCCCGCCACGTGCCGGCGGTCTACTACGTGCGCGCCCGCAGGGGCTGTCGGCGGCACGTGCGGGCGCTGGGCAAAGTGGGCAGCGGACGGCTGCACTACGCGCTCCACCACGGCCACGCGCCGGCGTTCATGTTCGTCACGCCGAACCTGTGCAACGACATGCACAGCTGCCCGCTGAAGACGGGCGACAACTGGCTCGCGAAGTGGGTCCCGATGATCGTCGCCAGCCCCACCTACCGCCACGGCCACACCGCCGTCTTCATCGTCTGGGACGAGGGCGGAGGCAACCAGAACCAGGTGCCGCTGGTCGTGGTCAGCCGCTACACGAAGGCGGGCACGGCGGCCCACCGGCTGCTGACGCACTTCTCGCTGCTACGCGCCACCGAGCATCTGCTCGGGATGAGGAGGTACCTTGGGAAGGCCAACAGTGCTCGCGGCCTTCCCAAGGCATTCCACCTCTAGGCGTACAGGCGCCCGGCTTCCCCCGTGTTCAGCCGTCGACGATCCGGCGCACGAGCATCACCTCGAAACGCCTCTGGTCGCGCTTCGACGGGCGTTCCCCCATCGCAGCGGACGGCCCCATCCGTCGGAAGGCGGTCTCGGCATGCTTGGCTGCATCCCGTGCGTCCGCGTTCCTTTCCGCTGCTCCGATGCGCTCGACGATCATGTGCGACCCTCCTGTCACTGCCTCGCCGTCCGATGACCCCCGTCTGGACGGCGACGCGCCTTCATCTCCCGAGATAGCGAGCGTCCGTCCCAGGGTCAACGGGCGAGGACGGTTCCATACGAAACCCTTACGAGTCGGCCGGCGCGCGCGGCGGCGGCACCCTTGCAGCGGGCCGCGCGCTGCGATACACCTGCCTATGCACTTCGGGACCCCCCGGCGTCAGAAGGAGACTCGATGAAGAGCGTCACCTTGACCGTGAACGGGGCGCCACGCACCGTGGAGATCGAGCCGCGCACGCTGCTCGTCCATCTGCTGCGCGAGCACCTGAACCTGACCGGCACCCACGTCGGCTGCGACACGACCAGCTGCGGCGCGTGCACGGTGTGGCTGGACGGAGCCGCCGTGAAGTCGTGCACCGTGCTGGCCGTGCAGGCGGACGGCTGCGACGTGACGACCATCGAGGGCATCTCGCACAACGGCGACCTGCACCCGATGCAGCAGGCCTTCCACGAGAGCCACGCCCTCCAGTGCGGGTACTGCACGCCGGGCATGGTGATGACCGCGATCAAGCTGCTCGAGGCCAATCCCAGCCCGACCGACGAGGAGATCCGCCACGGGCTCGAGGGCAACCTGTGCCGGTGCACCGGCTACCAGAACATCGTCGCGGCCGTCCGGTCCGCATCGGGGGTGACGGTCTGATGGCCACGACCATCCAGGAGGGCAAGGGCATCGGCACCGCGACGCTGCGCAAGGAGGACCGCAAGTTCCTCACCGGCCGCGGCCGCTACGTGGACGACCTCAAGCTGCCCGGCATGCTGCACATGGCGATCGTCCGCAGCCAGTTCCCACACGCGGACATCACGGGCATCGACACGTCGGCCGCCAAGGGCATGCCCGGCGTGCGGGCCGTCTTCACCGGCGACGACCTCGAGTTCAGCGCCGGCGTCCCGTGCGGGTCGAACCCGACCGGCGAGATGGTGCAGCCGCTCCGGACGCCGCTGGCCAAGGGCAGGGTGCGCCACGTCGGCGAGCCGATCGCCGTCGTGATCGCGGCCGACCGCTACGCGGCCAGGGACGCAGCCGACGCGGTCGTCGTGGACTACGCCGAGCTGCCGGCCGTGGTCGACGTCGCCTCGGCGCTCGCAGACGGCGCGCCGAAGGTGCACGAGGAGCTCGACTCGAACGTCGGTCTGATCCTGACGCACACGACCGACGGCATCGACGCCGCCTTCGCCAACGCCGACGTCGTGGTCAAGCAGACGATCAAGAACCAGCGCCTGATCCACGTGCCGATGGAGACGCGCGGCATCGTGGCCGACTGGAACCCGGCCTCGGACGAGCTGGTCGCGTACAGCTCGACCCAGATCCCCCACTTCCTGCGCACGTTCCTGGCGATCGTGTGCGGGGTGAGCGAGGCCAAGGTGCGCGCGATCGCGCCGGACGTCGGCGGCGGGTTCGGCGGCAAGCTCAACTGCTACGCCGAGGAGTTCATCGCCGCGGCCGCGTCGCGCAAGCTCGGCACGCCGGTGAAGTGGATCGAGGATCGCTCCGAGGCGATGCTGGCGACCTGCCACGGCCGCGCGCAGGACGCGCACGTCGAGCTCGCGGCCAGCTCGGACGGCAAGGTGCTCGGCATGCGCGTGCACTACGTCCAGGACTACGGCTCGTACCTGCAGCTCCTGACGCCGCTGATCTCGCAGCTGACGATGCTGATGGCGCCCGGCGCGTACGCCATCCCCGAGATCGACATCAAGGTCACCAACGTCTACACCAACACGGTGCCGACCGACGCGCTGCGCGGCGCCGGCCGGCCGGAGGCGACGTACGCGATCGAGCGGATGATGGACATCCTGGCGAAGGAGGTCGGCATCACCCGCACCGAGGTGCGCCGGCGCAACTTCCCCACCGAGTGGCCGTTCACGAGCCCGGTGGGCCTGGCCTACGACTCCGGCGACTACGAGAAGACGCTCGACCGGCTGCTCGAGCTCTCCGACGACCAGGAGACCTTCGAGCGCCGCCGGCAGGAGGCCGCAGCCCGCGGCAAGCTGCTCGGCCGGGGCCTCTCGACGTGGGTCGAGATCTGCGGGTTCGCGCCCTCGGACGTCACTCACGCGATCGGGCTCACCCCGGGCGGCTGGGAGAGCTCGACGGTGCGGATGCATCCCACCGGCAAGGTCACCGTGATCACCGGCACGTCGCCGCACGGCCAGGGCCACGCCACGTCGTGGTCGCAGATCATCGAGACCGAGCTCGGCGTGCCGTTCGACGACGTCGAGGTGATCCACGGCGACACCGCCTTCGCGCCCTACGGGCTCGGCACCTACGGCAGCCGCAGCCTGGCCGTCGGCGGGACGGCCGTGCACCTGGCGGCGACCAAGGTGCGTGACAAGGCCCGGGCGGTTGCGGCGCAGATGCTCGAGGCGTCGGCTGACGACCTCGAGTTCACCGGCGGCGCGTTCTCCGTCAAGGGCAGCCCCGACAAGAAGGTGTCGATCCAGGAGGTCGCCTTCCGCGCCTGGCAGGCGTTCGGGATGCCCGAGGGGGTCACCCCCGGGCTCGACGAGACGGTGTTCTTCGATCCGCCGAACTGCACCTTCCCGTTCGGCGCCCACGGGTGCGAGGTCGAGGTCGACAAGGAGACGGGGAAGGTCGAGATCACGGGCTACATCGCCGTGGACGACTGCGGCAACGTCATCAACCCGATGATCGTGGACGGCCAGGTGCACGGAGGGGTCGCGCACGGCGTCGCCCAGGCGCTCTACGAGGGCGCCGTGTACGACTCAGGCGGTCAGCTCGTCACCGGCACGCTGGTCGACTACCTGGTGCCGTCGGCCGTCGAGGTGCCGCACATCGAGAGCGACCGCACGGTCACGCCGTCGCCGACGAACCCGCTCGGGGTCAAGGGGATCGGCGAGGCCGGCACGATCGCGTCCACGCCGGCCGTCGTGAGCGCCGTGTGCGACGCGATCGGCGCCCGCGACCTGGACATGCCGCTGCATCCGCAGACGGTCTGGAACGCGATGCAGAAGGGAGGTGCGGCATGATCCCGCGTGCATTCGAGTACGAGCGGCCGACGTCGGTTGCAGACGCCGCCGGGCTCCTGCGCAAGCACGGCGACGGCGCCCGCATCCTGGCGGGCGGCCACTCGCTCCTGCCGATGATGAAGCTGCGCCTGGCGGCGCCCGAGGCACTCATCGACATCGGCGGCATCTCCAGCTTGCGCGGCATCTCCGACGCCGGCTCGCACATCGTCATCGGCGCGCTCACCCGGCACGCCGATGTGGCCGCATCCGACCTGGTGCGGTCGCAGTGCCCGATCCTGGCCCAGGCCGCCGCGAGCATCGGCGACATGCAGGTGCGCAACCGCGGCACGATCGGCGGTTCGCTTGCCCAGGCCGATTCGCACGGCGACCTGCCGACGGTGCTGCTCGCACTCGACGGCGACGTGTCGGCGGAGGGGCCGGACGGGACACGCACGATCGCCGCAGCCGACCTGTTCGTCGGGTTCCTGCAGACGTCGCTGCGCCCCGACGAGATCCTGACGGGCGTGCGCGTGCCCAAGGCTGCGCACGGCGCGTACGTCAAGTTCACCCGGCGGGCGCAGGACTGGGCGATCGTCGGCGTGGCGGCGGTCGTCGACGGCGCTTCGGCCCGGATCGCGATCACCGGGGTCGCTCCGACCCCGGTGCGGGCGGGGGCGGCCGAGCGGGCCTTCACCGGCGGGAACGCCGCCGAGGCGGCGGAGCACGCGGCCGACGGCCTGACGCCGCCGGCGGATGCGGCCGGCTCGTCGGAGTACCGCGCGCACCTGGCCCGCGTGCTCACGCGAAGGGCGCTGGAGGCCACCGGGTAGGGGACGGCCGGCTGCAGGCGGTCGTCTTCGACGTCGGCGAGACGCTCCTCGACGAGTCGCGGCTGTGGTCGGAGTGGGCCGCCTGGCTGGGTGTGCCCGCTCTGACCATGCTCGGCGTGCTCGGGGCGGCGATCGAGCGCGGCGACAACCATCTCGAAGTCCTGCGAACCTTCCGGCCCGGGTTCGACCTCGAGGCCGAGCGGCGCGCCCGCGCCGCGGCCGGCGTGCCCGACGAGCCGCGACCCGAGGATCTCTACCCGGACGCCCTGCCCTGCCTCGCGGCGGTCAAGGCGGCCGGCCTCACGGTCGGCGCGGTCGGCAACACCGGCGTCGAGATGGAGCGGTTCCTGCGCTCGTTGGAGACCCTGGACGTCGTCGCGTCGTCGGCGAGCCTCGGCGTCGCCAAGCCTGCGCCCGGGTTCTTCGCCGCCGTCGCCCGGCTGGCCGGCGCCGCGCCCGGGCGGATCGCCTACGTCGGCGACCGGGTCGACAACGACATCCTGCCCGCCCGGGCCGCCGGGATGGTGGCCGTGCACGTCCGCCGCGGGCCGTGGGGCCACCTGCACGCGCTGCGGCCCGAGGCCGCCGCGGCCGACCTGCGGATCGAGTCGCTCGACGAGCTGCTGCCCGGGCTGCCGGCGCTCGGGCGGTAACGTCCACCGCGTGGGCCGGCTCGACGACGAGGCGTTCGTCCAGGATCAGTACCGCTCGACCGAGCGGCTGGAGACGCGGATGTCGGTGTGGCGCCCCGGCCCGGACGGCGTCTCGCCGCAGGACGTCGCCGTCGCGGCCCTCGCCGAGGCGCACCCATCACGCCTGCTCGAAGTCGGGCCGGGGACCGGGGCGCTCGCGGAGCGGTGTGCGCGCGAACTCGCGTGCACGGTCGTCGCGCTCGACATGTCCGAGGAGATGGCGCGCACGACCCGTGCTCGCGGCATCGACGCACGCGTCGGCGACGTGCAGGCGCTGCCGTTCTCCGACGGGGAGTTCGACTGCGCCCTCGCGGCGTGGATGCTCTACCACGTGCCGGACCTCGACCTGGCGATCGGCGAGCTCGCCCGCGTCCTGCGACCCGGGGGACGGCTCGTGGCGGTCACGAACGGCCGCGATCACCTCGGCGAGCTCTACAGGCTGGTCGACGCGATAAAGCTCCTGTCGTCGTTCGATGCCGACAACGGCTCCGCGATCCTCGGACGGGCCTTCGCGAACGTCGAGCGTCGCGACGTCGCCGCTCAGGCCGTCTTCCCGGATCGTGCGACGGCGGCGAGCTACCTCGAAACGCTCGACCGCGGCGAGCTCGCGAGCCGGCTGCCGGACGGCCCGTGGCCGCTCGTCGCCCGAAGCGCGACGGCCGTCTTCGTCGCCGACTTGGCGTAAGCGCCGGTCAGCCGCCCACGACGCGCACGAGCGGCCAGCGCTCGGCCAGGTCGGGGCGGCGCGCGAGCCGCGCCCGGAAGATCTCCGGCGTCACCTGGGCCGGGTTGCGGCGCAGGACGCCGGCGAGGAGGTCGTCCAGTCCGAGCGGTGCGAGGATCTCGATCCGGTCGTCCGCCAGCAGCCGCACGGCCACGGCGGTCGCCGTCTCCGGCCACGTGGAAACGGCCTGCTCGATCGAGCGGTACGGCTCGATCGCATTGCCGAACTCAGCCTCGTACCAGAGGTGCACACGCGCCTGGTTGTGCACGTCGAAGAGCAGGTCAGGGCAGCGCGCCGCAAGCGCGGCGGCGGCCGCCTGCTCTCCTTCCGCGCTCAGGTCGGCGGGGTCGAAGTAGGCGAGGTCGACGTCGCGCGGCGGGCCGGCTCGGCGGCCGTGCAGGTGCTCGAAGACGACGTCGCGGATCGCCCCGGCGCCGATCACGCAGTCGGGCGGACCGACGTCACGCCCGGCCGCGAGCGCCCGCATGAGCCATGGGCAGCCGCGTACGCATGCCCGCAGCCGATCGTCCGCCGACACCATGGCGGGAGGGTACGCGGCGCACATCGCAGGCGTCACCGCGTAGGCTCTCCCCGCCCCACCGGGGCGTCCCGCCATGACCGCCGACGACCGCGTCCTCATCGCCCAGCTGAGCGACCTGCACATCGGCGTCACCGACCGCGTGCGCGACCCCGCCGACCGCCTCTCGGCCGTCGTCGCGGCGATCGCCGCGCTCGATCCGGCGCCGGCCGCGGTGCTCGTGACCGGTGACGTCACCCAGAACGGCCGAGCGTCCGAGTACGAGCGCGCACGCGAGCTGCTCGCGCCGCTGCGCATGCCCGTGCACGTCACGCCGGGAAACCACGACGACCCCGCCGGGCTGCGGGCCGTGTTCCCGCCCGGCGGTGACGATGCGATGACCGGCTTCGTCCAGTTCTCGGCTCGTGCCGGCGGCGTGCGCGTGGTCGTCTGCGACAGCCACGAGCCGGGCACCGACGGCGGTCGCCTGTGCGAGCGGCGGCTGGAGTGGCTCGGGCGGGCGCTCGGCGCCGACCGCACGACGCCGACCGTCGTCGCGATGCACCACCCCCCGCTCGCGACCGGGGTCGAGGCGATGGACGCGATCGGCCTCGACCCGGCCACGCGGTCGGCGCTCGACGAGCTGCTCGAGGCCGCGCCGAACGTCGTGCGCGTCGTGGCCGGGCACGTCCACCGGGCGATGTACTCGACCACCGGCGGCCGGCCGGTCTTCAGCTGCCCGAGCATCGACGTCGCGCTCGTGCTCGACCTCGCGCCGGGCGCCGCGCTCGCCGTCCATGACGAGCCGCCCGCCTTCGCCCTGCACCTCGTCACGGCGACGGGCACGACGACGCACGTCCAGCCGGTCGCCTGACCGCGGAGTCATCCGGCCGGCGGCGGATCCGCGAGCACCACGGACGTCTCGACCTGCCGCTCGGGGATCGACCAGTACCTGCGCAGGAGCCGTGTGCGCTCCTCCGGCGAGACCTGCACGAACCCGTGCCGGCGGTAGAAGTCGATCGCCCACACGGCGTCGGCCCACGTGCCGACCAGCATCCGTCCCGGCGTCGCCGCCCGCAGGTGGCGCAGCAGCCGCCCGCCGACACCGTGCCGCTGGTGTCCCGGCTCAACATACGCATGCCGGATCAGATGCACGTCGGCGACCGGCTGCACGCCCATCACCCCGACGAGGCCCGAGTCCGTCTCGATGCCCCAGAGCTCGACACCGGAAGCGATCTCGGCGTCCAGTTCGGCGGCATCCATGTAGGGCTCGCGCCAGCGGTCGGCGGGGATCACCTCGCGATACGCCTCGGCGGCGGCATTCACGATCGCGAGGATCCGGGTGCGCTCGTCCTCGCGACACGGCCGGATCACGTCCATCGGCTCACTCTACGAGAACGGGGCCGGCGCCGCAGCCGGCGCCGGCCCCACGTCGATGCAACCGCTATGCCGCGACCGGCTCGGCCTCGGCGTCGACGACGCCGGCCTCGGCGGGCGTCCCACCGCGGCCCGGCAGCACCATCGCCGCCAGCACGGCCGCCCCGACGAGCACCGCGCCCACCCACAGCGCCGGGCGGATGCCGTCGGTGAAGAGCGCCGCCGACCCGTACCCGCCCTGATGGGCGAAGATCGACGCCAGCACGGCCACGCCGAAGACGCCGCCCAGCTCGCGGATGGCGTTGTTCGCGCCCGACGCCTGGCCGGCCTCGACCAGCCGCACCGAGCTCATCACGACGGTGGCCACCGGGGCGAAGAAGAGCCCCATGCCGACGCCCGCGAGCGCGAAGGGCACGGCGATCTCGGGATAGGCCACGTTCGGCGAGATGACGTACGCCATCCAGCCCAGCGCGATCGCCTGCAGCGCCAGCCCGGCGACCAGCAGCGGCTTGCCGCCGATGCGGTCGGTCAGGGCGCCGGCGATGGGGGCGACGATCATCGGCATCCCCGTCCACGGCAGCGTGCGCACGCCGGCCGCGAGCGGCGAGTAGCCCTGGACGTTCTGCAGGTACTGGCTCAGGAGGAAGATCGAGCCGAACATCCCGAAGAACATGAGCAGGGAGGCGCCGTTGGCCGCCGAGAACGCGCGGTTACGGAAGAGGCGCATCGGCAGCATCGGCGCCCGCGAGCGCAGCTCCCACAGCACGAACGCGACGAGCAGGGCCGAGCCCGCGGCCAGCGACGCCACGATCTGCGGGCTCGTCCAACCGAGCGAGTTCGCCCGCACCAGGCCCCAGACGAGCCCGAATGCGCCCGCGGTGACGATGGCCACCCCGGGCAGGTCGAGGCGCAGGGACGGGCCGCGGCTCTCGCGCAGGCGGGAGAGGCCGAGCGGCAGCACGATCAGGCCGAGCGGCACGTTCAGCCAGAAGATCCACTGCCACGAGATGCCCTCGACGACGGCTCCGCCCACCAGCGGGCCGAGCGCGACGCCGAGGCCCGAGATGCCACCCCACGCGCCGAGCGCGAGCCCGCGCCGCTCGGCCGGGACGGCCTCCGTCAGCAGCGTCAGCGTGAGCGGCGTGACGATCGCGCCGCCGATACCCTGCAGCGCCCGCGCGGCGATCAGGGCGTCGATCGACGGCGCCAGCGCGGCCGCGGCCGAGCCGGCCGTGAAGACGGCCATGCCGATCAGGAACAGGCGCTTGCGCCCGAACCGGTCGCCGAGCGCCGCGCCCATCAGCAGCAGCACCGCGAACGTCAGCGTGTAGGCGTTCACCGTCCACTCGAGCCCCGAGATCGAGGCGTGCAGATCGCGCTGGATGGTCGGAAGCGCCATCGTCACGACCAGGTTGTCGAGCGTCGTCATGAAGAGCGCGAGGCTCGTGATTGCGAAGGTCCACAGCGTCATGTGCCGGGTCTCGGTCATCGCTCCTCCTCCTTGGTAGTTAGTGCTCACGAAGTTCACGACGGAAAAAGGGGGGTCAATCTTCCAGTCCCATGCGCAGCTCGCCCAGGCACTCCGTCACCCAGCTGTCCTTCAGCCCGCGCAGGTCGATGGCGGCGATCACGTTCAGGAGCATGCCCTTGGCGAAGAAGTCCAGCATCTCCTCGGACGATGCGCCCGACCGTCGCTCGATCCACTCCCACAGCTCGCCGTAGCGGCGGCTGACGAGGGCACGCACCTCGGGATCGGAGCAGTCGGCGTAGCTGTGCATCTGGCCGAGCAGGAGCGAGCGATCGCGCAGGAGCGGCCCGTAGGACTCGCCCATCGCCTGGAGCTCGTTCCCCGGCTCGGCTGCGTCCGCGGCCTGCTCGAACGCCCGCTGGATGCGGTCGAAGCAGCGCTCGATCGTCGCCAGGTAGAGCGCCTTCTTGGTGCCGAACAGGCGGAACACATACGGCTGCGTGATCCCGGCCCGACGGGCGATGTCCTCGGTCGCGGTGCCGTGCAGCCCGCCGCGCGCGAACTCCGCCAGGGCGGCCTCGAGGATGGACTCGCGCCGCTCGGCGGCCGGCATGCGCGCCGACCGGCCGTCGTGCGAGGGGTGTGTCTCGGTCGCCATGATTGGGAAGTTAGCAGTCACATACTTCGCTGTCAAGCACTGCGCGCCCTCCGCCGCAGCCTGCGCACGGCGAGCACGCCGGCGACGAGGGCGACGAGCGCGACGCCGGCTCCGAGCTGCGCCCTGTGCAGGACGTCCAGGAGATCGCCGACGCGGTCGGCGAACACGTACCCGAGACCGGTGAACGTGACCGCCCACAGGCCCGCGCCGGCCAGGTCGGCGGACACGAAGCGTGCGGCCGGCATGCCCGATGCGCCGGCGGCGAACGGCCCCAGCGCGCGGATCACGCCCACGAACCGGCCCACGACGACCGCCTTCACCCCGTGGCGCGCGAACGCGCGCTCGGCCACCGCGAGCCGGGCTTCGCTCACACCCACCCGGCGCCCGTGGCGGAGCAGGAACCCGCGCCCGGCGGTGCGGCCCAGGGCGTAGCCGCACAGGTCGCCGGCCGCCGCAGCCGCCCACACCACGGCCACGAGCACGGGCAGCTCCAGGCGGCCGCGGCCGGCGAGCACCCCGCCGACGACGACCGCCAGCTCGCCGGGCGCGACCAGTCCGACGAAGGCGCTCGTCTCCAGGAACGCGAGCCCGCCGACGAGCGCGTACGCCCACCCTCCCAGGCCGTCCCCGAGCGTCTCCAGCATTCCTTCGGCGGATGTCATTGCCGCAGCACCGCCGCGACGCCGTCGCTCTCGGTCAGGAGCGTCCGCGAGCGCCCCTCGAGCGGCGTGATGTCGGCGCCGCCCTGGAGCGCCAGCTCGATCAGCGTCTCCGCCGGATCAGGCACCGCCGGCCCGCGCGCCCTGGCCAGTGCGCCCGACCAGCGGTAGTCGCGCTCGCCGTCGAACACGAGGTGCGAGACGGCGCCGCTGCCAAGCGCCTCGAGCGTGCGCCCGGCTCCGAGCACGGCGGTGCCTCCCCGTACTGCCGCGGTGACGACGCGCTCGGCCAGGCGCTCTTCGTAGCGGCGCTGCGCGGCGTGCAGGTCGCCGGACACCGCCGCCGCGATCGCGCGCGGCGCCAGGCCCGCGACGAGGGACGTCACCATCGCCACCTCCCGCCCGGAGGCGGCCGAGCGGTGCGCGAGCGCGTGCGCGAGGCCGGTGTCGCCGGCGACGAGCACCCGCCGCCAGCCCCGCTGTGCGGCGATCTCGTCGACCTCGCGCGCGATCCCGGCCGCGGCCACGGCCGTGCGGACGCGCACGGGCCGAAGCGCCGCGACCCTGCACTCGCCGACCTCGTCGACGCGGCCCATCCGCCATTCGAACAGCTGCACCGCGGCGCCGCCCGCCACCATCACGCCGGCGGGACGGCCCTCGTCGAAGGCCGCCACCAGCGGACGCACGTAGGCGGTCGGCTCGAGCGCCGCGGTGAGCCCGACGGGCAGGCCGACGGCCAGCTGGAACACCTCCTCGCCGCTGAGGGGTGCGTACAGGGCACCGCCCGCGCTGCGCCCGTCGAGCATGCCGGCGAGCGCGGGCCGGATCCGCTGCAGGCACTCGCGCAGCGCCGCGGCGGCGTCCGGGTCGCCGGAGCCTTCCACCTCGCGCTCCAGCCGCCGCAGCTCGCCGGCCACGGCGACCGCCCGAACGAGCCGGCCGCCGCCGGGGTCGGGCCGGTCGACGTAGATCGAGACGACCCCCAGGGGGTCGGCGATGGCGTCGATCGCACGGATGTCAGACCAGGTCAGCATTGCTCCTCCTCGCGGTGGGCAGGTGGGTGGTATGAGATGCCGGCGTGCGCAGCGACGCGAGCACCGATGCGCCGATCAGCACGACGACGGCGGCGAGCGTGGCCCACGCGGGCGGGTGGTAGACGCCGGCGAGCGCCATCTCGGTCCCGGTCAGCACGAGCACGGCGGCAAGGCCGACGTTCAGGTGGACGAACCGGTCGCGCAGGCCCTCGAGCAGCACGTAGAGCGACGGCAGGCCGACGAGCGCCAGGGCATTCGCGGCGAAGACCACGGCGGGATCGCGCGTGACCGCGAAGATGGACGGGATCGAGTCGGCGGCGAACACGACGTCGGTCGCCGCCAGCACGAGCAGCACGGAGCGCAGGCTCCCCGGCCGGCCGCGGCCGATGGCGCCGGGCCCCGGCACGGACGGCGCCCCTCCCGCGAGCTTCAGTCCGGCCAGGACGAGGAAGGCGGCGAAGACGTAGGCCGTCCAGTCCGCCGCCGCCAGGATCGCCGCCCCGGCCACGATGAAGACCCCGCGCAGCGCGAGCGCGCCGCCGATCGCCCAGCCGACGACCCGCCGGCGCGTCTCGGCGGGCACGGCGAACGCCTGCAGCACGACGACGAAGACGAAGACGTTGTCGAGCGAGAGGCTGCGCTCGATGGCGTATCCGGCCAGGTACTCGTTCGCCGGGCCGGCGCCCTTCCACGCCCACACCACCCCGGCGAAGCCAACCCCCGCCGCCGCCCACCACGCGCTCGCAAGCGCCGCGCCGCGCATCGTCCGCGGTCGCAGGATCGCCAGGTCGAGCGCGAGCAGGGCGGCCGCGCCTCCGGCGAGAGCCGCCCACGTCCACCAATCTGCCACGGGATCCTCCTCCGGTCGTCCGAAACCGAAGGTCTCACCCGCCCAGGGCGTGGGCCAGATGCGCCGGGCCGCGAGGGCCGTCCTGACGACGCAACCGTTTGGTGGGCTACTCCCCTTCCGCAACCCAGCGTAGCGGGGGCGGACACCACGCCGCCAGTGCCGTCAACGTGCGGTTTAAGGAACGAGCTCCGCCGGCACGAGCGAGAGCTCGATCCGGCGGCCCGCGCGGACGACGCTCACCTGTGCGCGTACGCCGACCGCGTCTCCCGACATGAGCCGCAGGAGGTCGTCCATCCGCTCGACCCGGCGGCCGTCGACGGCGACGATCAGATCCTCGGGCCGCATGCCCGCCGCCGCCGCCGGCCCCTCCGGCTCGACGCCGATCACCTCGACGCCGGTCTCCTGTCCGAGCCGCGCCCGCACACCCGGCGGCAGCGGACGGTCGCCGCCCGAGACGCCCAGGTAGGCCCGGCGCACCTGTCCGGTGCGCATGAGCTCGCCGACGACGACGCGGGTGGTCGCGTTGATCGGCACCGCCAGGCCGAGCCCGACGCCGGCCAGGGCGGTGTTGACCCCGATCACGCGCCCGCTGCCGTCGGCGAGCGCGCCGCCGGAGTTGCCCGGGTTGAGCGCCGCGTCGGTCTGGATCACATCCGGAATCGGGCGCTGGGCGCGCCCGCTTCGCGCCGGCAGCGAGCGGCCGAGCGCCGAGACGACTCCCGCCGTCACCGTCCCGCCCAGGCCGTGGGGGTTGCCGATCGCGACGACCAGCTGGCCGACGCGCAGCCGCGCGGCGTCGCCCAGCTCGGCGGGCACGAGCGCCGGCGCGTCCGCGCGGATGAGGGCGAGGTCGGTGAGCGGATCGCGGCCGACGACCTCGAAGGACGGCTCGGAGCCGTCCGTGAACGCGGCCCGGCCGCGGGCGTCCTCCGCACCGACGACGTGCGCGCAGGTGAGCATGAAGCCGTCCGCCGAGAGCACGACGGCGCTGCCCCCGCCGACGGCATCGCGGCGGCGGCCGCGGCGGCGCACGCGCAGGTTCGCCACCGACGGCGCGAGCCGTTCGGCCACCGCAGAGACGATCCGCGAGTACGCGTCGAGCGCTTCCGCCTCGGACGGCAGGCCGTCGGGCGGGGCTGCGAGCTCGTCCACCGTCACCGCCCCTCGAGCGCCACGTCGACCGAGCGCTCGTCCTCTCCGCGTACGAGCCCGAGGGGGAGCGGACGGCCGCCCACGTGGGCGTCGAGCGCGGCGTAGAGGTCGTCCACCGACGCGATCGCGGCCCCGCCGGCGGCGACGATCAGGTCGCCCGGCTCGACGCCGGCCACCTCCGCCGGCCCGCCGGCGGCGACCTCGCGGACGAGCAGGCCGTCACGGTCCTGCAGCCCGACGGCCTGGCGCATGCGCCTGGCCGCCCGGCTCGAGACGACCGCCACGCCCAGGCTCCGGCGCGCGGGCGCCTCACCGCGGCCGAGCGCCTCGGCCCGCGACCGCAGGTCGGCGTCGGCGGCGAGGGCCAGCACGAGGCCGCCGTCGAGCCGCACGGTGCTCAGCCCCAGCAGACGGCCCTCCGCGTCGACGAGCGGGCCGCCGGCCGAACCGCGGGCCACGGCCGCCGTGTGCTCGATGGAGCCGGCGATCCTGCGGCCGCGCGGACCGCGAAACGAGCGCCCGAGCGCCGAGACGGCGCCGGACGTCACCCGCAGGCCGCCGTCGCCGAGGCGGGCCACCGCGAAGACGGGCGCCCCCAGCGCCGGCGCCGCGTCCGCCCAGTCGATCGGCGGCGCCGCGCCCGTGTCGGCGGCGACGGCCGCCAGGTCGCCCGCCGCGTCCACGCCGGCGACGCGGCCGGCCACCGCCGACCCGTCCGGCAGTGTGACCGACACCTCGCCGGCGCGGATCCCGTGCGCGCACGTCAGCACCAGTCCCGGCGCGACGACCGCGCCGGACGCCGTACGCCAGCCGCTGCGGATCCCGACCGTCGACCGTCCTGCACGTTCGGCGACCGTCGCCGTGGCCGCCTGAAGCTCCGAAAGCACGCTCATGCGCATCCCTGTCCGTAGTTGATAGCGATCTGCAAGTTACTCCTTCCTGACGGCGATCGCAAGCCCGATACGATGGAGCGCATGGACACGCACGACCCGGCGCCGTCTCCGCTCGCAGATGCCATGGCGCGCGTCGGCGACCGCTGGACGCTGCCGGTCGTCGACGCGCTTCTGGAGGGCCCGCGCCGCTTCGGCGAGCTGGCCGAGCTGCTGCCGGGGATCGCCCCCAACATCCTCACCGGCCGCCTGCGCGGCCTCGAACGGGACGGGCTCGTGGCGGCGCGGCTCTACTCGCACCGGCCGCCGCGCTCGACGTACGAGCTGACGTCGGAGGGGCGTGCGCTCGCGGGGGCGGTGCGCCTGCTGAGCGACTGGGGCGCGCGCCACGCCGGCGCCGACCCGGCCCGCCACGCCGCCTGCGGCACGCCGCTCGAGGTGCGCTGGTACTGCCCGACGTGCGAGCAGGCGGTGGACGAGGACGCCGCCGGGCTGCACTACGCATGATCGGAATCGACGACGTCCGCGCCGCCGCCGGCCGCCTCGCCGGCGTCGCCCACCGGACGCCCGTGCTCACGTCCCGCACCCTGGACGAGCGCGTCGGAGCGTCGGTCTTCCTGAAGGCCGAGTGCCTCCAGCGCGGCGGTGCGTTCAAGTTCCGGGGCGCGTACACCATGATCTCGTCCCTGCCCGAAGACGCCCGCCGGCGCGGTGTGGCGGCGTACTCGTCGGGGAACCACGCCCAGGCGGTCGCGATCGCCTCCCGGCTGCTGGGCGCCTCGGCCGTCATCCTCATGCCGGCCGACACGCCCCCCGCCAAGCTCGACGCCACCCGCGGCTACGGCGCCGAGGTGATCACGTACGACCGCTACGGCGAGGACCGCGAGGCGCTGGGGGCCGCGCTCGCGCGCGAGCGGGGGCTGACGCTCGTGCCGCCGTACGAGCATCCGCAGATCATGGCCGGCCAGGGCACCGCGGCGCTCGAGCTGCTCGAGGACGTGCCCGGCCTCGACCTGCTGCTCGCGCCGGTCGGCGGCGGCGGGCTGATCGCCGGCTGCGCCACGACCGCGAAGGCCCTGCGGCCCGCGATCCGCGTCGTCGGCATTGAGCCGGAGGCGGGTGACGACACCCGCCGCTCGCTCGCAGCCGGAGAGCGGGTGCGGATCGAGACGCCGCGCACGATCGCCGACGGCCAGCAGGCCGACATTCCCGGCGCGCTCACGTTCGAGGTGAACCGGCGCCTGGTGGACGCGGTCGAGGTCGTCTCCGACGCCGAGATCCTGGCCGCGATGGCGTTCCTGTTCGACCGCATGAAGCTGGTCTCGGAGCCCAGCGGCGCGGCGGCGCTCGGCGCGCTGCTCGCCGGCCGGGTCGCCGCGGACGGCCTGCGCGTTGGCGTGATCGTCTCCGGTGGAAACGTGGGCGTCGCCCGCTTCTGCGAGCTGCTCGGCCGACCGGCGACGTGAACGCCCTCCGCCGGCTGCTGCGGCTGGCGACGATGGACATCGGGCCGCTGCGGCGGCGGCGCGACTTCCGCCTGCTCTGGATCGGGCTGGGCGTGTCGTTCCTCGGCGCGATGATCACCTACGTCGCCCTGCCGTACCAGGCGTACCGGCTGAGCGGCTCGTCCCTCGTCGTCGGCCTGCTGGGGCTGGCCGAGCTGGCGCCGCTGCTGCTGGCGGCGTTCGTCGGCGGCGCGCTCGCGGACGCGTTGACCGCCGCCGCATGACGCAGGTCACGGAGGTGTCGTTCGCGGCGGCGTCGCTCGTCCTGGTCGGGAACGCCCTGCTGCCGCACCCGCAGCTGTGGCTGCTGTTCGTCATGTCGGCGCTGCTCGCAACCCTCGACGGCCTGCAGCGGCCGTCGCTCGACGCGCTCGTGCCCCGCCTCGTCGAGCGGGACGAGCTGGTCGCGGCGGGCGCGCTCTCCTCGTTCCGGATGACGGTGGGCATGATCGCGGGGCCGGCCGTGGGCGGTGTCCTGATCGCCACCATGGGGCTCCCGGCGACCTATCTCGTCGACACGGGCACGTTCGTCGTCTCGCTGGCCGCGCTGCAGCTGATGCGGGCCGTGCCGCCGCCGCCGGAGGCGGAGCCGCCCAGCCTTGGCCGCATCCGCGAGGGCCTGCGCTACGCCCGCTCGCGGCCCGAGCTGATGGGCACCTACATCGTCGACATCGTGGCGATGTTCTTCGGCATGCCGATGGCGCTCTTCCCGGCCGAGGCGACGCACCTCGGCGGCGCCGGCGTGCTCGGCCTGCTCTACGCGGCGCCGGCGGTCGGCTCCCTCGTCGCGACGCTCACGAGCGGCTGGGCTGCGTATGTCCACCGCCACGGCGCCGCCGTGTGCGTCGCCGCCGCGGTCTGGGGCGTCGGCATCGTCGGCTTCGGCGTCGCCCCCAACCTCGGCCTTGCGCTGCTCGGCCTCGTCGTGGCCGGGGGGGCGGACATGGTCTCGGGCATCTTCCGCGGCACCATCTGGAACCAGACGATCCCCGACCACCTGCGCGGCCGCCTGGCCGGCATCGAGCAGGTCAGCTACTCGACCGGGCCGCTGCTCGGCAACGTGGAGTCGGGCGCCGTCGCCTCGGTGGTGTCCGTGCGGGCCTCGATCGTCTCCGGCGGCGTACTGTGCGTCGTCGGCGTCGTCGTGGCCGTGCTGGCGCTGCCGGCGTTCTGGCGCTACGACAACCGCCATGAATAGCCGGTGCCTGGCCCCCGTCTATTCAGCGGCGGCGGGGGCCGCCTCCCGGTCGATGCCGGCGATCCGGTACACGTCCGCCTCGTCCAGCGTCTCGTGCTCGAGCAGCGCGCGGGTGAGCGCCTCGAGCTGATCGCGGTGCTCGGCGAGCTGGCCCGCCGCGATCTGCTCGCACTCCTCGAGGATGCGCCGCACCTCGTCGTCGACCAGCTCGCGCGTCCGTTCGGACGCCTCGCCCGCGCCGGGGAACAGGGCCGGCTCGTCGTTCGGCCCGGGCAGCACCGACACCGGCCCGATCCGGTCGGACATGCCCCAGCGGCCGACCATCTGGCGGGCGATCCTGGTCGCCTGCTCGAGGTCGGACTCCGCACCGGTGGTGATCTCCCCGTAGATCAGCTGTTCGGCCGCCCGGCCGCCGAGCGCGCCGACGATGCGGCCGCGCAGGTAGTCCGCCCCGTATCCGTAGCGGTCGCTCGAGGGGCTCTGGAACGTGACCCCGAGCGCACGGCCGCGGGGGATGATCGAGATCTTGCGCACCGGGTCGGCGCCGGGATGCAGCATGCCGAGCAGCGCGTGCCCGGACTCGTGGTAGGCAGTGCGCTCGCGGTCGTCCCGCGAGAGCACGATCCGGCGCTCGGCGCCGAGCACGATCCGCTCGAGCGAGTCGGTGAAGTCGGCCAGCTCCACCTGCTCGTGCGAGCGCCTCGCAGCCGTCAGCGCGGCCTCGTTGACGAGGTTGCGCAGGTCGGCGCCGACCATGCCCGGCGTGGAGGACGCGAGCGCCTCGAGGTCGACGTCCGCCGCCAACGGCACGCCGCGCGTGTGCACCTCGAGGATCTGGCGGCGGCCGGTCTGGTCGGGCGGGTTCACGGTCACGCGCCGGTCGAACCGGCCGGCCCGCAGCAGCGCGGAGTCGAGGATCTCCGGCCGGTTCGTCGAGGCGATCACGATCACGCCCTCGGTGCCGGAGAAGCCGTCCATCTCGGTCAGGATCTGGTTCAGCGTCTGCTCACGCTCGTCGTGGCCCCCGAGCGACGTGGACGCGCCGCGCGAGCGGCCGATCGCGTCGAGCTCGTCGATGAAGATGATCGCCGGCGCCGCCTCCTTCGCCTGCGCGAAAAGGTCGCGGACGCGGCTCGCGCCGACGCCCACGATCGCCTCGATGAACTCCGAGGCCGAGATCGAGAAGAAGGGGGCGCCCGCCTCGCCGGCGACGGCGCGCGCGAGCAGCGTCTTGCCCGTTCCGGGCGGGCCCGACAGGAGCACGCCCTTCGGCACGGTCGCGCCGAGCCTGGTGTAGCGCTCGGGCGTGCGCAGGAAGTCCACCACCTCGATCAGCTCCTCCTCGGCCTCGTCAATCCCGGCGACGTCCGCAAACGACACGCGTTTCACGGTCGCGTCCGGCTCGTAGCGCTTCGCGCGCGAGCGTCCGAACGAGCCCAGGCCGCCGCCGGCGCTCATGCGCTGGACGCCGCGGAACGCCAGCACGAAGAGCCCGACGATCAGGAGCGTCGGGCCGAAGCTGAGCAGCGCCTGCTCCCAGAACGGCGCCGACGACTGGATGGGGTTGGCGTTGATCTCGACGCCCTGCTGCTCGAGGAGCGGCAGGAGGTTGTCGTTGCCGAGCCCGTCCGGCCGCTCGGTCTGGAACCGCGCCTCGGGCTTGCCCGACGCCTTGGGCGGCTTCACCGCCTTCTTGAACGTGCCCTGGATGGTGCTGCCCGTGGAGGTGACGGCGGCGACGTTTGCGTCCATCACCTGCGTGCGGAAGAACGAGTAGGGGACGTGCGGGCGCGGCGGAGTCGTCGAGATCAGCTGCTCCGTGACGACGTTGACGACGAGCAGGGCGAGCAGGAAGATCCAGAACCGGCGACCGCCGGGCATCCGCGGGGGCTTGGGGTCCTGCTTGGGCGTGTGGCCCTCGACGCGGAATCCGCGATGGTGCTGCGGCTGCGACGGCGGGGGTGGTGCCGGTGGATCCGCCATGTGACGGCGAGTGTAGCCCCGCGGCGGCGCGGCACCGACGGGTGCCGCCCGCCGCGGGGCGGGAGGTGCGCGTCCACGGATCATGGACGCAGCTGCTGGGGGCGCAAGCGGGGGATGGCGCGTCCGCGCCGGCGGGCCGGTCCTTCGTGTCGGGCGGCGCGGACCTCCGCCTCGATCCGACGGCGCTCGGCGGCCTGCTGCTGCTCGTGGCGATGCCAGCGCGCCAGCTCGACCCGGACGCTGGGATGGATTCCGATCATGGTGATTCACCTCCTTCCGGCCGGACGTGCCGTGACGTAATGCTTTGTGTATGCATGCAGCGGCCTCCCGCGTGGGTGGTTACATAACTGCGAACGAGCCTGTGCCCTTCGCGTTGCTACACGTGAGCCGGCGGGCGCACGGGTGGCGGCGTCAGGCTGGTCGAGGGCTGCGGCGCTGAATCAGGCCGCGAGCGTGCCGGTGAGGCACATATCCCCGACGGTGACCGGCTGGGGGGACACCGCGGACGCGAAGCTGATTCCCATCGTCTTGATCATCTTCGCCTCCTTCCGGGTCGCAGAGCCAGTACCTACTTGCGGGGCGAGCATACACGCGCGGACTGCGCGCGTCAAGAAACATTTACGAAACGCGTTATGCAACGCCCGCGAGCGCCAACCGCTCGACGCTCTCCGCCTGCTGCGCCGACAGCGACGGGAGGGGCGGGCGGGCGTCTCCGGCGATGGGGACACCCCGCGCGCGGAGCGCGTGCTTGAGCGCGCTCTGGAAGGGATGCCGCTCGACCGCCCCGCGCAGCTGCTCGAGCCGGGCCGCCCCGGCCGCGTCGGGGCTGCGGACGACCTCCGCCACCACCTCGGGGAAGGCCGCGGCCAGCCCGGAGACCGCCCCGGCCGCGCCCGCGGCGAGCGCTTGGGGGATCAGCCGCTCCGCGCCGACGTAGACGGGCAGGCCGAGCCCCAGATACGGCTCCACCCGCTCGAACGGCGCCTCCGACACCTTCAGGCCGGCGATGTTGTCCGCCCGCTCGCGGACACGCTCGACGACCGCGACCGGGAGCGGGTAGCCGCTGCGGGCGGCGAAGGCGTACAGATAGAACGGGGTCGGCGCACACGCGGCCGCCGCCGCGGCGAAGTGGGCGGCCAGCGCATCGTCGCCGAGCGGGTAGTACGGCGGCGGGATCACCGCCACGCCGTCCGCGCCGATCGAGGCGGCGTGGGCCGCGAGCGCCACCGTGTCGGCCGTGCTCTGCGCGCCGCAGTGCACGATCAGCGCGCCGGCGCGTGTCTCGCGGAAGCGCTCGGCGACGGTGCGCCGCTCGTCCAGCGAGAGCAGCACACCCTCGCCCGTCGTGCCGAGCGCGAAGATGCCGTCGACGCCGCCCGCGGCGAGGAACCGTGCCAGCGGCTCGATCGCACCCTCGTCGACGCGCGCGCCGCCGTCGCGAAGCGGCGTGACCGAAGCGGCGTACAGGAGCGGCGGCACGGCCGCGATCCTAGATGACCGCCGGCGGCGCTAGCGCCGGAACCGGCGCGTGCGCGGGCGGAACGCGGTCTCGAGGTCGGAGTCCGCGAACGGTCCGGTCGCGCCGGAGGCGGTCGCGAATCGGTATACGGCCAGCCGGAACACCTGCGCGACCCGCCGTCTGCACGACGACGAGCACGGCGAAGGCGACGATGCCTGCCGCGGCCACGAGGTGGCCGGGCGTGAACCCGGAATGCCCGATCACCAGCCCCATCGCCGTAACCCCAAGGGCGACGACGGCGGCCAGGCCGAACGCCCCGCCGACGACGACGGCCCCGGTGACGGACTCGCCCCACGAGCGCCGGATCATGGTCGCCGACGTTCACACCGCGCGCGGCGCGCTCACGTCCTCGAGCGCGCACCGGCACGACGAAGAACGTCGCGAGCGCCCAGACGAGTCCCGCCAGCCACTCCGCCGCCCGTCCCGCCAGCCCGGCCATCGCCGGCAGCCCTAGAGGTCGCGGAGGAGGCGGGTCAGCCGCCAGCCGCGCGCCATCTTGCCTTCAGTGATCGCGACGAGTCTGCGCCGACGCGCCTACCGCCGCCAGAGCCCGGCCCGGCGGTGCAGCGGCGGGTTCGAGTCCACCCGCCGGCGCCGGTCGTGGCGGTCGCCGTCGCCGTCGTATGCCGACAGCCGGCCCAGCGCGGACCGCAGGTCGGTCTCGCTGAGCCCGGGGGAGGCGTGCTCTGAGCGGCCGAGGCCGGACAGACGTGCTCGAATGCGTGCGCCCATGGTGATACCTCGATCTCGGCGGCCGCCGGGGGTGACGGCCCTGATTCCAGTGTCCGCCGCATGCGGCGAGCGTCAATCCCCCACGGGAGTGAAGCCCGCCGCGCCCCGTTCTCCGCTCTTTCACCGCTCCGACACCGCTCAAGCCCCCTTGCGAACCTGCCGAAACGCTATGCTGCACCCAGCCGGATCTCGTCGCGCACGCGTGGGCGCCCCCGCGTGGCGAAGGCCGGCCCCTCTCCCTCTTGCGACGATGAAGACGCTGCACTCGCCTACCCCGAATTCGACCGTCCTGCGCCTGGCCGCCAGCCAGGGGCTGTCGTATGCCGGTCGCGGCGCGGCCCTGACCGCCCTGATCTGGGCGCTCTACGCGAGCACCGGATCCGCCTGGTGGCTGTCCGGCGCCATGCTGGCGATCTTCGGCGCGGCGACGCTCGTCTCGCCGTGGACCGGCCACGCCGGCGACCGGCACGACCGGCGCATCGTCATCATCGTCTCGGCGCTTCTGGCCGCGGCCGGGTTCGCCGCGTCGGCGGTGCTCGTGTGGCGCGGGGATGTGATCGCGACCATCGTGCTCATGGTCGCCGCGGGCGCCACCCAGGGCGCGCTCACCGCCGCCGTCCAGGGCGCCGTGCCGAACCTCGTCGCCGACGACGAGCTCACCCAGGCGAACAGCGTCGCAGGCGCGTTCCGGAGCGCCGGCTACATGCTCGGCCCCGGCATCGGCGGCGCCCTCCTGGCCGTCACGGCGGCGCCCGGTGTGTTCGTCGCCTCGGCCGCGATGATGACGGTCTCCGGCCTGCTCATGGTCGGCATCCGCACGCCCTTTCACAGCGACCGGCAGGAGGAGATCGGCGGCCGGATGGACGGCTACCGCCAGCTCGTCGCCGATCGATGGATGCGGCGGCTGACGCTGGCCTGGAGCCTGATCATGATCGGCGTCGGGCCGGTGATCGTGGCCGAGGTCGTGCTCGCCCATCACTTCCACGTCGGCTCCGTCGGCTACGGGATGATCTCGGTGTTCTGGGACGGCGGCGGCATCTGCGGCGCCGTTCTCGGCGTCCGCCTGGCGCGCCGCTACGAGCAGGCGGCCGTCATCGGCGGCAGCGGCGCCATCGCCGCCGGCTTCGCCGTCGTCGGGCTGGCCCCCGTCTTCTGGCCGGTGCTGGTCGGGATGCTGATCGCCGGGGTGTTCGACTCCTTCGGGACGGTGGCGGCGCAGAACGTCCTCCAGCGGCGCACACCCGACCGCCTCCGCTCACGCGTCTCGGCGGCGCTCGACGCGGTCGTGCTCGGCGCGATGGGCGCCTCGTTCGCGCTCGGCGCGCCGCTGGTCGAGTGGCTCGGCGTGCAGGGCGTCTACCTGGCCGCCGCCGGCCTGACGGCCGCGGCGACGCTGATGCTCATCCCGATGCTGCGGGCAATGCCGGATCCCGTGGTGGTCGCGCCCAGGCGGGGGCGGTCGAAGGACACCGGGCGGACGAAGCCCGAGCCGCGCCACGAGCGCACGCGCCGACAGCGCCTGCTGCGCCGGCCGGGACGCCCCCGCCTGCCGCGGCGCGCGCGCCGCGAGCGCGACCGCACGTTCTAGCCCGCGTCCACGCCGTCGTCGGAGGAGTCCGCCTCCTCGTAGCGCAGCCCTGTGCCGAGGATGATCTTGAGCTCCTCGTCCTGGGCGTTCGCCGTCTCGGCCACCAGGCCGACGGCATTCAGCAGCTCGCTCTCCTGCAGGTCGTCGCCGAGCAGGTCGTACTCGAGCGCGATCACGCGCAGCTCCGGGTAGTAGACGAACCGGCCGAAGCGGCTGGCGGCATTCAGGTCGTTCAGCGCCTCGAGGATCGCGCCGCGCTGGTCGGCCTCGTCGACCTCCTGCAGGATCGGCGAGTACAGGCTGATCACGCTGCGCCCGCCGTAGTCGGTGAACGAGACGAACGTCGCGCTCGAGTCGAGCAGGACGCGGTATTGGGTGCCGTCGGCCCGGGTGTCGAACTCGACACCGTTGCGGTGCAAGATCCCCGCCACCTGCTCGATCAGCCGCTGCATCTGCCCCTCCGCCATCCTGACGACGGAGAGCATAGGCGGTGCGCCCACCGGCTCACGCAGCGGCCAGGATGACCTGCTCGTAGAACTCGCCGGCGCGGCGGCCGGTGCGGCGGTTCACGTGCCGGAGGCGCTGCTCGCGGACGGTCAGCCCGGCGCCGGCCAGGATGCCCTCGAAGAGGTCGCGGGAGTCGTCGACGACGAGGACGACCGCCGCACCGGGCCCGAGATAGCCGCGTGCGTTCGCGAACACGGCGGTCATGTCCTCGACGTAGGCGTCGATCGCCGCCCGGCTCGTGCCCCGCCACGGCGCGCCGATCTCCTCCGCCCGCCGCTCGTCGAGGCCGAGCAGCTCGAACGCGTAGCGGTGCTGCTCGTGGTAGTCGATCCGGCCCGGGTAGGGCGGCGAGGTGATGACGCCGTCCAGGCGGTGGCCGTAGTCGACGCAGCGGGCGTCGGCGTGGATCATCTCGGCCCGCACGTCGCGGCGGAGGGCCGCGTACTCGGCCACCCGCCGGATCGTGTCCTGCGTGTAGCGGCGCAGGAACTTGGCGGCGTCGGAGGTCGGGGCGCACACGCGCGCGTGCTTGCGGCACTGGTAGGGGCCGGTCTGGGGGGCGCGGGGGAAGTCGAGCTCGAAATGCGTCGTCAGCCGGGCCGATCGGGCGGCGCGCGAGAGCACGATCCGGCCGAGGTCGGCCGACCCCGGCGCCACGGAGAGCGCGGCCCGGTAGGCGAGCAGCTGCGCGAGCGCGTCCGGGTGGTACCAGGTGTGCAGGTAGTCGCCCGGCGGCACGCCGGCGGGGTCGCCGCCGGCGTCGGCAGCGTCCAGCACGGCCTCCAGGTCACGGGCGACGGCGGCAGGGTCGTAGCGCGCGGTCTTCACCGCGGCGAGCAGCACGTTGAAGGCGGACACGTCCACACCGACGCTGTGCGCCCCGAAGGTCGTGCACTCGACGAGGGTGGTGCCGCTGCCCGCGAAGGGGTCGAGGATGCGCTGGCCGGGGCGGAAGTGGCGGTCGAGGAACCGCTCGACCAGCTGCGGCACGAACTTGCCCAGGTACGGATGCAGGCGGTGGACGTGCTTGGTGCGCAGCCGCTCGGGCAGCTCGTGCTCGGCCCAGGAGAGCTCGGGATCGAGCCGCTGGTCCGCCAGGTCGGCGTAGAGAGCCTGCTGGGTGGGCATGGCGGCGAGGATATCGGCCGGTCAGGACGCCGCCGGGGGCGGGGCGGTGGGCGCCGTGCTCACCAGGATGCGCCGGCCCGGGCGCTTGCGCACCGCGGCCAGGCCGCTCCGCCGCAGCGCCCCCCGGGCGCGCTGGGCGGCGATCTCGGCCAGCTCCTCCGGGCCGACGGACGCCTGCGCGGGGTCGGCGACGGACAGGCCGCGCAGCCGTGCCCGGCGGAGCTCGGCCCGCAGCTGGGGCCCGCGCACGCTCTCGGGCTCGATCCAGACGCCGACAGTCCCGCCCGCGGCGGCCGCCGCCCGGGCCACGGCGGGGGCGAGCGTCATGCCGACGGCGCCGGCCGCCGCACCGGCGTCGAGGGTGGCCTGCAGCGACGCGAGCACGACGAGCTTGCAGCCGTGCTCACGCCGCAGCGTCTCGACCAGGCGCAGGACGCGGTCGCTGACGACGGCCCCCGGCCGGCGGGCATACGGCGCGTAGGCATGGTCGGCGAGGACGACGACGTCCTCGCGCGGCAGCAGCCGCTGCAGGTGGTGGGCCACGCGCAGCCCCTCCCAGCCCTCGGCCAGGATCCCCACCGGGGCGTCGGCGACGCTCAAGCTCGCGGCCGCGTCTTCTCCGGGTCGTAGATCGGGTAGCTGTCCACGATCGCCGGCACGGTGCGGCCGTCGGCCATGACCACCTCGACCTGCGTCTGCGGCACCGCCAGCGCCGTCTCGATGCACGCCATCGCGATCAGCCGCTCGACCGTCGGCGAGCGCCCCGCCGACGGCGAGGTCAGCTTGCCCACGTGCCGGCCGTCGCGCACGACCGGGGTGTTGTACTCGGGCGCCTCCTCGCCGGCGATGACGAGCGTGACCATCCGGTGGGTGACGCCCGCCGCCTGCTCGCGCTCGAGCGCGGGCCGGCCGACGAAGTCGGTCTTCTCGAGCTTGATCATGCGGTCCAGGTTCATGTGGAACGGGCTGGTGACGCCCTGGAAGTAGTCGTATCCGAGGAAGATCAGGCCGGCCTCGATCCGCAGCGACTCGACCGCCGCCAGGCCGTACGGGCGGATGCCCATGTGCGCCCCGGCGTCGAGCAGGCCCTGCCACAGCCGTTCGGCGCCGTCGGCCGGGCAGAACACCTCGTAACCCAGCTCGCCGGAGTAGCCCGTGCGGGAGACCCAGCAGCCGTCGACCCCGGCCACCGTGACCGGCTCGGGGAAGAAGCGGAAGTACCGCAGCGACGCGACGTCCGCGTCGGTCAGCGCCGCCAGGAGCTCGCGCGAGCGCGGCCCCTGCACCTGGAGGTGCGGGATCTCGAACGTGCGCTCCTCGATCTCCAGGTCGAGGTCGGACGTGACCCGGCGGAAGTGGTCGGCGTCGGTGTCGAGCGCCGTCACGACCATGACGTCGTCGTCGCTCCCGCCGCGGTAGACCACACCGTCGCCGAGCATCCTGCCCTGGTCGTCGCAGAACGGGCCGTACCGGCACTGGCCCACCTCGAGCGCGGCCATGTCGGACGTGAAGATGCGGTCGGCGGCGCGCAGCGAGTCGGGCCCCTTGAAGAACCACTTGCGCAGCGGGCTCTCGTCCCAGACGCCGACCGCCTCGCGCACCGCGTGGTGCTCGGCGACCGGGTCGCCGAAGTCGCTGATCCAGTCCCAGCCCTCCCACTCGGCGAAGCTGCCGCCGAGGCGGCGCTCGACACGGTCGAAGGCCGTCCGCAGGAGCCCCTCGTTCGACGGCGCCGGCGGCGGGGGCTCGGAGATCTCGAGGGTCGCGCCGGCGCCGATGTCAAAAGGGGCAGGCGCGGCCTCGATCGGAGGCATCGGCACCTCGACCGGCATGATCACGGTGGGCGTCGCCCGCCGCGTCAGCTCCTGGTGCCCGGGCGGGAGCACCTGCGTCACGCCGACGAGCCCGCGCACCTGGGCGGGGCCCGCGACGGTGCGGTAGGTCTCGACGGACTGCTTCTCGTCCCGGTCGATGTTGCGGCGCAGCCGCCGCAGCCGGGCCTGGAACCCGGCGTCGAGGCCCGGTGTCGAGAAGATCGCCTGCTCGACGTAGCTCTCGACGACCTTGTTGCCCACCAGCGTGACGTCGCCGTCGCGGGCGCGGCCCGTGCGCGAGGAGTAGAGGACGACGGCGCGCACCTGGTCGAGGAACGTGTTCCAGGTGGACAGCACGACCTCACCGCGGCAGCGCGCGCCCGTCTCGGGCACCGCCAGCAGGGTGATCCGGCGATCGTTGACGGCCTCGATCACCGCCTCCGCCGTCGGCTGCAGGATCGACACGAACTTGTGCAGCGGCCACACGTCGAGCTGGTTGAAGTCGCCCGGCTCGCAGCCGACCCCGAACAGGTACACGTCGGAGTAGCGGAAGAAGTTGCCGGTGCCGCGGGTCGCACGCAGATGGTCGTAGAAGAGCGTGATCGTCCCGCAGATCAGGTTCGAGCAACCGACCGCGTCCATCGGATTGGCGAGCAGGATGCCCAGGCGGTCGTCCTGCTGCCACCCCCCCGGCCACAGCGCGGACAGGGGCTCGGACGAGCCGTTTCGTTCGACGGAGAAGTCCTCGGCGGAGAGCGCATACGAAGAGTGCATGGGGCGATCTTACCCGTCCTCCCGAGCGGAGTACGATCGACTCGTGGACCCAGACGCGTCGCTTCGCGCCTCCTGCTTTCTCGCGCTCGACGCGCTCCGTGCGACTCACGGAGACGAGCTTCCGTACCTGGGCGCACTCCGGAACGGGTTCACGTTCGACGGACAGACCGTGGCGTTCCTGAACCCGCAGAAAGGTCTCCACCGCTCGCGCCGTCAGCGCGGCTCGGCCGCCCTGAGCGTCATGACGTCGGCGGCGAATCCCTACGGAGACGGCGACACCGACGACGGGTTTGCCTACGCCTACCGGGCTGGTGATCCGGCTACGTGCACGCCGACGACCCGGTCGAGCGGCGCGTCTTCCTCAGCCCGGGGACGACGAGCGCAACCGGCGATCGGCGCCCAACCGCGGATGTCACGGAACGCCGATACGTCATCAGGGACGCGCGGGTGCGCCTTCACCAGGCGAGATTTCGCGGCCTGGTCCTGAATGCGTACGGCGACCGGTGTGCCATCTGCAGGCTGCGTGAGAGCCGACTCCTGGACGCCTCGCACATTGTCGCCGACAGCGATCCGGCCGGCGTCGCGGCGGTGCGGAACGGACTGGCGCTGTGCACGATTCACCACCGAGCGTACGACCACGACCTCGTCGGCGTCTCGCCGGACTATCGCGTGCATGTCGCCCACCGGCTTCTGGACGAGGACGACGGGCCGATGCTCGACCTGCTGAAGGGCGCGCACGGGGTCGGGATCGTCCTCCCGAAGGCTGTCCGGAACCGTCCGGACCGTGAACGGCTCGCGCTCCGGTATGAGCGGTTCACCCGCGGCTGACGGAAGCGTTTCACCCACGCACCAGGTATGTATCCAGCGGTGAACGCCCCAACTCGGCCGCCGGCGGTGACGCTGCTCGCCCTCACGATGGGCGTCTTCCTGGTCACGCTGAACGTGACGGTGGTGACCGTCGCGCTGCCGGACGTGCAGCGCTCGCTGCACGCCCGCCCGGACGACCTCGAGTGGGTGATCGACGCCTACAACCTGGTGGGTGCGAGCCTGCTGCTCTCGGCCGGGTTCTTCGCCGACCGCTTCGGCCGCCGCCGCGCGCTCCTCACCGGCTACGCCGTGTTCTCGGTCGGAGCGCTCCTGTGCGCGCTCGCGCCCGGCATCGGCTGGCTGATCGGATTCCGCGTCCTGCAGGCGGTGGGCGGCACCGCGCTCACCCCGACGAGCCTCGCGATCGTCGCCAACCTGTACCAGGACCGGCTCGAACGGGCGCGGGCGATCGGCATCTGGGGGATCTCGTCCGGCGTCGGGCTCGGCGCCGGGCCGATCGTCGGCGGCGCCGCCACCGACTGGCTGGGGTGGCGGGGCGTGTTCCTGGCCAACGCCGTCATCGGCGTGGGGGCGCTGGCCGTCGCAGCGCGGGTGGTGCCGCGCTCGCGCAGCGACGTCGCCCGCGGTCTGGACGTGCGCGGACAGGCGCTGGCGGTCGCCCTGCTCGCGAGTTTCACGTACGCCCTCATCGAGGCGCCGCGGTACGGCTGGGGCTCGCCCCGGATCGCCCTCCTCCTGGCCGCCGACGTCGCCGGCGCGATCGCGTTCGCGCGCATCGAGCTGCGCACCCGGGAGCCGCTCATCGACCTGCGCGTCTTCCGCGACCGCCAGTTCTCGGGGGCGATCTTCATCACCGTGGCCGTGTTCTTCGCCTACTCGGGGTTCGTCTACTTCACCGCCCTCTACCTGCAGCAGGTGCGCGGGCTCTCGACGCTCGAGGCCGGCCTGGTGATGCTGCCCGGGGCGCTCCCGGTGCTCGCGCTCGGGCCGATCTCCGGGCGGCTGGTGGCGACCCGCGGCGCGCGCGGCGTCCTGCTCGCCGGCACGCTGACGCTCGCGGCCGGGACGGCGCTGCTCGCGCTCCCTCACGATGCCGCGCCGATCTGGCAGATCCTCGTGCCGGCGCTGCTCGTCGGCATCGGCTACGGATTCATCAACGCCCCCGTCAGCACCGTCGCGGTCGCCAGCCTGCCGCGCGAGCAGGCGGGTGTGGCGGCGGCCACGGCCAGCTCCGCGCGCAACGTCGGCCTCGTGCTCGGGATCGCGGTGCTCGGCTCCGTGGTGAACGAGCGGCTGCCCGGCCTGCAGGCCCACGAACCCTTCCGGTCGGCCTACACCGACGCGGTCCACGCCGCCTACCTGGTCGCGGCCGCCGTCGCACTCGCGGCCGCCGGGGTCGCGATGAGGACGCTGCACACCGAGCCGCCCGGCAGCGCTGCGCCGGTACCGGCGACGGGCGACTAGGCCAGACTAGGCCCGCTCGGCCAGGGGCTCGGCGGCCGTCTCGACCGGAAGCCCGCGGCCGGGCGCCGGCACGAGCAGCGCCACCACGCCCGCGGCCGCGAGGCCGCCGGCCATCACCAGGAAGCTGAGCACGTAGCCGCGCTCGTGGGGCAGCGTCCCGGCCGCCACGCCGGTCGTGATAACGCTGATGACGACCTGGCTGCCGATCGCACCGCCGACGGTGCGAATGTTGGCGTTCATGCCGGTGGCGACGCCGGTCTGGGTCCTCGGCACCGCCTCGACGATCAGGTTCGTCATCGCCGAGAAGGCGAGCCCCATGCCCAGCCCGGCCAGGGCGAGGGCCACGTAGACCTGCCACTCGGCGGTGTGGGCGACCGCGAGCCACGCGAACGCGGCGCCGCCCAGGCCGCCGCCGACGGCCAGCGGCACCTTCGAGCCGACCGCGGCGGTGATCGGCCCGATCGCCATCCCGATCAGGATCATGGCGACCGTGGCCGGCAGCATCGCCAGGCCGGCGCCCGTCACCGAGGCCCCGAATCCGTAGCCGGCCGCCTTCGGGGTCTCCATGAACTCGGGCAGGACGACCATCATCGAGTACATGCCGAACCCGAACAGGAGCGCGGAGATGTTCGTCCACCACACGACCGGCGTGCGCATCAGGCGCACGTCGACGAGCGCCGTGCGCGAGCGCAGCTCGACCGCCACCCATGCGGCGAAGAGCACGGCGGCGAGCACGAACAGGCCCGCGATCCGGCCCGACGTCCACCCCCACGTCGAGCCCTCGCTCACGCCGAGCAGCAGCGCCACGAGCCAGCCGGAGAGCAGGACGGCCGCGGACAGGTTGACCGCGCCGGGCGTCTTCACCGGCGACTCGGGGACGAACAGGAAGGTCGCCACCGTGGCCAGCGCCGTCATCACGAGCGGGATCCAGAACAGCCAGTGGTAGCCGAGGTGATCGACGATCGGCCCCGCGAGCACGATCCCCAGGCCGCTGCCGACGCCGAGCAGCGTCGAGATGCCGCCGATCGCCGCGGCCACGCGCTCGCGCGGGAACTCGTCGCGGATGATGCCGAATGCGAGCGGGAACACCGCCCCGCCGAGGCCCTGGAGCGTGCGGGCGGCGATCATCACCGCGATCGAACTCGTGAGCGCCGCGATCAGCGACCCCGCCGTGAGGGCGGCGAGGACGATGACGAGCATGCGCTCCTTGCCGAACATGTCCCCCAGCCGGCCGAGCACGGGCGTGGCCACCGACGCGCTCAGGAGGTAGGCGGTGAGCAGCCACGAGACGGTGCTCTCCGACGTGTGCAGAGCGGTCTGCAGCGTCGGCAGGGCGGGCACCACCAGCGACTGCAGCAGCACGTAGGCCATCGCCCCGGTGCCGAGCACCGCAAACGTTCTGCCGGGGCTCTGGCGCTCGTCGAGGTGAGGCGCGCCGTGCATCATCGCCGGATGTTAGAGCGCAGGCGAGGAGCCGGCACCACGCGGCGGCTCGCCTGCGCCGTCAGCCGCCGGCCGTCCCAGCGCCACCAGCACGGCCAGCTCGGCGACCACCGTCACCAGGCGCATCGTCACGGCAGCGGTGGTGGCCTCGGCGTTGGAGACGGTGCCCGCCAGCAGGGCGACGTAGACGACCTCGCGCACGCCCAGCCCGCCCGGCGCGATCACGACCACGAGCCCGGCCGCCCACGCCACCGCCGCTGCGCCGGCGACCGCGAGCACCTCGGTGCGGCCCGAGACCGCGGCCTGGACGAGCACCGCCGCCGCGAGGTAGGCGAGGAAGCCGGCGGCATCGTTCCCGGTGACGAGCAGCGCCCGCGCGGGCGTGACGCGCGACCGGGTCTGGACGAGCCGGGCGGCGGCCACCGGAGCGGCGATGACGATCACCAGCGGCAGCCAGTCGATGCGACCCCCGAGCGCGAAGGCCGCGCCGCCCAGCGCGGACGCACAGCAGAGCGCGATCACGTTCTCGGCGCCGACCGTGGCCAGCTTGTCCCACAGCGTCCCCGGCAGGATCGTTACGCGCGACGCCGGCGCCCAGATGCCGCCGGGCAGGTACCGGATCGCCTGCGTGCGGCACCACACGCCGACGTCGCCGCGCCGCGCCGTGCCGCTGACGAGCAGCGCCCAGCCGCGCGCGAGCAGCGTCCACCACACCACCGCGCAGATCGTGGCCGCCGCCAGCGGCCACAGCCCCAGGGCGCCGAAGTCGACGGCGCGGACGGCCTTCACGCTCATCACCACGACGATCGCGACCGCCGCCAGGAACCCGAGCAGGCGCAGGACCGGAACGAACGGCGCGACCCGCGCCCACGCCCGCTCCATGCCGGAGCGCGCAGCAACGGATGCGGGCAGCGCGACGGCTCCCCGCCGGCGGCCCCCGTTCACGACGCCACCGTCCCCGTCAGAGCGCTCCTCCCCCGTCATCGCCGCCGGGCGCGGCGCCGCTCCCGCCACCACGTCCTCACGATCACTTCAGCGTACCGGAGCCCGTACAGCAGATTGGCTCCCTTCTTGCTCTCGCCGGCCACCCGGCCGCGGTGCGACACGGGACGCTCGGTCACGCGGTAGCCGGCCGCGATCGCACCGATCAGGAGCTCGGACGTCTGGTACTGCACCTGCGTCTGGGGCACGCGCTCGGTCACCTCGGCCCGCAGCGCGCGCACCGCGCTCGACGTGTCGGTGACGCGGGCGCCGGTCAGGAGGCGGATCAGGAGCGCGAACGCGCGCACGCCGGCGCGGCGCACGGTGTCGTCGGCCTCGTCACGTCCGAGCACGCGCGAGCCGATCACGAAATCCGCCTCGTCGTCGAGCAGCGGCTGCAGGACGCCCGGGATGTCGCCCGGATCCCACTCGCCGTCGCCGTCCATCGTGACGATGTAGGCCGCGCCGTGCTCGCGGGCGAGCTCGTAGCCGAGCCGGAGAGCGACGCCGTGCCCGCAGTTGCGCCGCAGCGTGGCGACGTGCGCGCCGTGCTCGAGCGCGACCGCGCTCGTGCGGTCGCCGCTGCCGTCGTCGATCACGAGCGTGTCCAGCCCCACCCCGCCCGCCTCCGCGGGCACTGCATCGACGACGACCCCGATCGCGCCCTCCTCGTCGTAGGCGGCGATCACGACGACCGCCGGCGCGAAGCGCAGGCCGGGGTATCGCTCCGCGAACGACCGCACCGCCTCGGCGCGCACCTCCGGCACGTACGGGCGCAGGGTCGTCGCGACCCCGCCGCCGCCCCGGGTCACGTCGCCGGCGACGCCGCCGCCAGCTGTGCCGCCGCCCGCTCGCGCGTCCACGCGGAGCGGCACGGGATCTTCTCGAGGTCGCAGCGGTGCGCGTACTTCTGCGCGATCTCCGACACCTCCAGGAGCAGCCGGTCCTCCAGGGTGATCGGGCACAGGCCGAGGTCGAGCAGCTGCCGGTTCTCGACGAAGAGGTCGTTCGCGGCCGCCTCGTTGCGCGGATTCTCGATGAAGTCGATCTCGGCGCCGGTCAGCCGCGAGACCATGCGGGCCAGCTCGATCAGCCGGTGCGCCTCGGTCATCTGGTTGAAGATGCGGACGCGCTCGCCGGGCTCGGGCGGGTGCTCCACGGCGAGCTGGATGCAGCGGACGGTGTCCTGGACGTGGATGAACGCGCGCGTCTGCCCCCCGGTGCCGTGCACCGTGAGCGGGTAGCCGATGGCAGCCTGCATGAGGAAGCGGTTGAGCACGGTGCCGTAGTCGCCGTCGTAGTCGAAGCGGTTGATGAGGCGCTCGTCTCGGCGCGTCTCGGCCGTCTGCGTCCCCCACACGATCCCCTGGTGCAGGTCGGTCACGCGCACGCCGTCGTTCTTGTTGTAGTAGGCGAACAGGAGCTGATCCTGCGTCTTCGTCATGTGGTAGATGCTGCCCGGGTTGGGCGGGAAGAGGATCTCCTGCTCCACGTCGGGGCCGCCCTCGACGGGCACGATGACGCGCAGATACCCCTCGGGGATCTTCATGCCGGCCGCCCCGTAGCCGTACACCCCCATCGTGCCGAGGTGGACGACATGGGAGTCGACGCCCGACTCGACCAGGGCGGCGAGCAGGTTGTTCGTCGCGTTCAGGTTGTTGCTGACGGTGTAGCGCTTGTGCCATGAGCTCTTCATCGAGTACGGCGCGGCCCGCTGCTCGGCGAAGTGCACGATCGCATCCGGCTCGAGGTCGGCGATCAGCGCCAGGAGGTCGTCGTAGTCCTCGGCCACGTTGAAGCGGTGGAACCCGATCTCGCGACCCGCAACCTCCCGCCATGCCCGCAGGCGGGTGCCCAGCGGGGTGATCGGAGTGAGCGAGGACGCCTCCAGTTCGACGTCCGCGTTCCGCCGCGCAAAGTTGTCGACAAGAACGACGTCGTGTCCACAGTTGGACAGGTGGAGCGACGTCGGCCAGCCGCAGAAACCGTCTCCGCCAAGGACGAGAATCAGCATGCGGACTTCCTGATCTCCATGAGGACCCCCTCGCCGATCGCGCTGTCGTGGGCTACGAGCCTACCGGAAAGAGTCTTCCATGGCATCCGGATGCCACGAGACAGACCGCTCCCACGCGGAGTTCAGGCGGCGATGATGGGGTCGAAGAGACCGTTCCACGCGTCGTACTCGGCGCGGGTGCGGTACGTGGGGTAATTGCGGGCCTTGGCGGCCATCGCCGGAGTCGGGAACACGAGCGAACTCTTGGCAACGGCGGGGTCGCGGCGGAGCAGGATCCGCTGTGCCGCGGGCACCGGGGTGATGTACTCGACCCAGTCGGCCACCTCGGCCGCCACGCGCGGCTGGTAGTAGTAGTTCATCCACTGCATCGCGCTCAGCGGGTTGGCGGCGCCGCGGGGGATCATCATGTTGTCCGTCCAGTGCATGACCCCCTCCTCGGGCACCACGAAGCGCAGGTGCGGGAACCCGGACGCGTTCGCCTGGAAGACGTCTCCCGACCACGCCTGGCTGATCCACGTCTCGCCCTTCTCGAGCGCGTCGATGTAGCTCTGGTCGTAGTAGCCGCGCACGAGCGGGCGCTGGTTCGCGAGCACGTCCGCAGCCGCGCGCCAGTCGGCCCGGCTGGAGGTGGAGGGATCGAGCCCCAGATAGAGCAGCCCGGCGGAGCCGAGGTCGGTGTTGTCGCTCATCATCCCCACCCGGCCCTTGAAGGCGGGATCCCAGAGATCCTTGACGCTCGTGATCTCGCGGTCGATCGCCTTCGTGTTGTAGGCGATGCCGGTGAAGCCGGACTGCCACGGGATCGTGTACCGGTTGCCCGGGTCGTAGTTCGGGTCCTTGGCGATCGGCGACGCGTACCGGCCGAAGTTCGGCAGCAGCGCGCGGTCGAGCGGCGTGAGCCAGCCGTTTCGGATCAGCTGGGTCACCTGCCAGCCGTTGGTGAGCACGATCAGGTCGTATCCGAGCGGCTTGCCGGCGGCGAGCCGCGGCTCGATCCTGGCGTAGAACGGCTCGTTGCCCTCGATGACCTCCTCGTAGGTGACCTCGATGCCCGTGTGGCGCGAGAACTGGTTCAGGCTCGGCCGGTCCTTCAGCCAGTTGGTGTAGTCGATGTAGAGCGGCCAGTTGGCGAAGACCAGCTGTCCGGTGCGGCGCTGGCCGGCCCACCAGGCGCTCGAGCCGAACTCGGCCCGCCTCGTCACCTGGCCGCACGCGGACAGGAGCGGGGCCGCGGCGAGCGTCCCCGCCGCCGCCCCGGCGCGGGCGAGCAGACGGCCGCGTGTGAGCCTCCGGGGATCGCTCATCGCAGCACCACGAAGGCGACGAGGACGCCGACCCATCCGAGGGCGATCATCGCCGGGACGACGAGGGCGGAGTTGTTGCGGCCGACGATGGACTGGCGGGCGGTCGGCTGCATCATGGCCCGGCCCGCGGCCATGCGCCGCGCGCTTCGCACCATCACCAGGACGAGCAGGAGCGCGGCGAGGGCGCCGCAGCCGGCGAACGCGAGCTTGCGCTCCTGGGCGGCGCTGAAGCGGGCGACCGTGACCGTGGGCGCCGGAGCGGGCCGGGGCGCGGAGGCCGGCGGCACCACCGCGGCGTCCGGCACCGTGACCGTCCCGGACGTGCCGACCACCTGCACGGCGCCGGTCGCGGAGACCGAGAAGAGCGTGTAGCAGTAGGACGCGCCGGCGGCGACCGTGCGGTCGATGACGTGCAGCTGGGTCGTCTCGCCCGCCAGCTCGCCCTCGGACGGAGTCCGCGGGCACGCGCCGGCGCCGCGGCGGACGACGGCCTTGGTTCCGCCGGCCGCGGCCAGCCGGTGCCAGCTCATCAGCACCTCGTCCTTGGTGACGACGACGCCGATGTGCGCGGCCCGGGGGTGATAGGCGGGGCGCGCAGTGCGCGCGACCGCGGGGGACGCGGCAATCAGGACGGCCAGCAGGGTGGCCAAGAGGCCCGCAGCAGGCAGATGTCGAGGCGTGCCACCCATTCCCCCTCCAGACCCTTCCAGGCTACGTGCGGAGAGGAACTTGTCAACCGTGGACCGAGCCGCGGTGCTCCTGCTCGCCGAGGACGTTCAGCACCGCGCTCGTCACCGCCGCGGCGTCGACGCCGAGCCTGGGCGCGACCTCGCGCTCGACGGCCCGGGCGAGCATGTACCACGTCTGCGCCCACTGCATGCCGCAGCGACCGCACTGCAGCGTCACCGAGCGGCGCGACGAGCGGTAGATGCGCGGCTCGGGCCGGCCGCACACCGGGCACGCGCACAGGCGGCGGGCGAATCGGGCCGCGGTCGAGACCGTGAACCGGTCAGCCTCGGTGAGGGGGAACCGCTCGAGCTCGCCACGCCGGCCCGCATGGACGTTCATGCATGGAACCTAGCCCGGGCGAGGGCGGGGCGCCAGGCAGCGGCGCTGCCCAGGATACGCTGGTCCGGTGAACGTCCATTCGGTCGATCCGCGTGTGGTCTGCGCCGAGACCGCGTGCGGCCATGCGGGGTGGTGAGACTCGCGGGGCATACCGGTCGTGATGTCTGGGAGCGTCGGGCCTTCGGCTTGCGCCTCGTGGGCCGGGGCGTCGCCCTGGGGTCGGCCTGGCCTCGGGCGTCGGCGCTGCCGAACGCTTGCGAGGGGCCGCCTTCGGGGCCTTCTCGGCGTCCGGCGATACGTAGCCGGGCGAGCCCTGTCAACGCTGACCTCCTCTCATCGGCGGCGGCAGGGCCGCCAACGTTCAAGGTCTCAACCACGCCGGGTCAAGACCAAGGTCATAGACTTTGACGGATGGCGAATTGTGCTCAGTGCGGTGAGCAGAATCGGGACGGTGCGCGGTTCTGCAACGCATGTGGGGGGCCGCTCGTCGTCCCCGCCCTTGTACGTGGCGAGGAGCGCAAGGTGGTGTCGGTCGTGTTCGCTGATCTGGTCGGGTTCACCGCTCGCGCAGAGCAGCTCGACCCCGAGGACGTGCGTGCCCTCCTGGTGCCCTTCCACGACCGCTTGCGCGGCATCCTGGAGGGCCATGGCGGCACGGTTGAGAAGTTCATCGGCGACGCGGTGATGGCACTGTTCGGTGCGCCGGTGGCCCATGAGGACGATCCCGAGCGTGCGGTACGGGCCGCGCTGGCGATCCGCGACGCGCTGGCGGACGCAGGTGGCTCGCTGGAGGTGCGGATCGGCGTCAACACGGGTGAGGCGCTGGTGACCGTCGATGCGCGGGCCGGCGAGGGCGAGGGGATGGCGGCCGGCGATGTCGTCAACACCGCCGCCCGCATCCAGTCCGCGGCGCCGGTCAATTCGGTCCTGGTGGGCGAGCGGACGTATCGGGCGACCCGTCGTGCGATCGACTACAGGGAAGCGGTGCCGGTCTTCGCCAAGGGCAAGGCCGATCCGGTGCCGGTGTGGGAGGCGATCGCGTCCCGGTTGCGGTTCGGCGTCGACCTCGCGCAACCGACCCCCGTGCCGCTCGTTGGCAGGCAGCGTGAGCTCGAGCTTCTCATCTCGACGCTGGCGCGCGTAATCGAAGAGCAAACCGCCCAGCTGGTGACGCTGATCGGGGTTCCCGGGATGGGCAAGACCCGCCTCGTCGGCGAGCTCTTGTCGAGCGTCGAGGCGGGCCGCGATGTCATCACCTGGCGTCAGGGCCGGTCGCTCCCCTACGGGGACGGTGTGACATTCTGGGCGCTCGGGGAGATCGTCAAGGCGCAGGCGGGAATCCTCGAGAACGACGCACCGGCGATTGCGGAGGCACGACTGCGCGAAACGGTCGATCTCCTCGGAGCAGACGCCGCTGAGAGGAGATGGCTGGCCGCCGGCCTTCGCCCGCTGGTCGGCCTCGAGGATGCCACGTCTGGTGCTCGTGGGGAGGATCGATTCGCCGCCTGGCGGCGGTTCCTGGAGGCGCTTGCCGCGCAGCGGCCGTTGGTGCTGGTGTTCGAAGACCTGCACTGGGCGGACGGCGATCTGCTGGAGTTCGTAGACGGCCTCGTCGATCACGTGTCCGGCGTACCGATGCTGGTGCTAGCAACCGCGCGGCCCGAACTGCTCGACCGCCGCCCAGCCTGGGGCGGCGGCAAGGGGAACGCGGCCACGGTCTCGCTGGCGCCGCTCACCGGCGAGGCGTGCGAGCAGCTCGTGACCGAACTCCTGACACGTGAGCCGATTCCGCGGGACAGCCGGGAGAGGCTGCTGGCGCGGATCGGGGGCAACCCGCTCTACGCCGAGCAGTACGTTCGGGCGTTCCTCGAGCGGGGGGCGATCTCCGACCTCCCCGACACGATCCAGGGCATCATCGCCGCTCGCTTGGACGGCCTTCCGCCGCTCGAGAAGGCGGCGCTGCAGGACGCGGCGGTGATCGGCAAGCTGTTCTGGCTCGGCGCCCTCCTGGCGATCGGCTCCGCCGGGCGGGACGAACTCGCTCACACGCTGCACTGGCTGGAAAGGATGCAGTTCGTGCAGCGCGCACGCCGGTCGTCGGTCGCCGGCGAGGAGGAGTACGCCTTTCGGCATGTGCTGATCCGCGACGTCGCCTACGGCCAGATCCCCCGCGCACACCGCGGCCATCTGCACTTGGCCGCGATCGAATGGCTCGAGTCGACCGGGCGGCCGGACGATCTGGCCGAAACGCTCGCCCACCACTACACGGCCGCGCTCGAGCTGCTGCCGGCGGCGGACATCGATCCACGGCTCGCGTCGCGCGCACGGACCGCGTTCCGCGAGGCAGGTGAACGTGCCCTCTCCCTGTCCGCCTACCCCGCCGCTGTCAGATACTTCCAGGCCGCCTTCGACCTGCTCAGTGACCCCGACCCCGAACGAGCGCGCGTGCTGCTCGGCCTCGGCAGGGCGCGGTTCGGCGCCGACGGTTCGGGCGATCGAGAGCTCGGCGAAGCGCTCGGCGAGGCGCGGTCGACCGGCGACTCGGAGATAGCCGCCGAGGCGGCGTTAGCGCTGCGCGTGGACGCGTGGTATCGCGGCGACAGCGCCGAGGCCGACCGCTGGCTCCAGATGGCGTTCGACGTCCTGGGCGACCTGCCAGACTCCCGGGCGAAGGCCCACGCGCTGTCCGAGCTGTTCCGATCCAACAACGCCTCCGGCAACCGGGAGGACACGATCCGGCGCGGGCCGGATGCGCTTGCACTGGTCGAGCGGGTTGGCCCGGACTCCATCCACTCGCGCATCCTGAACTCGATCGGCACATCGCGCGTGCATCTCGGCGACCCCGGCGGTATGGACGACATCCGCCTGGGGATCGACATCGCGCGCGCGGCGGGGGCGCTGGAGCAGGTGCACGCGGGCATGAACAACCTGAGCGCAACGCAGCTGTTCTACGGCGATCTCGCGGCGGCGGTGCAGACCTACGAGGAACTGGTCGAGATGGTCGAGCGCGTGGGGCGCGAGGTCGACCGCCGATGGGCGCGCATCAGCCTCGCCGGTCTGCGCCTGACGCAGGGCAGGTGGGACGATGCGGCCGAGCTGGCCAACAGCTTTGTGGACGAGTCCGAGTCAGGCGCGCCGCACTACCTCGATGGAGTCGCCTACTCGATCCGTGCCCAGATCCGCCTTGCCCGTGACGACATCGAAGGCGCGTCCACTGACGCGGATCATGCGCTCCAACGCGGCAGGGACACGGACGTCCAGGTACTGACGGCGGCGCTCGTCCCGCGGGCGGCGATGCTGCTGGACGCCGGCCATGCCAGCGCGGCGCGTGCGGTGCTCGACGAACTCCTCACGCACGGAGCGCACATCGTGCCAACCGAACACGAGGTGGTGGATCTGGCATGGACGGCGTACGATCTAGACCGCGCGCCGGCTCTCCGAGAGGTGCTGGCGAGCTCCACGCCGGTGCCGTGGGTACGCGCGGCGCTCTTGATCGCGGACGGTGCCGCCGCCGACGCCGCCGTCCTGCTGACCCAACTGGGATACCGGCCCGGCGCGGCCTACGCGAATCTGCGGGCCGCCGAGCAGGCAGCCGGCGCCCGCCCCGCAGATGCCCGAGCCCACCTGGAATCGGCAATCGCGATCTATACCGACCTCAAGGCGACCCGGTTCCTGCGCCGGGCCCAGACGACTCGGACCTAGCCCGCGCTGCGGACGGACGCGGCCGACGAGCGCCTTCCGCACCGTGTCACACGCCGCTATGGATCTCCTGGCGGCAACTCGCGTACCCGCCTCCGCGACGATCTCGTCCGCCGCCAGTCGCGCGTCCACGACCTCGGCCGGCAACGCCGCGAGCTCGGCCTCGATCTTGTCCAGACTACGACGCCGCGCCTCCAACTCGACGCCCGCCGCTCAGACGCGCCGCCCGTTCAACAGCATCACCGTCTTGATCAACGCGACCAGGTCGCCGAGATCCGCGTCCACCGTCTCCGCCTGCAACTGCCGCGCCACCGCCAACTTCCCCGCGGCGATGGAAAAGAAGAAGAAGAAGAAGAAGAAGAAGAAGAAGAGCCGACGGAGGGACTCCTACAGCCACATGGTTAGGGCGATTCCGCCGTGTCTGGTGCCGTATTGGTGCCACCGGCCCGGAACGCCGCTGGCAGCGCGGCTGCTGTCGGCGCCCATCTCCCGCACCCAGCCGCCATAGACTGTGAACGTGCGGCCTAGGCGGTCACGAGGTCAGGCGACTCCGGCGTAACGGAGCCGGTCGCCCCCTGCGTGCCCTCGGCGGGCGGCACGGACGAGACGACGATCGCGAGCCTCACTGACCCTCCGGACGGCATCTCCGCCTCGGTCGCGGGCGGCATGTCGTCGAAGCTCTCGGCCGCGTCGTCTTCGATCCACGCGTCCATCTCCTCGTCATCGTTGAAGTGGTGCTCTTCAGTCATGGTGCGTTCGCCTGCCTTCCGGTCTAGTCGGCTTCGTACGCGGTTTTCAGTATCGCACGGATAGGTGACCCTGGGGTTGGTACGCGCTCGACGACCAGGAAGAGTCGTCTCCCAGCGTACGTCCGCCCGTACATCGCGTAAACCCTGGTTCCGCGCGGCGTGGTCGGGCCTCGCTTTGGCTGCTCGCGCCGCTCGAACGCCTCGCGGGCTTCCGTAGGCAACACCTTGTGTTTGCGCCAGAGCTTGGCGACCACGTCCGAGGCGATCTCAAGCTGATAGGCGGGCGGGAAGCTGCTCACCCGAGAGGCTGCGGCGGCGCCCCTCGGACGACGTGGAACGCGAGGCTCTTGACCTGGACGCTGTCGAACATGATGTTGACGTCGTATGCGCCCGGCCGCTGTAGCGCAGGGATGGGCGGGAACGGGACCACTGCGGACACGTTCAGCGGCAGGTCATCGGGCATGCCGGGGCTCGCTGGCGCCACGGGCACGATCGCCTCGAGCGGCGGGAACACGGCGTTGCCGTCGCTGTCGATGAGCTCGACCCGCAACTGGTGGACAGAGTTCGCCTGTGACGACGGAAAGCTGAACTGCATGACCAGGACGACTGGCATCGGGACCGGCAGGCGCTGCACCCAGAAGACGCTTACGCCGCCGCCGAGGATGTAGGTCTTGCCGCCGTTGATCTGGGCTGAGTCGGCCAGGAGAGCGAAGTCGAGCTGGAAGTCGTGCGGCACGATGCGAGGGTAACAGCCGCTCCGGACCGCTCAGGCGCTCGACGCGGGCGCGCCCCACAGGCGACGGGTGCGCGGTGGGGGGTGCCGCAGGAAGCGACGGAGGACTCTTACAGACGCATGGCTAGGGCGACTCCGCCGTGTCTGGGGCTGCATTGGTGCGACCAGCCAGGAAGGCGGCCCGCAGCGCGGCCGCGTCGGCGCCCATCTCACGCACCCACCCGCCGTAGACCGTGAAGGTGCGGCTGACGTCGCTGTGTCCCATCTGGCGGGCCAAAGTCGCGATCGGGACGCCGGCCTGCAACGAGTGGAGCGCGTAGCTGTGGCGCAGGTTGTATGGCGCGCGCGGATCGAGGTCGGCGGCGATGAGCGCGGGATGCCAGACCTCGCGGGTGAAGTACGGCCAGCTGATCGGGCGGCCGTCCACGTGGAACACGCGCCGGGTCTGGAGCGCGCGCGGCACCCTGCTGATCGCATCGATGCCGCGCTGCGTGAGGTGGACGGTGCGCCAGGCGAGGTCGGTCTTGACCCCCGGGAGCTCGACGGTGCGGGCGGACAGGTCGACGTGCTTGTGCTCGACGGCCAGCGCCTCACCGGGCCGAGCGCCGCTGTCGGCCATGAAGAGGACGAGCGGCCCCCACCGGCCACACTCCTCCGCGACCAGGTCGACCTCGGCGACAGTAAGCGGCAGAATCCGCTCGCCACGAACCGGCTTCGGCACCTTCACCAGCTTGGCCGGGTTCGTTTCGATGAGGCGGTTCTCGACACCGAATCTATAGAGCATCCGTAGGGCACGCAGGATGTCGTGGCGCCACGCCTTGCCGGGGACGCCGGCCAGGAGCCGCTGGAGCGCCTCGGGAGTCACGTCCGCGGCCTGGGCATCGCCGAGCGCCGCCAGCGGGCGCTTGAGGCGTCTGCGCGCGTACTCGACGGTCTGCGGCGCCGCCACGTACTGCGCGAGGAAGCGGTCGGCGAGTTCCGCCAGGGTGATGGGCGGTCGATAGTGGTCGCCCTGCGCGATCCGGTCGAGCTCGGCGTTGAGGGCGGCGCGGGCCTCGCCCTTCTTGGCGTGGGTGGCTGTGGAGCGGCGTTTGCCGTCTTCGCGCCAGTAGCCGCGCCAGCCGCGGCCGTGCCGGACCACGCTACCTGTCTGCACGCGAGTTCTCCTTGTCGACGAGTGCGACTCTACGCTCAACTGTGGTTGTCCGCCAGGTCTCGAGCGCCGTGCCGAAGTCGCGACGGCTGACGCGGAGGCGGCCGCCGGGGAGCCGCACGGCCGGCAGGTCGCCGCGCTCGACCCATCGCAGAACGGTGCGAGCTGAAAGGTCGAGCTCGTCTGCGACGTCGGCAACGGTCATCCACACAGCGCCCATCGGGATACGTAGCATATCTGCATCTATTGTCGATATCAAGGTGGTGGTGTTAGAGTGCACGGGATGCGGCCGGATGCTGTTAGGAGCGCGACGTTGATCCGCGAGGCGCGGTTGCGGGCCGGGTTGAGCCAGCATGAGTTGGCTGATGCGAGCGGCAAAGACCGCACCGTGATCGCCCGGTGGGAGCAGGGCTTGGTCGCGCCCAGCGTCGATACATTGGTCACTCTCGTCCGCGCGTGCGGGTTCGACATTCCGTTGGAGCTGGTGGTGTATGACCCGGGGCCGGATGATCGGGTGGCGGAGCTGCAGATGCTCTCGCCGGAGCGGCGCGTCGACCGTTTGTTGGACAAGCTCGACCGGGGAGACAACTGAGGATGGCCGGCGAGGAGGAGCGGTTTGATCCGCGGGGGGTGTTGGCGGCGCTGGATCGGAACTTCGTCGGCTATGTGGTGATCGGCGGCTTCGCCCGCGTCGTTCGCGGCGCCGACGAGACGACCAACGGAGTCGACATCTGCCCCTCCCTGCGCGGCGAGAGCCTGGAACGTCTCGGACGCGCACTGGAGGAGATCGAGGCCAAGCGCGCCGACCGCCGCCGACTGGTGCTGGACGAGGCGTCGCTCGCCCAGCAGCCGGTGATCCGGTTGCGGACGAGGTTGGGCGAGGTGAAGGTGGTCGCCGAGCCGGCCGGCACCCGCAAGGGGTATGACGATCTGCGCCGCGGTGCGACACGCGAGCACATCGGGCATGGCCTTCGCCCCAGCGTGGCGTCGGTGGCCGACCTGGCCCGGATGGCCGCCGCGCTCGGTCGCAGCCAGGATGTCGAGCGGTTGGGCGAGCTGCGCCGGATCATGGAGGTCGAGGTGCGCATGCAACGCACCCTCGGCCTGGAACGCTAACCAGCTCACAACTCGATCCCCAACCCCCGCTCTCGCGTCGCGTCTCGCCCAAGCTCGCGCCGACGACGCGAAACTGCCGCGCGGACCTCGCGAACCGACGGCTGCCTGAGCGCATGGAGTTGGCGGTCGACGCGGCGCAGATCGGCGTCGAGACGCGCTCGTATGCGTTGGTGCTCGGCGATTACCTCGCGCAGGCGCGGCCCATTGCGAGCGCGGGCGAGCACTCCCATCCCCGCCAGTTCTCGGTTCGCTGCGCGCTCCTCTCGCTGCGCGCATCGACGATCGGCCGCGAGCGTACGGCGCCGCTCGACAAGCGCACGCACGTCTCTAGCCGCCGCCGCTCGGGGCCTGCTCTGCGGCGATTCCTGCACGCCGCGAGTGTCGACGGCAAGGGTGTGGGTGGCGGGGCGGGTGAGTGCTTCGGCCAAGCGATCGACCGCGTCTGGCTGGTCCGGCTGGTGGGCAGGCGGCACATCGGGCTCGAGCTGCACCTGGGTGGTGTAGATGCGGGTTTCACGGCGGGCGCGGGAGAGGGCGACGTAGCCCCATTCCTTCAGCCGGCCCTCGCCGGGTGCCAGCACGAACGCCCGCTCGACGGTCACGCCCTGCGTCCTGTGGCCGGTCAGCGCGTAGGCGTGGCTGACGTGACCGGCGTCGAGGTACGCGTGGGGCAGCACGACCGCGCGCCCTTGGCTGGTCTCGAGCGTCGCCGTCCGCTTCTCGGGGTCGACGCCCGTGATCGTGCCGCGGGTGCCGTTGACGACTCCCAAGCGGTGGTCGTTTAGGGTGCAGATGACGCGGCCGCCGACAGCCAGCTCCACGCCGTTTATAAGTGGGAGGCGTTCTTGGCCGAGGCGGTCGTCGGCGATCATGAGGGCGCGGGCGGCCGCGTTCAGATCATCGACGTCGCGGCGGCGATGCGCGATCATCACGCTTCCCGAGAGATCGTTTCGGGCGGAGCGCCACCAGTCGGCCACCAGGCAGGCCTTGGCGTCCATCGCGTCGTCGGCGACGACGAGCCGACCTTGCTTGGCGGCGCGGGTGAGGTAGGTCGAGCTGTCGCCGTCGCGGAGGGCAGCCAATGCGCGCCGTTCCAACAGGTCGCGCTGGCGGTGGTTCTCCGACAGCTCGACCGCGCCGACGCGGTCGACGATCGCGCCGAACAGGCCGCCAGCGCCGACCGCGCCCAGCTGCGCCGGATCGCCGACAAGGATGGCCTTGCCATCGCACTCCGCCACATGGCCGAGCAGACGTGTAAGGGTGCGCGTGTCGGCCATCCCCGCCTCATCCACCACCAGCACACACCCGAGCGGCAGACCGCCGTGGCGTTTGGCCTCGGCGAGCACGCGATAGAGGGTCCCAGTCGCGATACCGGTCTCCTCGGCCAGCGTCCGCGCAGCCACACCCGACGGCGCGGCGCCGATGACCGCGAACCCGTCCCGCCGAAACGCCTCCGCGGCCGTGGCGAGTGCAGTCGTCTTCCCCGACCCTGCCCGGCCGACCACGCACACCACGCGCTCCCGACTCGACACGACCGCTCGCACCATCACCGCTTGCTCACGGCTGAGCGTGTCCGCCCGTTCGCGAGCGACCTTCTCGACGCTCGACGTGGAGACGGTCGAAGCCGTCGCGTGGCGGCCGCGGTCGACCAGTCCCAGCGCCGCCCGCTCATGCCCCACCAGCTCTCGTGTCGAAAAGCTGGGTGGGCGACCCGGCACCGCCGCCGACCCGGTCGGGACGACACCGGCCAGCGCGATGAAACTGTCGGCCAAGTGGAGGACGCGGTCGACCGGCGCCCCCTGCACGTGTGCCTCCGCCCACGCCATCACCACATCCGGTGCCGTGAACGTCGTCCGCTTCGCGGTCAGCCCGCCCTCGCCGAGCAATCGCGCGGCGACAGCCCGAAACCCACGCTCGTCGAGATCCGCGGGGACACGATGGCCGAGTACCGCGGCCAATCGGCGCCGGTCAAGGCCGTGCTCGGCCGCCCGCCCCCGCCACTCCCCCTCAAGCCGGGGCAGATCGACCGGCTGCTTGCGGTCACGCGTCTCAAGCGCCGCCACCTTGGCGGCGTAGAACCCCGACGCGCCCCGCCGCCCCAGATACTCGACTACCTGCTCGCGCCGCGTCGAGAACGCGCGCAACGCCTCCTCAGGAACGCCCGCGATCTCCGCCATCCCCTGGACAGGCGTGCGCCACTCGACGCCCAGCGAGCGGGTTAGCTCGTAGCGAAGGTGCGCCTGGTACAGATACCCGGCCGCGAGCCGGTACGTCCGAAGCAGCGCCTCGCCGTCCAACGCCCGCCACTCCCCGTCGCTAGGCCTCCTCGTCTGGTTGGCGACGATCACGTGGGTGTGTAGGTGCGGATCCTGCGCACGCGACGTGCGGTGCTGATAGGCCGCCGCCACAAACCCCACGCCGGACTCGCGGAGGACGCCGTCCTTGCCCCGACGAACGACGCACGCCTCGTCCTCGAGGTAGGCGAATGCCTCCTGCCACGCCGCCATGTGCGCCTGATTCACCGCGTAGCGGACATCCTCGCCGCCCAACGCCTGCAGCAGGCTGACAGACTTGGGCGGCGAGAACACCAGGTCATACCCCGCCACCGGCGACAGCGTCTTCTCCTCCACCCGCCGCTCCCCCGTCGCCGCGTCGATCCGCTCCACCATCGTGAGCCGCCTGGGCGGATGCCGGCGGAGCACAGCCGACGACGCCGGATCCCGCCCGCTGATCAACTCCCCGAGCTCGCCCTCGCCGACCACGCCCACCAACCCCAGGCCCGCCGCTCCTTGCCCTGTCCATACGCCGGGGGACTCGCCCCGCCCCGCGTAATAGTCGTCCAGGCCGGCGGCGACCGACCGCTCGTAATAGGCCTCCTGACCCGGCGACAGCTTCGTCACGGAGAGCATCGCAGCAGTCTAGCATCTAGGATGCATATGTGCCTCGTCTCCTCGGTGAGTCTCGTCACGTACCCAAACTCGTTGGGCTTGCCCCTTGCCGGATCGGCCTCGCGTCCGCGTCGGACAGCCGGTCTTGGATCGGCTCGCCGGCGACGCGCTGGCAGCGGTCTGCCGACTGCTCCAGCCTGGCCGCTGCGCGCAGCTTCGCCTTCGCGCCCCTGCCGCGTGCTCGCCCACGCGCGATCACCGCCAGCCGCCCGGTCTCGGCGATCGACCGCTCGAGCAGCTTTCCGGTCTTGGCGGTCAGCTCCAGCACCTGCGACTTCGCCGCTCCGCTGCGGCGACGCAGCGTGCGCGAGATCGCCCGCAGCGCCCCGCCCAGCGCTCGCGAGCGATCCCGCACTCGCAGCTTGAGGTCGCCGACCAACACGGCCAGCTTCCTTCCCTCGCGGCCGAGCGTGCGCGCTCCCTGCCCCGCCAACCCGGCGTCGATCGGGTGCTTCACGTCGGTCTCGTTGGACGCCGGTCGCGGTTCCCTCTTGACGTCTGGAGGACCGATGCGACGCGGCCCATCACGCCCCGCCGGGCGCTGCGCCGCCCTGACCCCCAGATACAGTGGCTGTGTCGGCGCCCCCCCGACAAGCAACTATCTAAGCCGGGTTTGTGGCGCTCGTTTGGAGATCCGGGCGTGTCCAGCCGATGCCAGCGCCGATTCGGGATGCGAAGGCGCGAATCAGTGCCGGATTCCCTGAGGAGTCATCGACCTCGAGGTATATGCCTTCAAAGCCGTTCGGCTCAGCCCCAAAGAGGCTTGTGTCCGTCGGGTTCTTCGCCATCAATGCCGCGGGATCGGACGAGCGGGCCACAATGATCGGCGCCGGGTTCCCATCCACCGTGTCGAAAGTAATCTTGCTTACGGTGAGCCCGGCTTGGGTGAGGGCGCTCTCGAGAGTTGACGTGAGCGTCGTCGTGCTTGCACCCGTAGGGTTGAACGGGACAGGCTTCGTCGCACCCGGGGAGATGAGATTCACAGGCCCGCCGAAGCCATCGCAACTACTGCCGGCGGGTGACGCGGCGCAAGTCGATGACGAGGCGACATACACGCCGGACTCTGGGACCGCCCCATCTGAGGACGCCGTCACGGAATAGGACGCCGCAAGCATATCTGCCTCCCAGACCGGCTCGACACCGGCGGCACCATCCGCGGCGTGGGTCACCTGGATGTACATCCACGGCGTGGAAACCTGCTTGGCATATTCGGGAGGCGCCGGCGCAAGAGTCACGTTTACGATTCCCCCTCCGGACAGCCCAGACTCAATGTTCTGGACGATCTGCGCCGGGGTGGGAGTCGCGGCAGGACTGTGATGCCGATTCCCCTTACCAATTGCCTGGCCGCAAGCGGTTCCGCCCACCGCGACGAGAGCGAGCGCAACCAAGGTCAGGGCGCGGGTTGTCCGGCAACGCGTCATCAGCAGAGTCCGTTCGGGTTGTACTCGACATAGAACGGGTCTGGGAGAAGCCCAACGATCCACTTCCCTTGCTGCAGACGTGAGACTCCGTCGCCCGTGGTCACCGTCGTCCATGTCTTGGTCTGATTGTTCGCTTGCGCGGAGCGTTCCCAATCATGGACACTTGAGGCTCCGTAGTTCTTGCAGACGGTCGGTGCCGCCAGGTCATCCCGGCTCGCCTTCCCGCCGGCGTAAACGTGGTTGGCCGAGCTAAACAATGCGCCACTTGTCTGCACGGTACTGCCGTCGATGAGGAGTACCCACTTCGTCGAGCTGGTTGAGAGACGCTCGACGTAGTAGTTCGAGCCAACCGTGCTCGTGTAATCGCACATGTCCACCGACGAGGTCGTCCACCGCCAAAAATCTGGCTGCGATGTCGTGGTTGTGCAGTTGTCGACGATGCTCGTGTGCGAAACCAGGGTCTGGCCAGTCTGGGCTGAGTCGTTTCCATTCACCACGATGATCCGCGCTTCCACCCAGAAGGGGTCAGTATTCGTGAACACCCCGACGATCGACACGATGCCGACGCGAACGGAGTTGATCGTACAGCCACAGCTCGAGGTGGTTAGGTCGAGGTGACCTGAAACCTGCGTTGCACCGGCCGACGGCGCGCTCAAAGCGGCCCAGAGGCTGAACAGTGCGAGACCAAGGCCGAGCCTGCGAACAAATCTCTGTGGCAAGAGTTGCATGGGCGGTTGAGAATACCACGTCACCGCCGCGGCTCCTGCATGGGTTTACACATTCTTTGAGTCCCGGCGCCAACTCGTTGCCAGGGCAGGGCAAGCGGACGCCTTTTCCGCTCGTAGTGGTTGACCGCGGCTCGCCAGGAACGGTCGTGGTGCCGTATTGGTGCCGCCAGCCGAAAAACGCCTGCAAACACTCACCACAAGCTGACCCGCTTGGTTAGGCCGAAAACCGCCTAGTTGTCCGGGTTCGGCGGTCCTGTCACAGCCCCGGGAGAGCCGACGGAGGGACTCGAACCCTCGACCCCCGCTTTACGAGAGCGGTGCTCTGCCAGCTGAGCTACGTCGGCGCGCGCACCAGTGTATCGCTCGGGAGTAGGCTCTCCCGCGATGCGGACGCTGGTCACGGGAGCGACGGGCTACCTCGGCGCGGAGCTCGTCCGCGAGCTCACCCGCCGCGGGCGCGAGGTGCGCGCGCTCGCCCGCTCGCCCGGCTCGGCGAGGCGGCTGGAGGGGACGGGCGCCGAGATCGTCCAGGGCGACGTCCTCGACGAGGCGTCGCTCGACCGGGCGCTCGAGGGCGTCGCGCGCGTCTTCCACATGGCGGGCGCGGTCGGGCATCGCGCGGCGGATGAACCGCGCCTGCGCGCGGTCAACGTCGACGGCGCCCGGACAGTCCTGGCCGCCTGCGCGCGGGCGAAGGTCGAGCGGGTCGTCTTCACGTCGTCGGTCGCGACGATCGGGCCGGCCGGCGGCCCCGGCCACCCGCGCGACGAAGGCGCGTGGCTGCTCGACGGCGACGACGGCCGCGGCGACTTCCGCTACGGTCGCACGAAGGCCGCCGGCGAGCAGGCGGCGCTGGCGGCGGCGCAGGACGGGCTCGACGTCGTGATCACGAATCCCGGCTTCGTGATCGGGCCGGGGGACGTCCACCGAGTGTCGTCGTGGCCGGTCGAGGAGTACCTGCGCGGGCGGCTGCGGTTCACCGTCGACGGCGGCCTGTCGTACGTCGACGTGCGCGACGTCGTCGCGGGGCACCTGCTGGCCGAGGAGCACGGCCGCTCCGGTGAGCGCTACATCCTCACCGGCGACGCCGGCAACCTCAGCCACCGCGACTTCTTCGCGCTCGTCGGCCGCGTCGCCGGGCGGCCGCGCCGGCAGATGCACCTCTCCGCCGGCGTCCTCGTCCCGGTGCTGCGGGTCGCCGGCGCGCTGCGCCTGCCGGTGCCGCTCGACGACCAGGAGCTCGCCTCGAGCAGCCACTGGTGGTTCTTCACGGCCGCCAAGGCCCGCGCCGAGCTCGGCCTCACCGTGCGCCCGATCGAGGAGACCGTGCGCGACACCGCCGACTGGCTCACAGCCGACGGCTACCACCGTCACTGACCACGGAGGGCATCATGGCGATCAAGCTGCACCGCTGCAGCGCCACGTTCGTGAAGATCGGAGGGCACCCCTGCTGGCGGGCGCAGAAGGCGCTCGACGATGCCGGCATCGAGTACGAGCTCGTGCTGCACTCGGGCCTGCGCTTCCGCCGCCCCGAGGTGGTGGAGATGACCGGCCAGCGCAAGGTGCCGTTCGTGGAGTTCGAGGACGGCTCGATCCTGCGCGAGTCGGCCGAGATCGCCGCCCGCGCCAGGGCGGGGACGCTGCTTTCGTCTCCGAACGGCTGACGCCGAACGGCTGACGCCTACGCCCTCATCGGCACCTGCACCTCGATCACCGGCTCGATCCGCTCGAAGATGTCGGAGAGCGACGGCCCGGTGATCGTGAGCCCGTGGTTCTTCAGGCCGACGACGGTGCGGCCCGGGTCGGAGGAGCGGCGGATGATGTCGGCCACGGCGCCGGCCAGCTCGGCCGTGCCGCACGGGTAGTTGAACTCCGTCGCCTCCACCCCGGGGATCCACGCGTGCACGTGCACGATGGCGCCGACCTCGGGGTGCTCGCGGTAGATCATCCAGTGCTCGATCGCGTCCACGGACGCCCGCCGCGGCTCGATGCCGGGCGGCACGGACAGGATCATCTGGCCGGCGGCGGCGTCGTAGTCCTTCACCATCAGGATGTCGCGGCCGATCTCGCGCAGGTTGGACTTGTCGACCCCCGACGCCGACATCCAGTAGCGGAGATCATCCTTGCGCACCGACATGTTGCCGTAGGAAAGGCCGCCGATGCCGTAGACGAGCTTGATCCAGCGCAGGTCGTCGGGGCCGACGATGTCCTCCAGCGGGAACGGCGCCGGCAGCAGTCCGAGGCGGTCGAGCCGCTGTCCGGCGCGGAAGAGCTCCTCGGTCAGCTCGTCGCCGCCCCACAGCTCCGGCTCGAGGTCGGTGTCGAAGCGGTTGTCGATGACGAGCCGCGAGGTGGCCAGCGGCTCGATGCGGTCGAAGAGCGCCCGCGCCCACTCGCCGACGTCGCCGGGGTCGGCGACGGAGTAGACGCCCTGCTCGGGGGTCACGAAGTAGCACGCGTCACCGGGGACGACGAGGAGCGACAGGTTCGCGAGCGCGCGCACGAGCATGGGGTACTCGTTGCGAAGCACGTCGGGAGGGGTGTGCGGGAGCGTGTGCACGGCGATCACGTAGGTCGAGCGCTGGCGGCGCCGGAACGGCTTGGGATCGTCGGGGTTCACGAAGTTGAACACGCAGGTCGCACTGGGGTCCATGCCCTCCACGAACTCGTAGCCGCGCCGGATCCACTCGTTGCGCAGCGCCTCCCTGAAGCTGCCAAGCGCCGGATCGTTCCCGGGCCCCCAGAAGGCGACGTCGCTCATCCCGCCACCTCAACCATCTGATCCAACGTGATCTCCACCATCGTCCTTCCGTCCAGTTCGACGACGCATGCATCCCTCAGCACCTCGTAGCTGCGGACGATCCCCCTCCCGTTGGGTGTCGCCACCGCCCGGCCCACGGCCGGCGCCCGGTCTCGGAACGAGCGGTACAGCGGATGCTCGAATGCGAGACAACAGCGTAGCCGCCCGCACAAGCCGGTGATGCGGCCCGGGTTCATGGGCAGATCCTGCTCCTTGGCCATCTTGAGCGTGATCGGCTGGTCGTGGCAGGGGTAGCGCGCGCTGCACAGCTTCCCCGTCCCGCACAGGCCCACCTCGCCGCACAGCCGGCCCTGCTCGCGGGGGCCGACCTGGCGCAGCTCGACCCGCTTCTTCAGGCGCCCTCCCAGGTCGGCCTGCAGCGAGCGCGTGTCGGGCCGCTCCTCGGCCGAGAAGAAGAAGACGATGCGGGACTGGTCGAAGACGAGCTCCGCCGAGATCGGCTTCAGCTCGAGCTCATGCCGGTGCGCCAGCTCGCGGAAGAGGAGCATGCTGCGCTTGGCCTCCTGGCGGTTCCTGCCCACCTGGTCGTCGTCGGCCGGTCCGGCGCGGCGGACGACGCGCTTGAGCCCGCCGGTCAGCTCCTCGTCCGGCAGGTGGTAGGGCGTCTGCACGACGCGCCCGTACTCGCGGCCGCGCGACGTCTGGCAGATCACGCGCTCGTCCCAGCGCAGCTCGAGGCCGCCCGGGTCGAACGAGTACACCTTGCCGCCGGGCTGGAAGACGACGCCGACGACGGTGGCCATCAGGCGCCCACCGCCTGCGGCGCGCCGTCGCGAGCCTCCACGAGCCGGTGGAACAGGGCCTCGACCGCGAGCGCGGGGTGCACGTTCAGCTCCAGCGAGCGGCGGACGTCCGCGACGGCGTGAAGCGCCCGCTGGGCGTGCGCGGCGGCGCCGCTCGTGGAGGGGGCCGGAAGCCCTGCGGCCATGTCTGAATTTATCACCGCCTCCTGCGCACCCAGAGCCGCGGCGAGCAGGTCGTGGTACCAGAGCCCGACGGTGTCGACGGCCAGCCGCAGCTCGTCCCACTCGGCCCGCCGGGCCGCGCGCTTCGCCCGCTCCTCGTAGCGCTTGCGCAGCGCGCGCTCGTCCTTCGGGTCGTCGACGGACTCCAGGCGGGCGTCGCGCGCGCGGCCGACCGCCTCCGCCTCCGCCTTGCCGCGACGGCCGGAGGCTGCGAGCACCGCCGCCCCGGCGGCCGCGGCGTCGAAGCCCTCGTCGGCGCTCGCGCCGCGGGCGAGCTCGAGATAGGTGCGGCGGCGCTCCGCCGCGGCCGCGTCGCCCGCCAGCTCGAGCGCGCGGTCGAGATTTCCGAGCGCTGCACGGGCGGCGACGGGGTCGCCGGTGGCCTGCTCGAGCACCGCCGCCGAATACCGGCGGAACTCGATCGCCTGCAGGCGCGAGCGGATCGTGGGCAGCATCCGCTCGGCGTGGTCGGAGACGAGCACGATCACGCCGTACTCCGGAGGCTCCTCGAGCGACTTCAGGAGCGCGTTCGCGGACTCGTCGCGCAGGAGGTGCGCATCGAGGATGAGGTACACGCGCCGGGCGGCCTCGAAGGGGCGCAGGTGCAGGTCGCGGCGCAGCCGCCTGGCGCCCTCGATCAGGATGCCCTGACCCTCCGGCTCGAGCACGAAGAGGTCGGGATGCGTCCGCGACTCAACCCGGTGCGGCGGGCAGCCGAGCAGCACCGCGGCGAACCGGTCGGCGTGGCGGCGCTTGCCCGACCCGGCCGGCCCGGACAGCAGGTAGGCATGGGCCGGGGCCGCGGCGGCGGCGGTGAGCAGCGCCTGCGCCCGCGGCTGCGCCGGCAGGCCGCCGAACGCGGTCACAGCCCGACCGCCGCGCGCACGCGCTGCGCCACCTGCTCGGGCGTGCCGGACGCGTCCACCACGGCGATCCGCTCGGGGAACCGACCCGCCGCCGCCGTGAACCCCTCGGCGACGGAGCGATGGAAGGCGTCGCCCTCGGCCTCGATCCGGTCGGGCGCGCCGCGACGGCCGGCGGCGTCCTGGGCGCCCAGCACGAGCAGCACGGTCCGATCGGGCAGGAGGCCGTCGGTCGCGACCGTGTTCACCGCGAGCACCTCGTCGACGCCCAGCCCGCGGGCGCAGCCCTGGTAGGCCAGCGACGAGTCGACGAAGCGGTCGGCGATCACCGTCGCGCCGCGGGCGAGCGCAGGGCGGATCACCTCGTCGACGAGCTGGGCGCGGGCGGCGGCGTAGAGCAGCGCCTCGGCCCAGGGGGCGATCGAGAGCCCCGGGTCGAGGAGCAGCGCGCGGATGCGCTCGCCCGGCGCGGTGCCCCCGGGCTCGCGGACGCGCACCACCTCGCGGCCGGCCCGCTCGGCGGCCTCGGCGAGGAGCGCCGCCTGGGTCGTCTTCCCGCACCCGTCCAGGCCTTCCAGCGAGATGAACATCCCCGCAATGCTACCGACGGGCACGCCCGCGGCCCGGCCGCACGTGCGCGAGCCGCGACGCGATGGCCATGGGGCCTGGCCCCGTCGGGGCCAGGCCCCGCGCGTCACGCGGGTGGCAGGCCATTGGGGCCTGGCCCCATGGGTGATGGGGCCTGGCCCCATCGGGCCAGGCCCCGCTTGTCATGCAGGCGCGAGCTCGTCCACGAGCCGCTCGAGCGCGTCCATCCACGACTCGTAGTAGGGCTGGCCGGGGCGCTCGGCGATCGCCGCCTTCAGCCGGTCGCGGAACTCGTCCCACGGCACGTCCATGCGCTCGGCCGCCACGACGGCGAGCGCGAAGACGCGCGCCTGCCACGGCTCGGCGAACGGGTGGTCGTCCGGCCGCTCGGGCGTCACGCCGCGGCCCCCACGCGGGGGACCGCCACGCCGATCATGCAGTCACGCGTCACGAGCGCCGCGAGGTCGTCCTCGTCCAGGTGCTCGGTGCCCTCGGGCCGCATCGGCAGGACGATGTAGCGCAGGTCGGCGCTCGAGTCCCACACGCGGATGTCGACGCCGTCGGGCAGCTCGAGCCCGAACTCCGCCAGCACCGCGCGGGGCTCGCGCACCACCCGGGCGCGGTAGGGCGGGCTCTTGTACCAGACCGGCGGGATGCCCAGCACCGGCCACGGGTAGCACGAGCAGAGCGTGCACACGATGACGTTGTGCACGTCCGGCGTGTTCTCGACGGCGCGGAGGTGATCGCCCTCGGCGCCGCCGAACCCGAGCTCGGCCGCCGCGCCGGCGGCGTCGGCGAGCATCCGTTCCCGGTAGGCGGGGTCGGTCCAGGCGCGCGCGACCATGCGGGCGCCGTTCTGCGGCCCGACCTCGTGCTCGAACGCGTCGACGAGCGCGTCGACGGCGTCCGTGGCCACGAGGCCCTTCTCGATCAGGACGGTCTCGAGCGCCGCGGCGCGCAGCTCCTGCGGCGACTTCGGCCGGGCATGTGGATGGTGCTCGCTCATCAGGCCTCCAGGTGGCTTTCCCACAGATCGACGAGGACGGTGTGGCCGGGGCCGTCGAGCTGCCACAGCTCGGCGGCGGCGAACGCGACGGTGTACCACGCCTCCGGCTGCACGCGGCCGTCCTCGTTCTCGAACACGTCCAGGAGCGGCATCGGCGCGTGCACGCGTTCGACGGTGCCGGCGGCACCGCGCAGGTACCCCGGGCAGCGGGTGTGGCCGCTCGGCAGCAGCCGCACGACGGTCACCCGGTCGCCGAGGCCGTGATGCGGAGGGGGGGCCGAGTAGGCGGACTTCGGCCGCGGCCGCAGCGACGCCCGCTCCCGCATCGCCGCCTCGGGGTCGTACCGCGTCGGCACGGGCTCGCCGGCGGCGACGCGCGCGGCGGCGGCGGCGAGCTCGGCGCGGGTGAAGCGTCCGCGCTCGATCCCGCGCGTCTCCATGCCCGTCATCCAGTGCTCGTAGTACGACGTGGTCAGGTAGGCGACGGCGCCCATGCGCTCGATGGCGTGCCGGAAGCCGGGGCCGAGCGCGGCCGCTTCCGACATCGCATGCACCCGCCCCTCCCACGGCTCGTGGAAGGGCGGCTCGTCCGCCTCGGCCACGACCGGCCCGAACCCCTGCCGGCCGCCCAGGTCGTGGATGCCGTCCACCGCTCTAGCCTAGGGCATTCCGGCCGCTTGCGCCGGTACGCTCCGCCCGGATGGCCGGCTGCGCCTGGCACGATCTCGTCGAGCCCGATCGGGAGGCGCTCGAGCGGGCGACCGGCGTCGGACTGCACGACCGCGCGCTCGACATCATCCTCTCGCCGGCCCGCCACGACGACGAGCCCCGCCCGACGTTCGAGGCCCACATCGACTACGTGTTCGGCGTGCTCCTGCGGCCGATGGTCGACAAGGAGACGCACGAGCTCTGGCACCAGGAGATCGACCTCATCCTCACGAAGGGCACGGTCGTCACCGTGCGCAAGGCGCCCGAGGGGCGCGACCAGTTCGACACGTCCGAGATCCGCACCGCGTCCGTGAAGGGCGACGAGGAGGCGGGCATGATCGCCTACCGCCTGGTGGACGACGTCGCCGAGGCGTTCCTCGACCTCGTGGATACGCTGGACGACCACATCGACGACCTCGAGGATCACGTCGAGGACTGGCCGTCCGACCGCATCCGCAGCCGGCTCTCCGACCTGCGCCACAAGCTCCTGCACGTGCGCCAGACGCTCTCGCCGACACGCGACGCCGTCCGCCGGGTGATCGACAACCGCATCGACACCGAGGGCGCCGAGCTCTTCTCGCGCGACCTCGAGCTGCGCTTCGGCGACGCCTACGACAAGCTGCTGCGGGCGAGCGAGGGGCTCGACCTCGCCCGCGACCTGGTGGCCAGCGTGCGCGACTATCACCAGGCCAAGGTGGCGAACGACCAGAACGAGGTGATGAAGCGGCTGACGGTGGTCGCCTCCGTGCTGCTCCTGCCCACGTTCATCGTCGGGCTCTACGGCCAGAACCTGCGCGGCAGCCCGGAGCTGCGCTGGAGCTTCGGCTACTCGTGGTCGTGGGCGCTGATCATCGTGACGACCCTGGGCCAGGTCGTCTACTACCGCCGCAAGGGGTGGATCTAGCGCTGCGCCGGGCGGGTGCTACCCTCCCGCCGCGATGGGCAAGACGCTGATCATCGCCGAGAAGCCGTCGGTCGGCCAGGACTACGCACGCGCGCTCGGCGGAGGCTTCCAGAAACACGAGGGCTACCTCGAATCCGACGACCAGATCGTGTCGTGGGCGATCGGCCACCTGGTCGAGCTGGCCGAGCCCGAGGACTACGACGACAGCCTGAAGCGCTGGTCGATCAAGACGCTTCCGGTGCTCCCGGAGCACTTCAAGCTGCGCCCCGACGCGCGCGGCAAGAAGCAGCTCGACGTCGTCAAGCGGCTGATGAAGCGGGCCGACGTCGACGAGATCGTGAACGGCTGCGACGCCGGCCGCGAGGGCGAGCTGATCTTCGCCTACATCCTGGACGTGGCGAAGCCGGGGAAGCCCGTGCAGCGACTGTGGGTGTCGTCCATGACGAAGGCCGCCATCAGCAGCGGCTTCGAGCGCCTGCGCCCCGGCGAGGACATGGCGAACCTCGAGGCCGCGGCGCGCTCGCGGTCCGAGGCCGACTGGCTCGTCGGCATGAACGCGACGCGGGCGGCGACCGTCCGCGGCCGGGCGCTCGGCGGCGTGGTCTCGCTCGGCCGGGTGCAGACGCCAACGCTCGCGCTGATCGTCCGCCGCGACCTCGAGATCGACGCGTTCGAGCCGGAGACCTACTTCCAGGTCGACGCCCGCTTCGGCCTCGACGGGCCGCGCACCTACACCGGCCGCTGGTTCGAGGGCAAATCTGATCGCACCTCGGAGCGTGAGCGGGCCGAGGCGGTGGCGGGCGCCGCCGCCGGCGCGCCGGCGCAGGTCGAGTCGGTCAAGCGCACCGAGCGCAAGACGCGGTCGCCGCTGCTGTACGACCTGACCAGCCTCCAGCGCGACGCCAACAGCCGCTACGGCCTGTCCGCCTCACGCACGCTGCAGGCCGCCCAGCGCCTCTACGAGGGCTCGTCGGCCGGCGCCGTGATCACCTATCCGCGGACGCGCTCGCAGTTCCTGCCGTCCGACCAGATCGGCTCGCTGAAGGGCCGCGCCCGCAGCCTGACCGCCCTCCCGAAGGTCCGGGAGGCTGCGCGGTACGTGGCCGGCCTGGACGTGCTCCCGCTGGCGCGCGTCGTCGACGACTCGAAGGTCGACGACCACCACGCGATCATCCCCACCGGCGAGCTGCCGACGAAGGAGCTCTCCGGCGACGACGCCCGCGTCTTCGAGCTCGTCGTACGCCGCTTCCTGGCCGTCTTCCACCCGGAGGCGAAGTTCGAGGACACGGAGATCATCACCGCCGCCGCCGAGCACCGCTTTCGCACCCGCGGCCGGCGCCTGATCGAGGCCGGCTGGCGGGCGGCCGCCTTCGGCGAGGAGGCCGAGGCCGACGAGCCGCAGCAGGGCGACGAGGACGAGCCCCGCCAGGCGCTGCCGAAGGTCGACGAGGGCGAGCGGGGCACGTGCGAGCAGGCCGAGGTGCTCGAGAAGCAGACGAAGCCGCCGGCGCGCTATTCCGAGGCCTCGCTCCTGCGCGACATGGAGACCGCCGGGAAGCAGATCGAGGACGAGGAGCTGCGCCAGGCGATGAAGGACGCCGGCCTGGGCACGCCGGCGACACGGGCGGAGACGATCGAGAAGCTGCTGCGGGTCGGCTACGTCGAGCGGCTGGGCCGCTCGCTGCGCGCGACCGCCAAGGGACGCCAGGCGATCGGGCTCCTGCACGACCACGCGCTGACGTCCGCGGAGCTCACCGGCAACTGGGAGAAGCGGCTGACCGCGATCGAGCGCGGCGAGGAGCCGCGCGACCGCTTCATGGACGACATCCGCACCTTCACCACCGAGGTGGTCGACTACTTCCGCAACCTCACCTCCGAGGAGGTGCGCGCCCAGCGGGCGGAGATCGGGCCCTGCCCGAACGGCGACGGCGTGATCCGGGAGAACCGGGCCGCGTACGGCTGCTCCTCGTGGAAGAGCAAGGAGGAGCCCGGCTGCGGCTTCGTCATCTGGAAGCAGCAGAAGGGCCGCTCGATCAGCCCGGCCGAGGCCCGCGACCTGCTGGAGCACGGCCAGACCGATCTGCTGGACGGCTTCAAGACCCGCCCCAGCCGCGCCCGGCTCGTGCTGGCGGAGGGCAACCAGGTGCAGCTGATCGCCGAGGACGGGACCCGCCTCGACGCCCCCGCGGGGCCGCGCGAGACGATCGCCACGTGCCCCAAGTGCGGCGGCGAGATCCGCGAGAACAGCCGCGCCTACGGGTGCTCGTCGTGGAAGAGCCGCAAGGAGCCCGGCTGCGGCTTCGTCATCTGGAAGTCCACGAAGGGGCGCAACATCACCGCCGACGAGGCCCGCCAGGTGATCGAGCAGGGCGCCTCGGACTGGATGGATTTCAAGGATCGCAAGGGCCCGTTCCGCGGCCGCCTGGTGCTGACGCCGGAGAAGACGGTCGAGGTGCAGCGCGAGGACGAGCCCGTGGCGACGCAGGCGGCCTGAGCTCGGCTGCAGCGGCCGGCCCGCGGCGGCGCCCCGGCCCGGGCACCCGGGCGGCACGGGTAAGCTCCGCCGCCATGGCCATCCGCGCGATCGTCACCGGCGGAGCCGGGTTCATCGGCTCCCACGTTGCAGACGGGCTGCTCGCCCGCGGCGACTCGGTGGCCGTGGTCGACGACCTCTCGACCGGCAAGCGCGAGCGCGTCCCGGCGGCGGCCGAGTTCCACGAGCTCGACATCCGCTCGGGCGCCGACCTGCGCGCACTCGCGGCGAAGTTCGAGCCCGATGCCGTCTTCCACCTGGCCGCCCAGGCCGACGTGCGAGTGTCGGTGGACGACCCCGGCCACGACGCCGACGTGAACGTGCGCGGCACGGCCGAGGTGCTCGAGGCGGCCCGGTCGGCGGGGGCGCGGGTCGTCTTCTCCTCGACCGGCGGGGCGATCTACGGCGACGTCGAGACCATCCCCTCGCCGGAGTCGACGCCGTGCGCGGCGATGTCGCCCTACGGCGTGGCCAAGCTGTGCGGCGAGCACTACGTCGAGCTCTACAACCGGCTCTACGGTACGCACCACGTCGTCCTGCGCTACGGCAACGTCTACGGCCCGCGCCAGGACCCGCACGGCGAGGCCGGCGTCGTCGCGATCTTCTTCGGCAAGCTCGTGGAAGGCCAGACGCCGCTCGTCTTCGGCGACGGGTCGCAGACGCGCGACTACGTGTACGTGGGCGACGTCGTCGCGGCCAACCTGGCGGCGCTCGGCTACCAGGGCGCCGAGCCGGTGTTCAACATCGGCACGGGCGCCGAGACGAGCGTCACCGACCTCCTGGCCGAGTGCCAGCGGGCGGCCGGCACGGCGGTCGCGGCCGAGCACCGGCCGCCGCGGCTGGGGGAGCTCGCCCGCAGCGCGCTCGACCCGTCGCTGGCCGGCCGCGAGCTCGGCTGGCAGCCGGCGACGAGCCTCGCCGACGGCCTCGCCGCCACCCTGCGCTCGATCGCGGCGTAACCGAATTCCGCTCCCCGAGCGGGATCGCGAGTCCGTCCGACCGGGCGGCGAGAATACATCGCCCCAACCGGTCGTTCCCACTAGATGTAGGGGCACGGCAGGGAAACGACCCACAAGATGTAGAAGGGCGATGGGAATCACCAGGACCATGAACTGTCCTTACTGCGAGCACGGAGAGACCAAGGTCATCGACACGCGGGTGGCCGGCAAGGGCGCCATCAGGCGCCGCCGCGAGTGCCTGCTGTGCGGGCAGCGGATGACCACGTTCGAGCGCGTCGAGCAGGCGGCGCTCCTGGTCGTCAAGCGCGACGGCACGCGCCAGCCGTTCGACCGCCAGAAGCTCATGGCCGGGCTGACCCGGGCGTGCGTCAAGCGGCCGGTGCCGCTGGCGCAGATCGAGCAGGCGGCGGTGCGGATCGAGTCCGATCTGCGCAACGGCGTCGGCGACGAGGTCGAGGCGCGGCGGATCGGCGAGCAGGCGCTGCGCGTCCTGCGCGACCTCGACCGCGTGGCGTACGTGCGGTTCGCGTCGGTCTACCGCGACTTTCAGGACGTGGACGAGTTCGAGCGCGAGCTGGCGCTGCTCGAGGGCCGCAAGAAGCCGGCCAGGCGAGTGGCCAAGCGAACAGGTGTTCGGTAGAATGCAACGGACGAGGAGGCGGAAGGGATGGCGATGAGCGAGCTGAAGCGGACCGAGAACTCGGTGCTCGAGGGCAGGGAGGGCGTCCGCATCGGCGTGCCCCGCTACTTCACTGAAGGCGGCGCCGACCCCTTCGACCAGGTCGAGTGGGAGACGCGCACGGCCCTGATCCCGGGCAAGGACGGGCCGTCGTTCGAGCAGCGCGACGTCGAGTTCCCGTCGTTCTGGAGCCAGACGGCGACGAACATCGTCGCGCAGAAGTACTTCCGCGGGAAGCTCAACTCACCCGAGCGTGAGCGCTCCGTGCGCCAGATGATCGGCCGCGTCGCCGACACGGTCACCGCCTGGGGCACCAAGGACGGCTACTTCGCCGACGGCGAGGAGGCCGAGATCTTCCGCGCCGAGCTCACCCACCTGCTGCTGCACCAGATGGCGGCGTTCAACTCGCCGGTGTGGTTCAACGTCGGCTTCGAGGAGAACCCGCAGTGCAGCGCCTGCTTCATCCTCTCGGTCGAGGACAGCATGGAGTCGATCCTGGACTGGATCCGCAAGGAGGGCCTGGTCTTCCGCGGCGGCTCCGGATCGGGCATCAACCTCAGCAAGCTCCGATCCTCGAAGGAGCAGCTGTCGAAGGGCGGCTACGCCTCCGGCCCGGTCTCGTTCATGCGCGGCGCCGACGCGTCCGCCGGCACGATCAAGTCGGGCGGCAAGACGCGGCGCGCGGCCAAGATGGTCGTGCTGAACGTCGACCACCCGGACATCGAGGAGTTCATCTGGTGCAAGCAGCACGAGGAGGAGAAGGCCCGTGTGCTGCAGGCGGCCGGCTACGACATGAGCCTCGACTCGCCCGACTGGGCCTCGATCCAGTACCAGAACGCGAACAACTCGGTGCGCGTGACCGACGAGTTCATGCGCGCGGTGCTGGACGACGCCGAGTGGGATCTGACCGCCCGCACCGACGGCTCGGTCGTGAGGACGGTGCGCGCCCGCGACCTGATGCACCAGATCGCGGAGGCGGCCTGGAAGTGCGCCGATCCCGGCATGCACTACGACACGACGATGAACGACTGGCACACGTGCCCGAGCACCGGCCGGATCAACGCCTCCAACCCGTGCTCGGAGTACCTGCACGTCGACAACTCGGCCTGCAATCTGGCCAGCCTGAACCTGATGAAGTTCCGCGACCCGGAGACCGGCGAGTTCCAGGTCGAGCGCTTCGAGCGGGCCGTCGACGTGATCTTCATGGCCCAGGAGATCCTCGTCTCGAACTCGAGCTACCCGACCGAGGAGATCACGGCGAACGCCCGAGCAATGCGCCAGCTCGGGCTCGGCTTCGCCAACCTGGGCGCGCTGCTGATGGCCCGCGGCCTGGCCTACGACTCGCATGAGGGCCGCGCGTACGCGGCCGCGATCTCGGCCGTCATGACGGGCCGCGCCTACCGCAAGTCCGCCGACATGGCGACGCGGGTCGGCGCGTTCGACGAGTACGGCAAGAACGCCGACGCGATGCTGCGCGTCATCCGCAAGCACCGCGCGTCGGTCGCCAACATCGACGCGGACGCGGTGCCGGCCGACATGCTCGCCGCCGCCCGCGGCGCATGGGACGACGCGCTGGCCCTCGGCGAGGAGCACGGCTACCGCAACGCCCAGGCGGTCGTGATCGCCCCGACGGGCACGATCAGCTTCATGATGGACTGCGACACGACCGGCATCGAGCCCGACTTCTCACTCGTGAAGTCGAAGCGCCTCGTCGGCGGCGGCGACATCACGATCGTGAACCAGACGGTGCCGACCGCGCTCCAGAAGCTGGGCTACGCGCCGCACGAGATCGACCAGATCGTCGCCCACGTGAACGAGCACAACACCGTGGTCGGCGCGCCGGGCTTCCGCCCGGAGCACCTGTCGGTGTTCGACGTGGCGGTCGGCGATCGCGCCATCCACCACATGGGCCACGTGAACATGATGGCGGCGGTGCAGCCGTTCGTCTCCGGCGCCATCTCGAAGACGGTGAACCTCCCCACCGACGTGACCGTCGAGGACGTCTCACAGCTCTACGTCGACGCCTGGAAGCTGGGCGTGAAGGCCATCGCGATCTACCGCGACGGCTGCAAGGTGGCCCAGCCGCTGCAGAGCAAGAGCGCGCAGCCCGAGCTGATCGCCGCCAAGCCGACCCGGCGGGTGATGCCGATCGAGCGGCAGGAGATCGGGCGCAAGTTCCAGGTCGGCGAGTACGAGGGCTACATCCACGTCGGCCTGTTCCCGGAGGGCGACCCCGGCGACATCTTCGTGGACATCGCGAAGGAGGGCACCACCCTGGCCGGCCTCATGAACGCGTTCATGATCGCCGTGTCGGTCGGCATGCAGTACGGCGTGCCGCTCGAGGTGTTCGTGAGCAAGTTCGCGCACATGCGCTTCGAGCCGTCGGGCATCACCAACGACCCCGACATCCGCATCGCCAAGTCGATCCCGGACTACATCTTCCGCTGGATGGGCAAGCGCTTCCTCGACGCCGAGACGCAGACCAACCTCGGCATCCTCTCCGCGGCGGTGCGCGAGAAGCTCGCGAACGGGAACGGGCACAGCCCGGCGGCGCCGTCCGACGACCCCGCGCCGATGGGCGTCGCGGCTCCCGGCGCCGGCCAGAGCGCGCTGTTCAATGCCTGGGAGGACGCCGTCGAGTGCGCCAAGTGCGGCGGCCGCAAGGTGCGCACCGGCGCCTGCTACACGTGCCGTGACTGCGGCGACAACTCGGGCTGCGGCTGAGCTGAGCTGACTGACCTCATCACGTCTTGGTGACGTCCCAGCGGGTGGACGACGGCGTCGCTTGACGAAGACGATCGGGTAATGCGCGGCAGCCCCACGCTGTAGCGCACGCCCTGTCCGGTGCTCGGCGACGGGGCCACCTCCGGGGTGCGTTGCGCCGTCCGCCGAACCCGTCCAGCGCCAGCGTGTTGATAGTCGGCGTCAATGTCGCGGTCGTATCGTTTTCGACCATGGACAACCCGGCAGATCTCGGTGGAGGTCCGGTGATCGAGACTGTCGGTTTGACGAAGCGGTTTGGTGGGCTGACGGCGGTGGACGGAGCCGATCTGGAGGTTCCTGCCGGCGTGGCCTACGGCTTCTTGGGCCCCAACGGCGCCGGCAAGACGACGCTGATCCGGATGCTGCTCGGGTTGACGCCGGCATCGGCTGGCACGATGACGCTCCTGGGCATGCCGGTGCCTTCACAGCGCGAGCGGGCGCTGGCACGGGTTGGCGCAATCGTCGAGGAGCCGCGGTTCCACGGCCATCTGACCGGGCGCGAGAACCTGCGGCTCGCGGCAGCCTGTCGCGAGCCGGAGGCGCATGCCCGGATCCAGCCGTCGCTGGAGCGGGTGGGGCTCGTCGAGCGCGGCGACGATCGCGTCAGGACCTACTCCATGGGCATGCGTCAGCGGCTCGGCATCGCTCGCTGCCTGCTTGCCGACCCGACGCTGCTGATTCTGGACGAGCCGACGAACGGCCTCGATCCGGCCGGGATCCTCGAGTTTCGCGAGTTCGTCCGCGGGATGGTCGACGAGGGACGCACCATCTTCCTCTCGTCTCACCTGCTCGACGAGGTGGAGAAGATCTGCGACATGGCGGCCATCGTCGATCGGGGCAAGATTCTGATGCAGGGCACGGTCGAGGAGATCGCCTCGGGCGGCCGGCCGGTGATCATGCTCGGCTGCGACGACTCGCCGCGGGCGGAGCAGATCCTGCTCGAGCACCCCGCGGTGGTCGAGTCCGGCGAGATCGCGGGCGGGATCAGACTGGTGCTTTCCGACTCCAGCGACGCGGTGATCGCAGACGTCAACCGGCGGCTGGTCGAAGCGGGCATCGCCGTCCATCGCATCGAGCCGGCACGGGTCTCGCTCGAGGAGCGCTTCCTCGAGGTCACCACACGACTGGGAGCGGCGACGTGAACACCCGCATGATCACCGCAGAGCTCTTGCGGCTGCGCAAGAATCGCGCACTGGTGATCTGGATGGTGATCATGACGACGGGGGCGGTGACAACGTTCTTCCTCGTCGCACAGGGGTTCCATCTCAACAATCCGGCCCAGAACGGCCCGGCCGGCGGCGCGGCCAACTTCACCCACCCGATCGACATCCTCAGCGTCATCGGGAGCGTCGCCGCTGCGATCCTCGGCACGTCGGTCGGCGTCGGCGACATCTCGGCCGGCGTCTTCCGCGACCTGGTCGTGACCGGCAAGCGGCGGCCCGCGCTGTTCGCCTCACGAGTCCCCGGCATGCTGCTCTTCTGGATCCCGATCATGGCAGTCGCATTCGGCGTCTCGATCGCATTCGACTTCGCCTTCGCCGGCGGCCTGGCCACGCCCGATGCTGCGGAGCTGCTCAAGGCGGGGCTCTGGGTGGGGATGGTGACGAGCATCGCGCTGATCGCGGCCATGGGCGTGTCCGCGATCATCGGCTCGCGCGGGATCTCGATCGGCGTCCTGCTCGCCTGGCAGCTGGCGGTGACCCCGCTCGTCCTGAACATCTCCGTGCTCGGAGTCGCTCGCGAAGGGCTCCTGACCGTCGCAACGAACCGGGTCTCGCCGTTCACACCGGGACAGCGGGGTGGCGGTCCAGGAGGGGGCGCCGCAGCCGCCCTGCACGCCAGCCTCCCCGCCGCGATCATCGTGCTGCTCATGTGGATGGCAGTGCCACTGGCGATCGGTGGGTGGAGAACCATCACGCGCGACGCGTAGGTCCGGCCGGCACCCGGGCGTCCGCGCATGCAGCCGTTGAGGCATCCGGTAACGTACGCCGCGAGCACCGTGAGTTACGCATCCAGCGAGGTGCCTGTGAGAGGACGCGGTTAGGTGATTGACGGGCGGCCGGATCGGTTGACGGCCGCGGTACGCGAGGCACGAGACGACGCGGCACCGTTCGGGCTGGCAGCCGCCGCTGCGCTCGTCGTCCTGGGGCTCGTGAGCAGGCACGCGAATTGGGATCTGCTGGGATACCGCCTGTGGTGGATGTGGCTGGTCATAGCGCTTCCGTACGTCGGTCTCTCTGCGACGCTCGTCCTGGGGCTCGGCCGGCTCATGCGCCGGGACCGCAGGCGGGAGATCGTGATCGCCCTGCTCGCGCTCGTCTGGTTCTTCAACGTGCTCGGCGTGGTCGTCCTTGTGCTGTCGTTGGTGGCTCGCTCGGGCGTGCACATGACGGGACGGCAGCTGCTGCTCAGCGGCGCCGTCGCGTGGTTCACCGACGCCGTCGCGTTCGGGCTGGCGTACTGGGAGCTCGACTGTGGCGGTCCCGTCGCCCGCGCCCTGGCCACCGCGCCTCGCAAGCCGGACTTCCAGTTTCCCCAGGACGAGAACCCGCACCTCGCCCGGGACGGCTGGGCGCCGCGCCTGTGGGACTACCTGTACCTGTCGCTGACGAACTCGATCGCCTTCAGCCCGACCGACTCGATGCCTCTCACGCGCCCGGCCAAGACGCTGATGGCCGCCGAATCGACGCTTTCTGCGGTCACGATTCTTCTGGTCGCCGCACGCGCGGTCAACATCCTGGCGTAACCACGGGCGCCCCTACTGCCGTACATGGGTGGTACGTTCCTCGTCAGCGTCCCGCGAGGACCATATCGTCTTCACGAGAAGCTCAACGGCACAGCAGGAGGACGAACGATGGGAAGACAGGCGGCGCTGTACGTGCTCGCACTGGTGGCTGTCGTGGTTGGCGTGGACGTCCTGTTTTTCAGGCACCATTTCTGGGAGCGACTGATAGTCAACGTCGGGATCGTGCTGGTGTTCGGGGCGTTCTATCCGCGGTTCCTGAAGCGTCCGTAAGCACCGCCTGAGAGGTGCAGTGTTCGTCGGCACCGCTCGTCTGTGTACCGCCGCGGACGCTGAGACGGCACCCCAGCCCAGGGCGGCGACCGACGCGGCGCTTCGCCCGGTCGGTCGCATGATTGCGAGCGTATCCCGGAAGGACAGGTCGGCGGGCGTGCGGCTCGCGAGAAGCCGGCGGGCCGCACGCCCAGCGCCTCAGTCGCCGGAGTCGTACTTGAACGAGATTCCGAGACGGACGCGGTAGTTGGCGATCGTGCCGTTCTCGACGGTCACGTCGGTCCGGATCACCTCGGCAACCCGAAGATCACGCACTGTTTGGGCGGCCGTCTCGACCGCGTTCCGTGCCGCGGCCTCCCACGACTCACTGCTCACGCCGATCACCTCGGTGACCCGATACACGCTGTCGGACATCTCCACTCCCTCCTCGGGTTTCGGACTCCACCAGGACTATTCCACGATCCGCCGCCGCTGGCACATGACGGGACCGGTGCGGGCGTCCCTTCGGGCATGACGACGTGAGGATGATGGCGTGAAGCCCGCCCGGCGCGCTCAGCCGCTGGGTGCGAGCTCGCTCCACTGCCGCGCGAACTCGTCCGGACGGGAGTACCGCAGCCGCTCGTGCTCGGCACAGAAAGCATCGTCGCCCTCGTCGATGGGCCGGGCGGCTGGACCCTTCAGGCCGGCGCCGAGCGCCGCTCGCGCTCGCGCGCACGCAGCTCGTACTTCTTGATCTTGCCCGTGGAGGTCTTGGGCAGATCGCCGAACTCCACCTCGCTCGGCGCCTTGAACCCGGGCAGGGTCTGGCGCGAGAACGCGATCAGCTCGGCCTCGCCCAGCTCGGCGCCCGGCCGCAGGGTGACGAACGCCTTCGGCCGCTCGCCCCACTTCTCGTCCGGGATCGCGACGACGGCCGCCTCGAGCACGTCGGGGTGGCGGACGAGCGCCTGCTCGACCTCGATCGTGGAGATGTTCTCGCCCCCCGAGATGATGATGTCCTTCGCCCGGTCGCGCAGCTCGACGTAGCCGTCCGGGTGCATGACGCCGAGGTCGCCGGAGTGGAACCAGCCGCCCCGGAAGGCGGCCGCCGTCGCCTCCGGGTCGCCGAAGTAGCCCTTCATCACGTTGTTGCCGCGCATCACGACCTCGCCCATCGCGTGCCCGTCGCGGGGCACGTCGCGCATGTCGGCGTCGACCACGCGCACACGGTCAGCGGTCAGCATCTGCACGCCCTGGCGCGCCTTCAGGCGCGCCCGCTCCTCCGCGCCCAGGTCGTCCCAGGCCGGATTCCACTCACAGATCGTGATCGGCCCATAGGTCTCGGTCAGGCCGTACACGTGGTTCAGCTCGAAGCCGAGCGCCTCGGTGCGCTCGATCACCGCGGGGGGCGGCGGCGCCCCGGCGGTCGTGACGACGATCGGGCGCTCCAGCGGCGCCGCCGACGGATCGGCGGCGAGCATCACGAGCACGGTCGGCGCGCCGTTCAGGTGCGTCACGCCCTCCTCTGCCAGCAGCCTCCAGACCAGCGGTGGATCGACCTTGCGCAGGCAGACGTGGGTGGCGGCGGCGGCCGTGACCGCCCACGTGAAGCACCAGCCGTTGCAATGAAACATCGGCAGCGTCCAGAGATAGACCGAGCGCGGGCCGAGGCGCGCGTGGGCCGCTTCGGACAGGGCGTTCAGATACGCCCCGCGATGCGTGTACATGACCCCCTTCGGACGGCCGGTCGTGCCGCTCGTGTAGTTGATGCTGATCGTGTCGTCCTCACTCTCGAGGCGATCTTCCGGCTCTCCCGGGCGGGCCGAGGCGAGCAGGGCCTCGTAGCCCCCGCCCGTGCCGGTCACGAGGACGCGGTCGACCGGCGCACCCTCGACCAGGTGTGCAAGCGACGGGTCGACGACCACCAGCCGGGCGCCGGCATGCTCGAGGATGGAGGCGATCTCCGGCCCGGTGAGCCGGGTGTTGACGGCCACGAGCACGGCGCCCGCCGCGGGCACGCCGTAGTGGGCCTCGAGCAGCTCGTGGGTGTTGAGGCACAGGAACGCGACCCGCTCGCCCGTCCCGATTCCCGTCTCCTGCAGCGCCACGGCCAGCCGGCGGGCGCGCTCGCGCAGCTCCGCCCACGTCAAGCGGTCGTCCCCGTCGACGACCGCCACCCGGTCGGGGAACGTGTCCGCGCTCCGCGCCAGGAACGCGAGCGGCGTCAGCCGCGACAGGTGCACCGCTTCGGCCACGTCCCGGCGATTCTACGTCCACGCCGGACCCGCCTGCGGCCGGCGGCATGCACGGGCGGCCGGGTATCATCGAGGCGGGGGATCGATGCAGACTCGTCCAATCGGCCTCGTGGCCGCAGAATCGCTGCAGGACGTCGTCGCGGGGCCGCGGCGGTCGCTGCCGCGGGCCTCGGCCGCGGTGCTGCGGGAGATGCCGCTGTTCGCCGACCTGTCCGACCGGCACCTGCGCCGGATCGCCCGCCTCGCCATCCCGGCCGCGTTCCGCGCGAACAGCGTGATCGTCCGTGAGGGCACGCGCGGGCACAGCTTCTTCGTGGTCGTGGACGGGCGTGCACGGGTCGAGCGCGGGGGCGTCGTCACCGGCGGCCTGGTCGCCGGCGACGGCTTCGGCGAGATGGCGCTGCTCGACGGCGAGCCGCGCTCGGCGACCGTCGTCGCCGAGACCGACGTCACCGCACTTCGGATCGCCGCCGACCCGTTCCGGGCGCTCCTGCGGCGCGAGCCGGCGATCGCGATCGCGCTGCTGCGGACGCTCTCGCTGCGCGTACGCCGGCTCGAGGCCGCGCCGGGTTAGACGTCGGCGACCGGGCCCGTCCCGGCCGGCGCCCGCTCGGGCGGCCGCCGGGGCAGGAACGCGGCCGGCACGAACATGAGCAGCATCATCACGGTCGCCCACAGGAACGTGTCCCCGAACGCATGGGCGACCGGGTTCCCGAGCACCTGGCGGGCGCCGGGGGGCAGGTTCTGGATCTGCCCGGAGAAGCTGGGCGCATGGGCGAGGTGGAGCGCCGACACGTGTGAATGGATCCGGCGCACGAGCACCACCGCGAACAGTGCCGTCCCGAACGAGCCGCCCACCCGCTGGACGACGTTGATGAGCGCCGTCGCCCGGGGAATGACCCGCGGCGGCAGCGTCTGGTAGGCCGCGGCGATGCTCGGCATCATCGACGCGCCCATGCCCAGGCCGCGGACGAACAGCGCGCCGCCCAGGAACCAGAACGACGTCGACGCGGACAGGTCGATGTAGGCGGCCGTGCCGATCACGGCCAGGGCGATCCCGAACGGCACGACCTTGCCGGCCCCGACGCGGTCGGTGACCTTGCCCGCGAGCGGCATCACCACCGCCGCGCCCAGGCCCTGCGGCGCCATCAGCAGGCCGGCCTCGAGCGCCGTCCCGCCCCGCACGATCTGGTAGTAGAGCGGGAGCAGGATCATCGCCCCGAACATCGACCCGGCGAAGAGCAGGCCGGTCACCGACGAGGCGGCGAACTCACGGTTGGTGAACAGGCGCAGGTCGATGAGCGCGTGCTCACCCTCGCGCAGGGAGTGCCACGTGAACGCGACCAGGAGGGCCAGCCCGAGCACCAGGGCCACCGTGGAGTTGCGGCCGGTCACGTTGCCGGTCGACCCCACCTCGGAGAGCGCGTACACCAGCATGGCGAGGCCCGGCGACAGCAGGACGAGGCCGGCCCAGTCGAGCGCGTGCTCGGGCCGCGGCTCGTCGCGCGGCAGCAGCCGCCAGGCGAACGCGAGCGCGACGGCGCCGATGGGGATGTTCACGTAGAAGATCCACCGCCAGGACGCGTACTCGATCAGGAGGCCGCCGATGACGGGGCCGAGCACCGGCCCGAGCAGCATCGGCACGCCGATGATGCCCATCACCCGGCCGAGCCGGCGCGGCCCGGCCGCCTGGGCGAGCATGCTCTGGCCGACCGGCAGGATCATGCCGCCGCCGAAGCCCTGCAGCACCCGGAAGATGATCAGGCTCGTGGCCGACCAGGCCAGGCCCGACAGCGCCGAGCCGATCAGGAAGGCCGTGATCGCGCCCATCCACAGGCGCTTGGCGCCGAACCGCTCCTGCGCCCAGCCGGTCAGCGGGATCACCGTCGCCAGGGCGAGCATGTAGCCCGTCGCCACCCACTGGATGGTCGCGAGCGGGGCGTGGAAATCGACGCCCAGGTTGTCGATCGCGACGTTCACGATCGTGGTGTCGAGGATCGACATGATCGCGCCGAGGATCACGACCGCGGCCACCTCCCAGACGTACCGGTCGATCGTGTCCGACCCGGCCACTGCCGGTTCGGAGGGCACGGTGGACGGCGAGGTCGACGCCATGTGCCTGCAAACTAGCGCGGTCACCCCTGGATCGCCCGGGTAGAGTGCGGGGCGGACGTGGCGGAGCTTCCCGACGGCACGGTGACCCTGCTCTTCTCCGACATGGAGGGGTCGACGGCGCTCGTGAAGCGGCTCGGCGACGAGTGGCCCGGGCTCGTCGCGCGTCACCGCGAGCTCCTGCGGGTCGCCGTCGAGGCCGAGAGCGGCGTCGTCGTCGACTCCCAGGGCGACGCGATGTTCGCCGCCTTCCGGTCGGCCCGCGCCGCCGTCCGCGCCGCCGTCCGCGCCCAGGAGCACATGGCCCGGGAGCGCTGGCCGCAGGACGCCGCGGTGCGACTGCGGATGGGCCTGCACACGGGCGAGCCCGACCGCACCGAGGACGGCGCCTACGCCGGGATCGACGTCGTTCACGCCGCCCGCCTGTGTGCGGCCGGCCACGGCGGTCAGGTGCTCCTGACCGAGGCGGCGCGGCTCGTGTCCGGGGCCGACACCACGTCGCTCGGCTCCTTCACCCTTCCGGACATGGAGCGTCCCGAGCCGGTCAACCAGCTGATCGGCCCGAGCCTCGACGAGACGTTCCCGCCGCTGCGGAGCGGCGTCCACTCGCCGCTCGAGGGCATGGAGCACGCCCGCAGCGACTTCGACGAGCGGATCGAGCGCGCCGAGACGGCGTTCGAGCAGCGTCTGAACGACCAGATCGCAGGCTTCGTCGAGCGGGCGTTCGAGGCGCCCTTCCGCAAGCAGCAGAAGTGACCTGCGGGAGGGCGCCGAGGCGCCCTCCCGCGCGCTCCGATCAGGCCGCCGCCGGCTCGGGCGCCTCCTCCGCCACGGGCTCGGGCACGACTAGGCCCGGCACCATCGTGAGCGTCGCCAGCAGCCCCAGCGCGGCCAGCCCGGCGCCGACCAGGAACGCCACCGAGAAGCCGTTGACGTCGGCCCGCAGCAGCACGTCGGTTGCCGGCGCGTGGCTCTGCACATAGTCGCTCACCCGCGTGAACGCGACCGTCGAGAGGATCGCCGTCCCCAGGGCGCCGCCGACCTGCTGGGAGGTGTTGATGACCCCCGACGCCACCCCCGCCTCGGCCACGTCCACGCCGACGAGCGCGGCAATCGTGACCGGGACGAACGAGAAGCCGAGGCCGACGCCGGCCAGGATGAACCCCGGTGCGAGATCGACCAGGTACGAGCCGCCGACGGAGATGCGGCTGAAGTAGACGAGCCCGGCGACCGTGAGCGCCATGCCGACGGCGAGCACCGTCCGTACTCCCACCCGGTTCACGAGCGCCTGCGACGCCGCCGCCGACACGATGATCACGCCGGACACCAGCAGGTAGCCGACGCCGGTGCGCAGCGCCGAGTACCCGAGCACCTGCTGCATGTAGAGCGTCAGCAGGAAGAACATCGAGAAGATGGACGCACCCAGCATCAGCCCCACCACGTTCGCTCCGGCCAGCGACCGGTTGCGGAAGAGTCGCAGCGGCATCAGCGGGGCGTGCGCCCGCGTCTCGGTGGCCACGAAGGCCGCCAGCAGCACGACGGCGCCGGCGAACATCGCGATCGTGCGCGCGGCCGTCCAGGAGTGGTCGACCGTCTGCACGAGCCCGTAGACGAGCAGCGACAGCCCGGCGGTGACGAGGGCGGCCCCGACGAGATCGAAGGCGCGCCGGCCGGCCTCGACCCTGCTCTCGCGCAGGTAGCGGGGGCCGAGTGCGATCACGAGGGCGCCGACGGGGACGTTGATGTAGAAGATCCACGACCAGTTCAGCTGGTCGGTGAGCACGCCGCCGAGCAGCACGCCCGCGGCGCCGCCCGTGCCGGCGATGGCGCCCCAGATGCCCAGGGCGCGGTTGCGCTCCGCGCCCTCGCTGAAGGTGGTCGTGAGGATCGAGAGTGCGGCGGGCGAGATGATCGCGGCGCCGACGCCCTGCACGGCGCGGGCGGCGATCAGCGTCGCCTCCGACGTGGCCAGTCCGCAGACCAGCGACGCGCCCGAGAAGAGCACGAGGCCGATCAGGAACATGCGCCGCCGGCCGAGCAGGTCGGCCGCGCGGCCGCCGAGCATCAGCAGGCCGCCGAAGGTGAGCGTGTAGGCGTTGATGACCCACTGCAGGTCGGTCTCCTGGAAGTGGAGCGCCGTCTTGATCGTGGGCAGAGCGACGTTGACGATGGCGATGTCGAGCACCACCATGAACTGGACCGCACACAGAAGCAGGAGCGCGATCCCCTTGCGGTCGTGCGTGTCTGACATGGAACGGGTCTCCAGACTGCGACAGGGGGTTTACGATACAGACCTGTGGTGTATCATAATCTCGGCCCGATGACAATCACGACCGACGACACGCCCCGCCCGCCCGGCCGGCCGCGCAGCCGCGACGCCGACCGCGAGATCGTCGCGGCCACCCTGCGGCTCCTCTGCAGCGATGGCTACGACCGCACCTCGATCGAGGCGGTCGCCGCCGAGGCGCACGTGACGCGGGCCACCGTCTACCGCCGCTACCCGACGAAGGCCGACATGGTGACGGCCGCGGTGTGCACGCTCGCCGGCGACTACACGCCCGACGGCTGCCTCGATGCGCGCACGGCCGTGACCTCCCTCCTGCGCGCCTTCCAGGAGAACGTCGGCCCCAACGACGGCATCTCGATGGTGGCGTCGCTCTACCTGCAACGGCACGAGCATCCCGAGATGCTGGGGTCGTTCCGCGAGCGGGTCATCCTGCCGTGCCGCCAGCGGATGGCGGCCGTGCTCGAGCTCGCCCGCGACCGGGGCGAGCTGCGCGCCGACGTCGAGCCCGAGGCGGTCGTCGAGATGCTGATCGGCTCCTATCTCTACCGCACGTTCGCGGGGCTCGAGATCCCCGCCGACTGGGCCGAGCGGACCGTCGCCGCCGTCTGGCCCGGACTCCTCACCCGGCCCCGGTGAGGGGACGCCGCCGGCGGCGGCGCCCCCTCGTGGTGGTCAGTCGAGGCCGTGTGCGTCCGGCGCGGTCACCGTCGCGTGTGCGAAGGGCCGCAGGGTGTGGCGCCTGGTCAGCCCGACGAGCGCCAGCCGCTCGGCGTTCATCTGCGCCGCGCTGCGGTGGAAGTCGAAGAGCGTCATCAGGTTGCCGATGGCCGGCCCGTTCCTCGGCACGTACGGGTCCGATCCGTTGGTGACCGGGTTCGGCAGGTTGTCGAGGCTCACCGAGGACAGCGGGGCCAGGCCCCAGTTCGCCTCGATGAACTTCAGCACCGACACGTGGTCGGTGTAGGTGTGGTCGACATGGCCGGGATGCACGAACGGCGACACCGCGACCATCGGCACGCGCGTGCCGTCGCCGAAGAAGCTGACCGGCTGGATGTACCCGGAGTCGTAGTAGCCGCCGCCCTCGTCCATCGTGACGAAGATCGCGGTGTTCTTCCACAGCGACGGGTTGTTGGCGACGTCGCCGATGACCGTGCTCGAGAAGGCCTCGAACGCGGCCAGCGTGGAATAGCCCGCGTGGCCGTCGAAGGTGCCCTCGGGCTTCACGATCGACACGGCCGGCAGGTTGCCCGACCGCGCGTCGGACTGGAAGGCGGTGAGTCCGTGGAGGTGCGCCCTGCGCTGAGCCGGGCTCGTCATGATCGACGTTGCGTACTGGAACGGGTTGCAGATGTTGCAGTACTGGTTCAGGTTGGGGTTGCCGTTGTTCCAGTCCTGGCCGAAGTACCCCCAGCTGATGTTGCGCTTCGAGAGCTCGTCGCCGATGGTCGGATACGTCTTCTCGCTCTGCGGCGGCACCGCGAACGGGCCCGGATCCTTGGTGCCGTTCGCCAGGTATCCCGGGTTGTAGTTGTTGAGCATGTAGTAGGTGTCCGGTGCGCAGCGCGACGACGCCTGCGGCCAGGTCTGGTGCAGGTAGTCGATGACCTGGCCGACTCCCGGCTGTGATGTATCGGCGCACTTCGAGTACGTCCCGCCCGAGTAGCCGTCCTGGGTGTACCAGTTGTTCGTCCCCGGCTGCGCGTTCGGGTTCTCGATCTGATCGGCCGGCGGCACGGTGGGATTCCCCTGCGCGTCCTGATACGACGCCGCCAGCCCGGTGCCGAGCGTGACGTGGTTCGTCCCGGTGCCGCCCATGACCGCCTGGTGGTAGTTGTCGGACATGGAGAAGTGGTTGGCCAGGAAGTCGAACACGGGCGCGTCGCCCTGGGCGACGTTGTAGAAGCCCATCGAGACGGCGCCCTGCTGGGTGTCGCCCGGGGGCGCGCCGTTGGAGTCGCCCGCGGTCTCGGCCGTCCACACCCAGAGCTTCTGGGCGTTGCGGTCGGCCTGCTGGTTCATCTGGTAGAAGCGATGCAGCGGGTCGCCCACGTACGCGCCGTTGTCACAGGCCTGGAAGTGGCTGTGGATCTCGTCGTACGGAACGTACTTCGTGATCTGATACGGCGCGTTGGGGAGGTTCGCCGGGAAGCGCGTGTCCGGCGTGCCCGCCTTCTGGCTGCCGTCGCAGCGCGGGTCGACATAGGTCGTGTTCGGCTGCGGCAGCGTCGTGTAGGGCGCCACCAGCTTCGGGGCGTTCCTGTAGCCGTCGGCCGACGTGTCCGCAGCCGTCCACTGCTGCGCTTTCGCCACGTCCGGGCCGGGCGCTCCGTTCGGCTTCACGATCCCCTCGGAGCGCAGATCCCAGATGCGCTGCCCGCGCCGGGGCCTGTAGGTTGCGTACACGTTGTCGAACGTGTGGTTCTCGCCCACGATCACGATCACATGCTTGATCGGCGTCGTGGTCTGCGCCGACGCCGACGCGTGCGCCCGGGTGTGCGCGGCCGCGCCCGAAGACGCACCCAACGCGACCGCCAGGAGCGCCAGCGCGCCGGCCGCCGCTGCCCGCGGCGATGGCTTCGGTGATGCCATTGCTCATTCCCCTCTCGCGTGTCACGGCCGCCGGACCCGGCGGCCCCACCGGACACTTACCCAGCTGCGGCGCGCGTTCGGTAAAGAAGCTGACAAGATCCGGTGAACCCGGGCGTCAGGTGAGCTCGAGCTCGCGCAGGCCGCGGAGGTCGAGCCGATAGCCACGCGGTGACTGCACGACTCGCAGCATCACCGAGTCGCACTGCACGCATCGAAGCACGATTCCCGGAGCGTGCACATACGCAACGAGGGCGCCGACGTGCGCCGTCGCGCCGCAGGCGGCGCACACGCAGCGCGCAGCCGTGAGGTCGAGGCCGAGCGCCTCCTCGAGCTGCCCGGCGGCGGCATTGCCGTCGAGCACGAGCGTGCGCTCATCCATCGGCGCCTCCCGTCGGCCCGAACCGCTCCGTGCGCACCCGGCCCGGATCGTGGCCGAGCTCGACCAGCCACTCCGCCACCGCCTCCACGAAGCCGGTGGGACCGCACACGAACGCGAGCGGGCGGGCGGCCGCCGGCCCCGCCGCCCGCGCCAGGAGATCACGGGTGACCCGACCCGTCTCGCCCCTCCAGGCCGCCGGCCGCTCGCGCGTCAGCGTCTGCGTCAGCACCACGCCGTCACCGGCGGCGATGCGCTCGAGCTCGTCCGCATAGATCACATCGCCTGCCGTCCGCCACGACAGCAGCACCCGAACGGGGACGTCCGCGGCGGCCGCCCAGCGATGGCGCAGCATCGCCATGAGCGGGACGACGCCCGACCCGCCTCCGAGCAGGAGCAGCGGGCCGCCGTCGGCCACGTCCCAGGCGAAGTACCCGCCGATCGGGCCGCGCAGCTCGATGACGTCCCCGGCGCGAACCTCGTCGACGAGGTAGGGCGAGACCTCGCCGTCGGCGAGCCGCTCGACGGTCAGCACGAGGCCGCCGTCCTCCGGGGCCGACGCGATCGAGTAGCTGCGCTGGGCCTGGTAGCCGTCCTCAGCGGTCAGCCGCACGTCGACGTGCTGCCCCGCGCGATGGCCGGGCCAGTCCGGCACGTCGAGGACGAGGCTGCGCACCGACGCCGTCTCCGTCTGGGCGGCGGCCACCTCGGCCGCCCGCCAGGTCAGTCGCCCGTGTATCGCTGCTCGCGCCATGGGTCGCCGTACATGTGGTAGCCGAGCGACTCCCAGAAGCCGGGCTCGTCCTCGGCCATGAGCCGCAGGCCGCGCACCCACTTCGCGCTCTTCCACAGGTAGAGGTGGGGCACGAGCAGCCGTGCCGGGCCGCCGTGCTCGGGCGCGAGCGGCTCGCCGCCGTACCCGGTCGCGATCCACGCCTTGCCGTCCACGAGATCCTCGACGGGCACGTTCGTCGTGTAGCCGCCGTCGCAGAAGGCGGTGGCGTACTCCGCCTCGGTGACGACGTCCGCCAGGATCGTGTCCAGCGACACGCCCTCCCACACGGTGTCGAGCTTCGACCACTTGGTGACGCAGTGGATGTCGGTCGTGAACGTCTCGTGCGGCAGCCCCGCGAGCTCGGCCCACGTCAGCCGCAGCTCGTCGTCCACCTCGCCGACGACGGTGAAGTCCCACCGGTCGGTCGGCGTGTGCGGCGTCGGCCCGGCCGACAGCACCGGGAAGCCGTCCACCAGGTACTGGCCGGGCGGGATCCGCCCCGGCGGCGCGGCCGGTCGCCGGCCGCGGAAGCCTCGGGAGATGATCGCCATCGCCGGAAACCCTAGATCAGCAGGCTCACGCCGTCACGCCGCCGTCCACCACGAGCACGGTGCCGTGGGTGTATGCGGCGGCGCCGGACGCCAGGAACGACACCGCGGCGGCGATGTCCGAGACGGTTCCGATCCGGCCGGCGGGCAGCGTTTGCTCCCACTCGCGCAGCGCCTCGGGGCGGGACGTGATCCAGTCGGCCATGGGCGTGTCGATCAGTCCCGGGCAGACGCAGCAGACGCGCACGCCGTCGGGCCCGTGGTCGAGCGCCAGGCTGCGCGAGAGGTTGACGACCCCAGCCTTGGCGGCGCAGTACGCGGGCCGGTTGCGGCCGCCGCGCACGCCGGCGGTCGAGGCGACGTTCACGATCACTCCCGCCCCGGCGTCGATCATCGCCGGAAGGAACGTCTTGCACATGAGGAACGTGCCCTTCAGGTTCGTGTCCAGCAGGAGATCCCAGTCCGCCACGGAGAGCTCCGTGATCCGGTGCTCGAAGAACACGCCGGCCACGTTCACGAGCAGGTCGGGCGCCCCGACGGCGAGCGCGACCTCATCCCGCAGGCGCAGGACGTCGGCCTCGTCGCGGACGTCGCAGCGGTGATCCGCCCCTTCGGCCACGTCTGCTCCGGCCACGCGATGGCCGTCGCCGCGCAGGCGGGCGACGACGGCCGAGCCGATCGCGCCTGCCGCACCGGTGACGAGGGCCGTGCTCATCGGCCGCCGATTCTACCGTCCCCGTGGCAACGGCCTTTCCCCAAGGCGTCACCTCGGCTAGGCTGTCGGTCGGGCAAGGCGCCGCACCCTCGTTGTCGTTCGAGGTCGGGCGGGCATTCGCTTCCATGGCACAAAGGTGGCGGCGGGGCCGCACCGTGCCCGGAACCCCATGAGCATCCGCGTTCTGATCGCCGACGACGAGCCGACCCTGCTGCGCATGGTGGCCGAGCTCATCCGCGCGTTCGACGGGTTCGAGGTCGCCGCGCTGGCCGGCGACGCCGACGAGGCCGCCGATCAGGCGGCCGAGACGCGGCCCGACGTCGCGCTGATCGACGTGCGCATGCCCGGAGGCGGCGTCTCGGCGGCGCGGGCGATCCGGACGCGGTCGCCCAGGACGCACATCGTCGCCCACTCCGCCTACCACGACACCACACTCGTCCTGGCCATGCTGCGCGCCGGCGCGACCGGATACGTCGTCAAGGGCGCTCCGGCGGGCGAGCTCCTGGCGGCGCTCGAAGGCGCCGCCCGGGGCGCGGCGACGCTCTCCGGCGAAGCGCTCTCCGGCATGGTCGCCGAGCTCGCCGGCCGGCGCCGTGAGAGCAAGCGCACCGCCACCGAACGCGGGCGGCTGCGACGCGAGATCAGGCGCGTGATCGACACGAGCGCGGTCACGAGCGCGCTCCAGCCCATCTTCGACCTCGACCGCCTGGAGCCGGTCGGCTACGAGGCGCTCGCCCGCTTCCCGAACCACTCGACCCGGCAGGTGCCGGACTGGTTCTCGGACGCTGCCTCCGTGGGCCTGCGGGCCGAGCTCGAGCTGACGGCCGTCGCAACCGGGATGCAGTCGCTCGACGCGCTCCCGGCGGACACGTTCCTGGCGGTGAACGCGTCGCCGGAGCTGCTGCGCGAGCGGACGCTGGCCGACATGATCGCAACCGTCCCCGGCCGAAGGCTCGTCCTGGAGGTGACCGAGCACGCCGAGGTGGCGGATTACGAGACGCTCGTGACCAGGCTCCACGACCTGCGCCAGGCCGGCTGCCGCATCGCCGTCGACGACGCCGGTGCGGGCTACGCCAGCCTCCGCCACATCCTGCGGCTGCGCCCCGACTACATCAAGCTGGACATGACGCTGACGCAGGGGATCGACCGCGACCCTGACCGGCGCGCCCTGGCGAGCTCGCTGCTCGCGTTCGCCCGCGAGGTGTCCGCGACGGTGATCGCCGAGGGGATCGAGACCCAGGCAGAGCTCGAGGCCCTGCGGGCGCTCGGCGCCACGCTCGGACAGGGCTATCACCTGGCCCGGCCGCATGCCGTCGCGGCGCTGTTCACTGCCTGATCCTTCCAGGTGATCCACGCTTCGGCGTAGACGCGACCTCCCAGGAAATACTCCAATTCGAGGAGGCGCGACGCGCCGTTTCGGTGTCGCCAGAACGACGCCGGTGCGCGCAGTATGGGCGGCATGGGGGTTCCACGATTGGGTCTCGTGGTTGCGGTTCTGGCGGTCGTCTGCATGGGTGCGGCCGGCACGGGCACCGCGGCCGCAGCGACCGTCAAGCCTCGCACCCTGCTGATGCGGGACATCAACCAGGTGCGCCACAAGTTCGGGCTGGGGACGGTGCGGCCGTCCGCGGCGCTGCACCTGGTGGCGCTGCACCACTCCGACGACATGATCCACCGCGACTACTTCGCGCACACCAGCCCGTCCGGACGCACGTTCGGCCAACGCATCGTCTCCAGCGGCTTCGTCAACGGCTGGTCGTGGATGGGCGGTGAGACGCTCGCATGGGGCACCGGAACGCTGTCGGCGCCGGTCTCGACCGTGAGGGCGTGGCTGGGCAGCCCCGAGCACCGGGCGATCCTGCTCTCGTCGCGCTGGACACGGATCGGCATCGCGCGCGCCTGCGGGCACTTCCTCGGCCACGTCGGCGCGTGCGTGTGGACGGCCGACTGGGTCGAGCGCTGGTAGCGCGCTCGGACGCCTACAGGTTCGGGCTCGGCGCGTAGATCCGCCCCGGCGGGCCGCCGGCGGCGATGAACGTCATGCCGTCCGGACCGGCGGTCGGCAGCCGGGTCGAGCCGGCCAGGACGACGTACACCTCCTCCTGCCCGCTTGCGCCCTCGTCGTGCTCGCGGCCGGACGCGCCGGGCGGGAGCTCGATCTGGTTGATGCCGAAGCCGGCGACGCCGAGCGCGATCCGCATCTTGCGGAAGACGCCGAAGGCCGGCTCGACGTCGGCGGTGCGGACAACCGTATAGCTCACGCCGTCTCGGCGACGAGCTCGTCCGCAGCCGCCCGCACCGCCCGCACGATCCCCTGGTAGCCCGTGCAGCGGCACAGGTTGCCGGAGAGCGCGATCCGGATCTCGTCCTCGCTCGGATGCGGGTTCTGCTCGAGCAGGGCCGTCGCCGAGATGAGCATCCCCGGCGTGCAGAACCCGCACTGCACGCCGCCCTGCTCGAGGAACTGGCGCTGCAGCGGGTGCAGGTCGGCACCGCGCGCCAGCCCCTCCACGGTGACGATGCGCCGGCCCTGCGCCTGCAGCGCGAGGTAGGAGCACGAGTTCACCGGCCGCCCGTCCATGAGCATCATGCAGGCGCCGCACTCGGAGTCGTCGCACCCCTCCTTGCTCCCCGGCAGGCCGAGCTCGGTGCGCACCACCGAGAGCAGGGTGCGGTGGGGCTCGATCTCGACCGGGTAGTCGGTCTCGTTGACGTTCAGGACGGCCTCGTAGCGCATGGGCGGCTCCTCGAGTGGCTCTAGCGGTCCGCCCCGTGCAGGGCGGGACTCGCAGGGATGGGGACGGTCTCGGCGCCGTCGCGGGCGCGTGCGATCGCCGTGGCGACCGCCCGCCGGGCGATGACGTCCGCCATCGCGACGCGGTACTCGGCCGACGCGCGCACGTCGGAGATCGGCGACGCGGCGGCGGCGGCCGCGGCGGCCGCCGCCCGGACGGCATCGGCGCCGCCGTCGCTGCCGGTGAGCGCAGCCTCCGCCTCGGGGACGCGCAGGATGGTGGGTGCCAGCGCCGTGATCGCAACGCGGGCGGCCGCGACCCGGCCGCCGTCGAGCGCGACGCTGCACGTGGCCCCGACGACCGCGATCTCCATCTGGCGGCGGTACTCCAGGCGCGCGTAGCAGCTGCCGGTGTGACGGGCGGGCGCGGGCAGCTCGATCCGCACGAGCAGCTCGTCCGGCCGGGCGTCGGTCCGGCCGGGGCCGGTCAGCAGCCGGTCGAGGCCGAGCCGGCGCTCACCGGCTGCCGAGACCAGCACGGCCTCGGCGCCGAAGCAGATGAGCGGCCCGCCGCTCTCCATCGCGGGCGACGCGTTCATGACGTTGCCGCCGATGGTGCCGACGTGGCGGGTGGCATGGCTGCCCACGATGGCGCAGGCATCGGCCAGCGCCGTGAACCGCGAGCGCACGGCCGGATGCTCGACCAGGTCGGCGTGGGTGGTGAGAGCCCCGATGCGAAGACCGCCACCGTCCTCCTCGAGCTCGCGCAGCTCCGCCAGCCGGTGAATCGCGACGAGCGCCTCCGGCAGACCCGCCTTGCCCTGACGCGCGCCGACGACGAGGTCGGTGCCGCCGGCGATCGGCCGCGCGCCGGCGCCCATCGCGGCCAGGGCCTCGGCGACCGTGGCGGCAGCGGTGTAGGTGTCGCTCACCCTCGCATCGCCTCCCACACCCGCAGCGGGGTCATCGGCAGCTGGTGCACGCGTCCCGCCACCTTCGCGATCGCGTTTCCGACCGCCCCCGGAGTGGGCACGCAGGGCGGCTCCGCCACCGCCTTGGCGCCGTTCGGGCCGGCGTTCGGATCCGGCCCGCCGACCCAGTCGACCCTGATCGAGGGCACGTCGGAGGCCGTCTGCAGCTTGTAGTCGAGCAGGTAGGGGTTCAGCTGGCGGCCGTCGGCCGACAGCTGCGAGCCCTCCGAGAGGGCCATCCCGATCCCCATCGCCACGCCGCCCTCGACCTGGCCGTCGGCTCCGACGCGGTTGATCACGGTGCCGGAGTCGTGCGCGGCCGCGACCTCCAGCACGCGGACGACGCCGGTCGCGCGGTCGACCTTGCAGCGCACGGCATGCGTCATGAACGTCGGCGCGAGGAACGACTCCATCCCCAGGCGGCCGGTGCAGCCGGAGGCGTCGCAGTCGGGCTGCGGCGGAGGCGAGCCGGACCCGCGGCCGAGCAGGAGCCTGTCGCCCGCGGCCTTCTCGGCCAGCGCGGCGATGTCGACGCCGCGTGTGGGCGAGCCCTTGACCTGGACGCGGCCGGAGACGAGCTCCAGGTCGGCCCGGGCCGCCTCGAGCACCTCCTCGGCCAGCTCGAGCAGCTGCTCGCGCACGTCGATCGCCGCCTGGACGACCGCCCGGCCGTTGTTGGTCGTCGTCTGCGACCCGGACGCGCCCGCATCCCACGGCCCTGCGTCCGTGTCCTGGTAGACCACGGTGAACTGCTCGGGCCGCATGCCGAGCACCTCGGCCGCGAGCAGCGGGAGCGCCATCACCGACCCGGTGCCGCACTCCTGCGCGCCGGTCACGATGGTTCCCGAGCCGTCGCCGTGCAGCTTCACGTGCGCGCCCGACGGCATCCCGAAGGTGGGCCACCAGCCGCACGCGATGCCGATCGCCTCGTCGTCGTCCAGCTCGCGCCCGTAGCCGATCATCTCGGCCGCCCGCTCGAGCGTCTCGGCGGCGGCGATGTGCTCGAGCACCTGGCGCGTCGCCGTCTCGTCGCCCGCCTTCACGATGTTGCGCCGGCGCAGCTCGAGCGGGTCGATGCCCACGCGTTCGGCGACGGCGTCCATGTGCTGCTCGAGCGCCCAGCACGACTGCGGCGCGGTGGGAGCGCGCACCGAGCCGGAGGGGGTCGTGTTCGTGTAGGCGAGGTGCGCGTCGACCGAGACGTGGGGGACGCGGTACGGCCCGACCGCCATCATCGCCGCGAGCTGCGGGAAGAAGGGGGCGTCGGCCGCGTACGCGCCGTTGTCGAGCACGAGCCGGGCGCGGCGGGCGGTCAGGGTGCCGTCGGCCATGACACCCGTCTCGAGCTCGAGCACCTGGCCCTCGCGGCGATGGTCGGGCGCGATGAACTCCTCGCGGCGCGAGAAGACGAGCCGCACCGGGCGGCCGGCGGCGCGCGCGAGCGCGGCCACCTGGGCCTCGAAGTGGAACTCGCACTTGCCGCCGAAGCCGCCGCCGAGATGGGGCACGATGATGCGGACGTCCGCCTCGGGCAGCTCGAGCGTCTTGGCGACGCCGGCGCGGGCGATGAACGGCACCTGCGTCGACGACCACACGGTCACCTTGTCGCCCTGCCATTCGGCCACGATCGCACGCGGCTCGATCGGCACGGCGTGGGACATGTCGGCGACGTAGCGCTCCTTGACGACGACGTCTGACCCGGCCAGCGCGGACTCGACGTCGCCCTTCTCGATGGTCGAGCGCGAGCAGTCGTTGCCCGCGCGGACGAGGTCGTCGCTCGCGTGATAGCCCTCCCAGCCGGAGTGGATGAGGGCGGCGCCGTCGCGGAGCGCCTCCTCCGGGTCGCTGATCGCGGCCAGCGGCTCGTACTCGACCTCGATCAGCTCCACGGCCCGTGCGGCGATCTCGGTCGTGTGGGCGGCGACCGCGGCGACGATCTCGCCCTCGAAGCGCACCACGTCGCGCGCGAACAGCGTCCGGTCGTCGACGAACCCGCCGTAGCGGACGTCCGGAACGTCGTCCTGAGTGAGCACGGCGAAGACGCCGGGGAGCGCACGCGCCTCCGCGGTGTCGATGCGCACGATCCGGGCGTGGGCGTGGTCGGAGTAGCGGAAGCGGGCGTGCAGCATGCCCGTCCGGGTGAGGTCGGCCGTGTAACGGCCGAGCCCGGTGACCTTGTCCTTGCCGTCCTGGCGGATGAACCGCTCCCGCCTCTGCTCGACGATCGCCACGTGAAACCCTCCCGGATGGACTGCTCGGGCGATACTACTCACCGCCTCCGGGGGGCGGTCAAGCCGGCGGCGCCCCCGGGCTTAGGTTTCGGCGTATCGCGCCGATAACGAGGCCGTGCCCCGGATGAGTTCCAAGAGGATGCTCGAGACCGCCGTCTCGGTGCTCGCGACCCTTCCCAGGAAGCTGGACGTGCTGTCCGAGGACGGCGGCACCGTCACCGTCGAGATCCTTGGGCACGACGCCGACAGCATCCAGGCGCTCGCGCCCGTGCACCGCGTCCGCGTCGGGCTGCGGCTGCGGATGCGCCAGCGCGACGAGCACGGCGGCGGCCACGACATCGACCTGCGCGTCTCCGAGATCTTCTACGAATCCGACCGGGCGGCGACGCTGCAGCTGACGGTCGAGCGGCTGCGCCGCCGCAGCGGCCGGCGCACGTCGCCCCGGGCGCGCCTGTCCGACCTCGCCCTGGTGAGTGTGCTCTACTCGCCGAAGGTGCAGGCGGAGTCGGAGTTCGACGTCCACCTGACCGACCTCTCCGCCGACGGCCTGGCGTTCGTGACCGACAAGCCGCTGCGTGCCGGCGACCTCATCTCCGTGATGCCCACGATCGACCGCCGGCTGGTGCGCCTGCGCGCGCGCGTCCTGCACACCGCCGCCGCCCACTACGGCCGCCGCCGCATCGGCTGCGAGGTCGTCGAGGTGGCGGGCTCCGAGCGCGCCCGCCTGGCGGTGCTGGCGACGATGGGGCAGTCGAGCGACTCCGCCTCCGAGCGACTCGCCCGCTCGGCCTAGCGGGCGGCCCGGCGGAGGTCGCGGCCATGTCCAGGCTCGAGCAGGGCGACATCACGGGGCGCAAGGCGCTGCTCCTGCCCGAGCCGCCGCGCACGATCGAGATGCTGGCCGAGGCGGGCGGGGCGCTGCGCGTCGAGCTGCTCTCCCGCAACGGACTGGAGTACCGGGCGCGGGCGCCGCGGCTGCGGGTGCGCCCCACGAGCACGCTGCAGGCCCGGGTCGAGGTCGTCGACGGCGGCGGCTACGACGTGGACATGGCCGTCGCCGGGATCGAGCCGGAGACGGAGTGGACGGTGATCGTCCGCCTCCAGGTCACGGCGATGCACCCGCGATCCTGCCGCCGCGCCACCGAGCGCGTCCGCGTCGGCGAGCGGGCGCCGCTCTTCGCGATGACCTGCCGCTCGGTGGCGGCGGGCGAGCAGTTCGAGGTCGAGCTGTGCGACCTCGCAACGAGCGGGCTTGCCTTCGCCAGCGACCGCGAGTTCCACCCGGGCGACCTGGTCGCACTGATGCCGCTCGTGGACGGCCAGACGATGCGCGTGCGCGCACGCGTCCTGCGCACGGAGCCGATCGACGAGGTGCTGACGCGGGTCGGCTGCGAGATCGCCGCGATCACCGAGACGAACCGCGAGCGCATCGCCCGGCTCACGGGTCGTTCGAGCTAGGCGGCCGGCCGGGGTCGAGGGGCGCGCCGTCGGCCTCGACCCACTTCGCCGCCGCGGGCGGCGTCCAGGCCGCCATGGCGTCGAGCAGCCGCCCGGGCGCGGCGGCACGCAGGATGAGCGCGCGGTGCTCGGCCCGCAGGAAGCGTTCGTCCACCGCATGGTCGAGGAAGCGCATGAGCAGGTCGAAGTAGCCCATCGGATCGAGCAGCCCGATCGGCTTCGCGTGCAGGCCGAGCTGGGCCCAGGTGGCGACCTCGGCCAGCTCGTCGAGCGTGCCGAGCCCACCGGGAAGCGCGACGAACCCGTCCGCCAGCTCGACCATGGCCGCCTTCCGCTCGTGCATCGTCTCCACCACACGCAGGTCGGCGAGGCCGGCGTGGGCCACCTCGGCCGCCACCAGCGGGCGCGGGATGACGCCCACCACCTCGCCGCCCGCCGCGAGCGCGGCGTCGGCGAGCACGCCCATCGCCCCCACGGCCGCGCCCCCGTAGACGATCGTCAGGCCGCGCTCGACGAGGGCGGCCGCAAGGCCGCGCACGGCATCGGCGTACTCCGGCCGCCGTCCGGGGTTCGAGCCGAGCATGACGCAGACCGCGCGCACGCCGGAAGTATCGGCGCCGGGCGCGGCGTGCGCGCGGGTAGGGTGAGCGCCGATGCCGGCCACCCACCCGACCGCCGCCGCGGGCTTCGGCCGCGCCGCCAACGCGTACGAGCGCGGCCGCCCCGGCTACCCGCCGGACGCGGTCGACCACATCGCCGCGGCGCTCGGACTGGGGCCGGGAACGGCCGTGCTCGACCTGGCCGCCGGCACGGGCAAGCTCACCCGGATGCTCGCGGCCACCGGAGCGGCGGTGATCGCCGTCGAGCCGGTCGACGCGATGCGCGCGATCCTCGCCGAGACGGTGCCCGGCGCCGACGTCCGCGCCGGCACGGCCGAGGCGATCCCGGCCGCGGACGCGAGCATCGACGCCGTCACCGTCGCCCAGGCGTTCCACTGGTTCGACGCCTCCGGGGCGCTCGCCGAGATCCACCGCGTGCTGCGCCCCGGCGGCGGCCTCGCGCTCGTCTGGAACAGCTTCGACACGTCCGTCGGCTGGGTGGCGGCGCTGCAGGCGCTCGTCCGTCCCCACCGCGGCGGCGAGCCCTACTACGGACGCACCGACTGGCCGCGGACGATCGCCGCGACCGGCCTCTTCGGACCCGTCTCGGAGCGCACCTTCGGCCTCGTGCAGGAGCTCGACACGGCCGGCCTGCTCGACCGGATCGGCTCCACCAGCTACATCGCGACCCTCGCGGAGCCCGACCGCGGGCGCCTCTTCGCCGAGATCCGCGCCCTGGTCGCCGGCCTGCCGCAACCGCTGCGGCTGCCCTACCGCACGGACACGTTCGTCACGCGCCGGCCCTGACGCGCCGTGCGCCGGGACGCGGATCGCGCCTCCCGGAGTAGTACCGTGGCAGATGAGCATGCGCGCGCAGAGCGACGGCGACCTGGTCGGCCGCGCCCGCGAGGGGTCGCGCGACGCTGCGGCCGAGCTCTTCGCGCGGCACTGGCCGGACGCGTGGCGGCTGGCCCGCTCGGTCACCGGGCGGCGCGAGCTGGCAGACGACGTCGCCCAGGATGCGTTCGAGCGTGCGTTCGCCGCCCTGCACCGGTTCGACGCGCGGCGGCCGTTCCGGCCATGGCTGCACCGCATCGTCGTCAACCGCTCGCTCGACCTCCTGCGCAGCGAGCGGCGCCTGGTCGGCGCCGACGGTCTCGAGCGGCTCGCCGAGGCCGATCCGCCCGACCGCGCCGGGGGCGACCGCGCCCTGCTTGCCCTGGTGGCCGGGCTCTCGCCCCAGCGGCGGGTGGTGATCGTGCTCCGGTACGGCCTCGGCTACGCCCCGGCGGACATCGCCGCGCTGCTCGACCTGCCCGTCGGCACCGTGCACTCGCGGCTCGCCCGGGCGCTCGAGGAGCTGCGCGCACGCGAACGGGAGCGGGATGCCGGACGAGCTTGAGGAACGGCTGGAGCGGGCACTGCGCGGCGCACCCCCGGCGGACGCCGAGGCGGAGGAGCGGGCGCGGCGGGCAGCGCTCGCCGCGATGCCGCCCCCGCGTGCGAGGCGCCTGCCCGGACGCGGCCTGCTCGCCGCCGCCGCCGTGTGCGCGGCCGTCCTGGTCTTCGCCGGCGTCACCCTGGCGGCGAACGGCGTCCACATCCCGCTGGTGGGCGCGGCCCGCCCGGAGCATCGTCCCCGGCCGCCCGCGCGGCCGCGCCCCGGGGCGCTGGCGCTGCCGCGAGGGGCGGTCGCCTTCGCCGCGGTCGCCGGCGGACGGGCCTGGCTCGCGACGAGCGCCGGGCGCGGGCTGCACGGGCGCCCGCTGACCCTGCTCGCGGTCAGCCCGGACGCGATCAACCTGCTGGAGGGTGCGGGCGCCTCGCTCACGGCGGTTGCGGCCGAGGACGGCCATGTCGCGTTCACCCGCACCGTCCCCGGGAGGTCGCTGGCGGCGGCCTGGGCGCCGGCCGGGATCCGGATCGCCTACACCGTGCGGACACGCATGGGCAACCGCGTGTACGACATGTACGGCAACGGCCGGCACGCGTTCCTGGTCGCCCGGAGGTCGTCCGGCGCGGCGCCGAGCTGGCGCTGGGACTCGGAGGCCTTCGCCTACGTCGGCGGCGACGGCCGCACGGTGGTGCACGACGTGATCAACGCCGCCTCGACCCGGGTCGGCGGGTGCGGCATCCGGCGGGCAGCCGCGGTCGCCTTCGCGCCGTACGGCGGCGCGCTTGCCGTCGCCGACCGCGCCGGCCGCGTCGCCGTGACGCAGACGCTCACCTCGGGCCGGGGCATGTGCGCGGCCGGCGGGACGGCGGGCGTGCCCAAGCTCGCGTGGCTGCGCACCGGCCAGCTCGTCGTCGGCGTCGGCCACACGCTCACCCGCTACGCGGCCGCGTCCGGCGGCGCCGACGTGACCGCCGTGCCCGGTCAGGTGGCGGGCATCGCGGCGGCGCCCGGCGGGCGCCGGCTGGCGCTCGCGCTGCGCGACGCGGACGGGGACGTGCGCGTCGTCGAGGCGCGCACGCCCCGGTTCGGCGAGGCGGCCACGCCGCTGCACGCGATCCGCACGCTGATCGACCTCGGACCGGTGCGCGGCCCGGTCGCGCTCTCCTGGCAGTAGGCCCTGCTAGGCGTGGAACGTCACGCCGCGGGTGAGCGCGACCAGGATCGACGCCTTCAGCTTGCTGGCGTGCGTCCCGGCGTCGGCCCACCAGCCGGGCAGGACGTCGAACGCCATCTGGCCGGCCGCGATGTAGGCGTTGTTCACGTCGGTGATCTCGAGCTCGCCGCGCGCCGACGGCTCCAGGCCGGCCACGATCTCGAACACGCGCCCGTCGTACATGTAGCAGCCGGTCACCGCCAGGTCGCTCCTGGGCTCGAGCGGCTTCTCCTCGATGGCGGTGACGCGGTCGCCCTCGACGACCGCGACGCCGAAGCGGCGGGCGTCCTCGACCTGCTTCAGCAGGATCCGCGCGCCGACCGGATCCTTCCGGAACGCCTCGACGAACGGCCGCAGGTCGTCCTGGTAGACCTGGTCGCCCAGGATGACCACGAGCGGCTCGCCGCCGACCTGCGCCCGCGCGTTGGCGAGCGCGTCCGCGATCCCGCCCTCGCCCTCCTGGTGTGCGTAGTCGATGCGCACGCCCAGGGCCGAGCCGTCCCCCAGCAGGCGCTCGATCTGGTCGCCGTGGCGGCCGACGACGACCACCAGGTCGGTCACGCCCGCGCGGGCGAGCGTGCGGATCGGGAAGTGGATCATCGGCTCGTCGAACAGGTCGAGCACGTGCTTGTTCACGACCGCCGTCATCGGCCCCAGGCGGGTGCCGAGACCTCCCGCCAGCACCACTCCCTTCACGTTGCACCCTCCACGTAGCGTCGCACCGAGTCGCGCCAGTCTGCCAGAGGGACGCCCAGCGCGCGCGCACGGCTCAGGTCGAGCACGCTCCAGTGCGGCCGCGGCGCAGGCGCCGCCAGCTCGGCGGAGCTGATCCGCTCGACCGGATGGCCGACCACGAGCTCGGCGAGGTCGGCCCAGGTGCACGGCCGGCCGGCGCCGGTCACGTGCACCACCCCGGCCGTGCCCGCCCGCACGAGGTGCGCCAGCGCAGCGGCGAGGTCGCCGGCCCAGGTCGGGCGGCCGCGCTGGTCGTCCACCACCCGCAGCGGGCGTCCAGCCCGCTCGGCCGCGAGGATCGAGCGGATGAAGTTGCGGCCCTCGCCGTACACCCACGCGGTGCGCACGACCAGGTTGCCCGGATGGTCGAGCACCGCCCGCTCGGCGGCGAGCTTCGAGCGCCCGTACGCCGAGAGCGGCCCGGTCGGGTCGTCCTCGCGGTACGGGCGCGTCGCCCGGCCGTCGAAGACGTAGTCGGTGGAGAGCAGCACGACGCGCACGCCGGTCGCGGCGACGTTGGCGCTGCCGCCGGCGTTCGCGGCGTCGGCCGCCGCAGGATCGCGCTCGCAGCCGTCCACGTCGGTCATCGCCGCCGCGTGGACGACGACGTCGCCCGGCCGCACGAGCGCTCGCACGGCGCCGGCGTCGCGCACGTCGAGCTCGTCCCGGCCGAGGAACACCGCGCCGGGGAGGTGGGCGCGCAGCGCGAGCCCGACCTGGCCGCCGGCCCCGGTTACGAGAACGCGGGGATCAGATCCCACTGCAGTGGCGGATTCCTGGCGTCGCGCTCGCTGACGACGGGCGGGCCGTCGAGCTGCCACGCAATGCGGAGGGCCGGATCGTCCCAGGCCACGCCCTGCTCGTCCTCGGGGTCGTACTCGCGCGTCACCCAGTAGATCAGGTCGATGCGCGTGAGCGCGAGGTAGCCGTGCGCGACGCCCGGCGGGACGTAGACCGCCGTCGGCACGTCGCCGTCGAGCACGAAGCTGTCGGTGACGGGCGCCCCGCCGCGCCGGCGCAGGTCGACCAGGCCCACCTGCGCCCGGCCGGACACCAGGTACCAGAGGTCGGCCTGGCGGCGGTGGTAGTGCAGCCCGCGCAGCACGCCGGCCTCGGAGCGGGAGTGGTTCGACTGGGCCATCGGCTCCGGCATCGCGGCGCTGCGGAAGACCTCGACGAAGCGGCCGCGCGCATCGCCGTGCACCTGCGGCCGCCAGATGCGGACGCCCTCGATCGGGCTCTCGACCTGCTCAGTCGGCATACAGCCGCTCCGCGTCGGGGACGAGCGTCTGCCACCAGCCCGCGTGGTCGCGGTACCAGGCCACCGTCTCACGGACGGCCGCGTCGAGCCCGTGTGCGGCCCGCCAGCCGAGCGCGCCGACGCGCTCGACGCTGACGGCGTAGCGGCGGTCGTGCTGGGGGCGGTCGTAGGCGCTCAGGTAGACCGCGTCGGCGCCGGCCCCGGCGGCGGCCGCCACCATGCGCGCGATCTCCACGTTCGGCACGGCCTCCGCGGCGGGGCCGAGGTTGTAGACGCCCCCGCGCTGGCCGCGCTCGAGCAGGACGCGCACGCCGGCGACGGCGTCCTCCACGAACATCCAGTCGCGCACCTGCATGCCGTCGCCCCAGACGGGCAGCGGCTCGCCGCGGAGCGCGCGCGTCGCCCACCGCGGCACCGCCTTCTCGGGATGCTGCCACGGCCCGATGCAGTTCGTCGGCCGGGCGACGACGACGTCGAGGCGGTCGGCGTAGGAGCGGGCGAGGTCGTCGGCCACCGCCTTCGAGCGGGCGTAGGCGCTGGTCGCATGCCCCTCGCCCGGCAGCTTCTCGTCCTCGCGGAACGGATCGCCGGGGCACGGCCCGTACACCTCGTCGGTCGAGATGTGCACGACCCGCCCGGCGCCGGCCGCGACCGCCGCCTCGAGCACGTTGCGCGTCCCCTCGACGTTCGTGCGGAAGAAGGCCTCCTCCGCGCCCTCGCTGCGGGTGACGTGCGTCTCGGCGGCGAAGTGGACGATCCGCGCCGGCCGCTCGTCGGCCACCAGCGCCGCCAGCTCCGGGGAGGCGACGTCGATCCGGACCGTCTCGACGAGCCCGTTGCCGACGTCGGCCAGGCGCCGCTCGTCGCCCGCGTACGTGTCGGCGTCGACGTTCAGCACCGGCACCCCGTCGGCGGCCAGCGCGCGGACGAAGGCGGAGCCGATGAAGCCCATGCCGCCGGTCACGAGCGTGCGCCCGCTCACGCCGCCGCGCCCTGGTTGTGCTCGGCGGCCGCCTCCTCCACCGCGGGCTCGGCGTAGGGGTGCAGCGACGCGCGCGCGTGGGCGCGGAAGTACGCGGCGGCGGCCGCGTCGTAGCCCGGCATGACGCGGGCGAGCCCCGCCCGGGCGAGGAACGCCGCCGCCGTCAGCGCCTGCACGGCCCGCTCGCCGGCCCGGCCGTGGTGCTTGCGCGCGTAGATGCCGCGGCTGCGCGCGTGCTGGTAGACGCGCCGCATCGGCACCGCCGCCGTGGAGGAGTTCTCGAGGTGGACGAGCCCGGCCCGGGGGAAGAACGCGACCTCCCAGCCGTGGTCGCGCATCCGGCGGCACAGGTCGACGTCCTCGAGGTACATGTAGAAGCCCTCGTCCAACCCGCCGGCGGCGGCGATCGCCTCGCGCCGCACCATCATCGCCGCGCCGTGGATCCAGTCCACCCGGCGGATGCGCTCGCCGCCCGACATGATCCAGCCGGCGCGCTGCAGCGTCGCCGTCGTCAGCGCCACCCGCGCCGGCGTCGGGAAGTGGAAGGCGGACGGCTGGTCGCGCCCGTCGGGGTGGCGCAGGCGCGGACCCGCCGCACCGACCGACGGATGCTGGTCCATGAACCGGCGCAGGCGGTCGATGCAGTCCGGGTCGAGCACCGTGTCGTCGTTCAGGATGAAGACGTAGCGGCCGCCGGCGCGCGCGCAGGCGAGGTTGTGGTTCGCGCCGAACCCGCGCCGCAGCCCGCCCGCGATCACCTCCACGTTCGGGTGCGACGCGGCCACCTCGGCGGCGACGCCGACGGCGTTGTCGACCACGATCGTCTCGACGGCGCTCGCGCCGGCCGCGGCCGGGATCGAGTCGAGGCAGGCCCGCAGGATTCCCAGATCGCCGCTGGAGACGATGGACACGGTGACGTCGGGCACGCGTGCAGGATATGCCGTGCGGGCGCCGCCGGCGTATGGGGCCTGGCCCCGCGTCTCAGGAAGGTGTGGTGCAATACGCCCATGGACGACTGCCTGTTCTGCAGGATCGTGGCGGGGGAGCTGCCCTCGACGCGGGTGTACGAGGACGACCGCGTGATCGCGATCATGGACATCTTCCCGGCGACGCGCGGCCACGCGCTCGTCATCCCTCGCGCACACGCCCGCGACCTGCACGAGGTGCCGGGGGACGACCTGGCGGCGGCCGCCGCGGCCGCCCAGCGCCTGGCCGCCCGGGCCGTCTCCGCGCTCGGCGCCGACGGCGTCACGATCATGCAGTCGAACGGGCGGGCGGCGTCGCAGACGGTGTTCCACTACCACGTCCACGTCATCCCCCGCTACGACGGCGATCCGCTCGTGCTGCCGTGGACGCCGGGCACGTCGCCGGCCGATCCCGGGGAGCTCGCGGACATAAGCCGGTCTTATTTTTCAGATTAGGCACTCTTGGGTACGATGGAGGCCGTGACCGACCTCCCGGGGCATGCGGACGTGCTCGTGATCGGCGCCGGCGGCGCCGGGCTGGCGGCGGCGTGGGCGGCGGCGCGCACCGGCGCACGCGTGGCGCTGGCGACCAAGGGCTCCCGCGCCTCGTGCAACACCGGCATGGCCCACGGCGGCATCCAGGCCGCCGTCGGCCCGGACGACTCCCCCGAGCGCCACGCACAGGACGTGCTCGACTCCTCGCACGGCACCGCCGATCCCGAGCTCGTCGCCGTGCTGACGTCCGAGGCGCCGGAGGCGATCGCGTGGCTCGAGTCGATCGGCGTCGAGTTCTCGCGCGACCGCGGCGGCTACCGGCTCGCCCGCTGCGGCGGCGCCGGCGTGCCGCGGCTGCTGCAGGTGGGCGACCGCACCGGGCACGTGATCGCCAAGATGCTGCGCGCCGAGCTCGACCGGCGCGGCATCGCCATCCAGGACCACACCGCGCTCACCGCGCTCGACCGGCCCAACGGGCACTTCACCGCCACGCTGCGGCGGGGCGACGCCGAGCACCGGCTCGACGCCGGCACGGTCGTCCTGGCCGCGGGCGGGCGCTGCTACGCCGAGGCGCACGCCGCCGGCGTCCTGACCACGAACCAGCCCGGCTCGACCGGGGAGGCGACCGGCCTCGCCCGGGCGCTGGGCGCCGAGGTGCGCGACTACGACGCCCTCCAGCATCACCCGACCGGAGGCGCCTGGCCGCCGCCGCTACAGGGCTTCTCGATCCCGGAGACGTGCCGCAGCTACGGCGCCACGCTGCGAAACGCCGCCGGCGAGCGGTTCTGCGACGAGCTGGCCGCCCGTGACACCGTCGCCGACGCGATCGTGCGTGAGTGCGCCGAGGGACGCGGCCTGGAGACGCCGGACGGCCGGCCCGCCGTGCACCTGGACACGACCGCGATCGACCCCGACGTCGCCGCCGCCGTGATCCCGACGATGCTGCGCCGCTATCGCGCCGCCGGGATCGATCCCCTGGCTGAGCCGATCCTGACCTACCCGATCCTGCACTACCAGAACGGCGGCCTGCGCATCGACCGGGACGGGCGTACGACGGTGGACGGCCTCTTCGCCGCCGGCGAGATCACCGGCGGCGTGCACGGGCGCAACCGCATGATGGGCAACTCGCTGCTCGACTGCGTCGTCTACGGCCGCCGGGCCGGAAGGGCGGCGGCCGGCGCATGAGCACGGTCGCCGGCACCACGCTCGAAGCCACGGTCGAGGACGCCGCCGCGCACCTGTACGTCTGGGCGCTGAAGGACATCCCGCAGGACCTGCGCGACGCGCTGCGCGACGCCATGGAGCGTGAGACGCACAAGGTGGGGCGCCGGATCCTCGAGACGATCACGACCAACGTGTCGGTCGCCGACGAGCAGGGCAACCTCGTCTGCCAGGACACGGGCATCGCGGTCTACTACGTCCGGGTCGGCGAGCACTTCCCGCTGCATCCGGCCCGTATCGAGGAGGCCCTGCGGGCAGGCACGCGCCGGGCGACGCTCGAGCACCCGCTGCGCTCGAACACCGTGCACACGCTGACCCGGCAGCCGACCGGCGACAACACCGGCCACCGCATCCCGCACATCCACTGGGAGTTCGTGCCCGGCTGGGACGGCCTGGACGTGAAGTGCGTGCCGAAGGGATCGGGGTCGGAGAACATGAGCTTCCTGAAGATGCTCGTCCCGGCCGACGGCGTGAAGGCGATCAAGCGCTTCGTGCTCGACTCGATCGTCGGCGCCGGCGGCAAGCCGTGCCCGCCCGGGATCGTCGGCGTCGGCATCGGCGGGTCGGCCGACCTGGCGATGCACCTCGCCAAGGAGGCGATCGCCCGGCCGGTGGGAACGCACAACGCCGACCCGGACGTGGGCGCGCTCGAGCAGGACCTGTTCACCCTCCTGAACGAGACGGGCGTCGGCCCCATGGGCCTGGGCGGCGACACCACGGTGCTCGCAGTGCACGTCGAGCAGGCCCACACCCACATCACCCTGAACCCGGTGGCCGTGAACTACCAGTGCTGGGCGGCGCGGCGCGCGAGCGCGCACATCTCGGCCACAGGCGCCGTCGAGCTCGAGCGGGACGCGTAGGCGCACATCCGATGGCCCACCACGAGCTCACCTTCCCCACCGACGAGGCGGCCGTCCGCGCGCTCCGCGCCGGCGACACGGTCACGCTGCAGGGCGAGATCATCGGCATCCGCGACGCCACCCAGATCCGCATCTTCGACCAGGGCCAGGAGCCGCCGATGTCGCTGCGCGGCGCGGCCCTCCTGCACACCGCCCCGAACGTGCGCAGGCGCGCCGACGGGTCGTACGAGCCCATGTGCATCGGGACGACCACCTCGGCGCGCATGAGCCGGTTCACCGAGGGCCTGATCCGCGACCACGGCGCGCGGGCGATCATGGGCAAGGGCGGTCTCCTGCCCGAGGCGCTCGAGCCGCTCAGGCAGCACGGGGGCGTCTACCTGGCCATCGTCGGCGGCGCCGCGGCGTTGGAGACGACGCAGATCACCGAGATCGTCCAGGTGGAGTGGGAGGACCTCATGCCCGAGTGCCTGTGGCGCTTCCGGGTGCGCGACTTCGGGCCCCTCATCGTGGGCATGGACGCCCACGGCGAGAGCCTCTACGAGAACGTCCAGGTCGAGGCCAGACGGCGTCTCGACGAATCCATCTACGCGAGGTTATAGCCATGGTCGAGGAGTTCCTGGGTCTGCCGATGCGCCCCGCCAAGCCGCGCGAGCGCGGCTGGACGCACGTGATCGACAAGGGCATGAGCCTGCCGGAGGTGCAGGGCCTGATCGACGCCGCGGGCGACTACGTCGACATCGTCAAGATGGGCTGGGGCACGTCGTACGTCACCCGCAACCTGGCCGAGAAGATCCGCACCTACCAGGCGGCGGGGATCCCGGTCATGTGCGGAGGGACGCTGCTCGAGGCGGCGATCGCGCGCGGCCGGGTCGACGAGTTCCGGCGCTGGACGCAGGGACTGGGCTTCACCCACGTCGAGGTGTCCGACGGCACGATCCAGATCGAGCGCGACTCCAAGCTCGAGCTGATCTCCTCGCTCGCGGAGGAGTTCGTCGTGCTCTCCGAGGTCGGATCCAAGGACGCCGAGTGCGTCTACGCCCCCTACCAGTGGGTGGTGTGGATCAAGGAGGAGCTCGAGGCGGGCGCCGCCAAGGTGATCACCGAGGCGCGCGAGGGCGGCACGGCCGGCATCTTCCGCGGCACGGGCGAGGTGCGCTCGGGGCTGATCGACGAGATCGTGCACGAGGTGCCGCTCGACAACCTCCTCTTCGAGGCGCCGCAGAAGGATCAGCAGGCCTGGTTCATCCGCCACCTCGGCCCCGACGTGAACCTGGGCAACATCCCGCCCGAGGAGGTCATCCCGCTCGAGACGCTGCGGCTGGGGCTGCGCTCGGACACGATGGCCGACCTGCTCCTGCGCGACCTGCCCACACCGTCTGCATGAGCGCCGTCCTGCCCATGTCCGCAGAGGAGGCGCAGCGCCTCGCGGACGAGTACGAGTCGCGCCCGGCGGAGGATCTCCTGCGCTTCACGGCCGACCGGTTCGGGGCGCGCGTCGTCCTGACGTGCTCGTGGCAGAAGCAGAGCTCGGTGCTCGTGCACATGGTCTCGGAGGTGGCGCCGGAGATGCGGGTGGTGGAGTTCGACACCGGCCTGCTCTTCCCCGAGACGTACGAGACGCGCGAGCGGCTGATCGCCCGCTATCCGGTCCGGTTCGAGCGGATCGAGCCCGAGCTGACCGTCCCCGAGCAGGCCGAGGCGCACGGCGACCGGCTGTGGGAGCGGGATCCCGACGCCTGCTGCGCGATGCGCAAGGTGGCGCCGCTCGAGCGGGCGCTGCAGGGCATGGACGCCTGGGTGACGGGAATTCGCCGGGACCAGTCGACAACTCGCCAAAACGCACGCAAAATCGAGCTGGACGAGCGTCGCGGCGTGATCAAGGTGCAACCGCTGGCCGACTGGACAAGCCGCGACGTCTGGCGCTATATCTGGAGGCACGGCATCCCTTACAACCCCCTGCACGATCACGGGTATCCGTCCATCGGATGCGTGCCGTGCACCACGTCGGTGGCCGGCATGCAGTCCGACGAGCGGGCGGGGCGCTGGCGGGGCACGGGCAAGATCGAGTGCGGCCTGCACGGCCGCTGACGGCTAGTACTTCACTCAAAGAAATGACGCGAATTCCAGGAAAGGACTGAGCAGCGTGCACGAGAACACCCAAGGCTTCACCCTCTGGTTCACCGGACTCTCCGGCTCCGGCAAGACGACCATCGCCCGCATCGTCGGGCCCGAGATCGAGCGCCGCGGCGTCCAGGTCGACCATCTCGACGGTGATGTCGTCCGCACGCACCTGAGCAAGGGCCTCGGCTTCTCCCGCGAGGACCGCGATGCGAACATCCTTCGCATCGGCTTCGTGTCGAAGCTCCTGACCCGCCACGGCGCCGGCGTCATCGTCGCCGCCATCTCCCCCTACGCCGAGACGCGCGACCTCGTGCGCGACATGGTCGCGCCGGTCGGCAACTTCGTCGAGGTGTACGTGGCGACGTCGCTCGAGGAGTGCGCCCGCCGCGACGTCAAGGGCCTCTACGCCAAGGCGTTCGCCGGCGAGCTGAAGGAGTTCACGGGCGTGAGCGACCCGTACGAGGCGCCCGAGCAGGCCGAGATCGTCGTCGAGACGGAGGGCCGCAGCCCGGAGGAGTCGGCGGGGTTTGTCCTGGCCGAGCTGGAGCGGCTGAACATCATCCCCCCGGTACTCGAGGAGGCGGTCGCCTGATGGCTTCCCAGACCACCGCGCGCAGGAGCGGGACGGTGATCGCCCCGCACGGCGGGGAGCTCGTCAACCGCACCGTCACGGGCGCCGAGGCCGCCGCCCTGGCCGAGGAGGCTCAGGGCCTGCCCCGGGTGCACATGACCGAGAAGCAGACGGCCGACCTGGACATGATCGCGTCGGGCGCGCTCTCGCCGCTGACCGGGTTCATGGTCCAGGCCGACTACGACCGCGTGGTCGAGGACATGCACCTCGAGAGCGGGCTGCCCTGGGCGCTGCCCGTGACGCTGTCGGTGCCGGAGCGGCCCTCGGCCGGCCGCCTGGCGCTCGAGGGGTACGAGGGTGATCTCCTGGCCGTGATCGACGTCGCGGACGTGTTCGAGGCCGACCGCCGCAACGAGGCGGCGAAGGTGTTCCGCACCACCGAGGACGCGCACCCGGGCGTCGCCCAGGTGTACGCAGAGGGCAGCATCCTGGTGGGCGGGCCGATCACCGTGTTCAAGCGGCCGGAGCCGTCGTTCCCGGGGCTGCACATGGATCCGGCCGACACGCGTGCGGTCTTCGCGGAGCGCGGCTGGAGCCGTATCGTCGGGTTCCAGACGCGCAACCCCGTCCACCGCGCGCACGAGTACATCCAGAAGTGCGCGCTGGAGACGGTCGACGGCCTGCTCCTGCATCCCCTCGTGGGCAAGACCAAGGGCGACGACGTGCCCGCCGAGGTGCGCGTCCGCTGCTACGAGGTGTTGCTCGAGAAGTACTACCCCGCCGACCGCACCGTGCTGTCCGCGTTCCCGGCGGCGATGCGCTACGCCGGCCCTCGCGAGGCGGTGTGGCACGCGATCTGCCGCAAGAACTACGGCTGTTCGCACTTCATCGTCGGCCGCGACCACGCCGGCGTCGGCAGCTACTACGGCACGTACGACGCGCACCTGATCTTCGACCAGTTCGAGCCCCACGAGCTCGACGTCGAGCCGATGTTCTTCGACCACACGTTCTTCTGCCGGACGTGCGGCAACATGGCGTCGGCGAAGACCTGCCCTCACCCGTCGGACGCCCACGTGCACCTGTCCGGCACGAAGGTGCGGGAGATGCTCGGCCAGGGCGTCGTCCCGCCGGTCGAGTTCAGCCGCCCGGAGGTGGCGCAGGTGCTGATCGAGGCGTACCGCACCTAGAAGACCCGGGGGCGGGCGGGCGAAGGGCCTGCCCGCCCCTTGCATTCTCCACAATGTCACTTACACTGGTCGGGAAAATGGGATACCGCGAAGGGCAGTCGCAATGACCGGCGCCGAACTGATCGCCGCCGGCCTCGTGGTCGGGGTGCTCGTGGGCAGCACGGGCATGGGCGCCGGGTCGTTGATGGCGCCGCTCCTCATCAGCATGTTCGGCGTCTCCGCCGTGGCGGCGGTCGGCACCGACCTGCTGTACTCGGCCGGCACGAAGCTCGTCGGCGGGCTGCGCCACCTCAGCCTGCGCACGGTCAGCGTCGAGATCTCGCTGTGGATGGCGGCCGGGAGCGTGCCGGCGTCCGTGCTCGGCGTGATCACGCTGAACCGCTTGGCCGCCTCGCGCGGCGCCGCCATCCAGAGCGACATGAGGGTGGTCATCGGACTCGCGCTCATGCTGGTCGCCGTCACCGTGGCCGTGCGCACGTTCGTCACGATCCGCGGCCTGTGGGACGCGACCAAGCTGCCGGCCGACGGCGACGTGATGAACCACCACCGGGTGCTGGCGCTCGTGACCGGCGTCGGGTTCGGGTTCGTCTTCGGCCTGACGTCGGTGGGCGCGGGCGCATTCTTCGGCATGGCGCTCGTCACGCTGTTCCCGCTCTCGGCCCGCCGCGTCGTCGGCACCGACCTCTTCCACGGCGCCCTGGTCACGTGCGCCGCAGCCGTGGCGTCGTACTTCCTGCTGCCGTCGATGCACGTCTCGAGCATCGGCTTCCTGATGGCAGGCTCGATCCCGGGCATCCTGATCGGCTCGCAGCTCACCGTCACGCTGCCCGAGAAGGCCCTGCGCGGCTCGCTCGCAAGCGTGCTGGCGCTCTCGAGCCTGAAGATGCTGGGCGCCTTCTAGATCGTTGATTCCGAGTTCGACGCGCGCCTGGACGCACGGACGGCTCACCGCACGGCGTCGCGCTGGTGGCGCTGCGGCTGCGAACCGTCGCATCGCTGCGTCCTCGGTCGCGCCCATACGACCAGGTATGACCGCTCCCTGCGTCCTTGCGCTGCTCGGTTCGCAGCCGCCCAGGACATCACGTGAATTCGGAATCAACGATCTAGAGGCTGCCGGGGGCGTTCGCCGCACATCCGGCTTGCATTCCCCACTACTTCGGTTATATTAGTCGGAATAGTGGAGAACGTGGGGCGAGGGGAGCGGGCACGATGAATCCTGGACTGACGGCGGCGGGCCTTGCGGTCGGACTTCTGGTGGGTCTCACCGGGATGGGCGCGGGGTCGCTGATGACGCCGATCCTGATCAGCGTGTTCGGCATCCCGGCCGGGACGGCGGTCGGCACCGACCTGGTCTACTCGGCGATCACGAAGACGTTCGGCGCCGCCCGCCACACCCAGCTGCGCAACGTGAACCCGCAGCTCGCGCTGTGGATGGCGACCGGCAGCGTCCCCGCCGCGTTCCTCGGCACCTTCACGCTGTACAACCTGCTCGGCGCGAACATCGACGCATGGCTGCCGAACGTCATCGGCTATGCCCTGATCCTGGTCGGGATCGCGGTGGCCGTGCGGACGTTCGTCACCATCCGCGGCCTGTGGGACACCTCCCGGCTGCCCACCGACGGCGACCTGACGCGGCGGCACAAGATCCTCGCCCTCTCGATCGGCGCCGTGTTCGGGTTCATCCTCGGCGTCACCTCGGTCGGCTCGGGGGTCTTCTTCGGGATGGCGCTCGTGACGGTCTTCCCGCTGTCCGCCCGGCGGGTGGTCGGCACCGACCTGCTGCACGCCATGATGGTGACCACCGCCGCGGCGGCCGGCACGATCGTCTGGGGCACGCCCGACTACGGCAACGTCGGCAGCATCCTGATCGGCTCGATCCCGGGCATCCTGGTCGGCTCCCACTTCACCGCCCGCATGCCCGAGCGCGCCCTGCGGGGCAGCATCGCCAGCGTGCTCGCCCTCTCCGGCATGAAGCTGCTCGGCGCGTTCTGAGGCCGCAGCCCGTTCTCACGAGCCGGCCGTACAATCCGCCCTCGTGTCGCAGAAGCGCACCGGGTATCTGGTCATCGCCGCACTGCTCGCGGTCTCGGGCGTCGCGTTCCTGCGCGCCGAGCAGCTGAAGCTGCAGCACTCACCGGTCGGCGCCGTGCACATTCCCAAGCAGTTCTCGACCACCTGCCCCCTGCATGGCAACTCCCGCTGCCGCGCCCACGCGGCGCGGCTCGGCTTCCGCCTGCGCCAGCCGAGCCGGATCGCGCTTGCGATCGTGGACGGCTCGGGGGCCGTCGTCGACCGCATCGGACCGGCGGCGGGCACGCGCCGGCCGCGGGGACCGGTCACCGTGGCCTGGAACGGACACACGACCGCGGGCGCGACGGCGGCCGACGGCACCTACCACCTGCGCGTCTCCCTGCTCACGCTGCATCGCACCATCACGATCCCCGATCCGGTCGAGCTCGACAACACGGCACCGACGATCGTCCTCGCCGGCGGCCCGGGCCGGCTGCCGCTGCGCTACCGCACGAGCGAGCCCGCCGTCGTGTTCGCGCACGCCCACGGCGTGGGCGGGGACGCCGGCCGCGCGGCGCTCTTCCGCGGACGCGGCGGCACCGTGCACTTCCGGCGCACGCGCATGAACGGGGCGCGGGTCCGGATCACGCTGGTCGCGGTCGACCGGGCCGGGAACGCGTCGGCGCCCCTCGATGCGGGCGTCATCCGCCTGCCGGGCTGAGTAAAGTCCGGCGCCATGATCTCCGCCGGCCGCTCCGTGATCGTGCTCGCCCCACACACCGACGACGGCGAGTTCGGCGCCGGCGGGACGATCGCGCGCCTCGTCGAGGCCGGCGCGCAGGTGCGGTACGTCGCCTTCTCGACCGCCTCGCGGTCGCTTCCCGCCGGGTTCCCGGCCGACACGCTCGCCCACGAGGTGCGCGCGGCCACGACCGCCCTCGGCATCCCGACCGAGAACCTGACCGTCCACGACTTCGAGGTGCGCACCTTCCCGAGCGCACGCCAGGACATCCTGGAGATCCTGGTGGCGATGAACGCCGACCTGCGCCCCGACCTCGTGCTCACACCGTCCCTCGGAGACATCCACCAGGACCACGAGACCGTCGCGCGGGAGAGCATGCGTGCGTTCAAGCGCACGACGCTGCTCGGCTACGAGATCCCGTGGAACTGCTTCAACTTCCGCCAGCAGGCCTACGTGGAGCTCGAACCCGCCCACCTCGACCGCAAGGTGGCGGCGCTGCAGTGCTACCGCAGCCAGGCGCACCGCAACTACGCGAACGAGGAGTACGTCCGCAACGTGGCCCGCACCCGCGGCATCGAGGGCGGCCGGGCGCTGGCCGAGGTCTTCGAGGTCTACCGCTGGTTCATGTGAGCGGGGGGCCGCCCGCGGCCGGTGAATAACGGGTGCCAGGCACCTTTATGCACGCGAGCGCGGGCCGGGCCACCAGGGAATCGGGTCGGCGACGTGGCCGCTCGCAACCCGCACGCCCTCCGAGCGCAGGCGTTCGGCGTGCTCGGCCTCGTGGCCGGGGACGAGCCGGCCCACCGCGCTCACGACGCGATGCCACGGCAGCTCGCCGTCGCAGTTCGCCATCACCCGGCCCACGGCCCGGGGCGCCTCCGGCTTCCCGACCCACTCGGCCACACGGCCGTAGCTCGCGACGGTGCCCGCCGGGATCCGGCCCACCAGCCGCTCGACGCGGCGCTCGAACGCCGTCGGCGGTGTGACGACGCGAAAGCCGGGTGGAAGGGCCTCGCCGTCCAATCGGGCGCACATGCCCCGATCGTATCCCCCGTCGGAGCGGGCGGTGCCGGGCCGGCCGCTCACTACACTGATCCTCCGTGCGCCTGCTCCTGATCGCGTTCTACTTCCCTCCGGCGGGCGGTGGCGGCGTCCAGCGCACGCTCAAGTTCTGCCGCCACCTGCCCGCGTTCGGCGTCGATGTCGACGTGCTCGCCCCCACCGATCCCAAGTGGTTCGCGCTCGACGAGCCGCTCGCGCGCGAGATCCCGCCCGAGACGACCGTCCACCGCACGCCGTTCCTGGGGCCGCGCTCCACGTTCCGGGCCGACGCGCTGCGCACCGCGACCGGCGTGCGCCGGGCCGCGGTGCACGCCCGCTACGCCTACGAGCGGGCGCTCGTCCCCGACAAGGCCGCTCCCTGGGCGCTCACGGCCGTGCCCGCGGCCATCCGGATCGTCCGCCGGCGGCGGATCGACGCGATCATGACCACCTCTCCGCCGGCCTCCGTCCACCTGATCGGGGCCGCGGTCGCCGCCGCCACCCGCGTCCCCTGGGTCGCCGACCTGCGCGACTCCTGGCTCGACCACCCGCACCGGACGTACGACAGCCGCGGACTGCGGGCCAAGCGCGCCGTGGAGCGGCGGATGGCGCGCACCGTCGCCCGCCGCGCGAGCGCGATCGTGGCGGTCACCGAGCCCATCGCCGCCGAGATGCGCGCGCTGGACGGCAGCGCCGCGGGCAAGACCCACGTGATCGGGCACGGCGTCGACCTGGACGACTTCGCCGGCCTGGAGCACGACCCGGCCGAGCGGTTCACGATCGTGCATACGGGCGCGTTCTTCGGCCAGCGCACGCCGCGCACGTTCCTCACCGGCCTGCGCGACCTGCTCCAGCGCCGTCCCGACCTGCGCGGGCGCGTGCGCGCCCGGTTCGTCGGCGACCTGCGTGCGTCCGACCGCGAGTGGGCGCGCGGCCTCGGCATCGACGACGCCTGGGAGGAGACCGGGTTCGTGCCCTTCCGTGAGGCGGTCGCGGCCCAGCGTGCGGCCGATGCGCTGCTGCTCCTGATCCCGCACAACAAGGGCCGCGGCGACACCATCGTGTCCGGCAAGGTGTACGAGTACCTGGCGGCCCGGCGGCCGGTGCTGGCGGCGGTGCCGCCGGGGGGCGCGGCCGCCGACCTCGTCCGCGCCGCCGGCGCCGGTGAGGTCGTGGACGCCGACGACGCGGCCGGCCAGTCGCGCGTCCTCGAGGCACTCGTCGACCGCCGCGACGGCGGCGGCCTGCCGGATGTCGCGCTGCCGGACGGCCTGCGCGAGCGGATGACGCGGCGGGCACGGGCGGAGGAGCTCGCCGAGGTGCTGCGCGGGGTGGTCGCGTGAGGCTCGGCCGGCTCGACTGGCTGCTCTTGCTGACGCTCTCGGTGCTCACGTTCGAGAAGCTCAGCTGGTCGACGTCGGTGGCCACGCTGACCTGGACGAACCTGCTCGCAACCGCGTTCGTCGTCGCCTTCGTCGTCGACCGCGCCCGCCGCCGCGACGGCTACCTGCACCCGGCCGCGATCACGCTGGCCGGCTTCATGGCCGCGTTCGCGGCGGTGTACCTGGCCGGGTACTTCGACCTGACCGACAAGATGGCGCTGCAGTTCTGGCTGAAGGGGATCGGCGCCTGGGCGATCCACTTCGCGTACCTGACCCTGGGCGTCGCCCATCTCGTCCGCCGCGGGCGCGGCCTCTTCGTGCGCGGGGTGTACGCATTCACCGCCGGAATGGTCGTGAACTGCGTCTACGGCGTCCTCCAGCTCGGCCTCCAGGTCGCCGCGGGGATCAACCTCGACAGCGTCGTCGTCGGCCGGCTGACGTCCGGACAGGGCGGCGTCGGCGGCATCAACGTGTACGGCACCGTCTCCGGCTCGCAGCACGTCTACCGCATCAACGCCCTCACGGGCGACCCCAATCACCTCGGCGTGATGCTGTGCGTGCCGCTCATGCTGCTCCTGCCCTACTACCTGGGCGATCGCCGCGGCCGCCGGCGGGTCGGCCTCGTGCTGCTCTTCATGTTCGCCGTGCAGGCGCTGACGCTGTCACGCTCCGGCGCGCTCGGCGACATGGCCGGGCTGCTGGTGCTGGTGCCGCAGGTGCGCCGCTTCCTGCCGCGGCCGCGGACGCTCGCCATCGGCACCGGAGCGATCCTCGCCGTGTCCGCGCTGGTGTACACGTCGTCGCACTTCGTCCGCGCCGTGATCTCGTCGCGCACGCAGGTCTCCGGCGGCGGCACCCAGACGCACTTCCAGTTCTACCAGCTCGTCCCGCCCGCCCTCGACCCGCATCCGCTGTTCGGGATGGGCTTCAACACGTTCGCCGTCTTCTACCAGTTCATCACCGGCCGCTCCGACTTCGGGCCGCACAGCGCCTGGATCGCGATCCTGGTCGAGACCGGCCTCGTCGGCCTCGCGGTGTACCTGGTCTACTTCGGCTACCTGCTCGCGAGCGCGGCCGCGATCCGCCACTCCGCCGATCCGGACATCAGCCGCCTCGGGTACGGCCTGCTCGCCGCGCTGGTCGCCACGGCGGCCGGCAACGTGTTCTACCTGACGATGACCTTCGACTACTTCTTCGCGGTGGCGCTGCTGGCCGTGGCGGGAGCCGCGATGTTCGGCCCGGTGCGCACGACGGAGCTCGCGCGCGCCCCGGCAGCGGGGACGGCGCGGTGACCGCTGCGCTCGAGGTGCTCTTCTGGGCGAGCCTGGCCGCGCTCGTCTGGACGCACCTGCTGTATCCGCTTGCGATCGCCGCCGTGGCGCGCCTGCATCCGCGGCCGGTCGCCGCCGCCGACATCCTGCCCATGGTCAGCCTGATCGTCCCCGCCTACAACGAGGAGGACGTGATCGGCCCCAAGCTCGAGAACGTCCTCGCGCTCGACTACCCGCACGACCGGCTCGAGATCGTGGTCACCTCGGACGACTCGTCCGACGGCACGCACGCCGTGGTCGAGGGCTACGCCGATCGGGGCGTGCGCCTGATCCACTGCCCGCGCGGCGGCAAGGTGGCGGCCCAGGACCGGGCGGTGGCCGAGACCTCCGGCGAGATCGTCGCCTTCGGCGACGCCAACGTCACCTGGGACGCGGACGCCCTGCGCCGGCTCGTGCGGCCGTTCGCCGACGCCGCGGTGGGCATGGCGTGCGGCAACGTGCGGCTGGTGAACCCGGCCGGCGGCACGAACCAGGAGGGCCTCTACTGGCGCTACGAGATGTGGCTGCGGCGGAGGGAGTCGCAGGCGCACTCGATCACCGGGTCGAACGGCGCCATCTACGCCGTGCGCAGGGAGGCCTACCGCAACGTCGACCCGCGCTTCGGCCACGACCTCAGCTTCCCCTACCTGATGGTGCAGAACGGCTACCGAGCGGTGTACGAGCCCTCGGCGCGCGCGACCGAGAGCATGACCACCGACATCGAGGACGAGTTCCGGCGCAAGGTGCGGATGTTCGAGCACTGCTGGCTGATCCTCTTCCGCGGGCGCATGTTCGGCCTGCGCCGGCTGGGCCCGGTGTACTGGATCGAAATCGTGTCGCACCGGCTGCTGCGCTACTGGAGCGGCCCGCTGCACCTGGTGCTGCTCGCGACGAGCGCACTGCTCGCAACCCACGGAACGGTCTACGCCGTCGTCCTCGCCGCCCAGCTGGGCGGCCTCGCCCTGGTGGGCCTGTCGATGCTCCTGCGCGGCCGCGTGCGCGTGCTGCGCGTCCTGCACTACTACCTGCTCGTCACCCTGGCAACGGTGATCGCGCTGGCCGGCTACCTGCGTCGCGGCGTCCCCGCCACGTGGGACCGCGCGGCCGGCTCGCGGCTGACGTGAATAGCCGGTGCCTGGCACCGGCTATTCACCCAGCAGCTCGCGGTAGACGGCCTCCGTGGCGGCGGCGATGCCGTCCCAGCCCAGCGGACCGCGGACGGCCTCGGCGCTGCGCTCGGCCAGCCGGGCGCGGAGTTCAGGGTCGGCCAGGATGCGGCCGACGGCGGCGCCGAGCGCCCCGGCGTCGCCCGGCGGGACGAGCTCGCCGACGCCGTCGCGACGGTGGAGCTCGCCGAAGCCGCCGACGTCCGACAGGACGAGCGGCGCGCCGAACGCGAGCGCCGCCGCGAGCACGCCCGAGTTGTCGATGCGGCGGTAGGGCAGCACGACGACGTCCGCCCGGCGCAGCAGCGCCGCCAGCTCCGGGTCGGAGAGGAACCGGGGCAGGAGCACGACCCCGGCCTGATCCGTCTCCAGGCCGGCGAGATCCATCATGGGGCGGCCCGCGACGACCAGCGTCGCATCGGGGGCGAGCCCGCGCACGTGCGGCCACGCCGCGAGCATCACGTCGACCCCCTTGTACGGCCGGATCAGCCCGGGCAGCACGGCCACCGGCCCCGGCGGGTCGACCGGCGGCCGGACGGGCGGCAGGTCGCGGAGGTAGGCGAAGACCCCGTGGGGGATGACGCGGACGCCGGCCGGATCCACTCCGCACCGCTCGACGAGCGCCGCGCGCCCCCACTCGCTGTGGCAGATCACGCGCGGGAACGACCGTGCGGTGGCCGCGACCGAGCGGCGCCGGGCGGCGCCGCCGACGTTCGGCACCGGGTCGTGGGCGGTGAAGACGACGGCCGTCCCCGATGCGTGCAGGCGCCGGTAGAAGGATCGCTCGACCGGGCGCAGGACGCTCCACTGGACGTGGACGACGTCCGGCCGCTCGCGCGCCAGCGCCCGCCGCAGCCGGCGCAGGTCGTCCAGATGCTCGACCGCCTTGGCCGTCGGCCGCAGGCGTGCGCCCACGGCGAGCCGGTTCGAGCGCCGGTAGAAGTGCTCGCGCACGGCGTAGCCCTCGGGCGGCGGGGGGGAGCCGTGCACGAAGGCCGACGTCCACAGCGTCACCCGGTGGCCGCGGCCGGCGAGCGCGCGCGCCAGCTCGTGGTCGTACGGGCGGGAGTACCCCGACGGGTCGACGAGCGCCACGCGCAGGGGTCCCTTGCCCAAAGCTTCGTTCAATGCCGGTGACTAGACTACCCCTCCGTGTCCCATAGCCCACCCGTACCGCCCGCCGGCGAGGTGCGGGTGAGCGACTACTTCCGGCGTGCCGCCAAGCGGTGGTATGTGATCGTGATCGCCGTCGTCGCCGCCGTGCTGGTCGTCGTCCTGCACGGCGTGAGCGGCGCGACGAAGCAGTCGACCGCGACGGCCAGCATCTACCTCGGCCAGCCGTTCAGCCCGGGCGGCTCGTCGGTGCTGAACCAGACGCCGCTTTCGAACACGACCATCTCGATCGACTACGTGACGTCGCCCCAGCAGATCGCGGCGGCCGCGCGCGCGGCCGGGATCGACCACCACAACCTGCGCAGCCACGTGAGCGTGCTCTCGTCCAGCGGCAGCTCCTCGGCGAAGAACACCGGCAACGCCGGCTCTCCCACGATCTCGATCACGGTCGAGGGGCCGTGGATGCGGGCGAAGGTGCAGACCGTCGCGAACTCGCTGGCACAGGCGCTGATCGACTACGCCAACCGCTACACCGCCCAGAAGGCGAAGCTGGTGGCCGCGCGGGTCGCGAACGAGAAGACGCAGCTCGCCGACCTGCAGGAGGTGCAGCGGCGGGCGCACGCCAACCTGGCCGCGATCGACGCCTCCAACGAGCCGCCGCTGGCCAAGGTCGCGGCGGAATCGCCGTGGGTGAGCGACCTCTCCACGGCGGCCGAGCAGATCGGCACCCTGACGGTGAACCTGACGAACGACCAGGTCGCCCAGGTGGCCACCCGTGACATCGAGTCGGCCCAGTTCATCTCCCGCGCGAGCGGGCGCAAGGTGAGCGCCGCCACGCGGCGCAACTCGCTCGTCATCGCGGCGATGGTGGGGCTCATCCTGGGCACCGCGCTCGCGCTCGCCTGGGAGGCGCTGGCCGCGCGGCCGCGACGCCAACCGGCATAGACTCTCCCGATGGCCACGCGCACGTGCCCCGATTGGCCGGAGCTGCTCGACCGCGCACCGGACCTCCACTTCAAGCACTACACCGCCGACGAGCTGCAGCTCCCGCACGACATCGTGCTCGCGCTCGGGTCCGCGCGGTTGAGCGCGATCGAGGTGTGCGCCGACACCGCCTTCAACGTCTTCAACGCCGCCCACACCGATCCGCGTCTGGCCGAGGCGCTGCGGGCGAGCTTCTGGACCGACCTCGACGACTGGCGCGGCAGCGCCGGCTGAGCGCAGGCCGAGGGCGCGGATACCGCATCCGGGGGGCGGCGGCCGCCGGCCGGCATGCCGATGCAACGGGCGATGAGCGAGGACGCGCCGCACAGCCCCGAGGTCGAGCCGGTCGACATCCAGCGCCTGCTGGTGTGGTACTACGAGTGCACCGAGCCGGGCCGGCCGCACATCCGCCGCCGCGGCGTCGACGCCGGACGGCCCGCGGTGCTCGCCTCAGCCGGGGTCTGAGCCGGTGGCGATCGGCACATCCACGAGGTTGCCCCACTCGGTCCACGACCCGTCGTAGTTGCGCACGTCGGGGTAGCCCAGCAGCTCCCGCAGCACGAACCAGGTGTGGCTCGAGCGCTCGCCGATGCGGCAGTATGCGGTCACGGGCCGGTCGGGGGTGACGCCGTGCTGCTCGTAGAGGCTGCGCAGCTCGTCCGCCGGCTTGAAGGTGCCGTCGTCGCGCACCGCCTGCGCCCACGGGATCGAGCGGGCGCCGGGGATGTGCCCGCCCCGCTGCGCGCCCTCCTGCTCGTAGCCCGGCATCGCGATCAGCGCCCCCGTGTACTCCTGCGGGCTGCGCACGTCCACGAGGGCGTGCGCCCCGGCGCGGACGGCGTCGAGCACGGCGTCGCGGCGCATCCGCAGCGAGCCGTCGAGCGGGGCGGCCGCGTAGACACCCGGCTGCCGGCGGGTCTCGGTCTGGGTGACGTGGCGGCCCTCCTCGATCCACTTCTGGCGGCCGCCGTCCAGGATGCGGGCGTCGGCGTGCCCGTAGAGCTTCAGGTACCAGTAGGCGTAGGCGGCGAACCAGTTGTTCTTGTCCCCGTACAGCACGACGGTGGTCGAGTTCGAGACGCCCTTCGCCCCCATCAGCCGCTCGAACTCCTCCCGCCCGATCACGTCGCGCACCACCTGCTGCTGCAGCTCGGCCCGCCAGTGCAGCACCACGGCGCCCGGGATGTGGCCCTCGGCGTAGAGACCGGTGTCCTCGTCCACCTCCGCCAGCACGACGGCCGGGTCGTCCCGGTGGTCGGCCACCCAGTCGGTCGCGACGAGCACGTCGTTTGCGTAGGTCATCCGTCCTCCTCGGCGTCTCTAGCCCGGCGCGGCCCCGTGGTCGGCGACCAGCCGCACCCGGCACCACGCCAGGAACGCATCCGTCAGCCGCCGGCGGCTGCGGGTCGCAAGCCGCACCGAGTAGAAGTCTCGCACGGGATCGAGGCCGGCGACCTCCGCGATCGCGAGCGTGCCGAGGCGCAGCTCCTTCTCGACGGCCAGGGACGAGAGGAAGCACACTCCATGGCCCGCCTCGACGGCAGACTTGGCGGACTCCTGGAGGCCCGCCTCCATCGCCACGTTGAGGTCGCGCAGGCGCACGCCCGCCTGGCGCAGCTCATCCTCGATCACCGAGCGCACGCCGGCGCCCGACTGCATCACCACCTGGGGCTCGGAGACCAGCTCCTCGAGCGAGACCGTGCGCCCGGCGAAGCGGTGCCCCGCCGGCACGGCCAGGACGACCCGGTCGCGCAGGAACGGCTCGAACTCGAGCGCCCGGTGGCTGCGGCGGGCGCCGACGACGCCGAGCTCGAGGTCGCGATCGAGCACGCGGTCGATCACCGCCCCGGTCGCGTCGACGCGCAGGGTCACCTCGACCCGGGGGTGCGCTGCGCGGAATCCGCCGAGCAGCTGCGGGAGGACGTGCTCGCCCGGCCCCGTGGACGCGCCGACGACGAGGTGGCCGTGCGGCTCCCCGGCGTCCTGGGCGAGCTCGTGGGCGAGCTCGTCGCGCAGGGTGAGCATGCGCAGGGCGTAACGGTGCAGCACCTCGCCGCGGTCGGTGGGTGCGGCCCGGCGGCCGGAGCGGTCGATCAGCGGGGCGCCGAGCATGCGCTCGAGCGTCTGGATCTGCTGGCTGACGGCCGGCTGGGTGACCCCCAGCGCATCCGCGGCGGCCGAGAAGGAGCCGCGCTCGACGACCTCGACGAACGTCTGCAGCTGGCGCAGATCCATAGCCGAAACTTATCAGCTGCCATAAGGGCGTATGGGGCCAGGCCGCGTCTGGGGCCAGGCCCCGCTGCTCGGATTCCGGCGACGCGGCAGGCCGCTGAGCGCGAGCGCGAGCAGGTGGTCGGGATCGCGCCGGCGGCGCTCGCCCGCCACGCCGGACTTGCGCTCGAGCACGAGGTCGTCCGCGCGCTCGAGCGGCCGCAGCCGGCCCTCCGCGACCAGGCGCTCGTCGACGCCGCCCAGCCGGCCGGCGAAGGTCGTGTAGACCGGCGTCCCCAGCACGACCGCCTCACGGTTCATCGTTCCACCCGCGCTGACGACGAGGTCGGCGCCCGCGATCAGGCTGCCCCCGTCGACGGCGTGCTCCGGCACCACCACCGCCGGCAGCCGCAGGCCGCGGATGCGCTCCCCCTGCTCCGGCGTGCGCGGCAGGACGACCGCCCGCACGTCGTCGCGATGTCCCAGCCGCTCGAGCACGTCGTCGAAGAGCGGGTTCGCGAACCGGTGGTAGAGCGCGACGTCGGCGGGCGGGCGCAGCACGACGCCGACGCGGCTGCCGTCGAGGCCGAGCGCGAGCGGCACCGCCGGGTCGGGCTCGAACCCCGCCAGGTAGTACTCCTCCTTCAGCCCCGGGTAGCGCACGAGCCGCGGCGGCCGGACGCCGTAGCGGCGCAGCCGCGCGGGCGGGATGGCATCGGGGACGAGCACACGCGTTGCCAGACGGCAGTTGAGCGAGTGCTGGAGGACGGCGTACTCGTAGTCGAACATCGTCGTATTGGGCACGCGCAGCACCCGGCAGGCCATCGGCAGGTCGGTGGAGCCGTGCGCGAGCGCGGCGTCGAAGCGCCCGCGGCGGCCAAAGGCCACCATCGCCGCCACGCGGTCGGCCGCCGCCCGCGCCTTGCCGGCGCGCGACGCCCCTCCGTGGCGGCCGATGACGGTGTGCTCGATGCCGTGCAGGTCGAGCAGCTCCAGCGTCTGCGCGAACGCGCGCGCCGTCACCGACACGTCCCACCCGCGCTCGCGCAGGCGCCGGACGAGCGGCGCGAAGATGACGACGTGCGGCGAGTTGGTGAGGTCGATCCAGACGCGCACGCCGCCGGCCTACTAGGCGGCGGCGAGCGCCGCGGCCCGCACGGCGGCCACGACCTCGCGCTGGTCCGCCTCGCCGATCGTCGGCGACATCGGCAGCGCCAGCCCCTCGGCGGCCGCCCGCTCGGTCTCGGGCAGGTCGCCCGCGCGGTAGCCGAGATGCGCGAACACCGGCTGCAGGTGCAGCGGCACGTCGTAGTAGGCGCGGCAGCCGATCCCGGCGGCGGCCAGGCCGCGGGCGAGCTCGTCGCGGCCCTGCGCGCGCACCACGTAGAGGTGGTAGACGTGCTCGGCGCCCGCCGGCTCGGCGGGCAGCTCCACCAGGTCGCCCAGGCCGAGCTCGCGGTACCGGGCGGCGGCCGCCCGGCGGGCGGCGTTCCAGCCGGCCACCTCCGGCAGGAAGCGGCGCAGGATCGCGGCCTGGATCTCGTCCATCCGCGAGTTCGTGCCGACGAGCTCGAAGCGCCGCTTCTCGCGCGAGCCGTGGAACCGCAGCAGGCGCACCTGCTCGGCCAGCTCGGCGCTCGTGGACACGACCATGCCGGCGTCCCCCAGCGCGGGGAAGTTCTTGGTGGGGAAGAACGAGAACGTGGCCAGGTCGCCGAAGCTGCCGGCGCCGCGGCCGTCCACGGCCGCGCCGAACGCCTGCGCGGCGTCCTCGATCAGCGCGACGCCGTGACGGTCGGCCACCTCCCGCAGCGCCGTGACGTCGGCCGGGAGCCCGTACAGGTGCACGGCCAGGATCGCGCGCGTGCGCTCCGTGACGGCCGCCTCGGCCGCGGCGGGGTCGAGGTTGAACGTGGCCGCGTCGATGTCGGCGAAGACGGGCGTCGCGCCGACGCGGGCGATCGCCTCGGCGGTCGCGAAGAACGTGTACGCGGTCGTGATCACCTCGTCGCCGCGGCCGATGCCGAGCGCCTCCAGGCTGAGCACGAGCGCGTCGGTGCCGTTGGCCACCGCCACCCCGTGGCCCGCGCCGACGGCCGAGGCGACCTCCCCCTCGAGCGCGCGCATGTTCGGGCCGAGGATGAAGACGCCCGAGTCGATGACGCCGCACACCGCCTGCTTGACCTCGTCGAGCAGGGCGGCGTACTGGCTGCGGATGTCCATCAGGGGGACGGGCACCCGGCCATGCTAGTTGTGGGCAACCCGCCGCTGGCGCAGTACCAGCCAGACGGCGGCGACCACGATCGCGGCCACGACCAGGTAGTCGAGATAGCCGAAGCGCCGGTGCCAGGAGTCCCAGTTCTTGCCCGCCACGTCGCCGATCGCCACGAGCAGCAGGCACCAGGGCAGCGATCCGAGCAGCGTGAGCACGGAGAAGCGGCCGAGCGGCATCCGCGCGACGCCCGCCGGAAGCGAGATGAACGTCCGGATCACCGGCAGGAGCCGGGCGAAGAACACGGTCGGCGTGCCCCAGCGCTCGAACCAGCGGTGGGCCTGCTCGACGCGCCCGCGTGAGTGCTCGGAGCGCAGCAGCAGGGCGTCCACCCCGTAGGCGCCCGCGGCCCAGGCGATCAGCGATCCGACCAGGTTCGCGACCGTGCCGACCACGACGGCGGCGACGAAGCTCATGCTGCCCTGGGAGACGAGGTACCCGGCATAGATCATGGTGACCTCGCTCGGGACGGGAATGCACGCGCTCTCGAGCACCATGAGCAGGAACACCGCCTCGAGCCCGTGGGCGGCGATGAACGTCTGGAGGTGATCGGTGACCGACTGCATCCCGCGGGAGGTTAGCCAGCGTCCGCCGCCGGGACGAGGCCGTCCGTTGGAGGCGGCAAATGCGCGGTCAGCAGGTACGCGCCGCACGCCGCGGTCACGCACGACATCACGGCGATCAGGATCCGGTAGTCGACGATGCCGACCAGCCCCGCCCCGAGGGCGATCGAGACCGTCTGCGGCACCCCGACCAGCACGTCGGCGGCCGAGTTCACCCGACCCTGGAGGTCGGCGGGGGTGCGCAGCTGGACGGCGGTGAAGTACCCGACGACGGCCAGGGCGACCCCGCCCCCCGCGACCGCGAATCCGGCCAGCACGACGGCGGTGCGGGGCACGAGCAGCCCACCCTCCCCGAGGGCGAAGAGCAGCATGCCGAGCCCCATCACCCGGCCGTCGCCGTAGCGGCGGAGCGCTCCGCCGGCCAGCAGGCCGCCGGCGATCGCCCCGGCGCCCTGCGCCGTCGAGAGCACGCCGAAGAAGGTCGGCGGCCGGTGCAGCCCGTGCTGGATCACCGAGAAGATCAGCGTCTCCGAGAAGCCGACCACCAGCAGACACGTGGCCGTCGCCGCCACGATCCGGCGCAGGCCCTGGGAGCGGGCGATATGGCGCGCGCCGGCCGCCACCTGGGCGCGCAGGTGATGCTCGGACGCACCGGGGCGGCGCTCGCGGTGACGCACGAGCGCGAGCGTCCCGGCGGCGACGACGAAGGTGGCGGCGTCGAGCGCGGCGACCGTCGGCCCGCCGAACGCCGCGAAGAGGCCGGCCCCGACGAGTGGCGCGAACAGGCGCATGCCCTCGCCGGTCGTCTGCAGGATCGCGTTCGCGTCGCCGAGCAGATCGGGCGGCAGCAGCCGGGTGAGGTAGGCCGACTGGGCGGAATAGAACAGCCAGCCGACGGCGCCGTAGACGAGCGTGACCAGGTAGATCAGCCACAGGCCGCTGCGCCCGTGCACGGCCACGAGCGGCGCGAGCGCGGCCGCCCCGGCCACGTTCAGCCCGATCATCAGCGGCCGGGCGCGCACCCGGTCGACGATCAGGCCGAACACCGGCGAGACGAGCCCGGGCGCCGAGTAGGCGAAGAAGACGAGGCCGGCGGCCGCGCTCGAGCCGGTGATCGTCTTCACCCAGACGCCGAGCGCGAGGAACATCGCCCGGTCGCCGAAGACCGAGAGCGTCTGGCCGGCGACCAGGAGACGGGCGTCCCGGTGTGCGAGCAGGCGGCGCACGTCGGGGCGAGGGCGCTACTCGCCTGACGCGACCAGCGCCGCCAGGTTGCGCAGCTGGGCGTCGAGCGCGCTCCGCACCGGCCCGGACGCCATCGCGGCGAGCAGCCGGGGCAGGTCCACCTCGGAGGTCAGGGTCACGCGGGTGGCGTGCTCGCCCTCGCGCTCGAGCTCGAACACCGACGTGCCCTTGCGGTTGCCGTCGACGCGCTCCTCCACCAGCCGCCGGGGCGGGTCGCGGGAGACGATCCGCACCACCATCTCCTCGTGGACGCCCATCGTCACGAGCTCGCACGCCATGTCGCCGTTCTCGAGCACGCGGCCGTCGCGGATCTCGTCCGGAAGCATGCGGATGTGCCTGTGCGGGTCGGCGATCCACTCCCAGACGACGTCGGGCGGCGCGGGGCAGGTGGCGGAGACCGTGACCTTCACGGCCGGCTCACGCCGCGTGATCGCGAACGGTGCGGTAGAGCGTGTCGCGCTGGCGGGCGACGTAGCCGGCGTTCGTGATCGTGTGGACGAAGTCGGCGGTGGATGCGCGGTACGTCGTCCCGGCCGCCGACACGACGTTCTCCTCGATCATGATCGAGCCCATGTCGTCGGCGCCGAACGCCAGCGCCACCTGCCCGATCTTCATGCCCTGCGTCACCCACGACGACTGGATGTGGTCGACGTTGTCGAGGTAGATGCGGCTCACCGCCTGCATCAGCAGGTAGTCGAAGCTGGTCGGCGTCCACGTCACCTGCGGGGCGAGGGCCGTGTTGTCGGGCTGGTACGTCCACGAGATGAAGGCGCGGAAGCCGTGCAGCTCGTCCTGCAGGTCGCGGATGCGGCGCAGGTGCTCGACGCGCTCCTCGAGCGTCTCGACGTGGCCCCACATCATCGTGGCGGTGGTGCTCATCCCCAGGCGGTGGGCGGCGCGCATGATCTGGAGCCACTCGTCCGACGTCGTCTTCTTCGGCGAGATGATCTTGCGGACGCGGTCGACCAGGATCTCGGCGCCGCCGCCGGGCAGCGAGTCGAGCCCGGCGTCACGCAGGCGCGAGAGCGTCTCCGACGGCGTCAGGCGCGACCTGCGGGCGATGTGCTGCACCTCGCTCGGCGAGAGCGCGTGCAGGTGGATCGGGTAGCCGGCCTTGATCGAGCGGAACAGGTCCTCGTACCAGTCGATGCCGAGATCGGGGTTGTGGCCGCCCTGCATGAGCACGGCGGTGCCGCCCAGCGCCAGCGTCTCCTCGATCTTCTTGAAGATGACCGCCTTCGGCAGGACGTACCCCTCGCGGGTGTCGCCCGGCTTGCGGTAGAACGCGCAGAAGGCGCAGTCGGTGTAGCAGACGTTCGAGTAGTTCAGGTTGCGGTCGACGATGAACGTGACCACGCCCGGCTCGGAGGTGCGGTTGCGCAGCTCGTTGGCGACGCTGCCGACGGCCACGAGATCGCGCGAGCGCAGCAGCGCGCAGGCGTCGGCGTCGGAGATGCGCTCGCCGGCGAGCGCCTTCTCGAGCACCTGGGAGACCGTGGATGCCTCGACGGTGATGCTCACGTGGGCAAGCCTAGCCCACGCGCCTGCGCCGCGGCTCAGACTGGGCGGGGGCACCGCAGACGGCGTCGCGGGGGGTCGGATAGGGTTTCGCGCATCCGCCGCCCGCCTGATCTCCGCGGCCGCCCCGCAGGCGAGGCCGAGCACCGGTGAGCGCAGCCGCCACGGCGCTCCTGGCAGTCGCCGTCCTGGCGCCCGGCGTGGGCGCGATGCTGGCGCTCTTCCCACCGGGAGCGGTCTCGGTGCCGGCCGCGTGCGCGCTCAGCCTCGGCCTGGGCTACGCCCTGACGGCGCTGGCGGCGACGGCACTCGCCCTCGTTGGCATCCTCACGCCGGCGACGGTCATCGGGGCGGTGATCGTCGTCGCGGGAGCGGCGTGGGCCGTCGCGCTTCGGCGCCATGGGCTGCGCGCGCGTGTTCGGGCCGCGCGCATGCACGGGTGGCGGGCGCGCACGACCGACATCGCCGGGATCGCCGTGATCGTCGTCTACGCGGTCGTGCGCTACCACCGCTACTCGCCGCTCCTGAACTTCGACGTCGCCGCGGCGTGGCGGTACTGGGCGGACGGGGCGATCGTCGGCCACGCCGGCCACGTCCCGGCGCAGACGGTGGGGTGGGGATCGACGTACCCGACCACCGTGAGCAAGGTGATCCTGAACTCGTCGCTCGGGGCGGTCGGCTTCTTCACCGGGCCGCTGCACGGGATGGGCGCGCTGCTGTGGCTGAGCGCCGTCGGGCTGCTGGTGGCGGTGTGGGCGCTCGCGGCCGAGCTCGGCCTGGTCGTGGTCGCGCCGCTCGTCCCCCTGCTCCTGATCGCGACTCCCGCCGGGTTCCCCCTGAACCACGAGATGACCAACGACCTGGACGCCTTCACGGCGGAGGACGTGGGCCGGATGGTGGCGGTCGCCGGCCTCCTGCTCGCCGTGATCGCGCTGCGGTCGGGGAGCCGGACGAAGGCGCTCGCCGCCGGCGTCGTGCTGCTCGCATGCGCCGGCACGCACCTCGTGCCCACGGCCGTCGCCGCAGGCCTGCTCGTCCTCTACGCGGTCGTGTACGCGGCGTCCCGGCGGCGCCTGCGCGGGAGCGCGGTCGTGCTCGCGATCGTCGCCGCCACAACGATCGTGGGCTGGACCGGGATCGTGCTCGCCTCCGGCGGCCAGCTCGGGTTCCAGCGCGTGGGCCAGTCCTCCGCGTCGACCGGGTTCCCGCCCGCCTACGACCCGGCGGCGTCCTTCGAGCGTGGGCACCCGGTCGTGCATCCGGTGCGCACGAGCCGCGGCCACTACTACCTCCCGAAGACGGTGGTCAACGGCTTCATCGCGAGCGCGGGCGGATCGACCGCGGGCACGCCTCCCCGCCGGGCGTACGCCGTCGTCGCGCTCGCGGCCGCCCTCGCGCTGGCGCTGCTCGTCCTGCCCCGCACGGGGCTCCGCCCGGTCGGCGCGATGGCGCTCGGCCTGGGCGTGATCATCCTCGCCGTCGCGCTCGCCTTCAACTACCGCTACACAACCCTCGTGCCGGCGGATTTCGGGCTGCACCGGCTCTACGACTACGACGCGCTGCCGGTGGTCCTCGCCGCGGCGGGCGCGGCGGAGCTGGGCGCCCGCGGGCTGGCGCGCCTGCACCGGTACGGGCGTCCGGCCGCGATCGCGCTGGCCGCGGCTGCCGCGCTCGTGCTCGCGGCGCATGCGCGCCCGACGCTGACCACGGCCACGGCGGCGCAGGCCCAGGGCGTGTTCGCGGCGGTGCGGGCGGAGGTGCCCTGCACCGCGCGGGTGCTGCCCGACGCACGCACGGCGGGCAGCTTCGCCGCGCTCACGGGCCGCGAGAGCATCCTCGAGGGCATGGCCCCCTACCTCAACCCCGCGCTGATGAAGCGGGTGCTGCCGGTGCTCTTCGGCGCCCGCGACTTCTTCCGCCATCCCCAGGCGAACGCGGCCTACCTCGCCCGCCAGCGAGTCGACTTCGTCCTGCTCCTGACCGACCGCAACGTCGAGATCGGCGCGTCGGGCGGCCGGGTCGACCGCGGCGTCGACAGGCCCGGCCTGCGCGCGCTGCCGAACCTGCGGCTGGTCAGAAGCGGGCCGGCATTCGAGCTCTACGCGGTCGGCGGCGCGCTCGTCGTCGGGCCGGGTCCGAGCACCGCCACGTGCTCGGCGGCACTCGGCTAGGGGTGTGTTCTAGGAGACGGTCTGCTCGACCTCGGCGAAGCGCAGCTCGGGTACGGTGTCGAGCGCGCCGGCGAGGTGGGCGAGCTCGAAGAACCGCACCGCGCCCTGGCGCTCGCGCGGGCCGAAGTGGTAACGCAGCTTCTCGAAGTAGCGGGCGAGGAAGCCGGCCGGCCAGCCGTACTGCTCGGCCGCCCTGCGCGCGAGCAGCTCCGGCTCCGAACGAGCCAGCGCGAGCGAGCGCAGGTGCGCGCGCTCGAGCTCGGCCAGGCCTTCGCCGACGCCCTCCCGGCACGCCCACACCGCGAACACCATCGGCAGCCCCGTGCGCTCCTGCCAGAGCCGGCCGAGATCGTGGTGGGGGGTGGGATCCTCGAACGCGCTTCGCAGCGCCGCGTCGCCGATCAGCATGCGCGCGTCGGCCGGCCGGTCGAGCGGCACGAGCTCGACGTCCCCGAGCAGCACCTTCGTGAGCACGACCGAGGTCGCGCTCTCGGGCGTGACGGCGACGCTGCGGACGTGCTCCAGCGGCTTCCGCGTGATCAGCTGGATCGAGTCGACGGCGCCCTCGGACGACACACACAGGCGCGGCAGGAGCATCAGCCGGTCGGCGTTGCGGGCGTACTCGATCGACGAGATCGGCGCCACGTCGATCTCGCCCTCGATCAGCATGCGGTTGAGCGCCGTCGGCACGCCCGTCACCTGCTCCACGTCCACGCCGCCCAGGTCGTAGAACACCGGCGCCATGTTGGCGTACGCGATGCGGCCGAGCCGGATCAGAACGTCCTCACGGCGTTGTAGAGCGTGTCACGCTGGACGGGCGCGCGGCCCGCCTCGCGGATCAGCGCCACCAGGTCGGCGATGCGCTCCTCTTGCGGCGTCACGGCTCCGGCGGCATGCGCGATCTGCTCCTCCATCACCGTCCCCTGGATGTCGTTCGCGCCGAAGTGCAGCGCCACCTGGGCGAGCGGCGTCGAGATCATGATCCAGTACGCCTTGATGTTCGGGATGTTGTCGAGCATGAGCCGCGACACCGCGATCATCTTCAGATCGTCGTTCCCGGTCGAGAACCGCCAGCCGCGGCGCTGGAACACGGTGTTCTCCGGGTGGAACGGGAGCGGGATGAAGGCCAGGAACCCGCCGGTGTCGTCCTGGAGGTCGCGCAGCCGCAGCCAATGGTCGACGCGCTCCTCGAACGTCTCGACGTGGCCGTAGAGCATCGTGCAGTGCGTGGGGATGCCCATGCCGTGGGCGGCGCGGTGGGTGGCGATCCAGTTGTCGGGGTGCTCCTTGCCCGGCGCCACCAGGCGGCGCACGCGATCGGCGAACACCTCCGCCCCGCCGCCGGGAAGCGACCCCAGGCCGGCCGCCTTGAGGTCGGCCAGCACCTCGGCGTGCGTCTTGCCCGAGAGCTTCGTCATGTGGTGGATCTCGGAAGCCGTGAAGAGCTTCAGGTGGACGTCGGGCAGCGCCTCGTGCAGCGCGCGGGTGACGTCCGGGTAGTAGTCGTAGCCGATGTGGGGGTGCTCGCCGCCGACCATGTGGATCTCGCTGTAGCGCTCGCGGCCGTACACGTCGACGGCGTGCGCGACCAGGTCGGCGATGTCCCAGGTGTAGGCGCCCTCCTGCCGGCCCGTCCGGGCGAACGCGCAGAACTTGCACTTCACCCGGCACACGTTCGTGTGGTTCAGGTACAGGTTGTTGACGAAGTAGACCTCGTCGCCCCCGCCGCGCAGCCTCCGGGCCGTGTCCGCCAGCTCGCCCAGCCCGAGCAGGTCGTCCGACTCGAGCAGCGCCACCCCGTCGTCGAAGTCGAGCCGCTCGCCGGCGAGCACCTTCTCGCGGATCGGCGCGAGCGTATCGAGTCGGGTGGCGAGGGCCATCGGCGTGGCGGAGTCTATCGCCGGTACGTGTAGGCCGGGCGCAAGCCCAGCAGCTGCGGCACCGTCACCAGGTGGTAGCCGCGGGCGAGCAGTGTCGGCACGATCGTCGCGAGCGCCTGCACGGTCTCGCTGCGGTCGCCACCGCCGTCGTGCATGATCACGATCGCGCCCGGATGGACGGCCGCCAGCACGCGCTGTGCGATCACGCCCGCGCCGGGACGGGCCCAGTCCTGGGGGTCGACGTCCCACTGGATCGTGAGCAGGCCGAGCGAGCGGGCGATGCCGACGACCGCCGGCGGCGCCGTCCCGTAGGGCGGGCGCAGCAGGCAGGGGCGGAAGCCGGTGGCGGCGTGGATCGCCTTCTGCGTCGGGCGGATCTGGGCGGCGGTGTTCGCCGCCGTCAGAACCGGATGCGACCAGGTGTGGTCGCCGATCACGTCCCCGGCGCGGAGCACCGCGCGCGAGGTGGCCGCGAGCGGGCCGACCTGCCGTCCGATCTCGAAGAACGTCGCGTGGACGCCGTAGCGGCCGAGCAGCCGGAGCACCTGCGGCGTGTAGACCGACGGGCCGTCGTCGAAGGTGAGCGCGATCCGGCGGCCCGCGGACGGGCCGTCGAAGCGCTCTGACGTCCCGGCGGCGGTGCAGCCGTCGAGCGTGTAGCGGTCGATGCCCCACGCGACGCGGCCGCGGTCGGGGGCGAGGTCGTGGCACACGGCGGCACAGGCCGCTCCGCGCCCCTTCCAGGTGCTCGTGGCCGACCAGTCGAGCCGCTCCGGCCCGAGCCCGATGCGCGCGTAGGCGAACGTCACCTGCGCCCCGCGGCGGAGGTGCCGCACGCTCGCCGGCACGAACCGCGGCCGTGGCCCGCCGGCCGCGAGCGGCAGCCGGTAGAGGGCGTGGCGGCCACTGCCCCCGATCACGCAGACCCGCTGCCCTGCAGCCGGACGGCCGCGGGGGACGAGGTCGACGCACACGGTGCGATCGCCCGCGCCGCTGAGCTCGGACACCCTGAACGGCGCGTTCACGCGAAAGGTCATCACCAGCGAGCCGCCGGATTGGGTCAGCCGGACCGAGCGCAGGTCGAGCTTGCCGGGGGTGTCGGCGGGGTCGGTCACGAGCAGGCTCGGCGCCCGCGAGGTCGAGCGTGCGGGTTGCCCCTGCGCGGCCGCCGGCGTCGCGAGGGGAGCGGTCGCCGCGGCCGCCGAGAGGCACGCCACCGCCGCCGCCGAGGCGAGTCGGATGGCGATGCGTCTGCCCACGCGTCACAGCCTACGGCACGCCCGTCACGATCAGGTAACGACCGCCCGCCGCTTGCGGATACGATCCGCCGCCGTGGGCCGGCGGATCGTTCTCCAGGGCATCAGCGGCTCGGGCAAGACGACGCTGGGGCGCGCGCTGGCGGCGTCGGTCGGCGTGCCGTTCGTCGAGACCGATGCCCTCGTGCACGGCCCTGGGTGGAGCGAGACGGGCGACGCCGAGCTGCGCGCCCTGCTCGCCCCGACCGTCGAGTCGGGCGGATGGGTGCTCGACTCCGACTACCGCCGCAAGCTCGACACGTATGTGATGGAGCACGCCGACACGGTCGTCTGGCTCGACCTGCCGCTGTGGCTCTGCCTGCACCGGCTGCGGCGGCGCACGCTCCGGCGGATCCGTCGCAACGAGGAGCTCTGGAACGGCAACCGCGAGTCGTGGCGGGCCGCCTTCTGGGGCCGGGAGTCGCTGTTCGTCTGGGCGGTGCGCAAGCACTTCACCCACGGCCGCCAGCTGCACGAGCTCCTGGCCCGCCCGGAGCTGGCTCACCTCGAAGTGGTGCGGCTGCGCACGCCGGCGGCCGTCGAGAGCTGGCTGGGGACGGTGGCCGAAGCGCAGGCGGCGAAGGGACGATGAGGTCAAGCCGGCTCGCTCCCACGAAACCGCCTGCGCCGCGCCTGGCGCTCACGGCGCGTTCGCCTGCGCGGACAACCAGCGCCGTTGCGCGTGCCAGCGCTGGAGGGTGCGGCGGCTGGGTGGGACGGCGGTGCAGCCGGGATGGGGTTGGAGGGTGATCTGGGCAGGGGTGGCGCCGGCGGCATAGCGCTCCTCGAGATTGCGGCGGAGCGCCGGCCAGGAGTAGCTGCCTGGCCGGGTCCGCTGCGGCGGCGGCCCGCTCAGGCGCTCCAGGTGTGCGTCCAGGGCGCGGCTTCTGGCGAGGGTGAGGCAGTCGTTCGCCTTCCATACGCCCATCAGCGTGCGCACGAAGTCGCGGCCTGATCGCCGCGTCTGGAACTCGGCGCTTGCGTGCGCCTCGCACAGCCAGACCGACACGCGGTGCGTGAGCCGGACGTTCTGCGTGCGGCCGCGGGTGCGATCCACGCAGATCGCGCAGACCGGCTGCTTCAGCGGCACATTCCGAGCCTTGTACAGCGTGGGCGGCGAGATCCAGGGCATGCCCCCAGTCTGCCCGAGGGACCGTCGCGTGTCTGTCGAGGGGCGCTACAAGAGCGTGCCGAGACTGCAAACGCCACATGCACCACACGACAAGTGACGTCCCCCAACGAACGCTCCCCCGCGTCCGGCGCGTCCCGGCGCCGCCCGGCCAGCTCTCCATAGGAGCGCCGGCCGGCGCCGATCAGGGTCATCCCCAGCCGAACCCGACAACGCCGGTACGGCCACCCACCCGCCGACGCCGGCCGGCGCGCCCAAAGAAGCGCAGGCCGGGCGGCGTCGACGAGCCGCCAGCCACGCCCCGAAGGAGTCACACGATCGTGCCGAACCTGCAAACGCCACATGTACAACGTGACAAATGGCGCGCCCGCGCGAACCTCCGGTCGGGAGACGGCCGGGGCCGAGTCGCCCAGGAGCCCGATCTGGACGCGCTCCGCGGCGGAGAGGTGCGGAGCGGCGACCGGAACGATGGTGCGCCGTAGCGCTGGAGCCAGCGCGGAGCAGCGGCTCCCGTGCGTCCTGGAACGGACGGAGAGTGGGCCCCGCGCGCTGCGACGGGACAGTGCGATTCGCGGGCTAGGAGCGCGTGGGATTCCGGCCCTGCGACGCGGGGAGGTCGTGGACGCGGTAACGGCATCGTGGCCCGGCCGCCGCGGCCGCCGTGGCCGCCGCGACCGAGGCGGCGGTCTCGCTCGACCCGCCTACGCGTCGCGCTCGATCGCGCCGCGCACGACGGCCCGCAGCGCGGCGGAGTCCAGACCGCCGTCGAGCGAGTCGAGGTGGGCGAGTGCCTCCTCCGCGTGGCGTCCCGCCACGGTGCGCGCGTCGCGGACGGCGCCCGAGCGGGCGACCCGGGCGAGCGTCGGCAGGACGTCCTCGGGCGCGGCGCCGCGGGCGATCACGCCGCCGACGGCCGGGTCGCGGCGCGCGCCGAGGATCAACGGCAGCGTGACCGTGCCGTCGAGCAGGTCGGTGCCGAGCGGCTTGCCGGTGGTGTCCGGGCGGCCGTCGCAGTCGAGGATGTCGTCGGCGATCTGGAAGGCCAGGCCGAGCGCCGTGGCGAACTCGCCCAGCCGGTCGACGTCCGGCCCCCGCATGCCGCCGAGCTGCCCGCCCAGCATCGCGGCCGCCGCGAACAGCCGCCCGGTCTTGAGGCGGCAGCGCTCGAGGTACTGCTCCGGCGTCGTTTCGGGGTCGCCGGCCTGCGCCCGCTGCAGGATCTCGCCCCGGGCCAGCGCCAGGCAGGCGTCGGACAGCAGCGTGACCGCCGCCATGTCGCCGGTCGCAACGAGCTCGGCGAACGCGCGGGCGAAGAGGTAGTCGCCGGTCGCACGCGCCACCGCCTCGCCGTGCGCCGCCCACACCGTCGGACGGGCGCGCCGCAGCCGGGCATGATCGAGCTGGTCGTCGTGCACGAGCGTCGCCATGTGCACCAGCTCGACCGCGCAACCGGCCGCCACCAGCGCCGGCCGGTCACGGCCGGAGACGGGCGCCGACAGGTAGACGAGCATCGGCCGCAGCCGCTTGCCGCCGGAGCGCAGCGTCTCGGCGCCCGCTCCCGCGACGGCGGCGCGGCCGGCCCAGTCCACCGCGTCCTCCAGCGACCGCTCGACCGCATCGACGTAGGCCGAGAGGCCCGGGGTGTCCAGCACCTCGGCGACGGCGCCCGCTGTCATGCCGGGACCGTACCAACATGCAGGGCGACGGCGCCGCCCGAGAGCCGCCGGTAGCGGACGCGTCGCAGGCCGGCCCGGTGCATGATCGCCGCCAGCTCGTCCGCCGGCGGGAAGCGGTGCACCGACGCGGGCAGGTAGCGGTAGGCGTCGGCGTCGCGGGCCACCAACCGTCCCAGCAGCGGCACGGCGCGGTCGGTCCACAGGCGCGCGAACGGCGCCGCCCACGCGGGCGGATCTGTCAGCTCCAGGCAGACAACGCGGCCGCCAGGGGAGACGACGCGGGCAAGCTCGCGGAACCCGAGCAGGGGATCGGCCAGATTGCGCATCCCGAATCCGATCGTGGCAGCGGCGAACGTCGCCTCGGCGAAGGGCAGCGCGAGTGCGTCGCCCCGCACCCACTCGACGCGGTCGCTCTTCCGGCGGGCGGCGTCGAGCATTGCGGCGGAGAAGTCGAGGCCGACCACCCGGCCGCCCGGCGACACCGCCCCGAGCAGGGCGAGCGCCAGGTCACCCGTGCCGCAGCACACGTCGAGCGCGGCATTCCCGTGACCTACGCCGGCGCAGCGCACCGCCAGCGAGCGCCAGCTCCCGTCCATGCCGAGGCTCATGATCCGGTTCATCCGGTCGTAGGCGGGCGAGATGCGGTCGAACATCGCCCGCACCTGGTCGGGCGGCAGCGTCATCCCGACCCCCATGGGCGCACGAGACGCGCCTCGGTCCCCGCGGCCCGCAGCACGCGGTCGGCGACGAAGTCGACCAGGTCGGCGACCGTCTCCGGCAGCCGGTAGAAGCCGGGCATCGCCGGCACGACCGCGGCGCCGGCCCGCTTCAGCCGCAGCATGTTCTCCAGGTGGATCTCCGAGAGCGGCGTCTCCCGCGGAACGAGCACCAGCCGCCGGCCTTCCTTCAGCTGCACCGCCGCGGCGCGGTGGATCAGGTTCGACTCGACGCCGGCGGCGATGCTGCCGACGGTGGCCATCGAGCACGGGCAAACGATGACGGCATCAGTCGGGGCGCTGCCCGACGCGTACGGCGCCGAGTAGTCCGACTCGGCCCACACGCGGACAGCCCCGCCGCCGTGGTCGGTCACCAGCCGCTCGAGCGCCCCGTCGGGGTCCATGTCACGGTCGCCGTAGCATTCGAGGGCGATCACCTGCCGGCCGGCGCGCGACGCGCACACGCCCACCTCGGCGCCCGCATCGGCCAGCCCGCGCAGGACGCGGGCGGCGTAGGGGGCCCCGGACGCACCGGTCAGTCCGAGCATCACCTGCACAACGGCAGACTACTTCTGCAGCGGCTGCACGGACCCGGTCTTGAGCGACGCCACGACCTGGGCGATGTCCGCAATCTGCGTCGTCCCCAGCACCGTGTAGTCGGGCATGATCCCGGTCGCCTTGTTGGCTCCGCCGGCCAGCCATGCCTGGAGGCCCTTCTGGTCGGTGCCGAACTTGGCCGAGCCGTGCGACAGGTCGGCCCCAACCGCACCGCCGCCGGTGCCGAAGTTGTGGCAGCTCGTGCAGCCCGCGCTCGTGATGTCCGCCGCTCCCGGGAGCGCGTTGATCGCCGGCACGCTGGTGACGTTCGACCCGCTGGCGACGCCCGGCGCGATCGAGCCGGCGATCGTGAGCGCGATCAGGACGGCCGGCACGGTCAGCCCCAGGGCAACACCCCACGGCCGCCGCGAGAGCCGACGGTCGCGGCCGCGGTCGATGAACGGCCACGCGACCAGGAGCACCATCCAGATGGTGGGGATGATGATCGTGGCCAGGATCAGCTCGGCCGGCGTCTTGAAGATCCGCAGGAGCTCGAACAGGAACAGGAAGTACCACTCCGGCCGCGGCTCGGTGGCCTGCACGGCGGGGTTCGCCTTCTGCTCGTAGAGCGCACCGAAGATGCCGTTCTGGCCGTTCGGGTGCGCGTGGTTGATCGGGCCGGCGGTCGCGTGCCAGACCACCGCCATGGCCACGATCATCAGCACGATGATCAGGTTGACGACGACGTCGTGGAACATCGCGAACGGGTAGAAGGCGTGCCCCTCGTGCGTCTCCGCCGCATGCTCGGTCTCGTAACGGGCGCGGCGGTTGATGACCTTGCGAGCGGCGACGCTCACTCGCCCGCCACCGCCTCGGGCACCGCCCGCGGCGCGGTGGACGGCTGCGGCTGCCGCTCGGGCTCGGGCAGCGGCCGCGACGGCCACGGCGTGACGCCGAGCTTCACCACGAGCCACATGTGCACGAAGATCAGCGCGATCATCGCCCCGGGTATCAGGAGCATGTGCAGCGCGTAGAACCTGGAGATCGTCTCGACGCCGAAGACCGGCCCGGCTAACAGGAATTTCGAGATGAACGGGCCCAACACCGGCGCCGTCCCGTTGATGTTGATGGCCACGACCGAGGCCCAGTAGGCGCGCTCGTCCCAGACGAGCAGGTAGCCCGTGAGCCCCATCATCATGGTCAGGATGAAGATCAGCGACCCCGTCAGCCAGGTCAGCTCGCGCGGGTACTTGTATGCGCCGTAGAAGAACACGCGGGCCATGTGCAGGAAGAGCAGGATCACCATCACCGAGGCGCCCCACTTGTGCATGCCGCGGATCAGCCACCCCAGCGTCTGCTGGTCGGTGATGTAGCGGATCGACTGGTACGCCCCGTTCGGCGACGGGTCGTACGTCATGGCGAGCAGCATGCCGGTGGTCGCCTGCAGGATGAACACCGTGAGCAGCGAGCTGCCGAGCGTGTGGAACCAGCCGGTCGGCGGCACCTTGCGGAACAGGAACTTGCGCACGAGCGTGGCGAAGCCGGTGCGGTACTCGATCCAGTCCTCGGTCTGGAGGGCGATCTGCTTGGGATCGGGCGCGGGGATCGGCATCGGCTAGGCCTTCGGCAGCGGCACCGGCCCAGGCACCGGGCCGTGCGTGTAGGTGACGTGGGGGTAGAGCACGTCCGGGATCCAGCTCGGGCCGGGGGTGTGCGTGGGCTGCCCGGGCATCTTCACCGGGTAGTAGTGCACCTCGTTGCCGTAGATGTCCGTGCTCCAGCGCTGCGTGATCCAGAGCTCACTGGTGTTCTTGATCTCCCACTGGAAGCGGTCGAGCGAGCGGATCGGGGGGCCGGCCGTGCGGGCGCCGTTCACGTCGTACTGGCCGCCGTGGCACGGGCAGGCGAAGCCGAGGCTCGTCGCAGCCACCGGGCACCCCAGGTGCATGCACCGGTTCGAGAACACGACGAACATCGCGTCCTGGGCATGCCAGTCCGTGTTCTTCTTGCCGGTGTAGTGGACGTAGGCCAGCCCGGGGCTCGTGGCCGGGTTCTTGGCGTCCTCGAGGTAGGTCACCGCGGTGGGCTTGAACCCCGATTCGCCGGTGAACTTGCTCACGTCGCCGAGGAACACCGGCGAGAAGGTCGTCTCCTTCGTCACCGGAGCGAGCAGGTAGGCGGTCGCGGGGACGCCGATGACGCCGCCGATGACGGCGCCCAACCCGACGCTCGTCAGCGAGAGGAACTCGCCGCGCGTCGCTTCAGCCACCTCGTGCTCTCCTCATAGGTCGTCCGGGCGGCGATTGTACCCTCGCACCCGGCGGAGTGTATCCGTCATCCGTCACCGCGGCCAGAACGTGCGAAACGGCGCAATTTGCCCGCCCGCGCCCCGTCCTCCGACGTCTCGCCGGAGAGCCCGATGCCGTACTCGCCCCACCGGCTTGTGACACGCTCGCGCACGTCGTCGCTCATACGGATCCGGTCGGGCCAGCCGCGGGTGTAGCCCTCGGCGGGCCCCTTGGCGGTGGCGTCGATGCCGAGCTTGCCGCCCTGGAACTGCAGTGTGGGCGCGTGGTCGAGATGGTCGAGCGGCCCGTCGGCGAGCACGACGTCACGGGCCGGGTCGACGTTTGCGCCCACCTGCCACGCCACCTGGGCGTAGTCGTGCACGTCGACGTCGGCGTCCACGACCACGATCCCCTTCGTCAGCGAGAGCAGGCCGGTGCCCCAGATGGCGTGCATCACCTTGCGCGCATGGCCGGGGTAGGCCTTGCGGATCGAGACGATGCACAGGTTGTGGAAGGCGCCCGCGACCGGCAGGTCGTAGTCGACCACCTCGGGCATCGTCATCCGCACAGCCGGCAGGAAGAGGCGCTCGGTGGCCTTGCCCAGCCAGGCGTCCTCCTGCGGCGGCACGCCCACGATGATCGAGGGGTAGGTCGGGTCGCGCCGCGTCGTCACGGCGGTGACGTGCACGACCGGGAACGGCTCGCGCGGCGTGTAGTAGCCGGTGTGGTCGCCGAACGGCCCCTCGTCGCGCAGCTCGCCCTTGGCGATGTAGCCCTCGATCACGATCTCGGCCCGGGCCGGCACCTCCAGGTCGACCGTCCTGCACCTCACCAGCTCGACCGGCCGGCCGCGCAGGAAGCCCGCCAGCATCAGCTCGTCGATGTGCTTGGGCAGGGGCGCCGAGGCGGTGTAGGCGGTGATCGGGTCGACGCCGAGCACGATGGCCACGTCCATGCGCTCGCCCATCCCGCGCCAGTCGGCCGCGGCGTCCTTGTGGATCTGCCAGTGCATCGCGGTCGTCGTCGGGTCGAACACCTGCACCCGGTACATGCCGACGTTGCGCGTGCCGGTGCGCGGATCTTTCGTGATCACCGCGGGCAGGGTGATGTAGGGGCCGCCGTCGCCCGGCCAGCACGTCATCACCGGCAGCGACTCGAGCGACGGCGGGTCGAGCACCACCTCCTGGCAGGGGCCGCCGGAGACGCTCTTCGGCCGGGAGTCGGCGATCGACTTCAGCCGCCCCAGCGCGCGCACCTTGTCCATCAGCCCCTCGGGCGGCTGCATCTCGAGCACGTCCGAGACCTTCCGGCCGAGATCGTCGAGCGACTCGACGCCGAACGCCATGCACGTGCGCCGCTCCGTCCCGAACTGGTTGATCAGCAGCGGCATGCGCGACCCGCGCACATTCGTGAAGAGCAGCGCCGGCCCGCCCGCCTTCGTCACGCGGTCGGTGATCTCGGCGATCTCGAGGTGCGGATCGACCTCGGCCGTCACCTCGGCCAGTTCGCCCTCCCGGCGCAGGTGGTCGATCCAGTCGCGCAGGTCGTCGAAGGCCATGGCCGCGCGAGTCTAACCGCCGGGCTGGTACGAGCGTCACAATCTGGAGATGCGACAGAGATCACTTGCAGGCGCCCAGCGCACCGCCGCCGCGGCCGCCGTGATGCTGGTGCTGCTTGCGATCGCGGCCAGCGCGACGGCCCGGGGCGGCGGCTCCGGCCCGCCGCCCGGCGCCGGCGTCGTCTCGACGGCCGGGCACCACGTCGTCGTCGTGGCGACGATCGTGCTGTTCCCGATCGCGGCAGTGCTCGGGCTCGTGATGCTGCTCTACGTCCAGATCATGCGCCGGCGCGAGCGCGACCCGGAGGTGCTGCGCCGCCGCCGCCAGGCGCGCGTCCTGGCCTTCGGGCTGCTGGGGGTGACGCTCGCGGCGCTGATCTACCACCTCCGCCACCCCAGCTGGAACCCGCTCCGGTTCCTGCACCTGCGCAACCCGTTCGCGAACCTCGCGACCAGCCATGGCAGGGCGCCGCAGATCCACCAGCCGCACGCGGGCGGGGGCGCGATCGCCGGCGCGGACTGGACGGCGGCCGCCGTCGCCTGGGTGCTGCTCGTACTCGTCGGTGTCATCGCCTACAGGCGCGTCCGCGCCCGCCGCCGGAAGCTGGAAGCGGTCGCGCTCCCGCAGACCTTCGCGGACGGCGACGAGCCGGGCCTCGACGCCGTCCGCCGCGAGCGCAACCCGCGCCGCGCGGTGATCGCCGCCTACGCGCTGATGGAGCGGCTGATGGCGCGCGACGGCCTCGCCCGCGGGCCGCACGAGGCGCCCGTGGAGTACCTGGGGCGGGTGACCCTGCACGGGCACCGCGGCGCGGCCAGCGTGCACCGCCTGACCGGCCTCTTCCAGCGGGCGCGGTTCGGTCACCGGCCGGTGGACGAGGAGATGCGGCAGCGGGCGATCGCGGCCGTGGAGGAGCTCGACGCCGGGGCGGACGGAACGGCGTGAGCCCGGCACACATCCTGGTGCTGGCGGCGGGCGCGCTCGTGCTCGCCGTTGCGCTGCCGCGGACGCTGCGCCGGCCCGACGCCCTCGGGCCACGCCGGCGGCGTGCCCGGCTGCGGGGACCGCGACGACGCGCGACGACGCCTGACCTGGCCTCGCTCGATCGCCTCCTGAGCCTCTCGGTGGCGAGCGCCGAAGACGTGCACGTGCGCCTGCGGCCGCTGGTCACCGACCTCGCCCGCCAGCGGCTGGCCGACCACGCCGGCGTCCGCCTCGACGCGGACCCGGGGGCCGCCCGCGCGCTGCTCGGCGACGAGGCGTGGGAGCTCGTGCGACCCGACCGCCCACCGCCGGCCGACCGCCGCGGCCGCGGCCTCCCCCCCGAGCGGCTGCGTGCGATCGTCGAGTCGCTCGAGCGCATCGGAGCGCCAGGATGAGCACGCCGTCGATCGAGGACACCGGCGCCCGCTGCCAGGAGGTGCTGCGCCACGTGGAGCGGGCCGTGATCGGCAAGCGCGAGCCGCTCGAGATGGTGCTGATGGGCATCCTGGCCGACGGCCACGTGCTGCTCGAGGACTTCCCCGGCCTGGCCAAGACGCTGGTCGCGCGCTCGTTCGCGCAGGTGCTCGACATCGGCTTCGCGCGCGTGCAGTTCACGCCCGACCTGATGCCCTCGGACGTCACCGGATCGTCGATCTACCGTCAGACCGACGCCACGTTCGAGTTCCGGCCGGGGCCGATCTTCACCAACCTCCTGCTCGCGGACGAGATCAACCGTGCCCCGCCCAAGACCCAGTCGGCGCTGCTCGAGGCGATGGCCGAGCGGCAGGTCACCATCGAGGGCGAGACGCGCCGGCTCGACTCGCCGTTCCTCGTCATCGCGACCCAGAACCCGATCGAGTACGAGGGCACCTATCCGCTGCCCGAGGCGCAGCTCGACCGCTTCCTGCTGCGCACCGGAATCGGCTACCCGGCGCGCGAGGACGAGTGGGAGGTGCTGGAGCGGCGCATGCAGCGGATGGCCGACGACATCGTGCTCGAGCCCGTCTGCACCCGCGACGAGCTGACCGGAATGCAGCGCGCGATCGAGACCGTCCACGTTGGCCGCAGCGTCGGCCTCTACATGGTCGACCTGGTCTCTGCCACCCGCAGCCACGGCCAGGTGCAGGTCGGCGCGAGCCCGCGCGGGAGCCTGGCGCTGCTCAAGCTCGCCCGCTGCCGGGCGGCGCTGGACGGTCGTGACTTCGTCGCGCCCGACGACGTCAAGGCGATCGCCGTCGCGGCGCTGGGCCACCGGCTGACGCTGCGACCCGAGCTGTGGGTACGGCGGATCAGCGGCGACGACATCGTCCGCGAGGTGCTGGCCGCGGTGCCCACGCCGGCGTCGCAGCCGTCGTCCGCGCAGACATCGTGACCGGCGTCCCCGCGGCCAAGCTGCGCGGCTACGCCCTCCTTGCAGCCGCCCTCCTGTGGGCGGCGATCGTCCTGCACCGGCCCGAGCTCGTGGCCGTCGCGGCGCCCTTCGGCCTCCTGCTCGCGGTCGGGCTGGCCGCGACGGCGCCGCCCGAGATCGCGGTGAGCGTCGCCGAGGACGAGCTGCGCGCCGTCGAGGGCGACACGGTCACCCTGCACGTCCGCGTGGATGCCGCCGCCGCCGGGCCGGTCGGGGTCGAGCTGCAGGCCCCCGCGGGGCTGGACGTGGCCGCGCCGGCCCGGGTGCTGCGGCCGCGCGAGGGCGAGCCGGCCGAGCTCACGTTCGACGTCGGCTGCACCCGCTGGGGCGGGTTCCTGGCCGGCGGCATGACGCTGCGTACGACCGGCCCGCTCGGCCTCGTCCGCTACGAGCAGGCGGTCGCGCCCGGCACGCGGGTGCGCGTCTACCCGCATCCCGAGAGCGTCCGCGCCCTGCCGCGGCCGGCCGCCACCCATGCCGGCGCCGGCAACGACGTCACCCGCATGCGCGGCGAGGGGCTCGAGTTCGCCGACCTGCGCCCGCACGTCCCCGGCGACCGTCTGCGCCAGGTGAACTGGCGCGTGAGCGCCCGCCGCGGCCGGCTGCACGTGAACGAGTACCACCCGGAGCGCAACGCCGACGTCGTGCTGTTCCTGGACGCGTTCGCCGACACGCGCCACGCCGCGGGGGGCACCATCGACATGACGGTGCGGGCGGCTGCCGCGCTCGCCGGGGCGTACCTGGAGACGCGCGACCGGGTCGGCGTGGTCGGCTTCGGCGGCGTGCTGCGCTGGGTGCTGCCGTCGACCGGAAACGCCCAGACGTACCGCATCCTCGACTCGCTCATCGACACGCAGGTCATCGCCAGCTACGCCTGGCGCGACGTGGCCGTGATCCCGGCGCGGACACTGCCGCCGCATGCCCTCGTCGTGGCGATCTCACCGCTCGCCGACGCGCGCATGCTGGAGGCGCTGGCCGACCTCCGCGCCCGCGGCGTCGACCTGGCGGTGATCGACGTCTCGCCGATGCCGTTCGTGGAGCCGCCCCGGGGTGAGGTGGGCGCGCTGGCCTACCGCCTGTGGCGGCTGCGGCGCGAGCAGGTGGGGTCGCGCTACCGGGCGATGGGCGTGCCGGTCGTGGAATGGATGCACGGCCGGCCCGTGGACGAGGTGCTGGCCCAGCTACGGGAGGTGCGGCGATACGCCCGAACCGTGCGCATCTAGCGGCGCTCGTCGCCGCCCTCGTGCCGGCCGCGGCCGTGGCCGGGCGGACCGCGGCGCTGCCCGGGGGCGACGGGCACGAGGCGATCGGCGCCGTGGCGGCCGCCGCCTGCGCGGCGCTCGTCCTCGCGATCCTCGCGCGCTCCGAGGCGGGCGTCGTCTGGGCGATCGCGCTTGCCGCAGCCGCCTACGCCGGCGCGCTCGCGCTCGGCCCGCAGGCGGTCGACGGCTGGGCGCCGTTCGTGGCCGCGGGCCTCGTGGCCGCGGCCGAGCTGGGCCAGTGGGCGGTCGAGCTGGCGCGGCCGGCGGCGCGCGAGGCCGGGATCGGGCGCAGGCGGGCGGCCACGGTGGCCGCGCTCGCCGCCTGCGGCGCGGCGGTGGGATGGCTGATGCTGCTTGCGGCGGCCGTGGGGTCGGGCAGCCTCGTGCTGGTCGCGGCGGGGCTGGCGGCGGCAGCGGGCGCGGTCGCGCTCGTCTCGCGCCTGGCGCCGCGGTAGACTCGGCGCCGATGCCCCGTCTGCTCGTCTTCGGCGCCCGCGGCCTCGGCCGCTCCATCGCCGAGCATCTGTTGCCGCAGGGCTGGGAGGCGGTGGGCGTGGCCCGGTCGCAGGAGACAGCGTCCGCGTTCCCGGGGACGGGCATCGCCGCCGATCTCACCGACATCGCCCGCATGCGCGAGGTCGTGGCCCAGGCGGCGCCGTTCGACCTGGCGGTGAACGCCATGTCGCCGAAGGGCCGGTTCGGCGGCGGCGACCTCGCCACCACCGACGACGCGGCCATGGCGCCGTACCTCGAGCAGCTGCTGCCCGAGGTGTTCGGGTTCTACCGGACGTGCGGCGAGGCGCTCGCCGGCCAGGGCCGGGGGACGCTCGTGCAGGTGACCGGCGGCTCGGCGCGGCGGGCGCTCCCGGGCCGGGCGCCGTGGGCGGCCGGAGCCGCCGCCACGCGCGCGCTCTCGCAGGCGGCGGCGAACGAGCTGAAGGCCCGCGGCGTGCACTCGGCGCTGCTCGTCTGCGACGGCTCGTTCGGCACGCCCGGCGACGACGCCGGCGGCGAGCGCATCGATCCGGTGGAGCTGGCGAAGGCCGTGCAGTACCTGCACGAGCAGGGCCGGAGCGCCTGGACGCACGAGCTGGTGGTCACCCCGGTGGGCGACCGCTGGACGCCCTAGACCGCACGACCGGGGCCAGGCCCCAGGCCGTCAGCGCAGGCCCGCCACCGTCTCATCCCACAGGGCGTTGTCGTCGCCCGTGCCGTCGCCCTGGTTGCGGGCGACGCGGGAGATGAGGGCGGCCAGGGCGGCGACCGCGTCCAGGTCGCCGGTGGCGCAGATCTCGCGCAGACCGGCCGCGTAGAGGTAGTCGCCGGTCAGCAGCGAGAGGTCGGCGTCGGCCTGGGAGAAGAGCCGCGAACGGCCGTAGTGCAGCAGGTAGCCCTCGTAGATCATCTCGACGCCGAGCAGGTGCCGGTCGGGGCAGCGCCCGGCGAAGCGCGGCTCGACCGCCGCGCCCGGGAGCAGCGCGCGCGCCCACAGCGGGCTGTCGGCCGCGGCCCGGTCGGCCACGGTCCGAAGCACGCTCACCCGCCGAACTCCGCGGCGGCGGCGGCGGTCAGCTCGATCTGCTCGGGCGTGTGGGCGAGCGACGGCATCGCAGCCTCGAACTGCGACGGCGCCAGGTAGACGCCCCGGCCCAGCATGTGGGCGTGGAAGCGGGCGTAGCGGGCGGTGTCGGACGCGGCCGCGTCGGCGAAGCAGCGCACCGGCCCGGGATGGAAGAACGCGGTCAGCATCGCGCCGACCCGGTTCACGGTCACGCCCGGCCCGGCGAGCGCGTCCGCCAGCCCCGCTCCCGTCGCCTCGAGCCGGTCGTAGGCACCCGGCTCGCGCAGGAGCGCCAGCGTCGCCAGCCCGGCCGCCATCGCCAGGGGGTTGCCCGAGAGCGTGCCCGCCTGGTAGACGTCGCCGTCGGGCGCGAGTCGCTCCATCACGTCTCCGCGGCCGCCGAACGCCGCCGCCGGCAGGCCGCCGCCGATGATCTTGCCGAGGCAGGTGAGGTCGGCGCGCACCGCCAGCCGCTCCTGGGCGCCGCCGTACCCGACGCGGAAGCCCGTGATCACCTCGTCCGCCACGAGCAGCGCGCCGGTGCCGTTGCACACGGTGCGCAGGCCCTCCAGGAAGCCCGGCACGGGCGGCACGACGCCCATGTTGCCGGCGACGGGCTCCACGATCACCGCGGCCAGGTCGTCGCCGTGGCGCTCGGCCAGCCCGCGCACCGCCGCCAGGTCGTTGTACTCGCACACCAGCGTGTCGGCCGCCACGGCGGCCGGGACGCCCGGGCTGGACGGGATGCCGAGCGTCGCCAGGCCGGAGCCGGCCTGGGCGAGCAGCGCGTCGGCGTGACCGTGGTAGCCGCCCGCGAACTTGATCAGCTTCGACCGGCCGGTATGGGCGCGCGCAAGCCGCACCGCGCTCATCACGGCCTCGGTGCCCGACGAGACGAAGCGCACCTGCTCGAGCGACGGCACGGCCGCGCAGACGGCGGTGGCGAGCTCGAGCTCGAGCGCCGTCGGCGCGCCGAACGACGTACCCTGCGCGGCCGCGGCGGCCACCGCGGCGACGACGTCGGGATGGGCATGGCCGGCGATCAGCGGCCCCCACGACTGCACCCAGTCGACGTAGCGGTGCCCGTCGGCGTCCCACACCCAGCCGCCCTCGCCGCGCGCGAGGAAGAGCGGGTGGTCGCGACCGACCGACCGCATCGCCCGCACGGGACTCGAGACGCCGCCCGGGATCACCCGGCGCGCCTCCTCGTAGAGCCGCGCCGACTCCGGCGTCGTGCTTACGACAGCCACCCGGCCGCCTCGGCGGCGTAGTACGTGATCACCAGGTCGGCGCCGGCCCGGCGGATGCCGGTGAGCGCCTCGAGCGCCGCCGTCCGGCGGTCGACGAGGCCGCGGGCGGCCGCCGCCTCGAGCATGGCGTACTCGCCGCTCACCTGGTAGGCCGCCAGCGGCACGAGCGTCTCGGAGCGCAGCCGCCGCAGGACGTCGAGGTACGGCAGGGCCGGCTTGACCATGACGACGTCCGCCCCCTCCTCGATGTCGAGCAACGCCTCGCGGATCGCCTCGTTGGCGTTGGCGGGATCCATCTGGTAGGCCTTGCGGTCGCCCTCGGACGGCGTCGAGTGGGCCGCGTCGCGGAACGGGCCGTAGAACGCCGACGCGAACTTGGCGCTGTAGGCCATGATCGCGGTGTCCGTGCGGCCCTCGCTGTCGAGGGAGGCGCGGATGGCGGCCACGCGGCCGTCCATCATGTCCGACGGGGCGACGAGGTCGGCGCCGGCGTTCGCGTGCGAGACGGCCGTGTCGGCCAGGAGCTCGAGGCTGACGTCGTTCTCGACCACGCCGTTGCGCAGGACGCCGCAGTGGCCGTGCGAGGTGTACTGGCACAGGCACACGTCGGTGATCACGGTCAGCTCCGGCCGCTCCGCCTTGATCGCCCGGACGGCCAGCTGCACGATCCCCTCCGGGTCGTAGGCCTCGCTGCCCGCGTCGTCCTTGCGGGCCGGCAGCCCGAACAGCAGCACCGCCGGCACCCCGGCCGCGTAGGCGGCCGTCGCCGTCTCGACCAGCCCGTCGATACCGTGGTGGTACTGCCCCGGCATCGACGAGATCTCGTCGGAGGGGCCGCCGCCGTGGCGGACGAAGAGCGGCTGGATCATGTCGGCGGGCGAGAGCCGCGTCTCGCGGACCATCTGCCGCAGTCCGGATGTGCGCCGCAGCCGGCGCAGTCGCGTCGTCGGAAAAGGCATGCTCCAGAGTGTAATCCGCGCTTGCCGCAGCACTCCCGATGGAGTAGGCTTGCCAAGAATCGACTGATTCCAGGCTGGGAAGGTCAAGGGATGGACGTCTCCGAGCTCCACGACGGCGAGTACTCGAACGAGGCCCTGCGCAAGCTCGGCGCGCGCGTCCGCCACCTGCGCCGCAAGCGCGGCATGACCCAGCGCGACCTGTCGTTCGACGGCTGCTCGTACAGCTACCTGGCCCGGATCGAGGCCGGCGACCGCCGCCCCAGCCCGCGCGTCCTGATGGAGATCGCCCGCCGGCTGGGCGTGAGCACGGAGGAGCTGACCGGCGAGACGGCGCCGCAGCAGCGGCCGCGCTCGCTCGAGCTGCTCGACGCGATGGTGCTCGCCCGGATGGGCCGGCTGGACGAGGCCGACGAGCTCCTGCGCGGCGTCCTGCGTGAGGCCGAGGTGAACGGTGACGCCGAGCGCGTGAGCGAGGCGTGCGAGGGCCTGGGCCTGATCGCAGCCGAGCGCCGCGACGACGGCGAGGCGCGCCGGCTGCTCGAGCACGCGCTCGAGGTCGGCACACCGCCGGACCCCGCCCAGCGGGTGCAGCTCTACGGCCGCCTGCAGGAGCTCTACCGCCGCTCGGGCGACGTCGCCCGGGCGCTCGCGCTGCTCCAGGACTGCATCGCGCGGCTCGGCCACGGCGGGTCGACCGATCAGGCGAAGCTGGTGCGCTACTCGCTGTGGCTGTCCGAGGCCTACGCCGAGGCGGGCGCCTTCTCACGGTCGGCCGCGGCGCTCGCCGACGCGCTCAGCGACCGGTCGCAGGCGGTCGACCTGGGGTCGCGCGCGGCCACCCAGTATGCGATCTCCCGCGACCATGCGGCGGCCGGCGCGCTCGACCAGGCCATCCGCTTCTCCGACCGCGCGCTCGCCCTCTACGAGCTCGCCGACGACAACCGCGCGCTCGGGGAGGCCCACCTCACGTACGCGCAGCGGCTGCTCGACCAGGGTGACGCCGACGACGCCGGCAGCCATCTGCGCGCGGCCCGCGAGGTGTTCGGGCCGGGCGCCGAGTCCGTCGACCGCGGGCGCCTGCTGGTCGAAGAGGCCCGGTTCGCGCTCCAGGCCGGCCTCGGCGAGGCCGCGATCGACTACGCAACCGAGGCCGTCGCCGTCCTCGAGGCCGGCGCGGACGGCCTCCACCTGGGCGACGCGCAGCTCGTGCTTGCGCGCGTCCATGACGAGCTCGGCCAGATGGAACGGGCGGATGCCGCATATGCCGCAGCGGTCGCCGCGCTCGCGCTGCAGCCCGACGCCTCGGCCGCACTCGCCCGCGCCTACCGGCACTACGGCAAGTTCCTGAAGCGGCTCGGGCGGGCGGAGGCCGCGCTCGAGGCGTTCGAGCTCGCCGCCGACCTCGCACCGTCGAACCAGGACGCGCTCGCGCCGCTCCCCACCGTGGACGTGCGGCTCCCGAACGACCGCTAGGTCGCGACGCCCCGGCGCACCGTGACGGACCTCGACGATCTCGCCGCCGTCCCGCTGGGGCAGATCGCCGAGGCGATGATGCTGGTCGCGCTCGACCGCCTGGACGATGCCGAGGAGCTCCTCCGGCGGGCGCTGCGGGCCACGGAGATGCTCGAGGACGACGAGGGCGCGAGCCGCGCGCTCGAGGGGCTCGGGCTGATCGCGTCGCGCCGCGGCCGGTTCGAGCGCGCGGTCGAGCTGCTCGAGCAGGCGCTCGCACGGACCGGCGACGCGGATCCGGAGGAGCGCTTCGAGCTCTACCGGGAGCTGACCCGCCTGCACGGCGAGGGCACCAACCTGCCCCGCTCGATCGAGCTGCTCGAGGGGTGCGTGGCGACGATGCGCGCCCGGGACGAGCACGATCCCGCCAAGATGGTCGGGTACAACGTCTATCTGAGCTACGCCTATGCCGACCAGGGGGACTACGGGCACGCCACGGCGGTGCTCACCGGGGCGCTGCGCGAGGACGCGGAGGACATCGACCGCGCCACCCGGTCGACCGCGTACCGCGGGCTCTCGCGGCTCTACGCCGTCACCGGCCAGACCCCGCTCGCCGTCGACTACGCCCGCCGCGGACTCGAGCTGGCGCTCATGGACGACGACGAGTGGCTGCACGGGCAGTCGCACCTGCTGCTCGCCCACGTGCTGCTGGACGACGGTCAGGCCGACGCGGCCGGCCGCGAGCTGGCCGCCGCCCGGCGCAGCTACGGCGACCGGCTGAGCGGCATGGACGAGGGCTTCGTGGCCGTCGAGGAGGCGCGCCGGGCGCTGCAGTCGGGCGACCCGGACGGCGCCGCGGCCCACGCTCGCGACGCGATCGAGCTGCTGGGCAACCTGTCCGTACCGGGCCAGCTCGGCGAGGCCTACCTGGTGCTGGCCCGCAGCTACGACGAGACCGGCCGGGCCGACCGGGCCGAGAACGCCTACACGGCCGCCATCGACGCCCTCCGGCTCCAGAACGGCTGGCACTGCGAGCTGGGACGCGCCTACCGCTGGTACGGCAAGTTCCTCCGCCGCGCCGGCCGCATCGAGGCGGCCGTCGACGCGTTCGAGCGGGCCGCCGACCTCGCGCCGTCGAACCACGACCGGCCCGGCGGCGGGTGACGCTACTCGCCGGCGGCGGGCACGGGCGGCTCCGGGCGCTCGACCGCCTCGGCGGACTCGATCTCGACCTCCACGGGGATCGGCCCGCGGGTGCGCCAGGGCTCGAGCGTCATGCGCTCGAGCAGGAACGCCGCCACCTCGCGGCCGATGGCGACGAGCGGCATCGCCAGGAGCACCCCCGCGATCCCGTAGAGCTCGCCGGCCGCGAGCAGGGCGAAGATCACCACGAGCGGATGCACCTTGACCGCGCCGCCCATCAGCTTGGGCACGATGACGTGGCCCTCGACCTGGTGGATGAAGAGGAACAGGATCGCGACCGCGACGACGGCGGTGAGCGACTCCGTCGCCGCGACGGCGCCGGGGGCGAGCGCGCCCAGCCAGGGACCGAGGTAGGGGATGATCTCCACGATCGCCGCCCAGGCGGCGAACGCGATCGCGTAGGTTCGCCCGCCCGGGAAGACGCCCGTGATCCCGAGCACCCACAGCCCCGCGCCGGCGCTCGCGCCGACCGCGAGCGAGACCATCGTCTGGCCGCGGATATACGCCAGCAGGGCGCGCTCGACCCGGGTGACGAGGTCGTCGTCGGGGCCGGTACCGGGGAAGACTCCGCGCAGGAACCGCGACAGCCTGGGCGCGTCGAGCAGCATGTACACCGAGACCACGATCACGAGCACGAGGTTGAAGAGGCTCTCGAACACGGTGATCACGAGCGACTGCACGACCGACACCGCCCGGCCGGAGTACTTCTGCAGGTGGGAGACGTCGACGTGGTGGACGAGCCGCTCGCCCGGCCCGAGCACGTTCATCTTCACCGGGCTCGAGCGGTCGAGCCAGCGCTGCAGCTCGTGCAGCTTGCGGTCGGCGGGCGTGACGCCGCTCGCATCCTTGTGGAACTGGTCGTTCACCGTGTTGGCGACGGACTGCACCTCGCGGGCGATGACCGTCCCGGCGATCACGCTGACGCCGCCGATCGCGACGGCGAAGCAGAGGTAGACGAGCAGCACCGCCAGGCCGCGCGGGATGCGCATCGCGCAGAACGCCCGCACGATCGGGTTCAGCAGGATGGCGATCAGCGCCGCGACGACGAACACGAAGACCGCGCCGTTCACCGCCGAAACCAGGAGCCATCCGCCCACCACGGCCAACGGCAGGCCCACAAGCTGAATCCACCGCGGGATCAGGATCTTCGCCGGGCCGTCTGGCGGCATTGCGGCCATCGTAGCAGCCGCCTCCCGGGCCCAACCGGCGACGGCCGGCCGCAGCTCCCCCGACCGCACTGCCCGCTCCGAAAGCCCCGCAATCCGCTACCCTGGCACCCGTGACCGCGAGGCATCGCCGCCGCTATCCGCGCCGTCGCCCCGACCGTGGCCGTACCCGGCGCAGGATCGCGCTGGCGGGGGTGCTCCTGATCGTCGTGACCGTGATCGCCACGGCGCTGCGGTCGGGGTCGTCGTCGTCGAACACGTCGGCGGCCATCGCGAGCGTGCCGCCGACCCAGCTCGCCCCGAACGTGCCGCCGGCGCCCCGGGGCCTGGCGACCGCACCCGGGAACCTCGTGCTCGACGTGCCTATCACGCGCCGGCGGGTGACGGCGATCGTCTACCACGGGGCCGGTGAGACGGCGGTCGTGCCGCTCTCACCGCTCGGCAGCCAGCGCAACGCCGGCATCCTGAACACGATCTCGAAGATGCTCACCGGGGCGCCCGACGGCGGGGGCGGCCCGTCGTACTACGTCGACGCCTCGGGGCAGGGGCCGAGCACCGGATCCGTGGACATCGGCGCCGTCGCCGGCACGAACGTCTACTCGCCGGTGGACGGCAAGGTGGTGAGCATCCAGCCGTACGTGATCGCCGGCACGGCATACGGGAGCGTGATCGAGATCCAGCCGACGTCGACCCCGGCCGACGTGGTCACCGTCACCAACGTGCGCGTCGTCGCCGGCCTCGCCGTCGGCGCACCGGTGCTCGCGGCCAAGACGAAGCTGGGCGCAGTCGTCGACCTCTCCAAGGTGATCCAGCAGGAGATGGCGAGGTACACGTCCGACGCCGGGAACCACGTCCACATCCAGCTCGGCCCGGCCCCGGCGCCCAGCACCTTCCTCTAGCGTCGTGCGCATCCTCTTCATCGCCGACGCCTTCGCGGCTCCGGGCCGGCGGATCATCGAGCAGGAGGTGCCGCGGCTGCGGGCCGAGCGCGGGGTCGACTTCGTCGTCGCGAACGGCGAGAACCTCGCCGACGGGACCGGGATCACCAGCCGGCTCGCACGCCGCCTGCACGGCGCGGGCGTCGACGTGATCACGCTCGGCAACCACGCGTTCCGCCAACGGGAGGTGTACGAGCACCTGGCGATGGACGGCAGAATCGTGCGCCCGGCGAACTATCCGGCCACCGCGCCGGGTCGCGGATGGTGCGTGGCGACGGCCGCCGACGGCACCCAGGTCGCCGTCGTCAACCTCCTGGGCAAGCTGTTCCTCGACCCGGCGGTGAGCCCGTTTGCGATCGCGGACGACCTCGTGCGCGAGGCCCGCGAGCAGGCGCCGGTCGTGATCGTCGACTTCCACGCCGAGGCCACCAGCGAGAAGGTCGCCATGGGACGGTTCCTGGACGGCCGCGTGACGGCGGTGCTCGGCACGCACACGCACGTGCAGACGAACGACGCCCAGATCCTGCGCGGCGGGACGGCCTACATCACGGATGCCGGCATGACCGGCCCGCACGACTCGGTCATCGGCGTCCGCGCCGAGCTCGTCCTGCGCCGGTTCACCACCCAGATGCCCGTGCGGTTCGAGCCCGCCGAGGGCGGCGTGCGCATGGAGGGCGTCATGATCGAGTGCGACGCCGACGGCCGCGCCACCGCGATCGAGGCCCTGCGCATCGAGGAGTAGGCGTCAGGCGGGGACGGGAGCGGCCGCCGCCCGCGGCGTGAGCAGCGCGATCATCACCGCCGGCAGCCACCAGCAGATGTAGGGGTAGAACCAGTAGCTCGCGACGATCTGGGCGGCGATCACGACCGCCGCCGCGAACGCGGCCACGCCCGCGGCGTCCTTTCGCCGCCTCGGGAAGACCACGAGGGCCACGACCCCGAGGCCGGCGGCGATCTGCAGGGCGTGCTGCACCGGCCGCAGATCCCACCATCCCGGGTGGTAGGTGCCGAGCGTCCACACGGACATCGGCGTCACGCGGCCGAGCTGGTAGGAGATGGTGCGGTCCCAGAAGAGCCGGATGCCGTCGGCGTCGAGCGCGACCATCGAGCACAGCACGAGCACGCCCGCGGTGAAGCCCAGGATCGTCGCCCTGCGGCTGCGCAGCGAGCCGAAGAGGGGCAGGATCGCGAGCGGGGCGAACTTGGTCAGCCCGGCCAGGGCGAGCAGCACGCCGCGCGCGGCCGGGGACGCGAGCAGGGCGAGCATCCATGCCACGAGCGCCCCCACCAGCGCGTCGTTGGAGTTCATGTTCAGCGAGTAGAGCGTGAACGGGTTGGCGGCCCACGCGAACGCGAGCACGACCCCCAGCCGCCGCGAGGCCAGCCTCCAGCCGGCCACGAACAGCCCCGCGACGGCCAGGATGTCGAAGGCGGATGCGGCCACGTGCGCAGCCGGCAGGCGATCCCACAGGCCGCTCCAGCCCATCGCGATCACGGCCGGGGCATAGGCGACGTAGACGGTCGGGCCGTACGTGTCGCCGCTTTCGATCGGAGACTCGCAGCGGCCGTCGGACTGGATGTAGCCGACCGGGTCGCCGTTGAAGTAGCGGCCGTGACAGGGCTTGCCGGTCGCCTTGGGCATGTGCCCGTACGGGAGCACGCCGTCCATCAGCCGGGACGCTCCCGCCACGCCGGCGTACCCGACGTCGATCACGTTCGAGTCCTGGTTGTTCAGGCCGAGCCGGAAGCCCATCAGCGCGAAGACGAGGCCGACGAGCACGAGCAGGTGGCGGTCGCCGATGTGGAACGTGCGCTGCGTGCGGTGCGCCCCGATCCACACCATGCGCGCCGTCAGGTAGACCATCGGCGGGTAGATCAGCGGCGTCGACCAGAACAGGTCGCCCTTGTTGAACTCCACGAGCGACGCGACGAACGAGAGCACGACGGCCAGATCGAGCGTGCGCAGCGAGAACGGCCGCCGCCAGTCGATCAGACCGGCCAGGAACAGCGCGCACAGCGGCCACAGGACGTACGCGGCGTTGGCCTTGCGGCCGTACGCCTGCGGCTGGCCGCGGGCGAGCTGCCAGGCCACCTGCGGCCCCGTCCAGACCTCGTACGCCCTCTCGGTCGCGTCGGCGATGTGCACCTCCGCCACCTGGCTCCCGCCCGCGTAGTAGTCGACCGTCCACACGCGGTGGTCGCCGAGCGTGGAGGAGTGGCTGACGTGGCGATACTGCGCGACCCAGGTCTTCACCTTTGGCGACCGCGACGCGATCACGAACGCCTGGGTCGCGTTCAGCCGCGGCGGGCCGACGCTCGACGTGATGCTGACGTGCGTCACGAGCCCGGTGCGATCGGCGATCGTGAAGCTGGCGAGCACGTTGTGCGCGCCGGCCGGCTCGAGCAGGACGAGCCAGCGACGATGGCGGGCGTCGTACTGGGCCTCCCAGTGCGCCCCGGGGTTCTTCAGCCGCAGCGTCTGAGCCTGCGGCTGGCCCTGGGCGATGACGATCGCCTGGCGCCTGGTCAGGTGCGCGGCGGCCTGAGCGGAACCCACGCCGGCGAGGACGGCGAGGACCGCAACGGCCGCGACGCTACTGAAACGTCCAGAGCTTGTTGCCAAGGAAGCTGACCGGCGTCGCCACGAGGATGGCGAGCGCCGCGGCGGACGCCTTCGCCATGCCGCCGGTCTCCACGAGGGCGCGTAGGACTGCCAGGTCGAGGCACAGCGCGATCGCGCTCACGGTCAGGAAGCGTGCGTACTGGTGGTGCGGCACACCATGTCTGACGCTGAAGGTCCACAGCCGGTTCCAGGCGAAGTTGCTCGTCGCCGCCAGCACGAACGCGATCGCGAAGGCGATCGTGTAGGTGGTCACGCGGTCGGCGATCAGGAAGGCGATCAGGTTCACCGCGTAGCCGGTCGCCCCGACGATGCCATACCGCAGGAGCTGGCGCAGGTTGTCGGGGTGGCGGACGGCGAGATGGAACCTGCGCGCGTGGCCGCGCACACGCACCGCCGCGGACTCTATTCCGGCCTGCTCCATACGGGGGTGGATGCTATCGGACGCCTGCGAGCGCCGATGCCACCTGGCTCACGGCGGGAAGGCCGAAATGCCGCCGGGCGAGCGGGGCGAGGTCGGTGATCGACGGCTGCGCGCCGAGATCAGGCGGCGGCTCGAACCCTGCCGTGATGACCGGGACGATCGAGTCCTCCGCCCGCAGCGATCCGTGGCTGCCGCCGCCGGCGTGGTGGGCGCCGCCCGAGTCGGTGAACTCCCACCCCGGCGCCGCCGACACGATCACGTCGCCGGCGGTGGGACAGCGCAGCGCCCCCTCGACCCGTTCGAGCGCGTTCGGGTGGAGCACGCGGTCGAGCACGTCGGCGTCGCCCGCCACCGTGAATTCGCCTCCGCGCGCGTCGTGCACACCGGGCCCGCGCCGGAAGCGCAGCTCGCCCCCGCCGCGGCGCACCACCATCCACCCGTCGTCGCCCACGTACATGACGAGCTCGGCGGCCTCGAGCTCCGCCATGCGCTCGGCGATCCTGACGGACGGCTCCGGCGCACGGTCGAGCCGGTACACCATCGCCACCCGGTTCGACGCCGTCACGGCGAGATCGCAGCGGGCCGGGTCGGACCGGCGGCTGGAGCGGAACAGCTCGAACCCGTCCAGCGGGGCAGCGGCGTCCGCGACGCTGTGGACGGGGCTCTGCGAGTGGTCGGCAACGACGACGACGGCATACCGGCCGAGGAACCGGTCGAGGCCGCCGGCGGCCTCGACCAGCAGCCCCAGCCCGCTGTCGGCGCCTTCGACCGCTCCCAGCACGTCGCCCGCCCGATGCTGGGCCGCGTCCGTCTCGTAGAGGTAGAAGAACAGGAAGTCGAACCCGTCCCGGGTGACCAGCCAGCGGCCGACGGCGCCGCCGTGGCGGTCGATGCCGCCCCCGAAGTTGCGCGGCGCGCCGGTGAGGTCGGAGAAGAAGAGGTCGCCGAGGAAGTAGCGCCGCGGGCCGTACACCGCGTCGACGATGCCGATCCGCCGCGCCAGCCTGCGCGCCATCGGGCGGGTGATCGGATGCCGCACACGTCCGCGGCAGATGTAGGTGTTGACCGCAGCGGTGACGAGTCCCGCGTCCTCGAGCGACTCGAAGAGCGTCTCGGCCCTCGGGGAGAGGTGCAGCAGGTTCAGGTTGACGAGGATGTCGTCGACCATCTGCCGGGTGCCCTCGGCGAGGGTGGCGGCGAACGACGAGCCGTACTCGACCAGGCGCCGCTCGCCCCGGTGGTACCAGGTCATCCCGGGGATGTGCGATCCGGCCGGGTGCTCGCCGGTGATCAGCGCCGACAGGCACACCGGCGTCAGCGACGGGAACGTGGAGACGCAGTCGTCGCGGCGCTCGCCGGCGGACGCGATCGCGGCGATCGTCGGCGCACGGCCGGCGGCGATCGCGCTGTCGAGCAGCTCCGGCCCGAGGCCGTCCACCACCGCGAGGATCAGCTTCTTGGCCCGCCCCGGGGCCGCGGGAGCGCTCATCGCAGGACGCGCAGGCCGCGGTACTTCTGGCCCTCGCGTCGCCGCAGGCGCCCGAACAGCCAGGCGACGGCCAGCGTGGACGCGTAGCCGACGAACGGGACGACGGCCGCCGCCGCAGCGACCAGGCCGGCGCCGTCCTCGACCAGGGCGGTGCCGCGCACGTCGCCCCCGGCCTTGACCGCGCCGGAGCGCAGCCGGCGCATGGCCAGCCCGGCGCCGGCCGCGACGAGCGCTCCGACGGCCAGGCCGACATAGGGCACCTTGTCGCCGGCCGCCAGCTCGAACGCGATCCCGCCGGCCACGATCCGGCGTCCCAGCCGCGCGCCGGCCTGCGCACCGGGCCAGAGCGCGTCGACGACCAGCTCGACGGCGACGAGCGCCCAGGTGACCGCGACGGTGATGCCCTCGCCGGTCACGTGCAGCGGATCCTCGAGCCAGCCCTGGCTCGCGGCGGTCGCCGCGATCGCAAGCGGCGCGGCCGCCAGGAGACCGGCGGCGGCGGCCAGGCCAAGCCCTTGACTGACGGCGATGACGAGGTCCATCGGCGCGCGAATGATAAACCCCGGCCGCGGCAGGCTCAGCCGTGCGGGACGAAGACCTCGATCGCGTCCGGGCGGTGCGAGAACTCGACCCGCTCCACATGGCCGACGTATTCGCCGTCGATCTGGAACGCCGTGGGCTCGTCGCAGTCGACCGTGAAGGCGTGCAGGTCGTGCAGGTAGCCGACCCGGCGGCTGCCGTGGCGGGCGTGCCGCGGCCAGACGAGCGCATACACGGGCAGCCGCCACAGGTCGCGGCTGCGCAGCTCGCGCGTGAACACGACGTCGAGGCCGTGCTCGAAGTCGGCCTGGGGCGCCGCGCGCACGGGGATCGGGCCGAGGAAGGTGTAGGGATGCTGGTTCGCGACGGCGATGTAGGAGCACCGCTGGGGCGGCCCTTCGGCCGGCGCGAGCGTCATCCGCTCGTGCAGCGCGAAGCCCTCCGCCCGCAGGACGCCGACGGCCGTCGCCAGCACGCGCAGGTCGCCGGGCCGCTCGTTTCCCGGCCGCTCGTGCCTGACGCGGTCGACGATCGCGGTCGCCTCCGCGTCGAGGCCGAGGCCGGCGGCGAAGGTGAACAGCCGCCCGTTGGCGACGCCGAGGCCGATGCGGCGCGTCGATCCCGCCGCGATCGCCGCCGCCAGCTGCTCGGCCGCGTGGACGGGCGTGTTCGGGAACCCCAGGTGACGGGCGAAGACCGACGACGCGCCGGCGGGCAGGACGCCCATCACCACCCCCGGGCGCAGGCCGTTCGCGATCTCGTTGGATGTCCCGTCCCCGCCGAGGCCGACCACCGCGCCCTCGCTGACCTCCGCCGCCAGCTCGGTGGCGTGGCCGGCGTGCTCGGTCGTCACCACGTCGACGTCGCCCACCTGCGCCAGCGCGCCGACGACGCCCTCCAGCACGGCATCCGAAACGCCGGTGGCGACGGCGTTACAGATGAGGCGTACCCGCATGGCGCCGCTACGATATCGGCCCATGCCAGCCTCCACAGTGCGGACATACGCCGCCGCCGCCGCGGTGCCCGCGATGACCGTCGTCGTCGCACACCTCGCCTACGTGTGGCATCAGCACCCGTCTGCAGCCGACCGCCAGTCCACGGCCTTCAGCCACGGGGTCGGGCTGGCCGCCATCCTCGCAGGGGTGCTTGCCGCCGGGCGGCTGGCGCAGTGGCTCGAGGAAGGCTCGTCGCACCTGTGGCCGGGCATCGTGGCAGTCGTCGCGACCATCGCCGTGCTCGCCCACCTGGCGGACGACTGGCGGGCGGGCTCGACCGCCGTGCGCAGCGTCCACATCCTGCTGGTGCACCTCGGCCTGCTGGCGGCAATCGCCGTCGGCGCCTTCCTGGCCGGACGGCTCGAGACGGCAGCCCGCTCGCAGCCGCCGCCCGTGCACAGGTAGGCGGCGCCGCACCGGGCCAAATCCCGGCTCAATTGCGCACGCGTACAACTGGCGTGTGATGCCGTACCTGCGTCGGAGCCTGCTGGTCGCAACGGTCGCGGCCGTGGGCGGCACGAGCGCGGTCATCCTCGCGCGCGCCCAGCTCACCGGCCCGCCGGCTGCGCCGATCCGCCAGGTCGTCGCACCGCCGGCCGGCGAGCAGCCGCCGACGGCGAACGCCGCCGAGGTGTCTCGCGGCGACGCCAACCGCGCCCCCCTCGGCATCGCGGGCGCGCGGGTGAGCCCCGGGCTGGCGGCCGCGATCGACCTGCCGGTGGACGACGGCGTCCTCATCGGCACCGTCCGACCCGGCTCGCCGGCGGCCAGGGCGGGCCTGCGCGGCGGGTCGTCGTCGGCGACCGTCGACGGCCGCACGCTGACCGTCGGCGGCGACATCATCGTGTCGGTGGACGGCCGCAGGGTCGCGCGCCTCTCCGACCTCACCCGGACGCTCGCGAACCTGCGCCCGGGATCGCACATCACGCTCGGGATCATCCGCGGCGGGCAGGACATCCAGGTGCCGGTGATGCTGGGAGTGCCGGCCGGATAGCCGCAAAAGTCGCGCCCTCGGGCGCGAGCCGCCGGGGCCCCACCCACCTGCCACGGGGCCCCGGCGACCTCTCCCGGCGCCTCAGGTCACCTCGACGATGACGTCGTCGACGTCGGCGAGCACCTCGCGCACCGCGTCCTCGACCCGGCTCGCAAGCGCGTGCGCGTCCCGCACCGACGTGCCGGGATCGGCGTGCAGCGACGTGACCACGAGCAGGCGCGTCCCCTGCCGGTAGATCACGACCTCGCCGGTCGTCCCGGCGACCGAGCGCACGGCCGCCTGGGCACATGCGCGCACCTCGGGTTCCGCCGCGCTGACGTCGCGGGCCGGCTGGGCGTCGGGGGCGGAGGGCTCGACGTGGGCGTAGACACGGGCGATGCCGACCTCGGCCAGGATCTCGCGCTTCAGCCGCTCGACCGCGTCGGCGGCGCGGCGGAGGCTCGCGTCCGCGGGCAGGCGGAGGTGCAGTGTCACCGCCCGGCCCGCGTCGTCCTCGAGCACCGTGATGTTGTGCGCCTCGACGATCCCGGGCACGCGCAGGGCCGCCGCCGCGACCCGCTCGCTCGCCCGCTCGCCCGCCAGCGCGGCCGGCTCGACGTGCACCTGCACCTGCGCCCTGCCCAGCGAGTCGCGCACCGCCTGCTCCACCCGGTCGGTCGTCGTATGGGTCGTCTCGAGGCTCTCCAGCCGTGAGACGCCGATGACGACGTCGGCGAAGCTCTCGCCACCGGCCTCCCGCACCCGCACGGAGCGCACCTCGGCCACGCCCGGGACGCCGCGCACGGCCCGTTCGACCACGCCCGCCAGGCCAGAGGGCGCCCGGTCCATCAACGCGTCCACATTGCCACGCCCCAGGCGCACGGCCGCGACGAGCACGATCGCGCCGACGAAGATCGCCGCCACCGAGTCGCCTCCCGGAACGCCGCCGGCGGCGAGCCCGAGCCCGGCGAGCACCGCGAGCGTCCCGGCGAAGTCCGACCCGAAGTGCCAGGCGTTGGCGATCAGCGCGGCGTTCCGCTGGCTGCGGCCCGTGCGCAGCGAGACCGTTGCCCGCGTCGCGTCGACGACGAGCACCAGCCCGATGACCGCGAAGACGTAGGCGTGCGGGTGCACCGGCGAGCTGCCGGACGAGAGCCGCAGGACCGCCTCGGCGGCGATCCAGACGGCCGCCCCGGCGAGGAAGACGGACTCGCCCAGGGCCGCCAGATGCTGGGCCTTCCCATGCCCGTACTGGTGCTCGGGGTCCGGCGGCCGCTCGGCCACGCCGACCGCGAACAGCGTCAGGACCGCGGCCACGGCGTCGATCCCGGAATGGGCCGCTTCGGCCAGCACGCCGAGGCTCCCCGACGCCAGTCCGACCGCGAGCTTGACCCCCACCAGGACGATCGCGGCGACGAGCGAGACCAGCGCCGTGCGCCGCGCGGTCGACATGTTCCGGATTCTATTGGCCACGGATTGTCTTTTCGGCGCCGGAAGTGCAATGATTCCCTTGGTCATGGGCGCAAGTGACGGCGGCAACGGCGCGGATCGCAGCCAGGTGAGGTGTCTGGTCGTGGACGATCACGCCGCGGTCCGCGAGGGCGTGAAGATGATCCTGACACGCGATCGGGAGATCTCGGTCATCGGCGAGAGCAGCTCGGGCGACGGGGCCGTCGACATGGCCGACAAGCGCCGGCCCGACGTGATCGTGATGGACGTGCGCATGGACGGGATGGACGGGTTCGAGGCGACCCGCAAGATCATCGCCGCGCACCCGGAGATCGCCGTCATCCTGTACACGGCGCACGGCGAGCGGGGCCTGCTGGCGGAGGGGCTCGACTGCGGCGCCCGCGGGTACGTGCTGAAGGATGCGCCCCCGGACGACATCGTCCGCGCCGTGAAGCGGGTCGCCGAGGGGGGAGCATACGTCGATCCCACGCTCGCCTCCGAGCTGGTCGCGCCCAAGGCGACGGAGCGGCTGCCGGCCCTCTCGGGCCGCGAGCGCGAGATCCTCGGGCTGCTCGCCAACGGCTATTCGAACCCCGAGATCGCGCAGCGGCTGTTCATCAGCCCCGAGACGGTGCGCACGCACGTGCGGAACGCGATGACCAAGCTCGAGGCGGATACACGCACCCAGGCGGTCGCGCTCGCGCTCCGCTATGAGTTCATCGACTGACCGCCGCCTGGCGGCGGCGGTGGCCGTGGCCACAGCGCTCGGAGTCGGCGCACTGGTGATGGTGACCCGGTCGAGCCGCCTGCACGACGTGTTCGTGCTGGCGGCGGTGGCGGTCGCCTGGTACGCGACCGACCGCGCCCTGCGCACGACCCACGCACTGGCCGAGCGGGGCCGCGAGCAGGGCGAGGTCTTCGACCAGATGCTGCGCACCATCGACGGCGAGCGTGCCGCGGTCGCCGCCCGACTGCACGACGGGCCGCAGCAGACGATGACCGCCATGCGGCTCATGTGCGACGTCATCGGCGACTCGATCCGCACGGGCGACCTCGCCCGCGCCACCGAGGTGCTCAAGCGCCTCGAGGATGTCGCGTCGACAGCCGCCGACGACCTGCGCCAGACGGTCGCACGGCTGTATCCGGTCGTGATGGAGCAGCAGGGGCTGATCCAGGCGCTCGGGTCGCTGGCCGAGACGGTGCAGGAGGAGTACGGCGTGAACGCCACGTTCACCCGGCCGTCCGCCGTCTGGGAGCCGGACAACGACCGCGACACGGCCATCTTCCAGATCGCCCGCGAGGCGGCGATCAACGCGGCCCGGTACGGCCGCCCGCCGGTCGCGATCAGCCTCGAGCGCGAGAACGGGCGCATCTTCCTGGCCGTCGAGGACAGCGGCGGGGCGCTCTCGACCGCCGCCCACGGCATCGGGATCCGGATGATGCGCGAGCGGGCCAGCCGGATCGGCGCCGCCATCACGCTCGCCGGCGAGGCGGGCCGCTCGGCCGTCAGGCTCGAGATCCAGACGCCGAACGGCTCCCCGCCGCGGTGACGATCGGGCTGCTCGGGCACACGGTCGTCGACACGATCGCCGGCCCCGACGGCTCGCCGTCGACGAGGCTCGGCGGCACCCCGCTCTACGCTCGCAGGGCGTTGCGCGCGGCGGGCGCCGACTGCGTGGTCGTCACGCGCGGAGCCGACCCCGGCGACGCGATCGTCGTGCCCGGGGGGCCGGCGTACGACTCCCGGCTGGATCACCGGCACGGCACCCAGCAGGTGCTGGCGCGCATCGGCCTGCCGTTCACGCCCGAGGAGACGAGGCAGGTCGTGCTGCCCGCGTTTCGCGGCTGCCAGTGGGTGCTCTTGGGCCCGCAATCGTCCGGCGAGCTCCCGCCCGAGACCGTGGCGGTGCTGCGCGCCGCCGGGCACCGGCTGTGCATCGACGGCCAGGGCCTGGCGCGCGGTCCCGACCCCGGGCCGGTGCGGCTGCGCCGCTTTCCGCCGGAGTGCCTCACGGGCATCGAGATCCTGAAGCTGAACGGCGCCGAGGCGCGCGCCGCCACCGGCGGACGGCTCGACCAGCCCAGCCTGCTGGCGCTGGGCGCACCGGAGGTGGTCGTCACCCTCGGCGCCGACGGCGTGCTCGTGGCGACCGGCGCCGGGCTGTGGGACGTCCCGGGGACGGGGGCCGGCGCCTACGCCGATCCGACGGGCGCCGGCGACTGCTTCGCGGCCGCCTACCTGCTGACCCGAATCCGCGCCTGCGACCCGGTCACAGCCGCCGGCGAGGCCATGCTGCACACGGACCTTCTCTACCTCGAGCCACGCGACACAGGCACGCCGGCGGCGGGTACTCTTCGCCCCATGCAGGACAGCGCGATCCGCATCCTCATCGCCGAGGACAACGCGCTCCTTCGCGGCGTGCTGCGGGACGCGCTGGAGGAGGCGGGCATGACGGTCGTCGGCGAGGCGTCCGACGGGGCCGAGGCGGTCACCGTCGCCGAGCAGACGCTGCCGGACGTGGTCGTCATGGACATGCGCATGCCGAACGTCGACGGCATCGAGGCCACGGAGCAGATCGCGGCCGCCGACTGGGCGATGCCGGTGGTCGTGCTCTCCGCCTACGACGAGCCGCAGATGATCGACGCCGCCCTCAACGCCGGCGCGGCGAACTGCCTGAAGAAGGGCGTCGGGCTCGACGAGCTGATCGACGCGATCCGCTCGGCCACCGTCGTTTAGAGCCTCACGCGATCCGCGTCCGCTGTCGATAACGCTTGCATGTTCGCGTGGAGCCCGCGCGGGCTCGAGGCGATCGACCGCGAGCCGGCCTACCTCCGCCAGTCGGAGACGATGGCCTTCCGCATCCTGCGCCACCGGGATGCCGACGCGTTGTGGTCGCAGCTCACGGCCGACACGGTCGAGTGGCGTTCCCGCAGCTGCAGATGGAGCCGGCGCTGCTCGGACGCTCGCTCTCCCGGTCGCGGTCGCTGATCTCGAACCATCCCCTGCTGGACGACGAGCTGACGGAGCTTGGGCGTCGACTCGACGCAGCCGGGTCGGTCGTGCACATCCTGATCCTGCGCGCTCACGGGGAGACCCACGGGCTCGTGGCGGTGCACTGGATCGCCGCGCCGCGGCCGGGATACGAGCGCCGGGCCGGGTTCCTGCACTACTGGGACAGCGCCGGTCTGGCGGTGGCGACGGCGAACGAGCGGGGGCGGCTCAAGCAGGCGGCGTTCGTGGACGCGCTCACCGGCCTGCCCAACCAGCGCGCGCTCGACGCCGAGCTCGACCGCCACGCCGGGACGACCCTGTTCGGCGTTCTGGTGCTCGACTTCAACGGGATGCGGGCGGCGAACGCCGCGTTCCAGAACGACTACGCCCGCGGCGGGGACGTCCTGATCGCGGCCGTTGCCGAGGCCCTGAAGGGATTCGCCGGCCCACGGGATCTCGCGGCCGGGATGCACACCCGTGGGGACGAGCTCCAGCAGCTCCTGGACGGCCTGAACGTGCCCGGGACGCACCGGCACGTCTACCGGGGCGCGTCGGTGGGCGCCGCCGCGCGGCTGCCGGGTGAGTCGCTGGCCGAGGCGCTCGCGCGCGCGTCGGTGGCGATGCACGAACGCAAGCGGGCTACTCGGTCGAGATGAAGACGCTCTTCAGCTCGGTGTTGTGCGCGAGCGCCTCCATGCCCAGCTCCTTGCCGACGCCGGACTGCTTGTAGCCGCCGAACGGCGCCTGCACGAACACGGACGAGTTCGTGTTCACGCCGAGCACGCCCGTCCGCAGCGCCCGCGCCACCCGCAGCTGGCGGGCGCCGTCACGCGTCCACAGCGAGCCGGAGAGGCCGTACGGCGTGTCGTTCGCGATGCGCACCGCGTCGGCCTCGTCCCGGAAGGTGATCACCGAGACGACGGGGCCGAAGATCTCCTCCCGGGCGACCGTCATGTCGTTGGTGACGCCGGTCAGCACCGTCGGGCGGTAGAAGTACCCCGCCTCGAGCCCGCCGCCGGGCCGGCCGCCGCCGGCGACGACCTTTGCCCCCTGCTCGAGGCCGGCCGCCACGTAGCGCTCAACGGTCTCGCGCTGGCCGGCCGAGATCAGCGGGCCGACCTCGGTGTCGGCCAGCTCGGGCATCCCCACGCGCAGCCGCCGCGCCGTGTCGGCGTAGCGCTCGACGACCTCGTCGGCGACGGACTCCTGCACGATCAGCCGCGAGCGGGCGCAGCAGTCCTGGCCGCAGTTCTCGAAGACGGCGTACGGCGCCAGCCGCCCCACCTTCTCCAGGTCGGCGTCCTCGAACACGACACAGGCCGACTTGCCGCCCAGCTCGAGCGTGACCCGCTTGATCGTCGCGGCCGCCCGGCGGGCGATGCCGGCTCCGACCTCGGTCGAGCCCGTGAACCCGATCTTGCCGACGCCGGGGTGCTCGACGAGCGCGTTGCCGACGGTCGCCCCCGGCCCGGGGACGACGTTCAGGGCGCCGGGCGGGATCCCGGCCTCGACCGCCAGCTCGGCGTAGCGCAGGACGGTGAGCGGCGTCAGCGAGGCCGGCTTCACGACGACCGTGTTCCCGGCCGCGAGCGCGGGCGCGATCTTCCAGTTGGCGATGTTCAGGGGGAAGTTCCAGGGCGTGATCAGCCCGACCACGCCGATCGGCTCGCGGAACGTCATGGCGACGCCGTCGCGCTCCACCGGGATCGTGTGGCCGAAGAACTTGTCGACCGCCCCCGCGTAGTAGCGCAGCACGTCGACGATCATGCCGAGCTGGCCGCGCGCGTCGCCGATCGGCATGCCGACGTTGCGGCACTCGAGCAGGGCGAGCTCCTCCGCGTGCTCCTCGACGAGCGTGGCGAAGCCGTGCATGCGCCGCCCGCGCGTCACCGGCGAGAGCGCGCCCCACACCTCGTAGGCGGCGCCCGCCGCCGCGACCGCCCGGTCGACGTCCGCGGGGCCGGCCGACGCCACCTCTGCGAGGCGAGCCGCCGTGGCGGGATTCAGCACCTCGAAGGTCTCGCCCTCGGCCGCCGCCACCCGGTCGCCGCCGATGACGAGGCCCTCGACGCTCACGCAGCCGCCCGCCGGTACGTGGTCGCCTGGGCGACCAGCTCGCGGAAGAGGGGCGCGCCGCGCACCTCGTCCTCCTCCGGGTGCCAGAGCACGCCGACCGCGAACCGCGCCGCCGGCTGCTCGATCGCCTCGACCGTGCCGTCCTCGGCGTGCGCGCTCGCGCGCAGCCCCTCCCCGAGCCGGTCGGGCGCCTGGTGGTGGCAGGAGTGCGTGCGCGTGCCGGCGCCCAGCACGTCGGCCAGGCGCGTGCCGGCGTCGACCGTGACGTCGTGGAACGTGTAGCGCCCCGGCGGCCCCTTGTGGGTCCTCGAGGCCAGGTGCTGGTGCAGGTCGCCCCCGAGCGCGACGTTCAGAAGCTGCATGCCGCGGCAGATGCCGAGCACCGGCATGTCACGCGCAAGCGCCTCGCGGACGAGGGCCAGCTCGGCGCGGTCGCGGTGGCGGTGCACCCCGGTGGTCTCGGGATGGGCTCGCTGTCCGTAGAGCGACGGGTCGAGATCGGAGCCGCCCGTGAACACGAGCCCGTCCAGGAGCTCGAGCAGCTCGGTGCTGCCCTCGACCGGCGGCACGACCACCGGCAGCCCGCCGGCCCGCTCCACCGACGCCGTATAGGCCGCCGGAGCGAGCACGCTGCGGACATCGGTCCACTGACCGAACGCGACGGGCAGGTCGTAGGCGCTGACCCCGATCACCGGTCGCTTGCGGTCCATACCCGCGGGAGTATATGAATAGCGCCGATGGCGCTGACGCTGGACGAGCTTCGGGCTGATGTCGAGTCGGGTGCGGTGGACACCGTCCTGCTCGTGATGACCGACATGCAGGGCCGGCTCTCGGGGAAGCGCCTGCACGCGCCGTTCTTCGTCGACGAGGTGGCGGGGCACGGCGCCGAGGGCTGCAACTACCTGCTCGCCGTCGACGTCGACATGAACACCGTCCAGGGCTTCGCGATGTCCTCGTGGGAGACCGGCTACGGCGACTTCGTGTTCCGGCCCGACCTGGCGACCCTCCGGCGGGTGCCCTGGCTCGAGCGCACCGCCCTCTGCGTCGCCGACCTCGAGTGGGAGGACGGCTCGCCCGTGGCGGCGTCGCCGCGCCAGATCCTGCGCCGCCAGCTCGACCGCCTGGCCGAGCGCGGCTGGCACGCGAACGTCGGCTCCGAGCTCGAGTTCATGCTCTTCCGCGACAGCTTCGACGAGGCCCGCGCCAAGCGCTATCACGACCTGGTCACCGCCAACCCGTACAACGTCGACTACTCGATCCTCGGCACGACGATGGTCGAGGACGTGATCCGCCCGATCCGGCTGGGCATGGCCGGCGCGGGGATCCGGGTCGAGGACTCGAAGGGCGAGTGCAACTTCGGCCAGCACGAGGTGAACTTCCGCTACGCCGACGCCCTGCAGATGGCCGACAACCACTCGATCTACAAGAACGGGGCGAAGGAGATCGCCTACCTGCACGGCTGCGCGCTCTCGTTCATGGCCAAGTACGACGAGCGCGAGGGCAACTCGTGCCATATCCACATGAGCCTGTGGGACGGCGACGGCAGCCTCTCGCCTGGGTCTGACGGCCACGGGCACAGCGAGACGTTCGACCGGTTCGTGGCCGGCCAGCTGGCCGTCACCCGCGAGCTGGCCTACTTCTTCGCGCCCAACGTGAACTCGTACAAGCGGTACGCGTGGGGCTCCTTCGCGCCGACGACGCTCGTCTGGGGGCGCGACAACCGCACCTGCGGCTTCCGCGTCGTCGGCCACGGCCAGAGCCTGCGCATGGAGAGCCGGATCGCCGGCGCCGACGTCAACCCCTACCTGGCGTTCGCCGCGATGATCGCGGCCGGCCTGCACGGGGTCGACAGCGGCCTCGAGCTCGACGCCGCGTACGACGGCAACGCCTACAACGCGGACGGCAAGCCCCGCCTCCCCGGCAGCCTGCATGAGGCGATCGACCTCCTCGAGGGGTCAGCGGTGGCGAAGGAGGCGTTCGGCGGCGACGTCGTCGACCACTACCTGCATTACGCCCGCACGGAGCAACGCGCGTTCGAGGCCGCGGTGACCGACTGGGAGCGGTTCCGCAGCTTCGAGCGGATGTAGCGCACGCGAAACGGGCCGCGACCGGGGATCTCCCCGGGCACGGCCCGATCGGGAACGTTGATCAGGCGTCCTACGCCGCCTTGCGCTGCGGCCGACCCGTGACCCTGGCGACGATCCGTGCCCGCCGCTCGCGGCGGCGCTGATCGCGCAGGTTGCGGGCCATCCGCATGAAGTACTCCTGCTCCGTCTCGGGATGAGACTCGGCAAACTGGCGCTCTGAATAGATCTGGAACATGCTGGTCATACTCCCATTATAGCGGTGGCGTATGACCTGTCGACAGTCTATTCGTTCAGCTCAATACTCTTTTGGGTGAAGAAATGTTGAGATTTGAGGTAGGCCGCGTTCAGGCGACGGTGATGTCGTCGGAGAGGTAGACGTCCTGGATGGCGTGCAGCAGCTCCACGCCCTCCGCCATCGGCCGCTGGAACGCCTTGCGCCCGCTGATCATCCCCATCCCGCCGGCACGCTTGTTGACGACCGCGGTAACCACCGCGTCGTGCATGTCGCTCGCGCCGGAGGCGCCGCCCGAGTTGATCAGCCCGGCGCGGCCCATGTAGCACCCGGCCACCTGGTAGCGGGTCATGTCGATCGGGTGGTCGGTGAGCAGCTCCGAGTAGACGCGCTTGTCGGTCTTGCCGAACTTGAGGTCGAGGAAGCCCGGCGCGGCGGTCTGGGGCGCCTTCTGCTTGATGATGTCGGCCTCGATCGTGACGCCCAGGTGGTTCGCCTGGGTGGTCAGGTCGGCGGCCACGTGGTAGTCGGGCCCGCCGTCCTTGGGCGAGAACGCGGAGTTGCGCAGGTAGCACCAGAGCACGGTCGCCATGCCCAGCTCGTGTGCCGCAGCGAAGGCCGTCGACACCTCCTGGATCTGCCGCTTCGACTCGGCCGATCCGAAGTAGATCGTGGCGCCGACGGCGACGCAGCCCTGCTCGCGCGCCTGGCGGACGGACGCGAACATGATCTGGTCGTAGGCGTTCGGATAGCTCAGGAACTCGTTGTGGTTCAGCTTGAGCAGGAAGGGGATGCGGTGCGCGTACCGGCGGGCGGTGGCGCCGAGGGCGCCCAGCGTCGTCGCGACGGCGTTGCAGCCGCCCTCGATCGCGAGCTCCACGATCCGCATGGGGTCGAAGTAGTCGGGATTCTTGGCGAACGACGCCCCCGCCGAGTGCTCGATGCCCTGGTCGACCGGCAGGATCGACAGGTACCCCGTCCCGCCCAGCCGGCCGTTGTCGAACAGCGTCTGCAGGGAGCGCAGGACGGGCGTCGGGCGGTCGGACTGGGCGACGACGCGGTCGACGAAGTCCGGCCCCGGCAGGGAGAGCCGGTCACGCGAGATCGTCTTGCAGGTGTGGCCGAGCAGGGACTCGGCGTCGTCCCCCAGGATCGTCTCGATCTGGGCGAGGTCGGATGCGGGTGCGATGGCCATGCTGGCTCCTCTCAGCTCGCCCGTGCAGGCGCGGTGGTCGGTTTAGACGAAGCTTGCCACGGTCAGCCGCCCGCTGCGGGAACCTCGATGTGGCCCCCGAACTGCTTGCGCATCGCCGACAGCACCTTGTTGGCATAGGTGCCGTCTCCACGCGAGCTGAACCGCTCGTAGACGGCCGCCGTCAGCACGTAGGCGGGCACGCCCTCCTCGATCGCCGCGATCGACGTCCACCGGCCCTCGCCGGAGTCCGACACGCGGCCCGAGAACCCCTCGAGCCCCGGCGACTCGCGCAGCGCCGCCGCCGTCAGGTCGAGCAGCCACGAGCCGACGACGCTGCCCCGCCGCCACACCTCGGCCACCTCGGCCGTGTCGATCGCGTAGCGGTAGTACTCGGGATGGTCGAGCGGCGCCGTCTCCGCGTCGTGCACCTGCTCCCGCAGGCCGGCGTCGGCGTTCTTGAGGATGTCCAGGCCCTCGGCGTAGGCGGCCATGATGCCGTACTCGATGCCGTTGTGGACCATCTTCACGAAGTGGCCCGCGCCGTTCGGCCCGCAGTGCAGGTAGCCCTTCTCCGCCATACCCGGATCGCCGGTGCGGCCCGGCGTGCGCTCGGCCGCCTCGACGCCGGGTGCGATCGTCGCGAAGATCGGCTCGAGCCGGGCGACGACGTCGTCCTCGCCGCCGATCATCAGGCAGTAGCCGCGCTCGAGCCCGAAGACGCCGCCGGACGTGCCGATGTCCACGTAGTGGATCCCCTTCGGGGAGAGCTCCGCGGCCCGGGCGATGTCGTCGCGATAGTAGGAGTTGCCGCCGTCGATGATCGTGTCGCCCGGTTCGAGCAGGGCGGCGACGTCGGCGACGACCGCGCCGGTGACGGCGGCCGGCACCATCACCCAGACCGCCCGCGGGGGATCGAGCTTCGCCACCAGATCGGCGGCCGACTCGGCGCCCACGGCACCCTCGGAGGCCAGCTGTGCGATCGGCGCGGGATCGCGGTTCCACACCACCATGTGGTGCCCGTCGCGCATCAGCCGGCGGGTGAGGTTCGCTCCCATCCGGCCCAGGCCGATCATTCCCAGTTGCATGGGCTGTCCTTTCGTTCGGCGCGGTCAGGCCACGGCCCCCGCACGATAACGCGTGCTGCTACGCTCGCCCGGCGATGACCCGGATCGTTCCGGCCCAGCCGGCGGACGCGGCCGCCGTATCGGGGTGCGTGCGCGCCGCCTACGCCGAGTACGTCGAGCGCATCGGGCGCGAGCCGGCGCCGATGGGAGCCGACTACGCGGCGCTGATCGCCGCCGGGGAGGTCTGGGTCGTGCGCGCCGGCGCGGCGATCGCGGGCGTGCTCGTCCTGCGCCCGCAGCCGCCGTCGCTCCTGCTCGAGAACGTGGCCGTCGCACCCGGGCAACGCGGGCGCGGGCTGGGCCGGGCGCTGATCGCGTTCGCCGAGGAACGCGCCCGCGCGGCGGGCCTGGACGCCGTCACCCTGTACACGAACGAGCGCATGACCGAGAACCTCACCCTCTACCCGGCGCTCGGCTACACGGAGACCGGTCGGGGCGTGGAGGACGGGTACGCGCGGGTCTACTTCCGCAAGCCGGTGGCGTGACCGCCGTCGGCGGCGACGTCCGGGCGTCCCCGCGGAGCCCACCCTCTCACGAGCAGGCGGACGGGGTCGGTCGAGACCGCCGCGACCAGCCCGCGGCCTTCTCGCCCACGGCGCGTCCCGTCACGCGATCGGGCGGGTGAGGGCGGCGTCGGCCGCCATCGCGACGAAGAGCAGCGCCAGATAGAGCAGCGAGTAGTGGAAGAGCACGCCTGCATGCTTCGGCACGGGGTCGCGCGCCAGTCGCCGCGCGAGCAGCAGGAACTGCGCGCCCAGCAGCACGGCCGCGGCGACGTACGCCCACCCCGAGATGCCGACGGCCGCCGGCAGGAGCGTGACCGCCACCATGACCACCGAGTAGCGCATGATCTGGCGCGTCGCCTCGCGATCGCCGCGCACGACCGGGAGCATCGGCACCCCGGCGGCCTGGTACTCCCGCTTGATCAACATGGCGAGCGCCCAGAAGTGCGGCGGCGTCCACACGAACACGATCAGGAACAGGACGAGCGCCGGCAGCGTCACGTGGCCGGTCGCGGCCGCCCACCCGACCAGCGGCGGCACGGCTCCCGCGGCGCCGCCGATGACGATGTTCTGCGGTGTCGAGCGCTTCAGCCAGCGCGTGTAGACGAAGACGTAGAAGAGGTTGCCGGCCAGCGCCAGCAGGGCGGTCACCAGGTTCACCGCAACGGCGAGGAGCACGAACGAGGCCGCGGACAGCACGAGGCCGAACTCCAGCGCCCGCGGCGGGGTCACCCGGCCGGACGCGACCGGCCGGCGGTCGGTGCGCGACATCGTCCGGTCGATGTCGCGGTCGATCAGGTGGTTGAACGCGCTCGCCCCGCCGCAGGCGAGCGCGAGCCCGATCATCGTGGCCGCGAACGTCGTCGCCCGGGGCAGGCCGCTCGCGCCCACCACCATCCCGCAGGCGGCCGTCAGCAGCAGGAGCGTCATCACCCGGGGCTTCGTCAGCGTCAGGTAGTCGCGCCAGGCGACGCGCCCCTCGGCCGGCTGCCGGAAGGCCGCCGCGGCCGAGACGAGCGCGGCGGCGAGCGCGGCCGCCGCGACGGCGACGTGCAGCCCAACCGCCCAGCGGGGCGGGCTGCCGGCGGCGGTCAGGCCGCCCGCGGCGACCTCGGCCAGGAACAGCCCGAGCGCCGCGTACGCCGTCCGGCGAAGGCGCGGGTGTGAGATGCGTGCGGCCAGCGCGACGGCCAGGAGCGGCGGCAGCGCCGCCGCCGCGAGCACGCGGTGAGCGAGGCCGAGGTGCAGCGCCGCGACGGCGCACACGAGCGCGGTCGCGAGAGCACCGGCCAGGGCCGCGAGCCGCAGCCAGGGACCGGGCGGATCGCCGACGAGATCGTTCACGGCACCCGGTGGCGCATGAACCACCCGCTCAGAAGCACCAGGAGCAGGAAGCCGACCGGGATCACCAGCGTCATGTAGCCACCGGCGTTCACGTCATTCACGGCAAACGCGATCAGATCACTCACCCCCCTCAGCTTTCTCCCCAGTGGCTACACAAGGTAGAACAGGATCGAGAAGATGGCCGCCACGACGGCCAGGAACCACCAGTAGAGGGCGATCGGCGGCGCCGCGCCGCGCAGCGCCGCGCTCGGCTGCTTCACGACCTGCGTCTCGAGCCAGTACGCCCCGCCGAGCACATGCAGCGAGTAGAACACCATGTAGCCGACGAAGACGCTGCCGAACCCTCCGGCGGAGCTGGGGGAGAACCCCGGGTCGAAGAGCTGGATGCCCGCGACCACCGTCGCGACCAGACCCGCCAGGAGCGCCACGGCGCCCGGCCCGCGGAACGCCGCCGGCCCGGAGGCGCTCATCCGCCGCACCGCGATCTCGGTCACGACCGCCGTCACGACGACGGCGATGAGCAGCACGAGCCCCATCACGCCCGAGGGATTCTGGCCCTTCGGGTTCCACAGGTCGTTGCTGTTCAGGGCGCGCAGGTAGAGGTAGGCGAACAGGAAGCCGAGGAAGAGGAACGCGTCCGCGGCGATGAAGAGCCGGGTGCCCGTCGCCAGGTTGCGCGACTCGAGATCGGCGGTGTCGTGAGCCGTCGGTGTGATGTCGGTCATGGCCTCAGTCTCCCGCCGCGACCACGGGCGGCCCGAGCTCCATCACGGGCGGCGCCGACGGGTCGCCGTAGTCGTAGGGGCTCGACAGGATGCGCACCGGCCGGTCGAAGTTCATGACGGGCACCGGCGTGGGCAGCTGCCACTCGAGGGAGCGCGCCATCCACGGGTTGGCCGCGGCCGGAATCCTGACGACGAACACCGAGTAGATGAAGTTGAAGACGAACACGAGCATCGAGGCGCCGAGCAGGAAGGCCGAGATCGAGACCCAGTCGTTCAGGAACTGGAGGTGCGGGGCGTAGGTCGCGACGCGTCGCGGCATGCCCAGCATCCCGACCGCGAAGAGCGGCAGGAACGTCGAGTTGAAGAACAGGAAGGAGGTCCAGAAGTGGATCTTGCCCAGGCGCTCGTTCAGTTCGACGCCGGTCATCTTCGGCAGCCAGTAGTAGGCCCCTGCGAAGAAGGCGAACACGAGGCCGCCCATGATCGTGTAGTGGAAGTGCGCCATCACGAAGAAGCTGCCGTGCAGCGTCACGTCGCTCGGCACGTCCGACAGGTACACACCGGAGAGCCCGCCTATCAGGAAGTTGAAGTAGAAGGCGAGCGACCACAGCATGGGCACCGAGTAGCGGATCTTCGCCCCCCAGATCGTGCCGAGGCCGACCAGGAACACGAAGCCGGTTGGCACCGAGATCAGCTCCGTCGTGAACATGTAGAACGGCCGCAGGCTGGAGTTGATGCCGCTCACGAACAGGTGGTGCTGCCACACCATGAACGAGAGCAGGGCGACTCCGAGCATGCCCGCGATGCCGAGCTTCTGGGCCCAGAGCGGCTTGCGCGCGAACACGGGCAGGATCTCCGTGACGACGCCGAACCCGGGGATGGCCAGGATGTACACCTCCGGATGCCCGAAGAACCAGAACATGTTCTCCCACAGGAACGGGCTGCCACCGGTCGGCGAGGCGAAGAACGTCGTGCCGGACGTGCGGTCGAGCATCTCCATGACGACCGCTCCGAGCAGCATCGGCGGGCCGAGCAGCATCAGCACCGACGTCGTCAGCATGCTCCACACGAAGATCGGCAGTCGCATCCAGGTCATCCCCGGAGCGCGGTGGTTGAACACCGTCACCAGCATGTTGAGGGCGTTCAGGATCATGCCGATGCCGACGAGGGCGAACGCGACCAGGTAGCCGTCCATGCCGGCGTCGGACTGGCTGGCGAGCTGCGGATAGCCCGTCCAGCCGGTCGGGAAGCCGCCGTAGGCGATGGTGCTCGTCAGGATGATGCCGGCCAGCGGCAGCAGCCAGAACGAGAGCGCCTCCAGCCGCGGGAAGGCCATCCGCCGGCTGCCGATCATGAGCGGGACGAAGTAGTGCCCGAACGGCCCCAGGATGAGGCTCGAGACCATCATGATCATCATCGCCCCGTGCAGGCCGACGACCGTCAGGTACTGGCCGGGGGAGAACACGGGCGGGTTCGGGCGCAGGAGCTCCGTGCGGATCAGCATGGCGTTCAGGCCGCCGATGAAGAGGAAGATCCCGATCCCGATCAGGTACTGGTTGCCGATCACCTTGTGGTCGGTGCTCGCGCGCAGGTACCGCACCCAGCCGGTCGAGCCCTTGGCCAGGTCGGCGGAGTTGCGCCCGGCGAGCTTCGCCAGCGGCTGGTTCAGGATGCCGAGGCCGCCGAGGTAGCCGAGGATGCCGACGGCGTACCCGATCAGGATGGCGACGTCGTTCTGGTCGGTGGCGGCGATCCAGTCGAAGCGCGACGCCATCCGGTGTCCGATCCACAGACCGACGGCGTAGCCGACGATCAGGCCGACGATCCCCCAGAGGACGTTGAACGTCAGCAGGCTGGAGCGGCCTGCGCCTGTGGGTTCGGCAGTGGGAGTGTCGGTCTGGGTCATCCGCCTCTTCCAGTCGGGTCCGGGTAGTAGACGTTGGCGTACTTGGGCAGGTAGTGCGTCGAGGGCGCGTTGTCGCTCTGCACCTTCGAGATCCAGGAGCTCCACTCCGACCCGCTCATGACCCGCCCGTGGGCGTACATGTAGCCGTGCCACAGGCCGCACAACTCGGCGCAGCGCACCTCGAAGATGCCGGTGTGCTCAGGCGTCGCGAAGGCGATGTTGTCCGCTCCCGGCACCGCGTCGGCCTTCACGCCGAGCTGGTAGCTCCAGAAGGAGTGGATCACGTCGATCGAGGTGACGTGGAACTCGACCGTCCGATTGACGGGCAGCGCCAGCGAGAACGTCTCGACGCCGCCGTACTGGGGGAACCGGTACGTGAACTGCCACTGCTGGGCGATCACCTGCACCTGCAGGGGCGTCCCGGAACTGGGATTCGAGATCGGCGAGGCGCCCTGGCCGCCGCCGGCGCCAGCGCCGGCCGCACTGCTGGGCGACTCGACCAGGTCGACCGTGCCCAGGATGGCGAGGAAGATCACGATCACCGTGGTGACGCCGACCCAGCCGGTCTGAAGGTTGCGGTCGCCGCGGTCGGGCGGGCCGTCCACGATCGGTCCGGGCGGCTTGCGGAAGGTGAACACGGCGTAGAGGAAGAACGTGATCACTCCGACGCCGATGGGGGCCATCGTCAGCGCGAGGATGTTGTTCACCTCGGTCTGGTCGGAGGCGACGTTCGAGAAGTGACCCGGCGGCATGTGGGGTGCGAACACGAACCCGAGCAGAATCTCGGCGATCACGCTCAGCACGATCCAGATGACGATGGCGCGGCGGAGATGTGTGGTCGGAGTCATCGGTCAGACCACCTTGATGTAGCCGTCCATCCAGCCGACCGTCTGCATCGGCCCGCCGAACCCGTACAGCCACCCGGCCGCGCAGGGGACGAAGCACTGCCAGCGGTGGATGCCGGGCTTGCCGGTGCGGAACTCGAACGTGACCGTCTTGTGCGCCTCGGCCATCGTGCACGGGGCGACGCCGCACTGGTTCTTGGCGTCGTCGGCAACGCCTTGGAGGGGCACGCTCACGCCGTAGTCGGGAATGGTGAACGTGTGCGACGCGAGGTCGGGGTTGAGCACGTTGAGCGTCTTCCCGTCGACCGTCATCGTCCCGCCGATGACCCCCCTGGGCTGACCCAGGAAGGGGTTGCGCAGGCCGCTGTCGCCGTCGTACTGCAGCACCGTGACGCGGATGATCGAGTGGGCCGGGACCTTCCAGATCGTGCTGTGCACCCACTGGCCCTGCTCGTTCTTCACGAGATAGGAGACCCAGTCAGGGTGCGGTGCGTGGCCGTAGGCGGCCACGGTCTGCAGCGTGATGTTGGTCACGCCGCCGGTCGACGCCTGGGCGACCGTCGGCGGCAGCGGCAGCAGCCAGCCGACGATGTACCACACGACGAGCACCACCGCGATGACGGTACCGGCGAGTGCGCTGACTATTCGCGTGGAACGACTGATCGAACCCCTCCCTTCCCCTCGAGCGCCCGCAATGCTCGACCGCCGGGCCGCGGGAGTCAAGAGCGTGTCATGTCCCTGTCATGTCCCCACACGCGCCCCGCGGAGGCGTATGCTTTCCACCGACGTGCGGATCTTGTTGGTGGAAGATGAGCCACTGATCGCCAGCTTCGTCAGCAGAGGGCTGCGGGCGGAGGGCTACACGACCTCGATCGCAGCGGGCGGGGACGAGGCCCTGACCGAGATCCGTGACCGGGAGTGGGATCTCGTCATCCTCGACCTGATGCTGCCGGGGCTGGACGGATTCACCGTCCTGCGGGGGACGCTCGAGGCGGATCCGCCGCCGCCCGTGCTCGTGCTCTCGGCCCAGAACGCCGTCGCCACCAAGGTGGCCGCGCTCGACGCCGGGGCGAGCGATTACCTGGCCAAGCCGTTCTCCTTCGACGAGCTCCTGGCGCGCGTCCGCGTGTGCCTGCGCAGGCACGCCGGCCACACCGCGAAGGAGCCGGCCGAGCAGGTGCTCCAGCTCGACCCGCGCAACCGCCGGATCATCCGCCGCGACGGCGTCCGCGTCCAGCTCTCGGAGCGCGAGTGCGCCCTCCTCGAGTACCTGCTGCGCACGCCCCAGGAGGTCGTCTCGCGCGAGCGCATCCTGAACGCGGTCTGGGACTACCAGTTCGACCCGCGGTCGAACGTGGTCGACGTCTACGTCGCCCGGCTACGGCGCAAACTCGAGGCCGAGGCCGTGATCGAGACCGTCCGCGGAGGCGGGTACCGGCTCGTCCCCTGCTGAGCGCACCGCCGGCAGGGCGACCTCGAAGGTGCTGCCCTGGCCGGGCCGGCTCCGGACCGAGACGCAGCCGCCGTGCGATTCGACGATCGCCTTCACGATCGCGAGTCCCAGCCCCACCCCGCCATGGCGGCGGTTGCGCGCCCCGTCGACGCGGAAGAAGCGGTCGAACACCCGCGCCTGGGCGTCCATCGCGATGCCGTCGCCGGCGTCGCGCACCCGGATCCGCAGCATCCCGTTGTCTGCAGCCGCGCCGATCTCGATCGGCGCGCCCGTCGGCGTGTGCTGAACCGCGTTCTCGACGAGGGCGTCGAGCGCGAGCATGATCTGGTCGCGGTCGACCGCCACCGCGCCCGCGGGCACGTCCGCCAGCAGCCAGTCGCGGTCGGCCGTGCCGCGCCAGCGCTGGAACGTCTCGTAGATAAGCTCGGCGGCCGACACGCGCTCGACCGTCGGCGGCCCGGTGGCATCGGCGGACTCGAGCAGGAGCAGGCGGTTGATCACCCGCTCCATCCGGCCCAGCTCGCCGAGCACGATCTCGGACGCCTCGTCGACGTCCGCCTTGGTCGGGCGCTCCTCGCGGCGCAGGAGGTCGAGGTGGCCGCGCCCGATCGTGATCGGCGTCAGGAGCTCGTGCGACGCGTCGGAGAGGAAGACGGACTTGCGCTCGAGGTCGCGCTCTCGCTCCGCCGCGAGCGCCTCCGCCACGGCCTGCGCCTGCTGGCGGCGGCGGACGTGGTAGACCATCGCCACGAACATCAGCGACATCAGCGGCACCTCGGTGAACTCGGCCGGCCCCTCCCAATTGCGGTGGATGCCGAACGCGGTGACAGCCCCGGTCGTGAGGGTCACGAACGTGATCCCGGCCAGCGTCGCCTGTCCGCGCCACGCGCGGAACCCGTACAGGATGGTGAAGGAGACGTAGATGAAGTGGAACGGGACGGTCTCCCACCCCTGCCCGAAGCGCAGCTCGATGATCGCCATCATCGCGGCGAGGTTCAGGACGGCGAACGCGATCCACGCGTATTCGAGGCGCGTTCCCGACTCGAGCCATCTCACCAGCAGGCGCCCCACCGGGCGACCATAACACGCTCCGGCACGGCGGCGGGATCGACCGTACTACGTCGGGTTGTAGAAGCCGAGCGCCACGGTGAAGATCAGGATGATCCCGAGCGCCGTCCCGGCGATGCCGGTGGCCAGTCCCCAGCCGGCGGCCTCGCGTCCGTGCAGCCCCGGATTCCGCTCCAGCTCCCGGCGCGCCCGCACCGCCATCACGATGGCCGGAATCGAGAAGACGATCGGAAGCACGCCGAGCCCGATGATGCCCAGCACGAGCGCGCTGCGGGCGGCCTGCGACCGCGCGCCGCCGCGGACGTCCGTGTTGCAGCGGGGGCAGACGTCGGTTCCGGGCGCCAGCGGCTCGCGGCAGCAGGTGCACAGGAGCAGCGGCCGGGTGGGAGCTCCCGGCACCGCGCGGGCGCCGGCGCCGGGCTCAGCCACGCCGGGCGCCGGCGCCGTCGAGGAAGGCCGTCATGACGGCTCGGGCGGTCGGCTCGAGGCCGGCGCCGCGGCGCACGATCTGCTGGAGCCCCGCACCGACGAGCCCGACGAACATGTCCTCCAACCAGTCGACCGAGCAATCCGCGCGCAGGACGCCGTTCAGGCGGCCGCGGCGCAGGACGTCGCGCAGCGGGTCGCGCACGAGCGCATCGGCCTCGTCCCGAGGCACGGGGACCTGCTCGCGCACGACCACGGCGTACTTGTGCCCGACCGAAAGCACGACGACGGCCGCGCGCTCGAGCGCCGCTGCCACCTCGAGCTCATCCAGCCGCGCCTCCCCCAGCGCGTCGCCGACGTCACGGACGGCGACCCGGTGCAGGTCGGCCATGAGCACCTCGCGGGTGGGGAAATGCCGGTAGAGGGTGGCGCGGCCGACGCCGGAGCGGGCGGCGATCTCGGTCATGCTGACGGCCGAGCCGCGTTCGGCGAAGGTCCGTGCAACCGAGTCGAGGATCGACCTCGCGGTCGGAGCGAGGGCCTCGGCGGGCGCGCGCTGCTCGGCGCTGGTCGGCGCTGCCATTGCCCGGTGAAGTGTAGTCCGCGACCCGCGCCCGGCCGGGTGGGCAGAGGTGGCCCCCAGGGAGCCGGCGGGCGCCCACGGGCCTCGCTCCGGCTGCGCGGCGCGGAGGGTCCCGGCGGGACACACGCTCACCCGTCGACCTCATCTGTGCCGTGGGCGCTCACATTTGGGCGCACAGCGCGGAGGCCGTGAAGTGCCCTCGGCAGGATTCGAACCTGCGACGCCGGCCTTAGGAGAGCCGCGCTCTATCCCCTGAGCTACGAGGGCGCCGGGGACGGTGCTCGCCCGCGGATGCTACCGGCTGGCGTTCGGGTAGACTCGCGCGCCGATGGCTGCGACATCGTGATCGCGTCGGCGCTCGGCACGCTCGTCGCGGCGCTCGGCGCGGTATGGGTTGCGGGGGCGGCGATCGCCCCGCGCGCGCCGGCGGCCGAACGGCTCGGTTTCGGCGTCCTCGCCGCGGTCGGCCTGGCCTGGGCGACGATGCTGCAGGGTCCCGCCGGGGTGGGTCTGCTGGGCAGCCCGTGGGCGCTGCGCACCATCGCGGTCGCACTGCTTGCGGCCCTGGTGGCGCTGCGGCGGCCGCGACTACGCCCGGGCCGGGTCGCACCCCTGCCGGTGGCCTGCGCCGTCGCGACGACGGCCCTGGTCGTGTATCCGGGAGCGCTGCGGGCCACGCCGCTCCTGTGGCCGTCGCACGCCGACATGCTGTGGCACCAGGGATGGATCCGCGAGCTGGCGGCGGGGGCGTCCGCGCCGGGGGGCGTGTATGCCGGCGAGCCGAACTCCTACCCGTGGCTGTACCACTCGATCGCCGGCTGGCTCCTCGGCACGCTGCCGGGCGACCTGAACGCGGCACTGCTCGCGCTCGCGGCCGGCGGCGTCGCGGCCGGCTGGCTCGGCATGTGGCTCGCCGCCCGGGAGCTCGGCGCGAGCCGCACGGCGGCCGTCTGGGCGGCCAGCCTGTTCACCGCCGCCGCCGGGTTCGGCTGGGTCTGGCAGCACGCTGCGGCGGCGCTCCTGCACCAGAACGGGCACACGCTCGGCCCCTACCACGGCGACCTCGTGATGTTCAACGTCTTCCTTCCCTCCCTGGGGAACGTCCCGCCCCTGATCCCGCGCGAGCTCGCCGTGTGCCTCACGCCGCTCGCGGTGTGGCTGCTCGTCCGCGGGCTGCGGCAGGGTCCGCCCGCCGCCCTGTGGGCCGCCGGGGCGGCGGCCGGCTTCGCGTTCCTGACCGGCCCGCCGGCCGGCGGCTTCTGCATCGCCTGGGCGCTCGCGATGGCTGCCGTGCGGCGCTCGCCGGCCGTCTGGCGGACACTGGTCGCCGCCGCCGTGGTGGCGGGCGTCTGGCTCGTTCCGCTGGGGCTCGCCTATCACCGGTACGGCGGGTTCGTGTCGATCACGCACATCACCGCCGTGAACCCGACGCCGCTGCAGACCGTGGTCGCCCTCGGCGTCCTGCTCCCGCTCGGCCTGGCCGGCACCGCCGCACTCGCCGCCCGGCCGGACGGCGCCGCCCGGGCCGAGGTGGTGGTGCTCTGGGCCGTCCCGGGCGCGGCATGCGCCGCGGGCGCGATCCTCGGTCACGGCGGCGAGGTGCTGGGGACGCCGGCGCTCCTGCGCTGGTCGCGCTACCTGCCGTTCCTCGCCCTCGGCCTGGCGGTGCCCGCCGGGATCGCGGCCGAGCGCGCCGTCGCTTGGGCGCGCCGGTGGGGGGCCCCGGCGGGGGCGGCGGCCGCCGCCGCGCTGGTGGCGCTCGCGGTGCCGTCGACCGTGCTGGCCACGCTGGCGGTCGAGCGCCAGCCGTTCCCCGACCGGCTCGCCTGCACGCGGCTCCCGGGGCCGCACGACCTGACGGCCGTCGGGATGCGCCAGCCGCTGGCCGACGAGGTGGCGATGGACGTGTTCGCGCAGACCGGGGCACCGGCCGTCTTCCTGCGCATCGTGCACTCGAAGGTGCGCTACCGCACCTGGCTGCATCGCCGGCCCACCCAGCAGCAGCGCAAGGCCTGGTCGCGCGACCTGCTGCTGCACGGGGTGGTGCCGCCCGGCGCAGCCTGGATCGTGGAGGACCGGTCGGCCGCGCCGCTGCAAGGCTCGCCGCTCACGCCGGCCGGCGTGTGCCGCCTGCGCGGCCGCACCTACCGCGTCTACCGGCGTCCCTGAGCGGGCCTCAGCAGGGCGGCGTCGTCACGGTCACGAGCGCCGGCGCGGAGACCCCGCCGTTCGTGTCCGCGCTCTCCACCGTGAAGGTGTGCGTGGTCGAGCAGGCCAGGTGCCCCACCGTGTGGGCGGTCGTGGTCAGCCCGGACGCGAGCAGGCGGCCGTTCGCGAGCACGTCGTAGGTGAGCCCGCCCGCGGGCGCCGACCACGTGAGCGCGACCGCATGCTGCTGCGGTACGGCGGCGAGGCCGGCCGGCGGCGGCGGGCAGGCCGCCGTGCGCACCCACACCGGCTGCCTGGCCGAGAGGTTCGAGACCAGGTCCATCGCCCGCACCGAGACGACGTGGACGGTGTCGCACGCGAGGCCCGTGAGCGCGAGCGTGCGGGCCGTGCCGCGCGCCCGGACGACCGAGTCGACCACGGCGCGGTAGCCGCCGACGCCGATGTTGTCGCTTGCCGCCGTCCAGCTCACGCCGAGCTCGGTCTCGCCCGCGTGGACGGTGACGGCCGGCGCGGTCGGCGGGGTGGGGTCGGACCCCTCGACGAGCGCGAAGGCGTCGGCGACGATGGGGCCGCGTGCGGGCGAGGAGGAGCTCACGTCGAGCCGCCAGCCGCTGCCCGCGGCCAGCCGGTAGCTGCCCACGAAGTTCCACCGGCCGCAGCCGGCCGCCTCGTCCACCGTGGCCGTGCGGCGGCCGTGGACGGTCGCGACCCCGACGGCGACGCGCGTGGAGTCGGCGCCGCACGGCCAGCGCATCAGCAGGTCGTACCGGTCGGTCGCGGGCGTCTGCAGGCGGAAGCGCACCGGGCTGTCGGCCTTGGTCGGCGCCGCCGTCAGGTAGCCGGCGCCGTAGTGGCCGGACTGGGTCGAGGCGACGTGCCAGACCGCGGGGTCGTAGCGCACGCCGGCCGTGCCGGCGTCGTCGACGACCTGCTGGTAGGTGTCGTGCGCGTACGAGCGCAGATAGGCCATGTACCGCGGCCAGCTCCACGTGCGGCCGGGATCGGTGTGGTGGTCGACGCCGCCCCACTGCCCCGGGTGGTTGGGGTCCGGCACCTGGGAGTGGCCGATCACATGCCTGCGGTCGGGCGGGATCAGGAACGTGTGCGCAAGCCACCCCGCCAGCCGCGCCGAGCCCCGGTACTCGGCGTCCGGGAACCGCGTCCGGTTCGTGAACCCGGCGTGCTCGATGCCGATCGAGCTCTCGTTGTACGCCCAGTTCCCGGCGTGCCAGGCGATGTCGCGGTCGGGCACCATCTGCGCCACGCGGCCGGTCGGTGAGACGACGTAGTTGGCCGACGCCTCGGCGCGCGGATTCCGGAACCAGTCGTACGTCGACGCCCAGCCGCCCTCCGCCACGTGGATGACCAGCCGCGTGATGGGATCGGTGAGCGGCCGGTCGGCGAACGTGTAGTTGGCGGAGCTGGCGGGTTCGGAGACGGCGCCGGGGTAGTCGGGCGCGGCCTGGCCGGCGACGTGCATGACGTGGGCGAGCAGCGACGCCGGCGGGGCGGCGATGCCGGCCGCGTGAAGCGGTGAGGCGGAGCGCGCCGCCGCCCCCGCCGCGGCAGGAACGATCAGGCACGCGGCGAACGCCGCGACGGCGGCGGACACGGCCGCCCGGAGCCGATGGTGCCCTGACCCTGACACACACGCATGATCGGCACGGGCACGGGCTGCGCTTGAGCGGCCGGCCGAAAATTTACGATTGGCTCACGAGGAGGAGCGGGCGCGACGGGCAAGGTACCGACATGAGGCTCCGATGGGCAGTGGCGGCCGCGGCGGCGGCGTGGGTCGCGCTGCTGGCCGCGGCGGGGCCGGTCGCCGCCGACGTCCTCGCCGGCGACGGCATGATCGCGTTCGACCGGCACCGGTCGGGCAACTGGGACGTGTGGGTGAAGCCCGCGTCGCTGTCCGGCCGGGCCCGGCGGCTGACGACCGGGCGGGCGGCAGACTTCGCCCCGTCGTTCTCGCCCACCGGCGCCCGGATCGCGTTCGCGAGCGACCGCGGTGGCAACTACGACGTCTACACGATGTCGAGCCGGGGCGGCGACGTGCACCGCATCACCAGCACCCCGGCGCCCGATGCCTTCCCCAGCTGGTCGCCCGACGGACGCCGGCTGGCGTTCGCGAGCAAGCGCACCGGCGACTGGGAGATCTGGACCACCGCAGCGAACGGCTCGCAGGGGCTGGTGCAGGTGACCCACCACGCGGGCGTCGACAGCCTGCCCGTCTGGTCGCCAGACGGCAGCCGGATCGCGTTCGACTCGCCCCGCGCCGGGCACTACGAGATCTGCGTCGTCGCCGCAGCCGGCGGCGCGGTGACGCAGCTGACCGGCGGAACGGCGCGCAACGTGCAGCCGGCGTGGTCGCCCGACGGCACCGAGCTCGCCTTCGCCAGCAACCGGTCGGGCTCGTTCGACATCTATGTGATGACGGTCGCGAACCGGCACGTGCGCCGGCTGACGACCGATTCCGCCGCCGAGTTCCAGCCGGCCTGGTCGCCCGACGGCAGCCGGATCCTGTTCGCCCGGCGGACGGCGGCGGGGCAGACGATCAACGTCATGCCCGCCGGCGGCGGGGCGATGACGGTGCTGACGGGCGCGCGCGGCAACGAGATCCCGCACTGGCAGCCGGTCGTGCCGACCTCGGTCACCGGCGTGTCGCCCGCCACCGGCCCGGCCGCCGGCGGCACCTCGGTGACCATCACCGGCCACGTGTTCGTGTCCGGGTCGATCGTCCGCTTCGGCTCCGCGCGGGCGACGAACGTGGTGGTGGTGTCGTCGCACGAGATCACGGCGGTCGCGCCGCCGGGCTCGGGGGCCGTCGACGTGACGGTGCAGACCGCCCGCGGGACGTCGGCCACGAGCCCCGCCGACGTGTTCACGTACCAGTGACGCGCAGCGTGGCGAGGACGTCGCTGACCGCGGCGGACAGGTCGGCGGCGTGCGCCGCCGAGCCGACGACCACGTAGAGGCACATCGCCCGGCCGCCGGACGTGAAGAACCGCTGCAGCCCGCGCTGCCCGGGGCGGCGGCGAAGCAGCGTCTGCGGGTGCAGCTCCGCGGCGTCGATCCGCGCCGGCGCCGCGTTCGCGTACAGCGGCGCGCCGGCATCGGCGGCGCCATAGTCGACCAGGACGACGACCACGCCGTCGACCGGCAGCGTCTGGGTGGCCAGGGTGGCGAAGTCGCCGTCGGCCGGCGGCAGCGCGATGTTGGCTGCGTGCACGACCGGGCCGCCGCCCTCACGCGTCCAGATGCGGCCGTCCCAGCCCCGGGGGAGGTCGAGCGCGATGCCGTGCGCGGCCAGCCGCATGCCTATGCGACGAGCGCGACGGCCACGGCGGCGAGGCCCACCTGGGCGGCGATCGCCGCCAGCCGCGCGGGCCGCTCCCACGCGTCGAGGCGGCGGTCGAGGGCGGCCAGGCCACGCGGCTCGCGGACGCCCCGGGATACGAGCAGCGTGGCCGCCCGGGCGGCGCCGAACGCGCCGCCGACGAGCGCACCGGCGGGGGCCGATCCGGCCAGGAGCGCGGCAGCGCCGGCCGCGTACACCGCAGCCGTGGACACGATCGTCGTCACGCCCAGCCCCAGCTGCACGCCGAACCCGAGGCCGTAGGCCCAGCCGCGGTACCGGTGCAGCCACCGCTCGTCCACCTGCCGGTGCGGCCCGGGCACCCGCAGGCCGGGCAGGGCGTCGACCGCCGCCGCCGCCGCGATCACGGCCGCGAGCGCGCCCGCGGCCGCCGCCGCCGGGATCGCGGCCCGCGCCCCGGCGGCGCCGATCGCAGCTCCGAGGGCCGCGCCGGCGCCCACCGCGCCGACGGCGAAGGCCGTCACCGTGATCCCCCATCGCCGTCCCCGGCTCCGCTCGCCGAGCGGAGTGATGCTCCCGAGCATCGACACCCCTCAGGGCGACCACAGGGAGCGCAGCCCGGCGACCACCGCGAGCGGCACCGCCACGAGGAGCTCAGCCGGCACCGTCCACCCGACCCTCGCCCCCCGGATAGAGACTGGAGTGGCCCGGGCCGATCCCGGCGGCCGCGAGCTCGTGCTCGGCCCGCAGCGCGCGCGCACGCGATCCGCGCCGGTCGGCCTCGGCCACGTCGGCCACCGCGTCTGCCAGCAGCGAGCGCAGCTGGTCGAAGCGCTGGGCCGTGCCCTCGCCGGCCAGCTGGCCGGCGGCGTCGACATGCACGAAGTACGGGCTCGCCGGCACCTCGTAGTCGCTCCATGCGGCGCTCGACATGACCACGCGCACGCCCGGGGGCGCCAGCTCGGCCAGCCGCACCGGGCTCTCGTGGCTGGGATCCTTGGTCACGACCACCAGCCCGGCCCCTCCCGCGAGGGTCGAGCGGGGATCGGCGAAGGCCTCCCAGAACGTCTGGCAGGTGCTGCAGCCGGAGGTCAGGAACGCGAGCAGCGTGGGCGCTCCCGGCCTCGTCAAGCCCAGGTGCACCGCATCGCCCGCAAGCGTCACGCCGGACACATCGTGGGCGGCGGACGACGCCCGCACGGGCGCCGCCTGGGCGGTGCCGGCCGGCTGCAGCTCGTCAAGCCGGCGCAGGATCTCGGCGTGGCTGCGCAGCAGGCCGCCGACAAGCAGGACGAGCAGCCCGAGCACGATCGTCTCGGCGACGACGACCGCCGTCACAGCGCCCCGCCTCCGCCGCCGAGCCCGGTGTAGGGCGGCGCCGCCGCCCCGTGCACGAGGCAGGCCGCCTCGTGGTGGCAGGTGAGGTTGTCGACCAGCACGCCGCACGAGCACTGGCCGGGAAAGAGGTGGCACGGGTTCTGGCAGGTGATCATGCGGCAGACGACCTCGGTCACCTGGTGCACGTGGGTGTTGCACTGGCCGTAGCGGAACACGTTGCAGCAGGTGGAGCGGTGGTGGCACGAGCCCTCGGCACACGAGCAGCCGTGCGGGCAGCGGTGTCCGGGCAGGCGGTTGCAGTCGATGTAGAACCGCACCCCTTCGGACGAGCAGAGCTTCGTGCCCGTGTAGTTGGTGCACTTCCACCATCCGCCCATGAACGTGTACGGCGGGCAGGTGTTGGAGCCGCCGTTGATCGTGCAGCAGAACTCGGTCCAGCCGTCGCAGCAGAGGGCGCCCGAGTGGCAGTCCCGGCAGCGGATGACGGCCATCGCGGTGCCGGGGCGCAGCAGGTAGCGCAGCGGCCCCACCGCCAGCGCCGAGCCGCCGACCGCGATGCGCACGAGCATGCCCCGCCGGGACGTGCGCCGCGCGAGCAGCCGCGAGGCGGTGGAGACGAGCCGGTCGGTCACGCCGCCTCCCGCGGCGGCCGGTAGGCGGCGACGGCCTGGGGCAGGTGCGCGAGCACGAGCGTCACCGCATACGCGGCGGCCGCGCAGGCGACGACGAGGCCGACGCCGGCGAGCGGTGCACGGACGGCGAGCGCCAACACGGCGGGGGGCGGCGAGAGCGCCGCCCCGGCCATGAGCAGCGCCGCCCCGACGTCGAACAGCACGTGGACGCGGGACGGCGGGGCGGCGGCGCCGAAGCAGCCGCACGACGCGACGACGGAGGCGCGCAGCAGTCGGACGGCGACGCACGCGAGCGCGGCGTAGAGCGCCGCCGCGAGCGCGAGCGCGGGCCGCGACGGAGCCACGAGCACGGCCGCGCCGGCCATCAGTTCGGCCGCGCCGACCACCCGGGCGGGCACCCGCCCCGGGGGCAGGCCGGCCGCGCGCAGCGCGTCACCCGCGGAGGCGGGCGCGCGCAGCTTCGCAACCCCCGCCACGACCAGGACCGCCGCCGGCACCGACACCAACGGCGCAGCTACCGACGCGCCGACCACGGCCGGTAGGGTAGCGAGGGCACCTGTCGTCACCCGGGCCGGCGGAAAGGTTTACGCGGTCTTCACGCGGGCTGCTCGGCGACGTGCGGCGACCGCGGCAGCACCTTCAGGGCGATCTCGCCGCGCAGGAGCCGCAGGAGGGACTCCCCGGCCAGCTCGTGCCGCCACCCGTGCAGGAGCGGATGGGCGCTGTCCGCGCCGATCGCCTGACCGGCGATCAGGGCCTCCAGGTCGGCGCGGGTCGCGACCAGCTCCGAGGCGATGCCGGCCTCGGCGCAGCGCGCCTGGAGCACTGCGCTCGCGAGCGGGAGCACCACGCGGACGCGGCGGCGCACGTCACCCGGCAGGTCGCCGTCCGTCGCTCCCGGCGGGATCGGGCCGGCCGCGGCGACTGCCGCCAGCATGCCGTCCAGCTGGGCCCCGCGGCGCAGCTGCAAGCCGCGGATCGACTCCGCGTCCCTCGGCGTCCGCGGCCGCCGGCGGGCGATCTCGATCAGCGTCGCATCCTTGATCAGCCACGACGCCGGCAGGTCGCGCCGGCGCGCCTCGCGCTCGCGCCAGGCGGCGACGGCAGCCAGGGCGGCGGTCTGCTCGCCGCGCAGGCGCCCGCGGCCGCTCACGCGCCGCCAGGCCTGGTCAGGATCCTGCACCAGGGCGGCCCCTGCGCCGTAGCGCTGGTCCAGCTCCTCGTCGACCCAGGCCCGCCGGCCCTGCCGCTCGAGCCGCTCGCGGAGGGCGTCCGCGGCCGCCAGCAGGTGGCGGACGTCGTCGGCGGCGTACTCGATCTGCACCGGCGTCAGCGGCCGCCGCTGCCAGTCGGTGAAGCCCTCGTCGTGGCGCAGGCGCACGCCCACCGCCTGCTCCAGCAGACGCTCCAGCGACGGCGACCCCCCGTAGCCGGCGAACCCGGCCGCCAGCTGGGTATCGAAGACGCGCCGCGGGCGGACGTCGTGGTGCAGCACGAACGCGGCCAGGTCGCCGGACGGTGCATGCATGACCTTCTCGACGGCGGCATCGGCCATCAGGTCGGCCACGGGCTGCAGCGGCGCGCCGGCCAGCGGGTCGATGACGGCCAGGCGGGCCGTTGTCGCCAGCTGCACCAGGCACAGCGCGGGTGCGTAGGTGCGCTCCCAGACGAACTCCGTGTCGACCGCGCACCGGCCCTCGGCCCGCGCCTCTTCGAGCAGCGGGCCGAGCGCCTCACCCGTCGTGATCTGCTCGAGCCGCATGGACACGGCACAGTATCGCGCAGTACCCTTGGGATACATGGAAGCCTGGGTGATCTGGGTGGTGGTGGCGGTGGCGCTGCTGATCGCCGAGGCGACCACATCCGCCTTCGTCGCCATCTACTTCGGGCTGGCCGCGGTCGCCGCGGCGGCCATCGCCGCCGCAGGGCTGGACGCGGCCGTCCAGCTGGCCGCCTTCGCCGCCCTCTCCGTCGGCAGCCTGGTGCTCACGCGGCCGGCGCTCAAGCGCGCCGCCGGCGCCGGGTCGGGGATCCGCACCGGCGTCGACGCCATGCAGGGCAGGATCGGCGTCGTCACGCGCGCGATCGCCGCGCTCGAACCGGGACAGGTCAAGGTCGGCGGCGAGATGTGGACGGCGCGCAGCTTCTACGACGAGGAGCCGATCGCGGCCGGCAGCCGCGTCGAGGTGGTGAGGGTCGAGGGCGTCACGGCGCTCGTCGTCCCCGCCCCCTCGCCGCACGACGATCCTGCACCCGATCCAGAGGAGCATTCCCATGGTTGAGCTGATCGCCCTGATCGCGCTGGTCGTGCTCGCGCTCGTGATCGTCGGATCGTCGGTCCGCGTCGTCCAGCAGAGCACCGTGGGGATCGTCCAGCGGCTCGGCCGCTACCAGCGCACGCTCGGCCCGGGCGTGCACCTGCTCGTGCCGATGCTCGACCACGTGCGCGTCACCGTGGACATGAAGGAGACCGTTCAGGCGTTCCCGCCTCAGCCCGTGATCACCGAGGACAACGTCACCATCGGCGTCGACACCGTCGTCTACTACCAGGTCACCGACGCCGTCAAGGCCACCTACGAGGTGGCCAACATGCTGTTGGCGATGGAGCAGCTCACGATCACCACCCTGCGCAACGTGGTCGGGTCGCTGACGCTCGAGCAGACGCTGACCTCGCGCGACGAGATCAACTCGCAGCTTCGGATCGTGCTCGACGAGGCCACCGAGAAGTGGGGCGTGCGCGTGACCCGGGTCGAGCTCAAGAGCATCGACCCGCCGCGCACGATCCAGGAGGCGATGGAGCAGCAGATGCGCGCCGACCGCGCCAAGCGCGCGGCCGTGCTCCAGGCCGAGGGCGAGAAGCAGGCGGCCATCCTGCGGGCCGAGGGCCTGCGCCAGGCGGCCATCCTGAACGCTGAGGCGGACCAGAAGGCGAACGTCCTGCGCGCCGAGGGCGAGAAGCGGGCCCGGGCGCTGCGCGCCGAAGGCGAGGCCGAGGCGCTCGGGAAGATCTTCACGACCGTCACCCAGGCCGGCATCCGGCCCGCGGACATGCTCGGCTACAAGTATCTCGAGGCGCTGCCCGCCGTTGCCGACGGCGACGCCAACAAGCTCTTCCTGCTCCCCAGCGGCGCCGCGGACGCCATGGGGGCCGTGGCCGGCCTGGGGGCGGCGTTCGGCGAGGGCGCGCGGGCCTCCGGCGACAGCCTGCCCGCGCGCCGGCCGGACACGCCGCCGGGAGCCCCGCCGGTGCCGCCGGCGCCGGGGAAGGGCTGACGCCTGCCGGGTCGGCGGCCGAAATCGCTTGTAGAATGCGCCGCGTCCCGTGAAGGTGCCCATGCGACGACTGCGCCCGCTAGCTCTGGCCGCGTTCACGGCGGTGTCGGTGCTCGCGCTCTCCGCGGCGCCCGCCCTGGCGGACACGGCGACGCTGAACTCGCCGGCCGGGCCGGCCTCGAGCGCCGTCGACCACATCTACCGGGCCGTGCTCGGCGTGACGGTGACGATCTTCGCGCTCGTGGGCGGCTTCCTGCTCTACTCGGCGCTGCGCTTCCGCGCCCGCAAGGGCGATGCCGACGTCGAGCCGCCGCAGGTGCACGGCTCGACACGGCTCGAGCTCGCATGGACGATCGTCCCCGTGCTCGTGCTGATCGCCCTCTCGGCCTACACGCTCGATCACGCGAGCACCGTGGCACATGCCCCCAAGAGCTCGATGGTCGTGAACGTCGAGGCGCAGCAGTTCTCGTTCACCTACACCTACGGCGCCAACTCGGGCGTTGCGGGCAAGGCGCCCAGCACGCCCTCGCGGCTCGTCGTCCCCGTGAACACGCCGGTGGAGCTCAAGGTGCGTTCGAAGGACGTCAACCACGACTGGTGGGTCGAGTCGCTCGGGCCGAAGATCGACGCGATCCCCGGCCAGACGAACACGACCTGGTTCCGCGCTGACCACACCGGCACGTTCCACGGCCAGTGCGCCGAGTTCTGCGGGCTCGGCCACGCGACCATGACGATCGAGGTCAAGGTCGTGTCCAGCGCCGACTGGAGCGCCTACACCGCCAAGCTGGCCGGGACGTGACGCCGATGGTGACCGAAGCCGCACCCACGCACGCTCCCGCCCCCGCCGCCGCCCCGCGCGGCGACAACGGCCTGTGGTCATGGATGACCACCGTCGACCACAAGCGGATCGGGATCCTCTACCTGTACACGACGTTCTTCTTCTTCGCCGTCGGCGGGCTGATGGCGCTCGTGATCCGGCTCCAGCTCGAGCACACGGGCAACACCGTCGTCTCGCCCGAGGCCTACGACCGGCTCTTCACGATGCACGGCACGACGATGATCTTCCTGTTCGTCGTCCCGGTGATGGCGGCGTTCGGGAACTACCTCGTCCCGCTCCAGATCGGCGCGCACGACATGGCGTTCCCGAAGCTGAACGCCGCGTCCTACTGGCTGTTCCTGTCCGGCGGCGTGGTGATGTACTCGAGCTTCGTCTGGGGCGGCGGGCCGGCCGACGCCGGCTGGACCGCCTACCCGCCGCTGTCGGTGCTGTCGCCCGGGCACGGCCTCGACCTGTGGATCGTCGGCCTGCACATCGTGGGCATCTCGTCGCTGATCGGCGCCGTCAACTTCATCTGCACGATCCACAACATGCGGGCGCCCGGCATGCGGCTCACGCGCATGCCGCTCTTCACCTGGACGATCGACATCTACTCTGTGATGATCGTCGTCGCCGGCCCCGTCCTCGCCGGCGCGCTGACGATGCTCCTGCTCGACCGCAACTACGGCACGAGCTTCTACCAGGCGCAGACCCACGGCCCGGTGCTCTACCAGCACCTGTTCTGGTTCTACTCGCATCCGGTCGTCTACGTGATGGCGCTGCCCGGCTTCGGGATGATCTCCGAGATCGTGCCCGTGTTCTCGGGCAAGCCGCTCTTCGGCTACAAGGCGCTCGTCTACTCGACCGTCGCGATCGCCTTCCTGGGCTTCCTGGTCTGGGGCCACCACATGTTCGCCGTCGGGTTCTCCGTGCCGCTGTCCGTCTGGTTCATGCTCGCGTCGATGGCGATCGCCGTGCCGACCGGCGTCAAGATCTTCAACTGGGTCGGGACGCTGTGGATGGGCCGGATCCGGTTCGAGCCGCCGATGCTGTATGCGGTCGCGTTCATCGGCCTGTTCATGATCGGCGGGCTCTCCGGCATCTTCCTGGCGGCGTTCCCGATCGACCGCCAGGTGACGGACAGCTACTTCGTCGTCGCCCACTTCCACTACGTGCTCGGCACGGTGCCGGTGTTCGCGGTGCTCGGCGGCGTGCACTTCTGGTTCCCGAAGATGAGCGGCCGGATGCTCGACCGCGCGCTCGCCGTCAGAGCCTTCTGGATCATCTTCGTCGGCTTCAACATGACGTTCTTCCCGATGCACGACCTCGGCCTCTCGGGCATGCCACGGCGCGTCAGCACCTACTCCGACAGCGCCTGGGACACGCCCAACCTGATCGCCACGATCGGCGCCTTCATCCTGGCCGCCGGGGTGCTGATGGTGCTCTGGAACTGCATCCACTCGCTCCGCGTCGGCCGGATCGCGCCGTCGGATCCGTGGGGCGCGAACAGCCTCGAGTGGTACACGACCTCGCCGCCGCCGCCGCACAACTTCGACGACCTGCCGCCGATCCGCAGCGAGCGCCCGCTGTACGATCTGCGCCGCGAACAGGCCGCGGCCGCCGCCGGAGACTGACCGATGCTCGACAAGCAGACCGCCACCCGCAACATCGTCCTCGCCCTCAGGCTGGGGGTCTTCGCGCTGCTGCTCTTCGCCGCGACGCTCCTGATCGGCGTGCTGGTGCGGTATGGCTGACCACGAGGGTCACGGCGCCGGCGTCCACCTGCCGCCGCCCTCGGCGCTCCCGATCGCGACCTCGGTCGGGATCGCGCTCATCCTCGGCGGGCTCGTCCCCGACGCGCGCATCTGGCGGCTCGCCCTCGTGTCGATCGGCATCACGATCGTGACGATCTTCGGGGCGCAGTGGGCGCGGGCGGCGATCGCCGAGTACAACAACCTGCCGGACTA
>CAWJLQ010000012.1:0-268239 GCA_963843705.1 uncultured Actinomycetes bacterium
GCGGCCGGTCGCCCTCAGACGGCGTTCGCCGCCATCGCGACGAAGAGCGCAGCCAGGTAGAGCATGGAGTAGTGGAACAGCGCTCCGGCGCGGCGCGGCGCCGGATCGCGCGACAGGCGGAAGGCGAGCCACACGAACCAGACCCCGGCGGCCGCGGCCACGGCCAGGTAGGGCCGGCCCGCGATGCCCGCCAGGTAGGGCAGGGCGGTGACGGCGACCAAGCCGAGCGAGTAGACGAGGATCTGGCGGGCGGCGGCGGCATCGCCGCGCACGACCGGCAGCATGGGCACCCCGGCCGCGGCGTAGTCGCGCTTGATCAGCAGCGCCAGCGCCCAGAAGTGCGGTGGCGTCCACACGAACACGATGGCGAAGAGCACCGCCGCGCCGACCGAGACGCGGCCGGTCGCGGCCGCCCAGCCGACCAGCGGCGGCACTGCGCCGGCGGCGCCGCCGATGACGATGTTCTGCGCGGTGGAGCGCTTTAGCCAGCGGGTGTACACCAGCACGTAGAAGAGGTTCCCGGCCAGCGCGAGGGCGGCCGTGAGCGGGTTCACCAGTGTGGAGAGGAGGACGAACGACGCGGCGGAGAGGGCGAGGCCGAACTCGAGCGCGCGCGGAGCGGCGACGCGTCCCGACGCCACGGGCCGCGAGGCCGTGCGCTGCATCTCCTGGTCGATGTCGCGGTCGAGCAGGTGGTTGAGCGCGCTCGCGCCGCCGCAGGCGAGGGCGAGGCCGGTCATCGCCGCCGCGAACCGGCCGGCCGGCGGCACGCCCCGCTCCCCGACGAACATCCCGCAGGCGCCCGTCCACAGCAGCAGCGTCATGACCCGCGGCTTCGTCAGCGTCAGGTAGTCCCGCCACGGAGCCGAGGCGACCGGGACGCCGCGCAGCGTCGCCGCGGTGCCCGCGACCGCGGCCGCGAGCGCCAGCGCGGCGGCTCCGACGTGGACCCAGTGCAGCACCGCGCTCGGCGACGCCAGCGCGACCGCACCTCCGAGCGCGATCTCGGCCACGAGCAGGGCGAGCGCCGTGTACCAGAAGCGGCGCAGGTGCGGGTGCGCGTAGCGTGCCGCCAGTGCCATCGCGACCATCGGGGCGAGCGCTGCGAGCGCCAGCACCCGGTGCGCGCCCGCCATGTGGAGGGCTCCGGCGACGACCACGAGCGCGGTCGCCGCCGTCGCACCCACCGCGACGAGTCGCAGGAACGGCCCGGGGCGGACGCCCGGCTGCTGCAGGGGACGCGACGCGAGCAAAGGCGCGGACGTGCCCGACTGGGTGTCGTGACGACTGTCCTGTGGCGGCGACGGCTTCATGCGGGCAGGTGCAAGGACGACTCAACGGCCGCGGCGGAGGCCCCATGGGGAACCATGCGTTCCCCCATGATTAGAGGAGATAGACGACGGTGTAGAGCACGATCCACACCACGTCGACGAAGTGCCAGTAGAGACCGGTCACCTCGAGGCCGATGTGCGCGCCGGCCGAGTAGTGCCCCCGGATCGACCGCAGCAGCGCGATCGAGAGCAGCGTCGCGCCCACGAACACGTGGAAGCCGTGCAGCCCGGTCAGCGAGAAGAAGCCGGACGCGAACGCGTTGTTGGACGGGGTGAACCCGAGGTGCAGGTACTCGTGCACCTGCAGGGCGAGGAACGTGAGCCCCATGATCAGGGTGAGCGCAAGCCCGCAGACCAGGCCGAAACGGCGGTTGCGCTTGATCGACACGAGCGCCCAGTGCATGGTGAACGACGACGAGATCAGGATCGCCGTGTTGATGCCGGTCGGCTTCTTGGGGATGTCGAGCCCGGTCGGCGGCCACGGGTGGTGCGTGAACCGCAGATAGAAGAAGATCGTGAAGAACGAGCCGAAGAGCATGATCTCCGACCCGAGGAACATGATCATGCCCAGGAAGAGGGGCGAGCGCAGGAGGCTCTCGTGGTATGCCGAGACGGGGGCGGCGTCGCCCCCGTGGTGGCCGTCGATCGTCGCCGCGGTCGCGCTCACGCCAGCGTCGACTCCGACGGCTCGTCCGCCACCACGTGCTCGACCGGGAGGTCGGTGGTGGAGCGCAGCCGCTCGATCAGGTCGCGCCGCATCCATCCGGAGCGGGTGCCAGGGAGCGTCGAGACGATGATCTCGGCCGGCGGGTCCTGCTCGACCACGTCGAGCACGGCCGTGTAGGGATCGCGGTCGACGACGTGGCCCTGGGCCTCGATGCCGGCGTCGCGCAGCGCCGCCAGGGTGGCGTTCAACCGCTCGCGGGTCGCGGCGGCCACGGCCTGCTCGTCGACGACCCAGCTGTCGGACGGATCGTTCTGCGGGCAGATGACGGTCACGCGGATCGGGTCGGCGGCTGCCCGGGCGCGGACGGCGGCGATCAGCCGCTCACCCGCGACGGTCTGGTTCGCGACGACCAGGATGTGCTTCAGCGCGCTCATGATCGCCTCTCTCTGCGTCGGGGTGGATGCCTGGGCGAGGGCCGTGGGCACGGGGATCTCCTCCGGCGGCGGTGGCACGTGCACGGTCACGATCGCATGGCGGGCGCCGGGCACCCCGTAGGCGTAGGCGCTGCCGACGATCTGCGGCGGCTCGTCGAAGTTGAAGATCGGCGGCGGCGAGGTGACCTGCCACTCGAGCGTGAGCGCGCGCCACGGGTTCGCCGGCGCCGGCTCGCCCTTCCACCAGCTGTAGGCCATGTTGTAGAGGAACACGAGCGTGGACGCCCCGAGCACGAAGGCGCAGATGGAGATGACGAAGTTCATGTCGGCCCACTTCGACGGGTAGTCGGCGATCCGGCGCATCATGCCCTCGAGGCCGAGCCAGTGCATGGGCATGAAGGTCGCGTTGAAGAAGACGAAGGTGAGCCAGAAGTGCAGCTTGCCCAGGCCCTCGTCGTACATCCGGCCGGTCATCTTCGGGAACCAGTGGTAGATGCCCGCGTAGATCGTGAACACGGAGCCGCCGAAGAGCACGTAGTGGATGTGGGCGACCACGAAGTAGCTGTCGGTCACGTTGATGTCCACCGGGATGACGGCCAGGAAGACGCCGGACAGCCCCCCGATCACGAACGTGAACAGGAAGCCGCAGGCGAACAGCATGGGCGTTGTGAGATGCACGACGCCCCTCCACAGCGTCGCCACCCACGAGAAGATCTTGATCCCGGTCGGCACGGCGATCGCCATGGTCGTGAACATCATCGGGACGCGCAGCCACGGCGCCATCCCCGAGGTGAACATGTGGTGCGCCCAGACCGTGAACCCGAGCACGCCGATCGCCACCGTCGAGATCGCGATCAGCTTGTAGCCGAAGATCGGCTTGCGGGCGTGGATGGCCAGCACCTCGGAGATGATCCCGAACCCGGGCAGCATCATGATGTAGACGGCCGGATGCGAGTAGAACCAGAAGACGTGCTGGTACACGATGATGTTGCCGCCGTGCGCGGGATCGAAGAAGTGGGCGTGCATGATCCGGTCGAACAGCACCTGGAACTGCGCGCCGGCGATGAACGGCGTGCCCAGCACTACGAGCGTGGACGTGGCCAGGTTGGCCCACACGAGCAGCGGCATGCGCCAGAAGCCCATCCCCGGCGCCCGCATGGTCACGATGGTGACCAGGAAGTTCACGGCCGTCGCGATCGAGGACGCGCCCGCGAACTGCACGCCCATCACCCAGAACGTCTCGCCGGGTGGGCCGAAGGTCGAGAGCGGCGCGTAGTTCGTCCAGCCGGCGTTGAATGGCCCGACCAGGAAGGACGCCACCATGATCGTGCCGGCGACCGGCAGCATCCAGAACGACAGCGCGTTCAGGCGCGGGAAGGCCATGTCCTGGGCGCCGATCATGATCGGGATGACGAAGTTGCCGAGGCCCGCGAACGCGGGGATGACGAACAGGAAGATCATCAGCGCCGCGTGCACCGAGAAGAGCGCGTTGTAGGTCGCCGGGGAGAAGTACTGCGCGCCCGGCGTGGCCAGCTCGGCGCGTACGCCCTCGGCCATGATCCCGCCGATGATGAAGAAGATGAACGTCGTCACGAGGTACTGGACGCCGATCACCTTGTGGTCGGTGTTGACCTTGAAGTAGTCCCTCCACGACCGCGCCCCGTGGTTCGAATGATCCTCGTGGGCAGGCGTGGGGTGTCCGACCAGGTAGCCCCACCAGTAGTCCCAGCAGCCGATCCCGATCGTGAACCCGACCCCGGCGAAGGCGATGCCGAACGTCTGCACGACGCCCTCCGAGTACCACGACCGGCCGGTCAGGTGGCGGACGAGCATGACGAGGGCAGCGGCGCCGAGGCCCATGGCGATCGTCACCCAGGCCGCCCGCACCCAGCTCCCGCGCAGCCACACGCTGCGCCTCGGCCCGTCTCCGTGACCGTGGGCATCGAGCTCGTGGGGATGGATCTCGGTGGCGTGGGCAACCATCAGCCGCCGCCTCCTTTCAGCAGGTAGGACACGAGCGCATCGATCTGCGCGGAGGTGAGGGACGTGCCGAACGTGGCGGGCATGACCCCGTTGGAGTAGCCGGGGACGACCACCTTACCGGGGTCGACGATCGACTCGCGCACGTACTGGGTCGCGGTCTCGCCGCCGCCGTACTTGGCGGCGTCCGCGGTGAGGTTGTCGAGGTTCGGGCCGATCGTGCCGGTCGAGCCGGCGGGCTGGAACGTGTGGCAGCCCGCGCAGCCGGCCGACGTGAAGGTGGCCTTGGCGTCCGCCGTCCCGCCGCCCGACGACGGCGGCGGCGCCTTGGCGAGCTTCTTCTGCTGGGCGATCCAGCGGTTCCAGGCGGCCGGCTTCATCACGATCACGATGCTGCGCATCTGGCTGTGGCCGATCCCGCACAGCTCGGCGCACACGATCGCGTAGGTGCCGAGCCGCGTGGGAGTGGCGTCGACCGTCGTCGGCGTGCCGGGGACGACGTCCTCGCCGATCCGGAACGCCGGGATCTTGAAGCTGTGGATGACGTCGGTCGGCGGCGCGTGCAGCCGGAACTCGACCTGTCGGCCGATCGGCAGGGCGAGGATGTTCGTGTGCACGTGCCCGCGCTTGGGATACGTGAACGACCAGGCGAACTGGCGGCCGGTGACGTTCACGACCATGTGCCCCTTGCGGAGCGACTCGTTGCGGTTGAGGACGACCGTCGCGGCGACCGCGAAGGCGAGCACGATCACGATCGGGACCACCGTCCAGATGATCTCGAGGCCGGTGTGGCCGTGGATCGGCGCTCCGTCCGACATGTCTCCCGGCCGCGCGCGGAACTTCCACATCGAGTAGCCGAGGAAGCAGACGACGACCGAGAAGATCACCGAGCTCGTGCCGAGCAGCCACAGATAGAGGCTGTCCTCGCGGTGGGCCTGGACGGCGGCGGCGGGCGGAACCCAGTCGGGCAGCCACAGGTACGCACCGACTGCGCCGATCGCGCCCAAGACGAGCGAGAAGATCCCGACTTTGGCGAACGCCGACACCGCGCGCATCTTAAGGTACCCGGGGGACGGGGGCAAAGGGGATCACTCCCATACCGGCGGTCCCGACCGCAGCCGCAGCGGTGTGCCCAGTCCCCTGCGCCGGGCTTCCGCGAGCACGAGCCAGGCGGCGGCGACGTCGTCCATGGCCAGTCCGACCGGTGTGACGACGACCCGCTGGCCCGCGTCCGTCCGTCCCGGATGCCGTCCGGTGACGACGTCCGCGAGCTCGACCGCGGCCGAGCCGTCGGCCGGGATGCGCCCGGCGCAGACGAGCCGCTGCGCGTACCGGCCGGGGTGGGTCGACTCGTGCTCCCAGTCGTCGACGACCAGGAGGTCCGTCACGTCGTGCAGGTCGACCGGCGCGTCGAGGCTGGAGACGAGCACCACGGTCGCGCCCGGCTCGATCCAGCCCGCCGCGAAGCTTGGATCGACGGACATGGTGGCCGGTACGACCACGCCGGCGCCGCGCACGGCTGCCTCCGCCGACACCGCCGGGCGCACGTCCAGGCCGGTGGCGGCCCGCGCGCGCTCGCAGAAGCGCGCGCAGCGGTCGTGCGCCGGGTCGAACACCCGCACCTCGGCGAGCGCCGGCAGGACGACCCGCAGGGCGTCGAGCTGGGTGTGGGCCAGCACGCCCGCGCCGAGCAGGCACGCCACGTCGGTGTCGGCGTCGGCGAGGTGGCGCGCGGCGACCCCGGTCACGGCGCCGGTGCGCATCGCCGACACGACGGTGCCGTCCATCACCGCCAGCGGCAGGCCGGTGGCGGGGTCGGTGAGGAGCACGAGCGCGTTCGCGCGCGGCAGCCCGTTCCGGGACGGGTTGTCCGGCACGCTGGGGATCCACTTCAGCCCCGCCACGCCGAACTCGCCGCCGACGTAGGCGGGCATGGCCATGATGCGGCCGTGCTTCTCCTCCGTCCCCGGCTCGTCGGCCCAGGTGATCATGACCTTCGGCGGCATGCGCACGCCGCCCTCCGCCTTCACCCGGAACGCACGCTCGATCACGTCCACCATGGCGGCCATGTCGGTGCCACCGGCCGCGACCACGTCCTCCTGCGAGAGATAGACGAACTCGGTCATACGAACACCACGTGCACCTCGCCCGGGCCGTGGACGCCGCGGATGAGCGTCTGCTCGATGTCGGCTGTGCGGCTGGGGCCGGTGACGAGGGTGACGGCCGAGGCGTCCGCGAGCTCGGGGCCGATCAGCTCCAGCGCGGCGGCGAGGTCGGGCACGAGCTGGTCCTCGGTGGCCTCGATCACGTGGGTCGGGTCGACCAGTCCGCTCCGCCGTCCGCCGGACAGGCGGGACGAGACGACGGCCGTGCCGGTGTCGGCGATCAGCGCCAGGCACGGCGTCACCGCAACGCCGTCGCCGCGCAGCGCCTCGAGCGCATCGCGGCCGTGGTGGACGTGGCCGCCGAGCGCCTCGAGCTCCAGGGTGAACCGCTCGATCACCGCTTCACCCGCAGGTCGCGGGTGCGCGCCCACCGCCCCAGGATCGGGACGTGCGCGATCGGGGCCTGCCCCGTGATGGTCGCGCGGCGCGCCAGGCGGGTGGTGAGGCGGTAGAGCCAGGGACGGCTCCACGCCTCGCTCCAGAGCCGGAAGGCGAGCCGTTCGCCACGGCTCGCGGAGGCGGCGGTGCGGTCGTGGCGCAGGTGCAGGAGGTGCTCGTGGAGCGGGATCCGGACCGGACAGACCGCGTCGCAGGCGCCGCACAAAGACGATGCCTGGCCGAGCTCGTCCAGGCCGTCCTGCGGGTGCAGCAGCGGCGTCAGGACGGCGCCGATGGGGCCGCCGTACACCCAACCGTAGGCGCTGCCGCCCACCTGGCGGTAGACGGGGCAGGCGTTCTGGCACGCGCCGCAGCGGATGCAGTGCAGGATGCTGCGGTAGCGCGTGTCGCGCACGCGCGCCCGGCCGTTGTCCAGGATGACCACGTGCACCTCGTCCGGCCCGTCGGCCTCGGCGTCGCGGCGCGGACCGTTCACGAGCGAGACGTAGCTCGTGAGCTTCTGGCCGGTGCCGGAGCGGATGAGCAGCGGCAGCAGCGTGCCCAGGTCGGCCAGCCGTGCGACAACGCGCTCCATGCCCATCACGGCGATGTGGACGCGGGGCAGGCCCGAGCACATGCGGCCGTTGCCCTCGTTCTCCACCAGCACGAGCGTGCCGGTCTCGGCCACGCCGAAGTTGACCCCGGTCACCCCCACCGGGGCGCGCAGGAACCGCTCGCGCAGGTGCGCCCGGGCGAACGCGGTCAGGTGCTCGGGGTCGCCGCCGATCGGATGCCCCGCCAGCGGCTCGAGCAGCTTGCGGACGTCGTCGCGGGTCTTGTGGATGGCGGGGATGATGACGTGCTCGGGCCGCTCTCCCGCGGTCTGGACGATGAACTCGCCGAGATCGGTCTCGGTCACCTCCACCCCGGCCGCGGCGAGGTGCTCGTTCAGGGCGATCTCCTCGGACGCCATCGACTTGCCCTTGACCACCTCGCGGCCGTGCCGCAGCGCCACCTCGGTGACGTACCGGGCCGCGTCCGCGGCGCCGGCTGCGCGGAAGACCGTGCAGCCGTTCCGCTCCAGGTTGCGCTGGAAGGCGTCGATCAGCGCGGGCAGGTCGGCGACGGCCTCGCGCCGCATCCGCTCGCCCTCGTCCCGCAGCGCCTCGAAGTCGACACCCGCCACCGAGGCGGTGCGGTTGTCGTGCGCCCGCTCCGAGAACATCGCCACGTTGCGGCGGCGAACCGGGTCCGCGAGCGCCGCCGCGGCGCGCCGCTCGAAGCCGCTCACAGCGCCTCCGCCAGCAGGCTGGCGAGGTGCACGACGCGGAGCGGCGCACCCGTCCGCGACGCCCGCCCCTCCAGGTGCATGATGCAGCCGGGGTCGGCGCTGACGACGGTGGTGATGCCCGCGTTCGCCGCCGTCGCGAGCCTGTCGTCCGCCATCGCCGTCGACACCTCCGGGTAGCGCACGGCGAAGGCGCCGCCGAATCCGCAGCAGCGGTCGCTGCGGGGAAGCTCCTCCAGCTCCGCGACCGCCCGGACGAGCCGTCGCGGCTGCTCGTGAAGGCCCAGCTCCCGGAGCATGTGACACGAGTCGTGGTATCCGACCGTGCGCCCCAGCGGGCGTCCCAGCGACCCCACGCCGGCCTGGTCGACCAGGTACTGGCTGAGCTCGAACACCCGCGCCGAGACGCGCTCCGCCCGCGCCTCGTCGCGATCGCCGTGGAACAGCTCGCGCCAGTGCACCCGCATCATCGCCGCGCAGGAGCCGGACGGCACGACCACCGCGTCCAGCCCGTCCAGCGCCCGCAGCGTCCGCCGCGCCACCCGCCGCGCGGCGCCGCCAAAGCCGCTGTTCCACGCCGGCTGGCCGCAGCAGGTCGCGCCCGGCACCGGCTCCACCTCGACACCCGCGGCGCGCAGCACCCGCTGCGTATCGCGCACCACGACCGGCTGCACGGCCTCGCCCAGGCACGTGGGAAAGAGGCCGACCATCACGGGCATGATACGGGAGTGACCGTGCACATCTCGAGCGTGGCGCTCTCCTACGGCGCCGACGAGGTGCTGGCCGACGTCTCGGCCATCGTGCGACCGCGCGACCGCGTGGCGCTGGTGGGCCGCAACGGCGCCGGCAAGACGACGCTGCTGCGCATCCTGGCCGGCGAGCTGCAGCCGGACCGGGGCGAGGTCTCGCTGACCGCCGGCAGCCGGGTCGCCCTCCACGACCAGCGCCCGCCGCTCACGGGCGGTCTCACGCTCGGCGCCTACGTCGGCGCCGGGGCGGCCGACGCCCGGGCGCTCGAGTCCGAGCTGGCCGAGCTCGAGCGGCGGATGGCCGCCGGCGAGACCGGCGCCGCGGTGATGCGCCGCTACGGCGCCGCCCAGCAGGAGTTCGAGCGCGCCGGGGGCTACGCGTGGCGGACGCGCCTCGAGTCCGTCGCCCGCGGCCTGGGATTCGGCCCCGGCGACCTCGACCGGCCGCTGCGGACGTTCTCGGGCGGCGAGCTGACGCGGGCGTCACTCACCCGGGCGCTGGCCGCCCAGCCGGACGTGCTGCTCCTCGACGAGCCGACGAACCACCTCGACACGACGGCGATCGAGTGGCTCGAGGAGCACCTCGACGGCCTCGACGCGAGCGTCGTGTTCGTCTCGCACGACCGCTGGTTCCTGGAGTCGGTCGCGACCGGGGTGCTCGAGATCGAGCGCGGCCGCGGCCGGTTCGACAAGGGCAGCTACTCGCACTGGCGGCGGCTGAAGGCCGAGCGCCTGGCCGCGCAGGCGGACGCGTACGAGCGCCAGCAGGGCGAGCTCGCCCACCTGCAGCGGTTCGTCGACCGGTTCCGGTACGGCACCAAGTCTCGGCAGGCGCAGAGCAAGCTGAAGGCGATGGCACGGATCGAGCGGATCGACCGGCCGGCCGGACAGCGCAGCCTCGGGTTCCGGTTTCCGGCTCCGGCCCGCAGCGGCCGGATCGTGCTCGAGGTCGAGGGGCTCGACGTCGCCGTCCCCGGCCGGACGCTGATCTCGGCGGCCGACTTCGCGATCGAACGCGGGCAGCGCGTCGCGTTGATGGGCCCCAACGGGGCCGGCAAGACGTCGCTGATCGAGACCATCATCGGCGAGCGCCCGCCCGCCGCCGGGCGGGTGAAGCTCGGCCACGGCGTCACGGCCGGCTACTACTCGCAGCAGTCGCTCGAGCTGCCGGACGCCTACCGCGCGCTCGACGTCGTCACGTCCGGCACCGGGCTGACCGGCCCGGCCGCACGCGACCTGCTCGGCCTCTTCCTCTTCTCCGGCGACGAGGTGGAGAAACCCGTCTCGGCGCTCTCGGGGGGCGAGCGGCACCGGCTGGCGCTCGCGCGCACGGTCGTCTCGGGAGCGAACTTCCTGGTCCTGGACGAGCCCACGAACCACCTCGACATCGAGAGCCGTGAGGCGCTCGAGGATGCGCTCCTGGCCTTCCCGGGGACACTGCTCCTGGTCTCGCACGACCGCGCCCTGATCGAGGCGCTGGCGACGCGCACCCTGGCCATCGAGGACGGCCGTCTGATCGCCCGCGACGGCGCCTTCGGCGACTACGCGCGCGCACACGAGGCCGCCCAAGCGGCTCCGCCCACACCGGCCGCGACGACGGCGCCGAAGGGGCCCGCCCCGCCGAAGCGGAAGCCGAGGCAGACGCCGAGGCCCGCGGAGCCGGCGCCGCGGCGTCCGTCCCAGCGCGCCCGCCGCGAGGCCGCGCGGCTCGAGCGCGAGATCGCCTCGGCCGAGGAGCGGCTGGGCGCGCTCGAGGCGCGGCTCTCGCAGCCCGACGGCTACGCCGACGACACCGAGATCGTCACCGACGGGCGAGAGCACCAGCGGCTGCAGGAGGAGCTGGCCTACCTCTACCGCGAGTGGGAGCGTCACGCGCTCGAGGCGTCGTAGCCGCTCCACGTGAGCGCTCCGGAGCGCAGGTCGGCGACCACGGCGTCGACCCATCCCAGCTCGGCTGCGAGCACGGCCCGCCGGTACTCGGCCTCGATCACGGCGACGCGGGGCAGCGGCGCGGCGCCGGTGGCCGGGACGGCGGCGACCTGGTGGCGCAGGGCGCCGGCCCGCCGCTCGAGCGCCGCACGCAGCCGGCCCGGGCCGAGCAGCATCGCCAGCGAGAGCGCCGCCGGGAACGCCGGGAACTCGGCCTGCGGGGTCGCGAGCAGCTCGGTCAGGCGCTCGCGACCGGCGCTGCGGCCGGCGTCGGTCAGCGCGTAGACGGTGCGCTCCGGGAACCGGCCGCCGCGCTCGGTCTGCCGGACCTCGACCAGACCGGCCGCATCCAGGCGGCGCACGGCCTTGTACAGGCCACCGCGCTGGGCGACGTTCAGGACCGCGTCCTTGCCCCACCGCCGGATGAGCTGCTGCAGGCCGTACGGATGCAGCGGCCCGGCCTCGAGCAGCGCGAGGACGGCGACGTCGAGCGGCGCCGAGGGGGCCGAGGCGTCCACGGCCGCATCATAGTGCTTAGGAACTAGTTCATCGAAACTAGTTAGTGAACGGCTCCAGCCGCCGCTCCATCCACACGCCGGCCAGCGGGTTGCCGTTGTAGTCCGCGATGGGCTCGTAGCCGGCGCCGCGATAGAGCGCCGCCGCCTCGGTCATCGCCGCCATCGTGTCGAGGCGCAGCGTCCCGCAGCCGAGATCGGCGGCCGCTCGCTCGAGCGCCGCGAGCAGCATGCGCCCGACGCCGCGACCGCGCGCCCGCGGCGCCACGTACATCCGCTTCACCTCGGCGACGCCCGGGGCGATCACGCGTACGGCCCCGCAGGCGACCGCCTCACCCTCGTCGAAGGCGACCAGCAGCCGGCCGGCGGGCGGCGCCAGCTCCGCCTCGGCGGCGCCGGGGTACTCGGCCGGCTCGAGGGGCCGACCCAGCCGTCGCTCGATCTCGACCAGATAGGCGGCGAGCAGCAGCCTCGCCGCCTCACCGTCGGCTCGGACAGCGCGCAGCTCCATGCCGCGCCATGTTACCGCCGGGCGCGGGGGCTCAGGCGGACTCGGAGACCGTCTCGATCAGGGCCGCCGTGACGTCCGGATCGAAGTGCGACCCGGCGCAGCGGCGCAGCTCGGCGAGCGCCTCGACGACCGGCATCGCCGCGCGGTAGACGCGGTCGGACGTCATCGCGTCGAACGCGTCGCAGGCCAGGATGATGCGAGCGCCGACGGGGATCTCGCCGCCGCGCAGCCCGAGCGGATAGCCGCTCCCGTCCCAGTGCTCGTGGCAGGCAACGACGAGCCGGCGGGCGCCGTCGAGCGCCGGCACCTGCTCCATGATCCTGGCGCCGAGCTCGGGATGGCGGCGCATGACGGCCCACTCCTCGACGGTGAGGGGGCCGGGCTTCTTGAGGATGGCCGCCGGGACGCCGATCTTGCCCACGTCGTGGAGTGCCGCCGCGACCGTGATGTCGCGCAGATCGGTGCTGGCCAGGCCCAGCCTGCGAGAGACGGCCGTCGTCAGCCCCACCAGCGCCTGGGCGTGGTCGCTCGTGTACTCGTCCTTCGTTCCCAACGCCGTCCCCAGCGCTGCGACCGTGGCGAGGAACGAATCCTCCAGCTCGGCGTAGAGCGCCCGGTTGGTCATGGCCAGGAGCGCCTGATCGGCGATCCCGAGCAGCATGCGCTCGTCGCGGCGGTCGGGGGCTCCGCGGCGGCCGCCGCGCTGGACGACGATCGCGGCCCGGTTGGCCGCCCGCTCGCCCACCGGGACGACGGTGAACGTGGTTCCCGCCGTGACGGCCTCGAGCTGCGCCGCGACCGCACCGGCGCGCCGCGGGGGGCACACGGTCAGGATGCGGGACTCCAGGTTGGCGCCGAAGGGCGCGTCGGACACGTGCACGGCCGCCGCCGCCAGACGATCGGCCTCGAGCGGCGTGTACCCGACGTGCGCCGCCAGGTAGAGCTCCTCGCCGTCCCGCAGCCAGACCGAGATCGCCGCCGACTCGACCAGCCGGTCGACGGCGCGGGCGAGCATCTCGGCGACGGCCTCGACGCTGCCCTGAAGCGCCAGGGCGGCACCCAGCTCCAGCAGCGCCTCGGACACCTCCGCGGCCTCGCGCATGCTCGCGTAGAGGCGCACGTTCTCGCACGCGGTCGACGCCTTTGCCGCCACCACCTCGAGGACGTGCAGGTCGGTGTCGTCGAACTCGTCGATCCCGAGCTTCGAGAGCACGATCGCGCCGATCGGCTCGCCGCCCGAGAGCATCGGCGCGACCATCATCGACTCGTCGATGGGGTCGCTGCCGGGCACATCCACAGCATGCTCGTCGAGCGACGCGTCGGGGATCCTGCGGGCGCGCACGTCGACGACCGCGCGTCCGGCCACGCCCTCTCCCACGCCGCAGACGAGATCGGCCGTGCGGTCGTCCTCGTACTCCGCGATGGTGCCGTCGTAGGCGACGGGCACGACCTGGGTCGCGTCCTCGCTCAGCAGGTAGAAGCGGCACGCGTGGTGGTCGATCAGGTTCGTGAGCTCCGCGACCACCGCCCGCCCCACCTCCCGCTCGCTGCGCGCGCGGGACAGCCGCAGGGAGAGCGAGTACAGCATCGCCAGGTGCTCGAGCGGCCGCATCGCGGCGCCGTTCGGGCGCGGCGGAGGCGGCGGCGGAGGCGGCGGCGCCATCGTGGCGGCGGCGCCCGCGGCCACGAGCCGGGCCGCGTCCAGCTCCGCGTCGCCGAAGTCGCGCGCCGAGCGCACCGATCCGACCAGCGTCCCCAGCCGCTCGCCGGCCGAGACGAGCGGCGCGACCACGACGGCGTAGCGCCCGTCGCGCCGGCCCGTGCAGCCGTCCGGGCACTCGGACAGGATCGACGCCAGCCGGGCCATCCCCAGCCGGTGCGGCCGTACGCCCTCGCGCGCCCACCGCCCGGTCACATGCACGGGCACCCCGGAGCCGGCGATGATCCAGGCGGCGTCGAGCCCGAGCAGCTCGCCGAGCACCCGGCAGGGGACTGACGCCTCGTCGCCGGGGTCGTCCGGCTCGTACCCGGTCGCGCGATGGCGCGCAGCGGCCAACGCGACCGTCAAGGAGGTGCCCACATCGCCCATGAGTGACAGACACTAGTCGGCGCGTGCGGTCCGGCACCATCCCCGCATCGCGGTATTCACTCCTGCCACTTTCTGGAGATCCGGCGTGATCAGAAAATGGCGCTCGCCACGACGTACAGTGCGGCCGCGACCAGGGCCGACGCGGGGATCGTGAGCACCCACGCGCCGACGATGTCCGCCGCCACGCCCCAGCGCACCGCGGACATGCGCGTGGTCGCTCCGGCACCCATCACCGACCCGGAGATCACGTGCGTCGTCGACACCGGGAACCCGTAGCGGGTCGCAACCGTGTACAGCACCGCGCTCGCCGTCGTCTGGGCGGCGAAGCCCTGCGGCGGCCGGAGCTTGAAGATGCGGGTGCCCATCGTGCGCATGATCCGCCAGCCGCCGATGTACGTCCCCAGCGCCATCGAGGCGGCCGCAGAGGCGATCACCCAGTCCGGGATGTTCCCCGGCGAGCTCGAATGGCCGGCCGCGTACAGGGCGAGCGCGATCACGCCCATCGTCTTCTGGGCGTCGTTCGTGCCGTGGGCGAAGGCAAGGAAGCTCCCCGACGCGATCTGGGTGATGCGAAACCCGCGGTTCAGCGGCGCGGGCCGCACGCGCCGGAACGCCCACAGGATCGCGACCATCAGGAGGGCGGCGATGATGAAGCCGATCACGGGGCTCACCAGCCCGGGGAAGATCGTCTTGTGCCACAGGTTCGACCAGGCCACCGGGTGCGACCCTCCCCGGGCCAGCGCCGCGCCCAGCAGCCCGCCGATCAGCGCGTGCGTGGACGACGAGGGCAGGCCCAGCCGCCACGTGAGCAGGTTCCACACGATCGCCCCGATCAGGGCGGCCAACAGCACGTGGGCGGTGACGAACCCGGCCTGGGTGCTGATCAGCCCGCCGCCGACCGTCTTTGCGACCTTCGTCGAGCTGAACGCCCCGACGAAGTTCATGATCGCCGCGATGAGCACGGCCATGCGCGGGCTGAGCGCGCGCGTCGAGACCGAGGTCGCGACGGCGTTGGCGGTGTCGTGGAAGCCGTTCGTGAAGTCGAAGGCCAGCGCGATCGCCACCACGATCACGAGTGCGGTATCGCTCAACGGTTCTTGAGATAGATGCTCTCGAGCACGTGGGCCGACCGCTCGCAGCTGTCGACGGCCTGCTCAAGATGCTCGTGGATGTCCTTCCAGCGGATCACCACGAGCGGGTCGTGGCCGTCGCGGAAGAGCCGGGCGGTGGCGTCGCGGACGATGCGGTCGCCCTCGTCCTCGAGCGTGTGGATGTCGACCAGCAGCTGGCTCACGTCCTTCAGGCCCTCGAGCCTCGCGATCGCCTCCGCGAGCTTCGTGACGGCCTTGAGGATGACCGACGCCTGCTCGACCGCCTCGGGCGGCACCTCGTCGACGCCGTAGAGATGCAGCTCGTCCGCCACCTGGTCCATGAAGTCGCACACGTCGTCGAGGGCCGTCGCAAGGTCGTAGATGTCCTCACCGTCGATCGGCGTGACGAACGTCTTGTTGACGAGCTGGACGATCTCGTGCGTGACGCTGTCGCCGTCGTGCTCGTGATCCTTGATGCGGTCGACGAGGTCGCGGCGGTCGGGATAGCTCTCGAGCAGGTCGAGCAGGAGCTGCGCGGTGACGACGAGGTTCTGGGCGGCGCGGTCGAACAGCGTGTAGAACCCTCGCGTCTGCGGGATGAGGCGGATCTTGGCCATGCGCGGACGCTACCCGATCACGCCCGGGTGGTGAACAAGTGGAGAACTATTCCTCGTCGACCGGGGCGGGCAGGTCGCGCTCGACGGCGTCGTCGCATGCGGCATACCCGCGCCGGCCGTAGAACTCCTGCGCCGCGCGATTGCCCGGCTCGAGGGCGATGCGCACCCGCTGCAGGCCGCGGGCGATGCCGTACCCCTCGAGCCAGTCGAGCAGCCGGTTGCCGACGCTGCGGCCGCGGTCGGCGGGTGCGACCACCACCCGGTCGACGACGAGCACCTGACCGTCGACGCGGACCGCGGCGTAGCCGGCGGGATGCCCCGCCAGCTCGGCGACGAAGACGATGTCGCCGCTCGGCCCCGGCCCGACCGGGTCGAGGCCGGCCTCGTCGGCTTCGCCGATCGTCTCGGCGACCAGGCGCCGCAGCGCGGACGCGTCCGCCGCGCCCACCTCGCGGATGGAGACGTCGCTCACCGCCGCGCCTCAGGAGCCGGTGGCCTGCTCCAGCGCGCGCATCTCCTCGGGGGACAGCTCGACGTCGCTGAGCCCGTCCCGGACCTCCTTGACGTAGATGCGGGCATAGTCACGCCCCTGGATCGCCGACAGAATCAGGCCCGACCGGGAGGCATCCATCAGGGCGATGGTGACCGACTGCCTGCCGCCCGCACCCTCGATGGCATCGTACCGCAGCATCGCCCGCCGCTCCAGGCAGCGGTCGACCCGCCGGCCCACCGCGGCCGTCGCCGCTTCGACCGCCTCGGCGCGGCCCTCGACCTGCTCCACGCGGGCGAGCAGCGAGACCGCGTACTCGACCAGGTCGTGCGAGTCGGCGCCCACCACGAGGCGCTGCGCACGGCGGACGCGGCGCAGGGTCACGGCCAGATAGACGACGGCGAGCAGCAGCACGCCGGCTGCGGCCGCTGCGCCGATGGCGATGTCGCGTGCCTCCGCGGCGGTGGTCACTGGATCTTGAACAGGACGGTGAAGCTCAAGACGTTGTTGCTCAGCGTGTGCTCGCCGGGAACCTTCTGGGAGCGCACGGTGAGCTTGTACGGCACCGAGTAGGCGGGCGCGTTCTGCGAGCTCGCGAAGAGGCCGCTGAACCGCACCTGCGCCGTCGCGCCCTTGGCGATGCTCTGGATCGTCACGGTCTTCGTGATCGGCGGCTTGCTGGAGCCGATCCGCTGCAGCGTCAGCTTCACCGGCACGCCGACCTCCTGGAAGTTGCCGCCGTTCTTCACCGACGCGACGAAGACGAGGCTCTGGTTGCCGACGACGTCGTTGGCCGGCCCCGCCTGGAGCGTCTTGCCGCCCGGCGATACGACGACGGACACGAGCTGGGTGCCGTGCAGCCCCTTGACGGCGCCGGGGTGCAGCCGCTTGAGCGCCGCGCCCATGCCGGACGGCGTGACGAGGTCGACCTGCTTCAGGAACTGCGACGTCGGCACGCCCGTCGCCCCGACCTGCTTCAGGGCCGCGTTCGCGCCGCTCGCGAAGGAGTCGGAGTAGACGTAGTCGGACGCGAGCAGCCTGCCGGTGCACGACGACAGCTGCGAGCCGGCGGCCTGGGCACGCTTGATCGCCCACGCCGTCTTCAGCCCCTCGGAGAGGCACTGCAGCCCGGTGATCCGGAACTGCAGCGCCTCGAGCAGCGCCGGCTGGTAGGGCAGGAGCTGCTTGGTCGGCTTGAGCGCGACGGCGGCGGCGCGCACGGAACGCATCTGGGAGAGCTGGGCGTCGATGCGCTTCTGCACCAGCCCGAGCGACGCCCGCTGGAGGTCGACGGTCTTCGCGAACCGCTGGGCGACGTCGTCGGACGGCTTCAGCACCTTCGTCGTCAGCTGCTGGACGTAGGCCTCGTTGGCACTCTTCGCCGACGTCCCCGAACAGCCCCGCGCGAGCAGCACGAGCACCACGATGACCGCGAGGATCCCCGCCCCGAGTCCGGCCAGCCGCCGGTACTCGAGCGGCGGCAGCGATGCCGCGCCCCCGGAGAGACCCGACAGCTTGGGGAGCTTCGGCATCCGCGGCATCTGCGGCCCGCGCCGCTGCCCTCCCCGCGGCGGCCGCTGCGGCGGCCTCGGCGTCCGCTCACGCGGAGGCTCCGGCGGCACCTCGGCACCCCGACCGCGATCGGCCGGCTCTCCCGCCGGACGGGTGATCGCGGTGTCCTGGGTTCTGCTCGGCTCCTCCCAGTCCTCGTCGAAGAAGTCATCAGGAGGCACGAACGGACCCTACCACCCGGTGCGGATGCGGATTTGCAGGAATCCTCGCCCGCCCGGCCAATGTCTGCGACGTGGCCGAGCCCGCTTCCGAGACCGTTCCCGCCGCCCTCGAAGGGCGCGTCGTGGCGGGCCGCTACCGGCTGGCCGAGGTGCTCGGCCGCGGCGGCTTCGGCTCCGTCTACACGGGGCACGACCACGACTCCGGCGCGGAGGTCGCCGTCAAGGTCTTCAGCCGCGGCGAGGGGCTGGCGCCGCGCGCCGACCGCGAGGCGCGCACCGCCCAGAAGCTCGACCACCCCAACATCCACGAGGTGGTCGGCGTGGCCCACGACGACGAGCACGCCTACCTGATCTCCGAGCTCATCGTCGGCGAACGGTTCGACCGCAGCGGCCTGACCGACGACCAGGCGGTGCGCGCGATCGCCGCCGTCTGCGACGCGCTCGCCCACGCCCATGCCCGCGGGGTGGTCCACCGCGACGTGAAGCCGGCCAACATCCTCGTGTCGGTCGACGGCACCGTGCACCTGACCGACTTCGGCATCGCCCGCGACGAGGACGCCCGCGAGCCGACGGTCGAGGAGCGCCTGCTCGGCACGCTCTCCTACATGGCTCCGGAGCAGGCGCAGGGCGAGCGGGCGACCGGCGCCGCCGACGTGTGGTCGGCCGGCCTGACCCTGTACGCCACCCTGACCGGCACGAACCCCTACCGTGCCCGCAGCCTCTCCGAGCTGCTCGAGAACCTGGGCCGGCGGGCGCCGGCGCTCCACCGGGTGCGGCCGGACCTCCCGCGCGAGCTCTCCCGCGCGCTTGCGCACGCCATGCATTCCGACCCGGGCCGCCGACCGTCCGCTGCCGGCTTCCGCGACCTGCTGCTGGCAGCGGTCGCGGAGCCGGCCGTGGCGGCAGCACCGGGCTTCGCGCCGGTCGCGGCGCCCTCCCGCGAGGGCCGGCTGCGCGACCGCGTGTCGCTACGCGAGATCCCGCACCGGGCAGGGCCGGCGCTCGCCGTCGGCTGGACGATGGCGTGGCTGCTCACCGTCTTCCCGATGTACCCGCCCACGTGGACGCTGCCGCTGGCGGCCGCGCTCGGCCTGTCCGCCTGGCGGCGCCCGAGGGCGGCCGCGCTCGCGGGCGGCGTCCTCGCCGTCCCGGCGTTCTGGAACTTCGCCGAGGCCGCCGGGCTCGTCTGGATCGCACTCGGCGCAGCCTGGATCTGGGCGGCCCGGGGCAGCGTCGGCGGCCGCGAGCGGCTGCTGGCGCCCCTGTGGGCCGGCCCGCTGGCCCTGATCGGCTTCGGCGCGGCGTTCGTCTTCGTCGCCGCGGGCGCGCCGACACGCGGCCGGCGGGCGGTCGAGGGCGCCGCCGGCGCGATCGTCGCCGCCGTCGCCGGCGGCTGGGCGCAGGGGCGGTTCGTGCATACCCTCCCGGGCGCCGGGAGCCCGCTGGCGTACCTCCGCGTGCTCGTGCACGACCCCGCGCTGGTGACGACCATGGCCGTGCTGCCCGTCTTCGCGGTGCTGCTCGCCGCCGCCCGCGCGGCGCGGCGGCGCACGGAGGCGCTGGCGTTGTGGGGGATCGGATTCGCCCTCGCCGCGGTCGGCGTTCCCACCGTCGCGCTCCACCATCCGGTCGGGCTCGGTGCGCAGGTCGCGGCGGGCCTCACGGCTATAATCCCGGCCGCCTGGGCGGTCGCCCGGCCTGGAGGCGCCGGCGCCCGCTGACCTCCAGGCACTCCCGTCTCGGGTCCCCTCAACCGTGAGCGTGTTTCGCGACATCGAACGAAGGATCGGGGGCCTCGTGGAAGGCCTCTTCGGACGCACGTTCCGCTCGTCCGTGCAGCCCGTCGAGCTGGCCCGCAAGCTGGCCAAGGAGATGGACGACCATCGCACGATCTCGATCCACCGGGTCTACGTCCCGAACCTCTACACGGTCTACCTGAACCCGACCGATCGCGAGCAGTTCGCCGCGTACGAGAGCCAGATGTGCAACGAGCTGGCGGAGTACCTGATCGAGCACGCCCGCCGCGAGGGCTACAGCACGGCGACGCGTCCGGTCGTGACGCTCGAGTCGGAGCCCGACCTGACCGTCGGCATGTTCGGCATCGCCGTCGGCGGCGACGAGACCGCGGGCGACGCCCGCCCCCCGGCCCCGTCGCCGACCGTGGCGGCGCCGGAGGTGCCGCCGATGCCGCTCCCCGACCTGCCGCCGGTGCCGGCGCCGCCCGTCCCGGGCCCGCCGCTGGTGCCGCCCGCTCCCGGCGACCTCCCCGCCGGGTCGACGATGGTCTACGCGCCGGAACCCGAGCCGGAGCCGGAACCCGAGCCGGAGCCGGAGCCGGCCCAGACGCCCGAGCACGCCGTCCTCATGTGGGACGGCCGCGACCTGACGCTCGAGCGGGCGGCGACGGTGATCGGACGTTCGAGCGGCTGCGACATCGTGCTCGACGACCCCAACGTGTCCCGTCGCCACGCCGAGGTCCGCCGGCTCGGCGAGGGGTACTCGCTCGTCGACCTCGGATCGACCAACGGCACCGAGGTGAACGGCCAGCGGGTGGGCGAGACGTCGCTCATGAACGGAGACGTGATCGGCGTGGGCACCACCAGGCTCACGTTCGAGCGTCGCCTTGGTTAAGCAGCTCCTGCTTCTCCTCCAGGTCGGGTTCGTCGTCCTGCTCTACCTGTTCATCTGGCGCGTGATCCGGGTCGCGTCACGGGACATGGCGGTCGGCCAGGAGAGCATGGTGCTGCGGCCGGTGAAGGCGCGGCCGGCGCCGGAGCGCGGCCACGGAAGGCTGGTGGTGGTGCAGAGCCCCGAGCTCGAGGTGGGCACCAGCATCGCCATCGCACACGACGTGGTGGCCGGCCGCGACGCCGGCCTCGACATCCCGCTGGGAGCGGATGGATACGCTTCGGGGCGGCATGCCCGCTTCGCGCGGGCGCAGGAGGCCGACGTGGTCGAGGACCTGCACTCCACCAACGGGACGTTCGTGAACGGCGACCGCCTCACCGGGATCCAGCCCCTCCAGGCGGGAGACGTGGTCACGATCGGCCAGACCCAGCTCGCCTACCGGACGGACGCGTGACGCTCGGCATCGTCGAGGAGGCCGGCGCGACGCAGACGGGGAACGTGCGCCGCTCGAACGAGGACGCCTACCTGATGCGCTCGCCGCTCTTCATGGTGGCCGACGGGATGGGGGGCGCGAAGGCGGGCGAGATCGCCTCGGGGATGGCCGCCGAGGCGTTCGCCGAGGTCGACCTGCGCACGCCGCCCGCGGAGGCCCTGCGTCAGACCATCCGCGCGGCCAACGCGCGCATCCTGGAGCGGTCGCGCTCCGATCCCGAGGCCGCGGGCATGGGCACCACGGTCACCGCGGCGCTGATGGACGACGGCACGATCACGTTCGCGCACGTCGGCGACAGCCGCGCCTACCTCCTGCGCGAGGGAGCGCTGCAGCGCCTGTCCGACGACCACTCGCTGGTCGGCGAGCTGGTGCGCAGGGGCGAGCTGTCCGAGAGCGACGCCGAGCACCACCCGCAGCGCAGCGTGATCACGCGCGCGCTGGGCACCGGCGACGACGTCGAGATCGACACGTTCACGGTGCGGGCGCACGACGGCGACGTCGTCCTGCTGTGCAGCGACGGCCTGACCACCATGGTGCCCGAGGCGACGATCGCGACGCTCCTGGCCGCGCAGGCGCCGGCGGCCGCCATCGCGCGCAACCTCGTGCGGGCGGCGCTCGCCGGCGGCGGCGAGGACAACGTCACGGCGGTCGTCTTCCGCGTCGGCGAGGTGTCCGAGCGGCCGGACGACGCGGAGGACGAGGCCGGCCACATCCTGCCGCGCTCGATCGACGCCGGCGACGACGGCCACGGCCTGCGCATGCGCACCGCGGTCGCCGCGGTCGGCGTCGCGGGGCTCGCCGTGGCGCTCGCGGCCGGAGCGCTCGTCGGCCTGCGCGAGAGCCACTTCATCGGCGCCGATCCCGGGACCGGCCGGGTGGCCGTCTACCAGGGCGTGCCGTTCGACCTCCCGTTCGGCGTCCACCTCTACCACGTCGTCTACGAGTCGACCATCAGCTACGCCACGCTCACGCCGCGCCAGCGCAAGACGCTCTTCGACCACACCCTGCGCAGCGAGTCCGGTGCGGTGAAGACCCTGCATCCCTACGAGGTCGCGAGCCCTTGAGATCCGCCCGCCTGCGGGAACTCCTGAACCTGGTGATGGTGGGCGTCCTGACCGCGGTCGGCTTCGCCTCGGTCTACACCGCCCGCGAGAACCAGATCTCGAGCACCTCGCTCGTCTACGCCGGGTTCTTCCTGGCGCTCTTCGCGGTGGCGCATCTGGGCGTGCGGGCGGGCCTGCCGAACGCCGACCCGTGGCTGCTGCCGCTGGCGGCGCTCCTGTGCGCCCTGGGCCTGACCGAGATCTACCGGCTGGAGCCGACGCTCGCCCGCGACCAGTCGGTCTGGATCGTCGTCGGCCTGATCGGCTTCCTGGCGCTGATCTTCCTCGTGCGCGACCATCGCCGGCTCGAGTCCTACAAGTATTCGCTGGCGACGGCCGCCGTCGGCCTCCTGCTGCTCACCATGGCGGCCGGCACGACGGTGAACGGCGCCCGCCTGTGGATCCGGGTCGGCGGCGTCCAGGTGCAGCCGGGCGAGTTCGTGAAGCTCCTGCTCGTCATCGCGCTCGCGGGGTACCTGCGCGAGAACCGCGAGGTGCTCACGTTCGCCCGCCGCCGTGTCCTGGGCGTCGGCCTGCCGGACGCCAAGCACCTGGGGCCGCTCGCCCTGATGGCGGGCGTCGCGCTCGGGGTGCTCGCCATCATGAACGACCTCGGGTCGGCGCTGCTGCTCTTCGGCATCTTCCTGGCGATGATCTACGTCGCCACCGGCCGCCACCTCTACACGGTGCTCGGGCTGGTCATCTTCGTGGCGGGGTCGTTCGCGGTCTACAAGGCCGTCCCCCACGTGCGCGAGCGGTTCTCCATCTGGATCGACCCGTGGTCGCACGCGCACACGACGGGCTACCAGGTGGTGCAGTCCGTCGAGGCCATCGCCGACGGCGGCGTGTTCGGCACCGGCCTCGGACGCAGCCTGCAGGTGATCGGGCACGGCCAGACCATCATCCCGGCAGTCCAGACCGACGGCATCTACGCCGCCTGGTCGGACGAGACCGGCCTCGCGGGCGCGGCCGGCCTGCTGCTGATCTACCTGCTCTTCGCCTACCGCGGGTTCAAGATCGCGACGCTCGCCGACGACAGCTTCTCGAAGCTCCTCGCCTGCGGGCTGACCTTCTCGTTCACGCTGCAGGCGTTCCTGATCGTGGGCGGCATCACCCGCCTGATCCCGCTGACGGGCGTGACGCTGCCGTTCGTGAGCTACGGCGGCTCGTCGATCGTGTCGAACTTCCTCATGCTGGCGCTGCTGCTGATGGTCTCCGACCGCGCCGGCCAGCGGAGGACGACGTGAACCGCCAGATCGCCTCGCTGTTCCGCCTTGCCGCCGTCGGGATCGCGCTCCTGATCACGATCACCGCGTACTGGCAGATCTGGGCGGCGTCGTCGCTGGCCGACCGGCGCGACAACGCCCGGCTCGTCTACAAGCAGCTGCAGATCAAGCGCGGGCTGATCCTGGCGTCGAACGGCAAGACGGTGCTCGCCCGCAACCATCCCGTGCACAAGGACGGGTTGACGCTCTACACCCGCCGCTACCCGTTCGGACCGCTGTTCGCGCATGCGGTCGGGTACAACACCGTCGGCGACGGCCGCACGGCGCTCGAGCTGGCCGAGAACGACTACCTGACGGCGTCGAACTCGAACCTCGCCAACCTGATCTCGAACCTCGGCTCGACTCTGCGGGGCGAGACGGTCACGGGCGACAACGTCATCACCAGCCTGAACGTGCCCGCGCAGCGCGCGGCTGCGGACGGCCTCAAGGGCCTGACCGGCGCCGTGGTGGCGCTCGAGCCGCGCACGGGCCGGATCGTGGCCATGTACTCGTCGCCCTCGTTCAACCCCACCAAGGTCGACCAGAACTTCTCGCACCTCTCGCAGAAGGGCGGCGCGCCGCTGCTCAACCGCACCACCCAGGGGCTGTACGCGCCGGGCTCCACGTTCAAGATCGTGACGGCGACGGGCGCCCTGAACGCGGGCTTCACGCCCGAGCAGCTGAACATCGACGCGCAGGGCCACTGCATCACCGACGAGGGGCACCCGCTCTGCAACGCCGGCACGGAGAGCTACGGCACGATCGACCTGCAGACGGCGCTCACGTTCTCGGTGAACACCTACTTCGCACAGCTCGGCCAGAAGCTCGGCCAGGCGCGGCTCGAGGCGACGATGCAGAAGTTCGGGTTCTTCGACCTGCCGCCGCTCAGCTACCCCACCGACGAGATGAACCCGAGCGGCCTCTACCAGAACGGGAAGCTGCTCGGCACGCTCGCGCCAATCGACGTCGGCCGGGTGGCCATTGGCCAGGAGCGGCTGGGGATCACGCCGCTGCAGATGGCCGAGGTGGCGGCCACCGTCGGCAACGGCGGCGTGCGCATGGCGCCGTCGCTGGTGGACAAGGTGCTCACCCCGGGCGGGAGCAGCGTCTACACCCATTCGCCGCAGCAGATCGACCGCGTGATGTCGTCCGCCAACGCCGCCCAGCTGGCCGGCGACATGCAGAAGGTGGTCGACGAGGGCACCGGGACGGCGGCCAGGCTCCCGAGCGGCCTCTCGGTCGCCGGCAAGACCGGGACGGCCGAGACGGGCACGACGGGAATCAACACCGCGTGGTTCATCGCCTTCGCCCCCGTCCAGCACCCGAAGATCGCCGTGGCGGTCGTCGTGGAGCACACGCCGGACTTCGGCGGGCAGATCTCCGCGCCCATCGCCGCCAAGGTGATCGAGGCGTACCTCGCGTCGGGCGTGGCAAAGTAGCGGACTCGTGAACGCGTTCTCCCTCATCGGACAGCTCTTCGACGGCCGCTACCTGATCGAGCGCCAGATCGGCTCGGGCGGGATGGCCGACGTGTACCTCGCCACCGACCAGTCGCTCGGCCGCCACGTGGCCATCAAGATCCTGTCCGACCGCTACGCCCGCGACGCGGCGTTCATCGAGCGCTTCCGGCGCGAGGCGGCGGCCGCCGCCGGCCTGCGCCACCCCAACATCGTCACCGTCTACGACCGGGGCGAGGCGATGGGCACGTCCTACATCGCGATGGAGTACCTGGACGGGCCGACGCTCAAGGAGGAGATCGTGCGCAGGGCGCCGCTGCCCGAGCCCGAGGCGATCAACTACGCCGTGCAGGCGCTGCACGCGCTCGAGGCGGCGCATCGCCAGGGCGTGATCCACCGCGACATCAAGCCGCACAACATGGTGCTCACCGAGGAGGGGCGGCTGAAGGTCACCGACTTCGGCATCGCCCGCGCCCAGAACAGCCAGCAGATGACGGAGGTCGGGTCGATCGTCGGCACGGCCCAATACCTGTCGCCGGAGCAGGCGCGCGGGCTCCAGGTCGGACCGCAGTCGGACATCTACTCGATGGGGATCGTGCTCTACGAGATGCTCTCGAGCGAGCTGCCCTTCACCGGCGACTCGGCCGTGGACATCGCCATGAAGCAGGTGTCGGACCCCCCGCCGCCGCTGCATGCGCGAAACCGGCTCGTGTCGCCGGCGATGGAGCAGGTCGTCATGCGGGCGCTGGCCAAGGATCCGGCGCTGCGGTTCGGCTCGGCCAGGGAGATGGCCGACGAGCTCACCCGCGTCGGCCGTGGCCAGGCCGCCTCGAGCGACACCCAGCAGGCGACCCGGGTGATCGCGGCCGGCGACGCGACCCGGGTGATCGGGCGGCCGCCGTCCGAGGGGGCGACGCGAGTGTTCGACGCGCCCCCGATCCAGCCGCCGGACCGGCCTGCGCCTCGGCGAAGCGCGCTGCCGTGGCTGATCGTGCTGCTCTTCCTCGTGCTCGCGGGCGTCGCGGGATTCGTCGTCTACAAGATGCTCGCCGGCAACGACAAGACGGTGCCGCAATCCGTCATCGGGCAGACCTGCAAGCAGGCCCAGGCGACGCTGAAGGCGGACGGGCTCTCCGGCAAGTGCGTGAACGCGCGCTCGACGGTGAAGCAGATCGACCACGTGTTCGCCACCGACCCGTCGGTCGGGTCGAGCGTGTCCAGCGGGTCGACGGTCACGCTCAAGGTCGGCATCGGGCCGAGCGCGGTCACGGTGCCCAAGGTGAAGGGGCTGAGCCTCCTCGACGCCACCAACCTGCTCGCGCAGAACGGCTTCAAGGTCGACCCGAACTCCGACTTCGTCGACTCGCCCAAGGCGCCACGCAACACCGTCGTCGGCAGCACGCCCAAGGAGGGCACGTCCCAGAAGCCCGGGACCACGGTCACGCTCAAAGTGGCGAGCGGGTCGGTGAAGGTGCCCGACGTGCACGGCCTCACCTGCCAGGCGGCGTCGAAGAAGCTGCGCACCGACACCTTCAAGCCGACGTGTCAGCAGACGTCGAGCGCCAAGGTGCCGAAGGGTCAGGCGATCACGACGAACCCGGGGCCGGGGACGGAGATCGCGCAGGACTCGCCGGTGACGGTGCTGATCTCCAGCGGACCCGGCCAGACCCTGGTGCCGAACGTGGTGAACTCGGACGTGGTCGACGCCAAGAGCGCGCTCCGCCAGGCCGGGTTCAAGGTGTCGGTCACCCAGCAGCCGGAGTGCACCGACCCGAACAGGAACAACCTCGTGACGGCGCAGGATCCGGCCGGCAACAGCCAGGCGGCGCGCGGGTCGATCGTGACGATCGTCGTCCAGAAGTACCGCCCGAACGATCCCAGCTGCGGCGGTCCGCCGGGGTCGACGTGACCGAGGTCGTCCGCGTGCGGGTGGCCGTCCTCTCGGGGGGACGCAGCTCCGAGCACGAGATCTCGCTCGCCTCGGGGCTGTCGGTCGCGGCGGCGCTCGACCCCGACCGCTACGACGTCGTCGGCGTCACCATCGAGCGCGACGGCTCGTGGCAGCTCGAGGCGCCGGCGGCCGAGGGCGAGCGGCTGGCGCTCGACCCGGGCTCGGAGTCGCGCAGCGTGATCCCCCGCGCCGGCGGCACGCTCAGCCAGGCCCGCGCGGTCGGCCAGATCGACGTCGTCATCCCGATGCTGCACGGCCCCTACGGCGAGGACGGGACGCTGCAGGGCATGCTCGAGATGCTCGGCGTGCCCTACGTCGGCTCCGGCGTGCTGGCCTCGGCGCTGACGATGGACAAGGCGATGGTGAAGGTCGTGCTGGGGGCGAACGGGATCGCCACCGCCCGCAGCATCACGCTCGAGGCGCCCACCGTGCTCGACATGGACGTGGAGGCGATGCTCGGCGCCGCCGAGATCACGCTGCCGTGCTTCGTCAAGCCGGCCCGGCTCGGGTCGAGCGTCGGCATCAGCAAGGTGACCGACATCGACGGGCTCGCGCCCGCCCTCGAGCTGGCCTTCCAGCACGACTCGAAGGTGCTCGTGGAGGCGATGGTGCACGGCATGGAGATCGAGTGCGGCGTGCTCGGCACCCACGACCCGACCGCGAGCGTCCCCGGCCGCCTGCACGTGAACGCCGACTGGTACGACTACGCGGCCAAGTACGAGCCCGGCGGCATGGACCTGGAGGCGCCGGCCGACATCGACCCGGAGCTGACCGAGGAGGTGCAGCGGGTCGCACTGGACGCCTTCCGCGCCTGCGGCTGCGAGGGCATGGCCCGGATCGACATGTTCGTCACGGACGCCGGCGAGGTGGTCGTGAACGAGATCAACACCATCCCCGGATTCACCGAGACGAGCGTCTACGCCAAGCTCTTCGAGGCGAGCGGGGTCACCTACCCGCAGCTGCTCGACCGGCTGATCGAGCTCGCGCTCGAGCGCCACCGCGAGCAGACCCGCCTCCGCCACTGAACATTCGGCGTGGGGCCTGGCCCCGGGTCAGAAGTCGAACGGCGTGATCGCGTCGGCGTCGAGGGCGGCGCGGAACCGCTCCAGATGCTCGGTCATGTTCGCGCGCGTGACCCGCTCGAGCTCCTCGGTCAGGTCGCCCGCCGCGGCGAGCAGCACGTCGTCGTAGCGCTCGACCTCGGGCTGGTCGTACACGCCCGACGCCGTCCAGCGGCAGTCGGGGCAGCGCACGTCGAGCTCCCAGCGCATGTCCTCCACCTCGCGCCAGTCGAGCGGATGCACCCGATCCGACCCACACTCGGGGCAGAGCTCGATCCGGCGGACGCGGATCCGCGCGGTGTCGTCCTCGCCGGCCGGCGCAGCCAGCTGCTGCTCCCATCCGGTCTGGAGATAGACCAGCTCCACAACCTTGCCGCTGGGGAGCTCGATCCGCTTGACGTGGAACTCTGCCATTCGTGTCCTGTGCTATGGGGGAACTGCGATTGTCCTCCCGTTGATCGACCGCGCGCAGCCGCGCTTGAGCCACGCGGAGGGGGCGGTTGCACAGGACACGTCCGGGTCGCCCCGGAGGGGTGTCAGCCGCCGAAGTCGGTGGTGACGTAGATCGCGGCGCGGCCGGCGTACTTCCCGGCGTGGGCGCCGACACCACAGGCGCTGAAATGCCCGTTCAGCAGATTGGCGCGATGCGGCGGGCTGGCCTTCCACATCCCCATCACGGCCTTGGCGGTGATGTTGCCGACGGCGAGGTTCTCGCCGATCCAGCCGCCGCGGTAACCCCAGTAGCGGATCCGCGAGATCCAGCTGCGGCCGCTGGAGCTCGAGTGCGAGAAGTCGTGGTGGACCGCCATGTCGTTCGAGTGCGCCTGGGCCGACGTCTGCAGCTTCAGGTTCAGGTGGATCGGCCTGCGCCCGTACTCGGCCCGGAAGTGATTGATGCGCTTCTCCAGGTTCGCCCGGAACGCGGCGACCGACGTGAACGCCCCCGCGGTGGTGGGCAGCGCCATCGCGCAAATGACCAATACGAGCGTCATGCCTGCCACACGAAACTTCAACGGACCCCTCCTTGCGCCTCGAGTGGGGGAGACGCTACTCCGGGGTCTTTCGAAACGCCCGCGTGTTAACAGAACCCTTCCCGACTTCTAAACCAGGGCTGTTTATCTTTACAATTATCCGGGAAGGCGCGCGGGGGCGCTATCCCGCTGCGGCTGCCAGGTTCCGGGCCCCCGTGGCCTGCTCCACGGCGGCCTCGAAAATGTCAAGAGCCTCGGAGACCTGGTCGTCCGTCGCGACGAGCGAGACGAGGACGCGCACGCAGTTGCCGTGGATGCCGGCCTTCAGCAGCAGCAGGCCGTTGCGGACGGCGTGCTCGTGCACGGCGGTGGCGATGTCGGCGGCGGGCGTCTTGGAAGCGCGGTCGGTGACGAACTCGATCGCGAGCATCGGCCCCAGGCCGCGCACCTCGCCGATCGTGTCGACCCGGCCCGCCCACTCCTCGAACCGGGAGCGGATCCGCTCGCCCAGCTCGGTGCCGCGGGCGAGCAGGCCCTTGTGCTCGATCTCGTCGAGCACCGCGATGCCGGCGACGCAGCCCAGCGGGGAGCCGACGAACGTGCCGCCGATCGAGCTGTCGGGGGCGGCGTCCATGATCTCCGCCCGCCCGAACACGCCCGACATGGGCACGCCGGCCGCCATCGACTTCGCGATCGTGATCAGGTCGGGCTCGACGCCGAAGTGCTCGATCGCGAACATCTTGCCGGTGCGCCCGTAGCCGGACTGCACCTCGTCGCAGACGAGCACGATGCCGTGCTCCGAGCAGATCTCGCGCAGACCGCGCACCCAGTCGGCCGGCGGCACCACGAACCCGCCCTCGCCCTGCACCGGCTCGAAGACGATCGCCGCCACGTCCTCGGCGGCGACGTGAGTGACCAGCATCCGCCGCAGCGCCGCGAGCGCCTCGCCGGCGGGGTCGGCGCCCTCCCAGCGGTACGGGTTCGGGAACGGCGCCCGGTACACCTCGGGGGCGAACGGGCCCATGCCGGCCTTGTACGGGTGCTGCTTGGACGTGAGCGTCATCGCCATCAGCGTGCGGCCGTGGAAGGCGCCCTCGAAGGCGATCACGGCCGGCCGGCCGGTGGCGTGGCGGGCGATCTTGACCGCGTTCTCGACCGCCTCTGCGCCCGAGTTGAAGAACGCGGCCTTGTTCGCGCCGGAGATCGGGCTGACCGCGACGAGCCGCTCGGCCAGCTCGACGTACTCCGCATACGGCACGACGGTGAAGTCGGTGTGCAGGAAGCGGTCGATCTGGCGGTGCAGCGCGGCCGACACGGCCTCGTTCGTATGGCCGACGTTCAGGCAGCCGATGCCGCCCGACCAGTCGAGGAAGGTGTTGCCGTCGACGTCGGTGATGACGCACCCGTGGCCGTGATCGATCACGAACGGCGCCAGGATCGTCTTCGCCTCGGCCACGACCCGCTCCTTGCGTTCCAGGATCGCGCGCGACTTGGGACCCGGAATCTCCGTGCGCAGATCGACCGTCTTCGGCATGGCTCACCCTCCCCCGATGGTGCGGAAACGTTGTCGGGGACCTGCCGCTCGCCGGTCTCCGTCCGTGTGCCAAAAATAGCAGACGGCACTCGGTACAATCCTGCGGATGGTGCTGTCCGACCGGTCAATCCGCGAGGAGGTGGCGGCGGGCCGGATCGTGGTCGACCCGTTCGACGACGCCATGGTGCAGCCGGGCAGCATCGACGTCCGGGTCGGCAACGCGTTCCGGGTCTTCCGCAACTCGCGGTATGCCTACATCGACGTCAAGCGGCCGATGGACGACCTGACGGAGCTGGTGACCGTGGAGGGGGACGAGCCGTTCATCCTGCATCCGGGCGAGTTCGTGCTCGGCGTGGTGATGGAGCGGGTGGCGCTGCCGGCCGACATCGTGGCGGCGCTGGACGGCAAGAGCTCGCTGGGCAGGCTCGGACTGGTCGTCCATCAGACGGCCGGGATCATCGACGCGGGCTTCGACGGCCACATCACCCTCGAGCTGGCGAACATGGCCAACCTGCCGATCACGGTCTACGCCGGCATGCGCATCGCCCAGCTCTCCTTCCTGACGCTCTCGACGCCCGCCGACCACCCCTACGGATCCGGCCGGCTGGGCAGCAAGTACCAGGGCCAGGCCGAGCCGACTCCGAGCCGCTACCACCTGAACTTCGACCCGGGCTACCGCCCGTGAGGGTGCTCGTCACCGGATCGTCGGGCTACATCGGCACGCGCGTCGCCGAGCGGCTCGAGGCCGACGGCCACGAGGTGCGGCCGTTCTCGCGCCGGACCGGCGGCGACATCACCAACCCGGCCGCCGTCGAGCGGGCCGCGCAGGGCGTCGACGCGGTCGTCCACCTGGTCGCGATCCTCGACGGCAGCGACGCGCAGTTCGAGGCGGTGAACGCGCAGGGCCCGGCGAACGCCGTCGCCGCCGCGAAGGCTGCCGGGGTGCGCCGGTTCCTGCACATGAGCGCGCTCGGTGTGAGCGCCGAGAACGCACCGCTGACGCGCTACTGGGGCAGCAAGTGGCAGGGCGTGCAGGCGGTCACCGGCAGCGACCTCGACTGGACGGTGTTCGAGCCGAGCTTCGTGTTCTCGCGCGGGGGCGGCGCGTTCGCGGAGTTCGAGCGGCTCACACGGATGCCGCTCGTGCCCGTGATCGGCGACGGCCGCTACCGCCACCAGCCCGTCTGGGTCGGCGACGTCGCGGCCGCCTTCTCGCGCGCGCTCGAGCGGCCGGCGACGGCCGGCAAGCACTTCCAGCTGGGCGGCCCGCAGGTGTTCACGTTCGACGAGCTCCTGGACGAGATCGCCCGCGTCACCGGACGCCGGCCGCACCCGAAGGTGCACGTCCCGGCCGGGCTGATGCGCCTGCAGGCGGGCCTCGTGCTGCGCCACCTGCCACCGCCGCTCAAGGTCACGCCCGATCAGATCACGATGCTCCTGGCCGGCACGGAGTGCGACGTCGGGCCGATGCGCACCGACCTCGGGATCGACCCGGCCGCGATGGGCGAGGCCTACACGCGCTGAGCGGCCCGCAGCTGGCCGAGCGCGGCCTCGAGGCGGACGAGCTCGTCGAGCAGGGCCGTCGCCGCCTGCTCCGTGACGTCGTTCGGCGTGAAGCGACCGTCCGTGACCTGCCCGGCCACGAATGGGATGTAGACAGCCTCGTACACCGGCAGCATCTTCACCGAGGAGACGATCTGCTTCGTCATCTGCACGGCGCGCGTCCCGGCGGCGATGCCTCCGTAGCTGACGAACCCGACCGCCTTGTCGTGCCACTCCCAGTGCAGGTAGTCGATCGCGTTCTTGAGCGGAGCGTTGATGCCGAAGTTGTACTCCGGCATCACGAACACGAATGCATCGGACGCGTCCACCGTCTCGCTCCACGCCCGCGTGTGCTCGTGCACGTACTCCCGGAGGCGCGGATGCTTCGGCTCGTCCATGAACGGGAGCTGAAGCTCGGCCAGATCGGTGACCTCGACGTCGAAGCCGGCATGGGCACGAGCGACGCCCTCGAACCAGCGGCCGACCGGGAGCCCGACGCGGCCGGGGCGGGTGCTCGCGATCACGATGCGCAGGGTGGCCACGAGCGGAACGTACCACGATCATTGCGCGCTCAAACTCAGATCGCCGAAGGACGCAAACGGGGCGCACCGGCGGTCTCGCCAGGTGCGCCCCGTTATCGGTGTAATCGCTTGGATTGGGTAGCGGCGACTGCCGAGTCCGCGCACCTCAGGAGGTGACGGAGGCCATCCCAACGCCGGCTGCAGCGATTCCCCGTGGGTTCAGGGATTCGCCCCTACCCGCGAGCACCTCCGCTCGCCCGTCTTGAACCGTCTGACAAGTCGGACCACCTCCTTTCCGCAGTGCGGACATGGTAGCAACCGGCGGCGACGCCGCCAAGGCGCCGCGCGGCTCACATGCCCCAGCGGGTGGGCCCGAGCAGCTGCAGCTCGGCGCCGGCCTCGGCGACGTCCGAGACGGGGCCCGATCCGCGCGACTCGACGATGACCGACACCGTCCGCGCCAGGCGATCGTCGACCTCGTGCGCCGTGCCCGCGTCCACGTCCTCGAGCTCGGTGACGGCGTCGTCCCCGTGGCCGCGGCGGCCGGCCACGCGGTAGCGGCGGCCGGGCTCGACCCCGCGCTCCTTCAGGTAGCGGAGCATCTCCTCCGCCTCGTTCTCGAGCCGCAGCACCACCAGCTCGCTGCCCACCGGGACGGCGGGGATCGCCTCGCCCGGCTCGCGCGGGTAGTCGCCGATGGGGTGGCCGTGCGGGCACGTGCGCACCTCGCCGATCATCTCGAGCATCTTCGCCTCGAGCCGGGGGGAGATGGAGTGCTCCATCGCGTGGGCCTCCTCGTGCACCTCGTCCCAGGGGATGCCCATGACCTTCACCAGGTAGGCCTCGACCGTCCGGTGCCGTGCCACGATGCGCGCCGCCACGTCGCGGCCGCGGTCGGTGAACTGGATCAGCTTGTGCTCGTCGCGGCTCACCAGGCCGTCGTCGAGCAGCCGCCGCAGCATCTCGCTGGCCGACGGCTGGGAGACCTGCAGCGCCCGGGCGAGGTTCGCCTGCGTGCGGTCGATGCCCGCCTCGTACAGCCAGAAGATGCTCTCGAGGTACTCCTGCGTGGCCTCGGACAGCGTCTCCACCTGCGTCACGCGACCAGTCTATCGACGCTGGATCTATGCAAGGACGAAGGCCTCGCCGTCGCGCACCACGACCTCGAACGCCTCGACGTCCTCGGTGGCCGGCAGCGACAGGACGGCGCCGGTGCGCAGGTCGAAGCGGGCGCCATGGCGCGGGCAGACCACGCAGAAACCCTCTCGCTCACCCTCGCACAGCGGGCCGTCGTCGTGGCTGCAGCGGTCCTCGATCGCGTAGAGCGCACCGCCGATGCGGTACACGCCGACGAAGAGCGAACCCGACTGCACGATCGTGACGCCCCCCTCGGGGATCGCCTCGACCGGCCCTACCGCGATCTCCACTCGATCTCGCGGTCGTCGTCTCGAGGCGTCTGCCCCAGCGCGACCTTCAGCACGCTGACCGAGAGCAGCGCGCACTTGAGCCGGATCGGCGTCAGCGGGATGCCGAGCTCCTCGAGCACGTCGTCGCGCCCGAGCGCCGCCACCTCCTCGACCGTCTTGCCCTTGGCGACATCCGAGATCATCGACGCCGCGGCCTGGCTGATGGCGCACCCGCGGCCGTTGTAGCGGATGTCGCGCACCACCCCGTCCTCGATCTCGAGCTCGACCGTGAGCTCGTCGCCGCACAGCGGGTTCACGCCCTCCGCGGCGGCCGTGGGCGACTCGAGATGCCCGTGGTTGCGCGGGTTGCGGTAGTGGTCGAGGATGTTCTCGCGGTAGAAGTCGTCCATGTCGCTTCGTTCAGTGTACCCACCACGGGCCGGGGCCAGGCCCCGTGCGGGGCCTGGCCCCGCACTGCTCCATCTCCACCGCGCCGGACGCCCTCAGACCCCGAAGGTGCGCTTGACCTTCTCGATACCCGCGGCCAGGCGATCGAGATCGTCGGTCGTGTTGTACAGGTAGACGCTCGCCCGGGTGGTCGCGGCGACGCCGTAGCGGTCGACGACCGGCTGGGCGCAGTGGTGGCCCGCACGGACGCAGATCGCCTCGGAGTCGAGCACCTGGGCGACGTCGTGCGGATGCAGGTCGGCCACGTTGAAGGTGAGGATGCCGGCGCGCCGCTCCGGCGGCGGCCCGAACATCGTCACGTCCGGGATCGAGCTCAGGAGCTCGTGCCCGTAGGCCGTGAGCATGCGCTCGTGCGCCTCGATCGCCGCCATGCCGATGCCCTGCAGGTACTCGACGGCCGCGCCCAGCCCGATGCACTCGGCGATTGCGGGCGTGCCCGCCTCGAACTTCCACGGGATCTCGTTCCAGGTCGTGCGCTCGAGCGTGACGGTCTCGATCATCTCACCGCCCGTCAGGAACGGCTGCATGCGCTCCAGCAGCTCGGCACGGCCCCACAGCGCCCCGGCGCCCGGGCCGCACAGCTTGTGGCCCGAGATGGCATAGAAGTCGGCGCCGAGCGCCTGCACGTCGACCGGACGGTGGGGCGCCGCCTGGGCGCCGTCGACCACGAGCACGCCACCGCGCTCGTGCGTCCAGCGGGCCAGGGCGGGAACGTCGTTCAGCGTGCCGAGCGAGTTCGACACCTCGCCGACCGCGCACACCTTCACCTCGTCCAGATGGGAGAGCGCCTCGAGCGACTCCGGGTCGAGCTCGCCCTGGTCGGTGATGCGCAGGTAGTGGATGTTCGCCCCGACGGCCTGGGCCAGGTACCACCACGGCACCAGGTTGGAGTGGTGCTCGAGCTCGGTGGTGACGATGTGGTCGCCCGGGCCGACGTGGGCACGGCCGTACGCGTACGCGACCAGGTTCAGCGACTCGGTTGCCTGGCGGGTGAAGATGACCTCGCGCCGCGACGGCGCGTTCAAGAACGCGGCCACCTGGTCGCGCGCGCCCTCGTAGGCGTCCGTCGCCACGACGCCGAGGTGGTAGACGCCGCGGTGGACGTTCGCGTACCCGCTCTCGTAGACCTCGACGATGCGGTCGATGACCGCCCGCGGCTTCTGGGACGAGTTGGCCGAGTCGAGATAGACGAGCTGCTTGCCGTTGATCGGCCTGCCCAGGATCGGGAAGTCCAGCTTGATCCGAGCCGCGTCGAGCGGCGTCTGCGTGTGGACGGCCATGAGGGCAGTGTAGATGGAGCGGTTCCGGTGCCAGGCCCCAGGCGGGGCCTGGCCCCGGGTCTACGCGATGCGGGCTTCGAGCGCTTCGGCAAGTCGTTGCCGGGCGTCCTGCGAGCCGATCCGCTCCAGCACGTCCTCGAAGAAGCCGCGCACGATCATCCGCTGTGCCGAGCGGCGGTCGAGGCCGCGCGCCATCAGGTAGAAGAGCTGCGCCTCGTCCACCTGCCCGACCGTGGCCCCGTGCGTGCAGCGCACGTCGTTGGCCTCGATCTCGAGTCCGGGGATCGGCGTCGCCTGGGCGTCGGTCGACAGCAGCAGGTTGCGGTTCTCCTGATAGGCGTCCGTCTTCTGGGCGCCGGGGTCGACGCGGATGACGCCCCGCCACACGGCGCGCGAGCGGTCGTCCAGGACGCCCTTGAAGGCAAGGTCGGAGGTCGTGTCGGGGGCGGCGTGCTCCTGCGTCGTGTCGTAGTCGACGTGCTCCCGGCCGGTCAGGTAGTACGCGCCCGTGACCTTCACCCGCGCGCCGCGCCCGGCCAGCAGGCTCTCCATGCGCGACTTGGCCCGGGTGCCGCCCAGCGCCGCCGCCACCCAGTCGAGCTCGGCGTCGCGGCCGACCGTCGCCCGGTGCGTGCCGAACTGGCGCGTCTCCGGATGGTGGTGCTGGATGGTCACGTACTCGAGGTGGGCCTCGTCGGCGACGACGAGCTCGACCACGGTATTCACGTAGCCAGGCACGTCGGAGCGGTACTCCTCGACGAACGTCGCCCTGGCGCCGCGCTCGAGCACGACCAGGACGCGGTGGTACAGGGCCGAGCCCTCCTCGGTCAGCTCGAGCACCGACCGCAGCGGCGCCTCGACCGCGACGCCGGCGGGGACGTGCACGAGCACGCCGTCGCTCCACCGGGCGGCGTTCGCCGCCGAGAACTTCTCGCCGTCCGAGACGACCGAGCCGAGATGGCGCTCGAGGATCTCGCCGTGCGCATCGAGCGCGTCGGCCAGCCGGAGGAACGTCGCCCCGCCGGCGTCGCCGTCAAGGGCGAGCGAGCCGGTGTGGGCGGCGAAGCCCTCCGGGTCGAACCCGCGCAGGTTCGTGAACCGCCACGCCTCGTCGCGGTTCGAGGGAACCGGCAGCGAGTCGTACGTGGCCTGGGCAGACGCGCGCTTGCCCGCGAGCCAGGCGGGCTCTTGCACCGTCGTGCCCGCCATCAGCCGACGGAGCCTTCCATCTGCAGCTGGATCAGCCGGTTCAGCTCGACCGCGTACTCCAGCGGCAGCTCCTTGGTGATCGGCTCGATGAAGCCGGACACGACCATCGCCGAGGCCTCGGCCTCGGTCAGGCCGCGGCTCATCAGGTAGAAGAGCTGCTCGTCGCCGATCTTCGACACCGTGGCCTCGTGGCCGATGTCGACGGCGTTCTCCTTGATGTCGATGTAGGGATACGTGTCGGTGCGGCTCTGGTCGTCCAGGATCAGCGCGTCGCAGACGACCTTGGAACGCGAGCCGACGGCGCCGTCGTTCACCTGCAGGAGGCCGCGGTAGGAGCTGCGGCCGCCGTCCTTGGAGATCGACTTGGAGGTGATCACCGACGTCGTGTTCGGCGCCATGTGGGTGATCTTGCCGCCCGCGTCCTGGTGCTGGCCCTTGCCGGCGAACGCGATCGAGAGCACCTCGCCGTGCGCCCCCTCGCCCTTCAGCAGCACGGCCGGGTACTTCATCGTCAGCTGCGAGCCCAGGTTGCCGTCGACCCACTCCATCGTCGCATTCTTCTCGGCGACCGCCCGCTTGGTGACCAGGTTGTAGACGTTGGTCGACCAGTTCTGGATGGTCGTGTAGCGGCACCGGCCGCCCTCGCGGACGATGATCTCGACCACGGCCGAGTGCAGCGAGTCGGTCGAGTAGATCGGGGCGGTGCAGCCCTCGACGTAGTGCACGTAGGCGTCGCGGTCGACGACGATCAGCGTGCGCTCGAACTGGCCCATGTTCTCGGCGTTGATGCGGAAGTAGGCCTGCAGCGGCAGCTCCACCTGCACACCCGGCGGCACGTAGATGAACGACCCGCCCGACCACACCGCCGAGTTCAGCGCCGCGAACTTGTTGTCGTTGTAGGGGATGACCGTCCCGAACAGCTCGCGGAAGATGTCCTCATGCTCGCGCAGGCCGGTGTCCGTGTCCGCGAACAGCACGCCCTGGTCGGCCAGATCCTTCTGCAGGTTGTGGTAGACGACCTCGGACTCGTACTGGGCGCCCACGCCGGCCAGGTACTTCTTCTCCGCCTCGGGGATGCCCAGCTTGTCCCACGTCTCCCGCATCCCGTCCGGCAGGTCGTCCCAGCTGCGGGCCTGCTCCTCCACCGGCTTCAGGTAGTAGTAGATGTTGTCGAAGTCGATCCGGCCGACGTCGCCGCCCCACGTGGGCAGCTCGCGCTCCACGAAGTGCCGGTATGCCTTCACCCGGAACTCGGTCATCCACTCCGGCTCGGACTTGTAGGCCGAGATCTCGCGCACGATCTCCTCGTTGAGGCCCCTCTGGGTGCGGAAGAACGGCACCATGTCGTCGTGGAAGCCGAACTTGTACTCGCCGATCGCGGTGGCCTGGGCCTCCTCGCGGGTGAGTTCGGTCTTAGCCAACGGGAACCGCCTCCTCATCGATGCCATAGGGTGCGTAGCCGTCGCGCTCGAGCTCGTCTGCGAGCTCGGGGCCGCCGGTGCGCACGATGCGCCCGTCCACGAGCACGTGGATCACATCGGGCTTGATGTACGCCAGCAGGCGTGCGTAGTGGGTGATGACGAGCACGCCCATCTCCGGCCCGGAGAGCCGGTTGACGCCGTCGGAGACGATCCGAAGGGCGTCGATGTCAAGCCCGGAGTCGGTCTCGTCCATGATCGCGAGGGCGGGCTTCAGCATCGCCATCTGCAGGATCTCGACCCGCTTCTTCTCGCCGCCCGAGAAGCCGTCGTTCAGGTAGCGCGACGTCATCGAGCGGTCGATCTTCAGGAGCTCCATGTTCTCCTGCAGGAGCTTGCGGAACTCGGGGATGCGGATCGGGTTCTCTTCGCCGTCCTCGCCCCGCCGGTGCGCGTTCACGGCCATGCGCAGGAAGTTGGCGACGGTGACGCCGGGGATGGCGCTCGGGTACTGGAAGGCCAGGAAGATGCCGAGCCGCGAGCGCTCGTCCGGCTCGAGCTCGAGCACGTCGGCGCCCTGGAACGTGACCGTGCCCTCGGTCACCTCGTAGGCGGGGTGGCCCATGAGCACGTGGGCGAGGGTGGACTTCCCGGAGCCGTTCGGCCCCATGATGGCGTGGATGCTGCCACGGTCGAGGTCGAGGTCGATCCCCTTCAGGATCTCGGCGCCGTCGATCGTGGCGTGCAGGTTGCGAATCGAAAGATCAGGCATATGTCCCTTGGATTCGGGGAAAAGCAGGGCGTCCGAACCGAACCGGACGCGTGTTCGAAGTGTACTCAACAGGGGTTTTCCCCGTTCCGGCCGTCTGATACCCTGGAGGGACCATGCCGTTCCAACTCGGCCTCCCCGAAGTCATCCTCGTCCTCGTCGTCGCGCTGCTCTTCCTCGGCCCGAAGCGGCTGCCCGAAGCGGGCCGCTCGCTTGGCAAGGGCATCCGCGAGTTCAAGGACGGGATCACGGGCAACGAGAACGACCAGAGCGGATCCACGAGCCAGGCCTCGGCGCTGAACCCGCCGCAGCCGAACTACACGCCGCCGCAGTCGTACACGCCGCCACCGGCGTACGTTCCGCCCGACCAGTCGCCGCGCCCGAGCGAGTAGCCCTCGATGGTGCGGATCCGTCGGGTGCGTGACGGCGTCGTGCGTGTGCTCGCGGTCCCGCGGAGGGCCGCCTGATGGCGCGCATGAAGCGCGCCAGGCCCGACGACGAGCTGACTCTCGTCGAGCACCTGGACGAGCTGCGCACACGGCTGATCGTGTCGATCACGGTCCTCCTGGTGGCGGTCTCGGCCTGCTACTACGAGAACCAGCGCATCTACCACCTGCTGACGACGCCGATCCATCATCGGCTCCTCTACACGTTCAGCCCCGGGGAGGCCTTCTTCAACGCGATCGCCGTCTCGGTGTATGCCGGCCTGCTGATCAGCCTGCCGGTGCTGAGCTACCAGTTCTACGCCTACATCATCCCGGCGTTCTCGGAGGAGTCGCAGAAGACGATCAGGCCGATGCTCCTGCTCATCCCCGGGCTCTTCCTGATCGGCGTGGTGTTCGGCTGGTTCGTCGTCGTGCCCGCGGCCCTGCATTTCCTGGTCGGGTACAACAATCACGTCCAGCACTACCTGCCGCGCGCCAGCGACTACATCCACTTCATCGCCTACACCGAGCTGGCGATGGGGATCGTGTTCGAGCTGCCCGTGGTCATGATGATGCTCGGCCGCGTCGGCATTCTGCGCTCGTCGTTCATGAAGCGGCGCTGGCGCGAGGCTGTCGTGGGGCTGGCGGCGTTCGCGGCCATCCTGCCCGGCACCGACCCGGTCACGATGACGTGCGAGTACGTGCCGATGCTGCTGCTCTACTGGCTGTCGTACTTCCTGGTGAAGGCGGTCGAGCCGAAGGGCGGCTTCACGGACTTCTTCTCGTCGTCCGAGCCCAGCGCGTGATCCTGGCAGCCGACTGGGTCGTCCCCATGGACGGCCCGCCCATCGCCGACGGCGCAGTCGAGATCGACGGCGGGCGGATCGTCTCGGTCGGCCCGGCCGACGGGCGTGAGGACGAGCGCTTCGCCGACTCCATCATCCTGCCGGGGCTCGTGAACGCGCACTCGCACCTGGAGTACACGGCCATGGGCGGCTTCGGCGACGGCCTGCCGTTCTCGCCCTGGATCGCCGACCACATCCGCCGCAAGGACACGCAGGAGCTGGCCGACCTGCTCGAACAGTCCCGGGCGGGAGCGCTCGCGTGCCTCTCCGGCGGGATCACCACCGTGGCCGACTGCTGCTACGCCGGGACGGTCGCGCAGGCCGCGGTCGAGACCGGTCTGCGGGCGATCGTCTACCTGGAGGGATTCAGCGCCTGGGAGGGACTCGAGGCACGGATCGAGGCGGCCCTCGACGCGCTTCCGACCTCGCCGCTCGTCACGGCGGGCGTCTCGCCCCACGCGCCGTTCACGGTCACGCACGAGGATTACGCGATGCTGATCGGGCTCGCCCGCCGGCGCGGGCTGCCGGTCGCGACCCACCTGCTCGAATCCGATCGCGAGACCGAGCACCTGGACGCCTTCGCGTCCGTGCTCGGGCCGGACACGGTCGCGATCCACGCGGTGCTCGTGCACGCCGGAGACATCGCGCTCCTTGCCGAGCTGGACGTCCCGGTGGCCCACTGCCCGCGCTCGAATGCGCTGCTCGGCTGCGGTATCGCCCCGCTCACCGACATGCTCGAGGCCGGTGTCAGAGTGGGCCTCGGCACCGACTCGCCGTCGTCGGCGATCGACTTCGACATGTGGGCCGAGATGCGCGCGGCCGTCATGCTGCAGCGCGCCCGCACGGCCCGCGCCGACGCCCTCTCGGCGCAGACCGCCCTCGAGCTCGCAACGAGCCGCGCGGCCGACGCGATCGGGCTGGGGGACGCGATCGGGACGCTCACGCCCGGGAAGCAGGCCGACCTGATCGTGCTCGACATGACCGGATCGGCGTTCCTGCCCTGGGAGGACTCCGTCAGCGCCGCCGTCTACGGCGGCGCGCCGCACCGCGTCGCCCGGTCGCTCGTGGCGGGCGAGATACGCTACCGGAGAGGCGATCGCGCGCCCGCGACCGCCGCCGCAGCCAGGGCCAAGATGCTCCTCCACCCGGAAGCCTGACGCTCGTGCTCTTCGAACGCATCCGCCGCACACAGAAGCCGGTCTTCATCTTCCTCGCCGCCATGTTCGCGCTCGGCTTCGTCGCGCTGGGCGTGGGCCAGGGCGTGAGCGGCATCAACCTCGGCGATCTCTTCAGCTCGGGCTCGAGCGCGACCAACTCGGTCTCGAGCCTCGAATCGCGGGTGCAGTCGCACCCGAAGGACTCGGGCGCGTGGCTGCGGCTGGCGCGCGCGTACGAGGCCGAGAACCAGCTGAACGCCTCGATCTCGGCGTTCCAGAGCTATCTGGCCCTGCGGCCGAAGGACCAGACCGCCCTGTCGGCGACCGCCGCGCTGTTCGAGCAGCGTGGCGCGGCGACGGCACAGAAGGTGCAGCAGGCGCAGACGGCCGCCAACGCCTACACGCAGGTCTCCTCGGGGTCGCCGGTGGGCTCACTGAAGCTTGGTGCCGCGATCACGCATCCGTTGATGACGACGCTCGCGACGCCCGCCCAGACCGTCGCCTCGACGCTCGAGACGAACGCCATCACCGACTATGCGCAGGCGATGGGGCTGCGCCAGCGGCTGGTCAAGCTCTCGCCCAAGAACGGTGACTACGAGCTGCTGCTCGCCCGCGACGCCTACGCGACCCAGAGCTACGCGCTTGTCGCCAAGGCGCTGCAGGCGTACGTCGACCTGACGCCGACGCTCTCCAAGAAGGACAAGAAGAAGCTGGAGAGCGAGATCGTGCAGTACCGGATCCTGGCCAAGACCTCCGGCGGCGGCAGCAGCTCCATCCCCGGCGGCTGAGCCAGGCGATCCGACCGCCCGTCTAGATTCGGGCCGGTGATCAAGTTCCTCGGCTCCAAGCGCACCCTGGTCCCTGTCATCGGCGCGGTCGCCGCGGCGCTGCCCGCCCGCTCCGCGGCCGACCTCTTCGCCGGGACGACGCGGGTCGGGCAGGAGCTGCGCCGGCGCGGCCTCGAGGTGGTGTCGAACGACGTGACGTCGTTCTCGGAGGCCTTCGGGCACGCGTACATCGCCGCGGACGAGCGCGTCGACCGCGAGCGCCTGCGCCGGATCCTGGCCGGGCTGGCGGCGCTCCCCCCGGTGGACGGCTACGTCACCGAGACGTTCTGCCGCCGGTCGCGCTACCTCCAGCCCGAGAACGGCAGGCGCATCGACGCCGCCCGCGCGGCGATCGACGGCCTCGCCCTCGACCCGGTCGAGCGCGGCCTCGTGCTGACGAGCCTCGTCGAGGCCGCCGACCGCGTCGACTCCACCTGCGGCGTCCAGATGGCCTACCTCAAGCGGTGGGCGCCCCGTGCGCGGAACCCGCTCGAGCTGCGCGAGCCGGAGCCCGTGCCCGGTCCCCGCGGGACGGTCGCCTGCGCGGACGCCAACGCCCTCGCGCCCACGCTCGCCGGGGTCGACCTGGCCTATCTCGACCCGCCCTACAACCAGCATTCGTACCTGGGCAACTACCACGTGTGGGAGACGATCGTGCGCGGCGACGCGCCGGATCACTACGGCGTGGCCTGCAAGCGGGCCGACTGCCGCACCCGCAAGAGCCCCTACAACTCACGCCGCAGCGCCGGAGCGGCGCTGGCCGACCTGATCGGCAACCTGCCGACGCCGTGGACGATCGCATCGGTCTCGGACGAGGGCTTCCATGCACCGGCGGACGTGGCGGCGCTGCTCGCCGAGCGCGGCTACGTCGGCGCCCTGCGGATCGACTTCAAGCGCTACGTCGGCGCCCAGATCGGGATCCACAACCCGGCCGGTGAGGTGGTCGGAGCCGTATCGCACCTGCGCAACACCGAGTGGGTGTTCGTCTGCGGCCCCGATCGCGCCGCCGTCGAGCGGGCGCTGGCGCAGGCCCCGCCCCCGGCGGTCCGGGCGACGCCCGGGAACCAGCGCCGCCCCGTCGCCGTCTGATCGACATCGACCGGGGAGGATTCCGATGACGCGGACGCGACGCGCAGGCATGTCGGCGGCGACGATCCTGGGACTATGCCTGTTCGCAGGAGCCGTCGCGGCGTGCGCCGGCGGCTCGGCGTCGGGAGGCGGCTCGACCGGTGGCGGCGGCGATCTCCACCGGTCCGCAGCGGCCCCGTCGGCGTCCGCGGGCGCCGGCGCGGCCCGCGGCGTCGCCTCGCGGACGCTCACCACCGTCCCGTCGGCGGTGATCGAGACGGCGACGCTCGACCTGCGCGTCGCCCACGGCCGCTTCCGCCCGGCGATGGACGCGGCCGCGCGCCTGGCGACCGGCCTCGGCGGCTTCGTCACCCACCAGTCGTCCTCCGGCACGCGTGTGCACAGCGGGATGCTTGTGCTGCGGGTGCCGGCCGCCCGCTTCACCCGGGCGCGGCTGGCACTCGAGCGACTCGGCCGAGCGACGCACGAGAGCGTGTCCGGCCAGGACGTCACCCAGCAGTTCGTCGACCTCGGCGCCCGGCTCGGGAACCTGCGGTCACAGGAGACCGCCCTGCGGCGGCTGATGCGGCAGGCGCAGACCGTCTCGGACACGATCCGCGTCCAGAGCGTGCTCCAGGGGGTCGAGCTGCAGGCCGAGCAGACGCAGGGACAGCTGAACTACCTGCGCAACCGCGCCGCCCTCTCGACGATCTCCGTCGACCTGACCGAGGCGGGCGCGCGGCCGGCTCCGCCGGCGCACGCCGGTGCGCTCTGGAAGGCGGGCGTGCGCTCGCTGCACGCCGCGACCGCCGTGGTCACGACGGTGATCGTCGGCGCGGGTATCGTGATCCCCATCGCCGTCCTCGTCCTGCTGGCCCTGCTGCTCGGCCGGCTCGCGGCGCCGTGGGCGGCTCCCCTCGCCGGCCGCGGACGCCGCCTCAAGGGGTGACGCCGGCGCGCCGATGAAGGCCGCATGGCCCGCCCCGAACCGGTGCGCCTCGCCACGGCCACGGCTCAGCCTGCCCGCCTCGAGACCGCCCCTTCGCCGCCGCCCCGGCCCCTCCGGGCGGCCCTCCCGCGCGGCGTCTGGGCGCGCGCGATCGCCGTCGGCATGCTGGCGTACGACGTCGTCGCGCTCTCCTGGGGGCGCGCGCTCGGCCCCGACACCTACATCTCGCTCACCGCCGGCCGCTGGATCTCGGCGCACGGCCTCCCGCACACCGATCACCTGTCGGTCGCGGCGGCCGGCAAGCCGTGGATCGATCAGCAGTGGCTCGCACACATCGTCTTCTACGCCCTCTGGCAGGCGGGCGGCGACGCCGCCGTCGCCGCCTCGTCGGCGCTCGGCGCCGGCCTCGCGATCGGGCTGCTCTACGCCCTGTGCGCCCGCCGGGGGGCCGACATGGTGTCGACCTGGATCGCCGTCGGCGGCGCGCTCGTGGTGTGCGCGATGTTCGCGGAGACACGCGCCCAGAGCTACGCCTACCCGCTCTTCGTGGCGCTCTTGTGGATCCTGCTCGGCGAGCTCGACCGAGACAGCTGGTCGCGCCGCTCCCTGCTCGTCGTGCCCGTCATCGCCGTGTGGGCGAACCTGCACGGCTCCGTGCTCGTCGGGGCGGCGCTCGCGGCCGGCTGCTTCGGCGTGCGCGGCGCGCGCAGCCTCGCCCGGCGCCGTGCGCGGGCGGCCCTGCCCGACCTCGCCGTCGCCGCGCTCGCAATCGCCGCCGTGTTCGCCACGCCCTACGGGACGGCCATCCTCGGCTACTACCCGCGAGTGCTCGGCGACCCGGCCCTGGCCACGATCGCCGAGTGGCAGCCGTCGTCGTTCTCGATCATCAACCTGCCGTTCGTGGCCCTGCTGCTCGGCCTCGTCGGCGCCGGCTTCTACAGCCGCGGCCGGCGGCTGCCTGTGCCCGCGTGGTCGGTGGGGATCGCGGCGGCCTTCGGCGTGCTCGCCACGCATGCCCTGCGCTACCAGGTGTGGTTCGCCATGGCGGCGGCGCCGGCGCTCGCCGTCCTCATCACCCGGATTCGCGGACGCGAGGGCGAGGACGCCGCCCCGCCCCGCCGGCTCGCGATCGCCGCCGTCGTCGTCTCGGCCGGCGCGATGGCGGGCGTGTGCGCGGTGCTCGCGATGACGTCGACCGCCACGTACCAGAGCTTCGTCGCCCGGTCCGCCGTGGCGGCCGCCGCCCGCTACGCCGAGGCCCATCCGGGTGTGCGCGTCCTGGCGGACGACAGCACCGGATCGGCGCTCCTGTGGCTGCATCCGCGGCTGGCCGGGCGGGTCGGATTCGACGCCCGCACGGAGATCTACCCGCCATCCCGGTTCCTGCGCTTCGACCGCTTCCTGCTCCTCACCGGGCGTTCCTGGACGGCCGCCACCCGCGGCTACCAGGTGCTCGCGATCACCTGCGGGCTGCACCCGGGCCTGTGCCCGGCCATCCGCCGCCTGCCCGGCTGGCGCGTGATCGCCGACCGCTCCGGCGGCCTGGTGGCCGTCAGGCGAGCCTAGCCCGGAACGTCCACAGGCGGTTGCCGGCGAAGCTGGCCGGCGTTGCCGCCAGGATCGCGACGCCCGCGGCGACCAGCTGCGGCGCTCCGGCCAGCTCGACCAGCGCGCTCAGCACGAGCAGGTCGGCGCCGAGCGCGAGCAGGCTCACCGCCAGGAAGCGCGCGTACTGGGGCGACACGCGCCCGGCCGACCCGAACGTCCAGGCCCGGTTGAGCGCGAAGTTGCTGGTCGCCGCGCAGACGAATGCAAGCGCGAACGCCACCGGGTAGGCAAGCGAGCGGTCAAGCAGCCAGAAGAGGGCGCTGTTCACGAGGTAGCCCGACGCCCCAACGGCGCAGTAGCGGGCGAACTCGACGTGCGGGCGGCCGGCAGGCGGCGGACCGGGGGCCGCCGCGTCGAGGGCGAGCACGGTCACCCGCGCCCGCCCCGTTCGCGTCCCGATCATCAGCTCAGAGCACCGTGAGCGTCGTCTTGGCGCTCTGGCACTTGGTCTTGGTCGCCGACAGGGTGATCGCGCCCTTCTTCGTCGGCTTGAACGTGAACGTCACCTTGCCGCCCGTGCCGGTCTTGAACGTCGTCGCCTTGATGCCGGCGCCGCTGGCCTTGCGACCCGTAGCTCGGCGCGGCGAACACCAGCACCCCGAGCAGGGCGGCGACGATGAGGACGGGGCGCGGGTATGAGCGAAGCGAGCGGATCGGAGGCTCCTTGCTGCACCTGGGACGAGTGAGAGGACGTAGCTACGCATCACTCACTATCGCCTACACCAAACAGCAACTACGATCACGCATACGGGGGAGTTGACGGCGCGGCGCCAGGCCCGTACGCGTGCGCGCGGGCCGACTGGAGGGATCTAGCCCTGCTGGGTGTTCGGCGCGCCGTTCGGCTGGCAGGCGATCTTGGTCGCCGGCGTGCCCGTGAAGGTCACGCTGTTGCCGGCCAGATCCGTCACCGTCACGGTCACCGACACCGTTCCCGCGTTCAGGGAACTGGCATCGATGCAGCCCACGGTCACCTGGCCGTTGCCGGCCGGTGCGGAGCCCTGGACGCTGGTGGTGCCGTCCGAGAGCGTCACCTGCACCGTGTCCGCGGGGTCGGGCGCCTGGTTGAACGCGACGCCGACGTTGACGCACGAGGCGTGTCCGGGCGTGATCGTGTTCGGCGGCGGGCCGACCACGGCGGCGACGGCCGGTGCCGGCGGCGGCGTCGTGTCCTTGATCAGCGAGCCGGTGAACGTCGACTGGACGCCGTTCGGGTCGGTGATCGTGCCCAGGATCTGGAGCGTCCCGTCGGGGAGGCTCGAGAGATCGCCCGTCCACGAGAGCGTGTTGCTTCCGCCGGCCTGCTCGCCGAGGCTGAGACCGCCCACGGACAGCGCGATCTGGTCGGCCGGATCGGTCGGAGCGGCGAACGTGGCGACGATGGTCGCGGCGGTCTGCGTCGCCGCGTTCACGTACCCGGCCGGGTTGTTCGGGCCGGCGGGGACGCCGACGCCGGTCGGGCCCTGGACGCCGGTGTCGACGGTGTAGGGCTGCCGCGTCCAGGTCTCGTTGCCGACGCCGTCCGTGAGCATCATGTTGACGTGGTGCGTACCGGGATCGACGCCGGAGAAGTCGAACGGGCCGAAGGTGAACGACGTCGTCTGGCCGTCGCCCTGCTGATCCACGAGCGTCTGCTGGTGTGCGAACACCTTGATGTTCTCGTCGGCGGTCGGCGCCTGGGCGAACGTCGCCGTGATGTAGACGTCATGGGCCGACTTGGGCGTGACGACGTTCGCCGGGTTGTCCGGGCCGGCGGCGATGCCGAAGACGGTGGGCGCGGTCGGAGGCGTGGCCTGCTTGGTGACGGTCGTCGTGACGGTGTTGGACGGGTTGCCGGCCGTGTCGGTGATCCAGACACTGACCTGGATCGGCCCGTTCGCCAGCTGGCTCAGGTCCTTCATCTGGACGAGCCCGTCCGACGCCGAGCCGGAGCCCGTGACCATGTTGCCGTTCGCATCCGTGAACTGGGCGTGGATCGTGTTGGTGTCCGCGGACGGTGTTCCCACCTCGACCGGGAAGCTGTACGACGCCTCGTTCTGGTTGGTGATCGTCGGCAGGTCGGGGAGCGGGCCGGGGTCGCCCGGAGGCGTCGTGTCCTTGGCGACCGCCTGGCCGGGCGTGGACGCCACGCTCGGATTCCCGAGGCTGTCAGAGGCGGTCGCGGAGACCCTGATGCTCCCCTGGGAGAGGTTCTGGGCGTTCACGTTCACGGTGACAGCGCCGGTCGTCCCCACCGGCGTCGGCTGGGAGGAGACGGTGCCGCCCAGAGGCCCGGTCAGCGTGACCGTGACCGTGTCGCCCGGCTGCGAGCCCGGCCCGGGAGTGACCGTGAACGGAACCTGGGTCTGATTGGCCAGATTGATCCACTGCGGGCCCGTCACGGAGGCCGGCGCGCTCGGCCCGGTCGAATCCGACGTCGCGGCCGCGGCCGGGCTCGCGGGGCTGTCCGCAGCCGGGGAGCCGTCGGATACGGCCATGACCTGGTAGGAGTAGGTGGCGTCGCTCGGGGTCTGATCCACGGCCGTCGTCGCGCTCGCGCCCGTCGTGGCGGCGACCTGCGTCGGCGTGGCGCCGTCGGTGCTGCGCAGCACGACGTACCCGGCGACTCCAGACACCGACGCCGACGGATCCCACGACAGATCGACCGCCCCACCCTTGGCGGGTGTGGCGGTGACGGCGCCCGGCGCAATTGGCGCCTGGACGCCCTGGATCGGGATGCTCTGCGACGCGAGGCCGGGCGCAGACACCACGAGCTCGCCGGTGATCGGCCCGGCGTAGAGCGGATCACGGCTGACGTAGACAGTGGCGCTCTTCTTGGGAGGCACCAGCCGGCTGGGCGCGCTGCCCGCGGAGCTGAAGCTTGCCGTGAGGCCGGTGCCACTCGCCCTGACGGTGTACTTCACCGGGGAACTCGACGTGTTCTTGATCGGGAGCGGCGCCGGGGCGGACGTCTCCGTCAGCGACCCGAGGTCGAACGCGCCGGTATCGCTCAGCACTCCGACGGATACCGCGCCCGAGGCCGCCTTGCGACCGTACGCGGTGATCGACTTGACGCTGGGCGGATTCCACCCGATCCCGGTGATCACCTGCGACACGACGGGGAGGTTGCTCAACGGCCCGAAGGAGGAGGACGCCGTGAGCGAGAGCAGGCCGATACCGGCGTAGGACGCCAGTACCGCGACGACGAGCACGCTCGCCGCAATCATCCCCCGACTCCGCGTCAACGGGGTCGCCTTTCTAGGTTCTCCCGACCGCACTTACCGCAGACCCCCTCCTCATAGCTGCAGCACTGTATCGGCATTCGTGTCGAGAACGCATCCCCCTTTTTGGGGAGCGTGCGGGCCCGTCCACCAGTGTGCTCCGAGCGTGGCGGACGAACTGCAAGAACCGCCTGGAAACGGTCAGGTTGCGGGGCGTCGCGGCGGGTCGCCGGGGAGGGACCCGGGCACCATCGGCAGGCCCGTGCGCGGGTGCCATGCGGCAGGCCCGCGGACGTACTGCCGGGACGCGTCGAAGACCGGCTGATGATCCCACGGCGTGTGGGCTCCGGTGGCGAGCGCGGCGGCCACCGCGCGGCGCCGGGATTGGCTCTCCAGCACCCGCTCGCGCAAGCCCGCGAGGTCCCAGCGGGCATCCGCCTCGGCGCCGAGCTCGGCCCGCACCGCGTCGTACGCCGGAGCGGCCGCCAGATCGTGCAGCTCGGCGGGGTCGGCGTCGAGGTCGTACAGCAGGTCGGGGTCGCCCGGGCAGCGGATGAGCTTGTACGGCCCTCGGCGGAGCATGATCGCCGGCTGGGTGACGCCCTCGGCCAGGTACTCGGATACGACCGTGGCCGCGTCGAGACGGCCGCCCCGCAGCGCCGGAGCGAGGCTGCGTCCTTCGGACTCGTACGCGTCGTCGCCCGCGCCGGCGCCGGCGAGCGCCGCGAGGGAGGGCCCCAGGTCGAGCTGCGAGACCGGTTCCGCCACGCGCCCCGGCGCCACCCCGGGCCCGGACACGATCAGCGGCACGCGCGCCGAGCCGTCGTAAAACGACATCTTGAACCAGAGCCCGCGCTCGCCGCCCATCTCGCCGTGGTCGGCGGTGAACGCGATCACCGTCTCGTCTCGCAGGCCGCTGTCTGAGAGAGCCGCGAGCACCTCGCCCACACGCTCGTCCATGTACGAGACGGCGGCGTAGTACGCGCGGCGGGCCGCGAGGATCTCGGAGGCCGTGAGCGGGCGCTCGTCAGTCCCGGACATGTCGCGCAGCCGCAGGCTGTGCGGATCGGCCTGGTTGCGTGGAATCGCGGCCACCGCCGGAGGGTCGATCGCGCGGTCCGCGTACAGCTCCCAGTGGCGCCGGCGCACCTCCCACGGATCGTGGGGGTTCGTGAACGAGACGGTGAGGAAGAACGGCTGCCGGTCGGGCCGCTGCCCGAGCTCGCGGATACGCTCGACCGCGCGGAAGCACACCTCGTCGTCGTAGGCGGTCTGCATGGCCGCCTCGCGCACGCCGGAGTCGAGGATCCCGGTCATGTTGTGGTACCACGGCAGGCGGACATCCGCCGGCAGGCGCCAGTCGGGCGTCCAGTCGAACCCGGCCGGGTAGACGTCGGTGGTGAGGCGCTCCTCGAAGCCGTGCAGCTGATCGGGGCCGACGAAGTGCATCTTGCCGCAGAGCACGGTGTGATAGCCGTGGGCGCGCAGCCGGTGGGCGACCGTGGGCGTGGCCGCGGGCAGCTCGGCGGCGTTGTCGTAGACGCCGATCTCGGACGCCCGCCGCCCCGTCAGCATCGCCGAGCGCGAAGGGGCGCACAGCGGCGATGCGCAGTACGCGTTCTCGAACACCGTTCCAGCGGCTGCGAGCGCCGACACGTGCGGCGCCTGCACGACGGGATGGCCGTACGCGGGCAGGAAGCCCGCCGCGAGCTGGTCCGCCATGACGAGGACGAGGTTCGGGGGGCGGCTCACCGGCCCAGCACCGCCGCGTGCAGCGCCGCGAGCAGCGCGGCGGCGCGGATGTCGCCGTCCTGCGAGCGCAGGGTGGCGGGCAGGAACGAGAACCCCGTGCGCAGCGACGGCCAGGCGCCGTGGGCGCCGCCGCCGGCGCCGGTGTGCCCGAGCGCGTCGGCGGCCGGCCCGAGCGGGCTCGGGGTGCCGGCCAGCTCATGCCCTGCAGGGCCGTACCGCAGCAGCCGCCCCGTGAACGGGTCGGCGCCCTCGTGTGCCGGTGCAGAGCCGGTCGCAATCGTTTCCAGCCCTGCCAGGTCGCCCCGCGCGAGCGCCCCGTAGAGCGCGGCCATCGCCCGCGCCGTGGCCACGCCGTTCACGGCCGGGGCCTCGATCGCAACCAGATCGGGGTCGGCCCAGGCGCCGATGTCGCCCAGCGCCGGATTGGCGTACACGAGCTCGAGCCGGCGGTCGGGCTCGTCGGCCAGGAAGGCGGACAGCCGGTAGCCCGGCTCGGTCCGCGGCCGCACCAGGCGCGCCGCCAGCGGATCCTCTGCAGCGAGCCCGATCCGCAGGTCGAGGCCGAGCGGGCGTGAGAGCAGCTCGCGCACGACGCCGGCCGCGGTGCGGCCGGTCGCGCGGAGGATCAGCTCGTCCGCCAGCCAGCCCCAGGTGACCGCGTGGTAGCAGGGTCGCCCGACGGGCACCATCGGCGCCTGGCGGGCCAGCTCGGCCGCCAGGAAGCGGGGACGGCCAAGATCAGCCCGCACCAGGCGCCGCTCGACGGCAGGCACCCCACCCCCGTGGGCGAGGACGTCGGCCACGGTGAGGCGCTCCTTGCCGTTCACCGCGAACTCCGGCCAGAGCCCTCCCACGGGCGCGTCGAGGCGGATGGCGCCCTGCCCGGCGAGGACGAGGGCCGCCGTGGCGACGACGCCCTTCGTGCCCGAATAGAGCACCGTGGCGGCATCCGGCGCGAACCCGTCGGCGGCGAGGTCGCACACCCGCACGCCGTCGACGTCGGCCGCAAACGCGCACGCGTCGGCCCCGGCGACCCGCACGAACACGTCGCGGACGGCCTCGTATCCGGGCGCGACCGCCGCCCCGGGCATGCTCAGGGTCACGCCGGTGCGGACTCGAGCGACGGCGTGTCGGCGAGCAGGCGGCGGGTGTAGTCGTCCGAGGGCGCCTGCAGGATGCGGTCGACCCCACCCAGCTCGACGATGCGGCCGTGGCTGAGGACGGCCACCCGCTGCGCGATCGACCGCACCAGCGGCAGGTTGTGCGTCACGAACAGCATGGCCAGCCCGAGGTCGCGCTGGAGCTGCCCGAGCAACTCGACGATCGCCGCCTGCACGCTCACGTCGAGCGCCGACGTCACCTCGTCGCAGACGAGGACGTCGGGGCGGCACACGAGCGCCCGCGCGATCGCGACCCGCTGCCGCTCGCCGCCCGAGAGCTGGTCGGGGTAGCGGTGCACGTAGGCCTTCGTCAGGGACACCCGCTCGAGCATCTCGCCCACCTGGGCGTCCGCCTCGCGGCCGCCCGCGCCGAAGAGCTCGAGCGGCTGGCGCACGATCTCGCCGATCGTCCGGCGCGGGTTCAGCGATCCGTACGGGTTCTGGAACACGTACTGGATCGACCGCCGCACCTCGCGCGGGCGCTGGCGGGCGCCGGCGGCGAGCGGAGCGCCGTTCAGCAGGATCTCGCCGGTGCGCTGGCGGTGCAGGCCCGCGATCGAGCGCGCCAGCGTGGTCTTCCCGGAGCCCGACTCGCCCACCAGCGCGAGACACTCGTGCGGGGCCACCGCCAGGTCGACGTCGTGCAGCACCTTGAGCGCGCCGTAGAAGGCGTTCACGCCGTTCAGCACGAGCACCCCCTCCCCGGCCGGAAGCGCGGCGACATCGCCGCCTTCGCCCGCCGTCACCGGAGCCTGCACGCGCACCTCCTCCGCCCGGACACAGCGCACGTCGTGGTGCTCGGTGAGCGCCCGGAGGGGGGGCATCGCCGCCGAGCAGCGCTCCTCGGCCATCGTGCAGCGGGGGACGAAGGCGCACCCGGACGGCCGCGTCCCCGGCGACGGCGCCCGCCCGGGGATGCCGACCAGGTCGCGCCGCCCCGTCAGGTGCGGGATCGCACCCACCAGCCGGCGGGTGTACGGGTGGGCCGGGGAGTGGAACAGCTCGCCGGCGGGCCCGAGCTCGACGATCCTGCCCGCGTACATCACCGCCACCCGGGCGGCGAGCGTGCCGACCACCGCCAGATCGTGGCTCACGTACAGCGCGGCCACGTGGTGGGCGGCGGCCAGCTCGCGCACCGTCCCCAGGACGTGCGCCTGGGTGGTGACGTCGAGACCCGTCGTCGGCTCGTCGAGCACGATCACGCGCGGGCGGCAGGCGAATGCCATCGCCAGACCGATCCGCTGCTGCTGGCCGCCCGACAGCTCGTGCGGGTAGCGGCGCAGGTAGGCGGGCGCGTCGGGCAGCGCCACCTCGCGCATCATCTCGGCCACCCGCTGCCGGCGCTCGTCGCCGCTCTCCCCGAACCCGTGCACCTCCAGCGTCTCCAGCAGCTGCGTCCCGATGCGCAGCGCGGGGTTCAGGGCCGCGGCGGGATCCTGGGGGACGTAGGAGATCACCCGCCCGCGCAGGCGCCGCCGCTGGTCGCGGCCGAGGGTCAGCACCTCGGTGTCGCCGACCCGCACCGATCCGCCGGCGATCTCGGCGCCGCGGCGGGTGTGGCCGAGCAGCGCCAGCGCGGCCGTCGTCTTGCCCGATCCGGACTCGCCCACCAGGCCCAGCACCTCTCCCGGGCCGATGTCGAACGAGATGTCGTCGACGATGTCGTCGTTCGTGCCGTGGACGATGATCTTGAGCCGGTCGACCACCACCGCCGGTGCGGCCGCGGCGCTCACTCGGTCGCCTTCCCGCGGTCGATGCCCGCCGCGGCGCGGGCCAGTCCGTCGCCCACGAGGCCGGTGCCGACGGTGAGCAGCGCGATCGCCAGCATCGGCAGCACGACGCCCCACGGCTGATCCGAGCTCAGGGCGAGCCGGTTCTCCTGGATCATGAAGCCCCAGTCGGCGGCGTCGTTCGTGTTCGCGCTGAAGCCGAGGAACGCGAGGGACGCGATCAGCCCGATCGAGTAGGTGAGCCGCAGGTTGGCCTCGACGAGCAGCGGGCTGAGGACGTTGGGCAGCACCTCGCGGACGAGGATGCGCAGCCGCGGCACGCCCAGCGCCTCTGCGGCGGCCACGAAGTCGCGCTCGATGATCGGCTGGGCGGCGCCGCGGCTGATGCGGGCGACGCGCGGCATCGTCGTCAGTCCCACCGTGAGCACGATCAGCCAGGCCGACGGCCCGACCGTGGCGATCGCCACCAGCGCGAGCATGATCTGCGGGAAGGCCAGGATCACGTCCATCGCGCGCATGAGCACGTCGTCCAGGGCATTGCGCGCGTAGGCCGCTGTCAGCCCGATCAGCGTCCCCAGCACCAGTCCCAGCACCGTCGCCAGCGTTGCCATCACCAGGATCTGGCGGCCGCCGTCGAGGAACCGGCTCCACACGTCGTAGCCGCTGTGATCGGTGCCGAAGAGCGCCTTGCTCGACGGCGGGGAGTTCGGCGTGACCCCGAAGAACTCGTTCGCGCCGTGCGGCGCCACGTAGGGCCCGAAGATCGCGATCGCCACCAGCAGCACCACGATGGCCATCCCGATGCGCGTCCGCCACAGGCGGGACGCGCCGCGCACCATCGATGCGGGCGCACCGCCCGCGGCGGCCGCGGCCTCGGGCTCGGGGGTGACGCCGGCGTCGCTGACGACGCTCACAGGCGCGTCCTCAGCCGCGGGGTGACGATGATGGTGGCGACGTCCGCCAGCAGGTTCAGCACCACGTACAGGGCCGCGATCAGCATCGCCAGGGCCTGGACGACGGGCAGATCGCGCGTCTGCACCGCGCTTTGGAGCGCGCTGCCGATCCCGGCGAAGTTGAACACGTACTCGACGACGATGACCCCGCCCGCCAGGTAGGCGAGGTTGATCGCGATCACCTGGAACGTGGGCCCGAGCGCGTTCGGAAGCGCGTGCCGGGTGATGACGAGCCGTTCGGGGACGCCCTTCAGGCGCGCCATCTCGACGTAGTCGGACTCGAGCACCTCGATCATCGACGCGCGCATGATGCGGGCCACGTACGGCGTGACGGCCAGCACGAGCGTCGTCACCGGCAGCACCATCTCCTGCGAGTGGCTCCAGGGCCGCTGGCCCGGCGCCAGATACGCCACGGCCGGCAGGAAGTGCGGGAAGATCGTGGTGGCGAAGAGCACCACGAGCGTCACCCCGAGCACGAACTCGGGCAGCGCCGCCAGCAGCAGCGTCACGATCGAGGAGCCGACGTCGAAGGCGCGGTCGCGCTTGAGCGCCGCATACGAGCCGATCGCGATCGAGAACGGGATCGAGATCACGCCGGCCGCGACCACGAGGAACGCGGAGTTGATCAGCCGGTCGTGCAGGTACGTCGACACGGGCTCCTGGGCGGCGAGCGATGTGCCCATGTCGCCGTGCAGGAGCCCCGTGATCCAGTGCCAGTACTGGGTCAGCACCGGCTGGTTGAGGTGCAGCTGCGCCCGCAGCGCCCTCAGGCTGTCGGGCGTGGCCGAGCGGCCCAGGATGGCCCGGGCGGGATCGCCAGGCAGCGCCTGGGTGGCGGCGAACACGACCACCGACACCAGCGCCAGCACGACGATCCCCAGCCCGAGCCGGCGCAGGATGAAGCCGGCGAGGCCGCTCGACCGCTTCCCCGATTCGTCTTCGACGGGGCTAGGTGAACCAGATTGTTCGGAATCCATGGCCGAACGAGTCGAGGTTCAGCGTGCCCTTGCTCGGCTTGAAGCCCGAGACCTTCGAGCTGTAGGAGTCGATCAGGTCGTTGAAGAACGGGATCACGTACCCGCCGTAGTTGTACTCGAGGGACTGCATCTCGTGCACGATGTCGCACCGCTTGCTCGGGTCGACCTCGGCCAGCGCCTGGTGGTACAGGCTGACGTAGTTCGAGCCGGGCCCCGACTTCGGCGGCCAGTGGCACTCGTTGTACGGGGCGGTCGGCAGGCTGCCGTTGGCGACCTGGGGCAGGTAGTTGCGGGTGCCCCAGAAGTCGACCGAGAACGGATACGACAGGTAGCCCTTGCCGTAGAAGTTGGGGTCGTTGTTCACGTTGACCGTGATCCCGGCCGCCTTCGCCTGGTTGGCGAAGATGTTGGCCGAATCCACCATGCCGGCGGCGCCGTTGGTGGTGCGCAGCTCGACCGTCATCCCGGCCTGGCCGGCGGACTGCAGCAGCGACTTGGCCTTCTCGACGTCGGGCTCGCGCTGCGTCAGCGACGTGTCGTAGCACGCGTCGAACGGCGAGTAGAGGTCGTTCGCGACGCGGCCGTAGCCGGACAGCACCTGCTCGACCATCGCCTTGCGGTCGACGATCAGGCGCATCGCCTGGCGGACGCGGTTGTCGCTGAACGGAGCCTGGTCGACGCGCATGCAGAGCGGCAGCCAGCCGCCGGTCGGCGACACCAGCACCGCGATGCCGCCGTTCGACTTGGCGACGTTGATCTGGGCGAACGGGATGTCCGTGATCGCGTCGAGCTGGCCCGAGAGCAGCGCGTTCACCTGCGCGTTGGAGTCGGCGTAGTCGATGATCGTGACCTGGTCGAAGTACGGCTGCCCGGTGCGCCAGTAGTTCTTGTTCTTGGTGTGCACGCTCTGCTGGCCGGGGCTGAAGCTCTGGGTGACGAACGGGCCCGTCCCCACCCACTTCAGCGGCCCGGTGCGGTCGTAGCCGACGGGGACGATGCCGTTGTAGTACTGGCCCAGCTGGTCGCCGATCGTCGAGTCCGCCTGCTTCAGCGGCAGGCGCACCGTCAGGTTGTCCATCTTCTGGATCGTCTTGGGGTCGATCGACGCCAGGCCGGCCGCCCCGAACAGGCCGGACTTCGCGCTCAGGATGCGCTGCAGCGAGTAGACGACGTCGTCGGCGCCGAGCGTCTTGCCGTTATTGAACTCGACGCCGCTGCGGAGCTTGATCGTCCACTGGTCGGGCTTGTCCTGGGTGACCTCCTCGGCCAGGCCGTCGGTGGTCAGCTTGTAGTTCTCGTCGTAGGTGAGCAGGGTCTCCCAGCCCGACAGCAGCCGGGCCTGGTCGGGCTTGTTCACGATCGTCTGGCCGTCGATGATGTCGCTGGAGCCGCCGCCGGTGACGCCGAGGTGGAACGACCCACCCGCCTTGGGCGTCCCGCCGCTCCCGCCGCCGCCGCCGCCCGACGAACTGCCGCCGCCGCCGCTGCCGCCACAGGCCGCGAGCCCGCCGGCGAGCATGATCGTGCCGGCCCCCACAAGGAGATCGCGCCGGGAGAGCCCTCCCTGGCCTCCCTCGGGACGGTCGCTGGACTTGTCCACCATGGCGTCTCCCTTCTGAGACAGTCGCAGAGCGGCGCTTCCGGGCCGGCGGCGCGGCCCCGATGATTCATCGTCTCCCGCGGCATGTCAAACCGCGACTCGTTGAACTCCAGAACGTTCGTAATCCGAACAAACGTCCGGATGGTGAAACGCGCGGCGATACTAGAACGCGCCGAGAGTTGCTGTCAAGGCCGTCCGGAAGCGAGGCTTCGCACAGCCCGCGGCGTCGGTATAGTCACGATTGGAACAGCGCGCCGAGGGGGCGATGGTTCACGATGCGAGCAGCGGATCACGAACGCGATGCGGCACCGAGTCCCGCCCGGGAGTCCTACCGGGTGCAGTCGGTCGACCGCGCCGTGACCCTCCTGCGGGCGATCTCGGCAAGCGCGCAGCCGCTGACGGCATGGGAGCTGGCGCGTGCATGCGGCATCAACCGGTCGACCGCCTGGCGGCTGCTGCAGACGCTCGAGCACCACGGCCTGGTCGAGCGCGACGAGGTCACGCAGCGCTACGCGGTCGGCTACACCGCCCTCCAGATGGCGTCGTCGGCCGGGTACGACGGCCTCGCCCGGCGGACGCGGCCCATCCTGCGGCGGCTGGCGCTGGAGACGGGGGAGAGCGTCATGCTCGCGGCCGCCCGCACGTTCACCCTCATGTACGTCGACCAGGTCGACCCGCCCACCGTCCCGACGGCGAACTGGCTCGGGCGCCAGCTGCCCCTGCATGCGACGTCCGCCGGCAAGGTGTTCCTGGCCTGGCTTCCCGCCGAGGAGCGCGACGCGGTGCTGCCGTCGGCGCTGGAGCGCTACACCGACAACACGATCACCGACCGCGCCCGTCTGGATGCCTCGCTGGCCGGGGTGCGCCGCGACGGCTATGCCGCCTGCGTGGGCGAGTTCGAGGAGTTCTCGAACGGCGTGTCGGCGGCGGTGCTCGACCATCGCGCGCGGCCGAGCGTCGTCCTGAACATCTGGGGCCCGAGCCAACGCGTGACCGAGCGCCGGTTCCCGTCGCTCGGCCGCATGGCGCTGCGGGCAGCGCACGAGATCTCAGTCGTCCTGGAGGGAGCCGTCTAGAGCCGCTTCGACGACCGCCTCGTCGACGCAGGGGACGAGCCGGTCGGCCGCAGCCAGCCGCTCCGGCGGCAGCGTGCGGGAGACGGCGATGCAGCGCAGCCCGGCCGCCTTGGCGGACGCGACCCCGGCCTCGGTGTCCTCGAACGCCGTCACCTCGGAGGGCAGCAGGCCGGGCGCGCGCGCCGAGAGCAGCGCGAGGGCGCGCAGATAGCCCTCGGGATGCGGCTTTCCGTGGGTGACGTCGTCAGCCGTGACCACGGCGGTGAAGTGTCCGGCCAGGCCCGCGGCGGCGACCACCGGCTCGATCTCGGCGGCGGCGGCGCCGGAGACGATCGCGACCGGCACCCGCGCCGCGGCGAGGGCGACGGCCCGGCGCACCGGTGGATGCACGGTCGAGCCGTCCGCGACCGCCTCGCGGTACCGGGTCACGCGCTGGTGCACGACCGACTCGGCGTCGTCGCGGTCGCCCAGCCACCGGTGCACGATCTCGGGATCCGACAGACCGGCCAGGCAGCGGTAGTAGTCGTCCTCGCCGAGCGGGCGGCCGTGCTCGGCAAACAGCCGGGCGTAGATGCCGTACAGGATCGGCTCGTCGTCCGAGAGCGTGCCGTTGAAGTCGAAGATGACGGCGCGGCAGGGCACGGCCGGGAGCGTACCGGCCGTCCGCGTCCGCAGCGGCCGGGGGCGGGCGCCGCCCGCCCCCGGTGTGGGCCGCGGTCGCTACTCGGCCTGGCCGAACGCCTCGATCTCGGCGCGCTCCGTGTCGGAGAGCGCGCGCGGCTCGTCTCCGCGGGCCACCTTCTCGCTCTGCACCTTGTGGCGGATCGCGTCGACGATCTCGGGGTTCGCGAGCGTGCTCACGTCCCCGACGTCTGCGAAGTTCGAGATGCCCGCGATGACCCGGCGCATGATCTTGCCGGAGCGGGTCTTGGGCATGTCCGCGACGATCCAGACGTTCTTCGGCCGCGCGACCTTGCCGATGTCGCGCTCGATCATCTGCGAGACCTTCTGGTCGACGCCGGCGCCGTTGACGCCCGGCTTCAGCGAGACGTACATCTCGACCACTCGGCCTCGCAGCTCGTCGATCACGGGCACCGCCGCGGCCTCCGCCACCTCCTCGACCTGGATCGCGGCCGATTCGAGCTCCTTCGTCCCCAGACGGTGGCCGGCGACGTTGATCACGTCGTCGATCCGGCCGAGGATCCGGTAGTAGCCGTCGGCCGCCTGGACGGCGCCGTCGCCGCACAGGAACGGCCAGTCGTGCCAATCGGTGCTCTCGCGGTTGCGGCAGTACTTCGCGTAGTAGGTGTCGATGAACCGCTCGTCCTGGCCCCAGATCGTCAGCATCCGCCCGGGCCAGGGGTTGCGCATGCAGATGTTGCCCGCCTTGCCGGAGCCCTGCGGCACCTCCTCGCCGTTCTCGTCGTAGATCACGCCGTAGAGGCCGAGGACGGTCGGGCCGCAGCTGCCGGGCTTCATCTTCTCGAGCCCCGGCAGCGTCGAGCCGAGGAAGCCGCCCGTCTCGGTCAGCCACCACGTGTCCGTGATCGCCGCCTCGCCCTTGCCGACGACCTCGTGGTACCAACGCCAGACATCGGGCTCGATCGGCTCGCCGACCGTCGTCATCGTCTTGAAGTGGTAGTCGTACTTGGCCGGCTCCTCGGGTCCGAGCTTTCGCAGCATCCGGATCGTCGTCGGGGCCGTGTGGAAGATGTTCACCCCCAGCTTCTCGGCGATCCGCCACGGCCGGCCCGCGTCCGGATAGGTGGGCACACCCTCGTACATCACGCTCGTCGTGCCGAGCGCGAGCGGCCCGTAGACGATGTAGGAGTGACCGGTGATCCAGCCGATGTCGGCGAAGCACCAGTACGTGTCCTCGGGATGGATGTCCTGGTAGTACTTGGACGTCCCGGCCACATAGGAGAGGTAGCCGCCGGTCGAATGCTGGGCGCCCTTCGGCCGTCCGGTCGTGCCGCTCGTGTACATGAGAAACAGCGTGTCCTCCGACCGCATCGAGACGGGCTCCACCGTCTGGCCGCGATAGGGCTCGAGCAGCTCGTCGACGAAGAAGTCGCGGCCCTCGACCATCGGGCTCTCGGAGTGGTACTCGCCCGGAAGGCGCCGCCAGACGAGCACCTTCTCGACCTCGATGCCCTCCTCACGGGCGGCCGCGATCGCCTCATCGGCCTTCACCTTGTGGTCGATCAGCTCGCCGTTCCGGTAGTAGGCGTCCATCGTGATGAGGATCGTGCTGTGCGCGTCGGCCATGCGCTGGCCGCACGCGACCCCGCTGAACCCGCCGAACACCTCGGAATGGATGACGCCCAGGCGCGCGCACGCCAGCATGGACACCGGCAGGTCGGGCACCATCGGCAGATGGAAGGTGATCCGGTCGCCCGCCTTCACGCCGCAGAAGTCACGCAGGAGCGCCGCGAACTCGTTCACGCGCCGGTGCAGATCCTCGTAGGTGACGCCGACGGTCTCGTCCTCCTCCGGCTCCGGCACCCAGATCAGCGCGTTCTGCGATCCGCGCGACTCGAGGTGGCGATCGACGCAGTTCACGCACGCGTTCAGCTTCCCGCCGACCCACCACTTCCAGAACGGCGGCTTGCTCGTGTCGAGGGTGGTGTCCCACCGCCTGTCCCACGTGAGCAGGTCGGCGTACTCCGAGAAGCACTCCGGGAAGTGCTCCTCGCTGAACCGCTCTCTGATGGCCGGGTCGGACGCGTTGGCCTGCGCGGCGAACCCGGGCGGAGGCGGGTAGTAGCCCTCCTCCTTCCAGTGGACGGCGATCTGCGCCTCCGACACCCCCGCCGCTCGAACCTCGTCTTCCACGCTCATTGGTCAACCTCCCGTCCCGGCGCAACATCCGCTATTGGTTCCCCCGCAGATCATGGTCCGTCCCGCCCGGAGACCGGGCGGGACGGACCACCGTTGTTCACACACGCTACCGCCGCGGAGGCGCGCCTAGCGCTTCAGTGGCATGACCGGGAGCACCGTGCGCCCGAACGTGGAGTTCGTCACCGCCGCGAACGAGGCGTACCACGCCGCAAACGCCGTGGCGAGGCCGAGCCAGCCTCCGAGCTTGACCACGGAGTCGTTCCCGTTCGCGTTGCCGATGCCGAGCACGAAGAACGTCACCGCCAGCAGGATGAACACGAGCGCGACCGCAGCGGTGGTGCGCAGCGACGCGATGAACATGTAGGCCGTGAAGATGCCCCATGCGATCAGGTAGAGGCCGACCGCGTGGCCGGCGTCGGCAGCCGGGACGTCGGCCGCGTAGAACTGGACGAACGCCCAGAACGAGATCCAGAACGCGCCATACGACGTGAACGCCACCGCACCGAACGTGTTCCCGGTGCGGAACTCCCACATCCCCGCCAGCAGCTGGGCAAGGCCGCCGTAGGCGAGCGCGAGGCCGAAGACGATCGCCTCGCCGTTGCGCGAGACGAGATCGGCGTTGAACATGCTGAGCACGAACGTCGTCATCGCGAAGCCCGCCAAGCCGAGCGGCCCGGGATCGGCGATGGTGATCCCGCCCGGCCGCGACTCCACCACCTCGGACGACCTGGCCGCCTCGCGGCCGACCGCGCCCGGGGTGGCGGGATTCTGAACCGACATGTTCCCTCCCTCGTCGATGTGTGATCCGGCACTTGACGCTATGCCGGGGGCCACTCGTCCGCTATCGGACATCGGCGGGCGGCGGGGCCGGTACGACGAGCGGTCGCTGGGGTACGACGAGCGGTGACCGTCCGACGTACGGATATGCTCTCCATCGGAGCGCGATTTGCGCCGCAAATGGACCTGATCCTGGGATTTGTTGTCGGTCTGGGGGTGGCCGCGTCGGCCGTCGCGGGCGTGCGACTGCTGCGAGGACCCAAGCGAGTGCTCTCACCCGAAGGGCAGGCGATGCAGTCCGCGCTGCACGCCGCGGCGGCCACGCTCCCGCATCTCCGCCGCGGGCTGACCGCCGAGAGCGCCGGGCGCGCCGCCCCGTACCTGCTCGAACTGACCCAGGCGGCCGCGGTCGCGCTGGCCGACGACCGGGAGGTGCTCGCGTTCGTCGGCGAGGGCGGCCGCCGCCACGGCGCCGGCGATCCGGTCGCCTCCCTGCACGCGGACGCCGACTCCGACCGCGTCCACGTCGAGCCGCAGCTGCGCTGCGACCACCCGGACTGCCCGCTGCGCGCGGCGGTGGTCGTGCCGATCACCGTCCAGAGCGCCTGTGTGGGCAGCCTGTTCGCCTTCTACACCAGCCCCGGCCGGATCAGCCCGGAGGACGTGCGCGTCGTGCACGAGGCCGCCAGCCTCGTCGGCGCCCAGGTGGCGCTGGCGGCGCTCGAGGCGCAGGAGGAGCTGCTGGCACGGGCCGAGCTGCGCGCGCTGCGGGCGCAGATCTCGCCCCACTTCGTCTACAACGCGCTGGCCGCGGTGGCGAACTCGATCCACGCCAGCCCGGACGAGGCGCGCGAGCTCCTGTCCGAGTTCGCCGAGTTCATCCGCTACGCGTTCGCGCGGGAGCGGCCCTACGTCACGCTCGCCGACGAGCTGCAGTACGTCGAGAAGTACCTGCGCCTGGAGCAGGCGCGGTTCGGCGACCGGCTGCATGTGCGCGTCCAGGTCGCCCCGGAGGTGCTGCACACCCGCATACCGGCCCTCTCCGTGCAGCCGCTGGTCGAGAACGCGATCCGGCACGGCCTCGAGATGGGGATCGGCGGCAACGTCGAGCTCGTCGCCTCCGACCTCGACCGCGAGGTGGAGCTGCGGGTCGTCGACGACGGCGCCGGCATGCTGCCCGAGCGTGCCGCGGCGGCGCTCGAGGGCCGCACCGACGGCATCGGGCTCGCCAACGTCCAGCGCCGGCTGCAGACGACGTTCGGGGAGGCGTACGGCCTCGAGATCGAGTCGCAGCCCGGCGGCGGGACGTCGGTCGTGATGACGCTGCCCAAGGGGCGCCCCGGGGTGAGGGTGGCATGACCGACGGACTGTCGCTGCTCGCCGTCGACGACGAGCTGCCCGCGCTGCACGACCTCACCCGCATGCTGCGCGCGTCGACCTCCGTCTCGCACGTCGACGCGTGCGCGAGCGGCGCGGACGCACTCGGCAAGCTCGCCCGGCGGCGCTACGACGGCGTGTTCCTCGACGTCCGCATGCCGGGCGTCGACGGGCTCGAGCTGGCCAGCGTCGTGCGCCGCTTCGGCCGGCCTCCCGCGGTGGTGTTCGTGAGCGCATACGAGACGGCGGCCGTCGAGGCGTTCGCGCTGCACGTCCTCGACTACCTGGTGAAGCCGGTGAGCCGGCAGCGGATCGACGAGGCGATCCGGCGGGTGGCCGCCGACGCCGGCAAGCGGGAGGGGGAGCCGGTCTCGGACGAGCCGCCCGACGCCGGGCTCGTGCCCGTCTCGAACCTGCGTGGCGGCGGAACGCGGCTGCTGCCGCGCTCCGAGGTCGTCTACCTGGAGTCGCAGGGCGACTTCGTCCGCATCGTCAGCCAGGACGGGACCCGCTACCTGCTTCGCTCCAGCCTGGCCGGCCTGGCCGACCGCTGGCTCGCGCACGGGTTCGTGCGTGTGCACCGGCGCTACGTGGTGAACCTGCGCCGAGCCGTCGAGGTACGGCCGCAGCTCAACGGCACCGCCGCGCTCGTGCTCACGGATGGAAGCGAGGTGCCCGTGGCCCGCCGCAACATGCCGGACCTCCTGCGAAGGCTGCGCGTGTGAGCGATCCTCCCGCCCGGTCACGCACCCCCGGCGACGAACTGGCCGACGCAACCGCGCACGGGAGCGTCTACCTGCGCCGCCTGGTGCGGGCGCAGCTGGCCCTCTCCCTGGTGGCCCTGGTCGCATTCGGCGGCCTGCTCGGGTCGCTCCCGCTCGTGCTCTACTCGGTGGACCGCCTGCAGCGGATCACCGTCGGCGGGATCCCGGTGGCCGACCTGCTCGTGACCATCCCGCCGTTCCCGCTGTTCGTCGTCATCGGCGTGATCTACCGCCGCCGAGCCGACGCGCTCGACGAGGAGTTCCGGACGCTGGTGCGGGGCGAGTGATCGCGCTCGCGTTCGTCGCGGCCGCCGTCCTGGTGGCGGTGCGGCTCAGCGTCAGCGGCGTGCGGGTGGCACGCACCACCTCCGACCTCTTCGTTGCGTCGCGGGCGGTGTCGACCTGGTGGAACGCGGGGGCGATCTCGGGCGAGTACCTGTCGGCGGCGAGCTTCCTCGGCATCGCCGGCCTCACCCTGAAGTTCGGCGCGGGAGCGCTCTGGCAGGCCGTCGGGTTCGCGGCCGGGTACCTCGCGCTGCTCCTCTTCGTCGCCGCCCCGCTGCGCCGCTACGGGTCGTACACGATCGCCGACTTCGCCGAGGCGCGGCTCGGCAGCCCGGCGCTGCGCCTCCTCTCCTCGGGCGTGGTGCTCGTGATCACGGGCTTCTACCTCGTCCCGCAGCTGAAGGGAGCCGGGATCGCGCTCGACGAGATCACGAGCGCTCCGTACTGGGTCGGCGTCGTCGTCGTCGGCGCGATCGTCACGCTGGGCGTGGCGGTGGGCGGCATGCGCGGGATCACCTACGTCCAGGCATTCCAGTTCTGGGTCAAGCTGACGGCAATCGCGCTGCCCGCCATCCTGATCGTCGTGCACCTCGGCGGCCTGCCCAACGGGTCCACCCTGTTCGGGCGGTCGTTCCCCCGGGCTCCCGCCGGCGGGACGACGGTCACCCTCACCGTTGCGACCGCCGTGCGGTTCCCGGCCGCCTCCGCCTATTCCGACGCCGGAGGCGTCCACCGCGTCCCCGCCGACGCGCGCCGCACCCTCGCGGCCGGGACCGTGAAGTTCGCGGCAGGCGCGGTGCTCCCCGCCGGTCCCGGCGTGACGCCCCAGCGGGGCGTGGAGTGGGCCAAGCCCGTCACGTCCGGCGGGGACTCGTCGCCGCTCTTCCTCTACTCGCTGCTCCTGGCGACGTTCCTGGGCACGATGGGCCTCCCGCACATCCTCGTCCGCTTCTACACGAACCCGGACGGGCCGGCGGCCCGCCGGACGACGGTGAGCGTGCTGACGCTGCTCGGGCTGTTCTATCTCTTCCCCGGCATCTACGCCCTGCTGGGACGCGCGCTGGCGCCCGGCGTGTACGTCACCGGCCAGACGGATGCGGTCGTCCTCACGGTGCCGGCGCTGGCCTGGCCGGGGTTGCCCGGCGAGCTCCTCGGAGGAGTCATCGCCGCCGGCGCCTTCGCCGCTTTCATGTCCACGTCGTCGGGCCTGCTCGTCTCGATCGCCGGGACACTCTCCTACGACGTCTGGCCGCGGGTGGCGCCGGGACGGACCGCCGCCGCACGCACGCGCCAGATCCACTTCAGGATCGCGGCTGCGCTCGGGATCGTCCTCCCGGTGCTGCTCGCGCTCGTCGCCCAGAACCTCGACATCGGGCTCCTGGTGGGGTGGGCCTTCGCCCTGGCCGCGAGCACCTTCTGCCCGCTCTTCCTGCTCGGGATCTGGTGGAGCCGCCTGACGGCGCCCGGCGCGATCACAGGGATCGTGCTCGGCGGGACGCTCGCGACGACGGCCATCTTCCTCGACCTCGTCCACGTGCGGGACTCGGGAGCGATCGGCGCGCTGCTCGCCCAGCCGGCGGTGGTGACGGTGCCGGTCGCGTTCTCGGCCATGGTGGTCGTCTCGCTACTGCGGCCCGGGCCGGCGCGCGACGCCGACCGCCAGCTGCTGGCGCTGCACGCGCCCGAGGAGCTGGGGTTCGACGTCACCGGCCGCGACCGCACCACACAGGTGGGCACGGCCGTCTAGCCGCCGGACCGTCAGTCGGCGGGTGCGCCGGCCGGCGCACGGTGCCATTCGTACGTCTGGTTCAGCACGCGCGGCGCGGACACCAGGCCGGTCATCTTCAGCACGTGGGCGAACAGCGCGCGGGACGCGGCCATACGCTCCAGGTGCGACACGGCGCCCGCGCCGCTGAAGATGAAGACGACGTCGGAGTCACCCAGAAACACCTCGTGGCGGTCGAAGCCCTCGGCCTCGAGGTCGAACGGCGGGCCCTTCTCGAGCAGCCGCTCAAGCTCCTCACGCTTCCCGGGGCGGATCTGCGCGATCACGGAGATCCGGTCGATCATGTGACACCTCCATGCGCAGCTTCAGGGATCCAGTACCCGAAGCATGTGCTCCCGCGGCACGGATCGCATCCGTGCCGGCGCGGAACCGCGCGCGGGAAACTACTGCCGCTCGCGCGTCTCGAGCAGGCCCGCATCGATCGCGTAGCGGACGAGCTCGGCGCGCGTGGAGAGGCGCAGCTTCGTCAGGATGTGCGCCCGGTGAGCCTCGACCGTGCGCACGCTCACGACCAGACGGTCGGCGATCTCCTGATTCGTGTGCCCGAGCGCCAGCAGGGAGAGCACCTCGCGCTCCCGCTCCGAGAGCGGGTCCTCGCCGGCCCGTGACGAGTCGCCTCCCGCGATCAGCTTGGCGCCGAGCGTGGGATGCACGTACTGCTCTCCGGCCGCAACCCGGCGGATGGCGCTGACGAGCTCGGCGTCGGCCGCCTCCTTGAGCACGTAGCCGATCGCACCGTTCGTGAACGCCTGGCGCACGTACGACGGATCGTCCTGCATCGACAGCATCAGGATGCGCGCGGCGGGCAGGACATGGCGGATCTCGGCCGCCGCGTCGACACCGTTCGTTCCCGGCATGACGACGTCCATCAGCACGACGTCCGGCTCGAGCTGCGTCGCCAGCCTCACCGCCGCCTGGGCGTCGCCGGCCTCGCCGACCGCCTCCATGTCCTCCTCGCGCTCGAGCAGCGCCCGTACGCCCGCCCGCACGACGGCGTGGTCATCGACGATCAGCACACGAATCACAACGGCACCTCGACTGCGATGGTAGTCCCTCCGTCAACACGGGATTCGACCTTGACGGTACCGGAGACGAGCTCGGCGCGCTCGAGCATGGAGCCGAGGCCGAGTCCCGGGGTGATCACCGTCGGGTCGAAGCCCCTACCGTCGTCCTCGATCACCGCGGTCACGGAGCCCGGCAGGCCGTGCACCGTCACGCTCGCCGTCGCCGCCCCCGCGTGCTTGGCGACGTTCGTCAGGCTCTCCTGGACGATCCGGTAGATCGCCGTCTCCACATCGCCCGGCAGACGGGCGTCGAGACCGGCCACGTGGACGTCGATCACAATCCCCGTACGGCGGGCGAGCATGTCGGCGAGGCGCTCGATCGCAGCCTCGAGGCCGAAATCGTCGAGCGCCTTCGGGCGCAGCTCGACGGCCAGGGCACGCAGCTCCTGGATGGCGCTCGCGATCGTCTCGCGCAGCTCCGACACCGCGGCGCCCACCTCCGGGCTGGTCTGCTCGAGCAGCCGCAGGCCGAGCAGGACGGAGGTGAGCGCCTGCCCGGTCTCGTCGTGGAGCTCGCGCGCGATCCGGCGGCGCTCGTGCTCCTGGGCGTCGACCACACGGCGGAGCATCTCGCGCCGCTCGGCCGCCTGCAGCTCGGCGGCGCGCAACCGGCCCTCGGCCTCGAGCCGCTCGCGCTCGGCGTCGAGCACGCGGGCGATGACCACCGCGAGCACGGCGCGGGTGGCGTACGTCTCCAGGATGCGCAGGTCGTCCTCCGCGAGCAGGCGGCCGTCACCGCTCTCGCCCGCCGTGATCACGCCGATCGCCCCACCCCGGTGGACGAGCGGGACGACGGCCTGGCTGCGGATGCCGAGGATCTCGACCGTCGGCTGGTGGGCGTCACGGTCGGCGCGCAGGTCGTCCACGATGACCCCGCGGCGCGCGCGCATCGCCGTCCCCACCTTCGACGGCCCGGTCGGCACGCCCAGCCCGACCACCCGCCCGGCGCGCGCGCCCGACGCGGCGACGATCTCGAGCTCGGCGCCGCCGGGTCGCGGAAGCGCGATGTAGACGAGGTCGCAGCGCAGGACGTCGCGGGCGCGGTCGCACACCAGCTTGAGGGTGTCGTCGCGGGGGCCGCCCGCCAGCACGGCGTCGGCGATGTCGTGGATGGTCGAGAGCTCGCGCACCGCGGCCTCGAGCTCGTCGGCGCGCTCGCGGGCCTGCTCGTAGAGGCGCGCGTTCTCCACCGCCACGCCCGCGTGGGCGGCCAATGTGACGATCAGGCGCTCGTCCTCGGCGGTGAACTCGCCGCCGGCCTTGTCGGTCAGGTACAGGTTGCCGAAGACCGCGCTTCCCGCGACGACCGGGACACCGAGGAACGACCGCATCGGCGGGTGCCGCGGCGGGAACCCGGCCGCCCGGGGGTCGCCTGCGATCTCGGCGAGCCGGAGCGGGCGCGGATCGCTGATGAGCGCACCGAGGATGCCGCGCCCGACGGGCGGGGCGCCGATCGCCGCGCGCTCCTCGGCGGAGACGCCGACCGTGACGAAGTGCTCGATCCGGACGCCCGTCGCATCCAGGACGCCCACCGCGGCGTAGCGTGCGCCGGTCAGGGCGCGGGCGAGATGGAGCAGACGCTCGAGCACGGCGTCGAGGTGGAGGCCGCTGGCCACCACCGCCCCGGCCTCGACGAGCGCAGCCAGGCGCTCATCGGCCGAGGGGGACCCGGGACGGGGTTCAGCCACCTGGCCGCGGGGGCACCCGCTTCGGGCCGGCGGCCGCAGACGCATGCCCGCCCGGCAGCGAGCGGACATGCGTTGCGGCGCGGGACGTCACCCCGCCGCGACCTGCTCTGCCGCGGCGGCCGTCTGGCCGCGATGGCCGTGCGGCGGCGGGACAACCAGCACGGGGCAGGGAGCCAGATGCAGCAGCCGCTGTGCGACGCTGCCGACGATGACCCCGGCCAGGGCGGTGTGCCCGCGGGTGCCGGTCACGATCACGTCGGCCTTCTCCCGCTCGGCCGCCTCGGCGACCACCGGGGCCGGGCCGCCGGTCATCGTCGAGTGCATCTCGATGGCGATGTTCACGCCGGTGTCGCTCAGATCCTTGATCTGCCCGCGGATCTTCGTCTGGATCTCGTCCTCGTCGACGTGGACGGGACCGGCGAAGCGACCCGCGATCAGCTCCTTGATGTGGACGGCGACGACGCGGCCGCCGGACTCCTTGGCCAGATCGCCCGCGTACTGGAGCGCGCGGTCGGACGACTCGGAGCCGTCCACGGCCAGCACAATCGTCTTGAACACGATGCACCTCCTACCTCTGTTCGGTTCACGGGCACCAGTGTCTCGCGCCCGCCTGTCGGAAAACATCGGGGCCGGCGCTGATCATACGCACGGGGAAGTCCCCCGCGTTGGACGGGAAACCCGCGGTGAGCGGCGCCGCCGCGCTCACCATGCCGCCGCCTCGGCGGGAACGCCGTCGGACGCGAGTCCGGCGAGAAACGGGCCCAGATACTTGCCCGGGACCTTCACCGGCGGCCACCACTCGGGCTCGGCGTCGAGCCCCCCCTCCGCGTCTGGAGCGAGGTAGCGCTCGCCGTCGCCCGTCAGCAGAAGGCCGCGCAGCTGGGGCCGGAACGGCTGGGGCTCAAGCCGGGCGCCGGCATCGTCGGCGATGGCCTCGGCCACGGCGTCCGCCTGCTGGGTGGCGATGAGACCCTGCTTGATCGGAAAGTCCGTGATGTCTCCGGCCGCGTACACGTCCGTCAGGCCGATCACCCGCCCGTGGGCGTCCGTCGGCACGAACCCGTCGACATCGGCCGGAAGCCCCGCCAGGTGCATGCCGCGCAGCCGCGGAAGCGCGACGACGCGGTCGGCGGGGACGCCGCCGGCCGGCATCGTGTGCAGGATCCCGCCGTGGACCTCGACCGGCGTGTGCAGGCCGTGGAACGCGATGTCGCGCTCGGCGAGCAGGCGCCGGACAGCCGTCGAGGCCTCGAGCCCGAACACCTGCAGCGGCGACGCCTCGGGCGTCACGATGCCGATGTGCGCCGGCCCGCCGGGCCGCGCGGCGAGATGCACGGACGACAGCAGCGCCAGCTCGTAGGCCGGGAGCGTCCACGACGTCTCGGACGGGATCGCGAAGACGATCCGGGCGGCGGCGCCCCCCGCGGCCAACTCGCGGATCACCTCGCGGACGACCGGCACGTCCTGCGGGCCTCCGAAGCTGAGCGCGCCGGGGACGGCGCCGATCGGCGTGGCGCCGATGGCGACCACGAGCGCGTCGTACTCGACCGGACGCCACGCGTCCACGAGCAGGCGGCGCTGATCGGCCTCGACGGCCGATGCCGTGCCGCGCACGAGGGTGGCGCCCAGGCCGGAGGCCAGCCGGGCGAGGTCGAAGCGGCGTACCTGTGCGACGCCGAACGGCTCTCCGACGGAGGCCGGCTTCAGCTCGAGCACCGGCCCCGGCGCGACGATCACGACCTCGACCCGCCCCGGCGCGAGCGCCCGCAGCGCGAGGCAGGTCTCAACGGCGGCCACGCCGCCGCCCACGATCACGACCCGCAGCGGACGCATGTCATCTCCGGCGCTCATTCCGCTTCATCCTCCCGGCGGCGGCCGCCGGGCGCATCGGTGAGCCCACGGATCGCGGGCTGCGGGGTTTCCGCAATGCCGTCGACCGGTTCCCGCCGTCAGACGGCAAGCGCCTCGATGCCGCGTCCGGACGGCGCCACGAGCGTGCCCGAACGGCCGCGGACGACCTCTGCGGCGGCCGCCAGCGATCCGATCGCCGCCGTGGCGCCGGTCGCCTCGACGAACCGGCACGCCGCCTCGACCTTCGGGCCCATCGACCCGGACGCGAACCGCATCGCACGGAGTGATGCGGGATCGATCGTGCGGATCGGCTCGGCGCCGGACGTGCCCCAGCCGGCGACGACCGCCTCGACGTCCGTCAGCATGACCAGCATCGAGGCGCCGAGCCGCTCGGCCAGGAGCGCCGCCGAGAGGTCCTTGTCGATCACGGCCTCGACGCCGTGCAGGCGGCCGTCGGCGCCGGCCGCGACCGGGACGCCCCCTCCCCCCGCGCAGACCACCGTGACGCCGGCGTCGAGCAGGAGCCGGATCGTGCGAAGCTCGACGACGTCGAGCGGCTGCGGCGAGGCGACCACACGACGGTAGCTCGCGCCGTCCGGGGCGACCGCCCAGCCGCGCTCGGCCGCCAGGCGGCGGGCCTCGGCCTCCGGATAGACCGGCCCGATCGGCTTCGTCGGCTCCGAGAAGGCCGGGTCGGCAGTGTCGACGACGACCTGCGTGAGCAGCGTCGCCACGGAGCGCCCCGGCAGCCGGTTGCCGAGCGCCTGCTCGATCAGATAGCCGATCATGCCCTCGGTCTCGGCGCCGAGCACGTCCAGCGGCGAGGCCTCGGGCTGGAGGGCGAGCAGGCCGACCTGGGGGCCGTTTCCGTGCGTGATGACGAGGCGGTGGGCGCAGGCGACCGCCGCCAGCGCGTCGGCGGCAGCCTCGACGTTCGCACGCTGGCGGCCGACATCGGGCGACTCGCCCCGCTTCAGCAGCGCGTTGCCGCCCAGCGCGATCACCAGCGGACGCTCCGGGGCGGCGCTCACGGCCGGCCCCAGCCGCCCGTGCAGAGCGCGTAGACGATCGCCTGCTCGGTCGGCAGCCGGTTGGCCGCCTGCTGCCAGACCACCGAGGCGGCGCCGTCGATGACCTCGGCGGTCATCTCCTCGCCGCGGTGCGCCGGCAGGCAGTGCATGAACACGGCGCCGGGCGCGGCCGCGGCCATCAGCCCGGCCGTCACCTGGTAGGCCGCGAGCTCGCGCCGGCGCGCGGCGGCGTCGGCCTCGGTGCCCATCGACACCCAGACGTCCGTGTAGACGGCGTTCGCGCCCGCGACGGCCTCGCGCGGATCCGCGACGATGCCGGCGTGCCCGTGATGGGCGGCCACGAACTCGAGCACCTCCCGGCGTTCCGCCGCCCCGGCCTGGTAGGCGGGCGGCGACGCGACGACGACCTCGACGCCGGTGAGCGCCCCGGCCTCCATCAGCGAGCGGGCGACGTTGTCGCTGTCGCCGATGTAGGCCAGCCGCAGGCCGGCGAGGCGGCCGAAGACCTCGCGCAGGGTGAGGAAGTCGGCCAGCGCCTGGCATGGATGGTGGTCGTTGGTGAGAGCGTTGATGACGGGCACGTGCGAGTGCGCCGCGAGCTCCTCGACCGTCGCCTGGGCGAACGTCCGGATCACGATGGCGGCGCAGTACCCCGCCAGGGTGCGGGCGGTGTCGGCGACCGTCTCGCCGCGGCCGAGCTGCAGCTCGTCGGGTCGCAGGATCAGCGGCAGCATGCCGAGCCGGTGCGCAGCGGCGGCGAACGAGACGCGCGTCCGGGTGGACGGCTTCTCGAAGAAGCAGGCCAGCGTCTCCGCCGCCAGCGCGTCCAGGTACCCCCGCGGGTCGTGCTTCATGGCCTCGGCGAGGTCGAGCGCCGCCGCGAACTGCGCCTCGTCGAGGTCGGCGACGGTCAGGAAGTCCGCCGGAGCCGTTCGGGTCGCGCTGGGTGCTGACATCGGAATCCTCCATGAGAAGCCCCGGGCCGGCGTGACGCCGGCCCGGGGTGTGCGGTTCAGCGAGCCGACTGCAGCTCGCCGACGCGGGCGCGCTCGATCACCGGCTCAAGCAGCTCGGCGAGCGTCGGCTCACCGACCTCCCGCAGGCGATACGTGGCGTGCCTGATCGGATGCCGGACCGAGATCAGCCGGCCGAGATCCATCGGGGTGCCGGTGACGACGACGTCGCAGGGCGCGGCGTCGATCGTCTGCCGCAGCTCATCGAGCTGCTCGTCCCCGTACCCCATCGCCGGAAGCACGGCGCCGATGTCCGGGTACCGCTCGTAGGTATCGGCGATCGAGCCGACGGCGAACGGACGGGCATCCACGAACTCGGCCGCGCCCGCCGTGCGGGCCGCGACCATCCCGGCGCCGAACGGCATGCCTCCGTGCGTGATCGTCGGGCCGTCGTCGATCACGAGCACGCGCTTGCCCGCGATCTCGGCGCCCGGCTCGAGCTCGACGGGCGACTCGGCGTACACCACCGACGCCGTCGGGTTGACCTCGGCGATGCTGCGCTCGACCGCGGCGATCGCCTCCGGCGACGCGCTGTCGACCTTGTTGATCACGACCACGTCGGCCATCCGCAGGTTGACCTCACCGGGGTGGTAGGTCAGCTCGTGGCCGGCGCGCAGCGGGTCGGCGACCGTGATCATGAGGTCGGGCAGGAAGAACGGATAGTCGTTGTTCCCGCCGTCCCAGATGACGACGTCCGCCTCCGCCTGGGCGCGGTGGAGGATCTCCTCGTAGTCGACGCCCGCGTACATGATCATCCCCATCTCGACCGGCGCCTCGTACTCCTCCCGCTCCTCGACGGTCGGGTGCGATGCGTCGATGTCGGCGAGGCTGGCGAAGCGCTGCACCCGCATCGCCTCCAGGTCGCCGTACGGCATCGGATGCCGGACGAGGGCGACCTTGAGACCCGCGTCGATCAGGATCTGCCCGACGCGGCGGCTGGTCTGGCTCTTGCCGCAGCCGGTGCGCACCGCGCACACGGCCACCACGGGCTTCGTGGAGCGAAGCATCGTCGCCCCGGGGCCGACGAGCCGGAAGTCCGCTCCGGCCGCCAGCACGATCGACGCCTTGTGCATCACGTCGACGTGCGAGAGGTCGGAGTACGCAAGCACGACGTCGTCGATGTGCCCGCGCACGATCAGGTCGTGGAGCTCGGACTCCGGCCGGATCGGGATGCCGTGCGGATACAGCCGTCCGGCCAGCGACGCGGGATACACCCGGTCGTCGATGCCCGGGATCTGGGCGGCCGTGAACGCAACCACCTCGACGCCCGCATCGTCGCGGAAGGCGACGTTGAAGTCGTGGAAGTCGCGCCCGCCGGCGCCCATGATGATGACCTTCTTGCGCATTTCAGCGCCTCCTCGAGTTGGTGGTGCGGATGGATTCACCCTGGCCTTGCCGCCGAACACGACGCGAGGCGCGATGACGGGCTTCGAGGGCGTGGGCGGAACCTGCGCCGGAACCTCGGCGTGCACCGCCTGGCGCCACTTCAGGAACACGTAGACCGGGATCCCCGCCAGCAGCAGCAGGAAGCCCTGGGCGATGTACTCCTGGCCCGCGCCGTAGACCGTCCAGAACGCGTATGCGAACGCGAGGAAGGCGATCGAGGCGTCGAAGGCCAGCCTCCGGCCGCTGAACCGCGCCGGCTCCTTGAACATCAGCATCAGCTGGGCGGCCGCGGCGAACGGGTACGAGAGCTCCTTTCCGATCATGGCGCACCTCTACACGCAATTCGACCGCCGGATCGGCGCCGGACGCATCGGGGTTTCGACCGTTGCGCGCCCGGAAAAGTACGCATCTCGCCACGCCGGCCGGGGACGCGATACGCTTCCCCGTCGATGGCGCTGATCGTGGTCGGAGTGGACGGATCGGCGGGAGCGCAGACGGCCCTCGAGTGGGCGGCCGCCGAGGCCCGCCTGCGGAAGGCCCCCCTGCGCATCGTGCACGCCTGGCACCTGCCGGCCGCCATGTACGGGAGCGGCGGGTTCGTGCCGCCGGTGGGGGTGACGTGGGAGGACGACCTCGAGGGCGCCGCCCGGGCCGGGCTCGACAAGATCGTCGCGGACGCGTCGGAGCTCCTGGAGGGGATCGAGATCGAGCGGCGGCTGGGCGAGGGGCCGGCCGCCACGGTGCTCACCGACGCGGCGCGGGGCGCCGACCTGCTCGTCGTCGGATCGCGCGGGCTGGGGGGCTTCAAGGAGCTCCTGCTCGGCTCGGTCGGGCATCAGTGCGCCCAGCATGCGCCGTGCCCGGTCGTGATCGTCCGGAGGTAGCCCGCTACGACCGGACAGCGTCGAGCAGGCCGTTCGGGTCGTCCTTGACGACGTAGCCGTCGGCGCCCTCGCGCCGCGCGACCCGCTCGTATGCAGGCTCGTCGTGCAGCGAGTACATGACCACCCGGCCGCCGGGGTTCAGCCGCTTCAGCTCCGGCACGCCGTGCAGCCCGCTCTGGCCCGGCATGGAGATGTCGAGCAGCGTCACGGCGGGATGCAGCGCGCCGGTGGCCGTCTCCGCCTCGGCCAGCGTCGCCACCTCGCCGACGACGTCCACTCCCGGGACCGACTCCAGCAGCCGCCGTATCGCCAGCCGCACGGCCGGGTGATCGTCGACGACGAGCACGGTCGTCGGGGCGTGGGGGAGAGGCGCGGTCGAGTGGGACATGCTCATACGGTGCCGTACGACCACGCCGGCGAGCATCGGGGAAAGTCCGGAACCTGCGGTGGAGGAACTACGCGCCGAGCGGCAGCTCGGCGGTGACGGCGGCTCCCCGTCCCGGGGAGGACTCGACCGAGAGCCGGCCGCCGAACAGCGCCGCCCGCTCGCGCATGCCCACCAGGCCCAGCCGCCCGTCCCGCACGCGGTCCGGGTCGAAGCCGCGCCCGTCGTCCTCGACCGTCGCGATCACCGCGTCCGGCCGTGTCACCACGGTCACGTCCACCCGCCGGGCCTCGCCGTGGCGGACGGCGTTCCCGACCGCCTCCTGCACGATGCGGTAGACGGCGGACTCGATCTCCGCCGGCAGCCGCTCGTCGACGCCCAGCGTCGTCGTGACGGACACCTGCGCCTCGCTGCCTTCGCAGGCCGATGCGGCAAGGCGCTCGAGCGCCGCGGCGAGCCCCAGCTCGTCGAGCGCCGCGGGACGCAGCCGTACCGCGATGCTGCGAACATCGGCGAGCGCCTCGCGCACGATCCCGTCGAGATCGGCCAGGCCCGCCAGCGCGGCCTCCAGCGTGTGCGCGCGGCGGGCCGCGTTCAGGCCGAGCAGCAGCGCCGTCAGCGCCTGACCGGTCTGGTCGTGGAGGTCGCGCGAGATGCGCGACCGCTCCACCTCCTGGGCCTGGAGCATGGAGCGCACCGTCTGTCGGCTCATGCGGCGGGTGAGCTCGACGGCCGATCCGGCGCGCGTCCCGAACGCCTGGGCGAGCCGCATGTCCTCGTCGGTGAAGCGGGGGTCGCGCCCAACCTTGTCAGCGGCCGTGATCACGCCGATCGGCTCGCCGCGCACGACCAGCGGCACCCACAGACCCGCCTTCAGGTCGAGCATCTGCGCCTCCCCCTCGGGGTGGATCTCGGGATCCTCGAGGGCGGAGTCGACCCGCTCGCTGCGCAGCCGGCCGAGCACGTGGTGGGTCTTCGAGCCCTCCGGGCTGACCATGCCGAGGAGCTTGACGGCCCCCTCGCCGGACGCGCCCTGGACGCGCAGGCTCCCGTCGGGCTGGAGCAGGTCGATGACGACCACCCGGGCAGCGATCAGCTCGCGGAGGCGGTCGGCGACCACCTCGAGCAGCCGGTCGAGGTCGAGCTCGCTCACGAGCGCCGTGCCGAGCTCGTTCAGCGAGTCCAGCTGTCGCATCCACCGCCGTGACGTGTCGAGCAGGCGCGCGTTCTCGATCGCCACCGCCGCCTGCGAGGCGAGCAGCTCCGCGATCTCCTGGTCGTTGTCCGAGAAGTCGCCCTCGTCCTTCTCGGTCAGGTACAGGTTTCCGAAGGCGTGGCCGCGCAGGACGATCGGCACGCCCAGAAAGCTCCTCATCGGAGGGTGCCCCGGGGGGAACCCCACCGACCGCGGATCCTCGCCCATGTCATGCAGCCGCAGCGGTGCGGCGTCGCGGATGAGCACGCCCAGGATGCCCTGGCCGCGCGGCAGGTCGCCGATCCGCGTCCGGGTGTCGTCGTCGACGCCGACGGTGACGAACTGCTCGAGGTGCGTCCCGGAGGGATCGATCACGCCGAGCGCGGCGTAGCGTGCGCCGACGATCCCCGCCGCGCTCTCGGCCACCTCGCGCAGGAGCATGTCAAGCGAGCGCGCGCAGTGGATGCGCCGCGTCGCCTCGATCACGCGCCGGAGCTGCGCCTCGCCGACACCCTCATGCGCGGCGGCTACGCCGGTGTGCTCCCTGGATCCCGTCATGCTGTGAGGGTCGAGCCGCCTCTCCTGGACGGTCAACCGTGCCCGCCCTGCCGAGCCTCGGATGATAGCCACATTCGGGCCCACTGTAAGATCGGGCCACGCGCAGAGACGCGCCGTCATTCACGAACGGAGAGGGGAACGATGCCTTCACCACTCGAGGTGCGGGACTGGCACGAGTTCGAGGTCGTCTCGGAGGACGGCGATCACGTCGGCAAGCTGGTCGACGTCTATGTCGCCAAGGACAGCGGCGAGCCGGAGTTCCTGCTCGTCTCGAGCGGGTTCCTGGGCCACCGCCTGCACCTGGTGCCCGCCGAGGGCGCGGTGCGGTCGGACGACCGCGTCGGCGTCGCGGCCACGAAGGCCGCGATCGAGAGCGCGCCGTCCGTCCCCGCCGACGACGACCTCAGCCCCGACGAGGAGCGGCGCGTGTTCGAGCACTACGGCCGCACGTACACGCCCCACCCGGAAGGCATCCTGGTGATGCGCCGCTTCGTGCTCATCGAGCGGCGCTGACCGCGGCCGTCAGCCGGACGTCTCGAGCAGCGCCTCGCGGAACGACTCCAGGCTGGCGAGGTCGTCCCCCCGGGCGCGGGTGAACGCTTCCGCCGCCCCGGCGTCGCCGGCGGCGGCGGCGTGCTCGGCGAACGAGGGGTACATGATCTCGATCGCGTACGACGACGCCTCGATCGCCGCTCGCAGGTTGTCGGCGTCGCCGCCCACCAGCCCCGCCTCGTGCGCGAGCCGGGCGAAGTGCTGGTGCAGCTCGGTCTGCGCGACCGTCTCGAAGAGCTCGGCCACCTGCGGCCGCCCATCCGCGCGCGCGCGTGCGGCGAACAGCATGTAGGAGGCGTAGGCGAACGCCTCGGCGTGCATCGCCGTGAGCAGATCCTCGCGGGTCGCAGACTTGATTCCGTTCGGTGCATGTGCCATCGCTCAGCCGGCTCCTTTTCCGGTCCCAGGCCGCCACTCGGCCCGTCCGTCGAAGCGTCGCCAGTTGCGGGCGCCGGCGCATCCGGGTGAGGGCTGTTCCGGGGTCAGTAGTTGTTACGCAGCCGGTCTCGTAGTCGGCCCACTTGTCGCCGACGGCGTCTGGGGCTAGCGTTCAGCGCCATGTCGAGCACCGGCACAAGCGACGGCACAAGCGACGCAACGTCCGTCGGGTTCGCCGTCGCGGCGATCGTGTTCGTCATCGCCGCAGTGGCGGTGACGGCGTGGCTCGGCGGCCGCCACAGCACGTCGGCGCGCACGACGACCGTGGTGCGCACGGTCACGAGCGGCGGCTCAACGGCGCCCGCGTCCTCCAACGTGAGCGACACCGTCGCCGCCGGAGCGCACGCCTTCGTCCAGTTCGCCTGCGCGCAGTGTCACGGCATCGGCGGCGTCGGCGGCGTCTCGCCGGACGTCCCCGCTCTGGACAAGCTCGGATCGGCCTTCACGGTCCCCCAGCTGACCACGATCATCAACCACGGGCTCGGCGAGAGCGCGAACCCGACCAAGCCGTACATGCCGGTGTGGCACGGGATCGTCTCGCCCCGGCAGGTGTCGGAGCTCGTGGCCTACATCCAGGCCGGCCTGCCGGCGGTACCGGGCGCCACACCGCCGACGGTGCCGACCGATCAGGGCCAGGCGGTGCAAGGCTCGGTCCTCTACGTGCGCGACGGGTGCATCAACTGCCACGGCCCGAACGGCCTCGGCGGCGTGCCGAACCCGGAGTCGCCCGACAAGACGGTGCCGCCGCTCTCTGGCGCCGACTTCCGGGGCGAGTTCAACACGCCGACCAAGATCGCCAACGTCATCCGCTCAGGCAGCGTCATCGGCCGCGCGCCGATCGTGAGCATGCCCCACTGGGGCGGGATCCTCTCCCAGGGAGACGTGAACGCGCTGATCGCCTACCTGGCGACGCTGCAGTAGCCGGATCAGCGCTTCCCCCGATACCGCATCGGGGTCTGCACCGATTCGCGCCGGCCGCCGCTCCGGCAAAGTGAAACGGCCATGGAACGACGGTCGCGCCCGCGTCGCCTCGAACGCCTCCACGTCCCGCCCGCCGAGGCGGCCTCGCTCCGCGCGCCCGTACGTGACCATGAGAACTTCCTCACATCCCCGGGCCACACTGAGGTCACATGAACATCCTCGTCATCGAGGACGAGACGCTGATCCTGGCGTTTCTCGAGCGCGGGCTGACCGCCGAGGGCCACGCGGTGGACACGGCCACGCGCGGCGAGGAGGGGCTCGACCGCCTCCGCGACGGCCGCCCCGACGTGGTCGTCCTCGACGTCATGCTGCCCGGCATCGACGGCTTCGACGTGCTGGCGGCGATCCGGGCGATCGATCCCGCGCTGCCGGTGATCATGCTGACGGCGCGCGGCGAGGTCGCCGACCGCGTCCGCGGCCTCGACCTGGGCGCCACCGACTACCTCGTGAAGCCGTTCGCGTTCGCCGAGCTCGCCGCGCGCGTGCGCGCCCACACGCGCCGGCCGTCCGACCAGCCTCGCGGAGCCACCTCCATCGACGTCGGGCCGCTGTCGCTCGATCTGCTGGCGCGTGAGGCCGAGGTGGACGGCGCGCGCGTGACGCTCTCGGCACGCGAGTTCGCCCTGCTCGCGTACCTCATGCGCCACCCGGGCCAGGTGCTCTCCCGCCAGCAGATCCTGGACGGCGTCTGGGGCTACTCGTTCGACCCCCGCTCGAACCTCGTGGACGTGTACATCGGCTATCTGCGTCGCAAGCTCACCGCCGGCGGGCGCTCGCCGATCGAGACGGTCCGGGGCATGGGCTACCGGCTGGTGCGGGAGCGGGCGGCGTGATCCGGCGCGTCCCGATCAGGCTGCGGCTCGCGCTCGTGAGCGCCGGGCTCGCCGCCGGGGTGCTCGCCGCCGGCCTCCTCACCGTCTACCTGATCGAGGCGCACCAGGTGCACCAGACGCTCGTGGCCGACGCGCGGGCGGCGGCACGCGACCTGGCCCTCGCCGGCGAGCGGCCCGTGAAGACGACGACGCCGAGTCCGGCGCCGGCCACCCGCGGCGGCCCGCCGACGAAGCGCCGCCACCGGCGCCGCACCAACGGCGGCGGATCGTCGAGCGTGATCGTGCCGCCGCCCGTGACCGGGACGGACAGCTCCTCCTCGAGCGGAGACGGGTCGTCCTGGACGCCGCCGGCCACCACGGGCGGCGGCAGCAGCGGCGAGGACGGCGGCGGCGACGGTGGCGGCAGCGGCAACCGGGGCGGCGGCAGCGGCGGCGGCGTTTCCGACTCGCTGGCCGGGCCGGGCCGCAGCGATGTCGCCTACATCCCCCGCCCCGGCGGTCCGGCGGGCGACCGGGACGCCGAGCTCGAGGCAATGAAGACCTACCTGGGCGCGCGCAGCGGCTCGAGCGACCTGCTCGTCTACTTCCCCGCCCGCGGGACCACCTACTACAACCGCAAGCTCGCGGGCGGACTGGCGGCGCTGGGCCGGCCGATGCCCGGCGTGGTGCGGACGGTGACGATCGACGGCGACGGCTACGTGGTCGCCTCGGCGGCGCGGGGGACGGGCGTCGTCGAGGCGGCCCTGCCCGTTGCCGAGGCCGACGCCGCCGTGAGCCGCCTGCTCGACGCGATGCTGATCGTCTGCCTGATCGGCCTGCTGCCCGCGACCGCCGCGGCGTGGTGGGCCGCCCGGCGCGCGCTGTCGCCGCTCTCGCGCATCGCCCAGCGCGCGTCGCGCGTCACCGCCGGCGACCTGTCGCTGCGCATGGGGCCGGTGACCACCCGCGACGAGATCGGCGACGTGGCGACTGCGATCGACGCCATGCTCGACCGGCTCGAGGTGGCGTTCGCCGCCCAGCGCCAGTTCGTCCACGACGCCTCGCACGAGCTGCGGACGCCGCTCACGATCGCCCGCGGCCACCTCGAGGTGGCGCTGCCGGAGGCGGATGGGTCGGCGGAGCTGCGGCAGGCGGTCACGGTCGCGATCTCGGAGCTCGACCGCATGGGCCAGCTCGTGGACAGCCTGCTGCGGCTCGCCCGCGCCGGCGTGCGCGGCAGCGCCGAGCGCCGGCCGGTGGACGTCTCCGCCCTGGCCGCCGCAACGGTCGACCGCTGCCGCGTCCTCGGCGAGCGCAGCTGGCGGCTCGAGGCGGCGCCGGACGCTCACGTCGAAGGGGACGAGGGTGCGCTCGAGCAGGTCTTCCTGAACCTGCTCTCGAACGCCGTCCGGCACACGGTCGCCGGCGACGACATCAGCGTCGTGACCGCCGTCGAGGGCGACCGCGTGCGCATCGAGGTCACCGACTCCGGCGAGGGGATCGACCCTGAGCTGCTGCCGATGCTCTTCGACCGGTTCACCCGCGCCGACACCGCCCGCAGCCGCGACACGGGCGGCGCCGGCCTGGGCCTCGCCATCTGCCACGCGATCGTCGAGGCGCACGGCGGGACGATCACGGCGCAGAGCCCGCCCGGGCACGGAGCGACGTTCGTCATCTCGCTCCCGCGCACGCTGCGGCGCACCGAACCCGGCAACATGAGAGCCGTCTCACCACCGGCTCACGTCTAGCTCAGCGGCCCTCCGTACGGTGGGAGGACGGGAGCGATCTGCGCTCCCGGTTCCCGACTGGAGAAGGAGGACTCGCCCGTGATCAGCCACCCGTCCGTCGCAGGCGCGGCGGTCCTGGCCGGCCTGATGGTCGCCGGCGGCGCGTACGCCGCACGGCACGACGTGGGACTGGGGTCAGGACTGCAGGCCTCGGCGACCGCCCGGATCAGGCTCGAGCAGGAGCTCCCGCTCGGCCGCGAGCGCCATACCGCCAGGCACATCCTCTCCTGGCATCCGCCGCACGTGCCGAAGATCCACGTCCACCAGCGGCCGCCGGCCCCGGTCACGATCGCCGCGCCCGCACCGACCTACATGGCGGCGGCCCCGGTCGCGGCGACCGCACCCGTGACCCGGACGAGCCCAGCCGCACCGGTGACGCGCACCAGCCCGGTGGGCGGCGACGACGGCGGGAGCGGCGATGACTAACACCGCCCTCCGCGTCTACACGGCCCTGATCGCCGTCATCTGCGGCGGGGCGGTCGCGTGGTCGATCCACCAGAGCTCGATCGCGACCGCGTGGCAGGCGGATGCCCGCTCGTGGCACGCGCTCGCGGCGCAGGCCGCCGCCCACGACCGCACCACCACCCGCAGCATGCACAAGATGGTCGCCCAGTACAACCACCTGGTCGTCCGCACCCGCAAGTCGCAGCACAAGCTCCTGGTCGCGATCGCGAAGGCCCAGAAGGCCGGGGCGACCGCGACGACGAGCGTGGCCTCGGCGCCGAGCTACTCAGCCGTCTCGCTGCCGGCGGCGTCCGCCCCGGCACCGGCGCCCGTCTCGCCGGCGCCCGCCCCGACGACGCACACGAGCCCGGCACCGTGACCGGTCTGCTGACACCAGCCACGACCGCCGCCTGGGAGTGGCGCGCCACGGGGACGACGTGGCGGATCCATCACGGAGGCGGCGTGACCCCCGCCGTCGCCCAGGCCGTGGCGACGGCGGTCGAGCACGACGAGGCACGCTGGTCGCGGTTCCGGGCCGGGAGCGAGGTCTCGCGCATCAACGCCGCGGGTGGCGCCCCGGTGACGGTCTCCGCCGACACGCTGCGGATCCTCCAGGCCTGCGCCGACTGGGCGAGGCGCACCGACGGGGTCTTCCAGCCCCTCGTCGGCGGCGCTCTGGTCGCGTGGGGCTATCGCCGCAGCCTGCTCGACGAGGCCGCGTACGCCCGCACGAGCCCCCCTCCGCGCGTGCTCGACGGGCGCATCGAGCTCGACCCCGAGCGGCGCACCGCCCGCATCCCGCGCGGCGTCCGGCTCGACCTCGGCGGGATCGCCAAGAGCTGGATGGCCGGCCGCGCGGCCGCACTCGTCCAGGCCCGGAGCGACGACCCGACCGTGCTCGTCGACGCCGGCGGCGACCTGGTCGCCGCCCGCGGCGATCACATCGTGGCCGTGGAGGCGCCGGGGCCGGCCGACCTGCATGGGCCCGACCCGGCACTTCCCGTCGTCGCCCATGTGCTCGTGCGAGCGGGTCAGGGCGTGGCCACGTCGGGCTACGGCCGCCGCAGATGGCGCAACGGCGACGGGCAGGAGGCCCACCACCTGATCGACCCCGACACCGGCCGGCCCGGCCCGGCCACCCACGCGACGGTCGTCAGCGACGACCCGGTCGCGGCGGACGTGCTCGCGAAGGTGCTCGCGCTGCGCCCCGGCCGCATCGCCGCGACGCAGGAGGCCGCCATGGTGTCGGTGGACGGTGACGTCCGCACCACGGCGCTCTGGGACGAGGTGGCGCAATGATGCTCTGGGACGTCTCGCGCGCGAGCGCCTTCGTCGCCTTCGCGTGCTACACGCTGGTCGTCGCGTGGGGCATCGGGCTCTCGGCCCGCTCCTGGAAGCCGCCGGCCGCCGCGCTCGGGTTCCATCGCTTCCTGGCCTCTCTGGGGATGGTCGCGCTGCTGATCCACATCGCCACCCTCATGCTCGACCGCTTCGCGCGGGTGACCGTGTCCTCGCTGGTCGGCCTGGATCCGCGTCCCGGGGTCGTCGTCGGAGCCTGCGCGCTCTGGCTGGCCGTCGCCCTGCCGCTGTCGTTCCGGCTGCGCCAGGCGCGCTTCATGAGCCAGCGGGCGTGGCGTGGCCTGCACTACTTCGGCTACGCCGTCTGGGGGGCCGCGCTCGTCCACGGCGTGATGGCCGGAACCGACGCCCGCTCTCCCTGGGGGCTGGCCGTCTACGCCTGCTCGGGCGCCGTCGTCGCCGGCGCCGCCTGGTACCGGTGGATGGAGCGTCCCGCGCCCGTGCGCCGGCCCGCGCCTGCTCCCGCCCCGCGGCGGCCCGCCGCGGTCGCCCTGGCCGAATCCGACGGAGGTGACTGATGGCCATACATGACCTGGTGACGGTGGTCGGCAACGGCGTCGCCGGCTACGCCTGTGCGACCCGGCTCGCCGCCGCCGGCGCGCCCGTCACGCTGATCGGCCCCGGCCTCCCGTGCGACCGCCCGCCGCTCTCGAAGCGCGCGCTCGCGCGCGGCGCCGTGCCCTACCTCGCCGACGCCCGCGCGCTCGAGGCGGCGGGAATCGACCATGTCGACGGATGGGTGGACGCCCTCGACCTCGGCCGCCGGACGCTGGACATACGCGGCCGCGCGGCCGGCTCCCGCTCGCACTCGCGCCCGTTCGGCCCGCTCGTGTGGGCAACCGGCGTGCGCATCGCACGCCCCCCGGTGCCCGGGATTGAGACGACCGACCAGAACGTCGACGCCGCCACGACCGAGGCGCTGCTGCCGCGCCTGGCGGCGCCGGGACGGCGCGTGGTCGTCGTCGGCGCAGGTCTGATCGGCTGCGAGACGGCCGCGACGCTCAGCCGCAGCCACAGCGTGACCCTGCTCGACCGGGCCGAGCGGGCGCTCGAGCGCCAGCACCCCGACGTCGGCTGCGCGGCCAAAGGCGTACTCGGCGCCCTTGGCGTGCGTTTCCTCGGCGGGTGCGGCCTCACTGCCGTCCATCGCGAGAACGGCGGCTGGATCGTGCGCACCTCGACGCACGGCGACCTCGCCGCCGACGTCGTGATCGTGGCCGCCGGCGTGCGCGCGACCCTGCCGCCCGCCCTCGGCGGCGGCCTCGCCGTCGACACCGACGAGCACCTGCGGGTCGCCGGCGCCGACGGCGTCTGGGCGTGCGGCGACGTCGCCGCCTTCCCGCATCCCCGCTTCGGCCGCATCGCCGTGCCCCACTGGGACAACGCCCGCGCGAGCGGCGCCCACGCGGCCGACTCGGTGCTCGGCGTGCGCAGCACGTACGCGCGCGACCCGTACTGGTTCTCGGACATCGGGCCCTTGCGCATCCAGCAGGTCGGATTCGCATCCGCCGCATGCGAGTGGTCACGCCGGGACGATCTTCACGTCGGCCACGACGACCAGGGGCGGCCGGCATGCGTCGTCCTGCTCGACGCGCCCACCCGCCTCAACGACGCCCGCCGCATCCTGGCGGCATGACCCACCGATCGACACCCACGAACACCACCGGAGGAACACCATGGACGTCCAGCTGATCATCGACCCCGACGTCTGCGTCGGCTACGGCGAGTGCGTCGCCGAGGATGCGGAGGCCGTCGAGCTGACGGACGACGGCTGCGCCCGCGTCCGCCTGGCGACCCTCGACCGTGCCCGGGCCGACCGCATCTGCGCGGCATGCCCGGTCGGCGCCATCACCGCGGCGGCGGCCGACCGGCCGGCCGCATGACCGAGCCTGCCAGGCCGGGTTCGTAGGAACCCGCACCGGGCTACGCGGATCCTCCGATGCGGGGCGGCCGGCGTCGCGCCACGATGGGGCACGGCCGCGCTCGTGCGGCCGTCTGGGTCGTCGAGACGCGGGGCCCGTCCCGCACCGGAGGACAGGATGAAGGCTGCAGTCGTACATGACTTCCGCGCGCCCCTCGAGATCGAGGAGCGGCCCGTGCCGGAGCCGGGCCACGGCGAGGTGCTGGTCAGGATCGAGGCGTCCGGCCTCTGCCACACCGACATCCACGCCGCCCAAGGCGACTGGCCGGTGAAGCCGTCGCCGCCGTTCGTCCCCGGGCACGAGGGCGTCGGCCGCGTCACCGCGGTGGGCGCGGGCGTCACCCGGCTGCACGAGGGCGACCGGGTGGCGATCCCCTGGCTGGGATGGGCATGCGGGGCGTGCGAGTACTGCGCGTCCGGATGGGAGACGCTCTGCACCCACCAGAAGAACACCGGCTACGGCATCGACGGCGGCTGGGCGGAGTACGCGGTCGCGAGCGCCGACTACGTCGGGCTCGTCCCCGAGGGCGTCGACCCGTTCGCCGCGGCGCCGCTCACATGCGCCGGCGTCACCACCTACAAGGCCGTCAAGATGTCGGGCGCACGCCCGTCCGACCTCGTCGCCATCTTCGGCGTCGGTGGGCTCGGCCACATGGCGATCCAGTACGCGCGCATCTCCGGCGCGGAGGTGGTCGCCGTCGACCTGATCGACGAGAAGCTCGAGATGGCCAGGAAGCTCGGCGCCTCCCACGTCGTGAACGCCCGCGAGGAGGATCCGGTCGCCGCGATCCAGAAGCTCGGCGGCGCGGACGCGACGATCGCGCTGGCGGCCTCGGCCAAGCCGCTCGGACAGGCGTACGCGTCGCTGCGCCGCGGCGGGACGCTCGTCCTGGTCGGGCTGCCGGCGGACAACCAGATGACCATCCCGGTGTTCGAGACCGTCCTGAACGGCACGAAGATCCTCGGCTCAATCGTCGGCACGCGCGTCGACCTCCAGGAGGTGTTCGAGCTGCACGCGGCCGGGCACACCGAGGTCGTGTACGAGAAGCGGCGGCTCGAGCAGGTGAACGACGCCATCGCCGAGGTGCTCGAGGGCGACGTTCCGGCCCGGCTCGTCTTCGACCTCGCCGCGTAGCGATCCGGGCGATCTGACACTAGAGTGCCGCTCGTAGTAGTCCGCAGCGCGGTTAGGCAACCGTACCGATGTTCATGGGCAGTGCGGTGCCTAGCCTGAGGCGAATGTCGAGTCCCACCGACTCACCCACCACGTCGCACGTCCGCGACGTCATCCTCCGCGACGGCCGGACGCTGCGTCTGCGTCCGCCGCTGCCCGCAGACGCCGACGCTGTGCTGGACTTCTTCTCCAACCTCGACGACCGCAGCCGGTACCTGCGCTTCCACGGGACGCGCCGTGTCGGCCCCGACCTTCTGGACGGCATGCTCGACCCCGACTGGAACGTCCGCGGCGCGCTGATCGGCGTCCTGCGCGGCCAGGACGGGACCGAGGAGGTCGTGGCCGTCGCGAGCTACGCCCGCCTGCGCGACCCGCGCCTGGCCGAGGCCGCGTTCGCCGTGGCGACGGAGATGCAGGGCATGGGCGTGGGGACGCGGCTCGTCGAGCAGCTGGCGAGCGCCGCGGTCGGGGTGGGCATCGCGACGCTCGTCGCCGACGTGATGGCCGAGAACGACGCGATGCTGCAGGTGTTCGCCGACACCGGCTACGACATCGACCGATCCTTCGAGGACGGCGAGATCCAGGTGCAGCTGCGGATCGCGCCCAGCGACCGCTTCCTGGAGGCGGCCGACCGGCGCGACCACACGGCGGTCGACCGCTCGCTCGAGCCGTTCTTCCACCCGGAGGCGGTCGCCGTCATCGGCGCGTCGGCCCGCCCGGGCGCGATCGGCGGGGCCGTCTTCCGCAACCTTGTCGAGGGCGGGTTCACCGGCCGCGCCTACCCGATCAACCGCTCCGGCGAGCCGGTGGCGGGGGTGCCCTCGGTGCGAGGCATCGACGAGATCGCCGAGCCCGTCGACCTGGTGGTCGTCTGCGTGCCCGCACCGGCCGTCCACGCCGCGGTCGAGTCCGCGCTCGTCAAGGGTGTGCGCGCGGTCTGCGTCATCACCGCCGGATTCGCCGAGACCGGGCCTGACGGCGCCCGGGCCGAGCGCGAGCTGCTCGCGCTCGTGCGCAGCTACGGCGCGCGCATGATCGGCCCGAACTGCCTCGGGCTGGCCGCGAGCGGCGTCCACATGAACGCGACGTTCTCGCAGGCGGGCTTCGCCCCCGGGCGCGTCGCCGTCTCCTCGCAAAGCGGCGCCGTCGGGCTGGCGGTGCTGGAAGGCCTGGAACGGCGCGGCCTCGGCGTCTCGTCGTTCGTCTCGGTCGGCAACAAGGCCGACGTGTCCTCGAACGACCTGCTCGAGCACTGGGAGGACGATCCGGAAACCGGCACCATCGCGCTCTACCTCGAATCGTTCGGGAACCCGCGCCGCTTCGGCCGGATCGCCCGCCGCGTCTCCCGCACGAAGCCGATCGTGGCGCTCAAGGGCGGCAGCACTCCCATCGGTTCGCGTGCCGCGCAGTCGCACACCGCCGCGCTGGCCGGCTCCGACGCCGCCGTCGAGGCGCTCTTCCGCCAGTCGGGCGTCCTGCGCGCCGCGACGCTCGAGGAGCTCCTCGACCTCACCGACGTGCTGGCGTCGCAGCCGCTCCCGCGCGGCCGCCGCACCGCGATCCTGACGAACGCGGGCGGCCTCGGCATCCTCTGCGGCGACGCATGCTCCAACGCCGGCCTCGAGCTGGCCGACCTCGCCCAGCACACGCGCGAGCACATCGCCGCGCTCGTGCCCGGGGAGGCGACGGTGCAGAACCCGATCGACATCATCGGTTCCGCAACGCCCGCAATGTTCGGCGAGGTCACGCCGTTCGTGCTGGCCGACCCGGACGTCGACGCGATGATCGTGCTCGTCACCGCGACCGCCGTCGCCGACCCCGACGATGTGATCGCCGCGATCTCGACGGCGGCCGCGCGGGCGGACAAGCCCGTGCTCTGTGTCGTCACGGGAGGGGTCAGCACGCACCACGGCGACGGCCTGCCCACGTTCGCCTACCCCGAGACCGCCGCGCGGGTGCTCGGCCGGGTGGCCGAGCGGGCCGAGTGGCTGCGACGGCCGATCGGACGCGTCCGCGACGCGGAGGTCGACCGCGAGGCCGCCGCCGCGATCGTCGCGGACACGCTCGCCGCGGGCGGGGAGGGCTGGCTCGACCCCGCAGGGGTGGAGCGCCTGCTCGCCGCGTACGGCATCCCCACGGCGGCGCAGCGCGTCGTCCAGACCGGATCGCAGGCGCTGGCCGCGGCCGAGGCGATCGGCTTCCCGCTCGTCGTCAAGGCCGGCGCGGCCGGCGTGCACAAGACGGAGAAGGGCGGGGTGGTGCTCGACGTGCGCACGCCCGCCGAGCTCGCCGCCGCCACGACCAGCGTGGGCTTTCCGGCCGTCATCCAGCCGATGGTGCGGGGGGGCGTCGAGGTGATGGCGGGGGTGATGCAGGATCCGGTGTTCGGCCCCGTGGTCGCGTTCGGCATGGGCGGGACGATGGCCGAGCTCCTGGGCGAGGTGCGCTTCGCTCCGGCGCCGCTCACCGACGTCGACACCGACCAGCTGGTGGCCGCGGGCAAGGCCGGGGCGCTGCTCGCCGGGCTGCGGGGCGCCGCGCCGGCCGACTCGGCGGCGCTGGCCGACCTCGTCCGGCGGCTGGGGCAGCTGGCCGCCGACTTCCACCAGATCGTCGAGCTCGACCTGAACCCGGTGATCGCGCGGCCCAACGGCTGCATCGCGGTCGACGCCCGCATCCGGGTCGAGGACACCGCAGCACCTCAGGCGCTGAAGACGTGGTGAACCGAGAGAGGGGTAGCCGCAGATGAACACCGAGTCCCAAGCCGGCCCCACCGACGTGGAGCCGGCGACCATCTTCGCCCGCGTCGTGTGCGGCGTGGACGGCACCGACGAGAGCCGCGAGGCGGTCGGCCAGGTGGCGCGGCTCGCGCCCGAGACGAGCCGCGTGACGCTCTGCAGCGTCTGGAACACGGGCGCGTCGGTCGCCGTGGGCTGGTCGCCGCCGATCTCGCGGACGGCGTCGTTCCCCCGTGACGAGCTGCAGGCCGCCGTGGACGGCACCCGGCCCCTGCTGCCCAGCTCGCTCGTGGTCGACACGTCGGTCGTCGAGGGGCCTCCCGGCCCGATGCTCCTGACCGAGATCGGCCGCCGCCAGGCCACCCTGGTCGCGGTCGGCTCGCACGACCACCGCCGCCTCTCCGGCATCCTGCTCGGCAGCGTCGCCACGCAGCTCCTGCACGACGCACCGTGCTCCGTGCTGATGGCGCGGACGCCGAACGAGGAGCAGTTCCCCCAGACGGTGATGGCGGCCGTGGACGGGTCGCCCGAGGCGGGCCGGGCCATCCAGGTCGCCGCCGGGGTCGCACACAGGCTGGGCGCGGAGTTCGAGGCCGTGGTCGCGACCGGAGGTCAGGGCGGGGACGGCGTGGACATCGCCGCCGTCCGCTCCGTCCTCGACGAGTTCGGCGGTCGTGACGTCCCGCTGCGCGAGGATCCGCGCCCACCCGTCGAGGCGCTCACGAGCCTCGGACCCGACCTGCTCGTGATGGGCAGCCGGGGCCTGCAGGGGCTGCGCTCGCTGGGAAGCGTCAGCGAACGGGTCGCCCACGAGGCGGAATGCTCGGTGCTGGTCGTCCGGTGAGCGCCCTCCAGCTCGCCCGCCTGCAGTTCGGCGACGTCACCATCTACCACTTCATCTTCGTCCCGATCACGCTCGGAATCACGTGGCTCGTCGCCGTCTTTCAGACGCTCTGGTACCGCAGCGGCGACCCCGCCTACCTGCGCCTGACCCGGTTCTTCGGCAAGCTGATGCTGATCAACTTCGCCATCGGCGTCGTCACCGGCATCGTGCAGGAGTTCCAGTTCGGCATGAACTGGTCGGACTACTCGCGCTACGTCGGCGACGTCTTCGGGGCACCGCTGGCCATGGAGGGTCTGGCCGCCTTCTTCCTCGAATCCACCTTCCTCGGCCTGTGGATCTTCGGCTGGGACCGGCTGAGCCGCCGTCTGCACCTGACGGTGATGTACATCGTGGCCATCGGCACGAATCTGTCGGCGTTCTTCATCCTGGCCGCGAACTCGTGGATGCAGCACCCCGTCGGCTACAAGATCGATCCGGCCACCGGCCACGCGCACCTGACCAGCATCCTCGAGGTGCTGACGAACTCGACCGTGCTGTGGGCGTTCCCGCACACGATCGGGGCCGCCGTCATGACCGCGAGCGCGCTCGTCGCCGGCATCGCCGCCTGGCACCTGCGCCGCGGCTCGGAGACGGCGGTCTTCATGAAGGCGATCCGGATCGCACTGCCCGTGCTCCTGGCCGCCTCGCTCTTCACGACCATCGTCGGCCACGGCCAGGCCCAGCTGATGACGAAGCAGCAGCCGATGAAGATGGCGGCTGCCGAGGCGCTCTACACGACGACGTCGCACGCGTCGCTCTCGCTCTTCGCCGTCGCGCCCTTCGAGCAGCATCCGAGCCGCTCCTCGTTCGAGGTTCGCTTCCCTGACCTGCTCTCGGTCCTGGCGACGAATTCGCTCGGCGGCAAGGTGGAGGGCATAAACGCGGTCCAGCAGCAGTACCGGGCCAAGTACGGCCCCGGCGACTACCGGCCCGTGATCGGCGTCACCTACTGGATGTTCCGGATCATGGCCGGCATCGGCGTCGTCCTCGTGCTGCTCTCGCTGTACGGGATGTGGCTGCTCTGGCGGGGGACGATCGAGCGGTCGCACCGGTTCCTGCGCGTGACGACGTGGGCCATCGCGCTGCCGCTGCTCGCCAACGCCACCGGCTGGATCTTCACCGAGATGGGCCGGCAGCCGTGGGTCGTGCAGGGGCTCCTGCTGACGAAGAACGCGGTGTCGCCGAGCGTGCCGGCGTGGGAGGTGGCGACGACGCTGATCGGGTTCACCCTGCTCTACACGGTGCTCGGCGTGATCGACGGCTGGCTCATGTTCCGCTACGCCAAGGACGTCCCGCCGGCGCCGTCCCCCGATGAGCCCGCCGGGACCGGCAACCTGGCGATGGTCTACTAGGAGACGACGAGATGCCCACCGGATACTGGCACCTGGAGACGCTCTGGTTCGCCCTGATCGCCGTCCTGTGGATCGGCTACTTCGTCCTCGAGGGGTTCGACTTCGGCGTCGGCACGCTGCTCCCGTTTCTCGGCAGGGACGACACCGACCGCCGCGTCATCATCAACACGATCGGCCCCGTCTGGGACGGCAACGAGGTGTGGCTGCTCGTCGCCGGCGGCGCCACCTTCGCCGCGTTCCCGGGCTGGTACGCGACGCTCTTCTCGGGCTTCTACCTGGCCCTGTTCCTGATCCTGTTCGCCCTGATCGCGCGCGGGGTCGCGTTCGAGTACCGCGGCAAGCACGACTCGCCCCGCTGGCGCACGTGCTGGGACTGGGCGATCTTCGCCGGATCGGCGCTCCCCGCCCTGCTGTGGGGAGTCGGCTTCGGGAACATCGTGAACGGCGTCCCGATCGACAAGTCGGGCGAGTTCACGGGCAACTTCTTCACGCTCCTCAACCCGTACTCGCTGTTCGCCGGGCTGACGTCGCTGGCGCTCTTCACGCTCCACGGCGCGGTCTTCCTCACCATCCGCACGAAGGGCGATCTCGTCGTACGCGCCCGCGACGCGGCCCGCACGCTCTCGCTGGCGGCGACCGTGCTCGTCGTTGCGTTCCTGGCCTGGACGTACGTGAACGCCGTCTCGGCGCACGACAAGGGCATCGTGCCCGGCGTCATCCCGCTCTCGGCGGTCGGCCTGGTGATCGCGGTGCCGTTCATCGTCCGCGCGGGCCGCGACGGCCTGGCCTTCACCGCGACGGCGCTCACGATCGGCCTGATCACGGCGACCATCTTCCTGAACCTGTACCCGCGCGTGATGGTGTCGAGCACGAGCAAGGCGTTCGACCTGACCGTGTGGAACACGTCCTCGAGCCACTACACGCTCGCCGTCATGACCGTCGTCGCCCTCACCCTGACGCCGGTCGTCCTGATCTATCAGGGATGGACGTACTACGTGTTCCGGCACCGGGTCGGCCGCGACGATCTGGGGCCGGTGAAGAGCCCGATCGAGCTGCTCTCCGGCGGCTCGGACGGCGCGTCCGGAGCGCCTTCGGGCGACTGACGGGTGCGTCCGCTCGACCCGCGGCTCGTGCGGGCGGCGCCCGCCGTGCGCCGCTTCCTGGCCGCGTGCGTGGTGCTGGCCGTCGCCACCGCGGCGGTGGTGGTGGCACAGGCGAGCCTGATCGGCGACATCGTGTCGCGCGGGTTCCTCGGCGGACGCGGGCTGACCGTCCTCGCCACGCCGATCGCGGCACTCGCGGCGGCAGCGATCCTGCGCGGAGCGCTCGCGTGGGCGTTCGAGGCGGGCGGCCATCTGGCGGCCGCCTCGACGACGCGCTGCCTGCGGCGGGCGCTGGTCGAGCGGGTGCTCGCCGCCGGCGCCGAGGGCCGCTCGGCCGCGGACGTGGCGACGGCGGCCGTCGACGGCGTCGACGCCCTCGACCCCTACTTCAGCCGCTACCTCCCGCAGCTCGTGCTGGCGGCGGTGGTGCCTGTGGCCGTGCTCGTATGGGTGGCCGTGATCGACCTCGAGTCGGCGCTGATCATGGCGGCGACCCTGCCGCTCATCCCGGTCTTCGGCATCCTCGTCGGACGGGAGGCGCGCCGCCGCGCCCGCGCCCGCCACGCCGCCCTCACCCGTCTCGGCGGGCACTTCCTGAGCGTCGTCCGCGGCCTTCCGACGCTGCGGGCCTACAACCGCGGCGCCGTGCAGGCCGAGCGCATCGCCGCGACGTCAGACGCCTACCGGCGCGAGACGATGGGGACGCTGCGGATCGCATTCCTGTCCGCACTCGTGCTCGAGCTCGCAGCCACGCTCGGGACCGCCATCGTCGCGGTCGAGATCGGCATCCGCCTCGACGGCGGCGGGATCTCCCTGGGGCCGGCGCTGACGGTGCTCGTGCTCGCGCCCGAGCTCTACCTGCCGCTCCGCAGCGCCGCCGTCCAGTTCCACGCGAGCGCGGACGGCATGGCCGCCGCCGAGCGGATCTTCGCCGAGCTGGACGCGCTGCCCGAGCCCGCCGGGATGTCCGCAACGGCGGCACCGCTGCCGCCGGCCGAGCTGTACCTCGACGGGGTCGGGTTCACCTACCCCGGGCGCACCGACCCGGCGCTCGACCGCGTCGACCTGGCCGTCGCGCCCGGCGAGCGAGTGGCGCTCGTGGGGCCGTCGGGCGCCGGCAAGAGCACGCTCGCACGGCTCCTGCTGCGGTTCGACGAGCCCGGCCGGGGTCGCCTGCGCTACGGGGCGCACGACCTCGACGACGTCGCGCTCGACCGCTGGCGCGCCACCGTCGCCTGGCTGCCCCAACGGCCCCGGCTGCCGTCGGGCACCGTCGCGGACGCGATCCGGCTCGGGCGCCCGCGCGCCTCCGACGACGAGCTGGTTGCGGCCGCGCGCGGGGCCGCCGCCGACGCGTTCATCCGCGTGCTCCCCGAGGGCTACGAAACCCGAGTCGGCGACGGCGGCAGCGGCCTCTCGGCCGGCCAGCTGCGGCGGGTGGCGCTCGCACGGGCGCTCCTGCGCGACGCACCGATCCTGCTGCTCGACGAGCCGACCACGAACCTCGATCCCGCTTCCGCCGCCGAGGTGGCGGCAGCGCTCGCCGATGCCCCGCGCGACCGCACGCTGATCGTGATCACACACGACGACGCGCTCGCGGCCCGCGTCGCCGATCGCATCGTCCGGCTTGAGGCCGGCCGCCTCCTCGTCCCCGAGCCTGCGGGGCAGGCGGTATGAGCCTCGCCGCCGCCCGCTCGCCGCTCGAGCGCATCGCGGCGCTGTCGCGTCCGCACGCGGGCCGGCTGGCCGCGGCGGCGGTGCTCGGCGCGCTCGCGATCGGCGCGAGCATCGGGCTGATGGCGACATCGGGGTACCTCATCTCCCGTGCGGCGCAGCGCCCGCCGATCCTCGAGCTCTCGGTCGCGATCGTCGCCGTGCGCTTCTTCGGCGTGTCCCGCGCGGTGCTGCGCTATCTCGAGCGGCTGGCGGGCCACGACGCGACCCTGCGCGCCCTGGGCACCGTCCGGGCGCGCCTCTTCGCCCGGCTGGAGCCGCTGGTCCCGGGCGGGCTTCCGGGAGTGCGCACGGGCGACCTGCTGAGCCGGTTCGTCGCCGACGTCGACGAGCTCCAGAACCTGTGGCTGCGGGCGGCCGGCCCAATGGCCGTCGCAGTGCTCGCCGGCGCCCTGGCCGTCGCGGTGGCGGCGGTCACGCTCCCGCAGGCGGCGCTCGTCCTGGCGGCGGCGCTCCTCGTCGCCGGCGCGGCCCTGCCGGCGCTCGGCGCCCTCGCCGGCCGCTCGGGCTCGGCCCGCGAGGCGCCCGCGCGCGCCCAGCTGCAGGCGGAGCTCGTGGACGCGCTTGCCTGCGCGCCGGAACTGGCCGCGTTCGGGGCCGCCGCCGCCGCGTCGGCGCGCATCGATGCGTGCGATCGGACGCTGGGGCGCCACCGCCGCCGCACCGCCCTCGTCGCCTCGTGCGCCGAGGGAGCGGTGACCGCGCTCGCCGGCCTGGCCGCCGCGGGCGTGCTGGCCGCCGCGGTTCCGGCCGTCGCCGGCGGAGCGCTCTCGGGCGTCTACCTCGGCATGCTGGCGCTGCTCGCGCTGGCCGCGTTCGAGGCGGTGCGCCCCCTGCCCGCGGCAGCCGCGCACCTGGCGGGCACGGCCGCGGCCGCCGGGCGCGTGCTCGAGCTGACCGACCGCACGCCGCCGGTCTCGGACCCGGCGCAGCCGGCCCCCCCACCCGCATCGGGCCACATCCGCCTGCGCGGCGTCCGCGTCCGGTACGACGACGGCCCGTGGGCGCTCGACGGCGTCGACCTCGACCTCGCTCCGGGGCGCCTGGTGGCGCTGACGGGGCCGAGCGGCTCCGGCAAGACGACGCTCGCCAACCTGCTCGTCCGCTTCCGCGACCCGGACGCCGGGTCGGTCGAGCTCGACGGCCGCGATCTGCGCCGCTACGTCCAGGCGGACGTGCGCCGGGTCGTCGGCCTGGGCGGCCAGGATGCCCACCTCTTCCCGACGAGCATCCGCGAGAACCTCCGCATCGCCCGGCCCGACGCTCCCGACCCGGAGCTCTGGGATGCGCTCGAGCGCGCGCACTGCGCCGGCTGGGTGGCGGCGCTGCCAGACGGGCTCGAAACGCGACTGGGTGAGGACGGCGCGGGTGTCTCCGGGGGGCAGCGCCAGCGCCTGGGCGTCGCGCGCGCCCTGCTCGCGGACGTGCGCCTGCTCGTGCTCGACGAGCCGGCTGCGCACCTGGACGCCGAGGAGGGCGCCGCGCTGACGCGCGAGCTGCTCGAGACGGCGCGGGCGGCCGGTGTGGGCCTGCTCCTGATCACGCACCGGCGCGAGGGGCTCGAGGCCGCCGACGACGTGCTCGAGCTGCGCGGAGGCCGGCTCAGCCCTTGACGGCCCGGTAGGTGACCGAGACCGTGAACCTGGCGCCCTGACAGGGATCGGTCGCCCGCGTGCTCATGGTCACCATGACGACGAGCCTCGCCGTCCTCTTCTTCGCGACCATGAGCGCCTTCCTCGGCGCCGTCGCCGTGACGAACGTGCCCGGGCAGCCCGGCGCGGAGGTCTTCCGGGCGACCGCCGTCTTGACGGGCGTCACCTTGACCGTGAACGGGGTCACGTTCTTGAACGTGAAGACCATCCGCTTCGACGCACCCGGATACAGCCCGGTGAATGGTGCGCCCTCGGCGGTGACGGTCTTCCCGGTCCCGGCGAGCAGCTCGAGCTGCCCGGTGCGGGCGGGCTGCTGATGGCGCGCGGCGGCCCCGGCGACGCCGGCGACGGTGGCGAGGACGAGAGCGATCGAGAGGACGAGACGCATGGCTAGGGCGAGAAGGTGAAGGTCGTCGAGGTCGTGGCGGTGTTGGCCGCCGCGTCGGTGGCCACTGCGCGGACCGTGTAGGCGGAGCCGTTCGCAAACCACACCGCCGCGGCCGGCAGGGTCCAGCTCGGCAGGGACAGCGTCGCCGGCATCAGCACCTCGGTGGACGAGGAGAAGAGGCTCGCCGTCGGGCTCCAGTACATGTTCGGCGACGCGGCCTGGCGCAGCGAGAGCTGGACGGCCGCGACCCCGCTCGCCGCGTCGCTCGCGGTGCCGCACACATCGGCGGTCGTGGGCGTGCTGCACCCGGCCGACCAGCCGCCGGCGTAGGCGGCGGTGGGGAAGGCGATCGCGACGGTGGGGGCGGTGTTGTCCACCGTGACCGACGGCGAGTACGTGGCGGTGTTGCCCGCCTCGTCGGTGACGGTGATCGTGTAGGACTTCGACCCGGCCGAGAGCGAGGACTTGGCCGTCTGCACGCCGCTCTCGTAGCCGTAGCCCGTCGCTCCGGCGGCGCACGAGGACGCGCAGGCGGGCACCGCGACGGCGGTGGCGCCGGTGGTGATGGTGCGGACGTTCGCTGTGACGGCGTACACGCCGCTGGCGTCGGACGCGTTCACGAAGACGGTGTAGGTGCGGCCCTGGCCGAGGTAGCCGGGCACGAGCGTCGCCGTCGTCGCGATCGTCTCGCCGGCGATCGTCGGCGCGGTGGTGTCGGCGGTGACCGAGCCGCCGGCGGCGGTCGTGTTGCCGACGCCGTCGGTGGCGGTGACCGTGAACGCCACGGAACCTGCGGCGAGCGACGAGCCGGCGGTCTTGGACGCGCTCCTGTAGCCGTAGCTGACGCCGCCGACGGTGCACGCGGACGAGCACGCCGAGAGTGTGAGCGCCGTCTGGCCGCTCGTGATCGAGGCGACGTTCGCCTTCACGGAGCTCACCCCGCTGGGGTCGGCGACGTTGGCGTAGACCATGTAGGCGCCGCTCTTCTTCAGCAGGCCGACCGCCCCGGTCGTGGTGTTCGCGATCGCCACGCCCGACACCGTCGGGCCGCTCGCATCGACGGTTGCCGAGTAGTGGCCCACGGTCACGTTCGCGGCCTTGTCCGTGGCGGTCACGGTGAACGCCGCGGATCCGGGCGTGGCGGAGCCGTCGGCCGTCTTGGAGGCGCTCTTGTAGGTGTAGGTCACGCCGCCCTGGGTGCAGCCGCTGGAGCAGGCGGAAAGCGTGAGCGCGGACTGGCCCGACGTGATGGCCGAGACGTCGGCGGTGACCGTCCCGAACCCGCCCGTGTCCGCGGCGTTCGCGTAGACCACGTAGCTCGCGCCGGGGCGGACGAAGCCGGCGTCGGACGGCGAGCTGTTCACGACCACCGCGCCGGTGACGGCCGGGGCGGTGCTGTCGGACGTGGCCGTGTACGACGCGACCGCCGCGTTCCCCGCCACGTCGGTCGCCGTCACCGAGACGCCCTTGGCGCCGTCGGCGATCGCCGCCCCCGCCGAGACGGCGGCGCTCTTGTAGCTGTAGGTGACGCGGCCGACCGTGCACGCCGCGGCGCACGCCGGCAGGGCAAGGGCGGTCTGGCCGGGCGTCACCGTGCTCACGTCGGCGGTGACCGCGGCGATGCCGCTGGCGGGCGATCCACCGTCCGTCGCCTTCGCATAGACGTAGTACGTCCCCGAGGCGTGCACGTTGCCGGCGGCCGCCGGCGACGCCATCGCCACCGCGACGCCGGAGACGGTCGGGTCGGTGCCGTCGATCTTGACCGAGCGGGTCACCGTCGTCCCCAGGTTGCCGGCCTTGTCCTGCGCCCAGACGCCGAAGGTCTGCGTGCCCTGGGCGAGGCCGGCATCGGCCGTCTGCACGGCGCTCGACCAGCCGTAGGTCGTTCCGGCGACGGTGCAGCCAAAGCTGCACGGCGAGAGCGGCACCGCGGTCGCCCCGGCCTCGAGGTTGGAGACGCTCGCCTGCACCCAGTCGACGCCGGACACGCCGACGTCGACGACGTTGGCATAGACGATGAACCGGCCGCCGGGAGCGGCCGCCCCGGCGGACGCCGTCGCCCCTTCCGGCGCGATGGCCGCCGCCGTCACCACCGGCGCGTGGAAGTCGTCGCTGGCCTGCGCCAGGCCCGCCCCGGCCCCGGGGAGGTGCCACGACGCGGACGCCGTGGTCGTGGCGGCGAGGATCGCCGCCACGACCAGCAGTCCGTGCCGCGGACGCACCATGCCCCGGAGACGGGCGCGCACCGGCGTGCCTAGGAGGTGGCCGCCGCGGCGGTCAGGTACACGGTGAACGTCGCGCCCTGGCAGGCGTCGTTCGCCGAGCCGTCCATCGCGATCGCGTCACCCGCGTCGACGTCGAGGCTCGAGTTCGCCGGGATGTCCCAGCCGGCGCCGCCGTTGTCGTCGGTGGTGAACGAGAGCGAGCTCAGGTCGCAGCCGGAGTGTCCGGCGTCGACGTCGAAGCCGTTCGTTCCCTGCGACGTGTCGAGCGAGATGCTGCTCAGGTGCACCGGGAAGGAGTTCGGGTTCTGGACGGTCGTGTCGACGTCGGCCGTGCCGCCCGGGTAGAGCGCGTCCTGCGGCGAGCCGGCGGAGAGCGTCAGCCCGACCGCGCTGGCCGCCGACGCACTGCCGGAGCCGCTGCCGTTGACGGTCCACGCGGCGTACGCGACGGCGCCGGCCAGGAGCGCGCCGACGATGCCGGACACGGCCAGACCCACGAGACGTTTGCGCGTCATGAGATCCTCGTTTTTGGGGGGAAAGGAGCGCGGCCCGTCATAGGCGGACGGGCGCTAGCACACGCCATCGGCTGCAAACGTTTACGGGCAGATACCGAGAACGGGGGATCCCGCCGCTACCCGAGAACGAGGACCCCGGCGCGGGTGCCCACCGAGGCTGGATCCGGGCCGGCCCGTACCCGGCCGCCGGCGAGCCGCGGCGCAGCCGGTACCTGCGGGCGGCCCGGTTCACGTAGATCGGCGCCACGACGCGGTTGCCGGTGACGGTGAGACCACCGCCGCGCAGCTGGTAGGACGTCGGATGGTCGTGCCACAGCACGTTGCGCTCGGCCACGTCGCCGCTCCCGGCGAACGTCGAGCCCTCGGCGATCCCGCCCTGGACGACCGCGTTCGTGAAGATGTTGCGGGTGATGAGGACCTTGGACGACGCCGCGTCCACGATCACGCCCGTGCCGGCGCCGTCGCAGAGGTTGTGGTCGATCTCGCCGTCGACCGCGTCCGGATAGAGCTGGAGGCAGCGGCCCGAGATCGTGAACATGATCGTCTGGGTGACACGGAAGCGGGTCGCGTTCTGCAGGTAGAACGCATGCTCGTAGAAGGCCGTGTGCGGATCGCCGGCGGTGTCGCGGCGCGTGCGCATGTCGCCGCAGTTGTGGACGCGGTCGTGGGCCGCCAGGAACCCGGCGCTCGTGGCGGACACCGATCCCACGATGAAGCAGACCGACTGCGAGTTTCGGTTCGTCACGTTGTCGTACGTGAACCGGACGTGATCCCCGTCCACGATCGGGCTCGGCAGCTCGGCCAGGTTGCGGCCGTTCAGGCGCAGGTGCGTCACCGAGACCCCGTCGGAGCCTGCCGGCACGTAGACGAGCCCCGCGATCGTCGCCGGCCGGGCGGGGTTGCGGCTCGTGAGGACGATCCGACGGCGCCGGCCGGTGCCGCCGTGCGAGATACGCACCTTGCCCCGGTGACCCTTCTCCGCCGCACCACCCGCAGTCTCGGTCAGGCGACGGTGCGATCCGGTGAACTGTCCGTGTCGATGCGGGGAAGGCGTGCCGGACGGCGACGTGTCACACATCGCGGCGCCTCCGCGTCCTTGAGAGTGACAGGCGAACGAGGAGGAACTCATGGAACCCCGCATGCCCCAACCCGCGACCACCGCTCCCGGCGCGATGCACGCCCTGCTCGGCCTCGGCAAGGCGGTGCAGAGGACCGGCCTGCCCGACACGACCGGCCTGCTGGTGGCCCTGCGCGCGAGCCAGATCAACGGCTGCAGCTTCTGCGTCGACATGCACGCCCGCGAGCTGCAGGAGCTGGGCGAGCCGGACGCGCGCCTGTTCGGCGTCGCCGCCTGGCCGGACTCGCCGTTCTTCAGCGAGGCCGAGCGCGTCGCGCTCGCCCTCACCGACGCCTTGACGCGCCTGGCCGACCGTTCCGACCCCGTCCCCGACGACCTCTGGGACGAGGCCGTGCGCCACTACGAGGAGCCCCAGCTCGCCGGCCTGCTGCTGGCGATCGCATCCATCAACGTGTGGAACCGGCTGAACGTGGCCACCCGCCAGGTGGCCGGCCGCATGCCGGCCGCGGCCTGAGCGGTCAGCCGTCCAGCAGGAGCCGGGCGAGGGCGGACAGATCGTCGCAGACGACGTCGACCTCGCCCGGCTCCGGCGTGAACGAGGCGCCCTTGCCCGTGCGCACGAGGCAGGTCGCCATCCCGAGCGCAGCCGCGGGCCGCAGGTCGGACTCGAGGTCGTCGCCCACCATCATCGCCCCGGCCGGGTCGGCGTGCGCGCGCGCGCAGGCGATCGCGTAGATCTCGGGTGAGGGCTTGCCGACCACCGTCGCCCGCACCCCCGCGGCGTACTCCAGCCCGGCGACGTACATGCCCGCGTCGAGGGCCGGGCCGGCCGCCGTCGTCCACCAGCGGTTGCGGTGCATGGCGACGAGCGAGGCGCCCCGGTGCAGCGCGCGGAAGACCTCGTTCAGCTCCGGGTACGTCCAGCGCTCGTCCGGGCCGCCGAGGACGATCACGTCGGCGTCCGCGGGCGCGGCGACCAGCTCGATCCCGGCCAGCTCGGCGAGGACGGCGGGCTCGACCAGCGCATACACCGGCCCGACGCGGTGCTCGCGGAGGTGCTCGGCCGTCGCCCAGGCCGCCGTGACGATCCGGTCGGCCGGGATCGGGATCCCCATCGCCTCGAGCCGGGCCGCGATGGCCGCGCGGGTATGGCCGGTCGTGTTCGTGAGCACGGCGAGCTCGATGCCCGCCGCCGCCAGCCGCCGCACGGCCTCGGCAGCCCCGGGCAGCGCCGTCCAGTCGACGTGCAGGACACCCTCCATGTCGAGCACGAGCGCGCGCGGCGATGCGGTCATCGATGGGCCGTGTAGGGATCGAACCTACGACCTTGGGATTAAGAGTCCCCTGCTCTACCAGCTGAGCTAACGGCCCCGGGTCGGCCAGTCTACCAACGCGCCGCCGCCGAACCCGCTATCCTGCCCCGCCGATGCGGGCAGAGTCAGAAACCTTCTTCCGCGCCCTCCTCGCGGCCGCCGGGCCGTCCGGGGACGAGCGCGAGGCGACACGCGTCTGGCGCGACTATGCGGCCGGATTCGCGGAGGTGCGCGGCGACGCGCTCGGCTCGGGCTTCGCCGCCGTCAACGGCACGGCGGAGCGCACGCTCGCCGTCATGGGCCACATCGACGAGATCGGCCTGGTCGTCACGCACGTCGACGACGAGGGCTACCTGTGGTTCGCCGGCGTCGGCGGCTGGACGCCGTCGGTGCTCGTCGCCCAGCGGATCCGCATCCTGACGAAGGACGGGCCCGTCGTCGGCGTCGTCGGGCAGAAGGCGCCGCACCTGGCCGAGCCGGAGGACAAGGAGAAGCAGCTGCGGGTCGACCACCTCTGGATCGACATCGGCGCTGCGGACGGCGACGAGGCGCGGTCGGTCGTCCGCCCGGGCGATCTCGCCGTCATCGAGCAGCCGATCGTCGACCTGCGCAACGGCCGCATGGCCAGCCGGGCCGTCGACAACCGCGCCGGCGCCTGGGTGGCGGCCGAGGCCGCCCGGCTCTACGCCGAGAGCCCCGGCTCCTGGAGCGTCGTCGGCGTCGCGTCGGTGGCGGAGGAGACAAGCTTCGCCGGCGCCTACACCGCGACGTTCGGGCTCGATCCGGACGCCGCCATCGTGATCGACGTCACCCACACGTCCGACCAGCCGAACGTGCCGAAGCGCAAGGTGGGCGAGATCGCGCTCGGCAACGGGCCGGTGATCGAGCGCGGGTCGGGCGTGCACCCGGCCATGCACGACCTGATCACGGCGGTGGCCGTGGAGGAGGGCATCCCGCACCAGTTCGGGGCCTCGTCCGGGTCGACCCACACCGACGCCGACGCCGTCAAGCTCACCCGCGCCGGCGTCCCCGCGGGCGTGATCAGCGTGCCCAACCGCTACATGCACTCGCCCAACGAGATCGTCGACCTGGGCGACCTCGAGGCGGTGGCGGCGCTCGTGGCCGCGGTCGCCAGGCGCCTGGACGCCGCACCCGCGCTCGCGTAGAAGGCGTACCATGTGGGCGTGCGCAGGCTGCTCACGCTCACGGCGGCCGTCGCGGCGGCGGCGGCGATCGGCGCGATCGTCGTCTACGGCCGGATGAACGCGGGCGCGCTCACCGATCAGGCCGCGAAGCCGATCGCGGCGGCCAAGCGCAAGCCCGCGCCCGCCATCGCCGGCCCGACCCTGGCGGGGCCCAACGTGAGCCTCCACCGCTACGCCGGCAAGCCGGTCGTCGTGAACTTCTTCGCCAGCTGGTGTGCCCCGTGCCGCACCGAGGCGCCGCAGCTCACCCGCGTCGCCAGACACTTCGGCAAGCGGGTGCAGGTGCTGGCCGTGGCAAACGACGACACGCGCTCCGGCGCAACGAACTTCATCCGCAAGTACGGCTGGACGTGGCCGATCGTGTGGGACCACTCGCTCACGATCGCGAGCCGCTACAACCTGCTCGGGCAGCCGGACACGTTCGTGATCGACCAGCAGGGGCGCATCGCCTGGTCGCACCAGGGGAAGGTGACGTCGGACACGCTCACCGGCGTCCTCCAGAACCTGCTCGGCGCCTGACGCCGCCGGCCGCCGGTACGCTGGCGGGCCATGAAGGTCTGCTCGGTGGTCGGAAACCGGCCCCAGTTCATCAAGGCGGCGCCGCTCTCGGCGGCCCTCGCGCGCATCGGCGCGCACGTGCTCGTGCACACGGGCCAGCACTACGACGCCGAGCTCTCGCAGGTGTTCTTCGACGAGCTCGGCCTGGCGCCGCCCGACCACGAGATCGGGGCCGGGTCGGGCACGCACGCCGCCCAGACCGCGGCCATGCTGGCCGGCCTCGAGCCGGTGCTGGCAGCCGAGGCGCCCGACCTCGTCCTCGTCTACGGCGACACCAACTCGACGCTCGCGGGTGCGCTGTGCGCGGTCAAGCTGGGACTGCACTCGGGCCACGTCGAGTCGGGCCTGCGCTCGTACGACCGCGGCATGCCCGAGGAGGTGAACCGCGTCGTGGCCGACGTCGTCTGCGACCTACGCTTCTGCCCCTCGCAGACTGCGGTGGGAAACCTCGCGGCCGAGGGCATCACCGAGGGGGTGCACCTGGTCGGCGACGTGATGGTGGACGTCGCCCGCACGTTCGGGCCGGTCGCGGAGCGGTCGGACGCGCCCGAGCGGCTCGGCCTGCACCGCGGCGAGTACGCGCTCGTGACCGTCCACCGCCAGTCGAACACGTCCCCTGAGGCCATGCCGGCGCTGGTCGACGTGCTCGAGGCGATCGGCCGGCCGGCGGTGTTCCCCATCCATCCGCGCACGCGGGCGGCGCTCGAGCGCGCCGGCCTGCTCGGGCGGGCCGCGGCCGCCGCGACCCTCACGCCGCCGCTCGGCTACCTCGACTTCACCGCCCTCCTGCTCTCGGCGGGCGTGTGCCTGACCGACTCGGGCGGCGTGCAGAAGGAGGCCTACCTGCACCGGGTGCCGTGCGTGACCCTGCGCGACACGAGCGAGTGGGTGGAGACGCTCGAGCTCGGCTGGAACCGGCTCACCGGAGGGCTCGACGCCGCGGCTGTCCGGGCCGCCCTCGACGCGGCGGGACGGCCCGCGCAGCATCCCCCGCTCTACGGGGACGGCGACGCGTCGGCGCGGATCGCGGAGGTCGTCGCATCGGCGCCGTGGACGTCGGTACCATCCGCCCGGCCATGACCTCGACCGTCGCCATCGTCGGAGCCGGATACGTCGGCCTCCCGCTCGCGGTGGAGCTCGCCCGCACCGGGCGGCCCGTGCTGTGCATCGAGACCGACCCGCGCAAGGTCGCGGCGATCGAGGCGGGCGAGAGCTACATCGAGGACGTGCCGACCGAGGTCCTGCGCGGCCTGCGCGACGCGGGGACGGTGCGGGCGGCGGCCGACATCGCCGCGGCCGCCGACGCGGACGCGATCGTGATCTGCCTGCCCACGCCGCTCTCGCGCAACCGCGAGCCCGACCTCTCGATCGTCACCGCGGCGACCGAGGCGATCGCGGCGATCCTGCGGCCGGGCCAGCTGGTCGTGCTCGAGTCGACCACCTACCCCGGCACGACCCGCGAGGTGCTGCGCCCCATCCTCGAGGCGGGCGGCCTGCGCGCCGGCACCGACTTCCACCTGGCGATGTCGCCCGAGCGCATCGATCCGGGCCGCACGGACTACACAATCCGCACCACCCCGAAGGTGGTGGGCGGACTCACTCCCGCGTGCCTGGAGCGGGCGCTCGAGCTCTACGGCGACTGCTGCGACCACCTCGTGCCCGTCAGCTCCTGCGACGCCGCCGAGCTGACGAAGCTCCTGGAGAACATCTTCCGCTCGGTGAACATCGCGCTCGTGAACGAGCTGGCGATGCTGTGCGACCGCATGACGCTGAACGTGTGGGAGGTCGTCGCCGCCGCCGCCACCAAGCCCTACGGGTTCATGCCGTTCCAGCCTGGCCCGGGGCTGGGTGGGCACTGCCTGCCGATCGACCCGTTCTACCTGGCCTGGAAGGCGCGCGAGCTGGACTTCCCGACCGAGTTCATCGAGCTCGCGGGCAAGGTGAACCAGCACATGCCCTACTACTGCGCCGAGCGCGTCGCCCGGGCGCTGAACGGGCACCAGAAGGCCGTGGCGGGAAGCACGGTGCTGGTGCTCGGCGTCGCCTACAAGGGCGACGTCGGCGACCTGCGCGAGTCGCCCGCGCTGAAGCTGATCGGGCTGCTCATGGCCGCCGGCGCGAACGTCACCTATCACGACCCGTTCGTCCCGGTGCTCGCACAGGAGGGCCTCGACCTGGCCTCGGCGCCCCTCTCCGACGACCTGCTCGAGGCGGCGGACGCGGTGTGCGTCGTCACCGCCCACTCCGGCATCGACTACGCCCGCGTCGCCGACCGCGCGCAGCTGGTCGTCGACTTCCGAAACGCCGTGCCCGCGTTCGGCGAGAAGGTGGTGAAGCTGTGAGCGTCCGTGTCGGGATGGTGGGGCTCGGCGGCTGGGGCCGCAACCTGCTGCGCAACTTCGGCACGCTGCCGGAGTCGGACCTGCGCTGGGCGTGCGACGCCGACGAGGACACCCGGGCCGCGTACGAGCCCGCCTATCCGGCGACCCGCTTCACCGCGAGCTACGACGAGGTGCTGGCCGATCCGGAGGTCGACGCGGTCGTGCTGGCGACGCCGGTGCCGACCCACTTCGAGCTCGCCCGGCGGGCCATCCTGGCCGGCAAGCACGTGATGGTCGAGAAGCCCATGACGTGGACGGCGGCGGAGGCCCGCGAGCTGCGCGACCTCGTGGAGGGCTCGGGGCTCGTGCTGATGGTCGGGCACCTGCTGCGCTTCCACCCGGGAGTCGAGAAGCTGCGCGAGCTGATCGACTCCGGCGAGCTGGGCGACGTCCGCTACGTGTACGGGAACCGGCTCAATCTGGGCCGGATCCGGCCGGACGAGAACGTGCTCTGGTCGCTCGGGGTGCACGACATCTCGGTCGTGCTGCACCTCGTCGATGCCGACCCCGTCGAGGTCTCGGCCCGGGGCGAGTGCTACGTCCAGCCGGGCGTCGAGGACGTCGCGTTCGGGTACATCCGGTTCGCGAGCGGCCAGATCGGGCACCTGCACCTGTCCTGGCTCGACCCGCACAAGATGCGCAAGATGACCGTGATCGGCTCGCGCAAGATGGCCGTCTTCGACGACATGGAGCCGGACCGCAAGGTGACGGTCTTCGACAAGGGCGACTGGCAGACGCCCGCCGGGCGCATCTCCACCCACACGGGGGACATCTGGGTGCCGCGAATCGACACGCGCGAGCCGCTGGCGATCGAGTGCTGCGAGTTCCTGCGCGCCGTCGCCTCGGGGGTGGTCACGCGTGCCGGCGTCGACGAGGGCGTGCGCGTCGTCGAGGTGCTCGAGGCGATGCAGGCCTCGCTCGACCGCGGCGGCGAGACGGTGCCGCTGGGAGCGGCCGCCCGGTGATGTGGGCGCCGGCCGACGCGCCGGGGCTGGTGCTCGGCGAGGGTGTGCAGCTGGGCGCCGACGTGCTCGTCGGCGCGAACGTGACGATCCACGAGGACACGGTCGTCGGCGACGGCTGCCGGATCTCCGACAACGCCGTCCTCGGCAAGCAGCCGGTGCTCTCGGCGCGCTCGACGGCCAGGCGGGGCGCGCTCGAGCCGCTGCGGGTCGGGCCGGGGACGCGCATCGCGGCGGGCGCCGTCGTCTCCGCCGGGACGACGCTCGGCGCGGACTGCGTCGTCGGCGACCTGGCCACGGTGCGCGAGCGGTGCGCGATCGGGGACGGCGTCGTGATCGGCCGCGGCGTGTGCGTCGAGAACGACACCGCCATCGGCGCGCACACGAAGATCCAGACGAACGCCTACATCACGGCGTACTGCACGCTCGAGGAGCACGTCTTCATCGCCCCCTGCGTCGTGACGACGAACGACAACCTCATGGGCCGCACCGAGCGCCGGCACGCGCTGGTCAAGGGGCCGACGATCCGCCGCGGCGCCCGCATCGGCGGCGGGGTGACGCTGCTGCCGGGGATCGAGGTGGGCGCCGAGGCGTTCGTCGGCGCCGGCGCCGTCGTGACGCGGGACGTGCCGGCCGGCAAGGTGGTCGTCGGCGTCCCCGCGCGCGTCCTGCGCGACGTGCCCGCCGACGAGCTGCTCACGGCAGACTGATCTACGGGACGGAGATCGCGGCCGAGTGGCCGCGCAGGTGGGTGGCGTCGCCCACGTAGTGGACACGCCATGTGCCGGTGGCGGGCGGCGTCGGGAAGACGGCGTTCCCGTGCTTGCCGGCCGACGAGGCCGACACCTTCACCCATCCGCCGGCCGTCTGCCGGTACAGGTCGAGCTCCTCGCCCGCGAGCGCGGGGTACATGCCGGCGCGGAAGTGCCCCTTCACGACCGCGAGCGTGAGCGCCGGCTGGACTTTGACGGACACCTGCGGCGACACCGCCCTGCCGCCCGTGCGCAGCCGGTAGGCGCGATCCGCCGTCGGCGTCAGCCGGAGCGAGAAGCTGCCGTCGGCATGCACCTTCAGGTTCGTCACCACGCCCCACGGGGCGGCGGCGGCGGTGCGGCGCTCGAGCTGGACGTGCCCGGGCACGGGCCACACCCGGCCGGAGAGGGTGATCCCGGAGCCGGCGACCGCCGTCGAGGGTGCCGTGAGGGTGCGCTGCACGAGCCGGAACCAGACCGAGCGCAGCCCCAGCCGGCCCTGCACCTGGACGCCGTCGAGGGTGGCGGAGCCGCCGGAGGTCGTCACGCCGAGCTTGAGGACGCGCTGCGACTTCCGGTCGACGGTGGTGGCGAGCGCGGTCACGGATCCGGACAGGCCGAGCGCGCGCGCAAGGCCGCTGCCCGTGTAGGTCGTGACCGGCCAGTTGTGGTACGGGTTGGCGCCGTTGGCGCTGTCGTAGCGGTCGATCACGGGCACCAGGTAGGGCTGGCCGGACGTCGTGTCCCAGGCGGCCTGCTCGGAGGAGGTGCGGCCGCCGGAGCTCGACGAGAAGAAGGTCGTCGCGACGGCGCCCCGGTACCAGACCACCCGGCGCGCGGTGGCGGCGACGGCGGCGTTGGAGGCCGACGCCTCGTGCTCGATCGGCCCGTACACCTGGCTGCGGGTGTCCGCGTAGGCGTCGAAGGCGCCGCTCGGGTTGCGGGTGGCGACGGCGTAGGAGCGGGCCGCGACGGCCTGCGCCTTCAGCGCCGGAAGCGGCCACGAGGCGGGCACCTCGCTGGGGACGACGCCGCGGACGTACTTCTCGATCCCGACCACGTTCACGCACCAGAGGCTCGAGCCGGACTCGACCACACGGAAGGAGCCGTGCCAGTGGTCGCCGGCGAAGCCGATCCCGGCCGAGTCGTCGAGCCGCAGCGGCTGCGAGCCGGGGGAAAGCGAGACCGGCGCGGCCAGGCCCTTGGTCACGGCCCCGCCGGCCTTTGCGACCAGCTGCAGGTGACCCGCCCGGCCGCCCTCCTGCAGCCGGTAGCTGCCCGCGGCCAGCGTCATGCGCGTGCCGGCGGCGTCGCGCAGCGCGATCCGGCCGGACGCGCCGAAGTCGACGTTCGCCCCCGAGGAGAGCAGCACGCGCTCGGTGGCCGAACGGCCGAGCGGCGCGACGTGCGTGCCGGTGAAGTAGTGGCCCATGATCTGCCGGTAGCCCCAGCCGTGCTCGGCGTAGCCGAGCGCGCCGTACTGGGACATGCCGATGCCGTGCCCCCAGCCGTGCCCGCTCAGCGTGAAGACGGTGGACGCACCCGCGGACGCCGGCGCCGCCAGCGCCAGGGCAGCCGCAACGCACGCAGCGAATCGTCGCGTCATGCCGACACCATCGGCAGCAGGGTATCGCTCCTGGAGTTGCGCGCACGTAAAGACCGGACCGACCGCCGAGCGGGGAATGCCGCCCATCCGACCTGAAGCGCCGACCACCACCGGTCGATAACCTGCGCGAGATGGGCCTGTTTGCGACGCTCCCGAAGCCGGTTCGCACCGTGCTCGAGACGGTCATCACGCTCGTCGTCGCCCTCGGCATCGCGTGGCTCGGACAGGCGTTCGTGGTCAAGCCCTACCGAGTGCCGACGCCCAGCATGGTGCCGACGCTCGAGCCGGGCGACCGCGTGCTGGCCGACCGGCTGACGCTCGACTTCTCGAACCCGGGCCGCGGCGACATCGTCGTCTTCCACCCGCCCCACTGCCTGCCCGGCCACAACGACTCGACCGGCGTGTGCACCACGCCCGACCTGAAGCTGCGCTCCGGCCTGGCCAATACGACGTTCGTGAAGCGCGTGATCGGCCTGCCCGGCGAGACCGTGTGGGCGCGGGGCGGGCACATCTTCGTGAAGGACAAGGGCAAGGCGGCCGTCCAGCTGCACGAGCCGTACACGGACGGCCAGCCGACGAACGACCTGCCCAAGGAGCGGATCCCGTCCGGCTACTACCTGATGCTCGGCGACAACCGCAGCATCTCCGAGGATTCCCGCACCTGGGGGCTCGAGCCCCGCGGCGGCATGATCGGCATCGCCCGCGTGCGGTACTGGCCGCTCGGCCGGCTCGGCCTGCTCTAAACTGCCGTCCCCGAGACGAGGAGCAGATCCCTTGCGGCTGCGCCGTTCCTGCCTGGCGGTGCCGGGCTCATCCGAGAAGATGCTGGCCAAGGCGGCCACGCTCCCCGCCGACCAGGTCTTCCTCGACCTCGAGGACGCCGTCTCGCCGCTCGAGAAGGAGGCGTCCCGGGCCACCGTCGTGCAGGCGCTGAACACGCACGACTACTCGGACAAGACACGGGTCGTGCGCGTGAACGGCGTCACCACGCAATGGTGCCTCGGCGACATCGTCGAGGTCGTCGGCGGCGCCGGTCAGAAGCTCGACTGCATCATGATCCCCAAGGTCGAGGACGCCGCCCAGCTGCACTTCGTCGACCACCTGTTGAGCCAGCTCGAGACCCAGCACGGGATCGAGCACCGGATCGGCATCGAGGCCCAGATCGAGAACGCCCGCGGCACCGTCAACCTGCGCGAGATCGCGACGGCCACCGACCGCATCGAGACCATCATCTTCGGCCCCGGCGACTATGCCGCGGCGATCGGGGTGGCCCAGCTCGTGATCGGCTCGATCGACCCGGACTATCCCGGCGACCAGTGGCACTACGTGCTCTCGAAGATCGTCACCGTCGCCCGCGCATACGGCCTGCAGGCGATCGACGGGCCGTACACCGACATCAAGAACGTGGACGAGTACCGCCGGCTGTGCCACCGCGCCCGCCTGGTCGGGTTCGACGGCAAGTGGGTGCTGCACCCGAGCCAGGTCGACGTCGCCAACGAGGTCTTCATGCCGACGCGCGAGCAGTTCGAGGCGGCGCGGCGGCTGCTCGACGCCTACCACCACGCCACCAACGTCGAGCGCAAGGGCGCCGTCATGCACGAGGGCCAGATGATCGACGAGGCGTCGCGCAAGATCGCCGAGCAGGTGGTGGCCCGCGGCGTGGCCGCCGGGATGGACTCCCCGGTGTCGGCATGACAGAGGGCGCCGTATGAGCGCCGTCCTCGACGACCTCTCCGAGGAGCAGCGCGAGATCGTCGGCCTCGTCCGCCGGTTCGTGGACGAGCAGGTGATCCCGGTCGCCTCCGAGCTCGAGGGCGACGACGAATTCCCGGACGAGATCGTGGCCGGCCTGCGCGAGCTGGGCATCTTCGGCTTCACCATCCCCGAGCGCTACGGCGGCCTCGGCCTCGACCTGACCACCTACGCCCTGGCGGTGTGCGAGCTCTCGCGCGGCTGGATGAGCGTGTCGGGCATCGTCAACACCCACTTCATCGTCGCCGACATGCTGATGCGCGACGGCACCGAGGAGCAGCGCGAGCGCTTCCTGCCGCGGATGGCGACCGGCGAGGTCCGCTGCGCCTTCTCGATGACCGAGCCCGAGTGCGGCTCCGACGTCCAGGCGATCCGCTCCCGGGCGGTGCGCGACGGCGACGACTACGTCGTCAGCGGCCAGAAGATGTGGGTCACGAACGGCCTGCGATCGGGCATGGTGGCGACGCTCGTGAAGACCGACCCGGACGCGACCCCCGCCCACCGCGGCATGAGCTGCCTGCTGGTCGAGAAGGAGCCGGGAGCGCCGGTCGACGGCGGCCTCACCATCCCGCCGCCGCTGCGCAAGCTCGGCTACAAGGGCGTCGAGACGACCGAGCTCGTCTTCGCCGACCACCGCGTCCCCGCCCACAACCTGCTCGGCGGAGAGGAGGGGCACGGCTTCCAGCAGATGATGTCGGGCATCGAGGTCGGGCGCGTGAACGTGGCCGCCCGCGGCGTCGGCGTCGCCCAGCGTGCGTTCGAGCTGGCGATCCGCTACGCCCAGGAGCGCGAGGCCTTCGGCCGGCCGATCGCCCGCCACCAGGCGATCCAGTTCATGCTGGCCGAGATGGGGACGAAGATCGAGGCCGCCCGGCTGCTCATGCTCTCCGCCGCCCGGCGCAAGGACGCGGGCGAGCGCTCCGACGTCGAGGCGGGGATGGCCAAGCTCTTCGCCACCGAGATCTGCAACGAGGTGGTGGAGTCGGCGCTGCGCATCCACGGCGGCTACGGCTACTCGAAGGAGTACGAGATCGAGCGCCTCTACCGGGACGCGCCGCTGCTCCTGATCGGCGAGGGCACCTCCGAGATCCAGAAGCTCATCATCGCCCGCGGGCTCCTGCAGCGGAACGCGATATGAGCCGCGAGATCGACGCCCGCGAGACCCGCTTCGGCCGCTACCTGGAGGACTTCGAGGTCGGCGACGTCTACAAGCACTGGCCCGGAAAGACCATCACGGAGGCGGACGACCACCTCTTCTGCATGATCACCATGAACCACCACCCGCTGCACACCGACGCGCACTACGCCGAGACGGAGACGCAGTTCGGGAGGAACGTCGTCGTCGGGAACCTGGTCTATTCGCTCGTCCTGGGCATGAGCGTGCCCGACGTCTCCGGAAAAGCGATCGCGAACCTCGAGGTCGAGTCGCTCAAGCACGCCAAGCCGACGTTCCACGGCGACACGATCTACGCCCGCACGACCGTCCTCGACGTGACGCCGTCGCGCTCGAAGCCGGACCGCGGCGTCGTCACCGTCGAGACGGTGGGGGAGAACCAGCGCGGCGAGATCGTATGTGAGTTCCGGCGCAAGGTGCTCGTCCCGAAGCGCACCCCTGGCTGAGAGCGCACGGGTACGCTGCGGCGCGATGGAGACTGCCATCTCGGTCGCGGGCCTGACGAAACGCTACGGCGACCACACGGCCGTCGACGGCGTGAGCTTTCAGGTGGAGCGGGGCGAGTCGTTCGGCATCCTCGGTCCGAACGGCGCGGGCAAGACCACGACCCTCGAGATGATCGAGGGGCTGCGCAAGCCCGACGGCGGCGAGATCACCGTGCTCGGCCGGCCCGTCTGGCCTGATCCGCGCAGCATCCAGGCGCTGATCGGCGTCCAGCTGCAGTCGACGTCGCTGTTCGACATGCTGACGGCGCGGGAGCTGCTCGAGCTCTTCGCCCGCTTCTATCTGCGCCACGACTACGCCCAGCGGGCGTCGGTCGCGCTCGAGCTCGTCGGGCTCGAGTCGAAGGCGGGCGACTACGCCAAGCGCCTCTCCGGCGGCCAGCAGCAGCGGCTCGCGATCGCGCTCGCGCTGGTGCACGACCCCGAGATCGTGTTCCTCGACGAGCCGACGACTGGGCTCGACCCGCAGGCGCGGCACAACCTGTGGGACGTCATCCGCTCGATCAACGGCGAGCAGGGCAAGACCGTCGTCCTGACGACGCACTACCTGGAGGAGGCGGAGCAGCTGTGCGACCGCGTCGCGATCATGGACGAGTCGCGCATCGTCGCGCTGGACACGCCGTCCGGCCTGATCGCCTCCCTGAACGCCGACGCGCGCGTGTCCTACACCGACTCCTCAGGCGACCACACCGTCTTCGTCAAGGACGCGCAGGCAACCGTGCTGGAGGTGCTCGACCGGGCGCGCACGACGGGGGAGCAGGTCCAGAACCTGGCGGTGAAGGGCGCCGACCTGGAGGACGTCTTCATGCAGCTGACCGGCCGGGAGTACCGCGAATGAGCCTCGGGCGCTTCCTGGCCACCACCCGCGCGCAGCTGCAGATGACGTTCCGGCGCCGGATCACCCTCTTCTGGTCGCTGATCTTCCCGATGATCCTGATGACCCTGCTGGGGGTGCTGTTCGGCTCGTCGATCAACGCGGGCGACATCGCCGTGGCGCCGGTGCACGGGCCCGCGCCGCAGGCCGTGGTGCGGGTGCTGCGGCACACGAAGGGCGTCACGGTGAAGCCCGCGGCGAGCGCCGCGGCGGCCATCGCCCAGGTGCGCAACGGCCACCGCGACGCGGCGATCGTGTTCGTCCCCGCCGGCGGCGGCACGTACCGCCTGAAGCTCTACACGTCCAACACGTCCGCCGACCAGGCGGGCATCATCCGCGGCATCGTCTCCGGCGCCGCGGACGGGGTGTCGGTGGCCGCCACGGGCTCGCAGCCGGCGCTGCGGTTCGACGCGCAGTCGGTGGACTCGTCGTCGCTCAAGTACATCGACTTCCTGCTGCCGGGGATCCTGGCGCTGTCGATCATGATCTCGGCGGTGATCGGCCTGGCGACGATCATGGTGGACTGGCGCCAGCGGGGCATCCTGCGCAGGCTCAAGCTGACGCCGATCCCGCTGAGCGAGTTCTTCGCCGCACGGATCACCGCGTCGCTCGTGGTCGCCGTGATGCAGGTGGTGGTGCTGCTCCTCTTCGGGCGAATCGCCTTCGGCGTCCACATCTCGTCCACCGCGTGGGCGGCGATCCCGGTCGCTCTGGCCGGCTGCCTGTGCTTCCTGGCGATGGGATTCGCGATCGGATCGGTGGTCTCGAGCCCCGAGACCGGCGACGCCGTCTCGAACGTGATCACGAACCCGATGATGTTCCTCTCGGGCACGTTCTTCCCGGTCTCGGCGATGCCGGCATTCGTGCAGGCGATCGCCAAGGTGCTGCCGCTGTACTACATGGCGAACGGGCTGCGCGACACGACCGTGAGAGGGCTCTCGCTCACGCATGTGGCCCCGGACATCGGGGTACTGTTGGGCGTGACCGTCGTCCTGTCGCTCGTCGCACTGCGGTCGTTCCGGTGGGAGCCTTCGATCTAGATACAGGGGGAGTCGAGTGCGCTACGACAACGTCATCGTGGGCGGCGGCCTGGCCGGCGGCATGGTCGCGCAGGAGTACCGCGAGCAGGGCGGCGACGGGTCCGTGCTCGTCATCGCCCGCGAGCCGCACCTGCCCTACCACCGGCCGCCGCTGACGAAGGGCTACCTGCGCGGGGAGGCCGGGCTCGACGAGGTGTTCATGCATCCGGCCGAGTGGTGGCAGGAGCAGAGCGTCGACGTCCAGCCCGGCACCGAGGCGGCCGCCGTCGACACCGGCGCGAAGACCGTCACCCTGGCCAGCGGCGACATCGTCGACTACGGCCGGCTCGTCCTGGCGACGGGCGCGACGCCGCGCACGCTTCCCGGCGCGTCGAGCATCCGCACGCTCGACGACTCGGACGCGCTGGCGCGGCGGCTGGCCGCCGGCAAGGGGCACCTGGGCGTGATCGGCGGCGGGTTCATCGGCGTCGAGGCGGCGGCCAGCGCGCGCATGAAGGGCTGGGACGTGACGATGGCGGTGCCCGAGAGCGTCGTCTGGGAGCACCTCTTCGGCGCCGAGGTGGCGGTCTACTTCCAGCGCCACCTGGAGGAGCACGGCATCACGGTCCACACCGGCACGAAGGAGCTGCCCGCGGGCGACTACGACGTCACGCTGGCCGGGATCGGCGTCGACCCGAACACGGAGCTGGCTGCGGCGGCCGGCCTCGAGGTCGACAACGGCGTGCTCGTCGACGACCACCTGCGGGCGGCGGACGACGTGTGGGCGGTCGGCGACATCGCCCGCTACCAGAGCGTCATCCATGGCGGGCGGATCCGGATCGAGCACTGGGACGTGGCCCTGAACCACGGCGCCTACGTCGGCCGCACCTGGGCGGGCGCGGAGGACGGCCCCTACACCGTCGTCCCGTACTTCTTCTCCGACATCGGCGACTGGACGTGGTTCGAGTACGTCGGGCCGGGGACAGGCCGGGTGGACGTGCGCGGCTCGATGGACTCCGACGACTTCGTCGCCTACTACCTCGACGACGACGACCGCGTGGTCGCCTGCCTGGGCGTGAACCGCAGCGACGACGTCGAGGCGGCCAAGGCGCTCATCTCCGAGCACGCCAAGGCCCCGGCCGCGTAGGACGGGCGAGAGGCGGGGCCAGGCCCCGCACAAGCGGGGCCAGGCCCCAGAGCTACACGGCGGCCAGCGAGCGGCTGCGCAGGTGCGCGGCGATGTGCTCGACCGTCACCATGGGCAGGCCGTGGCGGCGGCAGAACGCGGCCAGCTGGGCGCCGCGCGCCATCGTGCCGTCGTCGTTGATCACCTCGCACAGCACGCCGGCGGGCGTCAGCCCGGCCAGGCGGGTGAGGTCGACTGCGGCCTCGGTCTGGCCGCGGCGCTCGAGCACGCCGCGCGTCCGGGCGCGCAGCGGGAACACGTGACCGGGGCGGACGAGGTCGGCCGGGGTGGTGGCCGGGTCGACCGCGACGCGGATCGTGTGCGCACGGTCGGCCGCCGAGATGCCCGTGGTGACGCCGGCGGCCGCCTCGATCGAGACGGTGAAGGCCGTGTGGTCGCTGCCCTGATTCTGCGGCACCATCAGCGGGAGGTCGAGCCGGTCGCAGCGCGCCTCGGGAAGCGACAGGCAGATCAGCCCGCGGGCCTGGCAGGCCATGAACGCGATCGCCTCCGGGGTGACCAGCTCGGCCGCCATGCAGATGTCGCCCTCGTTCTCCCGGTCGGGGTCGTCGCAGACGACGACCATGCCGCCGGCCCGCAGCTGATCGAGCGCGCGACCGAGCTCGCCGGGCATGTCGGGGGCGGCGCTCACGAGCGACGGAGCATATCTCAGATCGGCGCGGCGGCCTGCGGCTAATGCGCGGGCGCCCCGCGGTCGATGATGTGAGGGATGCGCCTGCGCCTCGCACCAGCCCTGCTTGCCGCCGCGCTGCTCGCCGCAGGCTGCGGCGCCGGCCGCAGCGGTTCGAACGGACAGCCCGCCGCGGCCCGCGGCATCCCCGCCCACTCGCTCGTCGTCGTCGATGTGAACCTCGACCACGGCTCGACGGCCTGGCACGCCGCCGAGGCGGTCGGGGCGCGCTTCCCGCACTGGCGCCGGTTCGTCGCGCAGATCCACCGCAGCCTCGACACCACCTCGGGCGGAATGCGGTACGACGCCGACATCGCCCCCTGGCTGGGATCGAACGCCGCGATCGCCATCACCGGCGTCGACCTCACGGACGCGGCGCACCCGGTCGACGTGGTGGCGGACGTCGCCGTCACCGACCGCACGAAGCTCGAGGCCGAGCTGGCCGCACATCACGGCCGCAAGCTGACCGGCTACCACGGCGCCGACCAGTTCCGCGACACCCAGGACGGCACCTACGCGGCCGTGACCGACCACGATCTGCTGCTGGCGAACACGCTCCCCGGCCTGCACGCGGCCGACGACGCGCTGCGCGGAGCGGCGCCGCGCCTGTCGGCCGACGCCCACTACCGCGCCGCCATGGCCCAGCTCCCGGCCGGAAGCCTCGTCACCGCCTACGCCGACGGCGCGCGGCTCGGACAGCTGCTGTCGCTGGCGACGCTGGCGCCGACCGTCCCGGCGGCCGAGCGGGCGCAGCTGCGCTCGCTTGCGGGCACGGTCCACGCCGCCGGCTCGTTCACGGCCTCGCTCGGCGCCGACGCCGGCGGCCTGCGCCTCACCCTCAACGCCATCCCGGCCCCCGGCGGATCGCTGCCGGCGGCGCTGGCGAGCCCCGATGCCGCGCCGGCGCTGATCGGCGACGTGCCCGCGAACGCGTTCGCCTACTTCGGCGCCCACGGCAACGGCCGGGCGGGCGGAGCGGTCGCCGGCAACACCCAGTCGCTGCGCGCCTTCAGCCAGGTCACCGGGCTCTCGGTCACCCGCGACCTCGTGCCGCTGTTCACGGGCGACCTCGCCGCCTACGCCGGACCCGGCCTGCCGGTCTCGGCCGCCGTGCTTCTGCACCCGCGCAATCCCGCCGCCGCGGCCGCCGCCATGCGCCGCATCGTCGCCGCGGCCGGCCGGCTGTCGCCCGGCCTGCACGTCAGCGCCCTTCCCGGCGGACGGGGTCAGGTGCTGCCCATCGGGCCCGGTGTGAACATCACCTGGCGACGCGTCGGCGGACTGATCGCCGTCTCCGACGACCCCGCCGCCGGTCGCACCCCGGCCGCCGGGCTCGAGTCGTCGTCCGCGTGGCACGCGTTCTCCGCCCAGGCCGGCGTCCCGGCGAACGTCGGCTTCCTCGGCTACGTGAACGTCCACCAGCTGCTGCAGGCCTTCGACCCGGTCCCCGACCCCGACGCCGCGCACGTCGGCGGTGTCGCGGTGTGGACGACGTCGAGCGCCGCCGGCGCCCACTTCGAGGCCTACCTGCAGGTGTTGCGCTAGATCTGGGCGGCGGACGCCGGCCGGTACGCGCCGAAGACCGTCCGCAGCGTCGTGCTGATCTCGCCCAGCGTGGCGTCGGCACGCACCGCCGCGATGATGGCCGGCATCAGGTTCCCGTCCCCGCCCGCGGCCGCACCGAGTTCGGCGAGGGCTGCGGCGGCGGCGCCCGGGTCGCGACCCGCCCGGAGCGAGTCGAGCCGGCGGCGCTGGTCGCCGGCGAGCTCGGGCGGCACGTCGAACCGCTCCGGCAGCGCCACCTCGCCCTCGACGTAGCGGTTCACGCCCACCACCACGTCCTCACCCGAGGCCACCCGCCGCTCGCGCGCGTACGCCTCGTCGGAGATGACCTGCTGGTAGAAGCCCGACTCGATCGCGGCCACCGCGCCGCCGATCGAGTCGATGTGGTCGATCAGCTCGCGCGCCTCGCGCTCCAGCCGGCCGGTCAGCTCCTCGACGTACCACGACCCGCCCATGGGATCGGCCACATCGGTGATCCCGAACTCATGCTGGAGCATCTGCTGTGTGCGCACCGCGAGCGTCTGCGCGTGCGGCGTGGGGATGGCGATCGCCTCGTCGAAGCACGACAGCGCCATCGACTGGACGCCGCCGAGCGCCGCGGCCAGCGCCTGCACGGCGGCGCGGACGATGTTGTTCTCGGGCTGCTGCAGGGTGAGCGCCGATCCGGCCGTCTGCGTGTGCGTCCGCAGCATCATCGAGCGCGGATCGGCGGCGCCGAAGCGATCGCGCATGACGTGCGCCCACAGCCGCCGCAGCGCCCGGTACTTGGCGATCTCCTCGAAGAAGCTCATGTGCGTGTTGAAGATCCACGACAGCCTGGGGGCGAAGCTGTCGACGCCGACGCCGCGCTCCGTCACGGCGGCGACGTAGGCGATCGCGTTCGCGATCCCGAACGCCATCTCCTGCGCGGCCGTGCAGCCCGCCTCGCGCATGTGGTAGCCCGAGAGCGAGATCGCGTTGAAGCGCGGCGCCTCGGCCGCCGCCCACTCGATCACGTCGGCGGCGAGCCGCAGCGACGGCCGCGGCGGATAGATGTACGTGCCGCGCGAGACGTACTCCTTGAGCACGTCGTTCTGGGCGGTGCCGCGGATCCGGCCGGGATCGCGGCCCTGGCGCTCGCAGGCGACGTAGTACATGGCCACGAGCACCGCCGCCGGCGCGTTGATCGTCATCGAGGTCGACACCTCGTCGAGCGGAATGCCCGCGAACATCGCCTCCATGTCGCGCACGGAGTCGATCGCCACGCCGACGCGGCCGACCTCTCCCTCGGCCAGCGGGTCGTCGGAGTCGAGGCCCATCTGGGTGGGCAGGTCGAAGGCGGTCGAGAGCGCCGCCTGGCCCTGCTCGATCAGGAAGCGGAAGCGGCGGTTCGTCTCCTCGGCCGTCCCGAAGCCGGCGTACTGGCGGATCGACCACGGCCGCCCGGCGTACATGTCGCGGTGGATGCCCCTGGTGAATGGGAACTCGCCCGGGTCGCCCAGGTCGCGCTCGTAGTCGAGGTCGACGTCCTCGGGCCGGGCGAAGCGGCGCTCGCTCACGACCGCGCCCCCAGCCCCTCCCGCTCGGCGCCGACCAGCACCACCATCTTGCCGACGTGCCGGTTCTCCTTCATCATCTGGTGCGGCACCGGGCACTCCGACCACGGGAACACGCGCGAGAGCACCGGCGTGATCTTGCCCTCGGCGATCAGCTGGTTCGCCCGCTGGCACTCGTACGCGTTCGCGAAGTGGCTGCCGAGGATCGACTTCTGGCGCATCCACAGGTAGCGCACGTCGAAGTCGAGCTGGAAGCCGGACGTCGCCCCGCAGATCACGATCGTGCCGAACGTCCGGCAGACGAAGACGCTCGTGAAGAAGGTGGCCGCGCCGACGTGCTCGAAGACGACGTCGCAGTCGACGCCGCCGGTGAGCGCGCGGATGGCGCCGCCGAAGCGCTTGATCTCGTCGAGGTTGCGCTCGCCCGTGTCGGGATCGGACAGCGCGAACTCACGCCGGTCGATCACCGCCGTCGCGCCCAGCTCGCGGACGAGCTCGATCTTGTCGTCGCTCGAGACGACCGCGACCGCGTTCGCCCCGTGCAGGCGGCAGAGCTGCACCGCGAACGTGCCCAGGCCGCCGCCCGCGCCCCACACGAGCACGTTGTCGCCGGCCCGGATCCGGGCGCGGTCGATCAGCATCCGGTAGGCGGTGAAGTAGGTGAGGCCGTAGGAGGCCGCCTCCTCCCACGTCAGCTGCGGCGGCTTGGGCAGGAGCTGCTGGGCCTGCACCAGGCAGTGCTCGGCGAAGCTGCCCCAGTTCGTCTCGTACGCCCAGATCCGCTGCCGCGAGCAGGCCATCGGATCGCGTCCGTTGCACTCGGCGCACTCGCCGCAGCTCTGGTTGCAGTGGATGACGACCTCGTCGCCGGGCTTCCACCGCGTCACGCCGGGACCCACCTGGTCCACGACGCCGGACGCGTCCGATCCGGCGATGTGGAAGTCGTAGCCCGTGTAGCGGAAGATCGAGACGGGCAGCCCGGCCGCCGCCCAGACGCCGTTGTAGTTCACGCCGGCGGCCATCACCCGCACCCGCACCTCGCCCGGACCGGGCTCCGGCACCTCGATCCGCTCCAGCTGCATCGCCTGCATCGGATCGCCCAGCCGGTCGGGCCGGATCACCCACGCTTGCATCGTCGCGGCGGATCCCATGGCCTATCGTACCGCCGCCCGGCGCAGCTCCCGGCGCCTCGCGGCCGCGCCCTTCACGGCCAGCTGGCCGCAGGCCGCCTCGATGTCGGCTCCGTGCGAGCGCCGGTAGCTGGCCTGCACGCCGCCGCGGCGCAGCTCGGCCGCGAACGCGCCGACCCGCTCCGGCGAGGAGCCGCGGTAGCCGGCGGCCGTCGGGTTGTACGCGATCAGGTTCACGTGGAAGCCCTCGCCGCGCAGCAGCCGGGCGAGCTGCGCAGCCTGGCCCCGTGAGTCGTTCACGCCCTCGAGCAGGAGGTACTCGACGAACACCCGCCGGCCGCTGCGGACGCGGTAGTCGCGGCAGGCCGTCATCAGCCGCTCGAGCGGATAGCGCTTCGTCACCGGCATGAGCTGCGTCCGCAGCTCGTCGCTGGGCGCGTGCAGGGAGAGCGCGAGCCGCAGCTGCAGGGGCTCCGCCGCGAGCCGCTCGATCCCCGGCACCCAGCCGGCCGTCGAGATGGCGACGTGGCGGGCGCCGAGGCCGAGTCCTCCCGGGTCGGTCATGAGCCGGCAGGCGTCCAGCACGGCGTCGTAGTTCAGAAACGGCTCGCCCATGCCCATCATCACCACGTTGCCGATCCGGCCCAGCCCGCGGTCGCGCACGGTCCGGGCCAGCACGAGCAGCTGCTCGACGATCTCGCCGCTCGTCAGATTGCGCCCGAGGCCCATCGCCCCGGTGGCGCAGAACGTGCACGCGAGCGGGCAGCCCGACTGCGACGAGAGGCAGGCCGTCCGATGGGTGCGGTGCCGCATCACGACCGCCTCGAGCGGGAAGCCGTCGTGGGTGCGGAAGGCCAGCTTGATCGTGCCGTCCCGCGACTCGCGCACGTCGGCGACCTCGAGCTCGCGCAGCGGCGCCTCGGCCGCCAGCAGCTCGCGCAGCGCGGCGGGCAGCGCGGTCAGCTCGGAGTAGTCGGCCGCGAGGCCTCTGGTCGCGCCCTCGTAGACCTGCCGGAAGCGGTACGCGGGCTCGCCCCGTTCGGCGAGGATCGTGCGGATCTTTTCAAAATGCACCGTGGTAGTGTGACTGCAAACTCCCGCTCGGAGGTACACCCGATGCCCACCAAGATGCGAACCGACAAGGTCGCGGAATCCATCTCGCCGCTCGTCACGCGCGTTACCCAGGACGAGGAGCTGCGCGCACACGCGATGACCGCCCTCGACTCCGCCAAGGCGATCTACTCGAAGGTGCAGTCGGACGGGCCGCGCAAGGCGGCGACGAACAAGGCCGTGACCGACGAGGTCGTGAAGGCCGCCTCCGAGCTGCGCATGACGGCCGAGCGCCTGACCGGGAAGGCGAAGAAGAAGCGCAAGGGCCGCACGCTGCGCAAACTGTTCTTGGGCGCGCTGCTCGCCGGTGCGGCGGCGGTGGGCCTGAAGAAGGTGCTGCACCGCGACGAGGACGAGTTCGAGTACGAGTCCTAGGCCTTGAGCGAGGCGACGCGCGCGGCAGCGGAGGCCGCGATCGACGTCCTCCTCCAGGAGAAGCGTGAGTTCCCGGTGCCTCGCTTGTCGCCCACGGCGGCCGAGCTGGCGTACCAGCGCTTCGGCGCCTGGCACCGGTCATTCAACCTCGGGGGCGGGCTCACCGCGCAGCGCCCGGATGGCAAGCTGCACCGCGACGACCGCGAGCAGGAGCGCGAACAGGCGCTTGAGGACGTCGTTGGGGAGCGAGCTTGCGACGAGCTCTCCCAGCTTCGCCGTGGGCACCGACGCCAGCCCGATCACGATTGAGTCGCGCCACACCACCGCCCCGTAGCGGGTCTGGCGCCAGGAGCCCATGAGGATGACCGGCACCATCGCCGCCAGCGACGTGGCGACCGCGGTCCGGGCGGAGTCGCCGAGGAAGATCAGGGTCGGGACGAAGATGATGCCGCCGCCGACGCCGAAGAGCGCCGACACGACGCCGGCCAGCAGCCCGAGCAGCGCGGCCAGGACGTCGTGGCTCACAGCGCCAGCTTCGCCGCGGTGACCGCGAGGAACAGCGCGAACGCGAGCATGACCCGCCGCGCCGCCACCCGGTGGTGGAGCCAGGCGCCGCCGACCGCTCCGGCGGTGGCGGGCAGGCCGATCAGCGCGGCGTTCGCCCAGTCGACGTTCCCCGCCTGTGCGTGCGACCCGGCGGCGGCCACCGACGTGAACAGGATCGCGGCCAGCGAGGTCGCCATGGCCGGTTTCGCCGAGTACCCGACCAGGGCAACCAGCAACGGGACGATGAGGATCCCGCCGCCCACACCCAACGCTCCGGAGAAGAGGCCCGCCACCAATCCGATGCCCACCAGGGCGAGGGTGCGGCGCGACACAGCGGGTAGTGTAGGTCGCATGGACGGCAGGCTGGCGCGCTTGGTGGAGCCGCTCCGGGCGGACCCGCGTCGCGGAGCCGTCGTCTGTGACATCGACGGCACGCTCGCCCCGATCGTCTCGCTCCCAGAGGAGGCGCGCGTGCTGCCCGAGGCGCTGACAGCGCTCGAGCGGCTGACCTCCGTCTACGCGCTGGTCGCCTGCGTGACGGGCCGGCCGGCGGCGGAGGCACGCCGGCTCGTCCCCATCGACGCCGTCGCGATCTCGGGCAACCACGGCCTCGAGGTGTGGCGCGACGGCGACGTGCACGTCGCCCCGCAGGCGGCCAAGTACCAGCAGGCGATCCACGAGGCGCTGCAGGTCGTGCGCAACGACGGCATCCTGCCGGAGCTCGGCTGCCACGTCGAGGACAAGGGCATCACCTTCACCATCCACTACCGCAACTCGCCCCGGGCCGACCACGCCCGCCGCTACCTGGAGACGCAGATCGCCCCCAAGCTCGAGCGGGCCGGGCTGGCCTACAACTTCGGCCGCATGGTGCTCGAGGTGCGCCCGCCGGTGCCGGTCGACAAGGGGGCCGCCGTGCAGCGGCTGCGGGGACGGCGGAGGATCCTCGAGCTGCTGTTCGTGGGCGACGACCGCAGCGACCTCGACGCGTTCAGGGAGGCGACCATCCGGATCGCCGTGCGCTCGCCCGAGGCGCCGCGGGCGCTGATCGAGGCCGCCGACGCCACCGTCTCGGGCCCGGATCAGGTGGTCGAGCTCCTGAACCACCTGGCCGACATGGGATGACCCACGTCACGGAGGACGTGCTGCGGCCGCTCGTCGAGCGGTTCGGCGCGCCCGCCGAGTGGGACGCCGGCCGCCCGATCACCGCCCACGACGCCACGATCATCGGACCTTCGATGGCGCACGGCCGCCACCACGACGTCACCTTCGCGATCCTCTCCGCGGACGGCCGTTTCGTCGCGATCCGCAAGCCCCAGTTCCCGCCCGGGGCGTGGCGGATCCCCAGCGGCGGCATCGAGCCCGGCGAGACGTTCGCGGCCGGCACCGCCCGGGAGGCGCTCGAGGAGACCGGCCTCGACGTCGAGCTGACCGGCTATCCGCTGGTCGCGCGCATGACGTTCACCCACGCCGGCGCCGCCGCGCGGTGGACGACGCACGTCGTCACCGCCCGCGTCCGGGGCGGCACTCTGGCGCCCCGCGACCCCGTCGAGATCGACGCCGCCCGGTGGATGGACATGGCCGAGCTGACCGGGCCCGTGGCGGCGGTCCTGCGCGGCACGGGCGGCGGCCTCTTCGCCTTCCGGGCCGACCTGCACGACCGCATCGCGTCGCTCCTGGGGTGAGAAAGACCACCCACGGCCGCAATCACACCCCACCCAGCGACGCTCGTACGCTCGAAGGGATGCGACCCGACACGATCATGGTGGAGGTCTCGCCGGACGAGCTCTCCGAGACGTCGCCGGGTGTCGTCGACGTGTTCGCAGCGCTCGGCCGCCAGTTCTTCTGGGCCGACATCGTCATGGTGACCGCGGACGGCCGCGACGGCGGCGTGCTCGACGGCGAGGTCGTCTTCACCCCCCGCTGAGCAACGTGCGCAGCGCCGGCCAGGGGCGCGTGTTCACGACCCGGTCGGCGCCCGCCCAGCCGCGGCGCGCGTTCATCACCCCGAACGGCAGGTATCCGAGCGCGGCCACCGAGTGCGCGTCGGTGTCCACCGACAGCCACGCGCCCGCCTCGACCGCCAGCCTGACGTGCACGTCGCTCAGGTCGAGCCGGTGCGGCTGCGAGCTGACCTCGAGGGCCGTGCCGGTCTCGACCGCCTTGGCGACGACGGTCTCGATGTCGAGCGGGTTGGGATCGCGGCGGCCGATCAGGCGTCCGGTGGGATGGCCGAGCACGTGCACGTGCGGGTTCTCGAGCGCCGCGCAGATGCGCTTCGTCTGGTCGGCGGCCGACAGGCGGTGCGACGCGTGGACGCTCGCCACCACCACGTCGAGCTGGGCGAGCAGCTCGTCCGAGTAGTCGAGCGAGCCGTCGCGCAGGATGTCCACCTCGGCGCCGACGAGCAGGGTGAACTCGGGCGCGAGCGCCTCGGCGAGCGCGCGCACCCGCTCGATCTGGGCGTGCAGCCGGCCGGCGTCGAGCCCCATCCCGAAGCCGACGGACGGCGAGTGGTCGGTGATGTTCAGGTACTCGTATCCGCGCTCGCGCGCCGTGGCGACCATCTGCTCGAGCGTCGCCTTGCCATCGCTCCAGTCGGTGTGGACGTGCAGGTCGCCGCGGATGTCGGACACCTCGAGCAGGGCCGGGAGCGCGTCCGCGCGTGCCGCCTCGAGCTCGCCGCGGCCCTCGCGCAGCTCGGGCGGGATCCACGGCAGGCCCAGGTGCGCGTACACCTCCGCCTCGTCGTCGGAGCTCCACACCTCGCCCGTCTCGGTGTGCTCGATGCCGTACTCGCTGACCGACAGCTTCCGCCGCACCGCCGCCTCGCGCAGCGCGACGTTGTGGGCCTTGGAGCCGGTCAGGTGTTGAAGCAGGTTCCCGTAGCAGCCCGGCGGCACCATCCGCAGCTCGACGACCGTGCCGTCGTGCGCGCGGGCGGTGATGCGGCTGTCGCCGCGCGACTCGACCTCGGCCAGCCACTCCCCCGACGTGAACGCCTGTGCGGCGGCGACGCGGTCGGTGACCGACGCGACCACGTCGGCGTCCTTGACCGTCTCGCGGTACCGGCGGACGCTGCCCGCAGCCTCGCAGCGATCGACGCCGGCGCACGCCTGGAGATCGGCCACCACCGCGTCCGCCAGCGCCCGGGCGCGTGCGATCGACCGCCGCGGCGCGGCGGTCGCGACCCCGCCGCCGGCGGCCAGCCCGGCCAGGATCGCCGCCTCCGTCTTCTCGCCCAGGCCGGAGAGCGCACGGATGCGCCCCGCCTGCGCCGCCTCACGCACGTCGTCGACCGTCGTCAGGCCGAGCTCGGTGAAGATCCGCTTCGCCGTCTTCGGCCCGACCCCCTGGAGCCGCATCACCGGCACCGCTCCCGGCGGGTTGCGGCCGACCAGGCGCTCGAGCGCCGCGATCTGGCCGGTCGAGAGCAGCTCTGCCACCTTGTCGGCGATGGTCTGGCCGACTCCGGGCAGGCTCGTCAGCCGCGACTCGGCCGAGAGCCGGGCGACCGACTCGCCGGTCTCACGCAGCGTCTGCGCCGCCCGCCGGTAGGCGAGCACGCGGTAGACGACCGCGCCCTCCAGCTCCAGCAGGTCTGCCATCAGGTCGAAGCGCTCCGCGATGGCCGCATTGGAGAGCGGCAGGGTTTCCACAGAGGCCAATGATAGGGTGGCCGCGTGCCCGATCGGTTCGTGATCGTCATGCCGACGTACAACGAGCGCGAGAACCTCGAACGGGTGGTCGAAGCGCTGGCGGAGGTGCGGGAGCGGGCGCCGTTCCCCGGCGACGTGCTCGTCGTCGACGACTCCTCGCCGGACGGCACCGGCGAGGTGGCGGACGCGCTGGCGCAGCGCCACGACTGGGTGCACGTCCTCCACCGCCCGGACAAGCGCGGCCTCGGCGGAGCCTACGTGGACGGGTTCCGCTGGGCGCTCGAGCGCGACTACACCCATGTCCTGGAGATGGACGCCGACCTGTCGCACCCTCCGGAGGCGGTGCCGCGGCTGCTCGCGGCGTCCGCGGACGCCGACCTCGTGCTCGGGTCGCGGTACGTGCCCGGCGGCGGCGTGGTCGGCTGGCCGGCCCACCGGCGGCTGATCTCCCGGGGCGGGTCGCTGTATGCGCGCACGATCCTCGGGGTCGGCATCCGCGACCTCACGGGCGGCTTCAAGTGCTTCCGCCGGCGGGTGCTCGAGGCGATCGACCTGACCTCGGTGCACGGCCAGGGATACGTCTTCCAGATCGAGCTGACCTACCGGACGCTGCGCATGGGCGGCCGGGTCGTCGAGGTGCCGATCACGTTCGAGGATCGCACGGCCGGGGCGAGCAAGATGACGACGGCGATCGTCGCCGAGGCGGTGTGGAAGGTGCCCGCGCTGCGGTTGCGGTCGCTGCGCGCGCCGCTCGACGACCGGCTGCCCTCCGCCGGCGTCGCCCCGCTGCACATGACCCCGCGGCTATGATCCCGGGGTCGGTTCGAGAACAGGAGCAACAGCCGTGAGCGATGGCATGGTCGAGGTTTCGGACGCCAACTGGGAGTCCGAGGTGCTGGGGTCGGAGGGCCCCGTCGTCGTGGATTTCTGGGCGCCGTGGTGCGGCCCCTGCCGGGTGATGGAGCCGATCCTCGACGAGATGGCCGAGGCGAACGCGGGCCGCGTCAAGTTCACCAAGCTGAACGTCGACGACAACATCCAGACCGCCAGCCGCTACGACATCCTGTCGATCCCGACCCTGATGGTGTTCCAGGGCGGCGAGATGCAGAAGAAGCTCATCGGCGCGGTCCCGCGGCGGCGGCTCGAGGAGGAGCTCGCCACCTGGACGGCCGCGTCCGCCTGAGCGTCACGCGCGCAGCACCGCCAGCACGCCCACCCCGGTGACGATCACGCCGGCACCGGCGACCTGGCGCCGGCCCAGGCGCTCGCCGAAGACCGCGAACGAGCCGACGGCCGCGACCGCCGCGAACTGCGAGCCGAGCACCGCCGCGACGGCGACGCCATGGCGGGCGCCGGTCACGTACGAGACGTAGCCGAGCACCTCGGCCGTCGCGGAGAACAGCACCATCCACCATGCCCGTCCGGGAAGCCGCAGCGCGCCGCGCAGGACGAGCGGCAGCGCGATCAGGGTGACACCGACGATCCGGGCGACGAGGATCGTCCACAGCGCCCCCAGCGCATCGCCCGCGTGCGCGCTCGCAACGAGGTTGACTCCGAAGAGGCCGGCCGCCGCGAGGGCGTAGAGGGAGGGGCGCAGATGCACGTCCTCCGCATGCCCGCGCAGCGTCACGAGCACGACGCCCGCCGCGATCACGAGCAGGCAGACGGCGACGCCGGCCGTCAGCGTCTCCCCCAAGGCGATCGAGATGACCGCGGCGATCGCGCCCTCGGTCGACGCGATCGGCGCCACGACGCCCACCTTGCCCAGCCGCAGCGCCCGGTACATCATCGACAGCCCCGCCGCCGAGCCGGCGCCCGCCAGCACCGCCCACGCCCAGGGGTGGGTTCCGGCCCCGTGCGGAAACCCGCTCAGCGGCGCCAGCACCGCCAGCGCGGCGAGGCCGAGCAGCATCACATAGGCGAGCACCTGCTGCGATCCCAGGATGCGCGTCGAGCGCGAGGCCACGACCGTCGAGAGGCCCCATGCCAGCGCGGCCCCGAGGCCGCCGAGGATGCCGATCACGCGAAGTGATCCCAGCCGGTGAGCGCCCGCGGCGCCCCGTCGGCGTCCACCAGCGTAACGGCGGGGGGCTCGGTGAGCCGTCCGATCACGGTGACGGGCACCGGGAGATCGGCGTCCGGGGGGACGGCGGCGAGCAGCTCGAAGTCCTCGCCCCCGGCGGCCGCCTGCTCGATGCTCGCCCCCTCGGCCCGGGGGAGGCGCGCGAGCTCGACGACCGCGCCCGTGCCGGAGGCAGCGGCCAGCCGGCGGGCATCCGTCGCAATGCCGTCCGAGACGTCGATCATCGCCGTCGCCACCGCCGCCAGCGCGCGCCCCTCGGCCACCCGCGGCGTCACCCGGGCGGTGTAGCCCGAGGCCGCCTGCCCGCCCAGCGTTCCGGTCACCACCAGCAGATCGCCCGGCCGGCCGCCGGAGCGCAGCACCGGCCGCTCGGCACGCCCGAGCGCCGTCACGGCGAGCACGAGGGCCGGCGCCCGCGAGAGGTCGCCGCCCACCACGGGCACCCCGTGCTCGGCCATCCCGGCGACGAGGCCGGGTGCGTCGGCGAAGCCTTCGGGCAGGCCGACCGCCGCCAGCAGGCAGAGCGGCTCGGCCCCCATCGCCGCCATGTCGGACAGGCTCGCCGCGGCGGCGCGATGGCCGACGGCGGCGGGCGGCAGGCGGGCGAGGTCGAAGTCGACGCCCGCGACGAGCATGTCGGTGGAGACGACCAGGCCGCCGTCGAGCACGCAGGCGTCGTCGCCGATCCCGACCGCGACGCCGCGGCCCGCGGCCCCGGCGGCCGCCGCGATCGCGGCCACCAGGTCGTCCTCTGATAGCATGGCGCGCAATGTACCGCGCGCCGTTCACCTTCCCCTTTACCACCCGGCCAGGAGGCGTCTGAACGCACGCGCGACCCCAACCCGCGCCGTTTTGGAAGCCTCCGCAGATGCGGGGGCTTTTTTCGTTGATGGAGGACCCTGGATGACGACCACCGTTGCCTACCCCGGCGAAGAGGGGGCCTACGCGGCCGAGGCGGGCGCGCGGCTGTACCCCGACGCCGAGCTCGTCTCGCTCAGGTCGTGGGCGGACGTGGTGCGCGCCGTCGGCCGCGGCGACGCCGCCTACGGTGTCCTCCCGATCGAGAACTCACTGGCCGGGCCGATCCCCGAGACCTACGACCTGCTCGCCCACGCCCCGCTCGCCATCGTGGGCGAGACGGTGCTGCCCGTGCCGCACTGCCTGGTCGGGCTTCCCGGCACGAACATCGACGCGCTCGCGCGCGTGCACTCGCACCCGGCCGCGCTCGCCCAGTGCCGCCGGTTCCTGTCGTCGCTGCCGGACACGCTGCCCGAGGTGGCGCCGTCGACCGCGGCGGCGGCCAGGCGCGTGGCCGACGCCGGCGACAACCGCCAGGCGGCGCTCGCGTCGCGGCGGGCCGCCCAGCGGTTCGGGCTGGTCGTGCTCCTGAACGACGTCTCCGACCACGCCGAGAACTACACCCGCTTCGTCAGCGTCGCCAACCACACCCGGCTCGACCGCGACGGCGTCGCCCGCTGGCACACCTCGGTCCGCTTCGTCACCCACCATCACCCCGGGGCGCTGCTCTCGGCGATCGAGCCCCTGGCCCGCTACGGCGTGAACATGGTGTCGCTGCAGTCACGCCCGATCCCCGGCCGCCCGTGGAACTACCAGTTCTACGCCGACCTCGAGGGGCACCCGCTGGACGCCGCGGTGTCGACGGCGCTGCGCGAGCTGGAGCGGAACGTGGCGGACATGGGCTATCTCGGCTGCTACCCCGCGTTCGAGCGCGCCGTCTAGGGCGGCGCCAGCAGCTCGAGCAGGCGCGTCACGGCGTCCGCGGGATCGGCGGCGGTCTCGACGCCGCGCACCTCCCACCCCTGAAGCGCGATCACCGGCCTGCCGAGCTTCCCGGCCAGGGCGATCTCGGACAGCGTGCCCCACTCGCCGCCGACGGCGATCATCCCGTCGCAGGTCGCAGCCACCGCCAGGTTGCGGGCCTGGCCGGCGCCCGTCGCCACCACCGTGTCGGCGTGCGGCGTCGCGTCTGCGCGCGACTCTCCCGGCACGATCGCGACCACACGGCCGCCGGCAGCCGCCGCGCCGCGCGACGCCGCGTCCATCACGCCGGCCAGCCCGCCGGTCACCACGACGGCGCCCGCCTGTGCGAGCCGCCGTCCGACCTCCTCGGCCAGGCGCTCGACCTCCGCGCTCGCGCGACCCGCTCCCACCACGGCGACGTACACGCGCACCACGCTACCCCAGCGGTGGTATGCTCGGCGCCCCGCGAGCGGTCAAGGGAAGCCGGTGCGAGTCCGGCGCGGTCCCGCCGCTGTGAGGACGTCCGTCCGGCGCACCCATCGGGTGGCCACTGGCCGCAAGGCCGGGAAGGTCAGCCGGACGGCCCGGAGATCCCGGGAGACGCGTCCGAGCCAGAAGACCTGCCCCTCGCGAACACGACGACGCCTCTCGAGGAAGGAGGACACGTTGGCGAGAACTCGCCCCACGCACCTGGCGGCCATCCTGGCCGTGCTGGCCACGATCGGCCTCGGTGCAGCCCAGCCGGCCGCCGCAACGGCCGCCGTTCACGTGAAGGTGCGGGTGGAAGGCCCCGCCGCCACCGTCACCCAGTCCCATCCGGCCCCGCTGACCGGGACGTTCGCCGGCCACCAGCTGTCCACGCCGACCGCGCTCGGCGCGCTGCTCAAGGCCGGCCGCGTGCACCACTTCAAGGTCGGCCTGCAGTGGTTCGACTGCTGCGGGTTCTTCGTCAACTCGATCGCCGGCATCCCCGGCGACCCGGCCCACTACTGGGCGTTCAAGGTCGGCCAGAAGCTGTCGTCGATCGGCGCCGGCTCGATCCCGGCGACGCGTGGGCTGAGGATCCTCTACTACTACACGACGTTCGACCCGACCACCGGGGCGACCGAGCCCACCCTGGGGCTCGCCGGCGCGACGGCCACCGCGGTCAGGGCGAGCGAGACGTTCAGGGTCAGGTCGTACGACGACGCGGGCAGGGCGACGCCCGCCGCCGGTGCATGGCTGCACGTCGGCGGAATCGCCGTCCACGCCGACGCGACCGGCCGCGTCACGGTGCAGTTCGGCCACACCGGCGTATTCCCGGTGAGGGCCACGGAGTCGGGCGCGATCCGGTCGCGCACGGTATGGGTGCACGTCGGCTCCTCGGCCTCGGCGTCGTGACCGCCGCGGCCGCGGCCTGCGGCTCGTCGGTGGCGACGCCGCCGAGCGGGCCGCGGGCCGCGGCCGTCACGATCACGGAGGGCTTCGGGGGTCGCGTGCTCGCGACCGCGCGAGCCGCACCGGGTCAGTCGGCGATGATGGCCCTGCGCCGCGTCGCAAAGGTGGACACGCGCTACGGCGGCCGGTTCGTCCAGTCCATCGACGGTCTCGCCGGCGACCAGTCGCGGGGGATGGCCTGGCTCTACTTCGTGAACGGGATTCAGGCGAACATCGGCGCGACCGACTACACCCTGCACCCGGGCGACCGCGAGTGGTGGGACTACCGCTACTGGAACGATCTGATCCAGGTGCCGGTCGCCATCGGCGCGTGGCCGGAGCCGTTCGTGCACGGCTTCGGCGGCGCGCGACCGGCGGTGCAGGTGAGTGGGCCGCCCTGCGCGGGCCGGGTCGCATCGGCGCTGCGCGCCGCGGGGGCGCTCGTGGTGCGCCGCGCGAGCGCGTTCAGCGTGCGCGTCGAGACGTTTGCCCGTGCGGCCTCCGCGCTCTCGACGCAGACGTGGCGCGGGCGCGGCCTGACGGTCGCCCTCTCCGGCGGCCGGGTGCTCGTCTACCGCGGCCGGGCCGGCCTGCGGCCCGACCCGGCCGCCCAGGCCGTGATTGCCGCCTACCAGCCCGGCGGCGCGACCGGCCGGTCGGCGGCGCTCGTCGTCGCCGGTCGCACCGTCGCGAGCGCGTGCGCCGCCGCGGCGACGCTCGCACGGGATCCCCGGCGCGTGCGCGACACCTACGCGGTGGCGCTCGACGGCGGCGGCCGTGTGATCGCAGAGGGCGGCCGCCCGTGAAGCCGCTCCCGGCAGCGCTCGTCACCGGCGCGCCGCTGGCCGCGGCGATCGTCGCGTGGAGCCCGCTCTGGCTGGGGGCCGCCACCACCGCCTCGGCGCTCCTCCTGCTCGCCGCGCCGCCGCCCCGGCGCCTCTACGCCGTGACGGCGATCGGCTCCGGCCTGATCGTGTTCGCGCTGAACCCGTTCGTCGCCGTACAGGGGCTGACGGTGCTGTGGCAGGGGCCGCACATTCCGGTGCTCGACACGCAGATCACGGCCGAGGAGCTGGCGTACGGCGCCGGGGCGGGGATGCGCGTGGCGGCATCGGCGCTGGCCGTGGCGGCGTTCGTGCGCCTGGCCGACCCCGACCTGCTGCTGCGGGCCGTCGGCCGCATCGCACCCCGCTCGGCGATGATCGCCGCCCTGGCCACGCGGATGGTGCCCGCCCTCGAGCGCGATGCCGCGGGCATCGTCACCGCCGCGCGCACCCGGGCGGCGCGCATGCGCTCGCCGCGCACCGCCGCCGGCCTGCTCGGGCCGCTGCTGGCCACATCGCTCGAGCGCTCGCTGGCGGTGGCCGAGGCGATGGAGGCGCGCGGGTACGGCGGGCCCGGGCGCACACGCGCCGGCGAGCGGGCCGCCACCGGCCGGGAGCGTGCGGCCGCCCTGCTCGGCGCGGCGGGGCTCGCCGTCGTCGCCACCGGCGTCGCGACCGGCGCATCGTCGTTCCGCTACTACGACACGCTCGCCAACCCGCTGCACGCGGGAGCGATCGCCGGCTCGGCCGCGCTCGTCCTCCTGGGAGCGGCCGGGGCGGGGGCGGTGCGATGGCCGCGCTGAGCTTCGAAAGCGTCTCCTACCGCTACCCCGGCGCGGACACGGCGGCGCTGCGCGACGTCGACCTCGCCATCGGCGAGGGGGAGCTCGTCCTGCTCGTCGGCGGCTCGGGCTGCGGCAAGTCCACCCTGCTTCGGGCCGCGCTCGGGCTGGTGCCGCACTTCCACGGCGGCGAGCTCGCGGGGCGGGTGACGAGCGCGGGGCTCGACACTCGCGAGCACCGTCCCGGAGAGCTCGCCCGCCGCGCCGGGCTCGTCTTCCAGGATCCCGAGGCCCAGCTCGTCATGGGCCGACCCGACCGCGAGGCCGCATTCGGCCTGGAGAACCTGGGTCACCCGCCGCAGACGATCGGCCTGCGGGCACGCGAGTCGCTGGCCGCAGTCGGCGCCTCCCATCTGGCCGGACGGCCGACCGCCGCGCTGTCCGGCGGCGAGCAGCAGCGCGTGGCGATCGCCTCGGTGCTGGCGATGGGGCAGCCGCTGCTGCTCCTGGACGAGCCGACCAGCCAGCTCGACCCCGTCGTCGCCGAGGAGCTGCTCGGGCTGATCGTGCGCATCAACCGCGACCGCGGCGTGACCGTCGTGCTCGCCGAGCACCGCACCGGCCGCCTGTTCGCCGAGGCCGACCGCGTGATCGCGATGGAGGACGGCCGGGTGGTCGTCGACGCCACCCCGGCGGTGGCGGCACGCGCCCTCGCGGTCACCGCGCCGTGGCTGCTCCCCCCCGTGGCCCAGGCGTTCGCGCGGGCCGGTCGGGAACAGCTGCCGCTGACCGTGCGCGACGCCCGCACGGCGGCGGCGCCGACGCCCGCGCCGGCAGCGCCGGCAGCGCCCCCCGCGCCGGCCGTGGCGGGGGTGAAGGACGCGCGGCTGCGGCTCGGTCCCGTGGATGCCCTCGACGGCGCCACCGCGGCGTTCGAGGCCGGCCGGGTGACGGCGCTCGTGGGCGAGAACGGCGCCGGGAAGACGACGCTCGCGCGGGTGATCTGCGGCCTGGCCGAGCTCGACCGCGGCCGGCGCGCGCCGGCGCCGGCTCAGGCCGGCTACGTCGGCCAGGATCCGGCCCACTATCTCGTCCACGACTGCGTCCGCGACGAGGTCGCCTACGCGCTTCGCAACCTCGGCGTGGCCGCGCCGGAGCGCGGCCGCCGCGTGGACGCGGCGCTCGAGCGGTTCGACCTGACGGCGCTCTGCGGGCGCCACCCGCGCGACCTCTCCAGCGGCGAGCGCCAGCGCCTGGCGATCGCAGCGGTCGCCGTCATGGAGCCCGAGCTGCTGGTGCTGGACGAGCCGACCCGAGGCGTCGACGGACTGCGCAAGCTCGCACTCGTCGCGACGGCCCGCTCGCTCGCGGCCCAGGGGACGGCGGTGGTGGTGGTCACGCACGACATGGACTTCGCCGCGGAGGCCGCAGACGCCGTCACCAGCATGGCCGCCGGCCGCGTGCTGGCCGATCGCGCCCCCCGCGAGTCGCTCGCACAGGGAATCTTCTTCGTGTCCCAGCTCGGGCTCGCGCTCGGGCGCGCATCCCTGGCAGACGCCGTGGCCCTGCTCGCCGCCGCGCCCGAGGAGGCCCGTGTCTAGCGCCGACGTCGCCCTCGCGCTGGTGGCGGCGCTCGCGGTCGGCGCCGTCGCCGTCGAGACCGGGCCCAACCGCAGCCGCGAGCTCGCGCTCGTCGCCGCGCTGGCGGCGGCGGCGGCGGGGGGCCGGGTGGTCTTCACCGCCGTCCCCAACGTCCAGCCGCTGACCATGGTCGTCGCCGTGACCGGAGTGACGCTCGGTGCGCGCGCCGGCCTCGCCACCGGCGCAACGGCGGCGCTGGCCTCGAACGTCTTCCTCGGCCAGGGCCCGTGGACGCCCTGGCAGATGGCGGGCTGGGGGATGGTCGGCGTCACCGCCGCGGCCGCCGCGCCGCTGCTGCGCAACCGCTACGCGCTGGCGGCATTCGGCCTCGCATGGGGATTTCTGTTCGACTGGCTGATGGACGTGTGGGCGTGGTCGTCGCTCGGTGCGGGCGCGACGTCGTTCGCCGCGCTGGTGTCCACCGGCATCTGGTTCGACGTCGCCCACGCCGCCGGCAACGTCCTGCTGGCGCTCGTCGCGGGGCCGACGCTGATCCGCACCATCGATCGCTACGCCCGCAAGCTGCACGGCACCTTCGTCCCACTGGAGCAGACATGAAGATCCTCGCGCTCGCCTCCGCCCTCGCGCTCACCCTGTCCGCGGCCCCGGCCGCCGCCGCCGCGAGCGGCACCCACTACCTGCTCGCCCGCCAGACCGCGTCGGGCGGCTTCGCCGACAGCGGCAGCTCGAGCCCCGGCCCGACGCTGACGGAGTGGGCGGTCATGGGCCTGCGCGCCGCGGGCGTGAGCTCCGGGAAGGTGCACCGGAGCGGCGGCCGCACCGCCGCCGCCTACCTCGCCACGCGGGCGGGGGGCTGGACCGACGCCTACCAGCTCGAGCGCGGCGTCCTCGCCGTCGTGGCGATGGGCCGCAACCCCGCGAGCTTCGGCGGCCGCAACCTGGTCGCCGCGCTGCGCGGCAAGATCGGCCGCAAGGGCGGCATCGGCCCGGCGGCCAACTCCACGTACTGGGGCGTGCTCGCCCTGCGCGCGGCCCGCAGCCCGATCCCGGCGCGAACGCTGGCCTACGTCCGCAACCGCCAGCACCCCGGCGGCGGGTACGGCTGGACGATCGGCGGGGCGCCAGACTCGAACGACACGGCCGCGGCCGTGCTGGCGCTGCACGCGGCCGGGCTCGGGTGCCGCACCGGCAGCATCGCGCACGCGTTCGGCTACCTGAAGACGACGCAGGCGGCCTCGCACGGCTACGCGCTCGAGCCGGGGGAGGCGGCCGACAGCCAGTCGACCTCGTGGGCGATCCAGGCCCGGCACGCGTGCGGCCTGCGCAACCGCCGCGCACGGGCCTGGCTGCTCGCCCGCCAGCTGCCCGACGGAGCGTGGAACTACCAGCCGGGAACGACGGTGACACCCGCGTTCGTGACGGCGCAGGTGCTGCCGGCCGTGCACGGCAGGTGGTACCCGATCGGCTGACGGCGACCGTCAGCGCAGCCAGACCGCGACGGCCACGATGAGGTAGATCGTCAGGAGCTGGAGCCCCTCGAGCCAGTTCGTCTCGCCGCCGCGTGCGATCAGCGTCGATCCGAGCGCGGCGGCGGCGAGCGCCGCGAGCTGCAGCGGATCGAACACGAGCGTCAGGTTGACCCCCTCGGCGACCCCGGCGAACACCGCCACGGCGGACGCGACCAGGACGACCTGGATGCCGGAGCCGTACGCGATCCCCATCGAGAAGTCGACCCGGTCGCGGAAGGCCAGCCGCACCGCCGAGAAGTGCTCGGCGACGTTGCCGACGAACGGGACGATGATCAGGCCGACGAACGGGCGGGGAACCCCCGATCCTTCCACGGCGTCCCTGATCGAGCCCACCAGCACCTCGGACACGACGCCCGTACCGAGCGCGGTGAGCGCGAGGGCGGCGACCGCCTGGCCACGCGTCCAGCGCGGGCGGCGGCGGTCCTCGTCGATCGCCTGCCCGGCGCCCCGGAAGCTGTAGAGCAGATACGCCGCGTAGACCACGATCAGGGCGGCGCCGGTCCAGCGCGACAGCAGCTCGGCGGCCGGCGGATCGTGCTCGACCGCGGCGAACAGCGTCGGCAGGCCGAGCCCCACGACGCCGAGCACCAGCATCGAGGAGTTGGTGGCCGCCACCCGCTCGTTGAACCTCTGGACGCCGTTCCGCCAGCCGCCGATCACCAGCGAGAGGCCCAGGATCAGCAGGACGTTCCCGATCACGGAGCCGATGATGGACGCCCGGGCGATGTCGTCCAGGCCGGCGCGGATCGCGAGCACGACGATCACGACCTCGGGCAGGTTGCCGAAGGTCGCATTGAGCAGCGCCGAGGCCCGCGGCCCGGCTGCGTCGCCGGCCTGGTCGGTGGCCTCGCCGAGCATCCACGCCAGCCCCGCCAGCGCGACTGCCGAGACGAGGAAGACGGCGACGCCGCTCGCGCCGGCCACGCGCACCGCGACGGCCAGCACCGCGACGGCCGCCACCAGCCCGAAGTTGCGCACCTCCGCGCGTGTCACAGGTACCAGAACGCGGTCGCGACGATCACGTAGACCGCCACGAGCTGCGCCCCCTCCAGCCAGTTCGACTCACCGTCGAGCGCGATCAGCGCCATGATCGTCGCCGCTGCCGCCAGGGCGAGCACCTGGATCGTCGGGAAGACGAGGTCGAAGTGGTGCGGCGTGGCGAGCGAGATGAACACGAGCGCCGGCGCGACCCCCAGCGCGACCTGGAGCGAGGAGCCGAGCGACACGAGCATCGAGAAGTCCATCTGGTTCCGGTAGGCGATCTTGATGCCGACGATGTTCTCGGCGATGTTGCCGACAAGCGGGACGACGATCAGCCCGAGGAACGCCGCGGAGATGCCGATGTCGGCGATCACGCCGGCGAGCGTGCCGACGAAGACGTCGGAGATCACCGTCACCCCAAGCGTCGCCGCCAGCAGCGCCGCCAGGCCGACCCGGGCCCTCCAGTGCGGCGTGCCGCTGGGCGGATGCGCCCCGCCGCCGCTGCGGAAGAAGTACACCAGGCTGAGCCCGTAGAGCGCGATCAGGACCGCGGCGGTGACATCCGAGATCGTCTGGGCGTGGGATCCTGCGCCGTGCTCGGCGGCAAACGCCGTCGGCAGGCCGAGCCCGATGACCGCGAGCGCCAGCATCGAGGCGTTCATGCCGGCCACGCGGCGGTCGAAGGTCTGGGTGCCGTGGCGAACGCCGCCGACGATGAAGGACGCGCCCAGGACGAGCAGCGTGTTTCCCAGGATCGACCCCGTGATCGACGCCGTCGCCACCTCCAGCTGGCCGGCGCGGATCGCAAAGATCGTGATGATCAGCTCGGCCGCGTTGCCGAACGTCGCATTCAGGACGCCGCCCAGCTTCGGCCCGCTGCTCTCCCCGAGCTGCTCCGTCGCCAGCCCGACGATCCATGCGAGCGCGACCAGCGCCGCCCCTGCCGCCACGAAGACGGCGGTGTTCGGCGCCGACGCCAGGTCGAGACCGGCGGCGACGGCGCTCAGGCCGGCGGCGGCCGCCAGCGACGCGAGCTCCACCCGGTTCGGCGGTCGCGTCGCGCTGGGGACAGCGGCCAACGGGGGGCTACTCCTGATACGCGCCCATGCCGCGGAACTTGGCCCGCCTTGCGGCCCGCCGCTGCGTGGGGGGAACCGCCGCCACGACCTCGAGCTCCACCTGCACCGCGTCGGCCAGCAGCTCGGCGGCGCGGGCGGGGTCGCGGTGGGCGCCGCCGGACGGCTCCGGCACGATCGCGTCGACGACGCCGAGGGCGAGGCACGACTCGGCCGTCGGTCGCAGCGCGGCGGCGGCGCGCTTCGCCTCGCCGGCGTCCTTCCACAGGATCGCCGCACAGCCCTCCGGCGAGATGACGGTGTAGATCGCGTTCTGCTGCATCAGCACGCGGTCGGCGACGCCGATCGCGAGCGCCCCGCCGGAGGAGCCCTCGCCGATGACGCAGGCGACGACCGGCACCGGTAGTCGCATCAGCGTGAGCTGCGAGCGGGCGATCGCACCCGACTGTCCGCGCTGCTCGGCGCCCACGCCGGGGGCGGCGCCGGGGGTGTCGATCAGGGTGACGATCGGGAAGCCGAGCCGGCCGGCGAGCGCGAACACCCGCATCGCCTTGCGATACCCCTCCGGGCTTGGCATGCCGAAGTTGCGGTAGGTGCGCTGCTTGAGGTCACGGCCCTTCTGGTGGCCGACGAACGCCACGGACTGGCCCCGGAACGACCCGATGCCGGCGACGATGGCCGGATCGTCCGCCTCGGCACGGTCGCCGTGCAGCTCGATGAAGTCGTCGCAGATCCGATCGAGGTAGTCCAGCGTGTACGGCCGGTCCTCGTGGCGGGCGAGCTGCACCGCATGCCAGGCGTCGCGCTCGGCGCCGCGCCGGCGGAAGAACCCACGCCGCTCCCGCTCAGTCGCCGACATCGGCGCTCCCGTTGCGGAAGGGGTTGGCCGACGTCAGCCGCCGCCGCATGCCGGACAGCGCGCGGCCGAGCGCGCCAACCGGGTCGATCTCGCCGACGAGGGCGGGCGGGCGGTACGGCTGGGCGCCGGCCAGGATCGCGACCACCCGGGCGATGGTGTCGCGCAGCTCGGGCCGGGCGACGATCAGGTCGACGTGACCGTGGCGGAAGTTCGACTCGGCCAGGCCGAAGTCGTCGGGCAGGCTCTCACGGGTCGTCTGCTTGACGACGCGCGGGCCGGAGAAGGAGAGCAGCGCCCCCGGCTCGGCGATGATGACGTCGCCGAGCGCCGCGAAGCTGGCCGCCACACCGCCCGTCGTCGGATGCACCAGCACCGACACGAACGGTCGCCCCGCCTCCTGGAGCTCGTCGACCGCCGCCACGGTCTTCGCCATCTGCATCAGGGCGAGCACGCCCTCCTGCATCCGCGCCCCGCCGGACGCAGCCACCGACACGAGCGGCATGCGCCGGTCGAGGGCGAGGTCGGCGGCTCGGCTGAACTTCTCGCCGACGACGGAGCCCATCGAGCCGCCGAGGAACGAGAAGTCCATCACCGAGAGCGCGACGGCGGTGCCCCCGATCACGGCCGAGCCCGTCACGGCCGAGTCGCGCAGGCCGGTCTGTCCCATGGCAGCCGTCAGCCGCGCGGGATACGGCTTGGAGTCGACGAACTCGAGCGGATCGGCCGACTCCAGGCCGGCCGCGATCTCGACGAACGTGCCCTCGTCCACGAGCTGCACGATCCGCTCGCGAGCGGTGACGGGGAAGTGATGGCCGCAGCTCGTGCAGACGCGCAGGTTGCGCACCATCTCGTCCTCGCGGTAGTGCGAGGCGCACACCGGGCAGGTGTTGCGGGTGCGGTGCGGGGGCTCCGCCGGCCCGCCGGCGCCGTCCGAGCGGCTGATGTCGACGTTGATGTTCTGCGCCATGGCGCCTTCGCCCTCCCGCCCCGCCTAGTCGCCGGGGTCCCAGCGGCGCAGGACAAGCACCGCATTGTGACCGCCGAAGCCGAACGAGTTGGACACCGCCACCCGCACGTCGGCGGCGCGGCCCACGTTGGGGATGTAGTCGAGGTCGCACTCGGGGTCGGGGTCGGTCTGGTTGATCGTCGGCGGCAGGAACCCGTCTCGCATGGCAAGCACCGAGACGGCAACCTCGAGCGCCCCCGTCGCGCCCAGGAGGTGGCCGGTCTCGCTCTTCGTCGACGAGATCGGAACGCGCCGTGCGACCTCGTCGCCGAGCGCGAGCCTGAGCGCCCGCGTCTCGGCCGAGTCGCCGGCCGGAGTGGACGTGCCGTGCGCGTTCACGTAGCCGACCTCGTCCGGCGAGATCCCCGCGTCGGCCATCGCCATCGTCATCGCCCGGGCCGGGTTGGTGCCCACCGGATCCGGCTCCGTGACGTGGTGGGCGTCGCTCGACATCCCATATCCGAGCACCTCGGCGTAGATCCGCGCGCCGCGCCGCCGAGCCCGCTCGAGCTCCTCGAGCACCAGCACCACCGCCCCCTCGGACAGGACGAAGCCGTCGCGGCCCGAGTCGAACGGGCGGCTGGCCCCCTCGGGATCGTCCAGCCGCCGCGAGAGGGCGCGCATCGTGCCGAACCCGCCCAGCGCCAGGCGCACGATCGGGGCCTCGACCCCCCCGGCGAGCATCGCGTCGGCCATGCCAGCGCGGATGTAGAGCGTGGCGTTTCCGAGCGACATGCCGGATGCGGCGCATGCCGTGCACTCGGTCGTCAGCGGGCCGCGCGTCCCCAGCGCCATCGACACCTCGGCGGCGCCCATGTTCGCGATCAGCGCCGTCACCCAGAACGGGCTCAGCCGGTCGGGGCCCGCCTCGAAGAGCTTCTTGTGGGCGATCTCCTGCGTCTTCAGGCCGCCGATCCCCGTCCCGATCGAGCACCCGATCCGGGCGGCGTCCGCGGCGATGTCGAGATCGGCGTCGGCCACCGCCTGCGTCGCCGCCGCGACCGAGAGGTGCGCGAAGCGGTCGGTCTTGCGCACGGTGCGCCGGTCCAAGTACTCCTCCGGCACAAAGCCCTTCACCTGCCCGGCGATGTTCACCGCCCCCTCGGGCATGTCCACGCCCTCGACCCGGGACACGCCGGACGTCCCCGCCCTGATGCTCGCCCACGTCTCGGGCATGGTCAGGCCGTTCGGCGTGACCGCCCCGAGGCCGGTGATCACCACCCGCCGCCTGCCGTTCGCGCTCATATCCCCAGGCCTCCATCCACCGCCAGCACGTCTCCGGTCACAAACGCCGCTGCGTCGGATACGAGGAACCGCACGACCCTGGCGACGTCGGCGGGCTCACCCAGCCGCCCGAGCGGCGTCTGCGCCAGGATCGCGTCGCGGGCTTCCTGCGGCAGCGCGTCGGTGAGCGCGGTCGAGATGTACCCCGGCGCGATCGCGTTCACCCGGATCCCGCGGCCGCCGAGCTCCTTCGCGAGCGACTTCGTCAGCCCGATCAGGCCCGCCTTCGAGGCGGCATAGTTCGTCTGTCCGGCGTTCCCGTGCACCCCGACGACCGAGCTGACGGTGACGATCGCTCCGGCCCGCCGTTTCAGCATCGGCCGGGCGACCGCACGGCAGGTGAAGAACGCCCCGCCCAGGTTCGTGTCGATCACCGAGCGCCAGTCGTCGTCGGAGAGCTTCATGATCAGGTTGTCACGAGTGATACCCGCATTGCAGACGAGGATCGCGATCGGGCCGACCTCGGACTCGACCTGCGCCACCAGCCCGGCGGCGCCCTCGGACGTGGAGACGTCGCCGGCCATCGCGTGCGCGACTCCACCCGCCGCACGCACGCCGGCGCACACCTGCTCCGCCCGGTCGGACGCGCTCACGTAGTTGCAGACCACGGTCGCGCCCGTCGCGCCCAGCTCGGCGCACACCGCGGCGCCGATGCCGCGCGAGCCGCCCGTCACCAGGGCGACCCGTCCCTCCAGCTCACGATCGGGCAAGGCTTGCCTCCGCCGCCGCGAGGTCCTCGGGCGTGCTGATCGAGACGGCGGTGACCGAGCGGTCGATGCGCTTCACGAGCCCGGAGAGCACGTTCCCCGGCCCCACCTCGACGAAGGTGCGCACGCCGTCGGCGACGAGCGACTGCACCGACTGGGTGAAGCGGACGGGGGCCGTCACCTGCTCCACGAGCAGGCCGGGCACCCGGTCAACCGTCTCGAGCTTGCTGGACACCGTCGACATGAACCGCGTCCGCAGCTCGCCGAACTGCGCCGCCCGCAGCGCCGGCTCCAGGCGGTGGGCGGCGTCCTCGACGAGCGGGCTGTGGAACGCGCCGGACACCCGCAGGCGCACGACTTTCGCCCCCAGCTCCCGGGCCTTCTCGCCGACGCCGGCGATTCCCGCCTCGCGGCCGGAGATCACGAGCTGGCCGGGGCAGTTGTAGTTCGCCGGCCACACGTCGCCGGTCTCCCGGCACAGGCGCTCGACCTCCTCATCGGCCAGGCCGAGCACGGCGGCCATCGCGCCGCGGGCCTTCGACGCGGCCATCGCCAGGCCGCGCTCCCGCACCAGCCGCGTGACCAGGCCGACGTCCACGCTGTCGGCGGCCGCGATGGCCGCGTACTCGCCGACACTGTGGCCGACGACGACGTCGGGGGCGATGCCGAGCCGCGTCTGGATCGCGCGCAGCGCCGCGAGCGAGCTCGCGACGAGCGCGGGCTGGGTCACCTGGGTCTCGGACAGCTCCTCGATCGGACCCTCGAAGCACACGCGCCGCAGGTCGAAGTCGAGCTCCTCGGAGGCCTCGTCGAAGACCGCGGCGGCCTCGGGGAACTGCGCCGCGAGATCGCGCCCCATGCCCACACGCTGGCTCCCCTGCCCCGGGAAACAGAACGCAATCTTGCTCATCCTCGCTCCTTCAGGGGGATTGACCATTCCATCACGCACGAGCCCCACGAGAGCCCTCCGCCGAACCCGACCATCAGCACGATCGCGCCCGGCCGCATGCGACCGGAACGGTACGCCTCGTCGAGGCAGATCGGGATCGATGCCGCCGAGGTGTTCCCGTACCGGTCGACATTCGACACGATCTTCTCGGCCGGGATGCCCAGGCGCCGGGCGGCATGCTCGATGATGCGCAGGTTGGCCTGGTGGGGGACGAAGAGGTCGACGTCGGCGACCGTCATCCCGATCGCGTCGAGCACGCGCGCGGCCGACTCGACGCTCACGGTGGTCGCGAACTTGTACACCTGTGGCCCGTCCATCACGACGTACGGGCCCGCCTTGGGGCCGCGGGCATGGCCCGCGGCCGCCACGCGCAGGAGGTCGCCGCCGCGCCCGTTCGACCCCAGCTCGAAGCCGAGCAGCCCCGACTGCGAGCCGTTGCTGCGCAGCACGACCGCGCCCGCGCCGTCGCCGAAGAGGACGCAGGTCGATCGGTCGTCCCAGTCGAGCAGGCGGGAGAACACCTCGGTGCCGATGACGAGCGCCGTGTCGACGAGACCGCCGGCCACCTGGCCATACGCCTGTGCGAGCGCGAAGACGAACCCCGTGCACGCCGCGGACAGGTCGTAGCCGGCCACGCCGTGGGCGCCGAGCCGCTCGCCGATCAGGGCGGCCGTGGCCGGGAAGTAGTAATCCGGGCTGGACGTGGCGACGACGATCAGGCCAAGCTCGGACGCGGCCAGGCCCGACGTCTCGAGGGCGCGCTTGGCCGCCTCGTAGCCGAGCTCCGCGGCCGACTCGTCGTCAGCGGCGATGCGCCGCTCGCGGATCCCGGTGCGCGACGCGATCCACTCGTCGCTCGTGTCGACCCGGGTCGCGAGCTCGTCGTTCGTCAACACGCGAGTCGGTGCGAACGACCCGATCCCGAGCACCTCGACGCCGCGCCGGCAGGCGGTGATCACGCCGACGCCTCGAGAGTCGTGAGCGCGAACGTGATCTGGGCCCGGCAGGCGAGCTCGCCGGCGACGCGGGCACTCGCCTCCGCCTTGCCGACGGGGCCGCGCAGGCGGCTGATCTCGCACTCCAGGTCGAGCACGTCCCCGGGGCGCACGATGCGCTTGAAGCGCACGTCGTCGATCCCGGCGAACAGGGCGAGCTTGCCGGCGTGGTCGGGGTGCGCGAGCCCGCAGACGGCACCGAGCTGCGCCAGCGCCTCCACCTGGAGCACGCCCGGCATGATGGGGTTGCCGGGGAAGTGCCCGCGCAGGTACCAGTCGTCCGGCTTGACCAGGTACCGGCCCTTCGCCCGCACACCGGGCTCGAGCTCGGTCACCTCGTCGACGAGCAGGAACGGCTCGCGGTGGGGGATGATCGCGCGGATGCCGTCGCGGTCGAGCGGCGCCGTCACAGACCGGCCGCCCGCCGCACCGGCTCCATGGCGTCGCGCATCCGCCGCCGGCCGCGGTGGGCATGGCACTTCACCGTGCCGACGGGCATGCTCATCGCATCGGCGATCTGCTCGTACGAAAGCTGGAGCACGTCCTTCATCACGAGCACCCGCCGCTGATCGGAGGAGAGCCGCTCCATGCACTCGCGCAGGTGCGCGCGCTGCTCGCGCTGCAGCGCCACGTCCTCGGGCACCTCCGCCGCGGGCGCCTCGGCCACCGCGTCGAGCGGCTGGTGGCGGCGGCGGCGCTGGCGGACGGCCATGTCGCGGCACGTGTTCGCGACGAGGCTGTGCAGCCACGTCTGGAATCGGGCCTCGCCCCTGAACTGTCCGATCCGAGTGCACAGCTTTGCGAGCGCCTCCTGGGCGGCGTCCTCCGCGTCCTGGGTGTCGGCGAGCAGGTACGAGGTCAGCCGGCGGACGCCCGCCGCGTGCCGCTCGACCAGCGTCTCGAGCGCACGCCGGTCACCGTCCTTGGCCCGCACGGCGAGGACGAGGTCGGAGAGCGAGTCGTACGCCGGCCGGTCACGTACCCGATCACGGACCTTCAGACGCGCTTCCGCGCGTTTGGGTTGCGGGAACATCGAGCGCAGTATTCTAGAGATGACGTGGAGAGCACGCTCCGGCCCGAGGCCGTATCACCGCTGTTTCGGGGCCGGTTCGGGCATCCCTACATCTACCGGCCGAGCTGCCCGAGCACGCAGGACCTCGTCCGCGGGCTCGGCGAGGGCGCCGTCGGCGCCTGCGAGCAGCAGACCGCCGGCCGCGGCCGGATGGGGCGCACGTGGACGAGCCCGTGGGGAGCGGGTGTGCTCTGCTCGATCGCGCTCGAGCCGGCGACGCCCCCCGAGCGGCTGCCGCCGCTCGGCCTCGTCGTGGCCGAGGCGGTCTGCGAGGCGGTCTGGCCGCAGGCGCAGGTGCGCTGGCCCAACGACGTCGTCGTGGACGGCCGCAAGCTGGCCGGCGTCCTGGCGGAGCTGCGGGAGGGCCGGCTGGTCGTCGGTATCGGGGTGAACGCGAACCTGACCGCAGCGCAGCTGCCGCCTGGGGCACGCGTCCCGGCGACGTCGCTGCGGATCCTGCGCGGCGCGCCGGTCGACCGGGCGGCGCTCCTCGCCGACATCGTCGCCAGCGTCGAGGCGCGCTACGCCCGGTTCGAACGCGAGGGCTTCACCGGCCTCGAGCGCGACGAGCTGCGCGGGCGGACGGTGGAGCTGGCCGGCGGCGCCGGCGGCGTCTGCGAGGGCGTGGACGCGCTCGGGCGGCTGGTGGTGGCCGGGCGGCCACACACCTCCGACGAGGTGACGGCGGTCGTGGTGGGCGGCGAGTCGCGCCCACTACACTGGGCTTGACGCGAAGTTCGAGTGCCACGGCGAATCCTGATCCTGGTCGCAACGGCGACGGCGCTGGGGATTTCTGCAGGGGCGGGCGACGCCCCGGCGGGAGCGGCGTCCGCGCGCCCGCTCGTCCTGGCGATGCGCCTGAACACCGAGATCAACCCGGTGTCGGCGAGCTTCGTCAAGGACTCGATCGGCCGCGCGGAGGGCGACGGCGCCGCAGCCCTGGTCATCCTCATGGACACGCCGGGCGGTGACTCGAACTCGATGAACTCGATCATCCAGGCCGAGCTGCACTCCAAGGTGCCGGTGATCGTCTACGTCGCGCCCGAGGGGGCGCGGGCCGCCTCGGCGGGCGCGTTCATCACGATGGCGTCCGACGTCGCGGCGATGGCGCCGACGACGCACATCGGCGCGTCGACCCCGATCGACGCGTCCGGCCAGAATCTCGGCTCCGACCTGCGCCGCAAGGTGATCCACGACGCCGTCGCCCAGATCCAGGGCCTCGCCTCGTCCCATCACCGCAATCCCGCCGCCGCCCGGCTGATGGTCACGAACGCCAACGAGTACACCGCCGCCGAGGCCCTGCACCGAAACCTGATCGAGCACGTCGCCCGCAGCCTGCCCGTGCTGCTCGACCAGCTCGACGGCACCACCACCGCCTACACGCTGAAGCCGATCGTCCTGCACACCGCCGATGCCCGCATCGAGACGATCTCGATGCCGTGGACGCTCGAGCTCCTGAACATCCTGATCGACCCGAACCTGCTCTACCTGCTCTTCCTGGCGGGAATCATCGGGATCGCCTGGGAGGTGTTCCACCCGGGCGTGATCCTGCCCGGCACGCTCGGCGCCGTCTCGCTGATCCTGGCGCTGTTCGGCTTCTCGATCGTCTCCATCAACCTGGCCGGCGTGGTGCTGATGGTGTTCGGCGTCGGCCTGATCGGCCTTGAGGCGTGGGTCTCGGCCCACGGGCTGATGGGGATCTCGGGCGTGATCGCCATCGCCGCCGGCGGCCTCATGCTCTTCCGCACGCCGGGCGAGGGCGTGAGCCCGCTGCTCGTGATCGGCATGAGCGTCGTCGCCGGCGGGTTGCTCGCCTTCGTCGCAACGAAGGTGATCGAGGCCCGTCACCGCCCCGTGGCGATCGGCGCCGGAGTGAAGGACATGGTCGGGCGCATCGCCGTCGCCCGCACGCCACTGCAGCCGCACGGTCAGGTGTATCTGCACGGGGAGCTGTGGGAAGCCGAGACGACCGCCGGCGACGTCGATTCCGGCGGTGAAGTGGTCGTTGAGAGTGTCGAGGGGCTCACCCTGCGGGTCGCACCGACCCGCTTTCCGCCTCCAACTGAAGGAGCCATCACGTGATCGTGCTCGCCTCGCTCGCCCCGATAATCGTCCTGGCGGTGCTCGCCGCCTTCGCGATCGCCCTGCTCGCAAGCTCCGTCCGGGTGCTGCGCGAATACCAGCGTGGGGTGATCTTCCGGCTCGGGCGCCTGCTGGGCGCGCCGAAGGGCCCAGGCCTCTTCCTGCTGATCCCGATCGTCGATCGCATGGTGCAGGTGGAACTGCGGACGATCACGCTCGTCGTGCCGCCGCAGGAGGTGATCACGCGCGACAACGTTCCCGTGCGGGTGAACGCGGTCGCGTACTTCCGGGTCGTCGACCCGACGGCCGCGATCGTCGAGGTGGCGGACTTCGCCCAGGCGTCGTCCCAGATCTCGCAGACCACATTGCGCAGCGTGCTCGGCCAGCACACGCTCGACGAGCTGCTGTCCGAGCGCGACAAGATCAACCAGATCCTGCAGAAGATCATCGACGAGCAGACGGCTCCGTGGGGGATCAAGGTGAGCGTGGTCGAGGTGAAGGACGTCGAGATCCCGTCCGGGATGCAGCGCGCCATGGCCCGCCAGGCCGAGGCTGAGCGCGAGCGGCGGGCGAAGGTCATCGCCGCAGAGGGCGAGTACCAGGCCTCGTCGAAGCTGGCGGACGCCGCGGCGGTGATCGGCGAGCACCCGATCGCGCTCCAGCTGCGCTACCTGCAGACGCTGCTCGAGATCTCGGGGACGAACAACTCGACCACCGTGCTGGCCGTCCCTGTCGACCTGCTGCGCGCGCTCGGCGGCCGAGGCGGATCCGAATAGACCTCCGCCGGAGCCCACTCACGGGCGTGCCGGTGGTGGTCGCCCCGGGGCGCTCGTCACGCCCTGGCGCGATCGGGCGCACGACCCGTGTCGCCGACGCGGCCACGTGCCCCTTCTGCGGCGGCCACGAGGCGATGACGCCGCCCGAGGTGCTCGCGCTCGGCCGCGCCGGCAACCTGCCCGACTCACCCGGCTGGACGATCCGGGTCGTGCCGAACAAGTACCCGGCCATCCCCGGCCAGGAGGTGGTCGTGCACGGCCCGGATCACGTCACCGCCTTCGCCGAGCTGCCTGACGCCGTCGTCGTCGAAGCGCTGCGGGCCTGGGAGATGCGCCGCGAACACCACCGCGCAGCGGGAACGGCCTACCTGCTCGCCTGCATCAACGAGGGGCCGGCGGCGGGCGCGTCGCTCGACCACTCGCACTCCCAGCTCGTCCCGTTCGACCACGTGCCGCCCGCCGTGGCCGCCGAGCTGCCGGCGTTCGCAAACGGCTGTGCGCTCTGCGACGCCCTGCGCGGCGAGCGGCCCCGCACCATCCGCAGCGAGGACGGGCTGCGCACCTTCGCGCCGAGCTGGGGCCGCTTCGCCTACGAGCTCTGGATCGTCCCGGACGTCCACGCCCGCGAGCCGGCCCCACCGGAGGTGTTCGCGCCCGCGCTGCTCGACGCCGCCCGACGGCTGCGAGCCGTGCTCGGCGCCGACCTGGCCTGGAACGCGGTGCTGCACGCGCCGCCGCTCGCCGGCGCCGACCCGTTCCACTGGCATGTGGAGATCTGGCCGCGGCTGACGGTGGCGGCGTCGGTCGAGCTGGGCGCCGGCATCTGGGTCAACATCGTCGACCCGGACGTCGCCGCCGCCGAGCTGCGCTCGGCCTAGATGATTGATTCCACACCCCCGCGCGCCTGGACGACAGGCTGCTGGTGCGGGTATGGGGCGCCGGCGGGGCTGCGCCTCGGCGTCTGCGTGATCGCAGACGCCTCGGACCGCGGTCAAGGGCATCCGCCCGTGACCGCTTGAACCGTCGCATCGCTGTGTCCTCGGTCGCGCCCATACAGCCCGGTATGAACGCTCCCTGCGTCCTTACGCTGCTCGGTTCGCAGCCGCCCAGGACGTACGGGGCGTGGAATCAATCATCTAGCCGGCGCCGGGCTCGGGCGGCGGCTCGGACCCGTCCTCGATCTCGAGCTCGGTCTGCGGATCGTCCGGCGCAGCCGGCTCGGTGACGCGGGCGAGGCTGCCGACGGTGTCGTCGCCGCGCAGGTTCATCAGCCGCACGCCCTGGGTGTTGCGCGACATGCGCGAGATGCCGTCGACGCCCTGGCGGATGATCGTGCCGTCGCGGCTGATCAGCATCACCTCGTAGCCGTCACGCACGATCATCGCCCCGGCGAGGCGGCCGCGGGCCTGGGTGTAGCGGATCGTCAGGACGCCCATCGTGCCCCGGCCCTTGGCCGGGTACTCCTCGACGCGGGTGCGCTTGCCGAAGCCGTTCTCGGTCACGACGAGCAGGTCCTGGTCGTCGCGGGCGATCTCGACGGCGATCACCTCGTCTCCGGGTCGCAGCTTCATCCCGGCGACGCCGGTGGCGTCGCGGCCCATCGCGCGCACGTCCTTCTCGGAGAAGCGCACCGCCTGGCCGTTGCGCGACACCATCAGCACGTCGTCGTCGCCGTCGGTCAGGCGCACGCCCACGAGCTCGTCGCCCTCCCGGATCTTGAGCGCGATGATGCCGTCCGCGCGCAGGACCGTGTCGTATGCCTTGAACTCCGTCTTCTTGACGACGCCCTTGCGGGTCGCGAAGAGCAGGTACCTGCCCTCGCCGTAGTTGCGCGTGTCGATCACGGCCCGCACCGTCTCGTCCTGTCGCAGCGGCAGGACGTTCACGAGCGCGCGCCCCTTCGACTGGCGGTTGCCCGTCGGCAACTCGTGGACCTTGATCCGGTACACCTTGCCGACCGTCGTGAAGAAGAGCAGGTAGTCGTGGGTGGAGGCGACGAACAGGTGCTCGATGTAGTCGTCCTCCTTGGTGTCCATCCCGATCACCCCCACGCCCCCGCGGCCCTGCACGCGGTAGGCGTTCAGGGCCAGCCGCTTGATGTAGCCGGAGCGCGTGATCGAGATGACCATGTCCTCCTCGGCGATCAGCTGCTCGAGGTCGATCTCGCCCTCGGCCGGGACGATCTCGGTGCGGCGGTCGTCGCGGAACTGGTCGCGGATCTCCTCGAGCTCCTCGCGGATCAGTGCCATCAGGCGCGCCTCGTCGGCCAGGATCCCGCGCAGCTCGGCGATCCGCTCGAGCAGATCGGCATGCTCGTCCTGGACGCGCTTGCGCTCGAGCCCGGTCAGCGCCCGCAGGCGCATGTCGAGGATCGCCTGGGCCTGGATCTCGGTCAGGCTGAACTGCTCCATCAGGCCGGCGCGGGCGCTCTCGGCGTCGTCGGCGGCTCGAATCAGGGCGATGACCGCGTCCAGGTTGTCGAGCGCGATCAGGTAGCCCTCGAGCACGTGCGCCCGGCGCTCGGCCCGGTCGAGCTCGAACTTGGTGCGCCGGGTGACGACCTCCTTCTGGTGGTCGAGGTAGTGCACGAGCACCTGGCGCAGCGAGAGCGTGCGCGGGACGCCGTCGACCAGCGCGACCATGTTCACACCGAACGTGCTCTGCAGCGGCGTGTGCTTGAAGAGCTTGTTCAGCACGACCTTGGGGATGGCATCGCGCTTGAGCTCGATCGTGAGCCGCGTACCGCTGCGGTCGGAGTGGTTGTTCACATCCGAGATCTCGGGGATCACCTTGTCGGTCACGAGCTCGGCGATCTTCTTCACGAGGCCGTCGTCGCCGTCGCGCTTGACCTGATAGGGCACCTCGGTGACGATCAGCGCGTTGCGGCCGCCCTTCAGCTCCTCGTGGTGCACGCGCGCCCGCATCACGACGCGGCCGCGGCCGGTCTCGTAGGCCTCGCGGATCCCCGCCATGCCCATGATCGTCGCGCCCGTGGGGAAGTCCGGCCCCTTCATGTGCGTCATCAGGTCGTCGAGGGTCGCGTCGGGGTTGTCGATCAGCTCGATGCAGGCGTCGATCGTCTCGGCCAGGTTATGCGGCGGGATGTTCGTCGCCATGCCGACGGCGATCCCGGCCGAGCCGTTGACGAGCAGGTTCGGGAACCGCGCCGGCAGCACCGTCGGCTCGCGCTGGCGGCCGTCGTAGTTGGGGGCGAAGTCGACCGTATTGGCGTCGATGTCGCGCAGAAGCTCGACCGCCAGCTTGCCGAGCCTGCACTCCGTGTAGCGCATGGCGGCGGCGCCGTAGCCGTCCTGGTTGCCGAAGTTGCCCTGCCCATCGACCAGCGGGTAGCGCAGCGCGAACCACTGCGCCATCCGCACCAGCGCGTCGTAGGCAGCGGTGTCGCTGTGGGGGTGGTACTTGCCGAGCACGTCGCCCACGACGCGCGAGCACTTCGAGTACGGCCGGCCCGGCTGCAGCCCGGACTCGTTCATCGAGTGAAGGACGCGCCGGTGCACCGGCTTCAGGCCGTCGCGAACGTCGGGCAGCGCGCGCGACACGATCACGCTCATGGCGTAATCGAGGTAACTCGTGCGCATCTCCTCCGCGAGGTCCTGCGGCTCGATCCTGCCGCCGCCCAGGGTGTCAATCGCCATGCGTCACGCGCCCCTTAGATGTCCAGGAACTTCACGTCGCGGGCGTTGCGCTCGATGAACGCGCGGCGCGGCTCGACCCGATCGCCCATCAGGGTCGTGAACATCGCGTCGGCTGCAGCCGCATCGTCGACGGAGACCTTCTTCAGCACCCGGTTCTCGGGATTCATCGTCGTCTCCCAGAGCTGCTCGGGGTTCATCTCGCCGAGGCCCTTGAAGCGCTGCAGGTTGAGGCCCTCCTTGGCCATCTCGAGGATCACCGGCCGCAGCGCCTCGAACGTGTGCACGGTCTCGGCCACCTTGCCCATCCGCACCGTGAACGGCGGCGGCCCGGTGAGCTCGACGAGCCGGGCGTGGATGCCGCGCAGGCTCTGGTAGCCGGCGCTGCGGAAGAGCTCGACGGGGACGACGCTCGCGAGCGCGGCGCCCGTGGCCTTCTCGATGATGCGCACCCGCAGGCCGTCGCCCTCGGGCCCGATCACCTCGACCCGGTGCGGCTCCTCGTCGGGCACCTGCGACTCGAAGTAGGTCTGCAGGTCGGAGACCGAGGAGATGTCGTGCTCGATCAGGCGGTGATCCTTGGCGTAGGCCACGGCCGCCGGGCCGAACTGCTCCTTGAGCTTGGACGCCCAGCCCTCGTACTCCTTGACCGCCCGCTGCAGCCGCTGCAGGCGCGACTCGGTCAGGCGCCCGGCCTCGCCCGTGCGATCGGTCACCTCGACCTTGCTCAGCCGCTCGCGCATGAGCCACTCCTCGAGCTGCAGCTCCTTCTCGAAGTAGCGGTCGTCGGAGCCGACCCGCAGCTTGTACAGCGGCGGCTGGGCGATGTAGACGTAGCCGGCCTCGATCAGCTCGGTCATGTGCCGGAACAGGAACGTCAGGATCAGCGTGCGGATGTGCGCGCCGTCGACGTCGGCGTCGCAGGTCACGACGACCTTGTGGTAGCGCGCGCCGTCGATCGAGAACTCCTCGCCGATGCCCGTGCCGATGGCCGTGATCATGGCCTGGATCTCGTTGTTCGAGAGCACCTTGTTGATGCGCGCCTTCTCGACGTTGATGATCTTGCCCCGCAGCGGCAGGATGGCCTGGAAGCTGCGGTCGCGGGCCTCGACGGCGCTGCCGCCGGCGCTGTCGCCCTCGACCAGGTAGAGCTCGGCCGCGCTCGGATCCGAGAGCGAGCAGTCGGCCAGCTTGCCCGGCAGGCCACCGCCGCCCAGGGCGGTCTTGCGCCGGATCAGCTCCCGCGCCTTGCGTGCCGCCTGGCGGGCGCGGCTGGCGGCGATCAGCTTGTTCACGATCGCGCGTGCCTCGTTCGGATGCTCGTGCAGGTACTCGCCGAGCTTCGCGTTGCAGGCGGACTCGACCACTCCGCGGATCGAGGGGTTTCCCAGCTTGGTCTTGGTCTGTCCTTCGAACTGCGGCTCACGCAGCTTCACCGACACGATCGCGGCCAGGCCCTCGCGGCAGTCGTCGCCCGTGAGCGCCTCCTCCTTCTCCTTGAGGAGGCCGTTGGCCCGGGCGTAGTCGTTCAGCGTGCGCGTGAGCGACGCCTTGAACCCGGACAGGTGCGCGCCGCCCTCGTGGGTGTTGATGTTGTTCGCGAAGGAGAAGGTCGACTCGACGTAGGAGTTGTTCCACTGCATCGCCACCTCGACCTCGCCGTCGTCGGACTGCGTGTCGAAGTAGATGACGTCCTTGTGCACCGCCTCCTTGCTCGCGTTCACGTACGCGATGAAGTCGCGGATGCCGCCGTCGTACTTGAAGTCGGCGCGATCGCCCTCGGCGCGCTCGTCGATCAACTCGATGCGCAGGCCGCGGTTCAGGAACGCCATCTCGCGCAGCCGCTGGCTGAGCGTCTCGAAATTGAAGTCGGTCTCCTCGAAGATGTCGCCGTCGGGCAAGAACGTGATCGTCGTGCCCGTCTCGGCACCGGAGAGGGCCTCGCCCTTGTCGAGCGCCGTCTTCGGCTCGCCGCGCTCGTATTGCTGGCGCCACACGAAGCCATCTCGGCGCACCTCGAGCTCGAGCGACTCCGAGAGCGCGTTCACGACCGAGATGCCGACGCCGTGCAGACCGCCGGAAACCTTGTAGCCGCCGCCGCCGAACTTGCCGCCCGCGTGCAGCTTCGTCATCACGACCTCGGCAGCGGGCAGGCCGAGCTCTGGCATCACCGCGACGGGGATGCCGCTGCCGTTGTCCTCGACGGTGACCCGGCCGTCGGGAGAAAGGACGGTGCGGATGTGGTCGCACCGCCCCTGGAGAGCTTCGTCGACGCTGTTGTCCACCACCTCGTAGACGAGATGATGGAGGCCACGAGGCCCGGTGGAGCCGATGTACATACCCGGTCGCCGGCGGACGGCCTCCAGGCCCTCGAGAACGGTGATGTCTTTGGCGTCGTACGCTGATTCGGTCAACCGCAACCCGCTTGAATAGGCGGAAAATGGACTATCGGAAGTGTACCAGAGAGGGGGGTCGGATCCCTGCTTCCGGGCCGTCCCGGAGGTGTCACAAATCAGCCGCGCAGCGTGCGCGCGATCGCGCGCTCGAGGCTCGCCCGCAGATCGGCCTGACCGGCGCTCGCCGCGATCCGCTGCGCCTCCTCGGCGGCGCCCGGCGGCGGCGGCGGCCGCGGCGGCGGCGGGACGGGCGGCGCTTGCACGTCGCCCACCTCGAACCGCAGCTCCACGGCCAGCCCGAGCTGCTCGCGCAGCCGGGCCGCGATCGCCGGTGCGAGCAGCGCGAGCTCGGCCGACCACGATGCGCTCGAGCACGCCACCACGACCGCGCCGGCGGACGTGCGCGCCGGCGCGCTGTTGCGCGCGACCGCCTCTCCCACCACGTCGGCCCACCGCTCGCGCACCGCCGCGAGGACGGGATCCGGTGCCGGCGGGCGGCGTCCCAGCACGCGCTCGGTGCGGATGCGCTGGAGGTCGCTCACGGATGCACCGTACCCGCCTCGACCGCGAGCACGGCCGCGGCGCCGTCGCCGAGGTCGGCGCGATCGGTCGTGGTGACGATCGCCTGGTCGAACCGGCGGACGGCGTCGAGCAGCAGCGCCCGCCGGCCGGCGTCGAACTCACCGGTCACGTCGTCGAGCAGGAGCACCGGCTGCTCGCCGCGCTCGGCCGTCAGCAGATCGGCTTCGGCCAGGAGCAGCGCGAGCAGCGCACGGCGCTGCTCCCCCTGGGAACCGTACCGGCGCAGATCGCGCCCCGACTCGCGCAACTCCAGGTCGTCGAGGTGCGGGCCGGCGCCCGTCGCCGCCCGCTCGACGTCGCGGCTGCGGCGCGCGCCCAGCGCCCCGGCCAGCTCCTCGGGCGCCGTGTGCTCCACAAGCTGGATCGGATCCGCGCCCGGGCGGCCACCCAGCTGCTCCAGCCGCTCGCCGAACGGCGCCGCGAGCCGGGTGACCAGGCGGCGGCGGGCGAGCCCGAGCTCCGCGCCGGCCGCCGCCGTCACCTCATCCCAACCGACCAGCCCCGCCGGATCGCCGCGGCCGGCCCGGAGGCGGCGCAGGAGGTGGTTGCGCTGCGCGAGGGCGCGCCCGTACGCCGCCGGGAGGTCGGCCAGCGCCGGCCACAGCCGCACGAGGGCGCGATCGAGGTACGAGCGCCGCAGCGCGGGTGGCCCCTGCACCAGGCGGATGCGGTCCGGGGTGAAGACCAGCACAGGGAACCGGCCGAGCAGGCCTGCGGCCGACCGTTCGGCGACCCCGTCCACGACCACCCGCTTGGGCTCGCCGGGACGGAAGCCCACCTCGACGCGCACATCGCCGCCCGTGAGCAGGGCGTCGACCTCGACGCGGGTCAGGTCGTGTCCGAAGGCGACCACCTGGGCCTCGCTGGAGGTGCGCGGCGAATACGCCAGGGCGCCGAAGTGGATCATCTCGATGAGGCTCGTCTTGCCGGCGCCGTTGGGCCCGACGACCCCGACCAGGCCGGCCGGAAGCGCCACCTCCACGCGCTCGTAGCAGCGAAACCAGCTGCCGCGGACGGCCGCGACGCGCACGAACGGTCAGGTGGAGAGCCTGATCGGCATGATCAGGTACGAGAAGCTGCCGTCCTCGCCCTGGACGAGGCCTGGGCGCAGCGGGCTGATCAGCTTCAGCCGCACCGTCTCGCCCTCCACGCTCTCGATGCCGTCGCGCAGGAAGTCCGCGTTGAAGCCGATCTCGAGCGGCTCGCCGTGGAAGTCGACGGGGAGGGACTCGCGCGCCTCGCCGACGTCCTGGGTCTGCGCGCTCACCGTCAGCTTGCCCTGTTCGAATGCGAGCCGCAGCGGCAGCGTGCGCTGGGCCATCAGCGAGGTGCGCCGGACGACGTCGAGCAGCTCCTCGCGAGCCGCCGGGATCTCGTGCTCGAACGCCTGCGGGATGAGCTGGCGGTAGTTCGGGAACTGGCCGTCGATCCGGCGTGCCGAGAGCCACACGCCCTCCATGCCGAACAGGATCTGGTTCTCGCCGACCGACACGTCGATGGTCTGGGCGTCGAGGGCCTGGGCGATCCGCGAGAGTTCGACCAGCGCCCGGGCGGGCACGATCGCCTGGGCATCGCCGCCGGCGCCGGGGACGACCGCCTCCTTCACGCTCAGGCGGTAGCTGTCGGTGGCGGCCATCGTTACGCGGCCGTCGCCGAACTCGATCAGGATCCCGGTGAGTACCGGCCGCGACTCGTCCCGCGACGCCGCCCGGGCAACGTGGTTGATGGTGGCGACGAAGGCCTGGCGCTCGACCGCAAACGACGGCCCCGAGGGCTCGGGCAGGTGGGGGAAGTCCTCCGCGCCCTGCGCGTGCAGCGAGTACTCGCTCGGGCCGCACTGGATACGCACGGCGCCGGTGCCCGGGGTCTGCTCGACGGTGACATCGGCCTGTGGGAGCGCCCGCACGATCTCGAGCAGGAGGCGGCCGGGGAGCACGGTCGAGCCGGGCTCCTGCACCTGCGCCGGCACGGTGACGCGCACCGACAGCTCCATGTCGGTCGCCGCGAGCTCCACCGGTCCGCCGGCCTCGGCCCGGAGGAGCACGCCGGAAAGGATCTGGACGGTGGAACGCTGGGACACCCCGCGTGCGGCGATCTGCAGGCGGGCCTGCAGGTCATCCTGGGAACAGACGATCTTCATGCGTGTGCGCTGACCTCCCGCAGATACGGGGTCTCTAGGAAATTGAATTCAGAGGTTATAGGAGTAGGGGCTGGGGACGATGGGGAAAAGCCCCCGCATCCCGCTCGGGGTGGGTGATCGGCGTGTGGAGGGCGATGCGGATGAATGGCCGCCGTTCTCCCCCGGTCCCCCCGAATGTCGCCGCCGGCGTGCCGGCCGGCGGTTGGGATGGGGGTCCATGACGGCTTGCGCACAGGCTGTCCACGGATGCGTGCGCCGCGTTCTCACCGGCCGCGCTTGATCCGGGCGGTGAGCTCCTGGACGACGTTGAAGACCTCGCGGTCCTCACGGATCAGGTCACCGATGCGGCGCACGCCGTGCATGACGGTGGAGTGGTCGCGGCCGCCGAACTTGGCCCCGATCTTGGGCAGCGACTGGTCGGTCAGCTCCCGGCACAGGTACATGGCGATGTGGCGCGGGTAGGCGATCGACTGGGGGCGCTTGTCGCCGCGCAGGTCGGCCTGGCTGAGGCTGAACCACTCACAGACGGCCGCCTGCACGTGCTCGATGGTGATGGCGCGGGCGCTGCCGCCGGGGAAGACGTCCTTCAGGACCTCGTCTGCGACCGGGGCGGTGATCGGCCGGCCGGTGAGCGACGCATAGGCGATGACGCGCGTGAGCGCGCCCTCGAGCTCGCGGATGTTCGACGTCACCCGGTCGGCGATGAACGTGAGCACGTCCTTGTCCGCGATGTCGATGCGGTCGGTGGCAACCTTCTTGCGCAGGATGGCGATGCGCGTCTCGAGGTCGGGCGGCTGGATGTCGGTGATCAGCCCCCATTCGAAGCGGGATTTCAGCCGCGCCTCGAGCGTCGCCAGCTCGCGCGGCTGCCGATCCGACGAGATGATGATCTGCTTGCCGGCCTCGTACAGACTGTTGAAGGTGTGGAAAAACTCCTCCTGCAGCGTGTCCTTGCCCTCGATGAACTGGATATCGTCGACCAGCAGAACGTCGTACGTGCGATAGCGCATTTTGAATCCGGCAGTATTTTTGTCCCGCAAAGCATCCACAAACTCGTTCAGCACCGTCTCGGTGGTGACGTAGCGGACGCTGAGGTCGCGATGCTGCTGGGCGACGTACTGCCCCACCGCCTGCAGAAGGTGCGTTTTCCCCAGGCCCGTCGATCCGTAGATGAAGAGCGGGTTGTACGCCTGGGCCGGGGACTCGGCGACCGCGAGCGCGGCGGCATGGGCGAAGCGGTTGCTCGGCCCGATGACGAAGAGATCGAAGGTGTAGCGCGGGTTGAGGCCGCGCAGCTGCGGCGACGGCGGTGCCTCGACCACCTCGTCGACGGGCTCCGCCGCGGCGGCCTCGCCGCGAGCCGCCGCCACGGCCTCGCTGACGGCGACGCGCAGTTCCAGCACCAGTTCGTGCTCCGCCGCGGCGGCGTTCAGCAGGCTGCCGAAGTGACCTTCGATCCACGTCTTCGTGAACTCGTTCGGCACCGCGACGACGAGTCGGTCGCCGTCCTGCTCGAGGGCGGTCGCGGCGCCGAACCAGTTCGCGAAGGTGCTGGGGTTGAGCGACTCGCGCAGGCGCTGGGAGATGGTCTCCCATGTCTGGGAGGCGGCGGCCGGCTCTGAGGTCATGAACGGCTGAGTCTACGCCGTGGCCGTGCGGGCAGCAAGGCGGTACGGGAGCCGGGGTGATGCGAGAAAGCGCGCACTTTGCAGGGATTTCATGGATACCCACAGGAGTGTCCACAGCTGTGGAGAGATGCCGGCGGCGAAGGTTGTGCTTCGAAAAACCCGCCGTTTGCGCGGGGTTTGCCAGACCGGGTGGCCAGAACGTGCCAGATGCCTTTCCACAGGCGGGAACGGCCGCCGCCGCCCGGCGGCGGGCGATCCGGGGCCAGGCTTTATACTCCTGCGCATCTCATGAAGCGCACCTATCAGCCAAACACCCGTAAGCGCGCAAAGACGCATGGCTTCCGCAAGCGGATGAGCACCCGCGCGGGCCGGGCCGTGCTGAAGCGGCGGCGGGCACGCGGCCGAAAGCGCCTGTCCGCATAGCCAGCCAGTGACCTCCGACGTTCCGTCCCCGTCGACCCGGCGCGGTCGCCTGTCCCGCGCAGGGGAGTTCGACGCGGTCGCGCAGCTCGGGCGATCGGTCGGCGGCCGCTACCTCACGCTGCGGTACCGGCGCCGCGGTGACGACGGCGAGCCCCGCGTCGGGTACGCGGTGCCCCGCCGGGTGGGCGCGGCGGTCGAGCGCAACGGGATCAAGCGCCGCCTGCGCGAGTGCATCGGCCGGCGCACGCAGCTCCTGCGTCCGGCGACGGATTACGTGCTGATCGCGCGGCCGGGGATCGTGGCGACCGTGGAGGCACGCGGGTTCGAATGGCTGTGCGAGCAGGTCGACGAGCTGCTGCGGGCGGCGGAGGCCGAGCGGTGATCTCGCGCGTGCTGATCGTGCTGCTGCGGGGCGTGCGCCTCGCGGTGACGCCGTTCGCGGCCACGACGTCGATCACGCCGCGGGTCTGCAAGTACGAGCCGACCTGTTCGCACTACGCCGAGCAGGCCATCCGTGTCCACGGGCCGGTGAAGGGCCTCGGCCTGGCCGTCTGGCGCGTGCTGCGCTGCAATCCCTGGTCGCGGGGCGGCTACGACCCGGTGGTGCGGCCGTGATCCTGCACAGCATCGTCATCTGGCAGCAGATCGTCGACGGGCTGGTGTGGCTGCTGAACCACTACCACGACGCCCTTGGGTCGTGGGGCTGGTCGATCGTGCTGCTCACCTTCACGATCCGGCTGCTGATGGTGCCCCTGACCGTCCGGCAGTTCCGGTCGATGGCGGCGATGCAGGTGATCCAGCCGAAGGTGAAGGCGCTCCAGAACCGGTACAAGGGCAAGACCGCGCGGGACGAGCGCGCCAAGATGCAGGCGGAGCTCATGGAGCTCTACAAGGAGCACAACGTCAATCCGTTCGGCTCCTGCCTGCCGCTGCTCGTGCAGGCGCCGGTGTTCATCGCGCTGAACGCCGTGCTGCGCTGGCACATCCACCCGAGCGGCAACCCCGGGTTCCTGGGCATCGAGAACATCTTTCTCCCGCTGAACCAGATCGGCACCATCGCGGAGTACACGCTGATCGTGCTCTACGTCGGCTCGATGCTGGGGTCGACGCTGCTCTTCTCGTTCGTCCAGGACCGGCAGCAGAAGTACATGCTGGCGGCGATGCCGCTGGTGTTCGTGCCGTTCGTCCTGCGGTTCTCGACCGGCGTCATGATCTACTGGGTCACGTCCAACTTCTGGACGCTCGGGCAGCAGGGGATGATCAAGCGCACGATGGGCCATCGCTTCCCCCAGCCAGCGGGGAAGGGCGGCGGCGGCTCGTCGGGCAAGGGCGCCCAGAAGGGCGACGGCGGTGGCGGCAAGGGCGGCGGTGACAAGCCGGCGGCCGACCAGGGCGCGGCGGCGCGGCCCGCCCGCGGAAGCGGCCGGCGGTCGTCGCGGCAGCCGGGCCGGCGCTCGGGGCAGCGGCGGGGCGGCCGCAAGCGATGACCGAGCCGGCCGTCCGGGTCGAGGCCACCGGCGAGACGGTGGGCGAGGCGCGGTGGGCGGCGCTGCACGAGCTCGAGCGGCGCTACCCGGCGCTCGACCGCGACCTCGTCCAGTTCGTCGTGCTGTCCGAAGGGGAGCGCGGACTGCTGGGAGTCGGCTACGAGCCCGCCCGGGTGGTGGCCGCGCTGGAGGAGGAGCCGGCTGCCGCGGCGCCGGCCCCGGCGCCCGGTGCACAGCGGCCCGCCGCGGCGTCGGCGCCCGACGACTCGGAGGCGGCGGGACTCGTACGCGAGCTCCTGATGCAGGTGGTCGCGGGACTCGGGATCGACGCCGCGGTCGAGATCGCCGAGGAGTCGGGGTGCGTCACCGCGACCGTCGCGGGCGGCGATCTGGGGCTGCTCATCGGTCGGCACGGTCAGACCATCGACGCCATCCAGTACCTGGCGAACGCGATCGTGCATCGGCGTGCGGACGCGCCCGCCGAGGTCGTCGTCGACGCCGAGGGGTACCGCGAGCGCCGGCGGCGCGCCCTTTGCGGCGTGGCCGACCGCGCCGCCGCCGACGTGCGCCGGAGCGGCCGGCCGGTGGCGCTGGAGCCGATGACCTCGGTCGAGCGCAAGATCGTCCACCTCCACCTGAAGGAGGTCGAGGGCGTCGCCACCGCCAGCGAGGGACTCGAGCCGAACAGGCATGTGGTCGTCGTCCCCGACGGCGACCAGGCCGAGGTGTAAAACGTGAAACACCCCGACGCGCGGCTGCGGTCGTACTGCGAGCTCCTGGCGTCGGCACCCGTGTCCGCGACGTCCCTCCGCGACCCCGCCGACCTTTGGCGCGTGCACGTCGAGGACGCGCTGGCCGCCCTGCCGATCGTCGCGCGTCTCGCTCCCGGCGCGGCGATCGACGTCGGCTCGGGCGGCGGCAGCCCCGGGCTGCCGCTCGCGGTCGCCACCGGCCTCCACGTGACCTTGCTCGAGGCGACGGGTGCGAAGTGCGCCTTCCTCCGCGCGACGGTGGCGGCGCTCGGGGCGCCGTGCACCGTCCTGCACGACCGCTCGGAGAGCCTCGCTCGCGGCCCGGGGCGCGACGCCTACGACCTCGCCCTGGCCAGGGCGCTCGCCCCGCCGCCCGTCGCCGCCGAGCTGTGCCTTCCGCTCGTGCGGCCCGGCGGCCACGTCCTGCTCTGGACGGCCGCGACCGACATCCGCGCTGTGGCGGCCGCCGCGGCGCAGGTGGAGGGGAGCGTGGCCGGGACCGAGGTTGTCGCCGACAACCGCCTGCTCGTGCTCCTGGCGAAGACCGCCGCGACGCCCGACCGGTTTCCGCGGAGGCCGGGAATGGCCTCCAAGCGTCCGCTCGTGCGGGTACCATCTCGCGCATGAGCGCGCGCGTCTACGCCCTTGCCAACCAGAAGGGCGGCGTTGGGAAGACGACGACTGCCATCAACATGGCCGCGTGCGTCGCGGAGGCGGGCACACCGGTGCTTCTGATCGATCTCGACCCGCAGGCCAACGCGACGACGGGCCTGGGCTTCCGGCCCGAGGATCTCGAGGCCAGCACCTACGACCTCCTCCACGGCCGGCCGCTCGACGAGGTCGTGGTGCAGACGAGCGTGCCGAACCTCTCGCTGGTGCCGTCGCACCCGGATCTGGCCGCCGCGCAGGTCGAGCTGCCGAACGGCGCGGAGCACGGCACGCTGCTGCGCGACCTGCTGGTCGGCACCGAGGACCGCTTCCCGTACGTGTTCGTGGACTGCCCGCCCTCGCTCGGCCTTCTGACGGTGAACGCGCTGGCCGCAGCGAATCGGCTGATCGTGCCGGTGCAGTGCGAGTACTACGCCCTCGAGGGGCTGGCCCAGCTGCTCCAGAGCGTCGAGCTCGTCCGGACGCGGATCAACCCCCGGCTCGGGATCACGGGCGTCCTCCTGACCATGTACGACGCCCGGACGCGGCTCGCGAGCGACGTCGCCAGCGAGGTGCGCAACCACTTTGGGCCGCTCGTCTTCGACACCGTCGTGCCGCGCAGCATCCGCCTGGCCGAGGCGCCCAGCCACGGTCTGCCGATCACGACCTATGATGCGTCGTCGGCCGGTGCCGACGCCTACTACCGTGCGGCGCTGGAGGTGGTCGAACGTGGCTGAGGCATCCCGTCCCCGTGGGCTCGGACGCGGCCTGGCCGCGCTCGTAGCCGAGTTTCCGACCGCCGCACAGGCGTCGATGCTCGACCTCGACGTGGCCCAGGTGCGGCCGAATCCGCGCCAGCCGCGGCAGCTGTTCGACGACGATGCCATCCATCGCCTGGCCGACTCCGTGCGCGCCGACGGCGTCGTCCAGCCGATCGTGGTGCGTGACGTCGGCGACGGCTACGAGATCGTCGCCGGCGAGCGCCGGTGGCGGGCGGCTCGGATCGCGGGCCTGCGCACGATCCCGTCGATCGTGCGTGCGGTGGACGAGCGCGAGCAGCTGATCCTGGCGCTCGCGGAGAACGTCGCCCGGGAGGACCTGAACCCGGTCGAGCAGGCGCGGGCGTACGCCGTGCTCGCCGACGAGCTCGACCTCAGCCAGACCGAGATCGCCCGCCGGGTGGGCAAGAGCCGGCCGGCGGTCGCCAACACGATGCGCCTGCTCGAGCTGCCCGACGAGGTGCTGGACCTGGTGGCCTCGGGCACCCTGTCGGAGGGCCACGGCCGCGCCGTCCTGCAGGCGCCGGGCCAGGACGAGCGGGTGACGCTCGCCCGTACCGCCGTGAGTCGCGGCTGGTCCGTGCGCGAGTGCGAGGCGGCGGCGAAGCGCGCGGGCAAGCCCAAGGTTGCCGCTCGTCGGCCGGCGGCGGGCGCCATGGACGACGAGCTCGCGCACCTGGCCGTCGACGCGGCCTGGCAGTCGCTCGGCCTGCGGGCGACCGTGCGCCGAGGTCCACGAGGCGGCAGGGTCGAGATCCACTTCAGCTCGCCCGCCGAGCTCGGCCGCATCGTCGACCAGCTTCGCGCCGAGCGCGTCAGCTGGGCTGACTGACGACGGCAACGGCCGTCGCATCGCCGCGTCCTCCCTCGCCGGCCGGCGCCCCTGAGCTGCTCCATCTCCACCACCGTTCGGGCGCGGTACACTCCCTGCCCCCCGGGCGATTAGCTCAGTCGGTTAGAGCGCCGCTCTGATAAGGCGGAGGTCCCTGGTTCGAATCCAGGATCGCCCACCTGGCAGCCCCGGAGGACACTCGCACCCGCTGCGCGTGGGTGCCGCGGGACGATCCGCTCTACGTCGCCTACCACGACGAGGAGTGGGGCGTCCCCTCGCACGACGACCGCCATCTCTTCGAGATGCTCGTGCTCGAGGGCGCCCAGGCTGGGCTCTCGTGGTCGACGATCCTGCACAAGCGGGAGGGGTACCGCGCCGCGTTCGCGGGCTTCGACCCCGAGTCGGTCGCCCGCTTCGGCCCGGCGGATGTCGAGCGGCTGCTGGCCGACTCCGGGATCGTCCGCAACCGGCTCAAGGTCGAGTCGGCGATCGCCAACGCGCGCGCCGTGCTGGGCGCCCGCGCGGCGCACGGAAGCCTGGACGCGTTCCTGTGGGGCCTTGTCCCCGGCGCGCCGCTCGGCCCGGGCTGGCGCGAGACGGGCTCGGTGCCGGCGGAGACGGTCGAGTCGCGCGCGCTCAGCAAGGCGCTCAAACGGGCCGGCTTTACGTTCGTCGGGCCGACCGTCTGTTATGCCTTCATGCAGGCGGTCGGGATGGTCGACGACCACAGTCCGACGTGCTTCCGGTACGCCGGTTAGCGGCTCGGAACGCCTGGCTATACTGGACCGAGGATGCAGGAGATGAGCATCTACGGGGTCTCGTTTGACATGGTCGGCAAGCAGCCGATCGTGCTACTCCGGACGCTGGACGGGAGCAAGTTCCTGCCGATCTGGATCGGCCATCCGGAGGCGGCGGCGATCCTCATGAAGCTCCAGGGGACGCCCACGCCGCGGCCGATGACGCACGACCTGCTGGCGTCGATGCTGGGCGAGCTGAACGCCAAGGTCGAGCGCATCGCCGTGACGGAGCTGCGCGACAACACCTTCTACGCATGCATCATCCTGCGCGTCGACGGGTCCGAGATCGAGGTCGACTCGCGCCCCTCCGACGCGCTCGCGCTGGCGGTTCGCGCCGACGCCCGGATCTACGTCGCCGACCAGGTCATCGACGACTCGGCGATCGAGTTCGGCCAGGAGCCGGAGGAGCCCGGCGAGGTGGTCGAGGAGTTCAAGAAGTTCCTCGAGGACGTCTCGCCCGAGGACTTCGCGAACTAGCGCCTCTCGCTAGCCGTCCGCCGCCGCCGCCATCCGGGCGAGCTCGCGTCCGATCACGAGCCGCTGGATCTCGGCCGTCCCGTCGACCACCTGCAGCATCTTGGCGTAGCTCTGGAAGCGCGGCAGCGGCGTGTCCTCGAGCCACCCGTATGCGCCGAGCGCCTCGCTGCAGGCGATCGCGGCACGGAGGGCGGCGTCGGGGCAGAACCGCTTCGCGTGCGCGGTCGCAGCGGTCCCGGCCGGCGTTCCCAGGAGACCGGCTGCGCGCTGGGTCAGGAGGCGTCCGGCCTCGAGGTCGGTGAGCACGTCGGCGAGGGCGAAGCGCATGGTGTCGAGCTCGAGCAGCGGGGCACCGAATGCCCGCCGGGCGCGAGTGTGGCGCAGCGCGACGTCCAGCGCCTCCGCGTGCAGCCCGCACGCGATCGCGGCGATGTCGCAGCGGGCGACGTCGATCGCGCCGAGCGCGGCCCGCATGCCCTGGCCGGCCGGAGCCACGAGGGTTGCCGGGGCGTCCTCGAGCAGCATCTCGCCGATCGGCAGGAAGCTCGCGTACGGGGTGCGGTAGCGTGCGGGGAAGCTGACCCCGGGCGCCGCCGCATCGACCGCCACGACCGCGATGTCGCCGTGCCCCGGCTCCCGGGCCGTCTTGCACACGACCAGGAACAGGTCGGCCTCGCCCGCGAGGGACACCCATGCCTTGCGGCCGGTGACGGTCCACCCGGCGGGGGTCTCGGTGGCCAGGGTCGTGATGGCCGTCGCGTCGGAGCCGGCGTGCGGCTCGGTGAGCGAGAACCCGCCGAGCGCCTCGCCGGCGACGAGCCGCCGCGCCCAGCCCCCGGCGAGGCTGGTCGGTCCGCCGCACACGACGGCCGCCACGGCGTTGTGCATCGAGAGCGAGAAGGCGAGCGCCGCGTCGCCCCGCCCGAGCTCCTCGAAGACCTCCATCCCCGCCGCGTACCCGAGGGCCGACCCGCCGTGCTCGACCGGGCTGAACAGGCCGGTCAGCCCGGACGCCGCGACGGCCGCCCGGGGGTAGACCCCGGCCCGCTCCCACTCGCCGACCGCGGGTCGCACGACATCGTGCACGAAGGCGGCCGCCGACGCTCGCATCGCCGCGATCATACTCCCGGCCGGTCTGGCGGCTCGACCGACCCCGCCGTAGACTGTGGACCGGGCGACGAGACGGAGGCGCGGCAAGATGCAGCACAACGGCAGTGGCACACAGTGGTTTGCGGAACGGTCGATCCGGGGCGTGAGCGACGACGGCTCGGCCGAGGTCGTGACGATCTGGATCGAACGCAAGCCGGGGGCACTCTGGGCGGTGGGCAGGGCCGTCGATCTGGCGCAGCGGACGGACGGTCTCGTGCGCGCGGACGACTACATCTTCGAGGGCTACGAGATGGGCGATGCCGTCGAGGCGGCCAACGCCGCGCTCGACGCCGACCTCGACGTGTCGGCCGAGGAGGGCAACCCGCAGGAGCCGGAGCCGTTCAGCGAGAGCGAGCTGCTCGTCCCGCTCGAGCGCTGGTTCTTCGGGCACGCCCCGCGGGCCGCGCGGCCACATTGAGGTCCATCAAACTCTCTCGTTAGTCGCGCGCAACACGGATCTACGGCCGTGGTACGGCGATCGCACCGCCGAGGATGCGCAGCTGCGGGGTGCCCGGAGGGACGGCGCCGGCCGCCGCTGCGGTGCGGTCCAGCGTGCGCAGAGCCCGCTCGCCGTCGTCCCCGAGGTCGACCGTGTGCTCGGTGACGTAGAGGCGGACGTAGGGCCAGATCACGTCCTCGCCCAACTCCTGCGCGTGCGCGCGGATCGTCGGCAGCACGTCGTCGGGGTGCGCCCAGGCATAGGCGATCGAGTCGCGCAGCACGGCGGTGAACCGGTCGACGACGTCGTCGGGCAGGGCCAGGCGGGCGAGGATGCCGCCCAGGGGCACCGGCGCCTGCGCCACCCGCTCGAACGACTCGCCCAGATCCTCGACGAGCGTCAGCCCGTCGCGCTCGTACGTGAGCCGACCCTCGTGGATGAGCACGCCCAGGTCAGCGTCGCCGCGCCGCAGGGCCGCCCCGATATCGGAGAAGACCGCGTGGTGGATCGTTCCCATGCCCGGGTGCAGCGAGCGATAGAGCAGGGTTGCGGTCGTGGTCTCACCCGGGCAGATCACGCGCGCGTCCGCCGCCGGCACGACGCCGGGGCGCGCGGCGACGATCAGCGGCCCCACGCCGAACCCGAGTGCCGCGCCCGCCCGGACGACGCCGTAGTCGCCGGCGAGCAGCAGCGCCGCGTAGAAGCTGGCCTTGCTCACGTCGTAGCGCCCGGCGAAGAGCCCGTCGTTCAGCTGCTGCACGTCCAGGAGCTCCACGTCGAACTCGAGTCCGCGCAGGTCGATCCGCCGCTCCAGGATGGCGTGGAACGCGAAGGTGTCGTTCGGGCAGGTCGAGAGTCCCAGCCGCAGCCTCATCGGTGCCCCTCCGTCACCAGCGCGGCGGCTCGGCGCAGCGCCTCGTCCATCCGCCAGGCGGAGCGGTCGCGGTCGCCGGCGACGTTGGAGAAGCCGCGCACGATGGTGAGGCCGACGCCGTGCAGGCGCGCGGCCAGCGCGACGGCGAATCCCTCCATCTCCTCGCCGGCGGCGTGCGGGTGGCGCGTCCGCCGGGCGGCGGCGTCCGCCGGCGAGCCGGATGCCGCCGCGACCGAGAGCAGGTCGGGTCCGGCGCCGAGCTCGATGCGGTCGGCCTCCGCGAAGCCGAGCTCGGCGGCGGAGCGGTGGTCGCGCCCCGACCCGGCGCCGATTCCGTCACACGCGATCGCGCCGGCGATGACGGCCGAGCCGACAGGGTGGCGATCAGGGTCGTAGGTGCCCGCCGCGCCCACGAGCACGACGCCGTCGGACGCGGCGCCCGGGTATGCGGCGATGGCATGCGACGCGCCCGCCCCGGCGGCCGCGAGCCCGAATCCGCACACGGCCAGCCGGGCCGGCGGGCCGTGGGGGAAAAGGAGCTCGGACTCGAGGACTGTCGGCACGAGGATCAGCACGTTCCCGGTCAGACGATCTCGACCATCCGCTGGATGGCGCCGCGGGCACGGGCGGCGGTCTCGGGATCGACCGTGACGACGTGGCGCATGTCTCGCAGCGCGTCGCGCAGCTTCGGCAGGGTGATCATCTTCATGTAGCGGCACACTGCCCGCTCCGACATCGCGTAGAAGCGCCGGTCGGGCGCCTCGCGCTGCAAACGGTGGAGGATGCCGGTCTCGGTGGCGACGACGAACTCGCGGCGGTCGGAGCGGGTGACGTGGTTCACCATCCCCTCGGTCGAGAGCACCGTGGCGCGCCGCGCGATGCGCGCGTCCTCGGAGGCGGCGTACATGCACTGGCTGGCGCAGCCGCACTCGGGGTGGATCAGCAGGTCGGCCCCCGGGCGGTCGTCGAGCATCCGTGCGACGTCGTCGCTGCGGATCCCCGCGTGGACGTGGCACTCCCCGGGCCACACCTTCATCCGGCGGCCCGTGATCCGTTCCAGGTAGGCACCGAGGAACATGTCGGGCAGGAAGAGGATGTCGCGGTCGGCCGGGACGGCCTCGATCACGGCCCGGGCGTTGCCCGACGTGCAGCAGTAGTCGCTCTCGGCCTTCACCTCGGCCGTCGTGTTCACATAGCTCACGACGACCGCGCCGGGGTTCTGGGCCTTCCAGTCCCGCAGCGCCTCGGCGTCGATCGTCGCGGCCAGCGAGCAGCCGGCCTCGAGGTCGGGGATCAGGACCGTTCGCTGCGGCGAGAGGATCGCCGCCGTCTCGGCCATGAAGTGGACACCGCAGAAGGCGATCACGTCGGCCTCGGTGGCCGCGGCCGCCTGCGAGAGGCCGAGCGAGTCGCCCACGAGGTCGGCGACGTCCTGCACCTCGGGAACTTGATAGTTGTGCGCGAGGATGACGGCGTTTCGCTCGGACGCGAGGGCGCGCACCTGCGCCTGCAGCTCGGCGACGTCGGCGTCGGTCAGGGTTGGCACGGGTGCACCTCCAGGCTGATGTCGAGCGCCTTCACCGAGTGGGTGAGGGCGCCGACGGAGATCGCGTCCACGCCGGTCTCGGCGATCGCGCGAACGGTGTCGAGGGTGATGCCGCCGGACGCTTCGAGCCGGGTGCGGCCGCCGGCCCGGGTGACGGCCGCTCGCAGCTCCGGCAGCGACATGTTGTCCAGGAGGACGCTGTCGGCGCCGGCGGCGAGCGCTTCGTCGAGCTGCTCGAGCGTGTCGGCCTCGGCCTGGACGTGCAGGTCGGGACGGGCGGCCCTGGCGGCGGCAACGGCGGCATGGACGCCGCCTGCGAGCGCGACGTGGTTGTCCTTGATCAGCACGGCGGCGGCGAGATCCGCGCGGTGATTCGTGCCACCGCCGCAGGCGACCGCGAGCTTGTCGAGCCGGCGCAGCCCCGGCGCCGTCTTGCGGGTGTCGAGGATCTCGGCGTGGGTGCCGGCGACGGCGTCGACGTAGCGGCGGGTGGACGTGGCGATGCCCGAGAGCCGCTGGAGCACGTTCAGGGCGGTTCGCTCCGCGGTCAGGATCGCCCGGGCGGACGCCTCGATGCGGGCGACCGTGGCCGGCGTCGCCGCCACGGCGTCGCCGTCGCCGGCGAGCCGTTCCATCGTGGCGTCGGGGTCGAGCCGGCGCATCACCTCGAACGCCAGGTCGAGGCCGCAGACGACGCCTGGCTCGCGCAGGACGACGGCCGCCACCGCGCGCATGCCGGCCGGGACGGTCGCCTCGGTCGTGGGGTCGCCGCGGCCGGCGTCCTCGGCCAGTGCGGCGTCGATCACACCGTCGAGTGCAGCGGTGGGCATGGCGTGCTCCTGGACTGGGTGGGGTCGATGGCGGGGAAGTCGCGGCGCAGGTGGCCGCCACGGCTCTCGGTGCGCCTGCGGGCGGCGGCGGCGATCAGATCTGCGACGAGCACCGGGTTCGAGGCGGGCTGGTCCGCCAGCCAGCCGGCCAGCCTGCCGAGGCCGCTGTCGTCGCGGACCGGGCCTGCGCCGACCCACATCCGCCGGCGCAGCTCGGCGATCGGCGCCCGCGCATGCGGGCGCTCCGGCGGCGGCCCGGCCTCGGCGCGCGGGTCGCCGGCCAGGCCGTGCTCGACGGCGCGGTGGGCGAAGACGAAGCACTCGAGCAGCGAGTTCGACGCCAGCCGGTTGGCGCCGTGGACACCGGTCGCCGCGCACTCGCCGCCGGCGTAGAGGCCGGGAATGGTGGTCGCCGCGTGCAGGTCGGTGGCGACCCCGCCCATCAGGTAGTGCGCGGCCGGCGCGACCGGGATGGGGTCGCGGGTGAGGTCGAGGCCGGCCTCGGCGCAGCCCGCCACGAGGTTGGGGAAGTGGCGCCTGACGCGCGCTCCGTCCAGGTGGCGGAGGCTGAGGCTGACGCTGCCCCCGGAGTCGATCAGTCCCTGCACCGCCTGTGTGACCACGTCGCGCGGCGCCAGCTCCGCGGCGGGGTCGAGGTCGGCCATGAACCGCCGCCCGGCGCCGTCGACGAGCCACGCGCCCTCTCCGCGCACCGCCTCGGAGATCAGGAACGCGCGCCCGCCGCCGGCAAGCGCCGTCGGGTGGAACTGCACGAACTCCATGTCGCGCACCTCGGCGCCGGCACGGTGGGCGAGGGCGATGCCGTCGCCGGTCGCGCCGGGCGGGTTCGTCGTCCGCGCGAAGAGCGCGCAGGCGCCGCCGGTCGCGAGCAGCGTCATGCGCGCGCCGACCAGGCGCAGCTCGTCGTGCCCGAGCACCCACGCGCCCGCGCACCCGGCGCCGTCCCCGGCCAGGCCGATCGCGGCCGTGTTCTGCATGACGCCGATGCGCGGGTCGCTGCGCACGCGCGCGATCAGCGCCTCGGCGATCGCGGCGCCCGTCGCCGCGCCGCCGGCGTGGAGGATGCGGCGGCGGCCGTGGCCGCCCTCACGGCCGAGCAGGTAGTCCCCGTCCCGGCCGCGGTCGAAGCGCACGCCCAGCCGCTCGAGGTCGGCGATCCGGCGCGGGCCGTCGGTGACGAGCACGTCGACGGCAGCCGGGTCGCACAGGCCGCGGCCGGCGGCGATCGTGTCGGCGGCGTGATCCGCCGGCGAGTCGCCGGCGCCGGTCGCCGCGGCCACGCCGCCCTGGGCCAGGTAGGAGTTCGAGGCCTGCAGCGAGCCCTTCGTCACCAGGATCACGCGGGCGCCGAGCGCGGCCGCCCGCAGCGCCCCGTACAGCCCGGCGAGGCCGGCTCCAAGCACGAGCACGTCGGTGCGGACGGGTGCGTCGGAGCTCATCCCGCGGCATATTAGCTCAAGTGACTAAAACCCGGTTCGGGAATGCGTCCCGCCCGCCGCGCGTTATCCAGGAGGCATGCTGCTCATGACTGCTACGCTCGCGGAGATGGCCTCGTCCGAATCCGAACCCGGCGCCGTCGCCGCCGCGGAGGCTCGCGACCGAGCGCGGTTCGAGGACGAGGCGCTCACCCACGCCGAGCACCTGTACCGCATCGCCGTGCGGCTGACCGGCGGCCGTCAGGCCGCCGAGGACCTCGTCCAAGAGACGTACCTGCGCGCCTTCCGCGCCTGGCGCTCCTACCGGCCGGGCACGAACCTGGCTGCGTGGCTCGCAACGATCATGCGCAACGCAAATCTCGACGAGCTCCGCCGCCAGAGCCGCCGGCCCGTGCAGGAGCCGCTGGACGACGACGGCGACTACTACCTGTACAACCGGCTGGCCCAGTCCGGGCCGCTGCCGCAGGACGAGGTGCTGGCGCGGCTGTCGGGCACCGCGATCGTGTCCGCGCTCGGCGACCTGCCGCCGACGTTCCGCGAGGTGGTCGTGCTGGTGGACGTCGGCGACTTCAGCTACGCCGACGCGGCCGAGATCCTGGGCATCCCCATCGGGACCGTGATGTCGCGGCTCTACCGCGGCCGGCGGGCGCTGAAGCGGGCCCTGGCCGACGCCACGGCGAAGGAGGGGGCGGCGTGAGCGCCGATCCGTGCCGCGGGGCCGAGAGCATGCTCCAGCCCTACCTCGACCGGGTGCTGACCCCGGACGAGGCCGCGAGCGTCGAGCGGCACCTGGGCGAGTGCAGCTACTGCAACGACCGCTACGTGTTCGAGCGCAGCCTGCGATCGGTCGTGCACGAGTGCTGCTCCGAGGAGCCGGTCCCGGTCGGGTTCGTCGAGCGCCTGCGCCGGCGCTGCGCACATCAGGCGTAGTCCACGTCGCCGGGTGACTCGAGGCTGCGGCAGTCCACCAGCTCCGCGTCCATGCCGCGCACGGGGCGATCGCCGCGGGCGGGGATCTCGCCCCACAGCGCGCGGGGGATGAGCACCGGATGCGAGCGGCCGTCGCCGTAGTCGGCGGCCAGGACCCGCTCGCCCGCGCGGTCGGCGGCCGCGGTCATGCGCCGCAGCGCCTCGACGTCCAGGTTCGGCCCGTCCCCGAGGACGACGAGCGCCCATTGGACGTCGGCGGGCAGCGCCGCGAGCGCGGTGTGCAGCGAGGCGGCCTGGCCGTCGTCCCAGCGGTCGCACACGACTGGCTCGGCGCCGTGCAGGTCGATCCGCTCGAGGATCGTGCCCGCACGCGAGCCGAGCACGACGAGCCGTCGGTCGGGACCGGCCGCCTGCATCCGCTGCAGGACGCGCTCGAGCATCGGCTGTCCGTCCACGGGGTGCAGCTGCTTGAGCCCGCCGTAGCGCCGGCCCTCGCCCGCCGCCAGCACGATGCCCGCGATCACACGTCCTGGACGAGCGCGTCGGCGATCTGCAGCAGCCGCATCGCCTGACGCGTGTAGACCCACCCGGATGCCTCGTCGTCCATCTCCAGGCCCGTGTTCCAGATCTCCTGTACGGCCTCGAGCAGCTCGGCCACCTCGGCCAGCTCGTTCGCGCCGTCGGTGTCGCAGGCCCGCAGGGCCAGACCGATCGCGCCCGGACGGTCGCCCGCCCGCGACCACATCAGCGTCTGGGTCATCACGAGGTAGTCGTGGATGCGCAGCCGTTGGAGGGGCACGGTGCGGTCGCGGTCGAGCAGGGGCGGCGTCAGCGCCGGCGCGGGCTCGCCCCGGGCCGCGCGCTCGGCGTTGCCCCAGAACATCGCCCGCATCTGATCGTCGGTCGATCCCGCCCGGCGGGCGACGAGCGTCAGCGCCAGCCCGGCGGTGCCGGGCATGCCGTAGGGCATGTCGCTCGCGAACGCGATCTGCTCCGGCGAGGCCGAGGCGAACAGCGTGCGCAGATCGGTCGTGCTCCACACCGAGGTGTCGTACAGCACGTTGGGATGGTTCACCAGCGTTCGCGCGATGTGCTCGAGGTCGGCGATCGCGGCGTGCGCCAGGATCAGCTGGGCCTCGGGGTGGTTCTCGACCAGATGCCGCAGGTCCTCGGCGATCGCGGGCAGTCCGCGGCCGGCGTGGATCAGCACCGGGACGCGCCGCTCGGCGGCGACGCGGAACACGGGGTCGAGCATCTTCTCGCCGAAGTCGAACGCCTGCGCGCGGGGGTGCAGCTTGATGCCGCGGGCGCCGGCGTCGAGGGCGCGCTCGGCCTCCTCGACCGGCCGCTCGGTCATGTCCAGGCGGCAGAACGGCACCAGCATCCCGCCGGACGCCGCCGCCCATGCCAGCACCCGGTCGTTGGGCACGCGGTAGGCGGGGCGCCGCTCGGGGTCGTTCAGCGGGAACGTGAACGCCCGCTCGATGCCCTGCTCGCGCATCGTCTGCATGAGCTCCTCGGGCGTGAGCGTGAAGCCGTCCTCGTCGACCCCCAGATGCGTGTGCGCATCCCAGACCCGCATTCCCGCGGGCTGCAGGGCGGCGACGCGATCGAGCTGCCGGCGCAGGAGCTCGTCGAAGTGGTCGGAAGGCACGTCCGAACGCTACCAGCGGCTCTGCGAGGGCGTGGTACGTTGCCGGACATGCCCACCTCTCACCTCATCTTCGCCGATTCCGTCCGCGATCCCGACCTGTTCGTCGCCACCGGGATCACCATCGGTGACCCCTTCGCCTACATCGAGACCGACGGCAAGCGGATCATCGTCACGTCCGAGCTCGAGGCCGACGTGGCCCGCCGCACCTCGACCGCGACGGAGGTGTGGACCGGATCCGAGCTCGGGTCGCGCGAGCTGGTGAAGGGCGGCATGCGCTATCAGGAGGCGGAGCTCGAGGTCGTCCGGCGGGCGCTCGCGCGCCTGTCGGTGGACGCCGTGGCCGTGCCGCCCAGCTTCCCCGTCGAGCTGGCCGACTACCTGCGGGGGCACGGCGTCGCGGTCACGGCCGACCGGGTGGACTACGAGCTTCGGCGGCGCGTGAAGGACGACCGGGCGCTGGCGGGCATCCGCCTCGCCCAGCGCGGAATCGAGGCCGCATTCGCCCGCGTCGTCGAGGTGCTGGGCGGCTCGTCGCCGGGCGGCGAGGGACTCGTCTTCGCAGGCGAGACGCTGACGGCCGAGTGGCTGACCGACGAGATCGAGCGCGTCCTGCGCGAGCACGGGTGCGAGGGCGAGCGGCCGCTGGTCGGCAACGGGCCGACGGGCGCGAACGTGCACGAGCGCGGCCGGGGGCCGATCCGGCCGGGTGAGTCGATCATCGTCGACATCTTCCCGCGCCACATCGCCAGCCGCTACCACTCGGACATGACGCGGACGTTCTGCTTCGGCGACGCGCCGGAGCAGCTGCGGCACATGCACGGGGTGGTCCACGACGCGCTGCGCGCGAGCGAGGAGCGGATCGCCGCGGGCGTGAACGGCGCGGCCGTCTGGGAGGCCGCCTGCGACGTGATCGAGGCCGGCGGCTACCGCACCACCCGCGGCCTGGCCGAGGGGGAACGGCTCGACGAGGACTTCTTCCACGGCCTCGGCCACGGCGTCGGCGTCGAGGTGCACGAGGCGCCGAACCTGGGCCTCTCCGGCGACGACCTGCTCCCCGGCGACATCGTCACGATCGAGCCCGGCGTCTACCGGAAGGGCTTCGGCGGCGTGCGGCTGGAGGACATCGCCGTCGTGCGCGACGGCGGCTGCGAGGTGCTGACCGACTTCCCGTACGACCTCGAGGTGCACCCCTAGCCGTTGTAGGTGATCACGCCGTCGAGCCTGGGGTGCTCGGCCATGCGCCGCACCCAGTCCTCGACCCGCGGATACCCGCCGTCGAGCGCGAGGTTGCCGGCGAGGATGCGGTGGAAGCGCTCGTCGTCCCCCGGCTGGATCCACAGTCCGTACTTCAGGAACGGGAACGCGGTGCAGTCGGCGGCCGAGAGCGCATCCGACATGAGGTAGGTGCGTCCGTCGAGGAGGGCCTCGAACACATCCAGGGTCGAGCGCAGCTCGTGCTCGAGCGCGGCGATGCGCACGTGATCCGGCTCCGGGCCCGACAGCTCCGCCTCGATTGCGTTGGGCGGCACCTTCCACACGCGGTTGAACCAGTCGATGAACACCTCGACCTCGGCCCGGCGCGCGCCCTCGGCCGGGTACAGCGGTGGGTCGGGGAAGCGCCGCTCGAGGTGCTCGATGATCCGGGTCGAGTCGGCGACCGCGAAGCCGCCGTCGTCCAGCACGGGGACGAGGTCCTGGCCGCTTGCCTCGCGGATCTGCGAGCGGTCGGACGGGTCGCACATGACCACCTCGGCCGTGACGCCCTTGTGCCCGAGCGCCAGCGCGACGCGCTCGACGTTCGTCGAGTACGGGATCGCGTAGAGCCGCAGGCCGTCCGGCGTCACACCGACAGCAGCTCGAGGAAGCGGGCGTCGTCGTCGAAGGGCCCGACGAGTCCGAAGTTCAGGCCGTCGTCACGGATCACCTCGCCCGCCAGGCGCTGGATGTCGCCCGCCGTGACCGCGTCGATGCCGGCGAAGATCTCCTCCGGCTCGGCCAGCCGGCTCTCGAGCACCTCGCGGCGCAGGCCGAACGTGAGCAGGCCGCGGGGATCCTCCAGCTGCAGCACCATGCGCCCCTTGAGGTAGTTCTTCGTGCGCTGCAGCTCGGCGGCGTCGACGGGCTCGTGGACGAGCTTCCCGAACTCGCGCAGGATCGTCTGCACGGCGAGATCGATCCGGTTCACGTCGACGCCCGACTGCGAGAAGAGCGTGCCGGCGTCGTCGTAGGACTGGTGGTGGCAGAAGACGTAGTAGGCCAGCCCGAGCCGCTCGCGCACCTCGGTGAACAGCCGTGAGGACATGCCGCCGCCGAGGATCGAGCCCATCACCTGCATCACGTAGCGGTCGGGATGGGTGGTGGGCAGGCCGCGCACCCCGAGCCGCAGGTGCGCCTGGTCGGAATCGCGCGTCTCGAGCTTCACCCGCGGCGCGGTCTGGTCGACATCGGTCGCAGGGGCAGACCCGGAGGTGCGGTCTTCGAGGCCCCCGAACTGGGCCTCGACCTCGCCCAGGAACTCGCCGTCGACGGCGCCGGCGGCGCCGACCACCATCCGCTGCGGCACGTACCAGGCGCCGAGGTAGTCCAGGAAGGTCTGGCGCCCGGCGGCCCGGATCGTCTCCTTCGTCCCGATGATGTCCCAGCCCAGCGGCTGATCGCCGAAGAGCAGCTGGTCGTACACGCTGTCGACGTGGTCGCGGGGCGTGTCGACGTACATGTTCAGCTCCTCGATGATGACGCCCTTCTCGCGCTCGACCTCGTCCGCGTCGAACTTCGAATGCAGGAGCTGGTCGGCCAGGACGTCCAGTGCGAGCGTGCGGTGCTCGGCTGCGCACTTGATGTAGTAGCCGGTGTACTCCTTGCTCGTGAACGCGTTGAACTCGCCGCCGATGCCGTCGACCTCGGCCGAGATGTCCTTCGCGGTCGGGCGCTTCTCGGTGCCCTTGAAGAACATGTGCTCGGCGAAGTGGGCGATGCCGTTGGTGGGCGCCGTCTCGTAGCGGCTGCCCGCGGCCAGCATCACCATCACGGCCACGGACTTCGCGGCGGGCATGGGCGCGGTGACCACGCGCAGCCCGTTGGGGAGGGTCGTCTTCTGGAACATGGCGCGTATCGTAGGGGGTGCGGCGGCCGGGCGGGCGCGTGTGCGACACTCGCCGCGTGGCCGTGCAGCTTCGCTCCGAGCACGCCGACGTCCCGGCGGCGGAGGGAACGGCCGACGCCGTCCTCACCCGTCCCGCCGAGGGCGGCCCGCATCCCGCCGTCCTGCTCTACATGGACGCGTACGGGCTCCGCCCGGCCCTCGAGGCGCACGCCGAGCGGCTGGCCGCGCACGGCTACTGCGTGTTCGTCCCGAACGTCTTCTACCGCAGCCGCCGGGGGCCGGTCGTGGTCGACCTCGAGGCACGGCTGCGCTCCGACGACCGCTCGTCGCTGTTCGCCGAGCTGCGGCCGATGATGGCGCTCCTGACCCCCGAGGCCGCCATCCGCGACGGCGAAGCCTGGCTCGCCTTCCTGCGCGGTCATCCCGACGTCCTCGAGGCGCCGTTCGGCACGGTCGGCTACTGCATGGGCGGGCGGCTCTCGCTGCGCATGGCGGGCGAGTTCGCCGACGCCGTGTCGGCGGCTGCGAGCTTCCACGGCGGCGGACTTGCCACCGGCGAGGACGACTCTCCGCACCTGGCGGCCGTGCGCGCCGCCGGCGAGCTCTACATCGGCCACGCCGACAACGACGGATCGATGCCGCCGGAGCAGATGGCGCGCCTGACGCAGGCGCTCGCCGAGGCGCACGTTCGCCACACGGCCGAGCTCTACGTCGGTGCCGCCCACGGGTGGACGCAGACCGACACGCCTGCGTACGACGAATCCGCGTCCGAGCGCCACTGGATGCGGCTGCTCGAGCTGTTCGACCGCGTCCTGCGGGCGTAGCCGGCCGCGGCGTCCTACGACGCCGTGCGGGCCGACTGGCCGGGAGCGTCCGCACGCTCACGTTCGAGCAAGTCCAGGATCCGCCCGGTGTCGTTGCGGATCGCGCGGATGTTCTCGACCATCCACCGGCGCGGGGACCTCGTCGGCATACGCTCGACCCTCCGCTCGAAGTCGACATTCGCGCAGCCGCGCGCGAACCGCCGGCCGACGATCGCGACGCCGACCGCCGCCGCGCCGATGAGCACCGTGGCTCTCATATCGAACCTCCGTTGATTGGCCGCGGCGGTACCGCGGCGTGTCGCAGCGTGGTACCCGCCCACAGTGCGACGAGCAGGGTCGTGAGCGCAACCAGCGCCCACTCCGTCGCCGAGACGATCGCGACGACCGCGAGCACGAACGCCGCCACGCCGAGCGACCCGAGCACCATCATCGCCGGCGCGGTCGGCTTCTCCCCGACAACCCGCGCCCCGACCGTGCAGCCGATCGCGCCGATCGCGAGCATCGTGACCGCAGCCCAGCGGTTGCTGCCCAGATACCACCAGTCCTGGACGTTTGCGGCGTAGACCAGCACGACCAGTGTCGCGACGGCCGTCCCGGCCAGATCCTTCCGTGTCAGGAACACCTCTGGCCTCCTTTCGGTGGTACCGAAAGCGTCGCACGCCGGCGCCGTGCGGGCATCGGGGACTGCGCGGATCGCGGCGTGCGGTTAACACGCACGTCGGCGGCCGCCGTGAACGGTCGGCACCAACCGGCTGCGGATCACCCGCGCCGGCGCGTAGGCTCTCCATCGTGCGCATCCTCGTCGCCCGCTGCGAGATCGCCTACCACGGCCGCGCCACGACCCGCCTCGGCGCGGGCGACCGCGTGATCCTCTTCAAGGACGACGGCAGCCTGTGCGTGCACACCGACAGTGGGTTCAAGCCGCTCAACTACATGGCGGGGCCGACCTCGGTGCGGCAGGAGGGCGACGTCATCCGCGTCTACCGGGCGGCGTCCGACGAGTCGCTGGTGATCGTCCTGCAGGAGGTGCACGAGGACTCCGGCCACGAGCTGGTCGACGACGCGGTGCTCGAGCGCGACGGCGCGGAGCGGCAGATGCACGTCCTGCTCGAGCGCGCGCCCGAGCTGATCGAGCCGGGGCTGCGGGTGATCTCGCGCGAGCGCTTCACCGACGTGGGCCCGGTCGACCTCTTCTGCCGCGACGCTGGCGGCCGCACCGTCGTCGTCGAGGTGAAACGCGTGCGTGCCGTCGCCGCCCACGTCGAGCAGCTCACCCGCTACTGCGAGCGGGTCGACCTCGACCCCGCCCACGCCCCCTGCCGCGGGATCCTGGTCGCGCCCGAGATCGCGCCCCAGGCCCGCGTCATGTGCGAGGCCCGCGGCTTCGCCTTCGCGGCCGTCGACTACGACGTGCTGAAGGGCGAGGCCGTTCCCGAGCTGACCCTGTTCGACTGACCGATCGAAAGGACCCGCCATGCCCATCCTCGACCTCGCCGACGCGCCCGTGACCACCACGAGCTACGGCCGCTGGCAGGCGCTCAACACGCCCCTCGGCCTCTCCGCGTTCGGCGTCAACGCGATGGTGTGCGACCCCGGCGAGGCGATCGACACCGCGCACGACGAGTCCGACTCCGGCCAGCAGGAGGTGTACGTCGTCGTCGCGGGCCGGATCGAGTTCACGCTCGGCGGCGACGTGGCCGAGGCCGGCCCGGGCACGGTCGTGGCTGCGCCCGACCCGTCGGTTCCGCGCTCCTTCCGGCCGCTCGAGCCGGGCACGCGCGTCCTCTGCATCGGCGCGGTGCCGTCCGGCGGTGCGCACGACTTCGGCGAATGGATCGCCGCCGCCGCCTCCTAGACTGAGCCATGCTCGTCTGCCCCGCCTGCGGCGAGGAGAACCCGCCCCGGTTCCGCCTGTGCGGGTTCTGCGGCACGCCGCTGCGGGAGCAGGCGCCGGTCGAGGTGCGAAGGACGGTGACGATCCTCTTCAGCGACGTCGCCGGCTCGACCGCGCTCGGCGAGCGGCTCGACCCCGAGTCGCTGCGCGAGGTGATGGGGCGCTACTTCACCGTGATGCGGGCGGCGGTGGAGCGCCACGGCGGCACGGTCGAGAAGTTCATCGGCGACGCTGTCATGGCGGTGTTCGGGCTCCCGCAGGCGCATGAGGACGACGCCCTGCGGGCCGTGCGGGCGGCGCTCGACATGCGCGCCGGGCTCGACGCCCTGAACGTGGAGCTCGAGCGCGACTACGGCGTCACGATGGCCAACCGGACGGGTCTGAACACCGGCGAGGTGGTGACCGACGAGTCGGCCGGCAACCAGCGGCTGGCGACCGGAGACGCCGTGAACGTGGCCGCCCGGCTCGAGCAGGCCGCGCCCGCCATGGAGACGCTGCTCGGTGCGCTCACCCATGCGCTCGTCCGCGACGCCGTTTCCGCGGAGCCCGTCGAGCCGCTCGAGCTGAAGGGCAAGTCCGAGCGCGTGCCGGCGTTCCGCCTGATCGGCCTCGCGACCGAGAAGCGCGTGGTCGTCTCGCCGTTCGTCGGCCGCGACGCGGAGCTGGGGCGGCTGCGCGCCGAGCTGGAAGCGGCGGTGGCGGGCGGGTCGGCCCGCGTCGTGACGGTGATCGGCGAGGCCGGCGTCGGCAAGTCGAGGCTGCTGCGCGAGCTGACCGGCGAGCTCGGCGACGGGGCCGCGGTCGTCGGCGGCCGCTGCCTGCCGTACGGCGAGGGGATCACGTTCTGGCCGCTGGCCGAGGCGGTGCGGGCGGCGGCGGGGATCGCCGAGGACGATCCGCCCGCCCGCGCGATGGCGCTCGTGACCGAGCTCTCCGGCGGCGACGCCGGCGTGGCCGACCGGGTGGCGGCGGCGATCGGCCTGGCCGCGTCGGTGCACACCGTCGAGGAGACGTTCTGGGGTGTGCGGCGGCTGTTCGAGACGCTCGCGGTCGACCGTCCGCTGGTCGCCGTCGTCGACGACACGCACTGGGCGGAGCGCACCCTGCTCGACCTGCTCGACCACCTGGCGGAGGCGATGCGGCGGCCCTGCCTGATCGTGTGCACGGCCCGGCCCGAGGTGCTCGACAGGCCGGATGCATGCGCCGCAGGGACGCGGATCGTGCTCGACCGGCTGCCGTCCGCCGCGGCGCGATCGATGGCCGAGCGGCTGCTCGACGGACGGGTCGCCGACCCGGCGACCGTCGAGCGGATCGTGGCGGCGGCCGACGGCAATCCGCTCTTCGTCGAGCAGATGGCGGCCATGCTGGACGAGGCCGGCGCCGACTCCGGGGAGGACGTGCCGCCCACCATCCTGGCGCTGCTCGCCGCCCGCCTCGACCGGCTGGCGCAGGCCGAGCGGGCGGTGCTCGAGCCCGCCGCCGTGGTGGGGCTGGTCTTCCCCGCGGCGGCCGTGACCGAACTCGTCCCCGACGCCGACCGGGCGGGCGTCCCGGCCCGCCTGGCCGAGGTCGAGCGGCGCCGGTTCATCCGCGCTCACGCAGCGGTGATGGGCGACGACGACGCCTACCAGTTCGAGCACATCCTCGTCCGCGACGCGGTCTACCGGCGGCTGCTGAAGCGCACCCGCGCGCAGCTGCACGAACGGTTCGTCGCCTGGGCCGACGCCGTCAACGGCGAGCGGGCGGCGGAGTACATCGAGATCACCGCCTACCACCTCGAGCAGGCGCACGCCTACCTGGCCGAGCTCGGGCCGCTGGACGACCACGGCCGCGACCTCGGCCGGCGCGCCGGGGAGCGGCTCGCGGGCGCCGGCCAGCGGGCGTTCGCGCGCGGCGACATGCCCGCGGCGGCCGCGCTGCTGCGCCGGGCGGTGGACCTGATGCCGGCCCTCGACGGCGACCGGCTGGCACTCCTGCCCGATCTGGCCGAGGCGCTGATGGACGTCGGCGAGTTCGCCCCGTCGGAGGCTGTCTGCCGGGAGGCGATGTCGGCGGCCGAGACGCTCGGCGACCACCGCCTGCGCGCGGAGGCCGGGCTCGGCCTCATGCTCGTGCAGCTGCACGCCCACGAGGGCGCGTGGGGACGGCGGGCGCTGCGCGAGGCCGAGCGGGCCATCCCCGTGTTCGAGCTCGTCGGCGACCTGCTCGGGCTGGCCAAGGCCTGGCGCATCATCGGCTCCGTGCACGCCACCGCGCTGCGCTACGGCGCCGCCACCGAGGCGGTCGAGCGCGCGATCGACTGTGCCCACCAGGCGGGAGCGACGCTGAACGAGCGCCGCAACATGGGGGCGTACACGATCGCCTGCGTGCAGGGGCCGATGCCCGTCTCCGAGGCGATCGAGCGCCTGCGCGAGATCGAGCGCCGCGCCGGCGGCGATCACCGCACCCGCGGCCTGGCCCTGTGCGGGTCGGCCCAGCTCGAGGCGATGCGCGGGGACTTCGCCCGCGCCCGCGAGCTCTACAAGGGCGCGCGGGCCGTGCTGTCGGAGGTCGGCGGCAGCGTGCTCGCGGCCTCGACCGCACTCGAGTCGAGCGCGGTCGAGCTGCTCGCCGGCGACCCGTCCGCCGCGGAGCGCGACCTCGTCCGCGACGGCGAGCTGCTGGAGGCGATGGGTGAGCGCTACCTGCTCTCGACGATGGAGGCCGTCCGCGCCCAGGCGTTGCTCGCCCAGGGGCGGGCGGACGCCGCCGAGGCCGCCTGCGCGAAGGCCGAGGCGGCCTCGGCGGATGACGACGTCGAGACGCTGGCGCTCGTTCGCTGCGTGCGGGCCGAGCTGCACCTGCTCGCAGGGAGGCTCGACCGGGCGGCGGCGTCGGCCGAGTCGGCCGTCGAGCTCCTGCGCGGAGCGGAGGCCCCGAACATCGTCGCCGACGCGGCCGTTGTCTCAGCGCGCGTCGCGGCCGCCGGGGGCGATCGGCAGGCGGCCGACCGCGGACTCGCCCGCGCGGTCGCGCTCTACCGCGCCAAGGGCAACGACGTCTCCGAGCAGCGCGCGGCGGACCTGCGAGCCGAGATTGGCCTCGGCTCCGTCAGCGCCTGACCGAGACCGTTACGTCCGCCAGCGGCCGTTCGTGGTCGAGAGCACGTCGAATTCGACCGTGAATTGGCCCTTCTTGCAGTGCTTGGGCCGGATCAGCGTGCGGGCGGCGACGCACGACGGCGGCGAGGCGACGCCCGGGCCGCCGGTGCAGTTCGGCACCTTGACGCCGTCGTGGAACAGCGGGATGTCGTCGAGGTCGGGGTGCTTCTGCATCTTCTTCGGCAGCTCGCTCGAGTCGATCAGGAAGGTCAGGTGCAGCGGGTCGTTCGCGGGGAACGTGGGCGCGGCGACCGTCACGACGGAGATCTGGCCGAAGCAGCTCGCGCCCGCGCCGCACGCGTCGGACGGGCCGGCCGCGTTCACCTCGGCGATCGATGTGGCGGCGCCGATCGGGGTGGAGGGCACGACCACCCCCGTCGACTGCGGGTTCGACGAGCTGGTCGTCTCGCCCGTGGAGACCTCGCCGCCGGCCGGGAGCACGTAGGCGGCGACCGAGTTCGGCGACGGCGGCTGGACGGAGATCGAGGTCGACGCGACGACGGTTAGGTCGTCCGCGTCGTGGTCGCCGTCGTTGGTCGTCCATGTGGCCGATGAACTCACGGCGCCCGTCGAGGACGGTACGCTCATGATGACGGTGGCCGAGACGGTCGCGCCCGTCGTCAGCGTGCCGAACGAGCACATGGCGTCCGTCGCCGACGTCGTGCACGACCCGGCCGAGACGACGCTCAGGATGCTGAATCCGGCCGGGGCCGGGGCGTCGAGCTGCGCGTTTGGCAGCGACCGCGACATCCCGTTCGTGAACGTCGTCTGGTAGGCCACCGTGCCGCCGGCCGTGACCGGGCTCGGTGTGCCCGTGAGCGTGGCCGACGCCGTGCCGTGCGTCCCGTGCGCGGCCGCCGGGGCTGCGCCCGCGAGCGCCGCGCAGGTGACGAGGACGGAGAGAATGAAACCACGGCCCACGCGGGGACTTTGCCATAACAGGTGAACCTGTGTCAAGCCGGTTCTAGCGTGGTGCGAGCGCCGCGACCGCCTCGAGGAAGGCGTCGATCTCGGCGGCGGTGTTGTAGTGCACCGCTCCGACCCGCACCGCGCCGCCCGATCCCTCCAGGCCCAGCCGCTGCATCAGCTCCAGGGCGTAGTAGTTGCCGTCCCAGACGAAGATGCCCAGCTTCGCGAGCGCGGCCGACACCTCCGCCGGGGGGCGCCGGGCCACGTTGAACGCCGCCGTGGGGACGCGCCGGTCGAGATCGTGCGTCCCGTAGACGGTGACGCCGCCGATGCCGAGCAGGCCCTCCAGCAGCCGTTCGGCCAGGCCGCGCTCGTAGGCCGCCACCGTCTCCATCCCCAGCTCCCGCAGGTAGCCGATGGCGGCGGCCGTGCCGGCGATGCCCTCCAGGTTGACCGTGCCGGTCTCCCACGAGTGCGGCGGTTCGTCCGGCGCCGGCCGCACCTTGTACGGGCGATGGCGCTCGAGCAGCTCGGCGCGGCCGTACAGGATGCCGACGTGCGGGCCGAAGAACTTGTACGCCGAGCAGACCAGGAAGTCGCACCCGGCCGCGATCACGTCGATCGGCCCGTGCGGCGCGAAGTGGACGGCGTCCACGTACGAGAGCGCACCCGCCTCGCGGCAGAGCGCGCACAGCGCCGCCACGTCGTTCACGGTGCCGGCGCCGTTGGACGCCCATCCGAACGCTGCCAGGCGCGTGCGCTCGGACAGCAGGCCGGCGAACACGTTGGGGTCGATCACGCACACGTCGGGGTCGATCCCCACCTGGCGCACGACCACGCCCCGGTCCTCGGCCGCGAGCAGCCACGGGGCGACGTTCGCGTCGTGGTCGAGGCCGGTCACGAGCACCTCGTCGCCCGGCCCGAGCTCGCGCAGGAGCGTGCGCGACGCATGCATCGTGAGCGTCGTCATGTTCGCGCCGAAGACGATCTCGTCCGGCCGCGCGCCCACGAACGCGGCCGCTGCCGCGCGCGCGTCCGCCAGCACCTGGTCGGAGGCGATCGACGTCGCGAACGGCCCGCCCAGGTTGGCGTTCTTGTCGCGGTAGTAGTCGTCGACGGCGGCGTACACCGATGCGTGCACCTGGGTGCCGCCGGGGTTGTCGAGGAACACCCGCCCCTCCCGGAGCGAGGGGAAGCCGGCGCGGACGGCGGCGGGGTCGAGCACGGTGGCGATCTCGTTCATGACGCGGAGTCTACGATGCCGCGCATGAGGCTTGTCATCCTTGGCGGCGGCCCGGCCGGCTACGCGGCCGCCACGACCGCGGCGCACCTGGGCGCCGACGTGACCCTGGTCGAGGACATGTCCCTCGGCGGGAACTGCACCATGACCGACGCCATCCCCTCGAAGACCCTGCTGACGACGGCCGACGCGGTGATCGAGGTGGCGCGGGCCGTGGACGACGGGCTCGACTTCTCGCACGGCTTTCCCGAGGTGAACCTGCGCCGGGCACTCGCCCGCGCCCGCGCGGTCGCGCTGCACCAGAGCCGGGGCGTGCGCGAGCGCATGGACGGCGTGAACGTCCAGGTGCTGCCCGGCCGCGGCCACGTGACCGGCCCGAACGAGCTGGTGGCGACGGTGGACGGGCTCGACCACACGCTGGAGTTCGACGCGCTGCTCGTCTGCACCGGGGCGTCGCCGTTCGTGCCGCCGTTCGCCGCGCCCGACGGCCACCGTGTGCTCACGACCCGCCAGGTGTTCGACCTGCAGGCGTTTCCCGAGCACCTGGTCGTGCTCGGCGCCGGCCCGACCGGGTGCGAGTTCGCCGACTTCTTCTCGCGCTGCGGGACGCGGGTCACGCTCGTCTCCTCGCGCGACCAGCTGCTGCCGAGCGACGACCCCGACCTGGCGGAGGTGCTCGAGGAGGTGTTCCTGCGCCGCGGCCTGGACGTGGTCGAGAACGGCCGCGCCGCGGCGATCGACCTCGAGGATCCCGAGCAGGTGCGGCTCGTGCTCGAGGACGGCCGCGAGCTGGGTTGCTCGCACGTGCTGCTGTGCATCGGCATGCGCCCGAACACGTCCGGACTCGGCCTCGAGTCGGCCGGGGTCGAGGCCGGCGACCGCGGCGCGCTGCCGGTCGACGAGTTCTGCCGCACGAACGTCCCCCACATCTACGCCTGCGGCGATGTGACCGGCCAGATCATGCTCGCCAACACCGCCTCGCTGCACGGCCGCACCGCGGCCCTGCACGCGCTCGGGATGCCCGTCGACCCGCTCGCCTACACCGGCGTCGCCTGGTGCGTCTTCACCCGGCCCGAGATCGCCAAGGCGGGCATCTCCGAGCGTCAGGCGCGGCTCGACGGCACGAAGGTGCGCGTCACCAAGCACCTGATCCGGGCCAACCCGCGGGCGGTCATGGAGGGCGAGACCGACGGCCTGATCAAGCTGCTCTCCGACCCCGACGACGGCACCATCCTGGGCGGCGCCATGGTGGGCTTCCGCGCGTCCGAGGTGATCACGACGGTGGCGCTGGCCGTGCACGCGCGGCTGCCGGTGCAGATGCTGGCCGAGACGGCGGCGGTCAACCCGTCGATGTCCGAGAGCCTGCAGCGCGCCGCGGAGAAGGCCGCCGAGGGCATGCTCGGCGTCTCGCGGGTCACGCTGTCGGGGTAGGTCGGGAACCGGGGCCTGGCCCCGCAATGCGGGGCCAGGCCCCCTACAGCTCGATGACCAGCTGCGGCTCGGCCACGTCGATCGGGCCGGTGTACTGCGAGCGCGCCATCTCGAGCACCCGCTCGCGGCCGACCTCGAACGGCACGTGTGCCAGCAGCAGCCGCCCGACCTCCGCGTTCGCCGCCTCGCGCCCGGCCTCGGCGGCGTCCATGTGGCCGCGCTCGCCCGCGTCGTCGTTCGCCGCGTCGGCGAGCGCCGCCTCGCAGACGAACAGGTCGGCACCGCGGGCGAAGCGGGCGAGGCGCTCGATCGGCGCCGTGTCGGCCGAGTAGGCGATGGTGGCCGTCGGCGCGTCGATGCGGATCGCGTAACAGGTCGTGTAGTGCTTGGTGGGCGCGAAGGAGAGCCGCAGGTCGCCGATGCGCAGGTCGGCCAGCGGGTCGTACTCGGTGATCTCCCAGGCCGCCTCGAACGTCTCCACGGACCCGTCCCACACCGACGCGACCGTGTCCAGCACCGCCCGGCCGCCGGGCGGCAGGTGCAGGTGGGCGTGCGGGCGGTCGCTCCAGGATCCGTACCGGTGGGCGTAGTGCAGCGGCACCAGGTCGAACCAGTGGTCGGCGTGGAAGTGGCTGATGACGATGTCGGTCAGCGGCCCGGGATCGTGTGCCCGCAGCTCGGTCGCGATCCCCGATCCACAGTCGAGCAGCAGTCGCACCTGGTCGCTCTCGACCAGGTAGCCGCTCGCCGCCTGGCCCGGGTTCGGCCAGGCGGGGCTGCCGCCCAGGACCGTGAAGCGCAGCATGTCGCGGTCAGATGCCCATCGCGTGGTAGCCCGAGTCCACGTAGAGAACCGTGCCCGTCACCATCGCGGACATCGGGCTGCACAGGTAGAGGGCGGCCTGCCCGGCGTCCGCCGCCTGGATGTTCTTCCGCAGCGGCGTGCGCTGCTCGATGATCTGCTCCATGTCCTTGAACCCGGCAATGCCGGCCGAGGCCAGCGTGCGCACCGGCCCGGCCGAGACGGCGTTCACGCGGATGCCGCTCGGCCCGAGCTCCCAGGCGAGGTAGCGCACGGCGCACTCGAGCGCCGCCTTCGCGCTCGCCATGATGTTGTATCCGGGGAAGGCGCGCTCGCTGGCCATGTACGTCATCGTCACCATCGCCCCGCCGCCGCGCTCCGCCATCAGCGGCTCGGCCCGCTTCGCCATCGCGATCAGCGAGTAGGCCGAGACGTCGTGGGCGATCCGGAACGCCTCGCGGGAGGTGTCGACGTAGCGCTGGCTGAACGTCTCCTGGGGTGCGTAGGCGATCGAGTGCACCAGGATGTCGAGGCCCCCGGCCGCGGCGATCGCCGCGAACGCGCGGTCGATGCTGGCGTCGTCGGAGGCGTCGCACTCGACGACGGTCTCGGAGCCGACCTCGGCTGCGAGCTTTCGCACCGCGCCTTCGAGCCGCTCGCCCTGGTAGGTGAACGCCAGCTCGGCGCCCGCGCCGTGCAGCGCCTGTGCGATCGCCCAGGCGATCGAGCGCTTGTTCGCCACCCCGGCGACGAGCGCGCGCTTGCCCTCCAGCAGCCTCTCGGTCACGTGACCCTCCCAGCGTCGACGGCCTGCGAGCCTAGCATCACCGGGCGGCGGTGACCTGCGCGAGCACGCTCGGGTCCTCGATCGACGAGGTGTCGCCGGGATCGTCGCCGAGCGCCGCCGCCCGCACGGCACGCCGCACGATCTTGGCCGAGCGCGTCTTGGGCAGCGCCGGGACGAACCCGATCCGGGCGGGCGCGAACGCCTTGCCGAGGACGCCGGTGACGGCGTCGCGCACCTCGAGGCGCACGCCGTCGCCGGGCTCGAACCCCGGCCGCAACACGCAGTAGAGCCACGCCACCTCGCCCTTCACCGGATCCGGCACGCCGACGGCGCACGCCTCGGCGACGGCCGGGTGCGAGACGGCGGCCGACTCGAACTCCGCCGGGCCGATGCGCTTGCCGGCGATGTTCAGCGTGTCGTCGGAGCGTCCGTGCAGGTACCAGCACCCGTCCTCGTCGACCGACGCCCAGTCGCCGTGCGCCCAGACATCCGGCCAGCGCGACCAGTACGCGGCCAGGTAGCGGCCGGGGTCGCCCCACACCCCCCGGGTCATGCTCGGCCAGGGCTTGCGGCAGACGAGCTCGCCCACCTCGCCCGCCGGCAGGTGCTCGCCGTCGGGCGAGACCACGTCCATCGCCATCCCCAGCGCCGGTGCGCCGAGGGTGCACTCCTTGAGCGGCATCACCGGCATCGGCGAGAGGAAGCACGCGCCCACCTCCGTGCCGCCGGAGAGGTTGATGATCGGCGCCCGCCCCTCTCCGCACACGTCGAGCAGCCAGCGGTACGGATCGGGGTTCCAGGGCTCGCCCGTCGATGCCAGGATGCGGATGGAGGAGCGGTCGTGGCTCGCCACCGGCTCGTCCCCGTGGGAGCGCAGCGCCCGGATCAGCGTCGGCGACACGCCGAGCACGCTGATGCGGTGGCGCTCGGCCATCGCCCACAGCCGGTCCGGGCCGGGATAGTCCGGCGCGCCCTCGGAGACCACGAGCGTCGCGCCCAGCGCGCCGGCGCCGACCACCTCGAGCGGGCCCATGATCCAGCCCATGTCGGTCACCCACATGAAGCGGTCGTCCGGGCCGATGTCGAGCTGGAACGCGCACTCCTCGGCGATCTTCACCAGGAACCCCCCGTGGACGTGCACCGCGCCCTTCGGCCGGCCGGTCGTGCCCGACGTGTAGATGACCATCATCGGCGTCTCGGGGTCGAGCGCCGGCGCCGCCAGCTGCGCGCTCTGGCGCGGCACGATCTCCTCCCAGCGGTGGTCGCGGCCGGCCTGCATCGGCACGTCCACGCCCATCCGCGACCAGACGATCGTCGCCCGCACCGACGGCACGTCCGCGAGCGCCTCGTCGGCCACGGCCTTCATCGACATCGGCCGGCCGCGGCGGGGCACGGCATCGGCGGTGATCAGCGCGACCGCGCCGGCGTCGGCGAGGCGCGCTGCGACCGCGGGGGCGGCGAACCCGGAGAAGATCGGCACGACGATGGCGCCGATCCTGGCGGTCGCGTAGAAGCCTGCGACGACGTGGGCCGACATCGGCAGGAAGAGCCCGACCGCGTCGCCCTCCCGGACGCCCAGCTCGAGCAGGGCGTTCGCGAGCCGGTTCACCTCGGCCGAGAGCTGCGCGTAGGTGAGCGTCTCCGCGTGCTCGTCCTCCCGCTCCCAGATCACCGCGGGCCGCTCCGGCGCCGCCGCCGCGTGGCGATCGACGCAGTTCGCGGTCAGGTTCACGCGCCCGCCCGTGAACCAGCGTGGCCAGGCCGGGCCGCGGGAGTCGTCGAGCACCCGCTCGTAGGGGGTCGTGAACTCGATCCCCAGGTGGTGCACGACCGCGTCCCAGAACCACTCGACGTCCTCCTGGCTGCGGCGCACGAGCTCGCGCCAGTCGGCGATGCCGTGCTCGCGCATGAACGCCGTCACCCGCGCGCGCTCGACGATCTCCGCCGAGGGCTCCCAGATGTAACGTGCGTCGCCGATGGCGAGGATGCTACTGGGCCGACGGGGGCGTTCGTGCGCGTCGTGATCGCCCCCGACAAGCTCGCGGGCACGTACACCGCCGCCGCCGCCGCCGCCGCGCTCGCGGCCGGGTGGCGTGCCGTCCGGCCGGACGACGCGGTGACCACCGTTCCCCTGGCCGACGGCGGGGAGGGCACGGCCGAGGCGCTCCTTCACGCCCGCGGCGGCGAGTGGCGGACGGCGGCGGTGCACGACGCAGCCGGCCGGCCGCGCGCCGCGCGGTTCGCGCTCCTCGCCGACGGCACCGCCGCCGTGGACGTGGCGGAGGCGTGCGGACGCCAGACCGTGGCCGATCTGCCGCTCGACCCGCTGGGGGCGAGCTCGTTCGGCGCGGGCGAGCTGATCGCCGCCGCGGCCGCGGCCCGGCCCGCCCGGATCGTCGTCGGCGTCGGCGGCACCGCGAGCACCGACGGCGGCTCCGGCCTGCGCGACGGCCTGGGTGCGGCGGCGGCGGGAATCGAGCTGGTGGCTGCCCTCGACGTGCGCAACCCGCTGCTCGGCCCCGACGGCGCCGCGGCGGTGTTCGGCCCGCAGAAGGGGGCCTCGCCGGCGCAGGTGGCGCTGCTCGACGCGCGCCTGGCGGCGCTCGGCCTGCCCACCGCCGCGCTGCCGGGTGCCGGCGCGGGCGGCGGCGTCGGCGCCATGCTGCTCGCGCTCGGCGCGCGCGGCGTCGCGGGCGCCGAGCTGGTCGCCGAGGCGGCCGGCCTGGACGGGCTGCTGACCGCGGCCGACCTGTGCCTGACCGCCGAGGGCCGCATCGACCGGGGCACGCTGGCCGGCAAGGTCGTTGCCACCGTGGCAGACAAATGCGTCCGTGCCGGCGTCAAATGCATAGCGGTCGGGGGCGTTCTCGACCCGGATGCGGCCGGGGAGCTCGGGCGGCGGGGATGCGACACCTACGAGTGCGGGGACATGGAGCGGGCCGGAGCGGCGCTGGCGGCGCGCTGGCCGCCGCCGTCCTGACCACGGCGGCCTGCAGCGGCGGGCACGCGCCGGCCGTCGCGGCCCACGGCTCGCTTCCGGCCGTCTGTGGCCGCCGGCTCGCGTACCCGCCGCCGTGGCCGGCGCGGCCGCGCTACCGCATCGCCGTGCACGTCTCCCGCCGGGGCGCAGTGACCGGTGCGCTGGCGGTCGCCTTCACCCCGGACATGCGCACCGGCCGGATCGTGTTTCGGCTGTGGCCGAACGGCCCGCTCCAGGCGAGCGAGGGCGCGCACCTCGCGGTCTCCGCGGTTCGCGTCGACGGCCGCCCGGCGCCGGTGCGCCTGACCGACCCGACGACGCTCGTCGTCGGCGCGGGACGGCGGTATCCCGCGGGGAGCACGGTGCGGGTCGCGCTGCGGTTCCGGCTGCAGGTGCCCGGCGTGGTGACCGATCGCCTGGCCCGGATCGGCGCCGCCGTGCGCCTGGGGTCGTTCTTCCCGATCCTGCCGTGGGAGCCGGGCGTCGGCTGGGACCTCGACCCGCCCACCCGCATCCTGGCCGAGGCGTCGTCGTCACCGGTGGCCGACTTCTCCGTCCGCGTGCGGCTGCCCGCGGGCGTCCAGGCGGTGGCCACCGGCGTCCCCGGCCGGGGCGGCGTCTGGCGCGCGCAGGCGGTGCGCGACTTCGCCCTGGCGGTCGCGCGGTTCAGGCAGGCCACCGCCGTCGCGGCGGCTCCGCGGCCCGTGCGGGTCGTCGCAGCCGTCGCGGCCGGCGTCCCCGAGCGGGCCGGCGCCGTCGCGGCCGAGGTGGCGCTCAACCTGCGCCGGCTGTCGCGCCGGTTCGGGCCCTACCCGTATCCCGAGCTGCACGTCGCCGTCATGCCCGCGCAGGCGCAGCTCGGCATCGAGTACCCGACCATGATCTTCCTCGGCACGGGCACGGAGGGCGTGCTGACGACGCACGAGGTCGCCCACCAGTGGTTCTACGGGCTCGTGGGCGACGACCAGGCCCGCGACCCCGTGCTCGACGAGGGCCTGGCCACGTATGCGATGGGGATCGCCTTCGCCGGCGCGCCCGTCGTGCCGGGCATGCTTCCCCGCACCGGCGAGCCGATGCGGTTCTGGGACCGGCGGCCGTACCGCAGCTACCAGCTGGGGGTGTACGTCGACGGCGCCCGCGCGGTGCGTGCGCTGGGCCGACGCCCGCTGGTCGACTGCGCGCTGCGCGTCTACGTGGCCAGAAACGCCTACGGCATCGCCACGCAGGCCGGGCTCGTGCGTGCGCTCGCGTCCGTCATCCCGTCCGCGCCGGCCCGTCTGCGCCGCTACGGGATCCCCTTCCGGGGTGGGTGAACGCGGGGTAACCGGGGTAGGGGAACCGCTGATGCCCGGTGGTACTGTCCGGGTGCGTTTTCGGGCAGCGCCGCGCGCCTGCCGAAGGTTCGAGAGGAGTCCCCATGACGAACAGCCTCAAGCAGCTTCGCGAGGCGGGTACGAGCCCGTGGCTCGACAACATCCGCCGCGGCTGGCTCGAGTCAGGCGAGTTCCGCCGCATGGTCGACGAGGGCGTCGTCGGCGTCACGTCGAACCCCACGATCTTCCAGAAGGCGATCGCCGACTCGAACGACTACGACAGGGCCGTCGCGGCGCTCCAGTCGCGCGGCCTCGACCCCGCCGACGTGTTCTTCGAGCTCGCGATCGAGGACGTCCGCGAGGCCGCCGACCAGATCCGGCACGTCTACGACGAATCGGGGCACCTCGACGGGTTCGTCTCGTTCGAGCTCCCGCCGGGGATGGCGAACGACACGGAGGCATCGATCGCCGGCGCGCCCGAGTTCTTCGGCCGCATCGGCCGGCCGAACATCTTCATCAAGATCCCCGGCACCGCCGAGGGCGTCCCGGCGATCGAGGAGTCGATCGCGGCCGGGATCAACGTCAACGTCACCCTGCTCTTCGCGCTCTCGAAGTACGAGGACATCCACATGGCCTACATCCGCGGCCTCGAGCGGCGGGCGGCGGCCGGCCAACCGATCGACGACATCCACTCGGTCGCGAGCTTCTTCGTCAGCCGCGTCGACACCGCCGTCGACGCCCAGCTGCCGGACGGCTCGCCGCTGCGCGGGAAGGCGGCGGTGGCGAACGCCAAGCTCGCCTACCAGCGCTTCGGGGAGATCACGGCGTCCGAGCGCTGGCAGGCGCTGGCGGCCAAGGGCGCGCGGGTGCAGCGGCCGCTCTGGGCGTCGACCGGCACGAAGAACGCCGCGTATTCGGACGTCCTCTACGTCGACGAGCTGATCGGCCCCGACTGCGTGAACACCATGCCGGAGGGCACGATCGCCGCCTTCCTCGACCATGGCACCGTGCGCCGTACCGTGGACGCCGACGTCGACGGGGCGCGCCGGATCCTGGCCCAGGTGGAGGAGGCCGGCGTCAGCCTGGACGAGGTCACCGCGAAGCTCGAGGTCGACGGCGTGAAGAGCTTCAGCGACTCGTTCGACTCGCTGCTGCAGACGATCGGCGAGAACATGGAGGCCCTGCGTGCACGCGGCGCAGCCTGAGCTCGGCGAGGCCGTCGCCGCGGCCGAGGCCGAGCTCGAGGCGGCGGGCTTTCCGGGCAGGCTGCGGGCCGGCGACCCGTCGCTCTGGCGGGGCGACCAGGCCGCGATCGGCGACCGGCTGGGCTGGCTGCCCGTCGTGGCCCGGATGCGACCCGAGGCGGCCGGGCTGAACGAGTGGGCGGCCGACGTCGGGTCGAGCCTGCCGCACTCCGTCCTCCTGGGGATGGGCGGCTCGTCGCTCGGCCCGGAGGTGCTGCGGCAGACGTTCGACACCGACCGCCCCGACGTCACCGACACGACCTACCCGGCAGCCGTGCGCGCCTCCGAGCACACCGACGCGCTCTACCTGGTGGCGTCGAAGTCCGGCGGCACGCTCGAGACGCGCTCGCACGAGGCCTACTTCTGGGAGCGCACCGGCGGCGACCCGTCCCGCTTCGCGGTCGTCACCGATCCGGGCACCGACCTCGAGCGCACGGCGCAGGAGCGCGGCTACCGGCGGGTGTTCGCGAACCCGCCCGACATCGGCGGCCGCTACTCGGTGCTGTCCTACTTCGGCCTCGTCGCCGCCGCGCTCGCCGGCATCGACGTCGCCGCGCTGCTCGACACCATCCCGGTGGGCGAGGACGGCCCCGAGGTCCACGCCGGCGCCGCGCTCGGCGCCGCGCTCGGCGGGCTCGGCCGGAACGGCAGGAACAAGATCACCATCGTCGCCGAGGGCCGCTTCGCGAGCTTCGGGCTGTGGGCGGAGCAGCTGCTGGCGGAGTCGACCGGCAAGGAGGGCAAGGGCCTCGTCCCCGTCGCCGGCGAGGAGCTCGGCGACCCGGACGTGTACGGCGACGACCGCGTGTTCGTGCACCTGCGCAGCGACGGCTCGCACGACCGGGCGATGCACCACCTGGCGGCCGCCGGCCACCCCGTGCTCACGCGCGAGATCTCCGATCCGCACGAGCTCGGCAACGAGTTCCTGCAGTGGGAGGTGGCGACCGCGGCCGCCGGCATGCTGCTCGGGATCGACCCCTTCGACCAGCCGAACGTGGCCGAGTCGAAGGCGAACACGAATCGCGTGCTGGAGCAGTGGGAGGGCTCGGGTGCGCTGCCGGATCCGGGCGCGGACGGGATCGAGGACGTGCTGGCGGCGATCGAGCCGGGCGGCTACGTGGCGATCATGGCGTACGTCGATCCGACCGAGGAGAACGAGGCCCGCTTCCGCCCCGTGCGCACCGCGATCCGCGACCGCCACCAGGTGGCGACGACCTTCGGGTTCGGGCCGCGCTTTCTGCACTCGACCGGCCAGCTGCACAAGGGCGGCCCGCAGGTGGGCTGCTTCATCCAGGTGGTCGACCCCGACCCGGGCGACCTGCCGATCCCCGGCAAGCCGTTCGGCTTCGGCACTCTCATCCGCGCCCAGGCGCTCGGCGACCTGCAGGCCCTGCGCAGCCGCGGCCGCCCGGTCGCGCGCCTGACGCCGGACGAGCTCGAGTCGCTCCGGATCGGGAAGGCCTGAGCCATGGCCCAGGTCATCAGCGATCCCGCCGCCAATCCGCTGCGGAAGGGGCTGCGCGCCGGCGGCGCCACCGTGCCGGCCGTCTTCGTGATCTTCGGCGCCACCGGGGATCTCGCCCACCGCAAGCTGCTGCCGGCGATCTACAACCTCGGCGTCCGCGGGCTCCTGCCGCAGCGGTTCGCCGTCGTCGGGTATGCCCGCAGCGAGATGGCCGACGACGACTACCGCGAGCAGGCCCGGGCGTCGCTCGAACGCTTCTCGCGCACGCCGATCGACGAGCACTACTGGACGGCCTTCGCCGACTCCCTGCACTACGTCAGCGGCGGCTTCGACGACGTCGACCACTTCCGTGCGCTCGGAGAGCGGCTGGAGCGGATCGACAAGGGCCACGGCACCGAGGGCAACCGTGTCTTCTACCTCTCGACCCCCGCGAGCTTCTTCCCCGTGATCGTCGACCGCATGGGCGAGGCGGGCCTGAACCACCCGTCCGGCTTCGCCCGGGTCGTGATCGAGAAGCCGTTCGGGCACGACCTCGGCACGGCCCGCGAGCTGGCCGCGACGGTCCACCGCTCCTTCGAGGAGCGCCAGATCTACCGCATCGACCACTACCTCGGCAAGGAGACCGTCCAGAACATCTTCGTGTTCCGGTTCGCGAACGCGATCTTCGAGCCGGTGTGGACGAACCGGTACGTCGACCACGTGCAGATCACGGTGGCGGAGTCGCTCGGCGTCGAGCACCGGGCGGCGTTCTACGAGGAGACCGGCGTCGTCCGCGACATCGTCCAGAACCACCTGCTCCAGGTGCTGGCGCTGGTGGCGATGGAGCCGCCGGCCGCCTTCGAGGCCGACCCGGTGCGCGACGAGAAGACGAAGGTGCTGCGGGCGACGCGGCCGCTCTCGTTCGAGAACACCGTCCGCGGCCAGTACGGCGGCGGGTTCGTCGCGGGCGAGGAGGTGGCCGCCTACGCCGACGAGCAGGGCGTGCCGCCGGACTCGAACACGCCCACGTTCATCGCCGCCAAGCTCGAGATCGACAATTGGCGCTGGGCGGGGACGCCCTTCTACATCCGCACGGGCAAGCGGCTGCCCAAGCGGGTGACCGAGATCGCGGTCCAGTTCAGGCGCGTCCCGCACCTGCCCTTCTCGCTCGGGGCGGCCGAGCACCTCGAGGCCAACTCGCTCGTCCTGCGCATCCAGCCGGACGAGGGCATCTCGCTGCGGTTCGGCGCCAAGGCGCCCTCGCCCACGGTCGCGATCAGCACGGTCAACATGGACTTCCTGTACGGCTCGGCGTTCATGCACGACGTGCCCGAGGCCTACGAGACGCTGATCCTCGACGCGATCCGCGGCGATCGCACGCTGTTCACCCCCCAGGACGGCGTGGAGCGCTCGTGGGAGCTGTGCGATCCGCTGCTCGAGCAGTGGCGCTCCGGCACGCCGCAGGTGTACGCGTCCGGCTCGTGGGGGCCCGACCTCGCGGCCGAGCTGATCACCCGCGACGGCCGGCGCTGGCGGCGGCCGTGATCGCGAACCCGCCGGTCGAGCTGACCGACCTCACGAAGGTCGATCATGCGCTCGCCGCCGGCCGTGGGGACGACCGCGGCAGCGTCCGCGCCACCACGCTCAACCTGGTCGTCTACGCGCCCACCCCGGACGACGTCGCGTTCACCCAGCGCACGCTCGAGCGGATCGGCGGCAGCCACCCGCTGCGCGCGATCGTCGCCGGCGCCGGCAGCGACGGCGTGCGGGCGAGCGTCTCGACGTCGTGCTGGCTCGGCGCCGGAATGCAGCAGGTGTGCTCGGAGCAGATCGTCCTGACGGCGCGGGCCGGCGCGCTCCCGAGCGCGGTGCTCTCCCTGCTCGTCACCGACCTGCCCACCTACGTCTGGTGGCTGGGGCCGATCCCCGACGACATGGCGCTGCTCACCGCGTTCGGCCGGCACAGCACGTCCACGATCGTCGATTCGAACGTCTCGTCGCTCGAGGGCGTCGCCGCCGTGGGCCGGCTCCAGCCCGCCGTCACCGACCTCGCGTGGCTGCGGCTCGAGCCGTGGCGCGAGGCGATCGCGTCGCTCTTCGACCCACCGCCCGCCGCCCACGCCCTGGGCGGGCTGCACGCCGTCGACGTTCAGGGGCCGGTGAACGAGGCCCGCCTGCTGGCCGGCTGGCTCGGATCGCGGCTCGAGCGCGATGTCGCTCTCGCCCACCAGGACCGCGCCCACGTCGAGCGCGTGTGCGTGCAGTGCGCGCAGGACGCCTTCGTGGTCGAGCGGCGCGAGCGGGTGCAGGTGGGGCGCGCCTACGGCCTCGGGGCGACCGAGCATCCCGTCGTCCTGCCGATCCTCGACACCCAGACCCTGCTCGGGCGTGCGCTCGACCTGCGGGTGGCCGACCGCGTCTTCGAGGCGGCGCTCGCGGCCGCGCTCGAGGTCGACGGGTGAACCTCACGGTGCTGCCGGACGCCGGGGCCGTCGCCCGGGCGGCCGCCGATGCGTTCGTGTCCGCCGTGGCCGGGGCGGGAGAGCGGGCGGCGGTGTGCCTGTCGGGAGGGTCGACGCCGCAGGCCGCGCACCGGCTGCTGGCCTCGCCGGAGTACGCCGGGCGGGTCGACTGGGCGCGCGTCCACGTCTTCTTCGGCGACGAGCGGCAGGTGCCGCTGGACGATGAGCGCTCGAACTTCCGAAGCGCCCGCGAGTCGCTGCTCGACCACGTGCCCGTCCCCGCGGCGCACGTGCACGCGCTCACCGATGCCGACCAGTACGAGGGCCTGCTGCGGGCCTTCTTCGGCGAGCGCGCGGCCTTCGACCTGCTCTTCCTGGGGATGGGCGACGACGGCCACACCGCGTCGCTCTTCCCCGGGTCCGTCTCGCTGCTCGAGCAGGAGCGCTGGGTGATCGACCCGCCGGACGTCGTCGCCGGGATGCGCCGGCACACGCTGACGCTGCCGGCGCTGAACGCCGCCCGGCGCACGCTCTTCCTGGCCGTCGGCCCGGCCAAGGCCGACCCGCTGGGCCGCATCCGGGCCGGCGAGCCGCTCCCCGCCGGGATGGTGTCGGGTGCGGAGTGGCTGGTGGACGAGGCCGCCGCCGGGGCCGTCTACTAGGCACCGTCCGCCGTCAGCCGATCAGCTCGGGCCGGCGCAGGTGCGGATGGTTGGCCCAGGCGAACTCCGCGGCGGTGCCGATGCCGAGCAGGTGCACCGCCGTCCGGCGCAGCCCGGCGTGCCGCTCGACGTGGTCGAGCAGGAGGTCGACGCGATCCTGGAGCCGCGCGAGGCCGTGGATGTCGGGTCGCGCGAAGACGTCCAGCGCCGCGGCGAGCGCCCGGGCGACGACCTCCAGCGCCTCCTGGCCGATGCGGCTGTCCCCGAGCTCGGCGTCGACGGCGTGCAGGTGGCCTGCGACCTTCCGCAGGGCGCGGGCGTGGTCGTGCTCGCGGCTCCCCGCGCCGGTGACGGCCCTGTCGGCGAGCTGCGCCGCATGCCGGGTGATTTCGCCGCCCTCCACCCGTGTCGAGGGGACGGCGCATCCGGCCGCCCTGGCGGCGGCGGTCACCTCGATCGCGCGGCCGTAGCGCATGACCGCGTCGTCGAGCGCGTCGAGGTCGCGGTGGATGTCGGCGCCGGTCGGGCTGAGCATGGCGCCAGTGTCGCCCCGGTCGCGGTGCGGATGCGGTGAAGCTCCGGGGCGGGTCCGGTGAAGTCAGGGAATGTCGACGAGCACCTTGCCGACCGCGCCGCCCTCGACCGCCTCGTGCGCGGCCGCGATGTCGGCGAGCGGGAAGCGGTGGGCCGGCAGCTCCGTGAGCCGCCCGGTGGCGACCGCGGCGGAGACGTCGGCGACCGCGCGGTCGAGCCACTCGTCCGCGACGTTGTAGATCAGCACGAACCGGAGCACCGCGTTCTTCACCATCAGCGGCCGCACCGGCGTCTCGAGCTCGCCGTCGGCCGCGTAGATCGAGACGACGCCGTCCGCCGCCAGCGCGGCGATGTCGAGCGCGGCGTTGGCCGCGGGCGCCACCTCGACGATGCGGTCGGCGCCGCCGGGCGCCGCCGCCCGGATGCGGTCGGCCGCGTCGTCGGCGCGGTAGTTCACGACCACGTCGGCGCCGGCCGCCGCGGCCAGTGCACCCTTATCGTCGGAGCTGACGGTCGCAATCACGCGTGCCCCGGCCGCGTGGGCGAGCTCGATCGCGAAGTGGCCGACGGCGCCCGCGCCGCCCGCGACGAGCACGGTGCGGCCGGCCAGCTCCCCGTCGCGGAAGAGGCAGTGGTGCGCCGTCATCGCCGGGATGCCGAGGCTGGCCCCCAGGTCGAGCGACGCGGTGTCGGCGAGGCGCACGGCGTAGCGGGCCGGAAGGCACGTCCACTGGGCGGCGCTGCCGTGCTGGCGGCCGGCGGCGGCGAACCACACCCACACGCGCTCACCGATCCGGCCGGCGGCGACGCCGGGCCCGACGGCGTCGATCTCGCCGGCGCCGTCCTGGTTCGGCACCATGTACGCGAAGGGCGGCTCGCCCGCCTGCGACCCGGACCGCACCCGCCAGTCCGTCGGGTTCACGCCGGAGACGCGCATGCGCACCCGCACCTCCCCGGGGCCGGGCTCGGGCCGGTCGAGCTCCGTGATGCGGAGCACTTCCCGCGCCGGGCCGTACCGGTTGTAGACCGCTGCCTGCATCGTCTCGGACATCGCCGCGAACCGTACCGCAGTCGTGCTTTGATCCCCGGTGATGGCCGCATGCGACCTTCACCACAGGTTCGAAGGGCCGCAGTCGGCCGGTGTCGTGGTGCTCTCGAACTCGCTCGGCACGGCCTTGCGCATGTGGCAGCCGCAGGCCGAGGCGCTCGCCCGCGGGCGCCGCGTCCTGCGCTACGACCTGCGCGGCCACGGGCGGTCGCCGGTGCCGCCGCCGCCGTACTCGCTCGCCGACCTGGGGGCGGACCTCGTCGCCCTGCTCGACCACCACGGCATCGCCCGCGCCTCGCTGGGCGGGGTGTCGCTGGGCGGGATGGTGTCGATGTGGGTGGCCGCGCACGCTCCCGAGCGGGTCGAGCGGCTGGCGCTCGTGTCGACGTCCGCGCTGCTCGGCCCGCCCGAGGGGTGGTCGGCCAGGGCCGCCGCGGTGCTCGAGGGCGGGATGGCGGCCGTCACCGACACCGTGCTCGAGCGCTGGTTCACGCCCGGGTTCGTGGCGGCCCAGCCCGAGGTGGTCGCCGGCGTGCGCGCGCAGCTCCTGTCGACCCCGCCGGAGGGTTACGCCGCGTGCTGCGGCGTCGTCGGGTCGATGGACCTGCGGCCCGACCTCGGCGCGATCCGGGCGCCGACGCTCGTGATCTCGGCGGCGCAGGATCCCTCGACGCCGCCCGAGCACGGCCGGGCGATCGCGGCCGGGATCGCCGGCGCGAGGTTCATCGAGCTCCCACGCGGCGCGCATCTCGTGAACCTCGAGACGCCCACCGTCGTCACCGAGCTCCTGCTCGAGCACCTCTAGAATCGAGATTCGGCGGCTCACGCGGCGTGCACGACGGCGCCCGCCGGGGCGGCCGCGTCGACCCGCGTCAGATGGGCGGGCGCATCCGAGCGCAGGTACCGGACGACGGCGTCCTGCGTGGGGTCGCAGGCGAGCAGCGTCTTCCACGTGAGCACGTGCTCGGGCAGATGGGTGTCGCCGCAGGCGACGCTGGGCAGGCGCGCCCGCGCCACCCAGGCGAAGACGTCGTGACGGTTCACGAGCTCGTAGCGGTCGACCAGGTCGCGCATGTGCTGGGGGTCGGCGTAGACGCCGCGGGTCGTGCGCCCGGGGACGGGGTCGCGCTCCTCGCCGTGCGGGTGGGCGGCGATGATGGCGGCGCCCGCAGCGCGTGCCTCCGCCATCGCCGCCCGCGGCCCATCGTCCACCCCGACAAATCGGCGCAGACCCACCGCGAGCGCACGGACGGCCAGGTCGGCGTCCATGTCCGAGTAGGTCAGCTCGAGCCCGGGAATCACGAGCAGCCCGTGGTTGCGCCGCGCCCGCTCGGCCACCCCGTCGATGGCGTCGAGGTACGCGGCGTACGTGCGCTCACCGACCGCGTGGGAGGTCGGGTCGGTAGCGCGGACCACGTGGTCCGTGATGCAGAGCACGTCGAATCCCCGCTCGCCGTACATGCCGGCGAGCCGATCGAGGTCGAGCTCGCCGTCGCTCCAGGTGCTGTGAGCGTGCAGCTCGCACAGGAGCGGGCGGCGGGGCTGTCGGGGTCCGGTGGGCACGCTCCGAAGGCTGCCAGATGCAGGCACGTTCGTGGGTGACGGAACGGCGAAGAGGCGGTGACGGACCGGAGATCGCAACGCGGCGGGTTGCATGCATCGACAGGGTTCGATACATTGACCATTGTCGATATGAAGGATGAAGCGCCGTGAACGCCACCGGGGTCGAGCCGGTCACCTGCTGCGGGCCGCTGGCCGCGCCGTCGCTCTCCGACGAGGCGGCCGCTGCCACCGCCGAGCTGTTCAAGGCGCTCGCGGATCCCGCGCGCGTGCGAATCGTGAACATGCTCGCGACCAGCACCGAGCCGGTGTGCGTCTGCAACCTGATCGAGCCGCTGGGCCTGTCCCAGCCGACGGTCTCACACCACCTGCGCCGGCTGATGGATGCCGGGCTGCTCGAGCGCGATCAGCGCGGCCGGTGGGTCTACTACTCGCTGCGACCGGACGCCGTGCGGACGCTCACGGCGGTCGTGGACATGCAAGGAGCGTGCTGCTGATGACGAATTCCGAGGAGCTCCGGGAGCAGGTGCGGGCCCGGTACGCCGAGTCGGCGCTGGCCGTCGCCGGCGGCGGGGGCGGGTGCGGCTCGGGCGGGTGCTGCTCCGAGAACGCCGGTGGCGGCGGGTTCGGTGAGGCGCTCTACGACGCGGAGCAGCGCGGCCGGCTGCCGGATGCGGCGGTGCTGGCATCGCTCGGCTGCGGCAACCCCACGGCCGTCGCCGAGCTGCAGCCGGGTGAGACGGTGCTCGATCTCGGCTCAGGCGGCGGGATCGACGTGATCCTCTCCGCCCGGCGGGTCGGTGCCACCGGGACCGTCTACGGCCTCGACATGACCGACGAGATGCTCGCCCTGGCGCGGCGCAACGCACGCGACGCGGGTGTCACGAACGCGCATTTCCTCAAGGGCCTGATCGAGCAGATCCCGCTCCCCGCCGGCTCGGTCGACGTCGTCATCTCCAACTGCGTCGTCAACCTCTCGACCGACAAGGCCGCGGTGCTCACCGAGATCGCCCGCGTCCTGCGGCCGGGCGGCCGGCTTGGCATCAGCGACATCGTGGCGGAGGACACGCTGGGGGCCGCCGAACGGGCGCAACGCGGCAGCCACGTCGGTTGCATCGCCGGCGCCCTGTCGCGGAGCGAGTACGAGTCCGGTCTCGAGGCGGCCGGGTTCGAGCACACCTCGGTGGAGTTCACCCACGAGGTGGCCGACCGCATGCACGGCGCGATCGTGAAGGCGGTCAAGACCGACCGGCCGCGTGCGCAGGGCCTCCCGGTAACCGTTCCGGCGGCGAGCGCGGGCTGCTGCTGATGGACGCCGGCCTCGCGCGATCGGCGCTCGCCGAGGCCATCGGGACGTTCGCGCTCGTCTTCGCCGGGTGCGGCGCGATCATGGTCGACGCGCGGACGCACGCGCTCGGCCACGTCGGCGTCGCCATCAGCTTCGGGCTCGTGATCATGGCCATGATCTACGCGGTCGGGCACATCTCCGGCGCGCACCTCAACCCGGCGGTGACGCTGGCGTTCGCGGTCGCCCGCCACTTCCCGGCGGCGCGCATGCCGGCCTACTGGGCGGCGCAGCTCGCCGGCGCCACGGCCGCGGCGCTCGTCCTGCGTGGGTCGCTGGGGGACGTCGCACACGTCGGCGCCACCCTGCCCAGCGGCTCCGACGCCCAGGCGTTTCTGTGGGAGGCGGTGCTGACCTTCCTGCTCATGTTCGTGATCATGGCGGTCGCCACCGATGCGCGCGCGGTCGGAGAGGCGGCGGCGATCGCGATCGGCGCCACCGTCGGCCTGGACGCGATGTTCGGCGGGCCGATCAGCGGCGCGTCGATGAACCCGGCCCGCTCGCTCGGCCCGGGTATCGCGGCGGGCGACCTCGCCGCCGTCTGGGTGTATCTGGCCGCGCCGTGCCTGGGCGCGGTCGTCGCCGCACTCACCTACCGGCTTCTGCGCGCCGACCCGCTTGCCGAGGAGGCGGTATGAGCAACGTGCTCTTCGTCTGCATCCAGAACGCCGGCCGATCGCAGATGGCGCGGGCGCTCTTCGCCCGCGCCGCCGAGGGCCGGCACGAGGCCCGCTCCGCCGGCAGTCGCCCGGCGGCCCACGTGCACCCGGAGGTCGTCACGGTGATGCGCGAGCTCGGGATCGACGTGGCCGGGAACACACCCCACAAGCTCGACCAGGACGACATGCGCTGGGCGGATCTCGTCGTCACCATGGGCTGCGGCGACGAATGCCCCTACGTCCCGGGCACGCGCTACGTCGACTGGGACCTGCTGGATCCGGCCGGACAGCCGCTGGATGTGGTCCGCGGCGTCCGTGACGACATCGGCGAGCGGGTCGCGGCGCTCGTCACCGAGCTCGACACCGAGGAGGTGCCGTCGTGAAGTGCATCCTGTTCGTCTGCACCCACAACGCCGGTCGCTCGCAGATGGCCGAGGCGTTCTGGACGCGGCACGCGCCCGCCGACGTGCGGGCGGAATCGGCCGGACAGGAGCCGGCGGGCGCGCCGTGGCCCGAGGTCGTGCAGGCGATGGCCGAGGTGGGGATCGACATCTCCGCCGCACGCCCGAAGAAGCTCGACCTGGAGATGCAGCTGCACGCGGACTGGGCGATCACGCTGGGCTGCGGCGGCGCCTGCCCGTACGTGCCGACACGCGTAGACGACTGGCAGATCGCCGACCCGCACGGACAGCCCGTCGAGGTCGTGCGTGCGATCCGCGACGACATCGAGCGGCACATCGTCGATTTCATCGACGAGCGGCTGGACGAGCTCCGCAGCGACCGCACGGCGCACCAGCTGCGCCTGGCCCGGATCCTGCCCGGCCTCGACCGCGAGTTCGCCGACACCCACCCTGCGGACGAGATCCGCGCGTGCGCCGACGCCATCCTCGACCGCTTCGACGACGCGCCCGTGCGCTCGATGGTGGAGACGATCGTCTACCGCGAGGCGCGCGAGTGCCTGCACGCCGGCCGGTGCGGCGCGGTGATCGCGGTCCCCTGAGGCGGCGCTAGGCTGCCTGGCGTGGTCTGGCTCATCCTCGCCATCGCCTTCGAGGTCGCGATCGTCGCCCTCGCCGTCTGGCGCGATCCCATCCGGTAGAGCCCGGCGTCAGCCGGCGGACCTGCGCGGCTCGTCGGCACGCTGGAGCGCGACGTACGCGAGCACCGCGACCGCGGCCGCCCAGACGAGCAGCGCCGCCAGGGGCAGTTCGTCCAGCAGGTCGCGGCGCACGTCCCACGCGAACTGGATCAGCAGGGCCGCCCCGGCGGCGCCGACCACCGCCGCGCGGAACCGCGGCTGGAGCAGCGTTGACCGGGTGACCGGCTGGCGTCGTACGAAGGCCACGATCGGGTCGGTGACCCTGCCGACTGCGCGGATCAGAGGCGCGAGGAGCGGATCCATCACGACCCTGGCGGCGAGATAGCCGGCGGCGGTGCCGATGGCCGCGCCGGCGAGGACGTCGGTCGGGTAGTGCATGCCGGTCGCGACCCGCGAGACCGCGATCAGCGTGGCGACACCCAGGAACAGGAACCCGACCCGCCGGTGGACGAGCACGATGCCGACCGCGATCCCGAACGCCGCGCTCGCATGGTCGCTCGGAAAGCTGGGATCGGTCGAGCGGGCGAGCAGCGGGACGATGCCGAGCGGATGCGCCTGGTACGGCCGCGGCCGCTGCCAGAGGTGGATGATCACCTGGTTGGCGAGCAGCCCGGCGGTCGCGCCGGCCAGGCCGGCGGTGGCGGCGCGCTTCCAGCGGTCGGAGCCGCCCGGCGGCGCCAGCAGCCAGAGCCCCACCGCCGCCGTGCCGAACGCGACCACGCCCCAGCTCGCGAAGCCGGACAGGATCGAGGCGAGCAGCGGGTGGTGGCGCGCAACCACGTTCACCGCGTGGGCGATCCGGTAGTCCACAAATGCAACGTATCCCGGAACTGTTGGGAAACGCTTCACCGGACGTTCACCGGCCGCTCCGGCACGTCGCATCGGCAATCCCCACCATACCGATGTGATCGATCAGCAAGGTGATCGTCGCAGGCTGGACGCCGCCGTCCTAGCGTACGGCCGTCGCGTGGTTCGAGGAGGAAGGGTCGGCTGGATGGGGTGGGTTCGTGATCGGCTGCTGGTCGAGCCGGCGCGGCCGCGGCGCGTCGCCGAGTCGCCCCGGGCCGCCTGGCTGACGGTGGCGACGGTGAGCGTCGGCGCCTTCATGGGGCAGCTCGACGCGAGCATCGTCAACCTCGCCTACCCGAGCATCCAGCAGGCGTTCCACGCCTCCCTCGGCGCCGTCCAGTGGGTCGGCCTCGCGTATCTGAGCGTGCTGATCGCGGCCGTGGCTGCGGTCGGCCGCCTGGCCGACATGCTCGGCCGCAAGCTGCTCTACACCTACGGGTTCCTCGTCTTCGGCATCGGCTCGGGGCTGTGCGCGATCGCGCCGACGCTGCTCGCCCTGGACGCGTTCCGGGTGCTCCAGGCGGTCGGCGCCGTGATGCTCCAGGCCAACAGCGTCGCCATCATCGCGGCCTCGCTCTCCCGCCGCCGCCTGGGCCGCGGCATCGGCGCGCAGGGGACGGCGCAGGCGCTCGGGCTCGGCTTCGGACCGCTCGTGGGCGGCCTGCTGATCGGGCTTGCGGGCTGGCGGCTGATCTTCCTCGTGAACGTGCCCGTGAGCATCGTCGGCGTCGTCACCGCCTGGGTGTTCGTGCCCCGCAGCCGCGGTCTGGCCGAGCACGAGCCCTTCGACTGGCCCGGCCTGGTGGTGTTCGTGCCCGCGCTCGTGTGCATGCTGCTGGCGCTCTCGTTCGGCAACGACCGCGGATGGGGCAGCGCCGAGGTGCTCGTCCTCCTCGCCGGCGCAACGTCGGCGGCCGCGGCGTTCGGCCTGCGCGAATGGCGCACGCGCCACCCGCTGATCCACCTGGGCCTCTTCCGCCGCCGCCGCTTCTCGATCGGCGTCGCCTCGAGCCTGCTCTCGTTCCTCGTCCTCTTCGGCGTCCTCTTCGTCACCCCGTTCTACCTCGAGCGCGGCCGCGGCGCCTCGGCCGCCTCCGCCGGCCTGATCGTGAGCGCGCTCCCGCTGGCGATGGCCGTCGCCGCTCCGCTCTCGGGCCGGATCGGCGACCGGATCGGCGCCCGGCTGCCGACGGGAGCCGGCATGCTGATCGCCGCCGCGGGCTGCGCCGTCGCCCTGGCGCGGCCGGGGGGAACCGCCGGCCTCGTGGCGGGGCTTGCGACCTGCGGCGCCGGCCTGGGGCTGTTCACGCCGGCGAACGGGGCAGCGATGATGGCGAGCGTGCCTCAGCGGCGGGTCGGCGTCGCGTCGGGCATCGTCAACCTGACGCGGGGGATGGGGACCGCGCTGGGTCTCTCGCTGACCGCGCTCGTGTTCGACCTCGGCGTCGGATCCGGAGTGGGGCCCGGCGCCGTCGGCCGCGGCTACGACGACGCCCTGGTGTTCCTCATCGCCGCCGCCGCCGCCGGCGCCTCGCTCGCGCTCCTGCGGCGGCCGTTCGCCGAGGAGCGCCAGCCGGCCTAGCTACACCGACGCCGTGCGCGAAGCATCGGTGAACTCGCGGAACTCCGCGGTCACCAGATAGGCGGTCTGCTCGCCGATGTCGACGGCGTTGTCGCCGATCCGCTCCAGGCAGCGGGCGATCAGGATCGCCCGCAGGCCGGCCTCGTGCGAGGGCGCGTCGTCGGCGAGCGACAGGATCCGGCGGGCGAGCCCGTGGTTCGTGTGGTTGATCACCTGGTCCATCTGCAGCAGCGACTCCGCACCCGCCAGGTCGCGGGCGCCGAACGAGCGCATCGCCTCCGCCAGCATCGCCTGCGCCTGGTGGCCCATCGTCGAGAAGTCGGCCAGGAGCTCCTCCGGCAGCGGCGGCTCGGGCGGCAGCAGCAGCGCCAGCTTGGCGATGTTCACGCACTGGTCGCCGATCCGCTCCAGGTGGAGGTTCACGTGGATCATCGACAGCACGAGCCGGAGGTCGACGGCGACCGGCGCCTGCCGGGCCAGCACCGACTCGATCGAGGACTCGACGCGCAGGTAGATGCTGTCGACCTCGTCATCGCCGTGGATGACCTGTTGGGCCTTGGCGGCATCGGCGGTCTCGAGGGCCGCCAGGACGAGCTCGAGCGACCGTCCGCACAGACGTCCCGCGTCCTGCAGCAGCGCCTCGACCTCATCCAGCTCGTGTTGAAACTCTTCTCGTGGCATGTGGCGAGCATAGGCCACGTCCGCGCTCTGCGCTCGCACTCGGGACGCCGTGCACGGCCGGTTATCCGACCTTTCACCACACATTCACCGCCGAATAACCCCGCACCGCCGCCGCCGCAGGCACGATCGACTCAATCGGATTGAACGACGATGGAGAGGTCACGCATGCACAGGTTCAGAAGGTCCGCGCTGATGCTGGTCGCCGCCGGCTCGGTGGCACTCGCAGCCGCCTGCGGGAGTGGGGGCAGCTCGGGCGGCGGGTCCGGCTCGAGCAACAACGGCACCGGCGGAAGCAGCAAGGTGCTGGTCGGGGCGGGCAGCACACTCGTCGCTCCGCTCGTGTCGCAGTGGGAGGCCGACTATCTCAAGAGCGTGGGCGTGACCATCACCTACGGCGCGGTCGGCAGCGGCGGCGGCATCGACGCGATCACCTCACGCTCCGTCGACTTCGGGGCGAGCGACGCGCCGCTCGACTCCGACCAGGCAACGGCGTGCAAGGGCTGCGTCGAGATCCCGTGGGTGCTGGCGGCCGTCGTCCCGGCCTACCGGCTCGACAACGCCCCCGACCACCTCAAGCTGACCGGTCAGATCGTGGCCGACATGTTCCTTGGCACCATCACGTCGTGGAACGACCCCAAGATCAAGGCGCTCAATCCGGGCGTGAACCTGCCGGATACGAAGGTGACGCCGATCTACCGCAGCGACGGCTCGGGCGACTCCTATGCGTTCACGAACTACCTGTCGAGCGTGTCCCCTGACTGGAAGTCCAAGGTCGGTACCTCGACGCAGCCGCCCTTCCCGACCGGGACGGGCGCGAAGGGCACCTCCGGCGTCGCCGCCGGCGTCGCGGCCACGAACGGCGGGATCTCCTACATGACGCTCGCCTACGTCATCAACGACAAGCTCCAGTCCGCCCTCGTCCAGAACGCGGCGGGGAACTACCCGGTCCCGAACGTCGCCAGCATCACGGCCGCGGCGTCCGCGGTGAGCACCATCAACTCGGACGGGTCGATCACGCTCGTGAACCCCCCGGCATCGGCCGCCACCGCCTGGCCGATCTCGACGTACTCCTACGTGCTCGTGCCGCACGACTCGTCGAAGGGCGCAACGATGCGCGCGTTCCTGACCTACGCCATCAGCGACACCGGGCAGGCGTTTGCCTCGCCGCTCGAGTTCGCACCGCTGCCGCCGAACGTGGTCGACCACGACAAGCAGGAGATCGCGAAGATCTCCTGAGCGGCAGGAGCGGCGCCGGCACTGCGACCTCCCACCGCGGTGCCGGCGCCCGTCTCTCCAGGGAAGGTAGGTGAATTGACGTGACGACGCAGGTCGAGACCGAGGCTCTGCCGCGCAGGGCCCGGCTTCACTTCGGGGATGTGGGCCTCCGGCTGCTGTCTGGCTCGGCGGCCCTCGCGGCGGTCGGGCTGGTCGGCCTGCTGGCGTACAAGGTCTTCCAGGACGCCGATCTGAGCATCTCCACGTTCGGCTTGGGGTTCTTGACCTCGAACGAGTGGAATGCGGTGACGAACAAGTTCGGTGCCCGCGACCTGATCTGGGGCACGCTGTTCACGTCGGTTGTCGCCCTGGCGATGGCGGTACCCCTCGCCATCGCGATCGGGCTCTTCCTCAGCGAGCTGGCCCCGCGTTCGCTGCGGGCACCGGTGGGGGCGCTGGTGGAGCTGCTCGCGGCGATCCCGAGCGTCGTGCTCGGACTCTGGGGCATCATCGTGATGGGGCCGTTCCTGTCACAGCACGTGGAGCCGTTCCTGAGCGACCACCTCGGCTTCATCCCGCTCTTTTCCGGCGCGCCGTCCAACAGTGGGCTGCTGCCCGCCTGTGTGATCCTGACGATCATGATCGTTCCCATCGTGGCGAGCATCAGCCGCGACCTGTTCATCGGCGTTCCGTCGGAGCTCAAGCAGGGCGCGTTGGCCCTGGGGGCCACCCGCTGGGAGATGATGCGGCAGGTGGCCATCCCGCAGGTGAGCGCGGGGCTGGTCGCCGCGGTCATGCTCGGCTTTGCACGGGCGATCGGCGAGGCGATCGCCGTCGCACAGGTGATCGGGAACACCGCCGGATTCCACTGGTCGCTGTTCGGACCGGGGAACACGATGGCTGCCCAGATCGCACTGCAGTTCCAGGGGGCGGCCACCCCGCTGCAGACGGCGTCTCTCGCCTACCTCGCGGCGATCCTGCTCGTGATCAGCCTGATCACGAACGTCGGCGCCCAGGTGACCGTCCGCCGGATCCAGCGGCGCATGGGGCTGGCCCGATGAGCGCCGAGATGCATCCGCTCGCTGTTGTCTCCCGGCGCTCGCGGCGGCGCAAGCGGGTGGGCCAGGTGGCGGAGGCGCTGGCGACGCTCGCCGCCGTGCTCGCCGTCGCGCTCCTCGCGGTCGTGATCGTCTCGGTCGCAAAGCGCGGCGGCGGCGCGCTCAGCTGGGACTTCTTCACGAAGACTCCGGTCCCGTTCGGGCAGACCGGAGGCGGCATCGAGAACTCGATCATCGGCAGCCTGGTCCTGACGGGCATGGCAACGGCGATCTCGGTTCCGGTCGGCGTGCTGATCGCGATCTACAACACCGAGTTCGCGCCGGCGCGCGTCTCGGAGCTGATCCAGCTCGTGATGAACGTGCTGGCGGGTGTGCCGACCATCGTGATCGGATTCTTCATCTTCGGGCTCCTGGTGGCCGGGAGCGGGCAGAGCGCAATCGCCGGGTCCGTGGCGCTGTCGATCGTCATGCTGCCGATCGTGGCGCGGTCGACCGAAGAGGTGTTGCGGCTCGTCCCGCCGACGCTCCGCGAGGGTGGGATGGCGCTCGGTGCAACCCGCGCGCGCACCGTCGTCACGATCCTTCTGCCGACGGCCGTTGGCGGCATCGTGACGGCGACGATCCTCGCGGTGGCGAGAGCCGCGGGCGAGACCGCTCCGCTGCTCTTCACCTCGTCGATCGCGGCCAACACCGTGACCACCGACATCCATCAGGCGATGTCCTCGCTCCCGTTCGCGATCTTCACGGGATCGGAGTCCGCCAGTCCTCAGGACCAGCAGCAGGCCTGGGCCGCAGCGCTCGTCCTCATGGCGGTCGTGCTGATCGGCGGCGTCGTCGGCCGGCTCCTGTCGCTGCGGACCAGACGCCAGATCGAGCAGGCCAGGTGAAATCGAATGACCGACGAACCACAAGGATCAGGGAAGATGCCCATCATGACCGAATCGAGCAGCACCGATCGAGGGGACGGCGAGGGCGAGCGGGCCGATGTGATCATGGCCCGCTCGCAGGCACAGATGGCTGAGATCGCCGCCCAGCACGGCGCAGCGCCGCAGGAGGGCAAGCCCGTGGTCCTCGGCCTTCGGGGCGTCTCGATCGCCTACAGCGGCACGACCGCCGTGCGCGACGTCGACCTGGATATCCCAAAGACGCTCGTCACGGCCTTCATCGGCCCGTCGGGGTGCGGCAAGACGACGCTCCTGCGCAGCCTGAACCGCATGAACGACCTCATCCCGGGCGCCAGCGTGGACGGGACGATCCACTACCACGGGCACGACCTGAACGCGGCGGGGGTCGACCCGGTCGAGGTGCGCCGCCGCATCGGCATGGTCTTCCAGCGGCCGAACCCGTTCCCGAAGTCGATCTACGACAACGTCGCCTTCGGCCTGCGCCTGCACGGCATGAAGGACAACCTGGACGACCGCGTCGAGAAGGCGCTGCGCCAGGCGGCGCTCTGGGACGAGGTGCACAACCGGCTGAAGGCGAGCGGCCTGTCGCTGTCCGGCGGCCAGCAGCAGCGGCTGTGCATCGCCAGGGCGCTCGCGATCGAGCCGGACGTGCTCCTGATGGACGAGCCGGCCTCCGCGCTCGACCCGATCGCCACGCAGCGCATCGAGGATCTGGTTGCGGAGCTCAAGAACGACTATACGATTGTGATCGTGACCCACAACATGCAGCAGGCGGCACGGGTCGCGGACATGACGGCGTTCTTCAGCGTCGACGTGACCGAGACGGGCCGCTGCGGCATCCTGGTGGAGCATGCGCCCACGGTCGACCTCTTCACGCGCCCCCGTGACGAGCGCACCGAGGCATACGTGACCGGCCGGTTCGGGTAGGCGCGATGGCGGGACCGGCGGACAAGCGCGAGGCCGGCACCGCTCCTGTGACCGAGCTTCCGTCCAGTACCCGCCGCCGCCGCCCGGTCGCGGGGCGACGCCAGAAACCGGCCCCGCCCGACCGTTTCCTGAACCGCGAGCTGTCCTGGCTCGACTGGAACGAGCGCTGCATCCAGCTCGGCCAGGATCCGACGGTGCCGCTCCTGCACCGGATCCGGCTCTGCTCCTTCATCTCGACCGGCCTGGACGAGTTCTTCATGGTGCGCGTGGCCGGACTCGAGCGGCAGGCGTCGTCGGGGCTCGACGTCCGCTCGCCCGACGGCCGCAGCCCCAACGTGACGCTGGACGAGATCGCCGTGCGCGTGCGCGACCAGGTCAGCAAGCAGTCGGCGCTCTTCGAGCGCGACCTCCTGCCCGGGCTGTCGGAGGCCGGGATCCGGCTCGGCCGCGTCGAGCAGGCCACCCGGGCCGAGCTGCGGGCGCTTGCGGCCCACTTCGAGCGGGAGATCTACCCGGTGCTGACGCCGCTCGCGATCGGCCCCGGCCAGCCCTTCCCCTACATCTCCGGGCTGTCGCTCAGCCTGGGGGTGTTCGTGCGCGACCCGGCCAGCGGGGAGGAGCGGCTGGCGCGGGTGAAGGTGCCCGAGGGCATGTCGCGCTTCGTCACCGTCGGCCGCGACGACGTCATGTTCCCGCTGGAGGAGGTGATCGCGCACTTCCTGCCGCGGCTCTTCCCGGGCATGGAGGTGCTGGAGTCGGCGCCGTTCCGCGTCACCCGCGACGCCGACTTCGATGTCTCCGACGACGCCGACGACCTGCTCCAGGCCGTCCAGGTCGAGCTGCGCCGGCGCCGCTTCGGCGATGTCGTCCGGCTCGAGGTTGCGCACGGGATGTCGAGCCGGATGCTGCGCCGCCTGGTCGACTCGCTCGACGTCTCCGACCGGCAGGTGTTCCGCATCCACGGAATGCTCGATCTGGCCGACGTGTCCCAGCTCGCCGACATCGACCGTCCGGAGCTGAAGTTCGAGCCGTGGCCGGGCGAGACGCCGCCCGCCTTCGAGAGCGGCAGCCGGCGGGAGATGTTCGCGGCGATCGCTGCCCAGGACATCCTCGTCCACCTCCCGTACGACTCCTTCGGGACGACGGTCGAGGAGTTCATCAACGCCGGCGCGCGCGATGCCGACTCGGTGGCGCTGAAGACGACGGTGTACCGGACGAGCGAGCGCTCGCCGCTCATCCCGGCGCTGATCCGCGCGGCCGAGGAGGGCAAGCAGAGCGTGTGCGTGGTGGAGCTCAAGGCGCGCTTCGACGAGAGCCGCAACATTCACTGGTCGCGGGCGCTGGAGGAGGCGGGCACGCACGTCGCCTACGGCTTCCCGCACCTGAAGGTGCATGCCAAGACGACGCTGATCGTGCGCCGCGAGGGGCGCACGCTGCGCCGCTACGCCCACATCGGGACGGGCAACTACCACGCCGTCACCGCTCGGGTGTACGAGGACTTCGGCCTCTTCACCGCCGACGACGACATCACCGCCGACGTGGCCGACCTCTTCAACCTGCTGACCGGCTTCGGCCGCCCGCAGAACTTCCGCAAGCTGCTCGTCTCCCCGTACACCCTGCGCCCGCGCCTGCTGGAGCTCTTCGCGTCGGTCGCCGACGCCGCCCGGGCCGGCAGGAAGGCCCGGATCCGCCTCAAGGTGAACCACTTCACCGACGTGGAGATGATCGACGCGCTCTACGACGCCTCCGAGGCGGGCGCGCAGATCGACATCGTCGCCCGCACCGTGTGCGCCCTGCGGCCGGGCGTGGAAGGCATGAGCGAGAACATCCGCGTGCGCAGCGTGCTCGGCCGCTGGCTCGAGCACAGCCGCGCCGCCATCATCGAGGCCGGGGACACGGCCACCTATCTGATCGGCAGCGCCGACCTGATGCCGCGCAACCTCGACGGCCGCTTCGAGGTGCTCGTGCCCGTCGAGGACGAGATCGCGCGCGGCCAGCTCGCCGAGATGTTCGACCTGCTCTTCGGGATCGCCGACTACTCGTGGCAGCTCCTCCCCGACGGCGCCTGGGAGCGGCTTCCGCCCGACGGCACCGGCGGCACGCAGCTCGCCCTGATCCGCCGCGCGCGCCGTCGCGCCGCACAGGCGGCGCTGCCGTGAGCCGGCCGGCCGCGGAGGTCGATCGGATGCACGTCCCCGGGGCAGGCGATAGCCGACCCGCTCGTCAGACTGCACGTATGACCGTGGCGGTGATCGACATCGGCTCGAACACCGGCCGGCTGCTGGTTGCCCGCCGCGGCAGCTCAAGCGCGGTCGTCGCCGTTCGCACCGAACGCACGGTGCTCGGGCTCGGGCACGAGATCGAGTGCACCGGCACCATCTCGGCGGCCAAGCTGGAGCACACGATGGCGTGCGCCCGCCGCTACGCGACGCTCGCCCGGGCGCACGGAGCCACGCACATCGACGTCGTGGTCACGGCCCCGGGACGGCAGAGCGAGAACGCCGACCAGCTGGTCGCCGGCCTGACGCACGTCACCGGTGTCACCGCCCGGGTGCTCTCCGCCAACGACGAGGGCCGCTACGCCTTCGAGGGTGCGACCGCCGGCCTCACCGGGCTCGCCATCCCGGTGGGCGTGTGCGACGTCGGCGGCGGCTCCACCGAGCTCGCGGTGGGTGTGCCCGACAGTCCCCCCGACGCCCTCGTCTCCCTGGACATCGGCTCGCTCCGGCTGACCAGCCGCTTCCTGCGCGACGATCCGCCGTCGCGGCGGAAGGTGGCGCGGGCGGTCGACGAGGTGCGCGACCACCTGGCCGGGCTCGAGCGCGTCGAGGTGGCGACCGCCCTCGCCACCGGCGGCAGCGCCCGCGCGCTGCGCAAGCTCGTGGGCCGCACGCTCGACGAGCGGCGGCTCGAGCGGGCCGTGCGGATCGTCTCGCGGCAGCCGTCTGCGAGCATCGCCGGCGCGTACGGCATCCACGTGGAGCGCGCCCGCGTCCTGCTCGCCGGCGCCCTGATCCTGCGCGAGACGCAGGCGGTGCTCGGCGCGCCGCTGATCGTCGCTCGCGGCGGCCTGCGCGAGGGCATCGCCGACATGCTCCTCGCCGAGCGCTCCGCCGCCTGATTCGTTCGACGGGCCATCCCCGTCGTCCAGTAACTCCGGGCGGGCGAGGTGCGACGTCGTCACTGGGGCGAACGTCAGCATGATCGCAGCGACGACGCTCACCCACCAGGCTGTCACGTAGACCCAAGCCGGCGGGAGCGCCACGCGGCCGCCTCCTGTGATCCACCACTCACAGCGTTGCACGACACGGCGCGGCAACCGGTCGCCGAGCCGGGCGTACCCGGATGCGCCGAAGGTGCCCCCCATGAACAGCCAGAAGCACGCGAAGAGGAGACGCTCGAGCACGATCCCGAATGGACGCCCGCCGCCCGCCCCGAAGGAGGGGCTCATCGGGGAACCCGGCGTTCCCCCATGAGCTGAGCATGGGTCCCCCCGCGGGTCTCTTCTCCAAAGCTTCACGCGATCGTCACCACGCGGAAACCCCTGGCGGCGGCCCCCGCGGGCACACTTCCGGCATGGGTTCCCGCTCGGCCTACCTCCGGCGGATCGAGCAGCTCGAGTCGGCGGTGATCGGATACGGACGCGGTGTCGTCCACCGGCGCCTGCGTGCGCGCGGCGCTCACCACCGGGCGATCGACATCGCGGTCGACGCACTCACGTCCTCGCCCCTCGCCGGCCGAGCGGATCTCGCCCGGATCCGCCTGACCCAGGACATCGACTTCCACCTGCGGCACGTCGACCGCCTCCTGGAGGCTCCGTTGGCGGTGTACGGCGCCCGCGCCGACGTCGTGGACGCCCTCCAGGCGCTCGACCTCGTCCTGGACGCGCTCGAGGCGCGCGACCGCGTCGGGCTCGGCCGGGCCGGCCGCCTGATCGAGCGCCTCCTCGAGGACAGCGAGCGCCCGCTCGTGCACGAGGGCGTCGCGTCGGCGCCCGACGCGCGCCTGCGCCGGGTCGGGCTGCACGTGCTCGCGATCGCGGAGGCCGCCCGCAGCTCCGCCCCCAGCAACCGCCCCGCCCCAGCGGCGCCGGTCGCGTGAGCGCCGTCGCGGCCAGCGGCCGCAAGCGGCGGATCCTCGTCGTCGAGGACGACGCCGTGATCGCCCAGGCCATCGCTGCGTACCTGCGAGCCGCCGGCTACGAGGTGGACGCGGTCGACGACGGCCTGAAGGCGCTGCGCCGGATCCGCTACGCCAGCCCCGACGCGATCGTGCTCGACCTGATGCTGCCCGGGACGGACGGCTGGCAGGTGATCGAGTCGGTGCGGGCCGACGGCATCGAGGCTGCCATCGTCGTCGTCAGCGCCCGCGTCTCGGAGCGCGATCGCGTGCACGCCCTGCGGCTAGGGGCGGACGACTACCTGTGCAAGCCGTTCGGGATGCCTGAGCTGGTGGCTCGGGTCGAGTCGGCCCTGCGGCGCACGTCCGGCGGCTTCCACGGCGGGAACGGCGCCATCGAGCACCCCGGGCTCGTGATCGACTCGGAGCTGCGGCGGGTGTTCGTCGACGGCGAGGACGCCGGCCTGACCGTGCTCGAGTTCCGGCTGCTGCACGCGATGGCGTCGGAGAGCGGCCGCGCGCTCACCCGCGACCAGCTGCGCCGGCGCGTCTGGGGGATGCCGCACACGAAGCGCGACCGCTCCGTCGACGTCTGCGTCCGCAAGCTGCGCGCCAAGGTCGACGACCGCTCGCGCACGCACGCCTACATCCACACGCACCCCGGCGTCGGCTACCGGTTCGCGGCCGAGCCGAAGGCTCCCCTGACGGGGACCGAGCCGCCGCCGGCGGCTGCCTGAGATACGATCACGGCTCGTGAGCAGCGAGCCCCAGGCGCACGCCGTCGCCGAGCCGGACTCGAGCGACGCCGCCCTCGTCGACACGCTGCTCGACGAGCTTGCCGCGAGCCGCGTCGGACTCCTGGCGGAGTTCGTCCGGGCGTACGCGCGCCGCGTCCCGCCCGTGCTGGTGGGCGAGCTCGGGCCGCGCGAGCTGGCGGCCCAGGTCGCGGGCCTGTTCGCGTTCATGAACGAGCGCGCACCCGGGGAGCTGGCCGTGCGGGCGTACAACCCCGATCTCGAGCCACACGGGTGGCACGCCTCGGGCTCGGTCGTCGAGGTGGCGGTCGAGGACTCGCCCTTCCTCGTCGACACCGTCTCCACCGAGATGCACGTGCACGGTCTCCAGGTGCGCGCCGTGGTGCACCCGGTCGTCGGGGTCGAGCGCGGCGACGACGGCCGCATCGAGGCGATCACCCCCGCCCGGGGCGCGGTCCGGCGCGAGTCGCTCATGTACTTCCAGGCCGACCGCCGGCTGGACGACGACGCGCTCGCGCGCCTGCACGACGACCTCGTCACCGTGCTCGGCGACCTGCGGCTGGTGGTGCGCGACTTCCTGCCGATGGTGGAGCGGATCGAGACGATGATCGAGGCCGTCAGGGCGGCGGGCGGGCGGCGCCCGGCCGACGACGTCACGGAGGCCGCCGAGTTCCTGCAGTGGCTCACCGACGACAGCTTCATCTACCTCGGGTACCGCGAGTACCGCATCGACGGTACGGGCGCCGACGCGACCATCTCGATCGTCCCCGACTCGGGGCTGGGGATCCTCTCCGACGACAACCGCTCGCGGTTCCGCGAGCCGGTGCCGGTGCACGCGCTCGAGGCGGACGCGCGCGAGCGTGTCTTCGGGAAGTCGCTCGTCCTGATCTCGAAGACGAGCCGCGAGACGACGATCCACCGCCAGGCGCGCATGGACTACATCGGCGTGAAGCGGGTCGACGCGAAGGGCAACGTGGTCGGGGAGCTGCGCCTGCTCGGCCTCTTCACGAGCAAGGCCTACGCCGAGTCGGCCCGCCAGATCCCGCTCGTGCGCCGCAAGCTCGGCGCCATCATGCGCTGGGAGGATCTGATCGCCGGCTCGCACGACTACAAGGAGGTCGTCGAGCTCTTCGACAGCTTCCCCAAGGATGAGCTCTTCGCGGCGCCGGCGCAGGAGCTGCGGACCACGATCATGGCGCTGGCGGCGATGCAGGAGGAGCGCAACGTGCGCGTGTTCGTGCGCACGGATCCGCGCCAGAAGACCGTCTGGATCATCGTCGCGCTGCCCCGCGACCGGGTGACGACCGAGCTGCGGCTGCGGTTGGAGCACCTGCTCGAGTACCGCTACGGCGGCGTCGTGGCCGACTATGCGCTCTCGTTCGCGACCGACCCGGCCCGGTTCCACTTCACCCTCCACGTCACCGACGAGGTGCCGCAGGTGTCGCTGGCCGACCTGCAGGCCGAGGTGGTCGCGGCCGCGCGCTCGTGGGACGACGCCCTCTCCGATGCCTTGGCCGTGACCAGCGGCGAGATGCGCGGACACGAACTGGCCCGCCGCTACGCCGCGCTCTTCCCCGACTACTACAAGAGCGCGTCGTCGATCGAGGCCGCCCGCTTCGACGTCGAGCAGTTCGAGCGGCTCGGCCCCGACCACCCGTACGTCGTCGCCCTCCAGAACGAGCGCGGCAGCACGGAGCCGCTGACCCGCGTGAAGCTCTACAAGACCGGCGGCAAGGCGGCCCTGACCGAGCTCCTGCCGTTGCTCGAGCAGCTCGGGCTGACGGTGGTCGAGGAGGTTCCGACCCGGCTGCAGGGCGATCCGGCCGAGAGCCGCTACCTGCACGACTTCGGCGTCCTCGGCCCCGACGGGCGCCAGCTCGACCTGGCGACGCACGGCGAGCTCGTGAGCTCGACCGTGGGGGCGGTGTGGGACGGCCGGGCCGGGTCGGACTGGCTGAACCGGCTCGTGGTCACGGGCGCGCTCTCGTGGCAGCGGGTGTCGGTGCTGCGGGCCTACCGGGAGTACCGCCAGGGGCTCGGTCAGACGTTCACCTCCCGCTACCAGAACGATTGCTTCGTGCGCAACTCCGCCATCGCCCGCAAGCTGGTGCAGCTCTTCGAGCTGCGGTTCGACCCCGAGCGCGACGGCGACGACACCGCAGAGCAGGCGCTCGTCGACGAGATCGCGGCCGACCTGGACGCGGTCACCTCGCTCGACGACGACCGCATCCTGCGCGGGTACCTGGGCATGATCCTCGCCACCGTCCGCACGAACGCCTACGTGCGGGGCGGCGAGTCGCGCCACCTGTCGTTCAAGCTGCGCTGCAAGGACGTGCCGGGCATGCCGCCGCCCGTGCCGCTGTGGGAGATCTTCGTCTACTCGCCGGACATGGCCGGCGTCCACCTGCGCGGTGGCACGGTCGCCCGCGGCGGCATCCGCTGGTCCGACCGGCTCGAGGACTACCGCACCGAGATTCTCGGCCTGATGAAGGCCCAGATGGTGAAGAACGCCGTGATCGTGCCCGTTGGCGCCAAGGGCGGGTTCGTGCTGAAGAAGCCGCCCGGCGACCGTCCGGCGCTGATGGAGGAGGAGCGGCGCCAGTACGTGACGCTGATGCGCGGCATGCTCGACCTGACCGACAACATGGTGGCCGGTGAGGTCGTGCACCCGCCGGACGTGAAGGTGCTCGACGGGCCCGACCCCTATCTCGTCGTCGCGGCCGACAAGGGCACGGCCCACCTGTCCGACACGGCCAACGCCGTCAGCGCCGACTACGGCTTCTGGCTGGGCGACGCCTACGCCTCGGGCGGGTCGGACGGCTACGACCACAAGGCGCTGGGGATCACCGCCCGGGGGGCGTGGGAGAGCGTCACGCGCCACTTCCGGGAGCTCGGCCGCGACGTGATGACGGAGTCGTTCACGTCCGTCGGCGTGGGGGACATGTCGGGCGACGTGTTCGGCAACGGGATGCTGCTCTCGCGGCAGATGCGGCTCGTGGCCGCCTTCGACCACCGGCACGTGTTCGTCGATCCCGCGCCCGACGCGGAGGCCTCGTTCGGCGAGCGCGAGCGCCTGTTCGCGCTCCCCGGCTCGTCGTGGGGCGACTACGACCGCGCGCTCATCTCGACGGGCGGCGGCGTGTGGCCGCGGACGGCGAAGTCCGTCCCGCTCTCACCCGAGGCCCGTGCGGCCCTCGGCGTCGGCGAGGAGCGGCTGACGCCGACCGAGCTCATCCAGGCGATCCTGCGGGCGCCCGTGGACCTGCTCTGGAACGGCGGCATCGGCACGTATGTCAAGGCCTCCTCCGAGTCGCACGCCGACGCCGGCGACCGCACGAACGACGCCGTTCGCGTGGACGCCCGCGAGCTGCGCACGAGGGTGGTGGGCGAGGGCGGCAACCTCGGCTTCACGCAGCGCGGCCGCATCGAGTACGCGCAGTCCGGGGGGCGCATCAACACCGACGCGATCGACAACTCGGGCGGGGTCGACTGCTCGGATCACGAGGTCAACCTGAAGATCCTGCTCGGGCTCGCCGTGGAGTCCGGCGACCTGACGGTGGAGGAGCGCAACGACGTCCTGCAGGGCGTCGCACCCGACGTGGTGGCGCATGTGCTCTACGACAACTACCTGCAGGTGCAGATCCTGAGCCAGGAGACCGCGGCCTCCGCCCAGCGGATGGAGGCCTACGAGGACCTGATGACGGAGCTCGAGGCGCGCGGGCTGCTCGCGCGCTCGCTCGAGTACCTGCCCACGGCCGAGCAGATGGCCGAGCGGCGGGCGGCCGGAGCGGGGCTCGTCCGGCCCGAGCTGGCGGTGCTCCTGGCGTATGCGAAGCGGCTCCTGCGCGAGCACGTGCTCGCGTCCGAGCTCCCGGACGACCCCTACCTCGACGCGGCGCTGCGCGAGTACTTCCCCCAAGCGGTGGTGGAGCGGTTCGGCGGCCTCCTCGCCTCGCACCCCCTGCGGCGCGAGATCGTGGCCACGATGGTCACGAACGACGTGATCAACTCCATGGGCGTCACGTTCGTCCCCCGGATGGTGGCCGAGACGGGCGCGACGGCCGCCGAGGTGGCGGCCGCGTTCATCGTCGCCCGGGACGTCTCCAGCGCGCGCGACCCCTGGGACGCCGTCGAGAAGCTCGACCGGGTCGTGCCGAACGACCTCCAGGCGGAGCTGATGACGCGCGTGGACGAGATGGTGGAGCAGCTCGCCCGCTGGTACCTGACGCACGTGTCGCACATCGACCTTCGCACCGAGGTCGAGCAGGCGCGGGCGCCGTTCGCCGAGCTTGTGGCCTCGATGGCGGACGTGGCTACGACCGCCTGGAGGCTCACGCGCGACGAGCGGCTCGAGCAGCTGCTGTCGCAGAACGTGGCAGCGGACGCAGCCCGCTTCGCCTCGATCGCCCCCGACCTCGTGTACGCGCCCGACATCATCACCGTCGCCCGCGCCTACTCGCGCTCGATCGCCGACGTCGCCCACGCCTTCTTCGTGATCGGGGAGCGGCTGTACCTGGACGTGATCGAGCGGCGCGCGTCGGAACTGCCGGCCGAGACGCGCTGGCAGCGGCTCGCGTGGGCCTCGCTCGCGGACGACCTGCGCCTGCTGCGGCGGCAGATCGCCTCGGCCGTCCTGGCCGAGTGCGGCGACGCGTCGATCGACGACGCGGTCGACCGCTACCTGGCGGCCCGCACCGACCCGTACGAGCGGCTGGCCGCGCTCATGACGACGCTCGTCGCCGCCCCCGGCGACGACGCCTCCGTGATCATGGTGGCGGTGCACCAGATCCGCCAGGTCATCGCGTAACGGCGGGAAGCGGGGCCAGGCCCCGTTGCGCGGGGCCAGGCCCCGTCCACACCGGGGTATGGTGCTGATCGTGAACCGCCTGGCGGCCGAGACCAGCCCCTACCTGCTCCAGCACGCCGAGAATCCGGTGGACTGGTACCCGTGGGGGGAGGAGGCGCTCGCCCGCGCCCGTGCCGACGACCGCCCGATCCTGCTCTCGATCGGCTACTCCGCCTGCCACTGGTGCCACGTGATGGCGCACGAGTCGTTCGAGGACGCGGAGACGGCCGAGCAGATGAACCGGCTCTTCGTGAACGTGAAGGTCGACCGCGAGGAGCGTCCCGACCTCGATGCCGTCTACATGAACGCCGTCGTCGGCATGACCGGGCACGGCGGCTGGCCGATGACCGTCTTTCTGACCCCGGCCGGCGAGCCGTTCCACGGCGGCACGTACTACCCGCCGCAGCCGCGGCCGGGGATGCCGTCGTTCCGGCAGGTGATGCTCGCGGTCGACCGGGCGTGGCGGGAGCAGCGCAGCGAGGTCGACCGCGTGGGCCGCAACGTGCGCGACGCGCTGCAGGCGGCCGCCGACGCGCCGCCGTCCGCCGAGCCCCTCTCGGAGGAGGTGCTGGCGGCGGCGGTGCCCGGGCTGCGCCAGGCCTACGACCCGGGGTGGGGCGGCTTCGGCGGGGCGCCCAAGTTCCCGCCGGCGGCGACGATCGGCTTTCTGCTGCGGATGCATGCCCGCACCGGGGACGCCGAGGCCCTGCGTATGGCGTCCGGCACGCTCGACGGCATGGCGCTCGGCGGGATGTACGACCTGGTCGGCGGCGGCTTCCACCGCTACTCGGTGGACGGCTTCTGGCTCGTCCCCCACTTCGAGAAGATGCTCTACGACAACGCGCTGCTGGCCACGGCGTACCTCGAGGGGCACGCCGTGACGGGCGCCGAGCGCTATGCCCGCGTGGCCGCCGAGACGCTCGAGTTCATGCTGCGCGAGCTGCGCCTGCCCGAGGGCGGATTCGCCTCGGCCCTCGATGCCGACACGGATGGCGAGGAGGGCGCGACCTACGTGTGGACGCCGGACCAGCTCGAGGAGGCGCTGGGTCCCGGGCGGGCGCGTGCGGCCGCGGCCTACTACGGCGTCACCGAGGGGGGCAACTTCGAGGCCGGCGCCACCATCCTGCGGGCGCAGGGCGACCCGCCCGACGACCTCGCGGCACTCCGCCTGGCGCTGCTCGAGCGCCGGTCGCAGCGGCCGCAGCCGGGCCGCGACGACAAGGCGATCGCGAGCTGGAACGGGCTCGCGCTGGCCGCGCTCGCCCAGGGCGGATGGCGGCTGCGCCGGCCCGATCTGCTCGACGCCGCCCGCGACTGCGCCCGGTTCCTGCTCGGCCCGATGACCGGCGCCGACGGCCGCCTGCTGCGCACCTACCGGGCGGGCACGGCCCGCATCCCGGCGTACCTGGACGACCATGCGGCCGTCTGCCACGGTCTGCTGGAGCTCGCGCTGGCCACCGGCGAGCCCGAGTGGCTGCCGGCCGCGCGCCGGCTCGCGGATGCGGCGGTCGCCGGGTTCGCCGACGAGCGCCACGGGGGCTTCTTCCAGTCGGCCGCCGACGCCGAGCGGCTCGTCGCCGCGCACAAGGAGCTCGACGACAACCCGACGCCCTCGGGGAACTCGCTGCTCGCCCACGACCTGATCCGGCTGGCGCGCATCTACGCCGAGCCGGAGCTCGAGGAGCGCGCGGCGGCCGCCCTGCAGCTGGGCGCCGACGGCATGCGCCGCGCCCCGCACGGGTTCGGGCAGATGCTCTCGGCGCTCAACCTGCACCTGACCGACCCGCGCGAGGTGGCCGTCGTCGGCCCGGCCGGCGCCCCCGAGACGCGCGCCCTGGCGGACGCGGTCCGCGACGGCTTCCACCCCACCGTCGTCTACGCGTTCGGCGATGGGCGCGACGCCGCCGGCATCCCGCTGCTCGAGGGCCGGGCCACCATCGGCGGCTCGGCAGCGGCCTACATCTGCGAGCGGTTCGCCTGCCGTGCGCCGCTGACCGATCCGGCCGCAGCACGCGCGGCCCTGGCCGCGTGAGGCCGCCCGACCCGCGCAAGGCGGCGGCGGCAGAGCGGGCGGTGGCCGACTACGTCCGCGACGGGATGCGGCTCGGCCTCGGCACGGGCTCGACCGCGGCGCTCGTGCTCGAGGCGCTGGCGGCGCGGATCGGTGCGGGCGACCTGCGCGACGTGGCGGGTGTGCCCACGTCCACGGAGACCGCCGCCGCCTGCCGCCGCCTCGGCATCCCGCTGCACACCCTGGCCGAGTGCGCGGAGCTGGACGTCGTGATCGACGGCGCCGACGAGATCGACCCCCACCTGAACCTGATCAAGGGGCTCGGCGGTGCGCACGTCCGCGAGAAGGTGGTCGCCTGCGCCGGCCGGCTGATGGTCGTGGTCGCCGACGACTCCAAGCTCGTCCCGCGGCTCGGAGAGCGGGCGCCGCTGCCCGTCGAGGTGCTGGAGTTCGCGCTGCCGGTGTGCGACCGGCTGCTGCGCCGGCGGGGCTGGGAGCCGTCCCGGCGGCCGGCGCCGGGCGGCGGCCCGTTCGTCACCGACGAGGGGAACGCGATCCTCGACTGCCGCCGCGGCGACTGGTCCGACCCGGCGGCCCTGGCGCGGGCGGTGGACGAGCTGCCGGGGGTCGTCGGGCACGGCTTCTTCCTGGGCATCGCCGCCGCGGCCGTGGTCGGCGGCGCGGACGGCGTCAGCGTGCTGCGGCGCGGGTCGCACCCAGCCGGCGCCGCATGAGGGCGACCGCGTCCGGGTTGGAGTCGACGAGGACGTAGCGGCGTCCGAGCGCGGCGGCCACGGCGCCGAGCGTCCCGGAGCCCGCGAAGAAGTCGGCCACGCGGTCTCCCGGCCGCGTCGACGCCTGCAGCATGCGGCGCACGATGCCCTCCGGCTTCTGCGTGGGGTAGCCCGTGCGCTCCCGGCCCGAGGTCGGGACGATCGTGTGCCACCACACGTCGGTGGGCAGCTTGCCCCGCGCCGCCTTCTCGGGCGTGACGAGGCCCGGGGCCATGTAGGGCTCGCGCTCCACAGCGTCGGCGTCGAACCAGTACCGGCTCGGATCCCGCACGTAGACGAGGATCGTGTCGTGCTTGGCCGGCCAGCGTCGCTTCGGCTTGCCGCCGTAGTCGTAGGCCCACACGAGCTCGTTCAGGAAGCAGTCGCGTCCGAAGATGCCGTCGCAGAGCACCTTGGCGTAGTGCGCCTCGCGATAGTCGAGATGCAGGTACAGCGTGCCCTGGGCGTCCAGCAGGCGGTGGGCGTGGATGAGGCGCGGCTCGAGGAACGCGAGGTAGTCGTCGAACGCGTCGGCGTAGGCGGCCCCCGCCGCCGTCTGGGTGCGGTAGCGGCGGCCGGCGAACCCCAGCCGGCCGCCGTCGGCGTCCGCGACGGCGCGCATCCGTCCGCCGGCGCGTGCCCGGCCCGTGTTGAAGGGCGGGTCGAGGTAGATCATGCGGAACGACCCGTCGGCGAAGCGGGGCAGGATGTCGAGGTTGTCGCCGAGCAGGATCAGGTCGTCCATCCGGGTGACAGCATGACCCGGCGGGCGGTCGGAATCCGCTACGGGTGGGCGAGCGACCGCAGGACCTCGGCGGCCGACTCGCCGCCGTCGACGCGGATGCGGTGAAGCGCATCGCCCTGCCAGGGTTCGGCCGGGCCGGGCAGCTCGGTCGCCGCCGCCAGGTAGCCGGCCCGGCGCACGGCCGCCTCCACCTGCGCGTCGAACGCCCCGGCGGGGTAGCAGAAGAAGTCGACCGGGACGTGGAAGAGCCGGCGCAGGGCGACCCGCGCCCCGTGCACCTCACTCCAGAGCCGTGCGGGCGGAAGCGTCGTCAGGTCGGGATGCGTCAGCGTGTGCGAGTCGACCTCCCAGCCGTCCGCGATCATGCGCCGCACCATCCAGGTCTTGATGCCCCAGCCGCGCCGGTGCAGGTTCGCGACGAGCAGGTTCAGCACCGCCGGCCAGCCGCGCCGGTGCAGGGCCGGCATGGCGACGGAGTAGTCGCCCCGGTAGCCGTCGTCGAACGTGAGCACGACGGGGTTTCGCGGCAGCGGCGCGCGGCCGTGCCAGGCCGCCCAGGCGTGCCCGAGTGTGACCGGCTGGTAGCCGGCCCGGGCGAGCGCGGCCATCTGCGCGCGGAAGGATGCGTCCGAGACGAAGAGCTCCGGGTAGGGCGCGCCGGCCGGTGGGTTCCCGATCGCGTGGTACATCAGGATCGGCACGGGCGTGCGCAGGCGCGGGCCGTGGAAGGCCGGGCGGTGCGGGAGGGGCACCGGCACGGGCAGGTCGCGCATCTCGAGCGCGTTGCGGTTGAAGAGCACACGCTGGGTCAACTGGCGGTGGGCGGAGGCGTCGCGTGCGTAGGCGACCGCTCCCGCGGCGGCGAGCCCCGCGGAGGCCACCAGCAAGACGGCGATGCGTCGACCCGACACCAACTCTCCCCGAGCGCCCGACGGGCGCCAGTCTACGCCGTTCTACGCACCGGCGGCCGCGGTGCGCTTGCGGCCGATCTGCTCGGCGCTCGGGCGGCGCACGTTGCGCACGAGCCCGAGCTTCGCCCAGGTCGCGATCAGCAGGCCCGAGAGGTCGACCTGGCGCCAGCCGAGGCCGTGGAACGCCGACGTCGGGAAGACGTGGTGGTTGTGGTGCCAGGCCTCACCCAGCGAGGGCAGCGCCAGCACCCAGTTGTTCGTCGAGCGGTCCTGCGCCGTGAACGGCCGGCGGCCGAAGACGTGGCAGATCGAGTTCACGCTCCACGTGACGTGGTGGTTGAAGAAGAGCCGTACCAGACCGCCCCAGACGAGGCCGGTGAACGCGCCCTTCCACGTCCCGGTGACGATGCCGCCGATCGCGAACGGGATGGCGAACGAGAGCACCACCCAGAGCGTGAAGAGGTTGGACACCGCCACGACCAGCCGGTCCTGCAGCAGATCCTTCGCATACCGCTCGCGGTCGGTGGTCGCGTGCTGGAACATCCAGCCCACATGGGCGTGGCCGAGCCCGCGCAGGCGTCCCCAGACCGACGTGGAGAAGCCGTGGTGGGGGCTGTGCGGGTCGCCCTCCTTGTCGGAGAAGGCGTGGTGCGTGCGGTGGTCGACCGCCCAGTCGATCGCCGGCCCCTGGATCGCGAGCGATCCGGCGACGAGCAGGGTCGCCTTGAGCGGCGCGATCGCGTCGAACGCCCGGTGTGTGAGCATGCGGTGGTAGCCGATGGTGATGCCGAACCCGCAGAACACGTACAGGCCGGCGAAGAGCGCGAGGTCGACCGGCCCGACGGCGCTCCGCCACAGCTGGGTGATCGCCGCCACGAGCCCCGCGAACGGCAGGACCGTGATCACGATGAGGCTGATCTTCGCCGTGCGTGTCGGAGCGGTCTCCAGTTCGGTCGTCATGTCGTTCTCCTTTCGCGGCCCGACCGGTGGTCAGGCCCGTTCGACGCGGCTGCCGGGGACGACGTCCTGGGAGCCGTCCTCCCAGCGCACCCAGCCCTTGTGGCCGCCGTCGTAGTCGCCGGCGAAGAGCAGGAGCGTCGCCGGCCGGCCGGAAACGGTGCACGGTTCGTCGCCGGGCTCGTCCGCGCCCCTCCAGATGCGCACGAACGGATTTCGCTCCCACTCGTCGCCGATCGTCGTCGGATCGGTGTGGCCGGGGAGCACGCGCGTGGCGTGCGGAAGCTGCATCAGCACGTCCATGATGGAGTGGTGGAGGCTCTCGTAGCTGTCGCGCATGGTGCCGCCGACGGTGTCCTTGAAGAGGACGTCCGCCGTGAAGCACAGATCGCCTGTGAGGAACGAGAGGTGCCCGGGGCTGTGGCCCGGGGTGAGGAGCGCCGTGATGGCGAGGCCGCCGGCCGTGACGACGTCGCCGTCGTCCAGGTGGCCGGTGACGCCGCTCATGCGCCGCGCCTCGGTCGCGTGTGCGAGCACTTGCGGCCGCAAGCGCTCGATGACGACGGCGGCCTCGTCGATGTGGTCGCCGTCGGCGTGGGTGATGAGCAGGTGGGTGACGGTCAGCCGCTCGACGTCGGCTGCGTCCAGCAGCGGCGCCACCGGGCCGCCGGCGTCGATGATCACGCCCGTGCCGCCCGTCTCGTCGCCCAGCAGGTAGGAGTTCGAGAGCCAGCCCGGGTGCATGCTGCGCTCGAGGATCACGCCTCGCGCGCCGCCTTCAGCGCCGCCTTGTGCGCGCGCTTGGCCGCCTGGTAGGAGGCGAGCGCCTCGGCGCTGTCCACGTCGCCGAGCGTCGGGTGGTCGGGCAGCGCCTCGCGCCAGCCCGCCGGCTTCACGCCGAGCCGCTTCACGATCGTGGCGAACAGGGAGCGCACCTTCATGTCGCCGATCCCGGGCAGGGCCGCGAGGCGGGCCTTCAGGTCGGCCGCGTCCTTCGCCTCGGTCCAGACCCGCGAGCCGTCGCCGCCGTAGTCGCGCTCGATCGCCTGGCACAGAGCCTGCACGCGCTTCGCCATCGCGGCGGGGAAGCGGTGGATTGCCGGCCGCTGCACGAAGACCGCGATCAGCTCGTCCGGATCCGTTGCCGCGATCCGGCCCGGGTCGAGGTGGCCCAGCCGCCGCTTCAGCTCCATCGGGCCGGAGAACGCCTTCGGCACCGGCACCTGCTGGTCGAGCGCGAACCCGATCAGCAGGGCGTTCGCGTCCGACCCGATCAGCCGGTTGGCCGCGGGGTCGGTCGTCCAGGGAAGCTCGGTCTCGGTGCGTGTGGCCATGGCGCCGAAGCCTACCGCGGCCGGATGTGAACAACCGGTGCCAGGCACCGGCTATTCATCGCGGCCGGGCGGCTGGCGGCGCTTGGCGGCCTCGGCGCGCGTGGCGATGTACACGATCGCCGTCGCCGGGATGGCCCAGAAGAACGCGTAGAACAGCGACCGCACCCAGGCCAGGTGGAACACCACCACGTGGAACGGGAAGAGCAGCACGACCGCGATCGGGTACGTGACGAACACCTGCACCTGGCCGGGCAGCGCCTCCCAGCGCAGCAGCGCCGGCCGGGTGCGGTCGGACACGCGGCGCTCGAACGCGGCCCACCACCGCCGCGGCGCCCTACCGAGATGCACCGATCGCGAGCCCCTGTGCGTAGGCGGCGCGCACCTCGCCGGGCGACCACGGCGCCGGCGCGACCGAGATGAAGTAGTCGCCCAGCGCGCCTTCGACCAGCCCGTCCAGGTCGGCCTCCTTGACGCCCACGGCCGCGAGCGTCGGGAACTCGAGCTCGGCCAGGATCCGGCGCACGGCCCGCACCGCGCGCGACCCGTCCGCCGTCCCGTCGCCGGGCTCGCCCATGGCGTCGGCGATGCGCTCGAACTGCGCCGGCACGTGGGCGCGGTCGCGGTCCATCGTCTCGGCCAGCACCAGGCCGATCGTCAGCCCGTGCGGCAACCCGAACCGGCCGCCCAGCGCCTGCCCCAGCGAGTGCTCGGCGCCGCAGTCGGAGATGTTCATGGTGAGGCCCGCCATCAGGCTGGCGCAGGCCATGCGCGAGCGCGCGTCGTGGTCCGATCCGTCGCGAACGACCGGCACGAGCGCCCCTGCCGCCAGTCGCACCGCCTCGAGCGCGATCGCATCGCCGATCGGGGTGCGGGCCACGACCACCATCGCCGCGATCGCCTGGGCGAGCGCGTCGATGCCCGTGTGCGCGGTGACGCCCGCCGGCAGGCCGTGGGTCAGCTCCGGATCGACGAGCGCGTGCTGGGCGCGCAGGTGGGGGCTGGCGATGCCCGCCTTCACGTGCGTCTCGGAGTCGGTGATCACCGCGCCGCCCGAGACCTCCGACCCGGTGCCGGCCGTCGTCGGCACGCACACGAGCGGGATCTGCGGGGGCTCGTACGCGACGCCCCCCGCGGCGAAGCGCAGGTACGGCCCGCCCTGCCCCGCCACCAGCCGCGCCGCCTTGGCGGTGTCCATCGCCGAGCCGCCGCCGATCGCGACCACGGCGTCGCAGCCGGCCGCGGCCAGTGCCTCCGCGGCACGCTCGACGAGGGCGACCGTCGGCTCCCCCGGGGCCTTCTCGAAGAGCTGCGCGCCGCCGAGCCCGTCGAGCACGGCGGCGATCTGGGGGACGAGGGCGGCGAGGCCCTCGTCGATCACGACCAGCGGCCGGGCCGCGCCCTCCTCGGCGAGCACGGCCGGGACATCGGCGCACACGCCGGCGCCGAAGCGGATCTTCACCGGCAGGTGGTTGCGGAAGGCCGTGACCGGGCTCATCGTCCGGCCGGTAGGGTACTTGCTCGCCCTTCGCAGGAGGTCCAATGTCCGAAAGTCGCTTCATCACGGCGCTGAACGAGCAGGTCGCCTACGAGTTCGGCGCGTCCCAGCAATACACCGCGATCGCCGTCCACTACGAGTCGGAGACGCTGCCCCGCCTGGCCGCGTTCTTCTACCGCCAGGCGCTCGAGGAGCGAAACCACGCGATGATGATGGTGCAGTACCTGCTCGACGCCGGCGAGCGCGTCACCATCCCCGGCGTCCAGGCGCCCCAGGCCGAGTTCGCCGACACCGTCGAGCCGGTCGCGCTCGCTCTCGAGCAGGAGAAGCGGGTGACGGACCAGATCAACGCCCTGGCGGCGGCCGCCCGCGACGCGAGCGACTACGCCGGTGAGCAGTTCATGCACTGGTTCATCAAGGAGCAGGTCGAGGAGGTCTCGAGCATGTCGGATCTCCTGCGCGTGGTCGAGCGCGCCCGGGAGAACCCGCTCCTGGCCGAGGAGTACCTCGTCCGCGAGGCGATGGGCGAGGCGGCCGACGCCACCGCCCCCGCGGCGGCGGGCGGGGCGCTCTAGGGGTGGCGGTCGCGGAGGCGCCACTCGCCGGGGCGGACGGCGGGCTCGAGCCCGCCGGCGACGGATGGTTCGTCGTGAGCGCCGCCGAGGCGCGCTGGTTCCGCGACGACGCCTTCGGCCCCAGCTGCCGCTTCGAGGCCCGCTGCCGGCCGTTCCCGCAGGTCGCCTACGCGCTGCGCGTGCTCGAGCCGGGCAAGCCGAACTGCATGTACCACGCCGAGGATGTGCAGGAGGACTTCCTCGTCCTCCAGGGCGAGTGCCTGCTTCTCGTCGAGGGTGAGGAGCGGCGGCTGCGGGCCTGGGACTTCGTGCACTGCCCGCCCTGGACCGAGCACGTCTTCGTCGGCGGGCAGGAGCCGTGCCTGATCCTGATGATCGGCGCACGGCCGGACACGGACGTCGTCTACCCGCGGTCCAAGGTCGCGCTGCGCCACGGCGCGGGGGTCGAGCGGGAGACGCGCTCGCCGGACGAGGCGTACGCCCCATACGCGCCCTCGGTTCCGGGGCGGCCGGACGACGCCCGCCTGCCCTGGGGGCGCTAGAACCCGACCGCGGTCGCGGCGGGGAGCGGGCTCGGTGGCAGGCCGGGGCGGGGATCGCCCTGGTTGTAGTCGCCCGGGGCGGTGTCGTTCGGGCCGTCGGGGTAGAAGACGCTCGCGAGTGTCTGGATCTGGCGGCGGCCGACGCCGAGCTCGAACTGGCCGCCGCCGTACAGGCGCACGCCGCGCTGCTCGCACGCCTCGATGCACTCGAGCAGCCGCTGCAGCGTGCCGAAGCGCGACGGCTTGATGTTCAGCCACCGCGGCCGCACGGCCAGCGCGTCGACGTCGGCGAGCGAGTGGATCGGGGCGTCGAAGCTCAGCCGCTCCTCGACTCCCGCGAGCGCCGCACGGGCGTCGCCGTCGAGCCACGGGTCCTCGATCACGGCCTCCGAGAAGGCGGCCACGATCGCCCGGTAGAAACCGGGGTCGGGCGTCACCTCCACCACCGTGCCCGCGTAGTACGCCTTCAGGTCGAGCACGCGCACGCGGCCGGTTGCGGCCAGGCGCTCGATGTGGCCGGCGTCCCACGTGTCGGGCTCGGGATCGAGCTTGAACTCGAGCGCCGGATCGACGGCCATCCAGCCCTCGACGTCGCCGCGGGTCGAGACGACGAAGCGCACGGGCCGGGCCTCCCGGCCGGCCGCGGCTGCGAAGGACGTCCCCGCCTGGCGCAGGGCCAGGTCGAGCGCAGCCGACTCGAATGCCCATCGCCGGTAGTCGCGGGCCGCCGCCATCTGCGGCTCGCGGGCGAACAGGTCGCGCCCCTCGAGCCTGGTCGAGAGCTCGCCCAGGGTGGCGGCGCCCGCGAGCGGCAGCGAGGCCGGGAAGCCGTCGTGATCCTCGCTCGTGTAGGTGACGTCCTCGCCGAGGCCGCGCTCGCCCGCCCCGTGCATCACCACCGTCGTCGTGACGCGCGCGAAGCCGGTCGAGACGTCGACCGCCGCTCGCTCGAGCTCGTAGCCCTCCACCTCGAGCGCCAGCCCGGCGAGGGTGTCGTACAGCGCCACGTGGCGAGGATACCCGGCCCCGTCAGGTCGCGCCCGCGCCACCCGTCGCGGCCGCGTGGATGGCGAGGACAGCCTCGAGGGTGTCGGCCTGCTCGGCGCGCTTGTCCGGGCGGAAGCGCTTGACGCGGGCGAAGCGGAGGGCGACGCCGCCCGGATACCGGGTGCTCGACTGCAGGCCGTCGAACGCGATCTCGGCCACGAGCTCGGGGCGGACGTGGACGACGTGGCCGTCGCTGCGGGTCTCCAGCGCCAGCAGCCGCTCCGTCTGCCAGCGCAGCATCTCGTCGGTGAGGCCCTTGAAGGTCTTGCCGAGCATGACGAAGCCGCCGCCGGGATCGCGCGCGCCCAGGTGCAGGTTCGAGAGCACGCCCCGGCGCCGGCCGTGGCCCCACTCGGCGGCCAGCACGACCAGGTCGAGCGTGTGGACCGGCTTCACCTTGAGCCAGCCCGCGCCGCGCCGGCCGGCCTCGTAGGGCTGGCCGAGCGCCTTCACCATGACGCCCTCGTGGCCGCGGGCCAGGGCGTCCGCCGCGAACGCCTCGGCCTCGGCCGGCCCGGGCTGCGGGAGCCGGGGCACGACCAGCACCGGGGCGATGGCCGCGAGTGCCGCCGACCGCTCGCCGCCGGGGCGGTCGAGCAGGTCCTCCCCGTCGAGGTGCAGCAGGTCGAAGGCGAATGCCGTCAGGGGCACCCGCTCGCGCAGGCCGGTGACGTCGCGGCGGCCGCCGATCCGCGCGCCGGTCACCTGGAAGGGGAGCGGCCGGCCCTCGGCCGAGAGCGCGATCGCCTCGCCGTCCAGCACCGCCGCGGTGAGGGGCAGGGCGAGTGCGGCTTCGACCACCTCGGGGACGCGGGCGGTGATGTCGTCGAGCGTGCGGGTGAACACGGCCACGTCGGCGCCGTCGCGGTGCACCTGCACGCGGGCGCCGTCGAGCTTCCACTCGATCGCCGCCGGGCCGACCCGCTCGAGCGCGGCGGCGATGCTGCCGGCGGTCTGCGCCAGCATCGGCAGGATCGGCCGGCCCACCTCGAGCCGGTACGCGGCCAGGCCGGGCTCGCCGTCGCGGAGTGCGGTTGCGGCCACGTCTCCCAGGTCGCCGCGCAGCATCAGCGCACGCCGCAGCGCCGCGACCGGAACGGCCGCGGCCCGGGCCACCGCCTCGACCATCACGCCCTCCTGCGCGCCCTGGCGCAGCTCGCCCGCCACCAGCCCGCGCAGGAGCCGCTGCTCGGGCTCGGTGGCGCGGGCGAAGAGCGCGTGGAGGCGCTCGCGGCGTGCGGCGGCCGATCCCGGGCCGGCCATCTGCGCCATCTGCGCGAACGCGGCGTCGGCCTCGAGCACCTCGATCTGCGCCGTGGCGGCCGGCGGGGGGAGGTCGCGCAGCGACGCCCAGCCGGCGCCCGTCTGGCGCTGCAGCAGGCGGCCGGACAGAAACGCCACGGCGGCCCGCACCTCGGCGGGCTCGAGCTCCGCGAGCACCGCCGCCAGGCGCGCCACCTTGGCGCTTCGGGCCGCGGTGGCGCGCACGTCCTCCGACGCCGCGGCGACGTGGGCGAGGAGCGTCACGGCGCCGCCCTCCAGCGCTCGGCGATCACCTCGCCGAGGGCGGCCGCGAACGCGGCGGCGGCCCGGGTCGGCTCGAGGCCGGCACGGCGGGCGAGGCCGAGCCTGGGGGCAGGAGTCGCGGTGCGCAGGGGCACCGCCCGAAGCGGCGTGCCGTCGACCGCGCGCGCCGGCGCCGGCCGGACGTTCGCCAGCGTGTAGCCGTACCCCCATGCCACCAGCCCGCGCGCCAGCTCGGCGTCGGCGACCCTGCGGACGACGTCGGGCTCGAGCTGCGCGTCCCGGAACAGGCCGAGGAAGTAGTCGCGCGAGAGCGGGAGGTCGAGCAGCACGAACGGCTCGTCCGCCAGCTGCTCGAGGCCGGCCTCCGCAGCGGCCGCGAGCGGATGCGACGCGGCGACGAGCGCGTACGGCGGCGCATCGGCCAGCGGCTCGAACTCGACGCCCGCCGCCAGCCCGAGGTCGTAGGTGATGGCGACCGCGATCGTCCCGTCGTCCAGGCGCGCGAGCAGCTCGGCCTGGTGCGCGGGTGCGAGGACGACCTTCGCCCGCGGCCACTGCCGCTCGAAGGCCCGGCAGGCCGCGGGGGCGACGGCGGGCGCGAGCGTGACCAGGCAGCCGACGGGGAGCTCGCCGGAGACGTCGCCGCGAAGGGCTGCCGAGCGCTCGCCGAGGCGGCCGGCGGCCGCCAGCACCTCGGCCGCCTGGGCGAGCAGGTCGCGCCCGGCGGGCGAGGGCATCGCCGCCCGGCGGCGGCCGCGGACGAGCAGCTGGACGCCCAGGGTGCGCTCGAGGTCGGCGATCGCCGCCGACACGGTCGCCTGGGCGAGGTGCAGCCGGGCCGCGGCGGCGCCGATGCCGCCGCCCTCGCAGGCCGCGACGAAGCACGAGAGCTGGCGCAGCGTGAACCTCGCGGCCGGATCTTGCATCGTCGAATCCGATGATACCGACGACGAAAGACCGATTTGACCGATGTGAGTGCGGTCGGCGACGCTGCACCCATGATCAGGACCGGCGCCGAATACCGAGAGTCGATCCGCGACGGCCGTCGCGTCTGGATCGACGGCGAGCGCGTCGACGACGTGACGGCCCACCCGGCCTTCACGCCGATCGTCGACGTCCGCGCGCGCATCTACGACCTGGCCCACGCGGCGGAGACGCGGGAGCGCATGTCCTACGTCGACGCCGAGAGCGGCGAGCGCTGCCCGGTGGGGGCGAAGCTGCCGCTCACCAAGGAGGACTGGCACGCCAAGCGGCGTGCCGTCGACACGGTGCTCGACGATGTCGGCGGCATCGTCACCCGCGTCGGCGACGAGACCGTCGGCGAGATGTGGTCGCTCTTCGACGGCCAGGACGTGCTGAACGAGATCGACCCCGCCTACTCCGACCACATCCGCCACCACGTCCGCCACGCCGCGCTGGCCGACCCGTTCCACGTCTCGGCCAACACCGACCCCAAGGGCGACCGCTCGCGCCGGCCCCAGGAGCAGGACCCCGACGTCCTCCTGCGCGTCGTGCGCGAGACCGACTCCGGCATCGTCGTGCGCGGGGCGAAGTTCGAGACGGCGGCGGCGTACGCCAACCAGGCGTTCGTGAAGCCGACGATCGGCGACTGGGGCAACGCGGAGCTCAGCGAGTACGCCGTCGGCTTCGTGGCCGACATGGCCGCGCCGGGGGTGACCCACATCTGCCGCTCGTCGTTCGCGGGCACGCGGCCGGCCGCCGACTACCCGCTCTCCAACCGGTTCGACGAGATCGACACGATGATCGTCTTCGACAACGTGGAGATCCCGTGGGAGAACGTGTTCTTCCACCGGCACACCCGCGCGGCCGCGTTCATCCGGGCGACGCTGCACCGCTACAGCATGTTCCCGTTCGTCCAGCGGCACCTGCGCTTCGCCGACCTGCTCGTGGGCACGGCGTACGCGAGCGCCACCCAGACCGGCGTCAAGATGCATCAGGGCGTGCGCGAGAAGCTGGCCGAGCTGGTCTGCTACCGCGAGAGCATCAACGCGCACCTGACGGCCGCGATCGAGCTGGCGGAGCCGAGCCCGGGCGGCCTCCTGATGCCGAACCAGGCGCTGCTCGCGACCGGGCGCGTCGTCGCCTGCACGCAGCTCCCCGCCATGATGCACCTCGCTCGCGACCTGTGCGGAGGCCAGCTCTGCGTCACCCCGGACGCGGCGTCCTTCGAGTCGGCCGAGGTCGGCCCCCTGCTGCAGAAGTACTATCGCGTCGGCCGCTTCGGCGCCGACGACCGCCGCCGGCTGTTCGCCTTCGCCCGCGACCTTCTGAACTCCGACTACGCCGGCCACCGGCTCACGTTCCAGCTCTTCGCCCAATCGCCCGCCTTCGCCCACCTGCTGCACGTGTACAACACCTACGACTTCGACGGCCCCGCCGATCTCGTCCGCCGCTATGCCGGGCTCGAGGAGCCGCTGCGGGAGCACGCGTGAGCGACCCGATCACGGTCGGCGGGCATCTGCGGGTGCGACCGTTCAACACCCGCGACACGTATCCGGAGCAGCGGCTGGGGAACGACCTCTGCCAGGCCGTCGTCGCCGGGAACACGATCTACCTGCGCGGCCAGGTGGCGCAGGACCTCGAGACGCGCGAGAACGTCGCCGTCGGCGATCCCGCCGGCCAGGCGGGCAAGGTCATGGACAACGTCGAGCTTCTGCTGGGCGAGTGCGGCGCGGCGCTCGAGCACATCGTCTCCTGCCACGTGTACCTGACCGACATCCGCCACCGCGAGCCGGTCTACGGCGTGCTCGGCGAGCGTCTGGCCGGCGTCTATCCCGTCTTCACCGGCCTGGTGGTGCAGGCGCTGGCGCGGCCCGAGTGGCTGGTCGAGGTCACGGTCGTGGCGGTGCGGCCGTGACCCTCTCGCTGGTCGGCTGCTGCGCCCGCTCGGGCATGGTGGGGGCGATCGTCATGTCGTCGAGCCCGGCGGTGGCCTCGCGCTGCGCCCGGGCGCGGGCGCGGGTGGGGGCGGCGTGCAGCCAGAACGTGACCGACCCGTCGCTGGGCACGGCTCTGCTCGACCACGTCGCCGCGGGCGCGTCGGCGCCGGACGCACTCGCCGCCGTGACCGGGGCGGCGGCGCAGATCGACCACCGCCAGCTGACGGTGGTCGACGCGTTCGGCCGCGCCGCCGCCTACTCGGGCGAGTGCACCCTCGGCCGCCACGCCCACCACGTCGGCGTCGACTGTGCGGCGGCCGGGAACCTGCTCGCGTCCGACACGGCGCCGCGGGCGATGGCCGAGGCGTTCGCCGCCGACCCCGGCGCCGAGCTGGGCGAGCGGCTCGTGGCCGCCCTGCGCGCCGGGCGCGACGCGGGCGGCGAGGAGGGGCCGGTGCACTCCGCCGGCATGCTCGTCTGCGACGCCGTCTCCTGGCCGGTGACCGATCTGCGCGTCGACTGGACCGAGTCCGACCCTGTCGACGACCTGGCGGCGCTGTGGGAGCGGTGGCGGCCGCTCGCCGCCGACTACGTCACCCGCGCGCTCGATCCCGGGCGCGCACCGAGCTACGGCGTGCCCGGCGATGAGTAGCCCGCACCCGCTCGATCCGCTGTCGGCGGACGAGATCGCCCGCGCGGTCGCCGCCGCCCGTGCGGCGCCGGGGCTGTCCGACCAGGTGCGGGTCGTCTCGGTCGAGCTGCGGGAGCCGGTGAAGGCCGGCTACCTGGCCTGGCGCAACGGTGGCACCGTCCCCGCCCGCGAGGCCTTCTGCGTCCTGCTCGACAACGGCCGTCGCCGCGGCGTCGAGGTGGTCGTGAGCCTGGCGGACGGTGCGGTCGTGTGCGCGGACGACCTGGCCGAGGGCGTGCAGCCGGCGATCCACATCGACGAGTTCGTCGCCGTCGTGGACGCCGTCCGCGCCGATCCGCGCTACGTCGCCGCCGTCCGCGCCCGGGGCGTCGACCCCGCCGACGTGCACGTCGAGCCGTGGTCGTCCGGCGTCTTCGATCCCGGGCCGGCCCGGCTCGCCCGGGCGATCTCGTGGGTGCGCCGCGACGACCACGGCGACAACCCGTACTCGCGCCCGCTGTACGGCCTGGTGGCCGTGGTCGACCTGCACGACATGCGTGTGCTGCGCGTCGACGACCACGCGCCGGGGACGCCGCCGCCGGACGGCGCGGGCGGGGACTACCGCGACGGCGGCGGCCGGCCGTACCGCACCGACCTGCGCCCGATCGAGATCACGCAGCCGGACGGGTCGAGCTTCACCCTGGACGGCCGCCGCCTGCGCTGGCAGAAGTGGGATCTGCACGTGGGCTTCCACCCGCGCGAAGGGCTCGTCCTGCACGACGTCGGCTACACCGACGGCGGCGAGCGGCGCTCGATCTGCCACCGCGCCTCGATCGCCGAGCTCGTCATCCCCTACGGCGACCCCAACCCGACCACGCACTTCAAGAACGTGTTCGACACCGGCGAGTACGGCATGGGGCCGCTCACGAACTCGCTCGAGCTCGGCTGCGACTGCCTGGGCGAGATCGCCTACCTGGACGGGGTCACCAACGCCTGGGACGGCGAGCCGCGCACCATCACGAACGCGACCTGCATCCACGAGGAGGACGCAAACCTGCTCTGGAAGCACACCGACGACCACTCCGGGCGGGTCGACCGGGCGCGCTCGCGCCGGCTCGTGATCTCGTCGATCGCGACCGTCGGCAACTACGAGTACGGCTTCTTCTGGTACCTCTACCAGGACGCCTCGATCGAGTTCGAGGCCAAGCTCACGGGCATCGTCCACACCGCCGGGTGGATCGCGGAGGGGCGCTCGCCGCACTCGCTGCCGCTCGGCGACGGCATCGTCACGAGCCACCACCAGCACTTCTTCTGCGCCCGGCTCGACCTCGACATCGACGGCACCGAGAACGTGGCCTTCGACGTCGAGGCCGCCTGCGACCCGTGGGGGCCGGCGAATCCGGACGGCAGCGCGTTCCGGCCGCGGCGGCTGACGTACGAGCGCGAGTCGCTGGCGCGGCGCGACGTCTGCCCCGACACCGCACGCCGGTTCCGGTTCGAGAATCGGGGGCGGCGCAACCGGATCGGCGACCCGGTCGCCTACGAGCTCGTACCGGGCGACAACGTGCGCCCGATGCAGCAGCCCGACTCCCAGGTGCGCGCGCGGGCGCGCTTCCTCGACCATCACGTCTGGGTGACGCCGTACCGGCCGGACGAGCGCTACCCCGCAGGCGAGTACCCCAACCAGTCGCCGGGGGGTGACGGCCTCGAGCGCTGGACGAGGGACGACCGCAGCCTGCTCGACGAGGATCTGGTGCTCTGGTACGTGTTCGGCGTCCACCACTTCCCCCGGCTCGAGGACTGGCCGGTGATGCCCGTCGTCCGGTGCGGCTTTGCGCTGCGCCCGGTCGGCTTCTTCGCGGCGAACCCCGCGCTCGACGTGCCGCCGCCGCACGGGCACGCGTGTGACCACCCCCGCGGGTGACCGACGGGTCCACCGGGGTACGATGGAGTTGTGTTCCTGCTGCACGGCGCTCACGGCCCGATCGGGATCGCCCTCGCGGCGCTGCTGATCGGCGCCCGCATGTTCCTGCGGGGCGGCGGTGGCCCCTTCGGCGGCGTGCGCCGACGGCGGGGTCCGTTCAGCTGACCGGCCGCCGATGAGTTTCGGCCGCCCGTCCGGTCTCCATGTCCGGATGCGCGCGCCAATTCCGATCACGGGAGGCTAGGATGGCCGTCATGGAGGGGACGTCCGTCGCCACGCCCGCCTTCGCCGAGCTCGAGCAGCACCGCCGCGAGCTCACGGGGTACTGCTACCGCATGCTGGGCTCGCCGTTCGAGGCCGAGGACGCGGTCCAGGACACGCTGCTGCGCGCCTGGCGCAGCATCGACCGCTTCGAGGGCCGTTCGGCGCTGCGCTCGTGGCTCTACCGGATCGCGACGAACGTGTGCCTCGACATGCTGAACGGCCGCGAGCGGCGCGCGCGGCCGATGGACCTGGGCCCGTCCCGGGAGCCGGTGATGTCCAACCTGAACTCGCTGCCCGAGGTGACCTGGATCGAGCCCGTGCCCGACACCGCGATCGCCGGCGAGGGCGATCCCGCCGAGGTGGCGATGTCGCGCGAGACCATCCGGCTCGCGTTCGTCGCCGCCCTTCAGCACCTGCCGCCGCGCCAGCGCGCCGCGCTGATCCTGTGCGAGGTGCTGCGCTGGAAGGCGAGCGAGGTGGCCGAGCTGCTCGAGACGAGCGTCGCATCGGTGAACAGCGCGCTCCAGCGGGCGCGGGCCACGCTGGAGGCGAGCGACGTCGCCGCGTCCTCGTCGCCGGCCGAGCTCGGTGAGGCCGACCGCGCTCTCCTGGCGCGCTACGTCGAGGCGTTCCAGCGCTACGACGTCGAGGCGCTGACCGCGCTCATCCACGAAGACGCGACCCAGTCGATGCCGCCCTTCGACCTGTGGCTGGCCGGCCGCGACAACATCCTCACGTGGTGGTTCGGGCCGGGCATCGGCTGCCAGGGCTCGCGCGTCATCGCCACGGTCTCGGCCAACGGCTCGCCGGCGTTCGGCCAGTACAAGCCGAGCGAGACCGGCTCCGGCTACGACCCGTGGGCGCTGCAGGTGCTCGAGATCGAGGACGGCAAGATCGTCGAGTTCACCTTCTTCCTCGGCACCGAGACGCTGTTCCCGCTGTTCGGTCTGCCTCCGCGGATCGACTCGTAGCGTCGGGCAGCGCCTCAGCGAGGCCGATCATGTCGATCAGCCGGCGCAGGTCGTCCGACGCGCCGACGAGCGTGATCTCCAGGCCGTGCCGGCGGGCGGCGAGCTGCAGCCGCGCCAGCGCGTCGACCGTCGCCGCGTCAGCCTCGACGCAGGCCACGTCGCAGACGACGGCGCGCCGTCGCGCAGGCGGGTCCGCTTTCACGCGAGAATGGACCGTCGCCGCGGCCGGAACTCATCCCACGTTCCCGCGGCGGTGAGCGTTCGTCCCGCATGCGCCTCCACGACTACACCGCCTCCTGCAACTGCTACAAGGTGCGGCTTGCGCTCGCACAGCTCGGGCTCGCCTGCGAACGCGTCCCGGTCGACATCTTCGCCGGCGACACGCTCACCCCGGAGTTCGGGCGGCTGAACCCGGCCCGGACGGTGCCCGTGCTCGAGACCGACGACGGCCGTGCGCTCCCGGAGTCGGCGGCGATCCTCACCTACCTCGCGGCGGGGACGCCGCTTCTGCCCGCCGATCGGCTCGCACGCGCCGAGGTCGTGCGCTGGCTGGTCTACGAGCAGACCGACATCATCCCGGGGATCGCCGGCCTGCGCTTCCGCCTGCTCACCGGCCGGCTGCTCCCCGACGACCCCGACGCCGCCGCCCGCGCGCGGCTCGGCGGCGAGGCGCTGCGACTGCTCGACGCCCACCTGGCCGGCCGTGAGTTCCTCGTCAGCTCGGGATACACGATCGCCGACATCGCGGTCTACGGCTACGCGCACCGCTCGCACGAGGCCGGGCTCGACCTCGCGCCGTATCCGGGCGTCCGGGCGTGGATCGGCCGCGTCGAGGCCCAGCCGGGGTACATGGAGGACGTCACGCCCTACGGCGCCAACGCGGCGCCCGGGGCGGGCCGCTCGATCTACGACTGAGGCTCGGCGCGCACCGCGGCGGCGCCGGCGACGAGCGACTCGAGCTTGCCGTAGGCCGAGTCGCGCGGCAGGTACTTCATGCCGCAGTCGGGCGCGGCGACCAGCTCGTGCGGGCGCTTGTACGGCAGCGCCCGGCGGATGCGGGCGGCGATCTCGGCGGGCGTCTCGACGGTCTCGTCGCTCAGGTCGATCACGCCGAGGATGATCGTCTTGCCCGGAAGGGTCGCGAGGATGGCGGTGTCGATGCCGGACTGGCCGGTCTCGATCGAGACCTGGTCGCACGAGCAGGCGTGCAGCTCCGGCAGGAACGAGTACGCCGACGGCCGGTCGTGGATGATGGCCGCGTACCCGAAGCAGATGTGCACGGCGGTCGTGCCCGTGATGCCGTCCAGGGCGCGCTCGAGCGCGGCCACGCCGTACTCGCGCGCCCGCTCCGGCCGCGCCTGCATGTACGGCTCGTCGATCTGGACGAGGTCGGCGCCGGCGGCGAAGAGGTCGGCGATCTCGTCGTGCACCGCACCGGCGTAGGCGAGCGCCAGCTCGGCGTCCGACTCGTAGAAGTCGTTCTGGGCCTGCTGCGACATCGTGAAGGGGCCCGGCACCGTCATCTTCACCGGCCGGCTCGTGTTCGCGCGCAGGAACGCGAGGTCGCGCACCTGCACGGGGCGCATCCGCTCGACGGGGCCGACGACGCGCGGCACCGGGTTGGGATGGCCGCTACGGTCGAGGGCGGTGCCGGGATTGTCGATGTCGACCCCCGAGAGCGCCGTTGCGAACCGGTTCGAGTAGCTCTCCCGGCGGGCCTCGCCGTCGGTGATGATGTCGAGCCCGGCCCGCTCCTGGTCGCGGATCGCGAGCAGGGTCGCATCGTCCTGGGCCTCCTCCAGGTACCTCGGGTCGATCCGCCACAGCTCCGTGGCGCGCACCCGGGGCGGAAACCGGTGCCGCAGCCGCTCGCGGTCGATCAGCCAGGCGGGCTGCGCATACGAGCCGACCAGGCTCGTGGGGAGGGTGGGGATCTCGGCGAGGCCGGGCACGGCCGGAACGCTACACGCCCGTTCCGCGATCATCTAGATTCAGGGGTGTGGCAGAGATCGAGCTCACTCCCGAGGAGATGGCCCGCCTGCAGCAGGAGCTGGCCCACCTCGAGGGCCCCCGCCGCGAGGAGGCCGTTGCCGCGATCGCCACGGCGCGCGCGTTCGGTGATCTCAGCGAGAACTTCGAGTACCACGCCGCCAAGGATGCGCAGGGCCTGCTCGAGCGTCAGATCGCGATCCTGCGCGCGAAGATCCAGTCGGCCCGCGTGGTCGAGGCGCCACCGGACGCGGGTCGCGTCCACACGGGCAGCCGGGTCACGCTCGAAGACGAGTCGGGCGACACGTTCGACGTGGTGGTGAGCGCCGCCGGAGGCGCGGGCACCTGCTCGCCCGACTCGCCGCTCGGCCGCGCGATCCGGGGCGCGGCGGTCGGCGATCGCGTGCGCGTGGAGGCGCCTCAGGGCGGCTGGCTCGCCCGCATCGTCGCCGTCGCGTAGCGAACTGTCAATTCCTGCCGCCGGCGCGCCGATAACGAAAGCGTGTCCACGCTGGAAAACGCGGCGGGCGCGCACGGCCGTGAGCGGCGGGGCCGGCGCACCCCAGCAGTGGTCGGAGCGGCGTTTGCGCTGCTCGGCGTGCTGCTGCTCGCATACCTGGTCGCCCTGATCGTCCGGCCGGCGGGCGCGTACACGACGTGGCTGGACGGCGTCGCCGTGGACGTGTTCGAGGTGGTCGCGTGCACCGTCGCGTTCGTCCGGGCGGCGACCAGCCGCCGCGGACGCGGCGTCACCCTCGCCATCGGCGTCTCGATGGCCATGTGGACGGCGGGCGACGTCGTCATGACGATCGAGTCGCTGCACGGCGCGACGCCGCCGACGCCGTCGGTGGCCGACATCTTCTACGTCGGGTTCTACCCGGCCGCCTACCTCGCGCTGGTGCTGCTCCTGCGGCGTGAGTCGAGCCGGCTCGTGCCGGCCACGTGGCTGGACGGCGCCGTCGCCGGGCTGGGCGCGGCCGCGTTGTGCGCGGCGTTCGCGTTTCACAGCATCCAGCACCTCGCGGGGGGCGGCCCGGCCGCCGTGGCCACCGAGGTCGCCTACCCCGTCGGCGACGTGCTGCTCCTGGCCATGGCCGTCGGCGGGAGCGTGCTCGTCTCGGCCCCCCGCGGAGGCGTGTGGCGGCTGCTTGCGCTGGGCTGCGCCGTCAACGCCGTCGGCGACGGCCTGGACGTCTTCACGCCCGGATCCCATCTCGGCGCGGTCGCCGATGGCATCGCATGGCCGACCGCGCTCGTGCTGATGGCGGCGGCGGTGTGGGCCCGCCGCGGCCCGGTCGACGTGCTCGGCCATCCGGCCGCGCCCGGGTTCCTGCTGCCCGGACTGGGCGCCGCGTCGGGCATCGGCATCCTGCTCGTCGGCAGCATGCACCACGTCGATCCGGTCGCGGCCGGTCTGGCGACCGCGACCCTCCTGGTCGTGTGCGTGCGGCTCGGCCTCTCCGTCGGCAGCCTGCGCCGGCTCACCGACGAGCGCCACCGGCAGGCGGTCACGGATCAGCTCACGGGCCTCGGCAACCGCCGCCGGCTCACGGCCGTGCTCGAGGGCTTCTTCGCCGTGGACGACGAACCGGGGCTCCGGGAGCGGACGCTCGCGTTCCTCTTCGTCGACCTCGACCACTTCAAGGAGGTGAACGACTCGTTCGGCCATCCCGCGGGCGACGAGCTGCTCGCGCAGATCGGCCCCCGCTTCGAGGGCTGCCTGAACGCCGGCGACGTGGTGACGCGCATCGGCGGCGACGAGCTCGCCGTCGTCCTGCTCGACTGCGGCCGCGAGCGCGCCCTGGCCGTCGCCGGCCGGCTGACGGCCGCGCTCGACGAGCCCTTCCCGCTGGAGATGGTCAGCGTCCGCATCGGCGCCAGCATCGGGATCGCGCTCGCCCCGGAGCACGCCGCCACCCCGGACGGGCTGATGCGGTGCGCGGACAAGGCGATGTACCGGTCGAAGCAGGCCGGGTCGCGGTTCGGGGTCTACGACCCCGTCCTCGACGCCGAGCGCGACCGCCTGCAGATGGTCGACGAGCTGCGCGCGGCGATCGCCGCCGGCGCGCTCGAGCTCCACTACCAGCCCGAGATCGACCTGCGCAACGGCGCCGTGACGGCCGTCGAGGCGCTCGTGCGCTGGCGTCATCCCCGCCACGGCGACATCCCCCCGCTCGAGTTCCTGCCGCTGGCGGAGGAGGGCAACCTGATGCGGCCGCTGACGTCGTTCGTGCTCGACCAGGCACTCGCACAGTGCGCCCGCTGGCGGGCCGAGGGCCGCGAACTCTCCGTCGCGGTGAACGTCTCCGCCACGAACATCATGGACGCGGGCTTCACCGAGCTCGTGCGCCATCACCTCGCCCGCCACGGGCTGCCGGCGCACGCCCTCGTGGTCGAGATCACCGAGACGACGGTGATCTCCGACTTCGAGCGCTGCCGCCGCGTCACCGCCGAGCTGGCCGCGCTCGGGTGCGTCGTCTCGATCGACGACTTCGGCGCCGGGTTCACGTCGCTGCCGTTCCTCAGCCGGCTGGCGGTCCGCGAGCTGAAGCTCGACCGCGTCTTCCTGCGCGGGATCGGCGATGCCGGCGGCGAGCGCGACCGCGCCCTCGTGCGGGCGACGATCGAGCTTGCGCACAACCTCGGGCTGAAGGTCGTGGCCGAGGGCGTCGAGGAGCGTTCGACGCTCGACCTCCTCGAGACCGTGGGGTGCGATCTCGCCCAGGGCTTCCACATCGGCCGGCCCACGCCGGCCACCGGGCTGCGGTTCGAGCGCGGTGAACTGGCTGCCTGACGAGCGCTGCGAGTAGGATCGCGCCGGATGGATCCGGCCGGCGCGGCAGGGAGTCCGGCGCAGGCCGGCGGAGGATGGCGGTGGTGGACGCTGGCCGCGGTGTGCGCGGCCACGTTCATGCTGCTCGTCGACGTCACCATCGTCCAGGTGGCGCTGCCGACGATCCAGCGCCACCTGCACTCGAGCTTCGCCGATCTCGAGTGGGTCATCGACGCCTACGCGCTCTCGCTCGCGAGCGTGCTGCTCACGTGCGGGACGCTGGCCGACCGCTACGGGCGCAAGCGGATCTTCATCGCTGGGCTGGTCGTGTTCACCGTGGCGTCGCTGGTCTGCGGCCTCGCGCCGCGTTCGGTATTCCTGATCTGGGCGCGGGCGGCGCAGGGGCTGGGCGGCGGGGCGATGTTCGCGACGGGGCTCGCGCTGATCGGCCAGGACTACCACGGCGCCGACCGCGGCCGGGCGATCGCGGCCTGGGGGGCGACCGTCGGCGCCGCCGTCGCCATTGGTCCGCTGGTCGGCGGCATGCTCACGGACTCGCTGGGCTGGCGGTGGATCTTCTTCGTGAACGTGCCCATCGGCATCGTCACCGCGGCGCTTGCAGCGCGGCGCATGGTGAACGTCTCCGACCCCGGCTCGGAGCGGCTCGACCTGGCGGGTCTGGCCACGTTCGCCGGAGCGCTCTTCCTGCTCGTGCTGGGGCTCCTGCGTGGAAACGACGCCGGATGGACGAGCGGCCTGATCGTTGCGCTGATCGGCGGCGCCGCCGTGCTGCTCGCCCTGTTCGTGCTCGTCGAGGCGCGCCAGGCGCGGCCGATGTTCGACCTCTCGCTCTTCCGCAAGCCGGGATTCGTCGGCGTCTCGCTGGCCACGTTCGCCGTGGGCGCGGGCATGTTCGCCATGTACCCCTACCTGACGCTCTACCTCCAGAACGACCTGGGCTACTCGCCGCTCGGCGGCGGTGCGCGGCTGCTGCCCTCGACGGTGCTCTGCTTCGTCGTCCCGCTGGCGACGCGGCAGGCGGCCGAGCGCTTCCGGCCGGGGATCGTGCTGGGAGCCGGCATGGCCGTCACGGCCCTCGGGGTGGCTGCGATGTACGGCCTCCGCAGCGGATCGGCGTGGACGGCGCTGATCCCGGGGCTGATCCTGACCGGGATCGGGATCGGGATCGTCAATCCGGCCATCGCGCGGACGGCGCTCGGCGTCGTGCCCCGCGAGCGCAGCGGCATGGCGTCGGGGATCTCGAACACGTGCAGGATCGGCGGCCTGGCCACGGGCGTCGCGGCGCTCGGCGCCGTCTTCCAGCACCAGCTGACCGGCGCGTTCTCGGCTGATCGCGGCCTGCACGTGCCCGCCGCGGCGCTTGCGAAGACGGTGGCGTCGGGCGGCACGCAGGCGGCGGCGCGGCTCGCGCCCGGCGATCCCGGCCTGAACGCGCTCGTCCACCAGGCGTTCGTCGACGGGATGAACCGGCTGCTCGCGATCGGCGCCGTGGCCGTGTTCCTCGGTGCGCTGGCCGCCGTGGCGCTGATCCGGCCGCGCGACTTTCACGCCCCGCATCCGCCGCCGCAGCCGGCCGGGGCGGACCCCGGCCGGGTTCCGGCGGCCGCCGGGGAGTGACGGCGATCAGGCTGCCGTGCGTCCGAGCAGGTCGTCGAGCCGTGCGTAGCTCGCGTTCAGCCCCCGTGCCATGCCGGCGGCGATCATGCCGTCGCGCTCCTCGGTGGTGTGGAAGAGCAGGGTGGTGACGACCCTCGTGCGGCCGCCCACGTCCTCGAACTGCGCCGATTCGACCAGGACGTGGCCGGGCATGCCCTCCCACTCGAACGTGCGCACGATCCGCTGGGGCGGCGTCACCTCGCGGTACGTGCCCCGGAACCCGGACTCGGCTCCGACGGCCGTCGTGCTCACGTACCGCCACGTCCCGCCGGGGCGCACGTCCATCGCGTCCACGCGCACCGGCTCGGGGCCCCACCACTCGGGGATCAGGGCGGGATCGTTGAAGGCCGCGTAGACGCGCTCGCGCGGAGCGTCGAACACGCGCTCGACGCGGATCTCGCGGTCGCCGGGCGTCGTGATCCCGGTTGTGCCGGGCTGCTGCTGGGTGGTGGTCACGGTGTCTCCCTTCTGCAGGCGTTCGATCAGCGCCCCGAACCGGTCGAGGCGCTCGTCCAGCATCCCCCGGTAGACGCCGACCCACTCGGCCACGTCGTCGAGCCGGCGTGGTCCCAGCCGGCAGTGCCGCGTCCGCCCGATCTTCTCGGTGGTGACGAGCCCGGCCTGCTCGAGCAGGCGGACGTGCTTCTTCATCCCGGTGAGCGTGATGCCGACCGGCTGCGCCAGCTCGGTGATCGTGGCCCCGCCCGTCCCGAGACGCTCGAGGACGTTTCGGCGTGTTGGGTCGGCGAGCGCGGCGAACGTGCGGTCGACGGAGGAATACTGAACCATTGAGTTCAGTATAGCATGGCAGCGCCGTCCCGGCGATCCTTCCAGGATGGTCTCGACCGGGGCATGGCTGGATCCGTCCGAGCTGCGGATTGGGCTCGGCTGCATGCGCCTCTCGACCGATCCCGACCGCGACGAGGAGCGCGCCACGGCGACGATCGCCGCGGCGGCGGACGCCGGAATCACGGTGTTCGACACGGCCCGGGCCTACGGCCACGGGGCCGGCGACCTCGGCCACAACGAGCGCCTGCTCGCCCGTGCGCTGCGTGCGTGCGGGGCCGCGGAGAGGGCCCGCGTCGTCACCAAGGGCGGGATGGGCCGGCCCGGCGGAGCGTGGGTGCCCGACGGCCGGGCGAACGCGATCAGGGCCGACTGCGAGGCCAGCCTCGAGGCGCTCGCCGGCCTGGCCGTCGATCTCTACCTGCTGCATGCGCCCGACCCGCGGACGCCGTGGCGGACGTCGCTGCGAGCGCTCCAGCGGCTGCTCGAGGCGGGCGCTGTGCGCCGGATCGGGGTTGCGAACGTCACCCGTGCCCAGCTGGACGAGGCGATCGCCGTTGCGGACGTCTCCGCGATCTCGGTGGCGCTCGGGCCGCACGACGATCGCGCGCTGCGCGGCGGCGTCGTCGAGCGCTGCGCGCAGGCGGGCCTCACCGTGATCGCGCACGCTCCGCTGGGCGGGCCCGCCCGCGCGGCCCGGCTGGGCCGCTCCGATCCGCTCGCGTCCGTCGCCGCGGCGAGCGGCGCGGCCCCGGCCGAGGTGGCGCTGGCCGCGGTGATCGGGCTCTCGCCGGGGGTCGTCGCCGTCCCCGGCGCCCGCAGGCCCGAGACGGCCCGCTCCGCCGCCCGCGCGGCGGGCGTGGCCCTGCCGCCGCGGGATCGCGCCGGTCTCGCGCGGGCGTTCGGATGGACGATCTCTGCGCGCCCCCGCCGGCGGCCGGTTCGGAACGGCGAGGTCGTCCTCGTCATGGGTATCCCGGGCGCCGGCAAGAGCAGGCTGGCGGCGGCACACGTCTCCCGCGGCTACCTGCGCCTGAACCGCGACCAGCGCGGCGGCTCGCTGCGAGGCCTGGCGGAGGCGCTGGCGGCGGCGCTCGCCGCAGGCGCCGACCGCGTCGTGCTCGACAACACCTATCTGACCCGGGCCGAGCGCAGCCGCGTGGTCGACGCGGCCGTGGCCCACGGGGCCGCGGTGCGGTGCGTGTGGCTGGACACGCCGCTCGCGCAGGCGCAGGTGAATCTGGTCAGGCGCCTGCTCGACCGGTTCGGGCGGCTCCCCGACGCCGGCGAGCTGCGAGCGGCCGCGCGCCGGGAGCCGGGCCTCCTCGCCCCGGCGGCGCAGATGCGCGCGCTGCGGGCGCTTGAGCCGCCGGCGGACGACGAGGGGTTCGTGGAGGTGCGGCGGGTCGCGTTCGTCCGCGAGCCGGCGGACGGGAGGGCCGGCGCCTTCGTGGCTGCGCCGGTGACCGGCCGGCCGGGCTGGGAGGTTGCCGTCACCGCCGCCGGGGCGGGCGCTCCCTGCCTCGTCTTCGACTGGCTCCCGGAGGGCGGGGGCTCGGCCGAGGCGGCCGCCGGCCGCGTCGCCGCGGTCGCCACCGGCCCGGTCGAGGCGGCCGCGTGCCCGCATCCGGGCGGCCCGCCGCGGTGCTGGTGCCGTCCGCCGCTGCCCGGCCTGCCGCTTGCGTTCGCCCGCGCGCACGGGGTCGACCCGGCCCGGTCGGTGCTCGTGGGGACGCGCCCGGCGCACCGGGCGCTGGCCGCCGCGCTCGGCGCCCGCGCCGTCCTGCTGTGAGTCCTACGCCGCCTCGCGCACGCCGGCGTCCGCTCCCACGGCGTGCAGCCGCTCGAGGTGCGGGCCCAGCCGTGCCCGGGCCGCAGGCAGGCCGTGGGAGCTGCCCTCGGCGGCCAGTGTCTGCAGCTCGCCGACCTGCGAGCACGCGCGCTCGACGCGGCCGGCGATGTCGGCGAAGAGCGCGTCCAGGCCGCCGACGTTCTGGATCCGTGCGGCCTCGATGCGGCCGTTGATCTCGAGCGCGCGCAGCGCGTCGAGGCCCTTGCCCAGCCGGCGCAGGTCGGGGCCCAGCAGGTCGAGCTCGTGGTCGAGCACCTCCAGCCGCCGGACGACGTCCTCGATCGACGTCGCCATGCAGTCGAGGAAGATCGCCACGTTGGCGTCGAGGTGCTCGCGAATGCCGTGGCCGGAGGCCTCGCGGCCCACGCGCAGCTCGTCGGCGAAGAACACCGCCATCTCGCTCTGGAGGGTGGCGGTGGAGATCCGGAACTCGAGGTCGTGCAGGACGTCGATCGCCCGCGCGATCGCGTCGGCGGTGTTGCGGGTGAGGGCGCCCGTGTCGCCCGACGAGGCGCTCACGAGCTTGGCCACCGCCCCGAGCGCCGCGCCGTCCTCGCCCAGGCGGTCGGCGGCGATCATCGCGTTCAGCGCGAACAGGCGCACGTCGTCGGCCAGGTCGAGGACGAACCGCGCCTTCTCGGCCAGGCTCGCGTTCAGCCGCTCGTAGTTCGACCGGAACAGGCCGCACAGGAACTCGTGCACGGCCGCGGTCGCGTCGCTCAGCCGGCGCAGGTCGCCGTGGTACCCCTTGGCGCGCGCCTCGTCCAGGGCTTCCTGGAACGGCTTCGTGCCCCCGACCGTCGCGTGGCGCAGCCGCAGCTCGGCGGCGAGCGCGGTGTGCATGAAGATCTCGTGGTCGTCGAAGCCGAGCGCGGCGAGCCGCTCGCCCAGCATCGCGGAGACCGCCTCGATGACCACCTTGCGCGCCCTGCCCGCGGGCCCTCGATCGCGACCTCGGCCGCCCGCAGCTCCGCGTAGAGCCTCTGGACGACCGGGAAGAACTCGCTGCGCGGCTTGATCCGGACGGAGAGATAGCCGTCTGGGATCGGCACGACCACCGCCATCACCCAGTAGTAGCCGCCGTCCTTGGCCCGGTTCTTGACGTAGGCGGCGACCGGCCTTCCGGCCTCGAGGAAGTCCCACAGCAGCCGGAACACGCACCGCGGTGTGTCCAGGTGCCGGATGACGTTGTGCGGGCTTCCGACCAGCTCCTCGCGGGAGAACGCGCTCACCCGCACGAAGACCTCGTTGCCCGCCCGGATGATGCCCTTGCGGTCGGTCGAGGAGAAGAACAGCTCGTCCTCGCCCAGGTGGCGCTCGTGCTCGTGGGCAGGTGGCGTCGGGGCGGCGTCGGACATCGCTGCCCCGGAGATCGACCGGGGCCGCACTCCCACCCAGGGGGGAAACTGCGCATCCGGCGCCCGCCTTGCGGTAGCCGCGCCCGCGATAATGGCGTCCGTCCGTGGAGACGACGAAGGGGGCGGATGTGACGAGCGCCATGCGCGAGACGATCGCGACGCAGCCGGCCGAGCTGCGCCGGCTGCTGGGCGATCCGGCCGGCGTGGCCGACGCAGCGGACCGGCTGCGCGGTCGCCGCGTGCTCCTGGTCGGCACGGGGACGAGCTGGCACGCCGCCAACCTCGGCGCCTGGTTCCTGCGCACGGCCGACGCCGACGCGTGGGCCGTGCAGGCCATGGACGCGGCCCTGCACGGACCGCGCCCGGCGGCTGGCGACGGCCTGATTCTGCTGAGCCACCGGGGCACGAAGCGGTTCACGTCGCAGGTGCTCGAGCGCGCCCGCGCCGACGGCGCGACGACGGTGACGATCTCCGGGCGCGGCGTGCCCGGCGCCGACATCGAGACGGTCGACCCCGAGCGCTCCGCGGCGTTCACGGCCAGCCACCTGGGGGCGCTCATGCGGCTCGCGCAGATCGCAGCCGCCCTGGGTGCCGATCTCGGGCCGCTCGCCGACGTCCCCGACGCCGTCGCCGCCGTCGTCGAGGGCGGTCCAATCGGCGTCGAGCCGCCGCAGCGCGCGCTCGAGCTGGTCGGTGCGGGGCCGAACCAGTGGACGGCCGCCGAGGGGGCGCTCAAGGTCCGCGAGACGGCCTACGTGGCCGCCTCCGGGCTCTCGGTCGAGCAGTACCTGCACGGGCCGTCGGTCGCCGTCGGGCTGTCCGACGCCCTCGTGTGCCTGAACGGCGGGGGGCCGGGCGAGGAGCGCCTGCTCGCCGTGGCCCGGTCGGCCGAGTCGTGCGGCGTGCGGGTGCGGGTGATCGAGGCCCGGGGGGCCGGCGAGCTCCTGTCCGTCTTCCCGCTCACGGCCGCCGTCCAGCTGATCGCGCTGGAGGCGGCGGAGCGGCTGGGGACGAACCCCGACAGCTTCGGCCGCGACCTGCCCGCCCGGGCGCAGGCGCTGGACGGGCTCGTCCTCTAGATGATTGATTCCACGCCCCGTACGTCCTGGGCGGCTGCGAACCGAGCAGCGCAAGGACGCAGGGAGCGTTCATACCGGGCTGTATGGGCGCGACCGAGGACACAGCGATGCGACGGTTCGCAGCCGCAGCCCCGCCGGCGCCCCATACTCGCACCAGCAGCCTGACGTCCAGGCGCGCGGGGGCGTGGAATCAATCATCTAGGCGCTCGCCGGTGGGTCGTCCCGTCGGGGCGGCGTCTGCCTCCCGCCGCCCAGCGCGCGGATGCGTGCGATGTCGTGCAGGATCGCGGGGCGGCCGCCGGCTGCGCGCCTCCGCGGTGCGGCCGCCGGCCGCGCGGCCAGCCAGCGGCGGAGGACTGTGTGCCGGTCGTCTCGGGAACGCATCGTGGTCCCAGTCTTCCCGCCGGAGCTGAAGCACGGGTGGGGCCAGGCTAAGAATTCCGTGAAGGCCGTCCGTCGGCGCGGGTGTCACGTCGCGATCACCTCCCCGGGCTCGGTGCACCCGTCGAGCCCGATCCGCTTCACACCAGCACAGAGATCGACGCACCGGGCCAGCGCCTGGTGGTCACGCGGTCACCGCGCCGGGCGACCGCGTGACGGGGGGCTATCGATCCCGGCGGTAGAGGTGGGCGGTCACCGGCCCGAACACGGCCACGAGCGCGGCCGAGGCCACCAGCACCCAGACCACCTGGGCGGCCGCGGCGCTCCCCTGCATGAGTCCGCGCTCGGCGGTGACGAGATGGCTGATCGGGTTGGCGGTGACGAGCGTGCGCACCCACGACGGGGTGGTGCGCGGCTCGACGAAGGCGTTGCTGGCGAAGGTCAGCGGGAAGAGCAGCACGAGGCCGGCGACCTGCACCGACGCCGGCGTGCGCAGGATCAGCGCCAGCGCCGTCCACGCCCAGGAGAGGCAGAATGCGAACAGCACGACGAGGGCGATGCCCGCGAGGACGCCGACCGCTCCACCGTGAGGCCGGAACCCCATCGCCAGCCCGAGCGCGACCACGAGCGCAGAGCCGATCGCATAGCGGCCCGCGTCGCCGATCAGCCCGCCGAGGATCGGCGCCGGACGCCAGATGGGCAGGGTCCGGAACCGGTCGAACGCTCCCGTCGCGATGTCGGTGCTCAGGGTCACGCCCGTGTACACGGTCAGCAGCACCGCCGCCATCACCAGCGTGCCCGGCAGCAGGAACTGCAGGTAGGCGTGGGTGGAGCCCGCCAGCGCCCCTCCGAAGAGATACGTGAACATCAGCGTGAAGATCACGGGGATTCCGATCACATCCGCGACCTGCTCGGGGACGTGCTTGACCTTGAGGACGGCACGCCACCCGAAGGTGAGGGCCGCAGCCAGGGGGCCCGGCGGCGACGGCCGGGGGCCGCCGTCGAGGACGGCGCGCAGCGGGTCGGGGTGGGTGATGGGTGTGGGCATGGCGCTCATGCTGCGTGCTCCTTTGCATCGGTGGGGGCCCGGCGGCCCGTCAGGGTCAGGAAGACCTCGTCCAGGCTGGGCTGGTCGAGCGAGAAGGCGGCCGGGTCGATACCGGCGTGAACGAGGGCGTCGAGCGCGTGCACCATCTCCGCAGGGGCACCGCCCCGGATGGAGAGCGCGGCCGGATCGGCGCCGGCCTGCGGCTCCACCCCGAGTGCGCCGGCGAGCACCCGCTGCGCCGCGGCCCGCTCGGAGGGATCGCGCAAGCGCAGGACGAGCGCGCCCGTGCCGACCGAGGCCTTCAGCTCGGCGGGGGTGCCCTCGGCGATGACGCGGCCGCGGTCGATCACGGCGATGCGGTCGGCCAGCCGGTCGGCCTCCTCGAGGTACTGGGTCGTCAGCAGCACCGTCGTCCCGCGGGCGGCGAGCGCCCGGACGATGTCCCACACGGCGTCGCGGCTGCGCGGATCCAGGCCCGTCGTCGGCTCGTCCAGGAAGAGCAGGTCGGGGATCACGACCAGGCTGGCGGCGATGTCGAGGCGCCGGCGCATCCCGCCCGAGTACGTGCGCACCGACCGACCGGCCGCGGCCGAGAGGTCGAACGCCTCCAGGAGCGCCGCCGCGCGCCGCCGCGCGCCGGGGCGGGAGAACCCGAGCAGGCGGGCGAGCAGGACCAGGTTCTCGCGGCCGGTCAGGTCGGCGTCGACCGTGGCGAACTGACCCGACATGCTCACCCCGGCCCGGACGGCGGCTGCCTCGCGCACGACGTCGTGGCCGAGCACCGCTGCCGAGCCCGCGTCGGGGCGCACCAGCGTCGCGAGCATCCGGATCGTCGTCGTCTTGCCGGCCCCGTTGGGGCCCAGCAGGCCGTAGACGGCGCCGTGGGGGACGTGCAGCTCGACGCCGTCGACGGCACGCGTCGCTCCGAACGACTTCCCCAGGCCCGAGGCGCGGATCGCAAGATCGTTCATGAATGTCACTTCCTTCAGATAGTCACTGTCGAATACGTCGACAGTAGCAGACAGTGACAGTCAGATGCAAGTGACTTGCTCGTACGGTATGCTGCAGGCATGACCGTCCCGGAGCCGGAGGGCCTGCGCGAGCGCAAGCGCAGGACCGCGATCAGACGCATCCAGGAGGCCGCCCTCGACCTCTTCGACGAGCGCGGCTTCGAGCACGTGACGATCGAGGAGATCGCCGCGGCCGCCGACGTCTCGCCGAGCTCCGTCTACCGCTACCTGGGGACGAAGGAGGGCGTCGTCCTCTACGACGAGTTCGACTTCCGCGTCATCGACGCCGTCGAGGCCGAGCTCGCGTCGCATCCGCCCGTCGAGGCCCTGCGCCGGGCGCTGTCGTCGGTGATGGTGGCGTTCTACGGCCGCGACGAGGAGCTGGCGCGCAGAAAGATCCGCTACGCCCTCGAGGACCCGCACCTGCACGCCGCGATGACGCAACAGGTCGACGCCTTCTCCGGGATCATCGCGCAGGTGCTTGCGCGGGCCGCGAACCGCCGCCCCGACGACCTCGAGGTGCAGGTGATCGCCACGACCCTCGTCTGGTCGATGACGGCGGCCGCCCGGGCCTGGCACGCCGAGGGCTACGCCCGACCGCTGCAGGAGGTGCTCGACCAGGCGCTCGCCGTCGTCGAGAGCGGCCTGCGCCTCACCGCCCGGCCGTGAGCTGCCGCACCGCCAGCACGTCGAAGAGCAGCGGCACGGCGACCCACACCTGCGCGGCCGTGTAGTGGCGCAGCTCCGCCGGGACGTCCGCGTCCCGCAGCTCGGCCCGGAGCGCGCCGGGGCGCATGAGCGAGAGCGAATGCACCGCGAGCGGCACGTAGTTGAGGCACGCGCCGGCGAGCCAGATGCCGAACAGCCGCCAGCCCAGCGACGAGGCGGACGCGGCGACGTAGACGCCGCCCGCCGTCCCTGCGACGGCGCCGAGCACGAACTCGGCGACGATCACCCGGCGCCGGAGCAGCGTCCCCCGCGCGCCGTGCATGTCGACCGCGGCCAGCCGCCGCATCTCGAGTCGAGGCACACCCACCACCACCTTCCGCCGCCCCGGCACCTCAACCGAGGCGGGTGTCGTGTCTGTTCGCGGAACCACCCTTGGACTACCCAGGACGGCGTCCGGGATCACCGGAGCGCCGTCAGCGCCGCTGCCACCGCGCGGCCAGCGCGGACGCCGAGGCGGCCGGCCCGGGCAGCTCGTCGCTCCCCGGCGCCGCCAGCGACTGCAGGAGCAGCTCGAGGTAGCGGTGGCGCAGGTCGCGCCCGCGGTCGGGGCCGGGCAGGTCGACGAAGGTGATCATCTCCAGGAGGAGGGTGACGTCCGCCGGGGTGATGTCGGCGCGCAGCGCGCCGGCCTGCTGCACCCGCTGGTGGAGCGCGTTGGCGAGCCGCCCGGCCTCGGCGGCCAGACGGGTGAGCGCGTCCGTGGGCGTGAACGTCCCGGCGACCCGCTGGGCGAGCGCCTGGCTCTGGCCGTCGACGACGCGATGCATGCACCGGCGGTAGACGTCCCAGTCGTCCCCGTCCTCCTCCAGCGCGGCTCGCAGGTCGGCGATGTAGCGCGTGAGCCCGTCGCGGGCGAGCTCGCGCATCAGCGCCTGCTTGCTGGGATAGCGGCGGTAGAGCGCCGAGATGCCCACGCCGGCCGCCCTGGCGACGTCGGCGATGGGCGCCTCGGGGTCGGCGAGGAAGACCCCGCGGGCGGCGTCGAGGATGCGGCCGTCGTTGCGCGCCGCCTCCGCGCGCCGGCCGCTCAGAGGTGGCGATCCCGTGGACATGGGTGTAGACTAACGGAACAGTTTGTTCCGTTCCAAGGGGAGGGTGAGACCATGGAGTTCCGCCTCGAGGTGATCGGCGTCCCCGTCAGCGATGTGGACGCCGCCGTGCGCTTCTACGCCGATGCCGTCGGATTCGGGCTCGACCACGACGTCCGTCCGGCGCCCGGCATGCGCGTCGTGCAGCTGACCCCGCCCGGCTCCCCCTGCTCGATCGTGGTCGGGGAGGGCCTGCCCCTGGGCGTGCCGGGGAGCACGAAGGGGCTGCAGCTGGTCGTGTCGGACATCGACGCCGCCCGCGCCCAGCTGGCCGGAAACGGCGTGCCGATCACCGACGTGCAGCAGCTCGGCCCGGAGGGCAGCCCGGGCTCGCGTTTCGCCTTCTTCACCGACCCCGACGGCAACGGGTGGTCGCTGCAGGAGATCAGGCGCGGCTGACCCCGCCTCGGCGGCGATTCTCCGTGATACGGAGAATCGGTCTACCATGGGCAGGTGCCGACGCAGGTGGAGGTGCTTCTCGGGGAGGCGCGCACGGCGCTGGATGCCGGCGACTGGAGCGCCGCGCGCGCATCGTTCGAATCATCCCTCGCCGAGCGGGAGACGCCGCAGGCGCTCGCCGGGTCGAGCGAGGCGTGCTGGTGGCTCGGCGACACCGAGGCGGCGGTGCGGTACGGCGAGCGGGCCTACGCGTGCTTTCGCCGGCGCGGGGACATCGCCCCGGCGGTGCTCGCGGCGATCACGCTCTACTTCCACTACCGGATGAGCCTGGGTAATACGGCGGCCGCGCGCGGCTGGTCGGGGCGGGCGGCGCGACTCGTCGAGGAGTTCGAGCTGGCCCCGTTCGAGGGGTGGATGCTGCTCGTGCGCGCACACGACACCGCCGATCCGGTCGCGGCGGAGGGGTGGGCGCGGGCGGCGCGCACGCTGGCACGGCGGTTCGACGACGCCGATCTGGAGCTGTGTGCGCTCAGCCAGCTGGGTGCGTCCCTGACGGCGCTCGGGCGCGTGGAGGAGGGTGGTGCGCTCCTGGACGAGGCGATGGCGGCATCGCTCGCGGGCGAAGGCGCCGACCGCAAGACCGTTGTCTACACGACCTGCAACATGATCAGTGCCTGCGCCGAGGTGGCCGGCGTGGAGCGGGTCGCACAGTGGATCCACGCCGGCGACGGGTTCGCCCGACGGTACGGAAGCCCGCACCTCTACACGACCTGCCGCGTCGCGTACGGCGCGGTGCTGTTTGCGAGCGGCGAGTGGGCGCAGGCCGAGCGCGAGCTCACCGCCGCACTGACGGCGGCGCGCACGGCCGAGCGGGCGTTGTATGCAGAGGCGCTGGCGCGGCTGGCGGAGCTGCGCCTGGCGCAGGGCCGGCTCGACGAGGCCGAGCGGCTGGTCGCGGGTCTCGAGGATCACCCGTCGCTCGCGCGGGCGGTGGCGGCGACGCGGCTCGCGCGCGGAGACCGGCCGTCCGCGGAGGCGGTCGTGCGCCGGCGCCTGCGCGATCTCGAGGCCCATGACCGCTCCGGCCCGTATCCGTTCGGCGCGGCCGTCCGCCTGGAGCAGGCGTGGCAGCTCGAGCTGCTCGCCGAGCTGGAACAGGGTTCGCGCGACCGCATCGAGGCGACGGCGGCCCGCCTCGACGAGCTGGCGGCGGCCGCCGGCTGCGAGGTGATCGCCGCCCGGGCGGCGCGCACGCGGGCGAGAGCCGCCGTCGCCAGCGGCGACCCGGCCGCAGCGGTCGTCGCGTTAGAAGGCGCGCTGTCGCTGTTCGCGCGGCTCGGGCTGCGGTACGAGGCGGCGCGCACCCGTCTGCAGCTCGCGCAGAGCCTCGCCGGCGGCGAGGCCGGCGTGCGCGAGGCCCGGGCCGCGCTCGACTCGTTCGAGCAGCTGGGCGCGAGTCGCGACGCCGACGCGGCGGCGGCGCTCCTGCGCTCGCTCGGTGTCAGGGCCGCACGCGGCGGCCGCCGCGACCCGGGCGTCCTGACCGCCCGCGAACGCGAGGTGCTCGAGCTGCTGGCCGAGGGGCTCTCGAACCGGGAGCTGGCGGCGCGCCTCTTCCTGACCCGCAAGACCGTCGAGCACCACGTCCGCAGCGTGCTGCGCAAGCTGGGCCTGCGCAGCCGCGCCGAGGCGGCCGCGTACGCAGTGCGCGAGCTCGAACGCGATTCCGCCAAGAGATAGGGGTTCTCACCGGTGCGGCGGGCAGCGGGAGCGGCGAGCCTGTCCGCATGGCCGAACACACACACTTCCCGACGGGCCCCCGCAGGCCCATGCGCGCGCCCGTCGTCACCGAGCTGGTCGACGAGATCCTGCTCGCCGAGCTCAAGCGCCGTGCACGTGCCGGCTGGGCGGCGGGAGACTACGCCGAGATCGCCCGCCGTGAGCTGTGGCCGCTGGGGGCCCGCGTCGTCGAGCGCCTCGGAGTGCGCGCCGGCGAGCGCGTCCTCGACGTCGCCTGCGGAACCGGGAACGCCGCGATCCGCGCCGCCCAGGCGGGCGCCCGCGTCACCGCTCTCGACCTGACGCCCGAGCTGCTCGCCGGCGGACGCGCGATCGCCGCCGACGCGGGCGTCGACGTCGAGTGGGTCGAGGGCGACGCCGAGGCGCTCCCCTTCCCGGGCGAGAGCTACGACGCCGTCGTCTCGACGCTGGGCGTCATGTTCGCGCCGCGGCACCGGGTGGCCGCGCTCGAGCTCGGCCGCGTGCTCGCGCCCGGCGGCCGGCTCGCGGTCTGCAGCTGGTCGCCCGAGAGCCTGGTCGCGAACGTCTTTCGCACCGTGGCCGCGTACCTGCCGCCGGCCCCGGGGTTCGCGTCGCCGCCGTGGCTGTGGGGCTCGGAGGAGCACGTGCGCTCGCTCTTCGCAGGCATGGGAGTGGAGCTCGAGTTCGAGCGCGGGCTGCTTGCGCCGGTCCGGTTCGACTCGCCCGAGGAGCAGGTCGAGTACCGGACGACGATGGTCGGCCCCATGGTGGTCGCGCGGGCGCTGACCGAGGCGGACGGCCGCTGGCCGCTCCTGCGGGCGGAGCTCGTGCGGCTCATGGCCGACCCGGCGCCCTCCGAGTACCTGCTCGCCCTCGGCCGCAAGGCCTGACCGCGTACCGCGCACTGGAAAGGAGCCAATCGATGGTGACCACCCCGCATTCGACCGAGCATCTGCGCGAGCTGCTGCGCGGCCCCGTCTACGATCGCAGGAGCGCCGAGTACGAGCAGGCGCGGCGCCTGTACAACGGCATGATCGACCCGCGCCCGGCGCTGATCGCCCGCTGCCGGGACGCCGCCGACGTCCGCGCCGCGGTGGAGTTCGCGCGCCGGGAAGGGCTGGAGCTCGCCGTGCGCGGCGGCGGCCACAACGGCGCCGGCCTCGGCAGCGTCGACGACGGTCTGGTGATCGACCTCTCACCGATGAACGGCGTGCGCGTCGATCCCGACAAGCGCCTGGTGACGGTGGAGGGCGGCTCCCTGATCGGCGACCTCGACGAGGCGGCGGGGCGCTTCGGGCTGGCGGTGCCCGCCGGGGTGATCTCGACCACCGGCGTCGGCGGTCTCACGCTGGGCGGCGGCCACGGCTATCTCACGCGCAGGCACGGCCTCACGATCGACACCCTCGTCGGTGCCGACGTCGTGCTCGCCGACGGGCGCGTCGTCAGTGTGAGCGAGCGCGAGCACGAGGAGCTCTTCTGGGCGCTGCGCGGCGGGGGCGGCAACTTCGGCGTGGTGACGGCGTTCACCTTCCGGGCGCATCCGGTCTCGACGGTCGTGGGCGGCCCGACGCTGTGGCCGCTCGATGCGGCAGCGGACGTGCTGCGCTGGTATCGCGAGTTCCTGCCGTCGGCGCCCGACGACGTCTACGGGTTCCTCGCCCTGATGACGGTGCCGCCCGCGCCGCCGTTTCCTCAGGAGCTGCACCTTCGCAAGATGTGCGGGATCGTCTGGTGCTGCACGGGGCCGGCGGACGAGGCACAACGGCTGCTGGCCGAGGCGGTGCAGGAGCCGGCGCCGCCGGCGCTCCACGGCGCGCACGAGCTGCCGTATCCGGCGCTCCAGACGGCGTTCGACGCCCTGCTCCCGTCGGGTCAGCAGTGGTACTGGAAGGGCGACTTCGTCGCCGAGCTGTCCGACGCGGCGATCGCCCGCCACCTCGAGTTCGCCGAGACGATGCCGACCTGGCGGTCGACCATGCATCTCTACCCCATCGACGGGTCGGCGCACCGGGTCGGCGCCGATGAGACGGCCTTCAGCTACCGCGACGCCACCTGGTCGATGGTGATGGCCGGCATCGACCCGGATCCGGCCCGGGCCGGCGAGCTGCGCGACTGGGCGACCGGCTACTGGCAGGCGGTGCACCCGCACACGATGGGCGGCGCCTACGTGAACTTCATGATGGAGGAGGGCGAGGAGCGCGTCCGCGCCACCTATCGCGGCAACCATGGCCGGCTGGCGCGGATCAAGGCCGCCTACGACCCGGACAACCTCTTCCACGTCAACCAGAACATCGCGCCCGCGCCCGCCGGCGCGGGATGAGCCGCCCGCGTCACCCCAGCCCGGTCGCGTAGCCCCGGCGCGAGGCTGGCGTACCGCGGCGTCCAGTCCAACTCGCTCCTGCCGCTGGCGTTCGAGGAGCCGCGCGCCGGGTCGTCACGATCGTCGCCATCTCGCCGGCCGCCAACCGCCCCAGCCTGCGCGGGCCACGCCGCGGTCGCCGCGTCGTCGATGTTGACGTGCGAGAAGACGCCTCCGCCGTCGCCGATGATCGGGAACCGGCGCCTGCGCACCGCCGCGGCCATCACCGCATTCGCTGCGCGGCCACGGCCATGGCGACGCCGCCGGGGTCGAGCGCGTCAGCCACCATCGGGCGGGCGTCCAGGCTGCGGACGAGGCTCTGCTTCGACGTGCTCCGGGTCATGGGGACACGTGCCTGCCAGTGACGCCGGCGGCGCCTGTGACAGGCGCACGTCAGCCGGGGATCGAGACGAGCTTGCCGTTCCTCGCGAGGTCGGGGTCAGTGCACGCTGCGAGATCGAAACAGCACGGCCGCCGCTTCCCCGACCGGAGCTTGGAGATGCCGACCTCGACGCGCCGCCCGCGGGTCTCGGGGTTCCTGGTGGCCTGGATCCAGCGCACCCACTCCCAGCGCGCCATCGGCGTGATCTGGCGCCACAGGTCGGAGATGTCGGGCGCGGCGTGAAGCGCACGCTGAAAGTCGTCCGGGATCTCCGGCTCGGGCCACTCCGGCGCCGGCTCGACCTCCACGGCCACCGTCTCGCCGTCGCTCACCGCAAGCGCATGTTGCAGCCGCTCCTCGACCGTGAGCCAGTGGCCGCGCCTGCCGTCCGGCTCGAGCACCGTTCGAAACGCGAGCCCGTTCATCGCTCCCGTCACGGCGACCTGGCCGCGGGACGGGAGCCTCGCGCTTGCAACGTCCGGCAGCAGCACGATCGTCCGGCCGCCGATCGTGCGCAGCTGCGCATCGAAGCCGATCGCCGCTGCCGTGGCTCCGGGACTCTCGGCCATGACGGGAGACTACCGGGCCGGCGTGCCGGCTCCCGAGGCGAGCATCTGCCGGCGCACTCAGCGAGTATTCGGTCGTGGACCGCGCCACGGGATCGGAGGAGGCCGGGGCGGCCTCGATCGAGGCGGGCCGGCGGGCGCTCGCCGAGGCGAGGTGGGACGACGCCCGCCGCGCGTTCGAGGCGGCACTGGCCGATGTGGAGACGCCTGAGGCGCATCTGGGCCGCGGATGGGCCGCGCTCTGGGCCGATGACGGGGAGCGGGCGATCGAGGGGTTCGATGCGGCGCACCGGCGCTACAGCGAACGGGGCGAGTCGCTCGCGGCGGCGCGCGCGGCCGCCTGGCTGGGTTTCTGCCACCGCTCGTTTCGGGGCCGGCGGGCCGTCGCCGCTGCCTGGATCGAGCGAGCGAGGCAGCTGCTTGACGGGGTCGCGCCGGCGCCCGAGCATGCCTGGGTCGCGACCTTCGAAGGCATGAGCATGCTCGAGGACGGCGACGCCGAGGCGGCGATCGAGCTCGGCCGCGAGGCGGCGGAGGCGGGCCGCTCGGTTGCGAGGCCCGAGCTTGAGGCACTGGGACTGGCGGTCGAGGGGGAGGCGCTGGTCGCCGAGGGCAGAGTCGCCGAGGGGATGCGCCTGCTCGACCGGGCGGCGGCAACGACGATCGCGGCGGGCGCCCGTGAGTTCGGCTGCGTCAACGTCGCCTGCTGCTCGATGCTCGCCGCATGCGAGCTGAGCGGCGACCTCGACCGCGCCAGCGAGTGGTGCGAACTGACGAGCGAGTACGCACATCGCCACGGCCTGCGCCACATCTTCGGTGTCTGCCGTACCTCGTACGCGGGAGTCCTGATCGCGTGCGGGCGGTGGGAGGGCGCCGAGGCGGAGCTCGAGCCCGTGGCAGGCGAGATCGGCGACATCAGCCCCAGGGTCATCGGTGCGGCAGCGGTTCGGCTCGCCGAGCTGCGGCGCCGGCAGGGCCGCTTCCGGGAGGCGGCGGACCTGTTCGAGCGGGCGGGCGCTCGGCGGGATGCCCTGCTCGGCACGGCGGCGCTGGCCCTCGACCGCGGCGATCCGGAGGCTGCGTGCGATCTCGCGGAGCGGTTTCTGCGCCAGACGCCCCGCCTGAACCACGCCCGGCGGGCGGTTGCGCTCGAGCTGCTCGTCCGGGCGCGGATCGACCGCTCCGAGGTCACCGCGGCCGAGCGCTCGTTCCGGCAGCTGGAATCGATCGCGGCGGCCGCTCCCGTCGAGTCGCTCCGGGCGCTCGCGAGCGCCGCGGCCGGCCGGCTGGCAGCGGGACGGGGCGACCCCGACCGCGCCCGGCGGCACTTCGAGGACGCGATCGACCTCTTCAGCCGTTGCGGGTTTCCGTTCGAGGCCGCCCGAGCCCGGCTCGACCTCGCGGACACGCTTCGCGGCTGCGGCCGCAGGTCAGCGGCCATGGAGGAGGCCGAGGGTGCGCGCGAGGCCCTTGCGCAGCTCGGCGCCGGGCACGCGCTCGAGCGCGCCGAGAAGCTGCTCGCGGGCCTCGAAACGGAGGACGGTGTCGCCGCGCCGCCGGTGAGGGGGCTGACCGCACGGCAGCTCGAAGTGCTGAGGCTCGTCGCCCAGGGTCTGACCAACCGGGAGATCGCCGCCCGCCTGGTGGTCAGCGAGCACACGGTGCATCGCCACGTCACCAACATCTTCAACAGGCTCGGGGTCAGATCGCGCACCGCGGCGACCACCTACGCGCACCGGCACGGCCTCGTCTGAGCGCGCTCCGGCTGGGGTGGCCGGAACTGGCCACCCGTGAAGATGGCCACATCTGGCGAAGACACCGCAACCGTGGCGCCCTATGGTCGACCGGTGAGCGAGCGCCGCAGGCCGAGAGGAACGTGACTCGAGTGGACGTTTCGGAGTACCGCCGGGCGAGCCGCGCCGTCTGGGAGGCGATGGCCGCGGGCTGGGACGCGCGGCACGCCGACCTCGAGGAGCAGGGACGTCCGGTCACCGAGCGCATGCTTTCCGTGCTCGAGCCGCGGCCGGGGGAGACGCTGCTCGAGCTGGCGGCCGGGACAGGGATCGTCGGCTTCGCGGCAGCGCGTCTCGTCGGACGCCGCGGCCGGGTGATCATGAGCGACTTCGCCGAGGCGATGGTTGCCTTGGCGCGCGGGCGCGGCGGCGACCTCGGGCTCGAGAACCTCGACTACCGCGTTCTCGACGCTGAACGCCTCGACCTTTCTGATGCATCCATCGACGGCGTCCTCTGCCGCTGGGGGTACATGCTCATGGGCGATCCCTCGGCGGCTGTCGCGGAGACCCGCCGCGTGCTTGCGCCCGGCGGACGCGCCGTCTGCGCCGTCTTCGCCGAGGCGGCCCGCAACCCGTGGGCTTCCGTCGCGGGCGGACTGCTCGTGGAGCGCGGAGCGATGCAGCCCCCCGCGCCGGGCACGCCCGGGATCTTCGCGCTCTCCGACCCGAACCGGCTGGAGCGCCTGTTCGCCCAAGCCGGTCTCGGCACCGTGCACGTAGACGAGGTCGCGTTCGAGTTCCGCTTCGCAGACGCCGATGACTACTGGGAGTTCCTGACCGAAGCGGCCGGTGCGATCTCGATCGTGCTCACGCGGCTCGGCGCGGACGGGCGGAGGGGATTTCGCGCCGCGCTGCCGGCCGTGCTGGAGCCGTTCGGGGAGGGGAGCGGCCACCGCTTCCCGGCCGTCTGTCTCGTCGCCCGTGCCGCGTAGCGCGTCTTGCGGGCCACAGATCGCCGTGCTCGTGCGGGCGCTCGGGTGAGCGTCGTTGAGGCCTACGCGACGAAAATCGTCGCCATGAACGACCCCTCCCCGGAATTTGCTCCTGTGTGGACCGGGAGCGAAGATACGTTGGCAAGCGACCGGGACTGCGCAGATGCCCAGAATGACGGTCGACGGCGCCGAGCTCTATTTCGAGGTCCGGGGCATGGGACCACTGGTCCTGCTGATCATGGGAGCAACAGGCGACGGCGGCCACTTCGACGAATTCGCCGACCTGCTTGCGGACGAGTTCACGGTCGTCAGCTATGACCGGCGCGGGAACGGTCGCAGCCCCGTTCCGGCCGGCTGGCAGACGACGTCGCCGGAGGAGCAGGCCGACGACGCGGCTGCCCTCGCTCGCAGCACCGGTGAGATCACGCACCGGCTCGGCGAGCTCCTGGGCGTGGAGGTCGCCACCACGCCGGGCACGCACGGGGCGTATCACGACCACCCGCATGAGCTCGCGGAGGCTGTCCGACCCTTCTTGCGGGAGGTCACCGCATGAAACGAGACGGTGCCGCCGACGACCTGCGCGTTCGCCCACGCTCAGGCTCTCTCGCCTGTCGAGCAGGCGCTGCGGCGTTTGCAGGCGCTTTGAAGCGACGGGAGCGACGGGCCTCGAACCCGCGACCTCCGGCGTGACAGACCACTCCGAGGGTCGCCAGGCGAACGGCGATGGATGCGACAGCCCTGTGTTCATGCGGCTCTTTGGCTCACGTGCGGAGGCCCCGCACGGCTGAGCGAGCTTCGCGGCGCCATTTGCTGCCCATGAGGCCGCCGAGTTCTATGGGTGGTCGCCGAGCGCGTAGGCGACGGCCTTTTCGAGCGACAGCGTGCGCCCCTGCGAGCGCGCAGCGTGGAAGGCCTCGCCGCGGACGGGCTCGAGGTACGGCTCGTACTCGGTCAGGGTGGCGGTCGTCGTCGGCCGAGGCGTGCGTTCCCCATCGGCTTCGGCAGCGCCCCACAGGGTTCCCGCCCGCACGGGATCGCCGAGTTGCGAGGCGAGCGCCGCGCCGGCCGCAAGCGCGATCGGGAGGTTGACGAGATCACGAGTGGAACGGAGGAGCTCCAGTCCCTCTACGAAGAATTGCTGGGCCGTCTGGAGCTCGCCGAGGGCGAGCAGCCGCTCCGATGCGCCGAAGAGCGTGACGCCGCGAAACCACTGCTTGCCTTCGGCATTCGCGGCGTCTGCAGCCTCGCGCGCGAGCCGCGTCGCTCGTACTGCGTCCTTTTCGTCGAAGGCGATCCGCCCGAGGATGTGCAGTGCGAGCGGCCGATCGGCCTCGAGCGCTTCGTCGGCAAGCCGCTTCGCGCGCTCGGTGTCCCCCTGGTCCAGGGCGTCGTTTGCGATCCGAAGCATCAGATGCCCCACCTCGGCTTCATCCCCGACCGATTCGAACAGTTCGAGTGCCCGGGCATACTCCAACTCGGCGAGGTCAGCACGTCCGACGAACTCCCAGGTCGCGCCGCGCAAGCGGAGCGCCCGGGCGTGGCGTGCCGCAGCGAGCCTCGGCCCGGCTGCGGCGACGAGCGCGTCAACGTGCTCGCGTGCGCGGATCGGGTCGTTCGTGAACCAGTACATCTCCCCCAACTCGAGGAGGCGCAGCCCGGCGAGAGGGTCGGACGCGACCGCCCATCGGAGCACAAGGTCGACATTCGGCCGCTCGTCCTGCGCAAGGTCCATCCGAGGCTCGCCCCGACTCTGCGGCCGGAGGTTCGCCTCCTCGAACAACTCCAGCAGGTGGTCGAGCAGTCGCCGCAGTAGCGCGTCGTGCTCCTCTTCCGAGAGTTGCTCCGCAGCGAACTCCCGGATCGTCTCGAGCATCCCCAAGCGGCCCGACTCCCAGCGGCGGACGAGGCTCTTGTCGACGAGCGACTGCAGGAGCTCGAGGTCTGCTCGTGCGACCTGCTCCGCCGCTTCGAGTGTCCAGCCGCCGCGGAAGACGGAGAGCGCAGAGAACAAGGGGCGCTCGTCGGGCCCAAGCAGCTCGTACGACCACTCGATCGTCGCCCGGAGGGTCTGCTGTCGCGTCTCGGCATCGCGGCCTCCGCGCAGGAGGTCGAGGCGGTTGCGGAGGCGCTCGAGGAGCTGTTCGGTCGAGAGCAGCGCCGAGCGGGCGGCGGCGAGCTCGAGAGCGAGCGGGAGGTCGTCGAGCCGCGAGCACAGCTCGTCGAGATGCTCATCCGGCTCGAAGTCCGGCTTTGCCGCGCGAGCCCGGGTGACGAAGAGCCGCCGCGCCTCGGCCCGCTCGAGCACGGGCACCGGGTAGACGTGCTCGCCCTGCACCCGCAGCCGCTCCCGACTCGTGACGAGCACGTCGGCACGTGGGCATTCCGCCAGTACGGCCGCCACGTCCGGTGCGGCCTCGACGACATGCTCGAAATTGTCCAGCACGAGCAGAAGCCTGCGTCCGTCGACGAGCTCGGTCAGCGTCCGGCCGCCTCCGAGCGCGCGAGCCGCGGCCGAGCCGACATCGGCGGGGTCCAGAAGCGGCGCGAGCGGAACCCACCACACGCCGTCCGGGTAGGCCTCTGCCACCTCGCCAGCCGCCTGCAGCGCGAGCCGCGTCTTCCCCGATCCACCGGCACCCGTGAGCGTGAGCAAGCGGGCGTCCTCCCGCACGAGCAGCTGCCGCACGTCCGCGAGCTCGTGCTCGCGGCCAAGGAAGGGGGTCGCCGGGATCGGCAGGTTCGTGCGATAGAGCGTCTTGAGCGGCGGGAACTCGTCATCGCCGAGCTGGAAGATCCGCTCCGGTGCACTGAGATCCTTGAGCCGGTGCTCGCCGAGGTCGCGCAGCTCGGAGGACTCGACGAGCGCCGCGGTCGCCATCGAGATGAGCACCTGGCGACCGTGACCAGCGGCCGCGATGCGTGCGGCGCGGTGGATGTCGGCCCCGACGTAGCCCTCGTGCGTCAGCAGGGGCGTGCCGGTGTGGAGGCCCATCCGCACCGGCAACCCGAGCTCCCGCTGCGCCTCACGCGCGGCAGATAGTGCACCGGGGGCGGTCGGGAAGGCGACGAAGAGCGCATCCCCCTGCGTGTCAACCTCGACGCCGCCCTGCCGCTCGAACGCATCCCGCAGGATTCGCCGATGCTCGGCCAACCGCGCTGCATACTCCTCCGGCCCCAGCTCGTGCAGGAGCCGCGTCGAACCCTGGATGTCCGTAAACAGGAAGGTGACGGTGCCGCGCGGCAGCTCACGCACGAAGCTGAGCCTACCCGCTCACGCGCCACCCCGAACGCGTACGGCGAGCCGACGTTTGCTGCCCGTTTGTTGCCCTACGCCGAACGGGGTCGGCCGTGTCCCCGTGGAATGCGCGGTGCGTGGGCGGACTCAAACATGCAGGGTGGGCCGGTAGGTGAGCTCTTGGATGTTGCCGTCGAGCGTTCGACTCTCGATGAGCTCGAGGTCGAAGTCGGCCGCACCCTGGAAGATCGCATCCGATCCGTTCTGGCCGGTGATCACAGGGAAGAGGGTCACCTGGACGCGGTCGACCAGGCCGGCGGCCATCAGCGCCCGGTTCATCGACAGGCTCCCGTGCGACCGCAGCGGCACCTCGGACTCCTCCTTCAACCGGGCGACGACATCGACTGCGTCACCGCGCAGCACGGTCACGTCCGGCCAGTCGAGGGGTTCTTCCAGGGTGTTCGAGACGATGATCGCCGGCTGGGCCACCATCCGGGTGACCCACGGGTCCCTCACGTCGGACTCCTCTGTACTCGAGGCAAGCATCGATGCGAAGAGGCGATAGGTGTTGGCCCCGAAGACCATCCGCTGCTGCTCGCTGTACAAGGCGAGGCGGTGGTCGAGCAGTTCGGGGCCCTGCTTGCCCCAGTAGCCGCCCCAGTTGCCGCCGCTGACGGAGCCGAAGCCATCGAGGCTGGAAAAGACGTCGAATGTGTAGGTAGCGCTCATGATGCTCTCCTCGGGTGCGTTGATCGGTCGTGGAAAAGACCGGAACCCACGGAAAGACTCATCGCGGTTGCGGCCGTGACTGCCGGCCGCCCTCGATTGCCGTCGCCTTGGTCATGTCCGCCTCCTCGTGGGTCTATGGCCTTCCGAGATGAGTCGTCATGCGGCAACTGCGACAGAAACCGCGAGGCTCGGCCGGTCGCGGAGTGCGGGGCTGCGTGTCCCTGCGAACGCGGCGATGACGGCGGGAAGCGCGAGTACAAGAAGCGTTAGCCGCGGCGACGTTTGGGCGAGGAGCAGTCCTGCGATGAGCGGTCCAAGCGGCGTCGAGATTGTTCGCAGCGTGTTCGCAGCTGCCATCGCTCGGCCGAGCAGGCGACGTGCGAGCCTACGTCCTCTCCGGCGACGACCTCCGCGGGGCTCATCGAGGCCACCCCCGAGGCACGTGGCGGGCGCTCATCTCGACTGTGGCGCTCTCCGCGCTCAGTCAGTCCGAGGCGCTCGGCCTTCGCTGGCAACGCGTTGACTTCGACGCGGGCATCATCCGGGTGAGGTCGCAGTTGTCGCGAAAGGGGCGTCTCGTGCCGCTCAAGACCGGCGCGTCACGCTGCCATGGGAGTTCGCTCCGGTGGCGACAGCAGTTGCCGCGCACGACCGCCGGCGTGGTTCCGGACCTGTCGAATCACTCGAGTCGCGCATAGCGGCATTTGCAGGGACTTCGCGAGACGGGAGCGACGGGCCTCGAACCCGCGACCT
>CAWJLQ010000013.1:0-61396 GCA_963843705.1 uncultured Actinomycetes bacterium
CGGGATGTCGAACCCGCAGGCATGGACGCAGGCGAGCAGGCTCTCGACGGGGGGCGAGACGGCGCCATGCTCCCAACGCGCGATCACGGACCGGTCGCGGCCAGTTAACTGGGCGAGGTCGGCCTGGGTCAAGCCGGCTCGCGTGCGCGCCTCACGGATCAGTTCGCCTCCTCGCACACCCACAGCCTAGCGCCTCCAGCGCCGCAGAACTTGAAAACACAGTCGGATGCGTATACGCTACGCGCTGTTCGTGGGCTACGGAGTGTGTCGAGGGTGAAGGAGGCAGGTCGTGGATGATTTGATGAACGCTCGCCAGGTCGCACGGCTGTTGGGGCTGCACGAGAACTGGGTGTACGACCAGGCGGCTGCGGGCAACCTGCCCAGCTACAAGTTTGGAGGCACGCGCCGGTTCCGGCGGGACGACATCGACGCCTGGCTGGCCGCGCACCGCGAGGGTGGCGAGCGCGCCGCCGCAACTGAGCCTCCCGTGCCTCCGGTTGCTCCGCGGCGAACGCGACCGGCCGCACAGGCCGCTCTGTTTGCCGAGTAGCCAATGGCGCACGTCGAGCCGTACCGGCTGAAGGACGGCGCCCGGCGGTACCGCGCCCGCTGGCAAGGCCCCGACGGCCGCGATCGCTCCCGCACGTTCCCGCTCAAACGAGACGCCGAGCGGTTCGTCCTCGAGTTGCACCGCCAAGCGGCACTCGGCGGCCTGTACCAGGCCCCCACACAGCCGCTGGGCGAGTTCCTGGACGGATGGCTCGTCCGCTACGAGCGTCGGGTCAGGCAATCCTCCGCCGACCGCGTCCACGAAGTCCTACCCCACCTGAGTCCATTCCGATACACCACCCTGGACGCCCTGCGACCGGCGGACGTCGAGGATCACATCTCAGCCCTCTCGGCACGGGCGCCGCGCCAGGCCGAGCTGGCACTGAGACTCCTCAAGCAGGCCTTGTCCGACGCCAAGGTGCGCGGCCTCACCGTCAACGAGGCACTGTTTCGGATTCGCGCCCCCCACCACGAGCCCCGCGAGATGCGCTTCCTCTCCTGGAGCGAGGTCGACCTACTCGCGACCAACACCGTCGAGCCCTACGGCAACCTGGTGCGGCTGGCGGCGCTCACAGGACTTCGCCAGGGCGAGCTTTTCGCGCTGCGCGACCGCAACCTCGATCTGGCAGCACGCACGCTGACCGTCGAGGCGGGCGTCTACGCCGGCCAACTGGTGCCGGTCAAGACCCGCGCCGCACGCCGCCGCGTCGACCTCGCCGAGGCCGCCACCAGCGTCCTTGCGCGCCCAGCTCGGCGCGCGCCCATCCGAACCCGTTGGGACTGGTGTTCCCCTCCCCGCAGCGGCGAGATTCTGAACGACGACAACTTCCGCCACCGCGTCTTCGCTCCCGCCGTCCGCCGAAGCGGACTCGGCCCCGTGCGATTCCACGACCTGCGCCACACCTATGCCACGCTGATGGTCGCCGCCGGCGCCCACGCCAAGTACCTGCAGGCCCAGATGGGCCACGCATCGATCCGGGTCACCCTGGATCTCTACGGCCACCTCTACCCGGACGCGAACCGCACCGTTCTGCGCGAGCTCGATCGGCTGATCGACGCGCCCGGACTCGAACTCTGACACCGGCTCGCCCCATCCACACCCCATCGCCCCGCGGAACCGCGAGCGGCTGACCTACCACCGGGAGCGAGGAAGCCGCGTGACCATGCGGCGTTGAGAGAAACGGGAGCGACGGGACTCGAACCCGCGACCTCCGGCGTGACAGGCCGGCGTTCTAACCAGCTGAACTACGCCCCCGCGACGCCGGCAGGCCATGCGTGGCCCCGTCCGGCGGCGGCAAGAGTATAGCCCTGGACGGCCTTCGCACGGCCGCCCCTTGTGCGCATCCGCCCCGTCCGGTACACCTCCGCCTGAAGGATGAGCGCCTACCTGCCCATCGCCGAGCACGGCGTGATCGGCGACCTCCACAGCGTGGCGCTCGTCGGCACCAACGGCACGATCGACTGGTTCTGCTGTCCGCGCTTCGACTCGCCCAGCGTGTTCGCGTCGATCCTCGACGCGGAGAAGGGCGGCTTCTACCGGATCGCGCCGGTGAACGATGGCCACACGGTGCGCCAGCTCTACTTCCCCGACACGAACGTGCTCATCACCCGGTTCCTGACGCCGGACGGCGTCGGCGAGGTGCACGACTTCATGCCCATCCACCGCGACCCGCACCACGTGCGCAGGCTCGTCCGCCAGGTGGTCGCGGTACGCGGCGAGATGCAGTTCGAGCTCGAGTGCCGGCCGCGCTTCGACTACGGCCGCGAGCGGCACGAGCTGGAGCTGCACGAGGGCGGCGCCGTGTTCCACGCGCGCGGCCTGTCACTGGCGCTCGCGAGCCGAGTGCCGCTCGAGCGGCGCGGCGACGACGTGGCCGCGCGCTTCACGCTCGCAAACGGCGAGAGCGCGACGTTCGTGCTCGAGCAGTGCGAGCCGGGCGAGCGTCCGAAGCCGCCCGGCGAGGCCGCCGCCGCCGATTCCTTCAACCGCACCGTCCGCTTCTGGCGCGGCTGGCTCGCGCACTCGACCTACCGCGGCCGCTGGCGCGAGATGGTGAACCGCTCGGCGCTCACGCTCAAGCTGCTCACGTACCGCCCCACGGGCGCGATCGTGGCCGCGCCGACGACGAGCCTGCCCGAGCACGTCGGCGGCGAGCGCAACTGGGACTACCGCTACACGTGGGTGCGCGACGCCGCGTTCTCGCTCTACGCCCTCCTGCGGCTCGGGTTCACCGACGAGGCGGGGGCGTTCATCTCCTGGCTCACCGACCGCTTCGGCGACCACTCGATGGCCGACGGGCCGCTGCAGATCATGTACGGGATCGATGGCCGCCCCGACCTGCCCGAGGAGGTGCTCGGCCACCTCGAGGGCTACATGGGCTCGTCCCCCGTGCGGGTCGGGAACGGCGCCGCGACCCAGCTCCAGCTCGATATCTACGGCGAGCTGATCGACTCGATCTACCTCTACAACAAGCACGGCGAGCCGATCTCCTACCAGTCCTGGACCGAGCTGCGCCGGATCGTCGAGTGGCTGTGCGACAACTGGGACCGGCGGGACGAGGGCATCTGGGAGACGCGCGGCGGCCAGCAGGACTTCACCTACTCGCGGCTGATGTCGTGGGTGGCGATCGAGCGGGCGGTGCGCATGGCCCGGTACCGTGGGCTGCCGGCGGACATGGTCAAGTGGCTCGACGTGCGCGACCGGATCACCGAGCAGATCATGAGCCGCGGCTGGAACGACAAGCGCGGCGCCTTCGTCCAGCACTACGGCTCGGACGTGCTCGATGCCTCGCTGCTGCTGATGCCGCTGACGAAGTTCATCGCCCCGAAGGACCCGCGCTGGCTGCGCACGCTGGACGCGATCGGCCGCGAGCTCGTCGCGGACAGCCTCGTCTACCGCTACAACGCCAAGGCCGCGCCCGACGGCCTGGAGGGCGAGGAGGGCACGTTCTCGATCTGCACCTTCTGGTACGTCGAGGCGCTCGCCCGCGCGGGCTACCTGGACGAGGCCCGGCTCGCCTTCGAGAAGATGCTCACCTACGCAAACCACCTCGGCCTTTACTCCGAGGAGATCGGGCCCTCCGGCGAGCTGCTCGGCAACTTCCCGCAGGCCTTCACGCACCTGTCCCTGATCAGCGCGGCGGTCAATCTCGACCGCCAGCTCGGCTAGCCGCTCACTCCTCCGGCCAGAGCGGCTGGGTGATCTCGACCACGGTACCCTTGCCGGCCGCGGTCGTGATGACGACCGTGCCGCCCGCGGCGTCGACGCGCTCCATCGTCGACTCGAGGCCGAGGTGGTGGGTGCGGCGGGCGCGCGCGAGCGCCGCGTCGAGATCGAACCCGTGACCGTCGTCGGCGACCCGCACGTGCACCGAGCGGTCGCTCCGCTCGAGCCGCACGACGACCTGTCCGGCGCCGGAGTGCGCGCGCACGTTGCCGAGGATCTCGGTGATCGAGCGGAAGATCAGCGTCTCGACGGTCTGGTCGATGCGCTCCTCGAAGCCGATCACCTCGAGCCGCGCCTCGATCCCCGTCTCCTGCTCCATCGCCGCGAGCGACTGCTCCAGCGCCGTCGCAAGGCCGTGGTGCCACAGCACGGCAGGACGCAGGTTGAATGTCATCCGGCGGGTGCGCTCGACGGCGCCGGAGATGAGGTCGGCGACCTGCGACAGGCCGGTGGCCGCGCGCTCGACGTTCCCCTCCGTGACGGCCATGCGCACGCTGTCGAGCGAGATGACGCATGCCGACATCACCTGGATGGTGTCGTCGTGGAGGTCGGCGGCGACGCGGGAGCGCTCCTGCTCCTGTGCGCGCACGAGCCGCTCCATCAGCTCTCGGTGGCGCTGCTCGAGCCGGGCCAGCCGCTCCGCCCGCTGCTCGGACTGCTCGCGCAGCAGCACGCCACGGCAGGTGGCGGCGACCTGGTCGGCGACCGTCTGCATCGCCAGCGCATCGGCCGCCTCGAAGCGGTTTCGGGCCTCGTCGTAGACGCCGAGCACGGCCAGGCACTCGCCGTCGACGACGACCGGCGTCAGCAGCTCGGAGGGGAGCGGCACCGGCGCCGGCCAGTCGAAGGCGGGGTGGGCGGTCGCGTCGCCGAGCACGATCTGCTCGCGGGCGGCGATGACCGCGCCGACGGTGCCGGCCCCCAGAGGGCGGCGCAGGCCCGGGGCGGTCGTGCCGTCCGCGCCGAGGTTGGCGACGACGACCTGCTCGCCGGTCTCGGGCAGCACCCGGATCGCGACAGCGGCCGAGTAGCCGCGTCCCTGGTAGACGGTCTCGACGACGGCCGCCAGCACCTCGTCGACGGTCTGCGCGGAGGCGATCGCTCCCGCCACCTCGGTCGTCAGCGCCAGCCGCCGCGCCCGTTGCTCGGACTCGTCCCGCAGGCGCACGCCGCGCAGGGTCGCGGCCACCTGCTCGGCGACCGTGCGCATGAGCGTGGCATCGGCGGAGTCGAATCGGTCGCGGCGATGGTCGTAGATCGCGATCGCGGCCGAGACGCCGCCTTCGCGCACCGGTGTCACCAGGGCGGACTGATAGGCCAGCGGCGCGTCGGCCGGGTCGGCGGCCGCGTCCAGCCAGCCGACGACGACCTGCTCGCCCGATTCGAGGGCGGTGCCGGCGGCATCGGTGCCGGCGGGGCGGCGGGTGCCCTCGAGCGACGTCCCGACCCGGACGCGATCGGTGAGGACGAGGTGCTCGCCGGACTCCGGCAGCGCGAGCACCGCCGAGACCGCGCCGTAGTCGGTCGGTTCGAAGACGGCGTCGACCGCCGACCGCAGCACACCCTCGACCGTGTCGGCCGCCGCGACGGCGCTCGCCACCGAGGCCGTCAGCGCGAGCCGCTGGGCGCGCCGCTCCGACTCGTTGCGCAGGCGCACGCCGCGCATCGCCGCCGCCACCTGTTCGGCGACGGCGGCCATCAGCGCGCGGTCGGAGTGGTCGAAGCGGTTCATCGGCCGGCTTGCGACCTCCAGCACGGCGATGCAGCGGCCGTCCAGCATCACGGGCGTCGAGAGCAGGGAGTCGAACTCCTCCTCGTCTCCCCACGGCGCGTAGTCGGGGTCGCTCTCGTGGCCGTTGATCAGGTTCTGCTCGCCGGTCCTCATCGTCCGGGCGGTGAGCCCTTCGCCGATCGGCCGGCGCAGCCCGGTGAAGCTCTCGCGCGAGGCGCCGAAGTCGGCCACGACCAGCTGCTCGGCCGACTCCTCGAGGATCGTCACCGCCATCACGGCGTCGTAGTGGGCGCGCTCCCGCACCGCCCGGGCCGCCACCCGCAGCGCCCCCTCCGGCGTGGCCTCGGCGGCGAGCAGCTTGGCGATGTCGGCCGCCAGCGACAGCCGCTGCGCCTGGCGGGCGGCCTCCTCCCGCAGCTGCACCGAGCGGATCGCCGCCGCGGTGTGGTCGGCGATCGTCTTCACGAGCTCCTCGTCGTCGGCGTCGAACCAGTTGCGGTGCTCGTCGGCGATGGCGAACGCGGCGGCGCACCTGCCCTCCACCATCACGGGCGCCACCAGGACGGAGTTGTTGGGCTCACGTCCCGGCCACGAGAACGCCGGGTGGTCGCCGGCGCGGCCAAGCCGCAGCACCTTCCCCGACGTGATCGCCGACCCGGGGATTCCGGCCCCGACGGGAACGCGCAGACCCGTGTAGATGTCGGTGCCGCGGTCGCGCGCGAAGATCGCCTCACGCTCGCCGGTGCGGTCGTCGACGCGCCACGCGGTGAGGTTGGAGTAGCCGGTGTGCCGGCTGATCGCCTGGGCGGCGGCGCGCACGGCCCCGTCGACCGTCTCCGGCGAGCGCAGGGCGCGCGCGACCTCGGCGATCACGCTCATCCGGGTGGCGCGCCGCTCGGACTCCTCCCGCAGCGCCGTTCCACGCAGCGCCGCCGCCACCTGCTCGGCAAGCGTGCGCATGAGCAGCGCATCCGAGGCGTCGAACTGGTCGGCGCGCAGATCGGACAGGCCGATCACGGCCTCGCAGCGGCGGCCGATGAGCACCGGCGTCGCGAGCATCGACTCGTACCCCGCCGCCGCCCATGCGCCGCCCGCATCGGCGAGGTGCGACCTGCCGAGCAGCGCCTGGGTCCCGGTCCGCACGACCTCGCCGATCACGCCCGAGTCGAGCGGGTGCGACGAGACGGTGACGCTGTCGCGGCCGCGGGTGATCGTCCACATGCGCTGCGTGCCGTCGCGGTGGTCGGCGACCGCCGTCCACACCGCCGTGTAGTCGGTGTGCCGGTGGAGCGTCACGGTGACCGTCCGCAGCAGCTCCTCGACGGTGCCGGTGGAGGCGATCTCGCGCGAGAGCGCCGACGCCAGCTCGAGCCGGCGGGCGCGCCGCTGCGACTCCCGCTGGAGGCGCTGCGAGCGCTCTTGCATGCGCACGCCGACGAGCGCGGTCGCAACCTGCTCGGCGACGACGTGCATGAGCGCGGCGTCGGCGGCCTCGAACCGGTCCGGCTCGGCGTCCGCCAGCTCGAGCACGCCCTCGCACCGCCCCTCCGCCATCACGGGTGTGAGCACGAGCGACTCCCAGCGGCCGTCGGCCGACCACGAGTAGCGCTCGTCCTCGGTCGCGCGGGCGAGCACGAGCTGGGCCCGGTCGTGGATGCAGGCGCCGACCAGGCCGGCGTCCAGCGGCCGGCGGATCGTCTGCGTGGTCGCGATGTCCCCGCCGAGGTCGACGACGACCACCTGCTCCTGCGCCCGGCGGTCGACCAGCGTCGCCGTGACGCCCGTGTAGCGGGTGTGCTCGAAGATGGCCGTGGCCGCCATGCGGAACGCCTCCTCGGTCGAGGTGGCGGTGCCGACGGCGCTGGCGACGGCCTGGACGAGCGTGAGCTGCTCGGTGCGCAGCTCGGCCCGCCGCGACGCCGCGATCGCGTGCGCCGCCAGGTCGCACACCGTCGTGAGCAGGGCCGATTCCTCCCCGAACGGCGCCCCGCCCGGGTCGCGGCTGACGACGAGCGTCGCGACCGGGTCGCCGTCGATGCGGATCGGCACCGAGAGGCTGGGGCCTCCCTCCGGGCCGGGCGGGAGCGGCTCGTCGCCGGCGAGCGGGAGCACGAGCGCACGGTCGGCTCCCACGGCGAGGCGCGCGCGGTCGGCGATCTCGCGCAGGGCCTCGGCCGGGAAGGATTCTGGCATCAGGTCGAATTGTGCGCCGGGAAGATGCGCAGAGCCTACGCAAATCGGGGGAGTCTGCACCACTTTTGCGGTAGCCGGGCTCGGGGCCGGGGTGGGACGTACACTGGGGCCCCCGGGGCGGTTAGCTCAGCTGGGAGAGCGCCTGCCTTACACGCAGGAGGTCACTGGTTCGAACCCGGTACCGCCCATATGCCGCGGCCCGGCCGCCGGTCAGCAGGCGTGGCGCGGCGGCAGGTCGGCGGGGACGTCCGCCAGATCGATGAACTCGTCCGCGAAGTCGGCGAAGCGGAGCACGTCGGCGAAGTTCGACGCGATGCCGAGCGAGGCGCGGATGGCGCCGCCGGAATGCAGCCCGATCGTCCGCAGGTAGTCGTCCAGGGTCATGCCGGCGTCGAGCTCGCCGCCCAGCAGCGTCTCGGGTGCGACGGTGAACGCGATCTCGCCGGCGCCGGGGTTGCAGAAGCACCCCGTCCGCAGTGACACGTTGTGGCGCGCGGCCACCCGGTCGACGTAGCGCTCGTCGACGACACCGCCGTCGGGGTGGAGGAAGTTGAACGCGATCGTGCCGCCGCGGCCGGCCGACGACCGCGGTCCGTAGACGACGGCGGCCGGGGAGCCGTCGCTGTGCGTGAGGCGGCCGAGCGCGTCGAGCAGCCACCCCGCGAGGGCGCCGACGCGGGTGTGGATCGTCTCGAGGCCGACGGCCTCGACGTGGCGCAGGCCGATCTCGACCGCCGGCAGGTTCAGGTAGTTGACGGTGCCGTCCTCGAAGTGGGCCGGCCCGGGTGCGGACTCGTAGTACTGCCGCTGGACGAAGGCGGCGACGATCGTGCCGCCGGAGAACCAGGGCCGCTCGAGCCTGGCCAGCGCGTCGGTGCGTGCGAGCAGGCAGCCGACTCCGGTCGGCCATCCGAACATCTTGTAGAAGGACAGCACCACGAAGTCGGGGTGCCAGCGGCTCAGGTCGAGCCGGTTGGTCGGCACGAACGCGGCCGCGTCGAGGAGCACGTCGAAGCCCTGTCGATGGGCGTGCTCGATCCACTCCAGCGGGTGCTGGACGCCGGAGAAGTTGGATTGGGCCGGATACGCGAACAGGTTGTGATGGTCACCCCGCGTGCGGGTCAGGTATCGCTCGAGCTCGCCCTCGGCGACGCGCAGGTCCGGCGCGACGCTCGGCACGTACGTCGTCTCGGCGCTGCGGGCGCGGGCGAACTCGCGGATGCCGTTGACCGAGTTGTGGTTGTCGAAGGTGAGCAGGAACCGGTCGCCCGGCCGGAAGGGATACGCCTCTCCCACGAGGCGCAGCGCTCCGGTCGCGTTGGGCGTGAAGATGGCGACGTACTCGTCCGGCGATGCGCCGAAGAAGTCGAGCACGGACGTCCGGGCGCGCTCGACGAGGGCGGTGCTCGCCGACGAGGTCGGGTTGACCGAGTGCGGGTTGCCGAACACGCCGCCCGTGAGCAGCGCGACGTGCTCGCGCAGCTGCGAGTCGGCGAACATGCCGCCGCCGGTGTAGTCGAGGTACACGTGGCCGCCGCGGTCGAGACGCGAGTAGTCGCCGCGCCGCAGCGCGTCGACGGCGCCCGTCTTCGCGTAGGCAGGATGGCTGTCGCGGAATATCTGTTCCGCAACCTCCAGCCGGTCGAGATCGGGGCGCGCTGCCGTCATGCCGTACCACGCATCGTGGCGGTTCGCCGGCCCCTCCGCATCGGTGGTTCCTACGGGTCGTGCGTCGGTGGCCGCGCGTAGAGGGTTGGGCTCAGTGCAGGTCGAGCCTGCGGAACGCCAGGATCGCGGCGTACCCGGCGGCGAGCCCGGCGCCGACGAGGACGGCGGCGTCCGTGACCCGCAGGCCGGTGCTGATCTGGTCGTGCCCGATCGACCAGTAGAAGAGCGAGGCGTACCGGATCGGCCGGATCCACGACACGACCGGGGCGAGAGAGCTGACGAGATACGAGGCGGCCGCGAGCGCGGACGTCGCCCCGACGGCGGTCGCCCTGCGGCCGGTGAACGAGCCGACGGCGATCGCCACGATCCCGAAATCCAGCCCGAGCAGCAGCGCGGCGAGGGACGTCGTGGCGATGTCGGCGAACGAGATGCCGAGCTGGAACCAGCGACCCGCGGCGACGCAGACGCCGACCGCGAGCGCCAGAGCCGCGGCCTGCACGCTCAGGGCGACGATCTTCTGGAGCACGATCGCGTCGCGGCGCACGGGGAGCGTGGCGACCAGGCTGAGCGTCCCGTCCTCGTCCTGCCCCGCGACGGCGGCGGCGCCGTAGCCGATGGTGACGAGCAGCATCACGAGCGGCAGGAAGTTCGCGTAGATGTTCGCGTTCAGCCAGCCGCCGGACGAGGAGATCTTGCCGGTCACCCCGAACAGCGCCGCTCCCGTCCGATCGGACTGGATCAGCTTGTCGAGCGACGTGGAGTCCTTGAACGCCGGGTAGAGGGCGACGACGATCAGCGAGTACAGCGCCATGCCCACCACGTAGCCGAGCAGGCCGCGGCGCCGGATGGCGACGTCAAGCCGGGCGATCGCTGCCGGCATCGGCGCCTCCCGTTCTCCCCGGCTCACGGTAGAACCCGAGGAAGAGCTCGTCCAGATCGGCGTGGCGGATGGTCACGTCGAGCGGGTCGTTGTCGGCGATCACCCGCAGCAGCGGCGCGATCGCGCCGCCCGTGACGCGAAGCTCGACATGCGCGCCGTCACGGTGCTCGGTGGAGACGCCGTCGATCCCGGCGAACAGCTCCGGCCCGACCGGATCGCGGAACCGCACCTCGACGCGCCGCGGGGCCGTCTCGCGCAATCGCTCGACCGTGTCCGTCGCCACCAGCGAGCCCGACCGGATGATGGCCACGCGGTCGGCGAGCCGCTGTACCTCGTCCAGCTCGTGCGACGACAGGAACACCGTCCGCCCCTCGGCCACGACCTCGCGCATCGCCCGCTCGAACTCGTTCTGCACGAGCGGGTCAAGACCCGTCGTCGGCTCGTCCAGGACCAGCAGGTCCGGCCGGTGCATCAGCGCCAGCACCAGCCCGATCTTCTGCCGGTTGCCCTTCGAGAGCTCGCGCACCGGCCGGTCGACCATGACGTCGAACCGTTCCACCAGCTGGTCGACCAGGCCGCCCTCGCGAACCCCGCGGACGTGGCGGAACCAGTCGAGATGCTGACGGCCGGTCATGCGCGGGTGCAGCGCCAGGTCGCCGGGCAGGTATCCGACGTGGCGCGCGATCTCGACCCGGTCGGTCTGGCAGTGCCGGCCGAGCACCCAGCCGGCACCCTTCGTCGGCCGCTGCAGTCCCAGCAGCAGGCGGATCGTGGTGGTCTTGCCGGCGCCGTTCGGACCCAGGAATCCGAACACCTGACCGCCCTCCACGAGGAGGTCGAGGTCGGCCACCGCACGCGTCGCCGCGTACGTCTTCGTCAGCCCTTCCGTCCGGATCACCGCGGTCACTGCACCGGGAGTATCCCCCGCGGTGGCGATGGAGCGGGGCGCGGCGACCGGCCGCCAATCCGCCGGTGCCATGATGCGGTCGTGGCAGGAACGCCCGCCCAGTCCCACGGCCGGGGGCTCGTTGCGGCCCTCGTGGTGCTCCTCGCCGCCGGCTGCTCGGGCTCGGGGTCGGCGGCGTCATCGGGGCAGCCGCCCACGGGCGGATCCGCGCCGGCGTCCTCGCAGGCGTCGACGGCCACCGCGCACACGCCGCCGCCCACGCCCGCGCAGCGCGCGCTGGGCCTGCCGCCTGTGCACTCGCGCGTCGTCCCCGGCTACGTCCTGATCGCCGACCGCAACAACAACCGCCTGCTGCTGGTCTCGCCCGGCAAGAAGGTCGTCTGGAGCTTTCCACGCCCGGGCGACCTGCGCCCCGGGCAGTCGTTCGCCGACCCCGACGACGCCTTCTGGACGCCCGGCTACCGCGGCATCTCCGTGAACGAGGAGTTCAACGATCAGATCGCGCTCGTCTCGCCCCGCCGCCGCCGGCTCGTCTGGGCGTACGGTCGTGCCGGCGTCGCGGGCTCCGGCCCCCGGGAGCTGTCGAATCCCGACGACGCGTATCAGCTCCGAAACGGCGAGCTGCTCGTGGCCGACATCCGCAACTGCCGGGTGCTGTGGATCCGCCCGGGGAAGGGCATCGTGCGCTCGATCGGGCGTGCCGGGGACTGCGCACACGACCCGCCGGTCACGCTCTCCTCGCCCAACGGCGACACGCCGCTCCCGGGCGGCGGGGTGCTCGTGACCGAGATCGGCGGGTGGGTCGACCGCATCGACGCCCGCGGTCGCCTGGTCGCGACGGTGCGCACGCCGTTCACGTATCCCTCGGACGCGCAGCCGCTGCCCGGCGGGCGGATCCTCGTCGCCGGCTTTCAGACCCCGGGGGTGGTCGACATCCTCGGCCGCACGGGGCGGGTGCTGTGGTCGTACAGCCCGGCGTCGGGCCCGGGCATGCTCGCGCAGCCGTCGCTGGCGGTGCGCTGGCCGAACGGGATGATCGCGGTCACCGACGACTGGCACCACCGCGTGGTCGTGATCGACCCGCGCACGAAGCGGATCGTGTGGCAGTACGGGCACCTGGGCGTGGCCGGCTCGGCGCCGGGCTATCTGAACAAGCCGGACGGGCTCGACCTGCTGCCCGCGGCGGCCCCGCGCACCTCGCCGTCCGGCTGAGTCAGAACCGCACCGGTGCGGCCGAGCCGGCGGCGCCGAGCAGCGGCAGCCCGAACGCGCGCTCGACGCCGGCGAGCGCGCTGTAGGCGTTCAGCGTGCGCGGGTCGGTGCCGCGCGGCACGCCGTGTCCCACGAGCACGGCGTAGACGTGGCCGCCGCCGTTGGTGGTGTCCGGATTGCCGGTGTCGTAGGTGATGAACACCTCGGCGCCCTGGCGCACCCATGCGGGGACGTGGTCGGCCAGCCAGCGGTCGCCGGCCGGGGGCGGGCAGTCGTGGTCGTCGTTGCAGAGGTTCGGGGTGACCCACAGGAATGCGGGCAGGCGGCTCGGCTCGGTCGCCGTCACGCGGTCGCAGAGCGGCGTCTGCGCCACGTCGGCGAAGAGCAGGGGCGCCACGTGGCGCAGCGCGTAGTTCGGGGCGGCCGGCGCCAGCGAGCAGTGACCCGGGCCGCCGGGATAGCTCTCCGCCCAGGCCGCCCAGTCGACGCCGTGTGCGGACAGCTGGCCGAACAGGCTGGGAGCGGAGACGGGCGGGAGCGGGTCGTCGCTGCCCACCTGGCCGAACGTGCCGCCGCCGCCGAAGGCGAGGTAGTTCGGCTTGGACGGGTAGGCGACGCCGTAGAAGTGTGTGAAGAACGTGCCCTCGTGCGCGAGCTGCGTCTCGAACGCGCAGCACGGGTCGCCGACGATGTCCGTGTAGCCGTGGTTCTCCATGAAGACGACGACGATCGGCGCGTGCCCGCCGCCGGTCGTCGCCGGGGCGCTGCTCGCCGGCGGGGGTGCCGAGGCGGACGGCGTGGAGGCGGGCTGAACGGCGGGCCCGGAGCTGCCGCTGCCGCCGCCGGCGCACCCGGTCAGGCCCACGGCCAGCAGGGCGAGCGCCGCCAGGGTTCCCGTCAACCCTCTTCCCACACGGCGCAAGCACCCTGATACTGGACTGGTTTCCGGATCCTGGGAGGGGTCAGACTTGAGACTCATATCGATCACGCGCCGGGGCGCCGCGGCGGCGGCCGCGCTCGCCCTCGTCCCGGCGGCGGCGCTCGCCGCCACCGCCGGCCCGCACATCACCGCCACGGGCGGCACCCCGCAGTCTGCGACGGTCAACACCGCCTTCAAGCATAAGCTCTCGGCCCGCGTGCTCGGCGCCAAGGGCAACCCGCGCGTCGGGCTGCTGGTGACGTTCACGGCGCCGGCCTCCGGTGCCGGCGTCACGTTCCCGAACGGCCGCACCACGTGGTCGCACGCCACCGGGGCGAAGGGCTACGTGCGTGTCGCCGTCACCGCGAACGGCACGACCGGCGCCTACACGGTCACGGCGAACGTGAAGAAGACGCCGCTGAAGACGCCGGCGAAATTCAGCCTCACCAATACGCCGTAGCACTACCGGCGCGCCCCGGGTCGGCCTGCGGCACACTGCAGGGATGGGCACGCGGGGCACGAGCATGCTTTCTGCGCTTCCGACACCCACGTGGCACACCGCCGCGTGGGTCGTCGGCGCGTTCGCGGCCGCCTGGGTCGTCTCGCGCCTCTCCGGCCGCCTGGCCGCGACCATCGTGCGCCGCAGCGAGGCCCGGCACCTGCGCGAGGACGGCCCCGCCGACACGGGAGTGATCACGTCGCTGCGGCGGCGCGAGACCGCCATCTCGCTCGTCCGTACGACCGTGCGGTACGCCGCCTACGGCATCGCGCTGATCCTCACGCTCGGCGCCGTCAGCTTCGGCGGCCGCGCCGGCGCCGTGGCGGGGGCGTCGTTGATCGTGGTGCTGATCGGCTTCGCCGCCCAGCGCTTCCTGACCGACATCCTGGCCGGCTTCTTCATGTACTTCGAGGGCTGGTTCTCGGTCGGCGACAACGTCACCATCGCGCCGCTCAACCTCCAGGGCGTCGTCGACGAGGTCGGCCTGCGCTCGACCCGGCTGCGGGCGATCACGGGCGAGGTGGTGCGCGTGCACAACTCGTCGATCCAGTCCGTGCGGGTGCAGCCGCGCGGCGCGCGCGAGGTCGAGATCGAGTTCTTTGCCACGAGCGAGGCGGGAGGCCGCGAGCTGGTCGGCGAGGTGGCGCGGCTCGTCCCCGTCGGCCCGACGCGGCTGGTGCGGCCGCCCTGGGTCGAGGAGGTCGAGCAGCTCGACGACGACCTGGTGCGGATCCGCGCCCGGGCGACGGTCGCGCACGGCCGCGAATGGCTGGTGGAGACGTTTCTGCCCGACCTGATGAAGGAGCGGGGCGAGGACGTGATCGTCCACGGGCCGATCGTGTGGCACGTCGACGAGTCGGCGACGCGCGAGTTCGCCCGCACGCTCGGCATGCGCCAGCGCGTGACCTGAGCTCGCGGCCGGCCCGGTAGGGTGCCCTGGTGGACGATCCCAACATCCGCAAGGCGGCGGTGCGCCCCACCCCCGACGAGTACTTCATGCTGCTCGCCGTCGCGACGCGCGAGCGGGCGAACTGCCTCGGCCGCCACGTCGGCGCGATCCTCGTGGCCGACCAGCGCATCATCGCCACCGGCTACAACGGCACTCCGACCGGCTTCCGCAACTGCGACGAGGGCGGCTGCCACCGCTGCGCGCACCCGGAGGACTACGCCCGCGGCCGCGGCTACGACGTCTGCATCTGCGTGCACGCCGAGCAGAACGCGCTCCTGCAGGCCGCCCGGCTGGGGTACTCCGTGCAGGGGGCGCGCTGCTTCACGACCCTGCGCCCATGCTTCGGATGCCTGAAGGAGCTCTACCAGGCGGGGGTGGAGGGGGTGCGCTACCTGAACGACTGGGCGCCGGAGGATCCGGTCGAGGCCGACGCCTACGCCGCGCTGCTCGGCGAGATGCGGATCCGCGGCGTCGCCGTCGAGCCGTTGCACCTGCCGCCGGAGCTGCTCGATCTGCAGCCGCGGGTCGACGCGGCGGCCCGCTGACAGCTCAAGCGCTCTTGCGCAGCCGGCGCAGGCGGCGGTGCTCGTCCCAGTCGAACGAGAGCGGGTTCGCCGGAGGGGCGACCGTGTCCGGGACGATCAGCGTCTCGGTGGCCTCGATGAGGTCCTCGAGCCGCACGATGGCGTGCAGCGGGCTGGGGATGCGCGGCGGCTGGTCGACGGCACCACGGCGGGGCTCGGCCAGGATCACCCCCATGTGATGGGCGTGCAGGCGCTCCCGCCACGCGGCCACGTCGGCGGAGCAACCGGCGGCGCCGCAGACGGCGCAGCGCTGCAGCGGCCGCTTGGCCGCGTCGCACCTGGGGCAGTCGATCGTGATGCGCATGCTGCCCCAGTGATTCGGCTGAATCGGCCGCGGTCTTTAGCGTCGGCTCAATTCTGACGCCGTGCTGCCGAGAACCGGTGGGATGCACGGGTCTCTCCACCGCCTCGGCGGCGTCCTGGCCGTCGCGCTGGCCGCGACTGCTGCGGCGCTCTGCGTGCACGCGCAGCCCGCCTTCGCCGACCCGGTGCTGGACGCCAAGCGCGCGAAATATGCTCATGTCCGGGCCGAGATCCACAAGCTCGACCTGCACGCGGAGGCGCTCACCGAGCAGTACGACAAGGTGGTGTGGGAGCTCGGGGTGCTGCGCCGGCGGATGCGCATCGAGACGGCCCGCCTGATCGCCGAGCGGGCCAAGCTCCACCGCGAGCAGCGGATCCTGTCGGGCCTCGTCGTCGAGCAGTACAAGGGCGGCGATCCGCGGACGCTCGAGATCGTCCTCTCCGCGTCGTCGCTCTCCGAGGTGACGAGCGGGATGGACCTGAAGCAGCGCCTCGACACCGCCGTCGCCGCGACCGTCGCCGCCATCGACGCCGCGAAGAACGCGATCGCGGCCGAGCGCCGCGCCATCGCCGCCGCGCAGGTGAAGGCCCGCGCCGCCAAGCGCGAGATCATCCGCCGCCGGCGCGAGATCCGCACCGAGCTGCGCCGCCGCCACCGGCTCGTGTCGATCCTCGGCCGCCAGATCACGGTGATGACCGCCGCCGACCGGATCGGCCAGGCCCAGCTCGCCCTGCAGGCGCAGAAGTGGCTCGAGGCCGACCTGAAGGCCGACGTCGCCGATCCCGGCCAGGAGCTGCGCGACCACGTCGCGCTCGACGCGCTGCAGCAGATCGGCGTCCCCTACGTGTGGGGAGGCGCCTCCCCGCAGGGGTTCGACTGCTCGGGCCTCGTGATGTGGCTCTACGCGCACTACGGCGTGGCGCTGCCGCACTTCGCCGCGTCCCAGTACCACCTCGGCCCGCAGGTGGCGACCGACCGGCTGCGGCCCGGCGACCTGGTCTACTTCAACAAGCTCGACCACGTGGCGCTCTACATCGGCAACGGCTGGGTGGTGCAGGCGCCGCACACGGGCGACTGGGTGCGGATGACGCCGCTCTCGGCCAAGTGGTTCCAGGCCACCTACGTCGGCGCGACCGAGCCCGGCCCGGCCTGATCCACGCCTCCTCGACGTAGAATCCGGTCGTGGACCTGGCTCCGCAGCTGACCCCGGCGCAGGCCGGCGCGGCCTTCCGCGACGAGGATGCGCTGGCGGTCGACGTGCGCGAGCCCTCGGAGTGGGAAGCCGGGCACATCGAGGGCGCGCTGTGGATCCCGCTGGCGGAGCTGCAGGCGCGGGCCGCCGAGCTGCCCCGCGACCGGCCTCTGGTGGTGGTCTGCCGCACCGGCTCGCGCAGCGCGTACGCGGCCGATGCCCTGGTCGCCGCGGGCTGGCGCGCCCGCAACCTCGCCGGCGGCCTGCACGCCTGGACCGCCGCCGGCCTGCCGCTCGTGCCGGCCGGGGGCTACGTGCTCTGAGCAGCGCCGTGCGCATCGGGACGTGCTCGTGGGCCGACGAGACGCTCGTCAAGACGTGGTATCCGGCTTCGGTGCGCTCGTCGGAGGCCCGGCTGGTGCACTACTCCGAGCGCTTCGACACGGTCGAGCTGAACGCGAGCTACTACGCCCTCCCCAGCCCGGACGCCGCCGCCGCCTGGGCGCGGCGGACGCCCGACGGCTTCGTCTTCCACGTGAAGGCCTTCGGGATGATGACGCGCCACCCGGTCAAGGCGGAGCAGCTGCCCGCCGACCTGCGCGCCGAAGCGCCGCTCGACGAGCGCGGCCGCGTCGAGCGACCGTCGCGCGAGCTGCGGGCCGAGGTGTTCCGCCGCTTCCGGGCGGCGCTCGAGCCGCTGCGCGAGGCGGGCAAGCTGGGCGGGATCCTCATGCAGCTGCCGTCGTACGTCACGCTGAAGCCCGCGTCGATCGGCTACCTGGAGTGGGCGAAGGAGCAGCTCGGCGGCGACGAGATGATGGTCGAGTTTCGGCACCGCAGCTGGCTCGAGCCCGAGGCCTCGGCGCGGACGCTGGACTTCCTGCGCTCGCTCGGAGCGACCTACGTGATGGTGGACGCGCCCCGCACCGACGCCAGGAACCTGGTGCCGACCGTGGTCGCCGCCACCTCGGACACCGCGTACCTGCGCCTGCACGGCCGCAACGCCGCCACGTGGAACGTGCGCGGGCGCAGCGCCGCCGAGCGGTTCGACTACCTGTACTCGCGCGACGAGCTCGAGGAATGGTCGCCGCCGCTGCGCGAGCTGTCCTCGCTGTCGGAGCGCACCTACGCGATGTTCAACAACAACGGCCGCACCCATGCGGACGGCGGCGACATCGCGCAGGCGCCGACGAACGCGCAGATGCTGCGCGAGATCCTCCAGGCCGACGGCGTGCCCGTCACGGATTCGCCACGATCAGCACGAACGTGAAGCCGCCCAGGACGACGCCGGCGACCGTCAGCACGAGGTTCGACCGCGCGTTCATCGAGACGAACGTCCCCTCCCGCAGCGCCCGCTCGATCTCGCGCTCGCGCTGAAAGGCGTTCACGATGCAGGCGATGCCCAGGACGGCGAAGCCGGCGCCCACGGTCTCGTATGGCCAGGCCGTCTTGTGGGACAGCGTCGGCACGACCCGGCCCATCGCCAGGCTGACGGCGATCGCCGTGAGGCCCGTGCGCCACCACGCCAGGTAGGTGCGCTCGTTCGCGAGCCGGGTGCGCCGGGTCGCGTCCTCCGCCGCGTCGAACGCACGCCGCCCGGACGGAGCTTCGCGGCGTTCGGGCTCGGTCATGCCGCAAGCCTCCTGCCGGTGGCCGCCGGGTCAGCGCCCGGGCCGGCGCCAGCCGTCCGCGGCCGACCAGGGACGCATCGTGACCAGCTGGCGCTGCTCCACACGGCGGCGCGTCTCGGCGAGGAAGCGGGCGCAGTCGGCCGCAAGCTCGCCCGAGACGAACTCGCCTTTCAGCTCGCGCGCCGGCGTCGTCGCCGCGCCGTGCCCGCCGACCGTAGACCGCGTACCCACCACTCCCAGAGAGTGCCATCCGCGCCACCTCGATGCAATCGGTCAAATCGCCGGAAGGCGGTATTTGCGTGATATTCCCGTGAAGGAGTGGAGAGCGCCACAGCTGGACGGGCGCCCCATCCGTCGGGTTACACTGGCAGGGCATGGCCCACGCCGACACGACGTCGCTCTCCCGCCTGCGAGCGCGCCCGGTGTCCTTGCGCACGTTCCAGCGTGTTGCCGTCGCGACGGTCGTCATCCTGTGGCTCGTCGTGACGACGGGCGGGTTGGTGCGGCTGACGGCCTCCGGCCTCGGCTGCCCGCACTGGCCGACGTGCTCGACGACGTCGCTCGTCCCCCAGGACTCCGCGCACGCGCTGATCGAATTCGGCAACCGCGCCATCTCGGGGCTGGCGATGCTCGCCGCCGTCGCGACGGCCGTGATGGCCTACCGGGTCGCCGGCCTCGACCGGCGCGTCGCCCACGCGCTCGCATTCGCCGCGGCCGGCACGGTCGCGCAGGTGCCGCTGGGAGCGGTCACCGTGGAGTTCGACCTGAACCCGTACCTGGTCATGTCGCACTTCCTGCTCGCGATGGCGGTCGTGTCGGTCTCGACCTGGGCGACGCTGCGCGCGCTGCGCCCGCAGGCGGAGGCCTCGGCGCCGGATGAGCTGTACCTCGGCGTGCTGGCGTGGACGGCGGTGGCCGCGTACCTGGCGCTCATCGTCTCCGGGGCGTTCGTGACCGCGGCCGGGCCGCATCCCGGCAGCACGAGCACGCCCATCGAGCGGCTGGGCAACTTCTACCACGCCGCCTGGGTGCACGTTCGTGTCGCCACCGCCTTCACGGTGCTCTTCGTCGCCGTCGCCGCATGGCTCTGGCGGCGGTACCGCGGCACGCTCGCCCAGCGGCTCTCGGTCGCCGGCGTGGTCCTCCTCGGCTGCCAGGCGGCGGTCGGCGAGTACCAGTACCGCAACGGCCTGCCGTGGGCGGTGATCGCGGTGCATGTTGCAATCGCCGCGACGCTCCTGATCACCGTCGTCACGGTGGCGGCGCTCGTCTGGGAGCGGACGCCGGCCCGCGCGCCCGCACGGCCTGCCGCCGATGCGGCCGGTCTGAACAGCCGGGTCTAGGCGTCTCGCCGCAGCGGGCGGCGCATCTCGTGCTGGCGCGCGTAGACCGTCGCGTCGAGCCCGGGCAGTGCCGCCGACAGCACGCCGTCCGCCGGGGCGTTTGCGAGCGTCAGGCTGCGCCCGCCGCTCGCCCCGCGGAGCAGGCGCGAGGCCGCCTCGGCGTCCACCGCCGCCGCCTGCAGGACCGTGACCCGGGATGCCTCCTCGCTGCAGACGGCCGCCGCCCGCAGGCCGCCGTCGTGCACGACGCCGACCCCGGCGTGGCGCTCGCCGCCGGCTCGCAGCCGCTCGAGCGAGGCGTCCGCCCGCTGCCACGGCTCGCGCCCGTCGCGGTGCTCGGCGATCCACGCCCGCGCCTCCGCCTCCGCGAGCGGCGGGGCGACCGCCTCGGCGGCGCCCGCCGGGAGCGTCCACACCACGAGGTCGCGGACGACCTCGAACCCGGCCCGCCGGTAGAGCGTCACCGCGGGCGTGTTCGTGTCGACGACCTCGAGCCAGAGGCGCTCGCAGCCCGCCTCCGCGGCTCGGGCCGCCGCCGCGTCGAGGAGCGCCGCGGCCAGCCCGCGGCGCCGGTGGCCGGGGACGGTCGCCATGCCGCCGATCCACGCGTCCGCGTCGCGGATGCCGACGAGCGCGAACGCGGCCGGCTCGCCACCGACCGTCGCGACCGGCGACCGGGCGAGGTCGATGTCGTTTGCGTGCACGTGCGCCCGCAGCGCCGCCGCATCGAGGTGCATCGGCACGACGTAGTCGGAGAACCCCGCGTTGAAGAGGTCGAGCAGGGCCGCGCCGGCCAGCGACTCCGCCGGGACGACCGTCACCGGCGGATCGCGTCGATCCGGTCGCGCAGCGCCCGCTCGAACACCCACACGTCGGCGAACGCCAGCACCTGGAAGCCCTGCTCCCGCAGCGCCGCGCCCTCCTCGGCCGTCCCGATCAGCTGTCCGAGCGGCGTCCCGTGCGCGCGGCACACGGCGAGCAGGCGCTCGACCGCCTCCAGATAGTCGGGATGGTCGAACCGGCCGGGGACGCCGAGCCCGAGCGAGAGGTCGAACTGGCCCAGCCACACGACGTCGATGCCCGGCACCGCCAGGATCTCGTCCGCGTGCTCGACCCCGGCCGGGGACTCGATCTGCGCGATCACGACGCTCTCCCGGTTGATCCGCTCCGCCAGCGCCCCCGCCCCGCCGGCGAGGTCGTCGCTCATGACGACCCCGAAGCCGCGCCGCCCGAGCGGCGGGTAGCGGGCCGCCTCGACCAGCCGCCGGGCGTCCTCGGCGGACTCCACCATCGGCGCCATCACGCCGCGCGCGCCCGCGTCGAGCGCGGCGGCGATCAGCGGATACTCGCCGCGCACCACCCGCGCGATCGGGTAGACGCCGGTGCCGCGCCCGGCGGCGAGCGTGCGCCGTAAGGTGCCCGCGTCCCAGCCGGTGTGCTCCTGGTCGAACAGGGCGAAGTCGACGCCGGCGGCGGCCAGGATGCGCATGATCGCGTTCGTGTCGAACTCGAACAGCATCGCGCCGACCGCGACGCCGCGCTCCTCGATCGCCGTCATGACCGGGTTCTCGCCCATGTGCGCGTCCGACGATATCCGCCGGGCCGGCCCGGCGGGCTCGTTGACCGTTGACGACGAGGTCAACGTACGCTTTGATCAGATCATCACCATGTGTTTCCCGACCACGCCTTCGGCAGGGGACGGACCGGGATGAGCGACGACGGCCGCGGGCGGTTCACGCGGTCGGCGGGTGGGGTGCTCGGAGCAGCGATCGCAGGTCGCTCCGCTCCGGACGGATGGCCCACCTACGTCGCCCGCCAGGCCGTCTATGACCGCGACCTGAACGTCGTCGCGTACGAGCTCCTGTTCCGGGAGACGGCGGTCGCGCGCGCGGCGGCCGTCGATGACGACGAGCGGGCGACGGGCGAGGCGGCGCTGACCGCGGTCGCAGACATCGGACTCGACGTGCTGGTCGGCTCGCGCCGGGCGCTCGTGAACGTCTCGCGCAGCTTCCTGCTCGGCGAGCAGGTGCTCGCCCTTCCGCCCGAGCGCGTGGGACTCGAGGTGCTCGAGACCGTCGAGGCCGACGACGCCGTCGTGCGCCGCGTCCGCGAGCTCGCCGTGCAGGGCTACGAGATCGTGCTCGACGACTACGTCGCGGGTGACGGGACGCGGCCCCTGCTCGACGTGGCCGCGACGGTGAAGCTGGACGTATGCGGGCGCGATCCCGACGAGATCGCGGCGTCGGTCGCCGCGCTGCGCGCCTACCCGGTCCGGCTCGTGGCCGAGAAGCTCGAGTCGAGGGAGGCGTTCGAGGCCTGCCGCGAGCTCGGGTTCGACTGGTTCCAGGGCTACGTTTTCGGCGTCCCCCAGACGATGACCGGCCGCCGCATCCGGGCGCAGCGGCTCACCGTCCTCGGCCTGCTGAACGCGCTCGCCCGCCCGGACGTGACGGTCGAGGAGCTCGAGGCGGTCATCGTCCAGGACGTCGGCCTGTCGCTGACCCTCCTGCGCTACATGAACTCGGCCGCCGTCGGGCTCGTGCGCCGGATCAGCTCGATCCGGGACGCCATCGTCTTCCTCGGCACCGACACGATCCGGTCGTTCGCGTACCTGGTCAGCCTGACGGCGCACTCGCGCCAGCCGGCCGAGCTCGCCCGCATCGGCATGGTGCGCGCCAAGATGATGGAGGTGCTCGCCCGCGGCCTCGGCGTCGGCGACGCGGCGACGTCCTTCACCGTCGGACTGCTGTCCGTGGCCGACGCGCTGCTGGCGGTGCCGATGGACGTGCTGCTCGAGGAGCTGGACGAGCTGGACGACCGGGTGGTGCGCGCGCTGGCAGACCGCGACGGCGAGCTGGGCCGGCACCTGCGTTGGATCGAGAGCTACGAGCGCGGACGTCTGAGCGAGATCGAGCCGGCCGCCGTCAACCTCACCCTCCTGCGTGACGCCTACGTGCGGGCGGTGGCGTGGGCCGACGAGACGTCGGCGTGCCTCGGCGCCACTCCGCTTCGGCGCGCCTCCTAGGATCGCGAGGGCGCGGCCCGGGGCTCGGGTATCGTCCGTCCGTATGGCGGTGCCGCGCGTCGACCCGTCCTCGGCTCCGGCGGGGCGGGCAAGCGCCGCTCCGGGCGCCTTTCCGCTCGCGGCAGTGACCGTCGTCATCGCGCTGAAGGCCGCGCTGACCCTCGCGGTCGCCGGCCGCTACGGCTGGCACCGGGACGAGCTCTACTACGTCGTCTCCGGCCTGCACCTCCAGGGCGGCTATGTCGAGTTCCCGCCGGTGACGGCGCTGCTGGCGGCGCTCGCGCGGGTGCTGTTCGGCTGGTCGCTCGTGGGGCTGCGCGCGTTCACGATCCTGGCCGGCGCGGGCACGGCGCTCGTCGGCGTCCTGATCGCGCGGGAGCTGGGCGCGACCCGGCGCGCGCAGGTGCTCGCGGCGGCCCTGGTGGCGTTCTGTCCCGGGATGCTCGCGACGAACTGGATCTTCCAGCCGGTCGCCCTCGACCAGCTGACGACGATCGTCGTGCTGTGGCTGGCGGTGCGGCTGGCCCTGGGGCGGGGCTCGTGGCTGCTGATCGGGCTCGCCGCCGGCGTCGGGCTGGAGACGAAGTACACGCTGGCCGTCGTGCTCGCCGTTCTGCTCGCCGCGTTCGGCGTCTGGCGCCGCGATGCGCTGCGCCCGCTGGGGCTGGCGCTGGCCGTCGGCGTCGCGGTGCTCCTGCTCGTCCCGAACCTCGTCTGGGAGGCGGGGCACGGCTGGACGAGCGTGCACTTCTTCCTGCACCCGCCGCCGAGCGGCAGCGACGAGACGCGGCCGCAGTTCCTCGTCAACCTCCTGCTCGCCATGGGCGTCGCCGTCCCGGCGGGCGTGGCCGGCGTCATGTTCCTCGTCCGCGATCGCGCCCTGCGGCCGCTGGGCTGGACGATCGTCGGCACCGTGCTCGCCTACCTCGTGCTCGGCGGGAAGTCGTACTACGCGCTCCCCGTCGTCGTGCTCGCGCTCGCCGCCGGCGCGATCCCCCTCGACCGCCGGCTCGGCCGGAGCGGGCTGCGGGCCGCCGCGGCCGCGTTCGCCATGGTCGACCTGGTGGCCATGCCGATCCTGCTGCCCGTGCTCCCGCTGGGGACGGCCGACCGGCACGGCGTCATCGCGGCGCGCGGCGACTATCAGTCCGAGATCGGCTGGCCGCAGCTGGTGCGTCAGGTCGAGCGGCTGGCTCGCGGCGCCGACGTGGTCGTCGCCTCCAACTACGGCGAGGCGGGCGCGCTGCGGCTGTTCGGGCACGGCCTGCCGCCCGTCGCCTCCGTCGACGTCACCATGCGCTACTGGCGGCCGGCGGCGACCGGGCGGCGCGCGCTCCTGATCGGCTACACGCGCCGCGCCGCCGGCTTCTGCACGGACTACCGACTCGTCGCGCGCGTATCGACGCCGCACGGCAGCGACGAGCGCGGCCAGCCGATCGCACGCTGCACCCTGGCCGCTCCGCTCGCGGTCGTCTGGCCGCGGATCGTCGCGACGTCCGACTACACGTTCTACTGAGCCGCGGGCAGCCCGGCCAATCCGGCCGCACGCCGTCGATACTGCCCGCATGAGCACGTTCGCGCCGCTGGCCGATCGCGATTTCCGCCTTTACTTCACCGGCGAGGTGCTGTCGATGTCGGGGTCCGGGCTGCACAGCGTCTTCTGGCCGGCAGTGACCGCGCTCCTGCAGGAGGTGATCCGCCCCGACCAGCTGACCGCGGCGAGCGGGCTCGTCGAGATCACCTGGCAGGCGGGCAACCTGACCGGCGCGGCGCTGGGCGGGCCGATCCTCGTCCGCTTCGGCCTTGGGACGGCGTTTGTGATCGACGCCGCCACCTACGCCGTCTCCGCGCTCGCGCTGCTCGCCCTGCACCACCGGCCGGCGCCGGCCGTGAGTCCGCACGAGTCGGGGCTGCGCATGGCCCGGGCCGGCATCGCCTATCTGCGCGGCCGGCCGGCGGTGGCCGGGTTCGGCGTGGCCAGCGTCGTCCCCTGGGTGGCCACGATCAGCCTGAACGTCGTCCTCGTCGCCTACGTGCTGCGGGAGCTGCACCTGGGAGCGACCGCCTACGGCCTCGCGGACATGGCCTACGGCGTCGGTGCCATGACGTCCGGCGTCTTCGCGGCGCTGCTCGTCCTGCGGCTGGGGGGAGTGGCGGGCGATGACGGCGGTGATTGTGGCGCTGATCGTCTGCTATTCCCTGCTCGCCGGCGGGCCGGCCGTGATCGGCGCGTTCTACCCGCTGCTCTTCGCGGCCGGATTCTGCTCCTCGGCGTTCCGGGTGATCACGTCGGCGTACCTGTTCAAGGTCGTGCCGAACGAGGTCATGGGCCGGACGTCGGCGACCTTCCTGCTCGTCTCCATGCTCCTGCAGGTGGGCGTGACGCTCTCGGTGGGGCCGCTCGTGAACGCCGCCGGGGCGCGGACGGGCTTCGTCCTCTTGGCCGGCATCGTCGCCGCCGGACTCGCGCTCCTCGGCGTGGCGGCGGCGGGTCTCCGGCACGCGCCGGCGGTCGTGGAATGAGGGGCGCCGCCCGGCCGGCCCGACGGTTCCGATTTGACAGGTTCGCGTCGCGCCCGTAACTTCGTAGTCCGATGGATTTGAGGCAGGTGACCCGGGCACGACGGTATGCGGCGGCCTTGGCGGCGCTGGCGGTGACGCTCGTCGCGGCGCCCTCGGCCGGCGCCTCGATCGCGAGCAAGCCGTTCGCGACCTGGCAGACCAACGGCCGGGTGCTGGCGATCATGCAGGTCGGCTCGACGACCTACGTCGGCGGCAAGTTCACGCAGGTCTCCGACCACTCCGGGACCACGCATACGGTGTCCAACCTGGCCGCGTTCAACGCCGCCGGCAACTGGGCCGGGATCTCGCTCCCGGCGCCGAGCGCCGCCGTCAAGGCGTTCGCGACCGACGGCAGCGGGACGATCTATTTCGCAGGTGCCTTCACCAAGGTGGGCGGCGCCGGGAGAAACCACATCGCCGCCATGGACACGAGTGGCAGCCTGATCCCCAAGAGCAGCTGGGCCGGTGCGGCGAACGGCGACGTCGAGGCGCTCGCGGTCGAGGGCGCGACCCTGTACATGGGCGGCACCTTCAGCACCGCCGAGGGCGCGGCAAGGTCATCGCTCGCGGCCGTCGCGCTCTCGGACGGGACGCTGCGCTCGTGGTCGCCGTCGGTCAACGGACGCGTCGACGACCTCGCCGTCGGGCACGGCGGCGACATCGTCGCGGGCGGGTTCTTCACGAGCCCGCGCGGCTACCTGGCCGCCTTCGACCCGTCGAGCGGCGCGCTGCAGGGCGCCTACACGCTCTCGTACCACTCCGACGTCGTGTCGATGGCCGCGGACGGCAGCGGCCGGATCTACCTCGGTACCGAGAGCAACAAGGTGGTCGCCTACACCGCCTCGGGCTCGCAGGACTGGGTGCAGCAGTTCGACGGCAACGTGCAGGCCATCACGGTGTCGGACGGTGAGGTCATCGCCGGCGGGCACTTCGACAACGTCTGCGCGCTGAACACCAACTGCGCCAGCCCGATCGTCCGCCACCACATCGCCGGCCTCGATCCGGCCACCGGCCACCTCGACACGGGCTGGTCGCCGAGCGTCAACAGCACGCTGGGCGTGTTCGCCCTGGCGGACACCTCGATCGGCCTCGCCGTCGGCGGCGACTTCACCAAGATCGCGGGCGTCTCCCAGGCCCACCTGGCCTGGATGAGCACCGGCTCGTCCGTTCCGGTTGACACGACGGCTCCGAAGATCACGCTGGCGCCGGACGCGTTCCTGCGCCGCGGCACGACGATCTGGTACGGCCACATCCCGGTGCTCGTCCGCTACGCGGCCACCGACGCGAGCGGGGTCTGCACCTACACGCTGCAGCGCCGCACCGGCAGCGGCTCGTGGTCGGCCGTCAAGCTGTCGCGGGCGAGCGCCGCGTCCCGGTCGTTCATGCTCGTGCCGGTGGCGAGCGCCTACCAGTTCCAGGTGAAGGCGACCGACTGCGTCGGCAACGCGTCGACCTTCCATGGCGGGCCGGCTGCCGGGCTGACGTACTTCCAGGACTCGAGCAGCGCCGTCCACTACACCCGCGCCTGGCGGGGAGCCCACGCCAGGAGGGCGGCCGGACATGCCGTCCACCTTGCGAGCAAGGCCGGCGCCTACGCCACGCTGCGCTTCACCGGCCGGCGCATCGCCTGGGTCGCCTCGCGCGCCCGAAACCGTGGCACGGCCCGGGTGTACATCGACGGCCGCCTGGTCGCGCACGTGAACCTGCACAGCACGCGGCGCATCCACCGCCGGATCGTGTTCACCCACGGCTGGTCGGCCGACGGCACGCACACGATCAAGGTCGTCTGCGCCGGCACCCGCGGTCACCCGAGCGTCGGCGTCGACGCGTTCGTGACCGTTCGCTGACCCCGTGGACGCGGCCCCCGCGCCGAGCTACGGTGGCCGTATGCACTGGCCGGAGAGCTTCACGCGGCAGATCGTCACGCTGCTCGTCGCCGCCGGCGTGGTCGCGGTCCTGAGCTACGTGATCATCGTGACGCTGGGCGTCGGCTATCACCCGTCCGGCCCGACGCCGTAGGTCGCGAACACCGGCTCACACAGTTCGCAAAGCCGCGGTCGGCGCCATCCGCGACGCGCGAACCGCCGGCAGCAGGCCGGCGCACGCGCCGATGAGGATGGCCGAGGCGATGCCGCCCAGCCACGCTTCGAGGGGGATCACGACGGCCCAGTTCTTCGAGATGGCGTAGACGGCGGTCGCCGCGGCCCCGGCCAGGACGCCGACGCCGCCGCCGATCACGGCGAGCAGGATCGACTCGGTCAGGAACTGTGTCCGGATCTGGCCCTTCGTCGCACCGAGCGCGCGTCGGAGGCCGATCTCCGAGCGGCGCTCCAGAACCGAGATGATCATGATGTTCGCGACGCCGACGGCGCCCACGATCAGGGCGACCGCTCCGAGTCCGATGAAGAGGCTGTTGAATGCGCCCGCGGCGGCGGCCCGGGCGGTGAGCACGTCGGAAGGCCGGCTCACGGCCACCTCGTACGGTGCAACGGGGTTGGCGGTCTGCGCGAGCAGCGACTGCACGGCCGCCTCGTGGCCGGTGGCGGCCCGAACGTAGATCGTGCTCGGCGGGCCGGCCTCCCGCCTGCCGCGGACGATCCTGACGTCGCCCAGGTATCTCCGGGCGGCCGGATAGCCGACCAGCGCGCTGATGTCGATGTCCGGCTCGAGCGGCGACGGTCGCAGGATGCCGGCGAGGTCGAACCACTGGCCGCCCAGCCAGATCCGGCGGCCGGGGGAGACGCGGTCGATGCCGAGCTGTTGCGCGGCGACCGAGCCGAGCACTGCGACCGGCAGGCGGGCGGTGCCCGCGTTGAGCCAGTCGCCGCGTGCGAGCCCCGTGTCGAGGACGGACAGCAGGTTGAGGCTGGTGGCCTGCACCTGGAGGCCGCCCGTCTGGCTTGTCGGGATGATCGAGCTCCGGTAGACATAGGTGTCTTTCATCAGGGCGGTGTGTGCCACAAGCCGGACGTTTCCCAGCAGCGTGATCCGCGCCGGCGCTTCGCGGGGCAGCTGCGCCGGGCCCCCGGTCAGGCTCTGTCCGGCCTCGACCGTCAGCAGGTTCGTGCCGAGCAGGTTGATCTCGGCGATCAGCCCGGCCTGCGACGAGGAGGACAGCCCGAGCACCCCCACGATCGCCGCCGTTCCGATTGCGATCCCGAGCGCCGACAGCGCGGCGCGCAGCGGCCGGGAGCGCAGCCCGACGCTCGCCACGCGCAGCCCGTCCGCCGGCCCCAGGCGTCCGCCCGCCCCGTTCATCGCACCTCTCCGGCCGCGGTGTCGGAGACCACCCGGCCGTCCAGCAGCCGAATCTGGCGAGGCAGGCGGCCGGCGAGACCCGCGTCGTGGGTGATCATGACGATGGTGGCGCCGGCGGCGTTGAGCTCGCGGATGAGCCGCATGATCGACGCGCCGGTGGCGCTGTCGAGGTTCCCGGTCGGCTCGTCGGCGAGCACGATCGCCGGACGTCCGACCAGAGCCCGCGCGATCGCGACCCGCTGGCGCTCCCCTCCGGAGAGCCTGGTGGGCCTCGATGTCGCGCGTTCGGAGAGGCCGACCTGTGCGAGCGCCTCATCTGCGCGCCGGTACCGGTCGGCGGCGGGGACGCCGGCGTAGAGCAACCCGTCGGCGACGTTCTCCCTCGCCGTCGCATGCTCGGCCAGGAAGAACTGCTGGAAGACGAAGCCGATCGCTCGCGCGCGAAGCTGCGACAGCTCGCGGTCGCCCAGCCGCGCGGCGTCGACTCCGTCGATCCGCACGATGCCCGAGCTGGGCTGCTCGAGGGTCCCGATGACATGCAGAAGCGTGGACTTGCCCGACCCGGACGGCCCGACGATCGCCACCAGCTCGCCCCGTTCGACGGAAAAGGAGACCCCGCGCAGCGCGGGCACCGGCGGCTGCTCACCGTAAACCTTGGTCACCGCATCCAGCTCCAGAACCGGCTCGCCGTTCACGACGACCCCACCGCCACTCGATCGCCTTCGTGGAGATCGCCCTCGACCTGCACCCGTCCGGCTGCGGTGTCGACGAGGCCCAGCTTCACGGCGACCAGCTCGCGTCGCGCATCGGCATGCACGACCTCGACCGCGAACCCGCCGCCTGCTGTCCCGACGATCGCGGTCACCGGGACGCTCAGAGCGTTCTCCACTCCCGTGGTCGTGATCTCCACCTGCACCGGGGCCCTGTCGAGGCCGCGCGCCTTTCCCGGGTTGTCGAGACCGATGGAGGCCAGGATGGACGCGCCCCCGGCGGCCGCGTTCTGGCCGGCGGGGATCTGGGCGACTCGCCCCAACCGGTCCACCTTCCCCGTCACCGACGTGTTGTCCGGCAGCGTGATCTGCGCACGGTCGCCCTTCTTCACCGCGCCCTGCTGCGACGGATTGAGATTCACCTGCACCTCGAGCGCGTCGGATGTGGCCTGCGCGACCGTCGCACCCGGCCGGGCGGATCCACCGGGCTCTGCGGTCACCCTGGCGATCCGCACCGGTTCGGGCAGGAACACCGCCTGGCCGAGATCGAGCGACCCGGTCCGGGTCTCTCCCAGCCTGGCCTGCAGCTGCGCGAGCGCGGACGCCGTCTCGGAGCCGAACCGGTCGGAGGACGGGTCGAGCCGCGCTCGGGTCGCGTATCCGAGGTGCACCAGGTTGGCGTTCAGCTCCACGACGTCGGGTCCGCTCGCGCCCTGCGACAGCGATCGGTACGCCGGCGTCGAGCCGCACAGGAGCAGCACCGGGGTGTCGTTCACCCGGAAGAGGACGCCGCCGCAGCCGACCCGATCGCCGGCATCGGGCAGCCTGGTGTAGATCCCACGGGCATCGTTGATCACGGCGTAGGGCGAGCCGTCCGATCGCGCCCGGTACGTCAGGGTCCCATACTGGGACACGACGTCCGAGAGCGATCCGCGTTCCACCGTCGCGGTGTTCACCCGCGGTCCCTGCGCCGCCGCGGTCGCGTGCCCCGCGCCGGACAGGGCGGCGACCCCGCCGATGGCGGCGACGGCCACGAGGACTGCCGCTCCCGCCAGCACTCGCGTCGTCCGCATCACGGGCTCCCCGTGACGCCGGCTGCCGAGGCGTACCGGCGGCATGTCTGCATCGCGGCGTTGAGGATGCTCATACCACCCGCTGTTGCCGTGGACGGGATCCGATTCGTGTCGACGAGCGGCCCGTTCGGGGTGGGGTCGGGGAAATCCGGAACGCCGTTCTTACGGATACAGCGGGCGAACTCCAGGCGCGCCGTCCTCTGCCGGGGCGTCACCTTCGAGCCGGTGAACCCCGGCGGCTCCAGGTGCTTGCACGCGCTCATGGCCCGTGTGAACGCTGCGCTGCTCGTGTCTACCGACGAGCCGTTCGCGACCCCGTCGATGGTGAACGTGCCCGACGCGCCCGGATCCGGGAAGGCGCCCACCCCGTTGGCACGCATGCACTCGGCGAACTTCACCGCCTTCGTATGCGTGGCGGCGGTGCCGCCGCCGCCGCCGGACGTGCTCGAACAGCCCGTGACGATGGCGGCGATCATCGCCAGGGCGGCCAGCGGCGGGAGCGGGCGCGTCATGCGGTCGCCCCGGGCGTGGTGACGGCGCGCAGCGGTGGACGGCGCCGAGGCGCCGTCGGGAGCCCCCCCGACCGTGGCTGGAGACGCGGCACCGGCCGATGACCGGTGATGCGGTCGACCATCGCGGCGGCGGCCGCGAGGCCCGCCTCGACGAGGTCGTCGCCGGGCTGGCCGAGCACGACTCCGGTGATCGCAGTCGGTCTGCCGTCGATCCGGCGGATCGCGCGGAAGGCGAAGCAGCCGCCGGCGGCGTCGTCCGAGCCGGTCTTGACGCCGACGAACCCGTCGTATCCGAGCAACGTGTCGGTGTTGTGGACCGTACCGGCGACCGGCAGCGACGCGCTCGGTGTGGCGACGATGCTTGCGAACACGCGCAGGCGTATCGCCCGATCGATGATGCGCACCTGGTCGGCGGCGGTCGACACGGTTGCGTCGTCGTAGCCGCTCGGGTCGGTGTAGCGGGTGCGGGTCATGCCCAGCGACCGTGCGGCGGCGTTCATCCGCCCGACAAATCGATCCACCGAGCCGGCGTCCCACCGCGCCAGGACCGCGGCGATGTTGTTCGCCGACGGAAGCAGCAGCGCCTGGAGGGCCTCGAGTTCGGTCAGCCGCTCGCCGGCGGCGACGGGCACGACCGACTCGTCCCGTCCGCGCCGCCGGTCGGCGTCGGCGGCGTCGGCGGCGGTGAGCGTGATCGACGGGCCGTCCCGTCCCGGCCGCAGCGGATGGTCGCGCAGCACGACGTAGGCCGTCATCACCTTCGCGACGCTGGCGATCGGAGTCGCATGCTGGTTCGGCCCGGTCCGGATCCGTGCGTCGCCTGTCCGGACGAACGCGGCTTGGCCGTCCGCCGGCCACACGTTGCCGGGCACGGTCCGGCGACGCGGCGGCGGCAGCCTCCTCGGCAGCGCCTTGCCCATCGCGACGCGGCGCTCGGTGCGGTGGACGCCGACGGGCGGCGATGCCGCCTGCGAGGTCGAGGTCGGCGGCGACCCGTGGCCGAGGACGACGATTGCCCCGATCACGGCGAGCACGCCGCCGGCGGCGAGGCTCCCCGAAATCCGGCGGGCGGTGGTTCGTGCTGGTCTGTCATGTGTCATGCCGCCAGTCTCGGCAGCATGGTGTTGCCAGCACGTTTCACGTTTTGGATATGCCGACGAAACGCGTGGGCTCCTATCATCGGAGCATGCGGGTATTGGTGGTTGAGGACGAGCCGTACATGGCGGAAGCCATCCGCGACGGCCTGCGCCTGGAGGCGATCGCGGCGGACATCGCCGGCGACGGCGACACCGCTCTGAGTCTGCTGAGCTTCAACGCCTACGACATCGCCGTCCTCGACCGGGACATCCCCGGGCCCTCGGGCGACGAGATCGCGGCGCGCATCGTCGCCTCCGGCAGCGGTACGCCGATCCTCATGCTCACCGCCGCCGACCGTCTCGACGACAAGGCCACTGGGTTCGAGCTCGGTGCCGACGACTACCTCACCAAGCCATTCGAGTTCCAGGAGCTCGTGCTCAGGCTCCGAGCGCTCGACCGCCGCCGCGCCCACAACCGGCCGCCGGTGCGAGAGATCGCGGGCCTGCGGCTGGATCCGTTCCGCCGCGAGGTCTACCGCGACGGCCGCTACGTCGCGCTGACCAGGAAGCAGTTCGCCGTGCTGGAGGTTCTGGTCGCGGCCGAAGGCGGCGTCGTCAGCGCCGAAGAGCTGCTGGCGCGAGCCTGGGACGAGAACGCGGACCCGTTCACCAACGCCGTCCGCATCACCGTCTCCGGGCTGCGCAAGCGGCTCGGCGAGCCCTGGATCGTCACCACCGTACCCGGCGTCGGGTACCGCATCTCCACACAGCCGGAGACCAGGCGGGAGGGAGACGAGCGTGGATAGGGCTCTCGGCCTGAGCGTTCGCCTCAAGCTCACCCTCAGCTACGCCGGCTTCCTCATGCTCGCAGGCGCCCTGCTGCTCGCGGCCGTATGGGTGTTCCTCCTTCGCTACGTCCCCGATCGTGCGCTCCTCGTCAACGCCGACACGAACCTGCACGGGGTGTTTCCCATCCGGTCCGCCCTCCTGCACGTGTTCGCTCCGCGGGCGGCCGCGGTGCTGGCGTTCCTGCTGGTGTTCGGTCTCGTGGGAGGCTGGATTCTGGCCGGCCGCATGCTCGCCCCCCTCGCCCGCATCACCGGCGCGACCCGGATGGCCGCGAACGGGTCACTCTCCCACCGGATCGGACTGGAAGGCCGCCACGACGAGTTCCGCGAGCTCGCCGACGCCTTCGATGCGATGCTCGCGCGGCTCGAAGCGCACGTCGCCGAGCAGCAGCGATTCGCCGCCAACGCCTCCCACGAGCTGCGCACCCCGCTGGCGATCACGCAGTCGCTGCTCGACGCGGCCCGCAACGATCCCAACCGCGACACCGGCGAGCTCGACGAACGCCTCCGCGCCGTGAACGCCCGAGCGATCGACCTCACCGAAGCACTGCTGCTGCTCAGTCGTGCCGACCGGCGGTCGTTCACCCGAGAGCAGGTCGACCTGTCCCTCATCGCCGAAGAAGCCACGGAGACGCTGCTCACCCTCGCGGAAGAGCGCGGCCTCACCATCGCGACCTCCGGCGACCTGACCCCCACCGTTGGCTCCCACGCACTCCTGCTGCAGCTGACGACCAACCTCGTCCACAACGCGATCATCCACAATCTTCGGGAACACGGCACCGTGTGGATCACGACGAGCGTTCACCACAGGAGTGCCGTTCTCACCGTCGAGAACACAGGCGAGATGCTCACCCCGGACGTGGCGTCCACGCTCGCCGAGCCCTTTCTCCGCGGCACCAAGCGCGTACGCACCGACGACGCGGGCGTCGGACTTGGCCTGGCCATCGTCAAGAGCATCACCCGGGCACACGGCGGTACCCTCACCCTCACGCCCCGGCCCGCCGGCGGGCTTCGCGTCATTGTGCAACTCGCCGTCGCGCCGGCGCATGCCGCCTCGGGGCCGAACCGCAGCCGGCTCGGACCGAACGAGCACGCAATGGTTTCAGGCCGTCGGTCGCCGCCAGACGAATGCGAGCGCGAGCACGAACTGCGCGAGCACCGCCGCGACCACGATCCAGAGCATGCCCACCAGCCTAGGATGCCGCGTGTGGGTGGCGCCTCACCCTTGTGAGGTATGCCGTACGGCCGGCTGCCGCTCGGTTACGCCCGGCCGGCCGAACCGACGCGATAGACGACGTGTGTCGCCCGCGGCGAGTGGATCACCTCCACCGGCTCGAGGCCCGGGTCGGGGACGCCGTCGAAGAGCCGCTCGCCGGCCCCGAGCAGCACGGGGGCGAAATCGAGCACGAGCTCGTCGATCACGCCGGCCGTGAGCGCCTGGCGCACCGTCGATGCGCCGCCGGCGATGTCGACGCCCTTGTCGCCCGCGGCCTCCGCCGCGCGTGCGAACGCGGCATCGAACCCGTCGGTGACGAAGTGGAAGGTCGTCCCGCCGGCCATCTCGATCGGCGCGTGGTCGTGGTGCGTGAGGACGAACACCGGAGCGTGGTACGGGGGATCGTCGCCCCACCACCCGCGCCACTCATCCTGCCAGGGCCCGCGGATCGGCCCGAACATGTTGCGCCCCATCACGTATGCGCCGCGCGGACGCAGCAGCAGGTCGCGCGCGCGGCGGTCGGCCTCGTTCAGAGGCTCGTCGAGGTGCCAGCGGTGAACCTCGATCCCGCGGCGGCCGAGCGGGTGCTCGAGGCTCTGGTCGGGTCCGGCGACGTATCCGTCGAGCGAGACTGACATGTGGCATGTGGTTGTCGTCATGCTGGTTGGACGGTGCCGCCGCTCCAAAGTCATCGCCGGTGCCGGTGAAGGGCATCTCAGCCTGCCGGCAGGAGCAGTACCCCCAACGAGGCCTGCCGCGGCGACGACATGGCCGCCATCGCGCGTCAGAGAGCGTCCATTCCGCCCAACCACGCGGGTCGATGGATGGAGGCTCCTAACAGGTGTTTTCTGGCTGGCGGCACCAATACGGCACCAGGGTCGTGGATCAGCGACCACTGGAGAGGCGGCCTCGGCGAGATCCGGCCTCGACGCGCGGATCCCGACCCGTTGGCGAGGATCCGCGCGGTGACGCTCCGTCGGTGGGTCAGCCGACGCGGATGAGCTTCTTGTTGACGAACTCGTCGGCGCCGTAGCGGCCGAGCTCGCGTCCGGAGCCTGAGCGCTTGACGCCGCCGAACGGCAGTTCTGCGCCGTCGGCGCCGACGATGTTCACGTAGACCATCCCGGCGTCGATCTTGTTCGCGATCCGCTCGGCCTGGTCGGGGTCGGTCGTGAACACGTATGACCCGAGACCGAACGGCGTGTCGTTGGCGACCCGGACGGCCTCCTCCTCCGAACCGACCTTGTACACCTGGGCGACCGGGCCGAAGAACTCCTCGTGCCGCGCCGAGGCGCCCGCGGGGATGTCGGCCAGGATCGTCGGCGTGAAGAAGTTGTCCTTGCGCTCACCGCCGATGACGACCTTGGCGCCGTCCTTGATCGCGCGGTCGAGCTGATCCTGGAGCCGCGCTGCGGCGGTCGCCGACGAGAGCGGGCCCATCGCGGAATCCGCCGTCGGATCGCCGGGCTGCACATCCTGCATGGCGGCGGTGAACTTCGCCATGAACGGGTCGTACAGATCCTCGTGGACGATGAAGCGCTTGGCCGCATTGCAGGACTGACCGGTGTTGTCGAGCCGCGCCGACACGGCCGCCTCGACGGCGGCGTCGAGGTCGTCCGTGCTGAGCAGGATGAACGGGTCCGACCCGCCCAGCTCGAGCACCACCTTCTTCAGGTTGCGGCCGGCGACCTCGGCCACCGCAGCGCCGGCGCGCTCCGAGCCGGTGAGCGACACGCCCTGCACGCGCGGATCGGCGATGACCGTGGCGATCTGGTCGTTGGTGGCATAGATGTTGGTGTACGCGCCCGCCGGGAAGCCCGCGTCGAGGTAGATCTGCTGCAACGCCCCGGCCGTCTCCGGGCACTGCGGCGCATGCTTCAAAAGCACCGTGTTGCCGATCACCAGGTTCGGCCCGGCGAACCTGGCCACCTGATAGGTAGGGAAGTTCCACGGCATGATGCCAAGCAGCACGCCATACGGGCTGCGACGGATGATCGCCGTCCCCTCGCCCGCCAGCAACTCGATCGGCTCATCCTGCAAAAGCTCCGGACCGTTATCCGCGTAGTAACCGTAGATGTCGACGCAGAAGTCGACCTCGCCCAGCGCCTGCTCCATCGGCTTGCCCATCTCGCGAACCGCGATCTCCGCCAACTGCTCACGCCGCTCCGAATGCAACTCGCCCACCCGCCGCACCAGCCCGGCGCGCTCCTCCACGCCCGTCGTCCGCCCCCACTGCTGATACGTCGTGTACGCCTGCGCAACGGCCGCCTCCAGCCCGTCGTCGGAGATCGTCGGGTACTCCTTGACCGTGGCCCCAGTAGCCGGATTGATCACCGCATAATCACTCATCGTGCTCCTTCGTGTGTTTAGCCGGGGGGTTTTGACGTTCTGGACGACCCGCGTGACTGTGTGGCCTCGACGAAGCCGGTCGGGTCGAGCTTCGAGAGCTCGAGGGTGACCCGGTCGGGCCGGCCGCCCGAGTCCTCGATGCGCTCTTTGCGGGCGATCGCTTGGCGGACGACGCGGCCGCCGACCGAGCGCAGGGGTTCGCCCGGCAGGTGCATGCCAGGTGGGCGGGTGAGTCCGCACGCCGCCCATTCGTCGTCGCGACCGAGCGCGAGCGACGCGAGGATGAGCCCGCCGATGTATGACGGGCCGACTCCATTCCCCGAGTACCCCGCGGCGCAGAACGTGTCGCCCGCCTTGCCGACCGCGAGAAACGAGGGCACACCAGACGCGGCGTAGTCGATCGGCCCACGCCAACTCTGCTCAATGGCGACGTCGCGCAGAGTGGGATACGTGCGGTGTAGATGAGCTGCGACTTCCGATTCCCTTGGAGAGCGACGGTTAAACACGTGTCCGACCTTCCCGTTGTACGCGAGGGTGCCACCGCCCTTGCCGAACACGATGCGGCCGTCGTCGGTCGTGCGGTAGTAGTTCACGAGTCGGCGCGAGTCGGACAGCGCGAGCCCCGGTTCCCAGCCGATTTCCGCCACACGCTCGGGGATTCGGGCGGTCGCCACCACGTCGCTCGCGACGACGACCAGGAACGGGCGGTATTCGGAGAGCCGCGCCGCCCACGCGTTGATGGCGAGCACCACCCGTCCGGCGGTTACCCGACCGCGCGCGGTGTGGACCTGCGGCCGGCCGTTCGCCCGTTCGATCCGCGTGATGGGTGATTGCTCGAAGATGCGGACGCCGCGTTGGTGTGCGACTCGTCGCAGGCCGCGCACGAGAAAGCCGGGGTGGATCACTGCGGCGGTGGGCTCGAAGACGCCGGCGAGGTGCGTGTCTGATCCCGATCTCCTCGATACTTCCTCTGAGCCGAGCCGCTCGAACGGCGCTACGCCCGCCCTTTCGAGCTTCGAGATCGTGTCGTCCCAGGCACCCACCTGAGCGGGGTTGGTGGCAGTCCAGAGCCAGCCGCGATGGTGGAAGTGAGCGTCGATTCCGTGAAGCTCGCAGAAGTCGCCAATCGTCGTGACCGCCTCCGCGGAGCGCTCGGCCAGCCAGGTCGCCTCCTCCACGCCGCACGCTTTTGTCAGGCTTCCGAACTTCGACCACCAGCTCATGACGAACCCGCCGTTCCGTCCGCTGGCTCCGGCGCCGCATTCGTCGGCCTCGAGGAGAGCGATGTCGATCGAGGGCTCGAGCTCGGCGAGCCGCAGGGCAGTCCAGAGGCCAGTGAAACCGCCGCCGACGATACACACGTCTGCGGCGATCGGCTGGCGGAGAGGCTCCGTCGAGTCGTTGCCGTCCCCGGGCTGTAGTGCCTCCTGAAGCCAGAGAGAGCGATGCACGGGCATGCTCGGAACATTCCCCGACGGGAGCTCAGGGCGCAATCGGACACGGGTCCAAAAAATGGGCTGCGCGTTGGTACGATGGCCAACATGATCACGGTTCGGGATCTGGTCGAGATGCCGCACCTCGGGATCCGCGTCGTGTCCGGCGGCGGCGGACTCTCCCGGGAGGCAACCTGGGCACATGGCTGTGAGCTTGAGGATCCCACCGGCTGGCTCGATGGTGGCGAGATCATCATGACGAACGGAATCGCGATACCGGCGAACGCCGAGGGTCAGCAGACGTACGTCGACCGCTTGTCAGACCGCGGTTGTGCAGCGATCGCGATCGGTGACAGCCAGCATGCCCCACCGCTCACGGACGAGATGCTGGCACGAGCGGACGAGCGGGATTTGCCGATTCTTTTGGTCGAGTGGGATGTTCCGTTCCTCGCATTGTCGCGCGCGGTCGCGCAAGGCAACCAGGCCGAGGATCACGACCGGCTGGCCGATCACCTGCGCATCTACGATGCCATCGGTACGCTGGGCGGAAGCACAGTCGATGCGGATGCGCTGCTGGCGCAACTGGAGCGGGTCACGGGGTATCGCTTGTGGATCGTGACCGAGGAGGGGCGCCGGCTCGCCGGCACCTCTGGTCCGATTCCGGACGCGCTCTTGGCGGTGATTCCGCGTCCAGCTCGGCAGGCTCCGCGAGTGGGCGACGGGTTCGTGGTGCCGCTCGTCCTCGATGGGGTCGTGGCCGGATATCTGATCGCTGATCTGGCAGAGCGACAGACTCGAGCGGATCTGACCGCGATTCATCACATCGCCACCTTGGCCACGCTTGAGCTGGCCAATATCCACCGTGCCCGTGAGGCTGAGCGGCGTCGCGGAGCTGAGCTGCTCTCCGAGTTGCTGCACGGCGGCATCGAGACCTCGGCGGCCGCCACGCGCATCTCGGGGGCAGGTTTCCCAGATGCGCGACTACTCGCCGTGGTCTGCCTGGGCGACTCGGCGGAGCTTGCGGATACCCGGATCAGCAGCCGACTTCACGACCGCGAAGTGAACCATCTCCAGCTGCGCGTAGGGGAGCGTCTGTGGATCGTCATTGCCGAGATCGACCTTGCGACGCTGCACGCGGTGTTGCCTGACTGTATCGGCGTTGGCGTCTCGCGGCCGTTCCGGCCGGGCACCACGTTCATCGAGCCACAGCGCGAAGCCGCCTGGGCTTTGGAGCGGAGCCGCCTCGTCGGCGGCGAGCCGACGATGTTCACTGATCGCGAGCCGACGCTGCGCTGGCTACCCGCGGACGCGACGACGCTCGAGGTGCTGATCAATGGAACCCTCGGCCCTATCCTGGCCTACGACGATGAACACAATTCCTCGCTGCTGCACACGTTGCGGACGTATCTGGAGACCAACCGCCGGCCGGGCGAGGCAGCGAGAGCGCTTCACTGCCACCGGCACACGCTGATGTATCGCCTACGGCGGGTTGAGGAGCTCACCGGCCGCGACCTGCGCCGCACCGGCGATGTGTCCGACTTCTGGCTCGCGCTCCGCGCGCAAACAGCGCTCGCGGCAGAGCCAACCCTCGTCTGACTGTGGCTACGCGGCGCCGAGCACGATCTGTGCGACTGTGCGACCGATCGCGAGGGACGCCGTCGCTGCGGGGGAGGGAGCGTTGATCACGTGGGTGATTCCCTCGGTGGCGTCGTCCAGCCGGAAATCGTCGAGGAGCTCGCCGCTGGCCGACACACACTGTGCGCGGACGCCCGACGGCCCGAAGCGCATGTCCGCGGCATCGAGCTCTGGGATGTAGCGGCGGGCTTCGCGGACGTAGGCCGGCTTGACGCAGTCCCGCAACACCTCGGCCAGCGCGGTGCGCGGGTAGCGGGCCGCGAGCCTGTAGGAGCCGGGGAAGCTGAGGACGTCGAATATGTCGCGGAGGTTGACGTCGCGGCGCCTGTAACCCTTGCGCGCGAGCGCTAAGACGGCGTTGGGACCGGCGTGCACCGTGCCGTCGATCCCGCGGGTGAAGTGCACGCCTAGGAAGGGGAGGGTGGGATCGGGCACTGGATAGACGAGACCACGAACGAGCGATGCGCTCTTGCCCGTGAGCGTGTAGTAGTCGCCTCGAAATGGGAGGATCCGCTCTGGGCCGGCGCCGCCGGCCAGCGTCCGCAGCCGGTCCGCCCAGAGCCCCGCGCTCACGACCACGCGGCGAGCGGTGATGTGGCGCCCACTGGAGCTGATCGCGTAGTGGCCATCACGCCGATCCAGCGCCGTCACCGGGAACCCGAGCACGACGTCGCCCCCGGCCTTGGCGATCTCATCCGAGATCGCATGCGCGACCGACGCATACGAGATCACATACGACTCGGGCACGTGCAGCGCACGGCCTCCGGACACCGCCGGCTCGACGGCGCCGATCTCATGCGCCGCGAGCAGGCGCATGCCTTCCACACCGTTCGCGCGCCCCCGGGCGTGGAGCTCATCCAGCCTGGCGAACTCACGCTCCGATGTCGCCACCACGAGCTTCCCCCGCCGCTCGTACGGAATCCCGTGTTGCTGGGCAAACCGCAGGAGTTCCGCCCGGCCATCGCGGCAGAGCCGGGCCTTGAGCGAACCCGGCCGGTAGTAGAGCCCGGTATGGACAACCCCCGAATTGTGCGAGCTCTGGTGGGCGGCGAGACGCGGCTCTCCCTCGATCACCACCAGCTTCAGGGATCGACGGTGCCGGAGCAGTTGGAGCGCCGAGGCGAGCCCGACGATTCCCGCGCCGATGACGGCGATGTCGTGGTCGGGCCGTCCGGCCGCTGGGCTCACTCTCAGCGGGAAGTCGGGTAGAGGGTGTAAGCGAGAAACACCGGGTTCGGCGAGATGGCGGTCACCTGATAGGTGAAGCCGGGCGGAAAGTACACCGCGGCGTCGGGCCCAGCTTCGACGGCACCTTCGTCCCAGTCGACTCGAATCCGACCACGGATCACGTAGTAGATCTCCTCGGTCTCAGATTCGGCGTCGACCGTCCACCTCACGGAAGCGTCCCCCGGATCCATCCAGCTCACCCCGAGGAGCACACTCGAACCCGTCCCGGCGCGCGTGACCAAGCGCGCGATCCGGGTACCGGTCGGAGCCTCGTCCGCCGGCACTACCTCCACCTGATCGAGTGCGACAGCGGTTGGCTTCTGAATCATCCGTCCTCCCCGGCAGGATCCATGTACACCGTCTTCGTGTCGGTGTAGAAATCGATGGCGGCGTCGCCCTGCTCGCGTGAATGCGAGCTCGAGTCCTTGACGCCGCCAAACGGAACTTGCGGTTCGGCTCCGGGAGTCTCCGAGTTGATGTGGACAACGCCGGCACGGACACGCCGGGCAAAGTCGAGCGCCCGCCCGAGGTCGCGTGTGAAGATCGATGCCGACAGGCCGTAGCGGACGGCGTTGGCGATCTCGATCGCCTGGTCCACATTCGACGCACGCATCACCCCGAGCACGGGCCCGAAGACCTCCTCCTGCCCGATCCGGGAGCCGGGATCCACGTCCAAGTACACCGTCGGCGTCACGAAGTATCCACCCGCGATGTCCGGGGTCTCGCCGCCCGTGGCGAGCCGGTGCCCCTCGGCGCGGGCCACATCGAGATACCTTTCGACGCGCTCGAGCTGACCCGCCGAGGCCAATGGGCCGAGCGCCACCGCCGGATCGAGAGGGTCGCCTACGCGCAGCGATCGCGCCCGGTCGACGACCAGTTCCGAGAACTCAGTGGCGAAGTCGCCGACGACGATGGCCCTGCTGGTGGCCGTGCACCGCTGTCCGGTCGAAAGCATCGCTCCGCGCACTGTGTGGTCGACGGCTTGGTCGAGGTCGGCGTCCGGCAGGACGATGACGGGGTTCTTGCCACCCAGCTCGAGCTGCACCTTGACTCCGCGAGCGGCGGCCGCTGCATGAATCGCGCGGCCGACCGCAACCGAGCCAGTGAACGAGATGGCATCCACCGCCGAATGCTGCGTTAGGGCGTCGCCGATCTCGTCCGGAAAGCCGGTCACCAGGTTGATGACACCCTGCGGCAGCCCCGCTTCGGAGAACAGCTCACAGACCCGCACCGCACACAGTGGCGTCAGCTCCGACGGCTTCCACACCACGGCGTTCCCGAAGACGAGCGCCGGGGCGATCTTCCAGAGCGGGATCGCCACGGGGAAGTTCCACGGCGTGATCATCAGCACGACGCCGAGCGGCTCGCTCACCGTGTACACGTGAGTTGAGCGCTTGGCGCTGGGATACACGCGGCCGACCGGGTTGCTCGCCGCGCCAGCGAAGTAGCGCAGGATCGCGACCCCGCGACGCACCTCGCCGATGCCCTCGGCCAGCGTCTTGCCTTCCTCCTGCGAGAGCTCGCGGCCCACGACCTCGGCCCGTTGTTCGAGCAGTACGGCTGCCCGCAGAAGGATCTCGCCGCGCGCCGGCGCGGGCGTCTCCTGCCACGCGGTTGCCGCGGCAACCGCGGCGCCGAAGGCGGCATCGACGTCGGCGCTCGTTGCGCGACCGAACTCCGCCAGCACCTCGGCGGGGCGAGCCGGATTGCGGTTCTCGAACGACCCCGTCGTCGGCAACCACTCTCCGCCGACAAAGAGGCCGTACCGTTCCACTTCAGCCCCGCTCACAGGCCGTGCAGCCGCTCGCAGTTCGTGGCAAGGACGCCTCGACCGATGCGCACCGCGTGCTCGGCCGTCATCCAGCGCCGCTCGACGGCGTTTCCAAGCACCCTCTCGAGCGCCTCGCGCGCCATGATCGCCGAGATCCACGCCATCTCCGGCTCGGTTGACTCGTCCGAGCCGAAGAGGATCTTGGCGGTGGGCGCGATGCCCATGATCGCCTCGAGCTTCTGATCCATGATCAGCGACGCCCATGCCGTCATGATGGACGTCTCGAGATATACGCGCGGGAGGATCGATGCGGCGTATGCCCCCTCCTCGAGCCACGGCCATCCGGAGTGGATCAGGACGATCGGCTGGTCGCGATGCCGGTCGAGCATCGGGAAGAGGTCCTTCGGCCGGGCGTATGCGAGCACGACGCTGGGATCGCCTCCGCCGCAGTGGATGTGGACAGGCCGCTCGGCCTTCTTGGCGATCTCGAGCGTGCGTCGCAGCAGCGCGTCGCGCACCGGCTTGGCGAGCTCCCGGGTTTCGGGAAAGCCTGCTTCGGCCCAGCGCGGGTAGGTGGCTTGGACGTCGCCCCGGGGCCACTCCTGCACGTCGAGGCCGGTCCGGTAGGCAATTACCGACTTGATGGCGACCGCGTCGTCGGAGCACGCCTGTTCGATCTCGCTCGAGAAGGCGTCTTCGAGCGCTCTATACGACGCCGCGGCGTCGCGCAGGCGAGCAATGACCGGCTCGATACGCACGACCCGGTGCACGGTGACGCCCGCCTCGCGCCCAAGCTCGTGGGGGTCGACCTGGGGCAGCGGATAGCCGTCATCGACCACGAGGCCACGGATGCCGGCGTGTTTCCACAGTACCCGCAGATAGTCCGTGCCGCCCTCGGCAAGTGCGCTTCGGCGCGCCTCCGAGACGCCCTCTCGGGTGGGATCACATCTCAGCAGTTCGGCCAGCCGCAGCGTGCAGGCAGAACTCAGCGGATCGGAGTCGGTGAGCTCGTGGAGCAATGGCAGGTCCGCCGGATCTAAGCCGTCCGACGAGATCAGGCACGCCCCCAGCATTGTGAGCCGGTCAAGGAACTCCCCCGGGGAGCGCTCGAGCAGGTTGGCCAGCCGCCACCCGTGGCAGTGCCCATCGACGACGTGCGCATCCCCGAGGTTCACCAGGTGTTCTGCGGTCAACGCTCGACCTCGCTGCCGGGGAACGAGAGGCCGTCCTCTTCACGCAGGCGATCGCCGATGTTGCGCGCGAAGCCCGGGATGACCATGACCGCTATCAGGCTGAGAACGACCCATGCCGCCACGATGTAGGGGAAGAGGTTATACGGCCAAGCGGGCACCGGATAGACGTTGTGGTAGAGGGTGTAAACCAGGAACGCCACCGCCGCGACTGGGATCACGATCTCCCACTGACGCACCCGCCGCACCGCGCCGAAGAACAGGTATCGCATGGCCCCAAGCGTCGAGAGGACGTAGCAGACGAGCAGGGCGAGCGTGCCCATGGTGGCGGTCCAGAAGAACACGTCGATGACGCTGGTGGTCACGAACGCCCGCAGGCCGAACACCTCGATCGCGACGACGGCCATCACTGCGACCAGGGCGGAGGTTGGTGCGCCGGTCCGTTTGGAGGAGCTTCCCAGCGAGGCGTGGAACGCCCCATCGCGTGCGAATGCGAACAGAAGCCGCGAGCCGCCGATCGCGCTTGCAAGGCATGAGCTCAGCGCACTGAATGCGACACCCAGGGTGATCGCGTCCCCGACGGTCGAGTTCAGATACTGCCTGGAGAGGTCGCCGACCAGGTTGCCCGATGACGTGAAGGCGGTGACGCCGGCGGCGTTGGTGCCAAACCCCATCGACTCGGCCATGCTGACGAGCGTGTAGAACAGTCCGGCGAACACGACACAGCCAAAGATCGCAAGCGGAATCGCCTTCGTCGGGTTCGCCGTCTCTTCGCCCATCGTCGACGCCGCCTCGAACCCCGCGAATGACAGGAACCCGAACGTGAGTGAGAAAAAGAGAGCGGAGTACCCAACTCCTTGTGGCAGGGAGAAGACGCTCATCGTGAACGTCTGCCCGTTGGGAGCGGACCCGCCGATGAGCTTGGCGAAAATCGTGATCGTGACGATCAGGATGAGCGTCACGGTGATCGATTCGATTGTCACCAGCGTGCGGGTGCTGAAGCGAGCCTCATTGGCGGCGAGCACCCAGATGACGACGTAGGCGACGAATGAGAAGAGCACCCAGCTCGCGCCTTTCCAAATCCCGGTATCGATGCAGAACTGCTGGATGAACAGCCCGAAGGCTGCCACCGACGTCGCCGTGTACGCCAGGTAGGTACCGAATAACGTCCAGCCGGAGACGAAGCCGGCTCGCGGTCCGACCGTCACGCCGATGAACGCGTACACCGAGCCGGCGTGGTGGAAGCTCTGACAGAGCCTGATGAACCCGTACGCGACCAGCATGACGCCGATCAGGGAAAGGAGGAATACGAGCGGGACGGCGCGCCCAACGTGAAGCGCGGGCGCCTGCGGGTTGAGGTTGATCGCGAGACTCGGCGCCATCAATCCGAGCGCGACACCCACAGCTCCCCAGATGCTCAAGTTCCTTCGCAGCTTGCCGCGCACCGGGGTGCTGCCGACTGATTCGGTTGTGATGTCCGATGTGCTCATGAGTCCCCTCCTCCTTCGAGTAGAACTAAACGGATTCCGGCTCGATGTGGCGGTCGCCTATCCATAAAGAAGCTCATGAAACGCGACGATCTGCGTGCGGTCCTGATCGCCGAAGGTCGCCCATTCGTTCCGTCGCGTTGCGACGAATGCGGCGTGCTCCTCATCGCCGAGGGCTTCCTTGGCGAACCGCGAGCTCGCGATCGCCTCGGTCGCCTCACCGAGGTCTGCCGGCAAGCGCCGTGCGCCGCCGGCCGCGAGCTCCTCCGGAGTGAGCGTCGCCGGGTCGGCCTGGATGGCTGCCGGCAGCCTCTCGTCGGCGTCGATCCCCGCCATGGCTGCGGCGATGATGATCCCGGCTGCGAGGTACGGGTTGGCGGCGTTGTCGGCCGGCTTGAGCTCGAAGTTCGCTCCTGTCGCGCGGCGGGTATGCATGCCTCGCGATAGGCGCAGCGCCGCTTCCCGGTTGTCGACACCCCAGGTGGTGTAGGCCCCGCACCAGTGCCCCGGCTGAAGGCGCTGGTAGCTGGAGACGCTCGGTGCGAAGATCGCGCAGCACTCGTGCAGCCGGTGTAGGAGGCCGGCAACCGCCGCCTCGCCCTGCTGCGAGATGCCCCACTCCTTCTCACCGGAGGCAAACAGGTTCTCGTCGCCCTGCCAGATGCTGTAGTGGATGTGGCATCCGTTCCCTAGGGCCTCGGATGCAGCCATCGCCGGAGCGAAGGAGACGTCGTGGCCGTGCGCCGCTGCGATTCGGCGGATGGTCAGGCGAACGAGCACGTGCCGATCGGCGGCCCGCAAGGGTTCGACCGCCGTCATGGCGACTTCGAACTGGCCGGGACCCGCTTCGGCTTGGATCTGATCGACGTGGACGTCCTGTGCTTCGAGCGCGACCACCAGGTCGGTCGCGAACGCCTCGACCTCGAGCAGTCCGGCGGCGCTGAAGGCAGGCCAGACGTGTAACGCGCGCTCTCGCGGGAGTAGGGTGAACTCGACCTCGAACGACATCTTGAACCCGAGTCCGCGCGCGGCCGCCGCTCGCTCCATGTTCTTGAGGAATGTTCGCTGGCACGTCGGTGTTGGCTGCCCCTCCTGATGGATCTGATCCACCGGTGCCCACGCCAACCCGTCGGGTCCGCTCAGCTTCACAGCGGCGTCAACGTCGGGCACCATACGAAAGTCACCGGCCGGACCTTCGAGCCCGTAGAACCCAGGCAGGTAGGCGGCGTGATCGTCGACTGTGAAGATCCCGATCAGGGTTGACATTCCGACGCCCGCCTCGGCGACCGCCGCAAGGCGGCGGAGCGGGATCATCTTCATCCTCGTGATGCCGGCGTTATCGACGAGGGTCATGTGGACAAATCGCGCCCCCTGGCTCTCGAGTTCGGCAACACGGCGGCTCGGCTGTTCGGTCAAGGCGCCTCCCCTTCGCCGGTCGCATGCCGGTACCCGGCGTAGTCGGCGTAGGACGCGGTACGGATCTCGGCCGGCGGCGTTGACCAGAAACCCTTCAACTGGCCTCCGTCGACGACGATGGTCTCGCCGTTGATGTACGACGCGTCGTCGGACGCGAGGAAGAGCACCACACGTGCTTGTTCCTCTGGAAGGCTCGGCCGCCGCAGCGGGATCCTCTGCACGTAGCTATCAAAGAAAGTCCTCGCCTCCTGACCGCCGTCGCCCATCGTCATGGGAGTGGCGGTGAGGCCCGGCGCGACCGCATTCACACGGACACCCGCGTGCCCCAGCTCGTACGCAAAGCAGCGGGTTAGCATGACGACGCCTGCTTTCGACGTGCAGTAGTGCGCTGCCGGCGACTCTGCGACGAACGCGTCGATCGAGGCGATATTCACAATGGCTCCCCCGTCGCTCGCCGCCATTTGCTTGGCCGCCCACTGGCTGGCGAAGAACACCGCGCTGAGGTTGGTCGCGAGCGTCTCTGCCCACGATTCGGCTGAGATCTCCAGAATCGGCTCGTCGAAGACGACCCCCGCGCAGTTGACGAGTATGTCGACGCGGCCGCACCGCGACACTCGTTCCTCGAGGCCCTGGATGAGCTGGGTGGTCTCGCGGAGATCGATGGCGAGTGTGGTGACGCTCCCGGAGGGGTGCGCCGCTTCGAGTTCGGCGAGGCGCGTACGGTCCCGGCCGAGCGCGAGTACGGACGCTCCCTCGCCCGCAAACGCGTGCACGATCGCCCGGCCGATGCCACTCGAACCGCCGGTGACGACGACGCTCTTTCCGGTGAAGCGCGTCATCGCTTGCGGTCCTCGATGGTGGCAATCACGCCCGCGACCAGAGCGACGCGGTCTGCGATCGACGACACCATGATTCGTTCGGCGGGGCTGTGGTCGTCCTCTCCGATCGGGCCGAGACCGTCGAGCGTGGGAACTCCGAGACCGGCTGTCCAACTGGCGTCCGAAACGCCTCCGGTTGCCACCTCGACGATCGGCGTCTCCAGCGCACGGCCGATATCCGCAGCTGCGCGGAACAGCCCTTCGACGGCCGCGGAGCGCTCGAAGGGAGGCACCCGAACTCCCGGGTCGACGCGGATTCGAATCCCCGGGTGATTGCCGAATCTCGCCACCTCGGTGACCGCCCAGTCGAGGTCGTCCGCACGCCACGCTCGAACGTCGATCCGGATGGCGGCGTGTGAGGGCACCGAGTTCAGCACCTCTCCAGCGGAGAGGAGCGTCGGGTTGACCGATAGGCCCTCGCGCGCCCCGTCGACCTCCGTCGCGCGCAGCACCTCATGGCAGGCCGCAATCAAGGCGTTTCGCCCGCGGCCGGCGGCCACCCCGGCATGTGCCGCCAGACCGTCGATTGCGATCGCCATCCATTGGCCACCCTTACGCGCCGTGACGACGCCGTTACCGGGCCGGCCGCACTCCATGCAGAGGACGGCGTCGAAGTCGCGCAGTCGGTCGAGCGTGCGAAACGCGCCCTCGCGAAGCTCCTCGTCGGGTACGGACACGAACTCAATGTGGCCAAAGCTGTTCCTGTGCTGGGCGAGCACGCGAACGACCTGACCGGCCACCACGAGGCCGCCCTTCATGTCGGCGACGCCGGGGCCACGGGCGAAATCACCGTCGATCGTGAACGGCCATTCGCGTGCGGTTCCGCTCGGGAAGACCGTGTCGTGGTGGCCAAGCAGCGCGATCCGTGCCCGGCCGGCGCCGACAAGCGCGCCGTGCAGGTAGGCGCCCTCCTCGGTGCTGATGAGGTCGACGCTCGCGCCGTAGCCCTCGATCCGTCCGGCGATCCTTCCCGCCAGGTCGTCGAGCGCGTCACGGTCGTCGCTCGGGCTATCGACCGACACCCACTGTTCGAGATCGGCAAGCGCGAGCCCCAGCCCATCCACCGCCTCACGCCGCACGGTCTGTGCGAGCCCGGCCGGGGATCCACTCAAGTTCGCGAGCGCCGCCATCGACGCGAGCGTTTCATTTTCGATCACATCTGTCAAGACTGGCGAAAACTGATCAGAGCATTAGACTGCTCTGAATGCAGCCGGCCATCTCCCTGGAGCAGCTCATCCTCGACTCCATCAACACGTTGACGCCCGCCGAGACTCGGGTTGCACGCGCGATTCTGGGCTCCTATCCCGCCTCGGCAACCCGCAGCTCATCCGCGATTGCCGAGGTAGCGGGCTCGTCCTCCGCCTCGGTGATCCGGTTTGTCAGCAAGCTCGGTTTCGCCAGCCTGCGCGAGTTCCACGAGGCCGTGCGCGCCGAACTCGAGGGTAGGTCGCGGTCGCCGTACGACACCCTCGCCCCAGCCTCGTCGGAGCATGACCTGATCGAGGCGGTAATCCAGGCTGAGGCCACCAACGTCGCAGCGACGCTCCACCGGCTGACACCCGACTCGATCCGCGCCCTGCGCACCCTGCTCAACGAGGCGTCGTCCGTCTCTGTGCTCGGCGGTCGATTTTCGCAGGCCCTCGCCGTCTACCTCCATGCGCACCTCCGCCTGATCCGGCCGGGCGCGATACTCCTCTCTACGGCCGACGTGCCGGACGAGATCGCCCATGTCGGGCGCGGCAGCGCGGTCGTGATATTCGACTTCCGCCGTTACCACCCCGAAGCGGAGTTCGCGGCGCGTTACACAAAGGCCCGCCGCGGCAAAGTCATTGTTGTCACCGATCCCTACCTTTCGCCCGCGGCGCACCACGCCGATCACACACTGGTCGCGGAAGTCGAAGGGCCTCACTTGGTGGACTCGTATGCGTCGGTAGTCGCGCTTCTCGACACGATCATCGGCGACCTCGTGGCCACGAACAGTGCCTCGATGCGCCAACGGATCGACCGCGTCGAGACGGCTCGCGAGCAACTCGATGCGCTTGTCTTCCGTAGCGCCGGCCTACTGGACGGCCAGCGTGGTGAATGACGTGTCCCAGTTCGAGGCTCCGCTCGCGACGGCCGTCGACCGTGTCCTGGCCGCGAGCGACATCTTCCCGTTCACGACTCCTGGCCACAAGCGCTCCCCAGAGTTCGCCGACGCGCTGCTTGCACTCGACCTTCCACTCGCCACCGGTGCCGACGACGGGCACCTGTCGGAGGGTGTTCTCCAACGGGCCGAGGCGCTCGCGGCCGATCTTTGGGGCGCTGAGCACTGCCGCTTCTCGGTGCACGGATCCACACACGCAAACCAGGCACTGGCCCTCGCGGTCGGGCGGCCCGGCGACAAGGTTATCGTCGCTCGCAACCTCCACAAGTCCCTCCTCATGGGCCTCGTTTTCGCGGGACTTGAGCCAGTCTGGGTGTATCCGTCAGTCGATCCCTCGACCGGGTTAGCGGTCACTGTTCCGGCTGCGGAGATCGAGCGGGCGCTCAGCGAGACTCCCGACGCCCGTGCCGTGTTCCTCGTGGTACCCAGCTTCTTCGGAGTCGTCGGAGACGTCTCACGGGCATCTCAACTCGCCCACAGGGCCGGCATACCGCTGGTTGTCGACCAGGCATGGGGATCGCACTTCGGGTTCCACCCGGACGTCCCGCCGACAGCGCTTTCACAGGGCGCGGACGCGCAGGTGGTTTCCACGCACAAGACCCTTGCGGCGTTCACGCAGAGCGCGCTCCTTCTGACTCGATCAGGCGTTCTTGATCTCGCCAGACTCGATGAGGCGTTCGACGCGCTGAACACGACCAGCCCTTCGGCGGCGATCTACGCAAGCATCGATCGCATGCGCCAGCGGATGGCAAGCGACGGCGACGATCTCGTCGCGAGAGCTGTCCGGCTCGCAGCGTCGGCACAGCGGGCGCTCGCTGGAATCGATGGGGTCGAAGTGTTCAGGGACATCGTCGCCTGCGGTTACCCCCGCCTGTCCTACGACCCCACCAAGCTCGTGATCTCCCTCGCAGCGACAGGCGCTGACGGTCTCGATGTGGAACGCGACATCTGGCGGGCAGGGGTGCGGCTCGAACTCGCAGACCGGGACACCTTGATGCCCCTTGTGACCGTCGGAGACGATGACCGCGCTATCAAGCGCCTCGTCGATGCAATCACCGCCTCGATCGCGTTGCACCGCAAGGAGCCCCGGACTCCGAGCCGGCAGGACTTCACAGGATTCCGGCTGGAGACTGTCGTGACGCCGCGACACGCATTTTTCAGCGACCGCGAGACCGTCGCAGCCCACGACGCCCACGGCCGGATTTCGGCCGAAGTCGTCGCGCCCTACCCTCCGGGCATCCCCGTAATCTCACCTGGAGAACGCATTGAGGGCCACGTCCTCGCGGCGCTGCAGGCCGAAGCCCGCCGAGGCACTCGCATCGCGTACTGCCGCTCACCGAACTTGGAGACCGTCCAAGTCATGACAGAGGGTCGTGCCAAGTCGACCCGCGTCTCTTCGAGATCGTCCATGAGCCGGGAAAGCGGAGGGTGAGGGTTCACGCACGGAGGATCGGCGACGTGGCGACGCGGGAGATTGTGGTGCAAGGCAGTACCCCCAACGGGATTCGAACCCGTGTTACCGCCTTGAAAGGGCGGAGGCCTAGGCCGCTAGCCGATGGGGGCGCGCGGGCAGGATATCCGCGTCAGGCGCGTTCGCCGGGCGACCGCGGGATCCGGGCGAGCGCGGTCTGCAGCTCCTCCCAGGCGGTCTGCTCGACCTCGGCGTAGTCGTCGCCCGCCTCGCGCGTCTGCTCCAGGTAGCGCAGCCAGACGACGCGCTGCGAGAGCGGGAACTGCGTGATCGTGTCGGCGGCCGGTGTCATCGCGTGTCTACGGGATAGTACGTCCGCGAGCCTCGATTGGTTCCCCACTATCGCACATGGGCCGGCCCGCCGGCGTCGTCAACCGCCCCGTGGAAGAGGGTCGGGTCGTCGCTGATGACGCCGTCCACGCCCAGCGCCCGCATGCGTTCGATGCCCTTCCGCGTGTTCACCGTCCACGCATAGACGCGCCCGTCGCGCCCGTGCACGGCCTCGACCAGCTCCGGCGTCACGCAGTCGTGGCGCACGGTCGCGTCGCGTGCGCCGGAGCGGTGGTACATGGCCACGGCGGGCGTGCGCCAGCCCGCCGGCAGCCACGCCCGCCCGGCGGAGAGGGTCGCGCTCGTGCGGGCGAGCGGGTTGAGGACGGCGAGGGCGGCGAACTCCGCCGTCGAGAAGACGCAGCGGTCGGCGAGGCCGGCCTCGCGGCAGGTCTCGAGCAGCTCCCGCTCGTACCCCGCGGTCTTGACGTCGACGATCAGCATGACGTCGTCGGGAGCGAGGGCGCGCAGCTCGTCGAGAAAGTCGCCGAGCCCCGGTCCCGGATGGCCGCGATCGTGGGCGACGACGAGCCCCGGGCACACGTCGAACTCGATCCCGTCCACCCCGGCGGCGACGGCTGCGCGCACCGCGGCGATGGTGTTCTCGGGCGCGAGGGCGGCCGCTCCGCGGTGGCCGATCCGCAGCATGGGCGCGGACGCTACCACGTACACTGGCGGCGGCCCGGGCCGTTAGCTCAGCTGGTAGAGCAGGGGACTTTTAATCCCAAGGTCACAGGTTCGATCCCTGTACGGCCCATCGCGCGAAGCGGCGTGGTTGAGCGGACGCCGCCCACCCAGAGCCGCCTCGATCCCATCGGGTGTCAACCAAGGTGTCATTGCAGACCGACTTGGGCTGCCGGTGTCGAAGGCTGGGCGACCCCGGGTCACGCTGACAACGCAGCGGGGCCGCGGCCTGGTGGTCGCGGCCCCGCGTGGTGGCTCGGGCTAGTTGATGGAGTTGGCGATCGTGGTGAGATCGTCGATGCTGCGAGCGCCGATGACTGCCACCCGGATGCCGTTCCGGTCCATGTCCACGAACCCGTTTTCGCCGTTGGCGGGGGCGACGACGAGGGCGGGTGCTCCGTCGACCGTCTGGACGCTATTGGCAGGCAGGCCGAGGTCCGATGCCTCCTGCTTGAACGCGGCGGCGGGGTCGGAGCCGAAGCCTGCGCCGGCCCGCTGGATGGTGATCCGCACTCCTGATCCGACGTAGTCGAGGATGACTTCCCGCTCGCTCGTCCCGGTGTCGGTCGTCGACGCGGCGAACCAGACCTTCGACACGTTGCTCGAGTTCGCCAGCGACACGTGCGGCACGGGAACATGAAACCCCGCCAGCGTTGACGCGTCACTCAGCGCGATCTCCCTCCCGCGGGGACCGAATGGGTTGGTTCCGACCCCCGGGACAGGAAGACCCGGGTCCGCCAAGGACCCCAGCGGCGGCTTTATGTGTGCCACGGCGGATAGAGCGGGCGCCTTGCCCGACGGGTAGGTGGTCGAGACTAGGGCGATCCCGGCTGCGGCGGCAGCCCCGACGAGCGGAACCACCAGCCACCTTCTCGAGAACTGCTCGGTGAATGGCCCAATCTTGTCGCGGAGGGTGATCCGCTCGCTGTTCCTGATGGTTGCGGCCATCCGCGCGACGCGGTCGTACATGAGCTGTGCCTCAGCCTCGGTCAGGGTGTCGTGAAGGTTGTCATCGATCATGGCTTGCTCCTATGGGTGTGGTGCAGAAGTGTGTTCGACGGACTCTCGTAGCGTGCGGATACCGCGGGCCGCCTGGCTGCGAACGGTCGATGGGCGACAGTGCAGAATGGTCCCGACCTCTCGATCGCTGAGACCGGCGACGTGTTTGAGGTACACGCAGGCTCGTTGTTTCGGTGCGAGTTCCTTAAGCCTGAGCTCGATGCTGCTATCGCCCAGGCGCTGGGCGCCGTTGTGATGCAGCGGTGGTTCTAACCGGGCGGCGATGTTCTCGGTGAGTTCGACCTCACGCGGTCGCCGCTGCTTGGCCGCAATCCGAACCATGACCGTCCGTGTGTACGCGAGTGGGTGATGCAGTCCGGCAAACTCCGGATGCCGGACGAGGACTTCGACGAGCGCCTGTTGCACGAGGTCTGCGACGTCGTCCGATTCCACCAGCCGTCGGGCGGAAGCCATTAGACCAGGGTAGATCTGCCGTAGGGTTGCAGCCGGATCCTGGGTAGGGCGGAACGGCGCTGAGTCGGGTGGGAGTGTCGACATCCTGTCCTTAAAGAGGGCAACTGGGTTGAATCTGCTGCATCCGACTCCGACTGCTCGCAGGAGAACGGGGCCGCGGCCTGGTGGTCGCGGCCCCGCGTGGTGGCTCGGGCTAGTTGATGGAGTTGGCGATCGTGGTGAGATCGTCGATGCTGCGAGCGCCGATGACTGCCACCCGGATGCCGTTCCGGTCCATGTCCACGAACCCGTTTTCGCCGTTGGCGGGGGCGACGACGAGGGCGGGTGCTCCGTCGACCGTCTGGACGCTATTGGCAGGCAGGCCGAGGTCCGATGCCTCCTGCTTGAACGCGGCGGCGGGGTCGGAGCCGAAGCCTGCGCCGGCCCGCTGGATGGTGATCCGCACTCCTGATCCGACGTAGTCGAGGATGACTTCCCGCTCGCTCGTCCCGGTGTCGGTCGTCGACGCGGCGAACCAGACCTTCGACACGTTGCTCGAGTTCGCCAGCGACACGTGCGGCACGGGAACATGAAACCCCGCTGACGTAGACGCGTTGGCGAGTGTGATCTCTCGACCGTTCGCGACGAACGGATCGGTGCCCACGGACGGGATGGGCAACTGGGCGCCCGCCAGGACGGCCGATCGCCGGCCGGGGGCGCTGTGGAGGGCTGTTGTGCCGAGGTATCCAGCACCCGCGGCGAGCGCGAAGGCGGCGGCCGCCGCTGCAACCGCCCGGAGTGTGCGTCCGGTCAGCATGACACCACCTCGATATGCGTGTCGGAGTCGAACTGGTTGCAGAAGTTCGGGTCAGTGTTCGAAGGGCTGAACCCTTCCGAGTTGCTCCAGTTCGTCCAGCCGCTTTGACCGTCGTACTGGAGATCCTTGAACTCCGAGTATGCGCTGTCCGCCGTGCTGTGCCGCTCGCCGTTGGATACCGGGTGGCCCTGGGTGATGTCTGGATCATGGAGCGACTTGAACAGGCTTCCATTGTGGTGGAACACCCATTCGCCGTCGGAGTTCGGATCATCAACCGAGAACGGATCGTACTGACCCTTGGTAACGGCGTCCGGTGTCTGTGTGGCGCAATACGGCTTGGTGTTGATTACAGCGTGCCACAGCACGCGAGGCCCGGTGCCCGTGTAGCTGCATATGGGCTGACCCTCGAAGTCGAACCACCCGACCTCGACTTGCTCGGTCAGGTCGTTCGTCGTTATGAAAACCGACGAAACCCGGGCACACGACGCGTTCGTGCTTTCGATCCACATGCCGTTGTTCACCCGATCACCGCGATGCAGGTGACCGTCGCCGCTCTGGGCTGTCGTGTTGTAGTGGACGTTCGGACAGGTGTTCGGAATCACCGATCCCTGGGTTGCCGACGCGACTGCACCGCCCGTCAGCACACCCCCGACCACGACCACCAAGACTAGAAGTCGTCGCACCTCTCCCCCTCCCTGGTTGAGTTGCACGCGTCTCGCGGGATGCCGCCGATCAACGCCCTCGCCGCGTCGCCGCGAAACGGGCGGGCCATTCGGCCGTGTAGCCGAACCTCGAGACCGGCGGGGCGCCCACGACGCAACAGTGTCGCTGGCTCGAGCTGGGCTTGGCCCCCGTCGCAAACGATTCCAAACAGCGACCTTCCATCCGCCTCACCGCACCCTCGGTTCGCCGCGGCAGCCAACCCGGCGCCAGCCCGCTGCCTCAGCGAAATGACCCTTGCCCGCTGGCACCTCCTATGAGGGTACACCCAAAACCGCTCGCCTGTCAAGAAAGAGGCCTGGCGAGCGATGCACCGACTTACTCTGCGTGCCTGTTGAGGGGAGCGGTATCACCCAGGACCTCCCAGCGTACATCCGCCCGTGGGCGTAAACTGGCATCCCGAACCCGCCCCGCCTCATGACCGCAGAGGCAATCGACCTCCTCCACCACCTGCTCGCAGCTGGGCAGCAACTCACCGCTCAGCAGCGCCTGCGCGCCCGGATGACGCCCCACGAGTACGCGGCGCTGCAACACCTCACCCGTTCGCACGAAGGGCTGACCCCCGGTCAGCTCGGCCGATTGCTCGCAATCACCAGCGGCTCAACGACGAAGCTCATCGACCGACTCGAGGCCCGTCGACTCGTCCGACGCCTGCCCCATCCAGGCGGGGACCGCCGAACCAGCACGATTCGCGCGACCGCGAGCGCAGCCCGGCTGATACGCCGCGACCTAGAGCAGCTCGTCCTGCGCCTCTCGCCTTCCGAGATCGCGCTCACAGACGATCAGCGCGAGGCTATAGCGCGACTCACCTCCCTTGCAGAGCCACCACCCATTCGGAGTCCCCGACCCTCTGAACGGGTGGACCTTCGGCACCCCAAGACTCCATAGGTCTCTGGACTTAGCGAGACACAGATGCACTTTGAAGTGCTGGCCTCTGGGAGGGGCGGGATCGCATCATGATGCATATGCGTCTCACCAGCCATTCGGTCGGGATTCCCATGACGGTGGGCTGCGATGCCCAGCCTTCGAGGCCCGGCTCGCTTGTGCGCAGTTCGCGCTCGAGTTCGACCGGGCGACGGAGGCGCAGGAGCTTTACGGCAGGTCGTGTTCGCGGCGCTCGCGTCGCGGCGCAGATCGGCGTGGCCGTTGTTGCACGGGGTTCGGGACGGTCGTCAGCGAGCCGGCGCGCGCGTCGTGTGGGTGCGAGATTGCGACGGTTGGCGGATGGGTAGAGCCTTCCTCGCGACTGGCGAGGGGCTGAGGCGGCGTCTGAGCGCTTCGGATTCGTGCGCTGCTTGCTGGATGCTCGGGTTTCGGGCGGTTGCGGCTTGGAACGCGGTGTGATGGCTGGGCTCGGACCGGCTCAGAGGTCGATGGTGAGGCCGCGGGTGAGTTCGGCGACGCGCTGCAGGCGCTGGATCTGGTCGCCACGCGCAGACGGGTCGAGTGCTTCGAGGCTGCGGATGAGGTCGGCGACGCTTGCGACTTGGGGGCGGAGGCCGTGGCCGAGTGGTTCGCGGGTGGCGCCGCGGCGGAGATCGTCGTAGCCGCGGGTGCCGGCGGGGGTGGGGATGATCTGGAGGCGGCCGCGGGGGGTGTCAACCCGGGTGACGGCGGTGTCTGCGAGTTGCTCCGCTGTCATGGCCTTCGCAGGGTCGAGGTCGGTGATGGCGGCTGCGAGGCGGGTGAGGTTTTCGGGGCGGGGGGAGGGGGTGATGTCGAGGCCGCGGGTGAGCTGGTCGGTGCCGTGGATGACGTCGGCGAAGGCGCCGATGATGAGGTAGGCGACGCGGCGTCGCTCGAGTGCCGCCAGCATGCCAAGCGGGTCGAACTGCTCTGGTGTCATCGCGTCTTGGTTCCGGTCGGAGTGTTGAGGCGGGTGAGCAGCCGGGCCACGCGTTCTTGGGGCGAGAGCACGAGCGCTTCGCGCAGGGCGTCGTCGCCGGTGTCGTCGTAGGGGACGAGGTGCATGGGGAGGTCATATCCGCAGGCGCGGACGAGTTGGCGGACGGTCTCGAGTGTTGGTTGGACGGCGTCTCGTTCCCAGCGGGCGATCTGGGAGCGGTGGATGCCGACGCGGTGGCTGAGCTCGTCCTGGGAGAGGCCGGCTCGTAATCGTGCTTGGCGCAGGAGCTCGCCGCTGGTCACGCCGGCCAGCCTACTCGACCTCACCACCTTCTGCTCTGTTAGACATATGTGTTACAGTAGGCGGAAGGATGGACGGGTTCGGGGTAGACGGATCGGTGGGCGCGGCGGTGGTGGTGTCGCTGCCGGCGGAGGTGGTGGAGACGATCGCCCGCCGCGCCGCCGAGCTGCTTGCCGAGCACTACGGGTACGAGACGCCCCGATCGCCGCTGCTGACGATCCCGGAGGCCGCGGCGCTCTTGCGCTGCAAGCGCCACCGCATCGACGATCTGCTCTGCCAGCGCCGGCTGACGCGGTACAAGGACGGGTCGCGCACGCTCGTGCGGCGCGACGAGGTGGAGGCCTACATCGGCCTCACGGCGCCGCCTGGTCGTCGCGCCGGGCGCGGGTGATGGGCGCTCGGCTGGTCTCGACCTCGACGCCCGGTGTGTATCGCCGTGGCAGCCGCTACGCCGTTCGCTACCGCGATCCGCAGGGCCGCCAGCGGCAACGCTCTGCCGCCACCCTGGCCGAAGCCCGTGCCCTGCGCGCCGCCATGCTGGCAGACGTCGCCCGCGGCGAGTACCGCGCGCTCGGCCGGATCACGTTCGCCGACTACGCCAAAACGTGGACCACCACCTATCAGGGCCGCACCAGCCGCGGCATCCGCCCCGAGACGATCGCCGACTACAAGCGCGACCTGGAAGCAGACGCGATCCCCTTCCTCGGCCGCCTGCGCCTAGCAGAGATCGAGCCGCGCGACATCAAGGCCTACGCCGCCCACATCCACTCCCGAGGCGTTCGCCCCGCCACGGTCCGCCTGGCCGTCGCCCCCGTCCGCGCCCTGCTCGCCACAGCCCTCGAGGACGGCCTCATCCGCACCAACCCCGCAGCCGGCCTCCGCATCGCCACGGCCCACCAGACCGGCACGGATCACGACAAGCCCAAGGCGCTCACCGAGGATGAACTCCGCCGCCTCCTCACCCACGTCCCCGACCGCTGGCGATTGTTCGTCGAGCTCGTCGCTCACACCGGCCTTCGCATCGGCGAAGCCGTCGCCCTGCGATGGGCAGACATCGACCTCACCACGCGGCGGCTCCGCGTCGAGCGTCGCTGGTATCGAAACGCCTACGCCCCACCAAAGAGCCGCTACGGCCGCCGCACCATCCCGCTGACCCCGGGCATGGCCCACAGACTTTCCCAGCATCGCGGACCCGACACCCCGCCACCAGACGCGCTCGTCTTCCCCAGCCGCGCCCAAACGCCCCCCGACCCGGCGAACCTGTCCGAGCGCATCCTCAAGCCCGCCGCGGCGAAAGCCGGTGTCCCCTGGATCGGCTGGCACACCCTGCGCCACACCTGCGGCACCCTGCTCTTCCGCCACGGCGCCAACGCCAAACAGGTACAACACTGGCTCGGCCACCACTCCCCCGCCTTCACCCTCGCCACCTACGTCCACCTCCTCCCCGACGACGCCCCCGACCCATCCTTCCTCGACGCCATCACCTGCAGCCCCGGTGTCAACCACGCGTCACCAAGACCCGCCGAGACCAGCCGAGACCCCGCCCTCCCCGGACAGACCCAACTCGCCATCTAAAGCCACGAACGCCGACTCGCCGAGATCCGGCAAGCAAGCCGAAGGTTCTTTTAATCCCAAGGTCGCAGGTTCGATCCCTGCACGGCCCATCCGGCGCTGCGCCGGTGCCCGAAAAGCGCATGGTTATGCGGGTCAGGTGTGTCCGGGTGACCGCGTTTGCGCGTGGCGTGCCCCCACCGGTGCCCCCACGGAAATCGCGTGTCAGCGGGACCGCTTGAGGGTTTGCAGGCCCCGCGGGAGCTGGGCCTGCAATCGAGTCAGCTCGGTGCGGCGCTCAGCCGGTCGACGAGCTGAGCGTGGTCGAGCTCGCGGTCATCCAGGAGCACGTGGGTGTAGGTGTCGGCGGTGACGGAGAGGGAGCGTTGGCCGACGCGGGCCCCGATCAGGGCCCAGGTCTCGCCCTGCCGATGCCAGAGGCTGATCCGGCGGTGGCGCAGGTCGTGCGGCGACCAGATCGGCGTCCCTGATGCCTTGCAGGCGCGCGCGATCGCGGTCCGCAGACGTTCCTGGGTGAGGCCGGGAAAGACCGGTCGGTCCGCGGCGCGGTCCTCGCGTGGCGGGAGCGTCGCGATGACTGCGGCGAACAGATCAGGTGGGAGCGACACCCAGCGGCCGCGGCGGCCCTTCTCGACCGCGCGGCGGATGCGCCAGCGCGTGTTCGGCTCGTCGAGGTCGCCGCACAGCAGGCCCTTCTCCTCGAGCTCGCCGACGCGCATCCCTGTCGCGTCGAGGGCGAGCACTGCCAGTGTGTAGCGGTGTGGCATGAGGCGCAGGACGGCCTCGATCTGGTCTGCAGTCGGTGGTGTGGGCTCGTGGCGTTCCTCGCGGGGGAGTCGCACGTGGACACGGTCACGGGCGGGATTGTCCTTGACGCCTGCATGGTCGAGCACCTGCGCGACCACAGTCAGGCTCTTGCGGATCGTCTCTCGCTTGCGGCCGGCGGCGTGGAGGGCGGCGACGAGGTCTGCCACGTCGGCGGTCGTGATCTCGTCAACCCGGCGCGACCCGAGCAGTGGCAGAACGCGGCTGAGTTGGACACGATGCCCAACGGCGGTCTGGTCGGCGACGTCGAGCCTCGATGCGCGCCAGCGCTCTGCCGCGTCGGCAAACGTCAGCGCCGGTGCGGAGCGTTCGAGCTGGCTGAGACGGGGAACGCGCATGGCGGCCAGCTCGCCCGCCACCCAACGGCTGCGGGCGATAGCGTCGCGTCTGGTCAGGAACGAGCCGGCGTAGCGGTGTGCGCTTTCGCGGCCGCCGAGGCGGTACTTGACCAGGTAGCGGGTACCCCCGCCCGCGGTCGCTCGTCGTTCAATCCAGACGCTAGGCATGTGACGGGCGCACGCGGTCGTCGCGGTAGGTGTGCTGGGCGACGAGCTCAAGGTACTGGTCTGCGCGGATCATCGGTCGCGAGTATCCAGGAAGCGCGACAACGGGCAGGGCGCGGAACACCGCGTCGATCGCGCGTCGCTCCAGGCCCAGGTCGCGCAGGTGTGAGCGCGTGAGCAGTGCGCCGTTCGTCTCCAGCAGCTTGGCGGCGGCTGGGCGGCGTGACGATCGGGAGCCTCGGTCGATGTTCTGCCCGCCTGCCGCCCGAACCTCGGTGACCGTGCCCTCCGGGGCCTTTTGCTGCAACGAGCCGTGGGCTGCTTCGAGGTTCAACTGCTCAGGCGCGACCCGCGGCATTCCTAGACCGTAGCATATTAGTCTCATTGGTTCCTTCGTCCACAGTCAGATAGGATGACGAAGTGACAAGTGGCATGCTGATCCGGGAAGCGCGACTGCGGGCAGGGCTCTCACAGGTCGAGCTCTCGGCGCGGAGCGGCAAGGATCGCGCGCAGCTCGCTCGGTGGGAGCGAGACGTCGTCCAGCCGAGCTTCGAGACGCTGCGCGAAGTCGTCCGGGCGTGTGGTTTCGACCTCGACCCGACGCTCGTCCCCTATTCGGCGAACACAGAGGACGATGCGCCGTTGCGAGCCGCGCTTGACCGTTCGCCGCAAGAGCGCCTGCAGGCGATGCTGAAAGCACGCCGACGCTGATGCCGTCGCCCCCCGGTTCCGACTTCGACCCAATCGCAGCTCTCCAGGCGCTCGACCGCCACCGGGTGACCTACATCGTGATCGGTGCGCTCGGTCGTGTCATCCAGGGCAGCGACGAGCTGACCGACGGTGTCGACATCGTCCCCTCCACCAGACCCGAGAACCTGCGCCGACTTGGTCTCACGCTTCAGGATCTGAACGCCCGCCGAATGGACGGCCGACAGCTCGACCTCGAGCAGAGCGTCGGCGCCGAGCCGCTCATCCAACTCCACACTGATGCAGGTGAGCTCAAGGTCATCCCCCAACCGGCGGGCACCAATGGCTACGACGACCTCCGGCGCGGCGCCAGCCGCGAGCCGCTTGGCCACGGCGTTCGCCCCTCGGTCGCCTCGATTGGCGACCACGTCCGCATGCTCGCCGCCCTCAACCGAGACCAGGACGCCGCTCCACTCCGCACCCTCCGCCGCCTCGCCGAACTCCAACGTGAGGTCAGCCGCGGCATCGGCCTCGAACGCTGACCATGCCGCACCCGACTCGCAATCCGGCACGCAGCCGCCTTGGAATG